>NZ_KV440953.1:3086791-4286791 GCF_001636425.1 Heyndrickxia acidicola
ACTCTCGTGGTGTGACGGGCGGTGTGTACAAGGCCCGGGAACGTATTCACCGCGGCATGCTGATCCGCGATTACTAGCGATTCCGGCTTCATGTAGGCGAGTTGCAGCCTACAATCCGAACTGAGAATGGTTTTATGGGATTGGCTAAACCTCGCGGTCTTGCAGCCCTTTGTACCATCCATTGTAGCACGTGTGTAGCCCAGGTCATAAGGGGCATGATGATTTGACGTCATCCCCACCTTCCTCCGGTTTGTCACCGGCAGTCACCCTAGAGTGCCCAACTGAATGCTGGCAACTAAGGTCAAGGGTTGCGCTCGTTGCGGGACTTAACCCAACATCTCACGACACGAGCTGACGACAACCATGCACCACCTGTCACTCTGTCCCCCGAAGGGGAAAGCCCTATCTCTAGGGTTGTCAGAGGATGTCAAGACCTGGTAAGGTTCTTCGCGTTGCTTCGAATTAAACCACATGCTCCACCGCTTGTGCGGGCCCCCGTCAATTCCTTTGAGTTTCAGCCTTGCGGCCGTACTCCCCAGGCGGAGTGCTTAATGCGTTAGCTGCAGCACTAAAGGGCGGAAACCCTCTAACACTTAGCACTCATCGTTTACGGCGTGGACTACCAGGGTATCTAATCCTGTTCGCTCCCCACGCTTTCGCGCCTCAGCGTCAGTTACAGACCAGAGAGTCGCCTTCGCCACTGGTGTTCCTCCACATATCTACGCATTTCACCGCTACACGTGGAATTCCACTCTCCTCTTCTGCACTCAAGTCTCCCAGTTTCCAATGACCCTCCACGGTTGAGCCGTGGGCTTTCACATCAGACTTAAGAAACCGCCTGCGCGCGCTTTACGCCCAATAATTCCGGACAACGCTTGCCACCTACGTATTACCGCGGCTGCTGGCACGTAGTTAGCCGTGGCTTTCTGGTTAGGTACCGTCAAGGTACCGCCCTATTCGAACGGTACTTGTTCTTCCCTAACAACAGAGTTTTACGATCCGAAAACCTTCATCACTCACGCGGCGTTGCTCCGTCAGACTTTCGTCCATTGCGGAAGATTCCCTACTGCTGCCTCCCGTAGGAGTCTGGGCCGTGTCTCAGTCCCAGTGTGGCCGATCACCCTCTCAGGTCGGCTACGCATCGTTGCCTTGGTGAGCCGTTACCTCACCAACTAGCTAATGCGCCGCGGGTCCATCTGTAAGTGATAGCCGAAGCCATCTTTCAATATCCCCCCATGCGGAGGAAGAAGTTATCCGGTATTAGCCCCGGTTTCCCGGAGTTATCCCAGTCTTACAGGCAGGTTACCCACGTGTTACTCACCCGTCCGCCGCTAACCAAAAGGGAGCAAGCTCCCAATTGATTCGCTCGACTTGCATGTATTAGGCACGCCGCCAGCGTTCGTCCTGAGCCAGGATCAAACTCTCCAAAAAAGAGTTGATTTAGCTCTTAAAGTTGTTGTCTATATAAGACAAAGAATTAACGTTGACGTTTCTGTTTTGTTTAGTTTTCAAAGAACAATCTTCGCTGCGTTTTCAGCAGCTTTATTAGATTACTATATATCTTTTTAATTGTCAACCAAGTTTTTTCATCTTACAAGAATTTTTGTGTTCAGCAAATAATTGGTGACACTTCAATATCTTAAACCGGTTATCCCAAACTGTCAATAGCTAGTTGTAAAAAGCAAACTTATTCTCCCTACTCGTTTACCCCTGATATTCATTAATTTATCACTTCTTAACGAAGGCCCCGTACTTGTCCTAAATCTTTTTGTCTGTGCATATAATGAGCAAGGAACAATTAGTGCAAAGGGGATCCGAGAATGTTCTATTTATTCGATAAAGCTGTTTTGGTTATGGCTATTTTAAGACTTATCTCTGGAACGATTGAAGTTACCGCCGGATTATTAATGTTGAAATTAAACCAAATAGATAAAGCTCTGATTATTAACAGTTCTTTGGCACTGGTAGGCCCGGTAATCTTAATCGCCACCACTACTATAGGGCTGATGGGCATTTCGGATAAAATATCCTTCACCAGGATTTTCTTTATTCTTATAGGAATAGGTTTTATTTTATATGGCGTGAAAAATCACTAATATAATAAAAACCAGCTATTTCATTAAACAGCTGGTTTTTATTTACCACATGCAGTATTCACTAACTAATTACTGCTTTTGATCAGCAAGAATGGAATTCACAACTTCCTCAAGCTTCATGCCTCTTGATGCTTTAATTAAAATATAGTCATCTTCTTTTACTATAGATTTTAATTTCTTTACAAGCTCACCTTTATCCATAAAAGCCTCGGCATGGCCTTCAGGAAATAAATGGCGGGCTTCTTCAGTAATATGACGGGCAAGTTCTCCAAATGTAAAGATATAATTAATTTTTTCAGGGTCTATTTCTCGTCCAACTTGTTTATGATAATCTTTCTCGTCTTCTCCAAGCTCAAGCATATCCCCTAAGACTAATATTTTATTTTTTTCACCATCCAGCCCCTCCATCATACGAATAGCAGCTTTTGTTGAAGTAGGACTGGCGTTATAAGCATCATTAATGATTTTTGAACCCTTGTACCCATCTATCATTTCCATTCTCATGGCAGTTAGCTTCATTGAGTTTAATCCTTTTTGGATTTGTTCCAGGCTAAGGTCAAGCTCTAATGCTGTATGGATGGCTGCTAATGAATTAAGAACATTGTATTCTCCGAGAACAGGTATATGGAAATTTCCTTCTATGCCATTAACGCGATAGATACTTCCATGCCCTTCCTGGCGGATAGAGACCGGATACAGGTCATTGCTTTCATTCTTCCCAAAGGTTTTCACTCGGAAATTTTGTGCAGAACGGAGAAGTTGATTTAATAAAGGCTCATCTCCAAGATAAACTAATAACCCCTTTTCAGAAAGGCCTTGTATAATTTCAAATTTAGCCTCCGCAATTGCTTCGCGAGAACCAAGATCCTGTAAATGAGCCTCTCCAATATTTGTAATGATGGCAATATCAGGGCAGGCAAGTTTAGTGAGAAACTCAATTTCTCCGCGGGCACTCATTCCCATTTCCAGAACGGCTACCTGGGTATCTTCTTCTAATGAAAGAATAGTTAGCGGAAGTCCCTGATGGTTATTAAAGTTCCCTTCCGTCTTTTGAACCTTGTACTTTTCCTTAAGAACAGATGCGACCATATCCTTAGTAGTAGTTTTTCCATTACTTCCGGTTACACCTACTACTTTAATAGATAACTCGTCCCTATATGACTTAGCAAGCTGTTGAAGTGCTGCAAGTGCATCTTCCACCATAATAATTGGCATTCCTTCAGGAGGGTTTGGGACATCTATTTGCCAAAGAGCTGCTGAAGCTCCGGCATTTATCGCAGCTTCTACGTATTGATGCCCATCAGAGAATCTCCCTTTCAGCGGTATATAAAGATTTCCCGGCTGAACCTTCCTGGAATCTATACAAACTCCTTCAATCCTGATTTCAGAAAACCGGCTGAGATCATTTTCAGCTTTAATCATTTTTGACACTTGTTTTATCGTTCTATTTATCATGAATGTCCTCCATCCTTCAGTACTGCTGATGTATTAATTTGGCCCCATTAAAATCGCGTGTTGATTTCTGCTCCAGGCGCCCGCTTTCCGCTTTTGCCAGCTTTAACAGAGCTATTAAAGGGAGGAACCACGACAATCGTGATTCCTCAGATATTATATAGTAAATTTGGTATTCTGTTTTTCTTGATGACGGTCCAGCGCAAGTTTTACAAGCTGTTCAATTAACTCGGGATATTCTACCCCAGTATGTTTCCACAATAGCGGGAACATGCTATATGGAGTAAAGCCCGGCATTGTGTTTACTTCATTAATAAGAGCTCTGCCATCCCTTGTTACAAAAAAGTCAGCTCTAACTAAGCCAGAGCAATCAATTGCTTTGTATGCTTTAATGGCCATAGCTTTTAGATTTGCATACTCTTCACTTGAAATTTCCGCAGGTATAATTAAAGCTGTGTCCTGATCCTCATATTTAGCTTTATAATCATAGAAATCTTTTTTAGGGACAATTTCACCCGCTACAGAACACTCAGCGTAATCATTTCCTAAAACGCCTATTTCAATTTCTCTGGCGATGACGCCTTCTTCAATAATAATACGACGGTCGAATTGGAATGCTTCCTCAAAGGCTGCCTCAAGCTCATTACGGTTGGTACATTTGCTGATTCCCACACTAGAACCTAAATTTGCAGGCTTAACAAAGCAAGGATAGCCTATTTCATTTTCCACCTGACTTAGAGCCTCTTCCTGATCAGCCTTCCATTCACTTCTTGTTGACCAAACATATTTTACCTGAGGGAGGCCAGCCTGTGCGAATATATTTTTCATTACCACTTTATCCATACCAGCAGCAGAAGCAAGAACACCATTGCCCACATATGGAAGGTTCAATAATTCAAGAAGCCCTTGAACAGTTCCATCTTCCCCATTTGGTCCATGCAAAAGAGGGAATACCACGTCATAGCTCCCATCTTTACTTAAAGTGAATTCTGAAAGGTCATTGGGAGCCTTGCCTTTCTCATCTTGGAATTCCAGTTCTTTTATTGATTGAACAGGTTCGCTTAATTGCGGCCCTTTAATCCATTTTCCTTCGGTAGTAATAAAAACGGGATGAATTTCATATTTATCTAAATCTAATGCCTGGATTACTGCCTTTGCTGTTTGAAGTGATACTTGGTGCTCAGCAGATTTCCCGCCATATAATAAACAAAGTTTGGTTTTCATTGTCTTCCTCCAATAATCCGAGATAATTCTATTTTAACATGACAAGAGCGGAGGGAAATAATCTTTCTTTCCCATCTCTCTGTAAACACTAGACATGTGCCTAATAATATATGCAGGTTACATTCAATGTGACATATACCAGTCACCTGTATTATAAATTAACTAGCAAGATTCTTGACATGATATAACGTTAACGTTAGGATTAATTTTGTGATTAAATAAAAATATAATGAGCAAATGCTTTATCTGTTCTACAGAAACTCCCTTGCACACGGGAGTTTTTTCAATATAGAAATACACACTCGGGGAATAATAAAAATGAGGTGAGGATGAATGACTTATTTTAAAATTGACGACGTAGCCAAGGAAACCGGGTTGACTAAGAGGACTATTCGTTATTACGAAGAAATCGGGCTCATCCAACCGCCTGACCGCACTGATGGCGGTACCAGATTATACACCCAGGAGGAAATTAACAAACTCAAAAGAGTAGTTGTCGCAAAGGATGTACTTGGTTTCTCCCTTCAGGAGCTGCAGTACTTTATTAGCCTGAATGAAACAATAGAACAAAAAAGAAATGAATATCGTGCATCTCGTGATGAAAATAAACTTCAGGAATTAAGAGAGCTTGCTTTGAACGTTCAGAAACAAGTTGAATTAATAAATATGAAAATGGAAAAAATGCAGGTTTTTAAAAAGGAGCTCGAAGACCTTTACACAAGGGCAAATAATGTCTTAAATAAAGGAAGCAGTAAGACGGAGAGCCGTTAATATGTATAGGCTGGACAGCGGACGGCGGCTGCAGCCGTCCTACTTTACAAAAGCTCTCCACTCTTTTGCTTTTCGATCATATACAAGCTTTCCATCCACTGGCAAATTTTGATTTTCACTATATTCTTCATACATTTCATCCATATTGTAATAATCGCCAATTACCCATATAGGAATTTCTAACTGCGGCCTCGTTTGGACAGACTTCCCAATCGAAATAACCATCCCTTCTTTCATGTCTTCTATAAAAGGATAGAGTACCTCTTTCGGGATGCTTGGGATATCCCTTTTCTTTTTACGGCCAAAAAATGATTTTTCACCTTTTGTATCACTCAATTTCCCCGCAATAACCTCACCAAGTATGCTGTAAAAATCATCAAAAGAACGATAATACGTTTTGTTAAACCAGCTGTCTTCATGTGACAGATACGCAAATCGATTATTTAATTTCCGGTAAAAAGGGAGTCTAAGGTGATTTTTTATATGACTTAAATACAGAAGCTCTGCAATTTCCTGAGCCTCCAACACATTCAATGCCTCTTCTTCCTCAAAGTCAATCCAGCAAAAATCGCCATAATTATAAATTTCCTCACCTCTAAGCCGCTGAATCAAATCCGCTTCCACATATTCAAATAAAGTATGGTGATTAAAGGTGCCATCATCATATTTATGGGCAAGTAGCAAAAGATTGTTTAAATCAGGAACCGCTCGCATAAACTCTTTAAATTCTATTCCATGTGACAGTACATATCGGTCGACCTCATTAACATGGATGTAAATAATATCAGGATTATCTGCATAACTCTTCAATCGGGTTCCCTCCAAACGAAATCTCTTGAAATGGGAATACATAAAAAAACAGCTTCACAATTTGAAACTGTGCATACGTACCATCAATATCTCTATTTTACCAAATATCTTTATTAAAGCTTCATATTATTTTTGTCACATATACGATTATATAACTCAAATAGCATCAATTAATTCTTGACAAATGAAATGTTACTGAGGGCAGAACTTGTTTAGCCCGTCCCTGCTTATAGGTTTAATGTATACAACTCATTCTCTAAGTAATCCCATTTATTATAAATACTTTTTCTGAATAATGGTACAAAAAGAATAAATTTATTATATAAATTGCAATCAGTTATTACTTATAAAATGGCTATTGATTTCCGAGGGGCAGGCAGGGAGCCTTCTCGTCGCAAATTGCGCCTGTGGGGTCTCCCTTTTCCTGCTTGTCCAGCAGGAGTCTCGTGCCTTCCGCTTCAATTGTCAGAGTAAAAACTTATATTCAACATATATAGCAAAGCTTTTTTCATCGAATTTAGACCATAGATTGGCCTCAAAGGCGGTTTCCTTTATTAATTGCTCATCATTTTGGTACAATACTTAATATAGTCTTTTCCCTCTCATCCAATTAAACGATTTAACGGAAGAGGAAGAAATATTTACAAATGGATTGCTTAAAAACATGCTAATATCAACATAAACACTTAACAAAAAAGGTTTTTCTAAGGCTTTGCTTTCAATAAACGGTTTTCAAATAGGTTTTTCGGGAAGATTAAAATTATTAGATATACACGAGCGCTAGGAGGTGCCTGTCTTGCAGCAGGTAAAGTAAGAAACCATGAGTGCAAGACACTTTAATGCCTATAATAAACCTGATTTTTATCATTATTTTAATATCGGTGACAGCTTTCTTTGTTGCCTCTGAATTTTCTATTGTTCGAGTCCGCACTTCAAGAATAGATCAACTGATTACTGAAGGGAATCAAAGAGCGTATGCAGCTAAGAAGATCCTCTCAAATTTGGACAGCTATTTATCTGCCATACAACTTGGAATTACTGTAACCTCCTTAATTCTTGGGTGGCTGGGTGAGCCTACCATTGGAAAAATGATAGACCCTCTATTGAACAAATTTAATGTACCACCTTCTTTCTCCAGGCTGTTATCATTCATTCTTTCTTTTATTGTTATTACTTTCGGAAGTGTGGTTATAGGTGAACTTGCTCCAAAGTCCTTCGCTATTCAAAAAGCAGAAAACATTATTCTTTTGGTTGCCAAGCCGCTCATTTTGTTTACCAAAATTATGTTTCCATTTATCTGGGTATTAAACCGTTCTTCCCGCTTTGTTACAAACTTATTCGGAATAGAACCTGCTTCAGAACATGATATGGCCCACTCCGAAGAAGAACTTCGCATTATTCTCTCTGAGAGTCTAAAAAGCGGTGAAATAAACCAGTCGGAATACAAGTATGTAAATAAAATCTTTGAATTCGATAACCGGATTGCAAAAGAAATTATGGTACCCCGCACAGAGATTGTAAGCCTGGATAGGACAGAGACCATTAACGATGTCATGCCAGTGATGACGATGGAAAAATACACTCGTTATCCCATTACAGATGGTGACAAGGACAATATTATTGGTGTTGTAAATATAAAAGAAGTGTTAACAGATTGCGTTTCAAACAAATGTAAAGGCGATGAGTCTATAGAAATCTATTGCAAACCGATCCTGCACGTCATTGAAACAGTTCCGATTCAAAGTTTGCTTGCCAGGATGCAAAAAGATCGCACACATATGGCTGTTTTGCTCGATGAATACGGCGGTACAGCTGGAATTGTGACAGTTGAGGATATATTAGAAGAAATCGTTGGGGAAATCCGTGATGAATTTGATGCTGACGAAGTTCCTCTTATCCAAATGCTGAGTGACAAGCATTATTTACTTGATGCAAAAGTATTAATTGAAGATGTAAATGACTTGCTCGGAACACATATTTCAGATGAAGAAGTGGACACAATTGGCGGCTGGCTTTTAACTCAAAAGTATGACTTAAGGCAAGAGGATACATTAATAGAAGAAAACATACAATTTAGGGTAGCTGAGATGCAGGATTCCCATGTCCTTTACGTTGAAGTATCGCCGGTAACTGTAAAGGAAGCATCTACCGACAAAGTATAGCGCAGAGCAATTTTTCAGCTCAGTTGATTTTATAATAAAGTTCCATCGCCTATCGGCTAGCCAATAGGCGATGGAACTAGCCACAGACTGCATAGGTAAAATAATTTATTTAGGCTGTTTTCGTAAGCTTTGTTGCTATGGGACACAGAAATATCATTGTAAATATATATTCAGTATTAAAACTTGTGTATAGCATACGAAAAGGTGCCACTAAGACATACAATACACGGAATAATCCTTTGTACGTAAAACAACAATCTATGCGAAAACAGCCTTTATTTAATATTATCCTATAATAAAAACTCCCTTTCAAAAACCCGGAGAGCCTTGAGCCTGGCTCCGGCTCTTAATTTTTTCATCCCCTTATTGTTGATTTTGGTCTATTAAAAGACTCTTTTGTTTTTAGTTCATTTGTGTGAATCGCCGTTTTACACAAATGAAAAAAACGAGCAGTTAACAACATAGAAATTCCACTGAGCCTTTTTAAAAATATAGACAAATCCTATGTATACCGAAGCGTTTAACACCATACAGTATGATAAGATACTTACACGGCATACCTCTATCTCCTGAAGTCTTTTCACAACCCTTGAAACAGCCAGCAGAAGTGACACGTTTGACTGTACAGTTCGTTTTTTTTATAATGAAGTTAACTTTCCCCTTTTATTTAATTACTAACTTTATAGAATTAAAGTGTATTTTCGGGGGTAAGAAAAACAGCGTATACCCAATGAGGCTATTATTAACTATAGGAGTGTCGAGGTGATAAAATGGGGCTGTTTACCGAATAGGCGAATTAGCAGCTTTAGCGAACGTATCCAAGAGGACAATTGATCACTATACGCGACTGGGCCTTTTGCAGGCAAAACGTACAAAGTCCAATTATCGCTTATATGGCATTGATGCTATAACTGACCTCCATTTCATTGAAGAAGGAAAAAGAATGCATCTGCCTCTTGAGACCATTCGAAAAAGGCTGGAATTAAAAAAAAACATACTTGTAAATGAAGAAGACTTCGAACAGCAGGTCGACCACCTGGCAGAACAGATGAGTCAGCTTTATATTGAATTATCCGGCATTACACCTGTATTGCAGAAGTTAAACCCGGAACAAAAGGAAGCCATTACAAACAAACTTGCTGTCACAAGCACTGCACTGATGAAGTCTCTGGATTTGTTAACAAATTGATATCTTAGGAGGTGACTCCAATCTCATTTCTCACAAGAAGGGGATTGGAAAACTTATTTGGACATATTTAACTTGGTGCTAATATTCTTTTTAATAGCACTTTCCGGCTTTTTTGTAGCCTCGGAATTTTCAATTGTAAAGGTGCGAAGTTCACGTATCGATCAGCTTATTGAAGAAGGAAGCAAAAAAGCAATTGCTGCAAGAAGACTGATTTCTAATTTGGATGAATACCTGTCTGCGTGCCAGCTTGGAATCACCATTCTATCCCTTTTACTGGGCTGGAAAGGAGAATCCTTTGTTTCAGGACTCCTGCATCCCGTTTTCGGATTGGTAAATATTCCTGGGTCCGTTACAGAAGTTTTATCCATTGTCATTTCTTTTCTTGCTATTACCTTTATCCATGTAGTGATTGGAGAACTGGCTCCTAAAACTCTGGCCATTCAAAAAGCCGAGACAATTACATTGATGGTTGCACGCCCGCTTATTCTTTTTTATCGCGTGATGTATCCTTTTATCTGGATATTGAATAGTTCAGCCCGGCTTGTCACAAAAGCTTTTGGTTTAAAGCTTGCTTCTGAAAGTGAACTGGCTCATACCGAGGAAGAATTGCGAATTATTCTTTCCGAAAGCTACAAAAGCGGAGAAATAAACCAATCAGAGTTTAAATATGTTAATAAAATTTTTGAATTCGATAATCGTATTGCGAAAGAGATTATGGTTCCCCGAACGGAAATTACTTCGCTTTCCAAGGAAGACTCACTCGAAGATTTCCTTAAGATAGTGAACGAAGAACGATTTACGCGCTATCCAGTGATTGATGGTGATAAGGACCATATTATCGGCCTTGTTAATGTGAAGGAAATTTTGACAGATTTTATCCAGGAAAAAAGTGTTACAAGTATAACTCTTGAAACCTACGTCCGTCCTATCATCAGGGTCATCGACACCATTCCGATTAACGAACTGCTTGTTATGATGCAAAAGGAAAGAATTCATATGGCGGTTTTAATTGATGAATACGGCGGTACCTCCGGACTGGTGACTGTAGAGGATATCCTGGAAGAAATTGTTGGCGAAATACGCGATGAATTCGATATGGATGAAGTGCCTCTCATCCGCAAAATCAAGGAAAATCATTTTATTTTTGACTCAAAGGTTCTTGTAAGCGAAGTAAACGATATTCTTGGGATTACGATTAATGATGAAGATATTGATACGATTGGCGGTTGGGTCTTAACCGAAAACTATGAGGCTAAGCAAGGAGATATTATCGACTTTGACGGATACCAATTTACCATCAAAGAAATGGAAGATCTTCATGTAAAATATGTTGAGGTTAAGAAACAGGCGGTACAGGATATAAAAGTGCAGTCACAGCTGCAAATTTCTAACTCAGAAGCCGCTCTCTAACAGCCGTTCCCTATATGTAAGCACTGCCTAATTATCGGCAGTGCTTTTTATATACCTCTCTGTATGATTGTCCCAAACATCATTACCTGCCAAATTAAGATATGTCCCCTACATTTCTTTCGGTGCCCCAATCCCTAAAAGCTGCAGGCCTTCAGCCAAGATATCCGCTACAGCTTTAACAAGGGACAGGCGAGATAAAAGGTCTTCATCCTCTTCAATAATTCTTACCTTGCCATAGTACTTATTAAATGATTTGCTTAATTCAATCAGATACTTTGCTAAAAGAGACGGGGAATAAGCTGAATATGATCTTGCAATGACAGCAGGAAACTCATTCAATAGCTTAATGATTTCCCAGCTTTCCTTATCATCCAGCCCTGAAAATCTATACTCTTTTTCTTTTCTTTTTCGTAAAATTGAATGTGCACGAGCATGTGTATATTGAATGTAGGGCCCCGTTTCCCCCTCAAAAGTCAGCATATCCTTTAATGAAAATTCAATACTGTTTAAACGATCACTCTTCAAATCATGAAAAACCACAGCACCTACTCCCACATCCTTCGCAACTTCCATGGAGTCAGGAAGATCAGGGTTCTTTTCAAGTATATTAGCTAAAGCCAAGTCAACCGCTTCTTTTAATACTTCTCCTAAAAGAACCACTTTTCCCTTTCGAGTTGACATTCTTTTCCCATCCTTCAAGTAAAGGCCAAACGGAATGTGCTTAATACTGTGCGCCCATTTAAACTGCAGCTTATCTAACACTCCAGTAATTTGTTTAAAGTGAACGGTTTGTTCCTGGCCAACAACGTAAAGCATCTCATCAAAATTATATTCTTGCTTTCGATAAAGAGCAGCCGCTAAATCTCTAGTGGCATAAAGGGTGGCTCCATCTGTTTTTCTTATTAAACAAGGAGGAAGGCCTTCCTCTAATGGAACGACAAGAGCCCCTTCTGATTTCTCCAAAAGTCCACGATCCCCAAGCAAGCACACTATTTTTTCCATTTTATCATTAAAAAAAGCTTCTCCATTATAGGAGTCAAAATTCACACCAAGCAAGTCGTAGATTTCATGGAAAGCCTTAAGTGACTCTTTTCTAAACCAATTCCATAATGTTAAATATTCCTCGCTGCCCTGTTCTAATTCCTTAAAGGCTGCGCGGGCTTCTTCATTCAGTTCAGGTTTTTTTTCAGCTTCTTCATGAAATTTTACATAAAGTGTCCGCAGCTCTTCAATGGGATGCAGCTCTACCTTTTCCTTATCTCCCCACTTTTTGTAGGCGACGATGAGCTTTCCAAATTGGGTTCCCCAGTCTCCCAAATGGTTTATTTTCACCGTCTTATATCCGCACTTGGCCGCAATTTTGGAAAGTGAATGGCCAATTACCGTTGACCGCAGGTGACCCATTGAAAATGGTCTAGCTATATTAGGGCTGGACATATCCAAAACCACCGTTTTCCCTATTCCTCCATCACTTTCCCCATAGCTTTCCCCAGCTTGTAATATCGCTGTAAGAATGTCTTTTCCTATTGTCTTAGAACAAAAGCTCACGTTCACATATGGCCCCATAGCATGAATTTCCGATAAAATAGGGCTGGAAAGCTGTGTCGCAAGTTCTTCAGCAATTTGAGCAGGCGGCTTTTTATCCAATTTCGCAAGTTGAAAACAAGGAAATGCTAAATCACCAAAATCTTTATTTTTAGGCACTTCAATGAGCGGATAAATCTCATGATAATCCACTTTCCCATCAAGAACTGCTTCTAATCTTTGAGCAAACACTGCTTTTAAATCCATATTAAAACCCCTTCTCAATTTGATTTTGTAAATGAATGAAAGACCGTTTTCACCTTTCGAAAAATACAAAAAGCCCGCCTCTTATAAA
The DNA here is from genome assembly GCF_001636425.1 of Heyndrickxia acidicola. Taxonomy (NCBI): domain Bacteria; kingdom Bacillati; phylum Bacillota; class Bacilli; order Caryophanales; family Bacillaceae; genus Heyndrickxia; species Heyndrickxia acidicola. The sequence continues at coordinate 3,099,785 of NZ_KV440953.1, forward strand.
AATAAGAGACGAGCTTACACCCGCGGTACCACCCTTTTTGACTAAAAAATAGACCCCTCTGCTCTTAACGCGAGCTACGGCTGAACCTACTTGTTTTTTCAGAACAGCTTCTCAGAAGTGCGCTTCATCATAAAGCCTTTCCACCGGGCTTCCACCTCCCCCGGCTCGCTTACGGATGCCTTAAGACTACTCTCTTCCTCATCGACCAACTATTATGATTTCCCTTATTATATTGATTCCTTTTTAAAAAAACAACTGCTAAATATATAAATTTTCTGTATTTATAAAAATAAGGCTTTGTTACAGAACTCTGTTATTTTCAATATGGATCTGTTTATCTTACTTGTTGATTTACACTCAATCAACATGGGTGTAAAATTAGTCGAGATTTTTTAACAAAGCTTTCGACATAGACATTTATCAGAGCCAAAAATAAAAGCAGTACAGGCTTTCCAGACTTTCTTCTTTCGACATGGTTCGATTTCCCGAGAAATAATTTAAGGAAATCTGTATGGAAATCCACTAATAAAAAAATGAGTCAGGTGTGAAAACACTTGGCTCATTTTTTTATTAGTGTGGAATTTTAGGGTAATTGGGAACAGCTTTTACATCTTCCAGCACCTTAAATAATTCTCCACGTGATTTTGTTTTCGAGATTTTGACACCAATTTCTGACAAATTGGAAATCACTCTTTTTAATTGATCATGGCCTCTTTTCAAGAAAGCTCACCTCTTCAGATTTTTACATCCTTAGTTTATTTTATCTTACTTAGATCGGCTTGCCTATTCCTTTTGAAAATGTAACGACACATGATTATTAAATACCCAGAATGATTCCAAAAAAACACTTATCGAATTATATTTGATCTTTTTTATCGAAAATCTTAGTCATTTCATACATCAGCACTCGATACTTGGCTTTCACAATTCGTCTTTTATCAAGGCTGTTTTCGCATAGATTGTTGTTTTACGCACAAAGGACTATTCCGTGAGTTGTCTGTCTTCGTGGCATCTTTTCGTAAGCTCTTCACAAGTTTTAATACTGAACACATATTTATAATGATATTACTGTGCCCAATAGCAACAGTTTACGAATTTAGTCCTCAATAAAGATGCTGTCCCAAATGGTGCAATGATATCAAGTGACCTTGGCTATAGCAAATTTTTTTTCTTGTTGGTTTCCACTGCAAGCATTTCTTTTCGCTTCAAGTTCGAAATTCAGAATGAACTGAGAAAAAGGTAGCACTCTGGTCACCCTGCAGGTTGACTTGCGCTGCAGGCACTCGCTTTCCGCGGGCGGACGGGATCCTCGCAGTGTGCTCCTGAGGGTCTCCTTAAGTTAGCTGATCCCGCAGGAGTCTTTAGCCTGCCACTCTAATTAACGTGGAATCCAAACTATCTTTGGATATTACTAGATATCCTCAGAGCTATTCGTCTGCCTGTTCTTTTCTGCTCAGATAAATTTTTAACAGATAGACATCATGCTATTAATCGTATTAATCGTTATTCTCCCCTTTTTTCTGTCCAAAAATAAAAAAGAGCTGACTCAAAAGGCCAATTATAACCGCCGTTTGAATCAGCCTCTATACTGTAAAATGAGCTAAAAACTTTAAGAGGTCCCTTTTGTTATAATCTATCTGTCTATTGCCGCTTTCTTAACCGGTTTGGCAAATACAAGTCTTTCGTTGCTCATGACAAAGATAAATACTAATGCAAGGACCGCCGGCACTAGCCCCCACATAAAGGTGTGGACAATAGATGCAGAAAGGACATCTGTTATTTTGTGCAGGATAGGTGCAGGAATATGAGATCTTGTCTTTTCCAATAAAATTTGGCTGGAATTTATCCCTGACTTTCCTGGCATTGGCCCAAACCCTTCAAATACTTTTTTCAGCTTATCCGCGAAGACATTTTTTTGTATCATGCCAAAGATTGTTGTTCCAACTGTCATGCCAAGTGAACGGATAAAATTACTCGTAGAAGTGGCAGCACCGCGCTGATCCATTCCAAAATTATGGATGGTCGCCATGCTCAGCACAGAAAAGGAGAATCCAACCCCTACGCCAGTAATGATCATATAAATGGTAAGTATATATCTGGGGGTGTCCGGGTTTAAAGTGGTTAATAGATAGATTCCTACAATCAAAATGATAGCTGAAATAATCATTATATTACGATAGCTTAGCTTTGTTGTTAAAAAACCTCCAAGCTGTGCAGCTACCACAGACCCAAGCATCATCGGCAAAAGAATAAGACCTGAGTTTGTGGCTGTACCGCCGTATACACCCTGAACAAAAATCGGGATATAGACCGTTGCTCCCATAAAAGCAGCTCCGTAAAATAATCCTACAATCGTACTTCCAGCAAACAATCTGTTTTTAAACATTTTAAATGAAATGATCGGCTCTGCTGCTTTCGTTTCTACAAATAAAAACAGAACGAGCAATACTACAAACCCGCTGAACAAGCTAATAATTGGAGAGGACCCCCAGTCATATTTGTTGCCGCCAAGCTCCAACGCAAACATTAAACAAACAACCGCTCCTACTAGTGTGATAGCTCCAATCCAATCTATTTTTTGCTTTACCTTCTGTTTTGTTTCGTGATAAAAAATCGAGACAAAGACAAGAGCCAGCAAGCCTAAAGGCAAGTTAATATAAAAAATCCATCTCCAGCTAATATTGTCTGTAATATAGGCTCCAATTAATGGGCCAAAAATACTGGATAGTCCAAATACTGCTCCAAATAAGCCTCCCATTTTCCCTCTCTTTTCAACTGGAAAAATATCAAAAACGATGGTGAAGGCAATTGGCACCAGTGCGCCTCCTCCAATTCCCTGAATGGCCCGATACAGGCTCAGCTGAGTGATGCTGTCAGCGGTTCCGCATAGAATCGAACCCAGCATAAAGAACAGCAGCCCAAAAAGAAAGAACCGTTTTCTGCCGTACATATCAGAAAGCTTTCCGAATATTGGCATTCCTGCCATTTCAGCCACCATATAGGCTGAAACGACCCAAATAAAATTATCAAGACCTCCCAGTTCACCTACGATCGTTCCGGTTGCTGTAACCACAATCGTATTATCCATCGAAGCCATCAATATCCCCAGCAGCAAACCTGCTACTACAAACCCTAAGTGATTTTTCTTCTTACTCATGTTTCCCCTCCAATTTATACTTTTCTTTTGTCTTTAATGGTCGACTGGCTGGATAGCTTTAAATCATCCTGATATTCAACAATCTCAATGTCGCAGCCTGGACCAATCTCAATGTTTTTGCCTCGTATAACTTTTGCTTTTGTATATTCTACATAAATACGGTCTCCCTCAATGGATTCTGTTAAAAGCATCCCAGGTGACTTGGATAATCCCAAAAAAGCAGATTTGCGTTTAATGACAATATGTTCCCCGCCAATTTCAAGTGCCTTGCTTTCCCCATTTCTCATTTCAAGTTTTATATCATCAGCACTCAATAATCCTCCGACATGAAAGCTCCCGTCAAAATAAAACCTTTCCGACTCACAGTCATTTTTTACAGTTAAGGATCCTTTAATATCACTCAATCCCATTTTTGAACTGCCTTCAATATCCAAACTCCCTCTAATTTTGGCACTGTCGGCAAAGACATCTCCTTCCGCAGCCAAAGCCCCATAGACACGAATTTCTTTTGATTTAACTTGTTTCGTAATCTGAGCATTTCCATGTACAGAGAGAAATTCCCCTTTAAAATCCCCTATAACGGTACCCTCACCGTTAATTTTTAATTCCGTACATTCAATGTTGTCCGTAATGGTCCCTTCTCCATTAATCTTAGCCTTATGAAATTCCCCTCCGCCAGAGCTCCCAGATCCGAAGATATTTAAATTATTTTTTTCCAATGTCTCCCTCTCCCTATACATCCTTTTTTATTTATTCACCGATTGTTCATTTCAGTCATTTATTTTTCCATTTAAAGGATTTGAAACAGGCTATTTTCTCAAAGCAACAGGAGGACTGCCCACCATGTTCACTTATAAAATCTTTTTGTGTTCCTTTACTTTTGATCCGGGACTTATTTGAATATCTGATTTATATTCTACTAATCCTATTTCACAGTTCGGTCCGATTGCAACAGTGTTACCCCTTACAACATCGGCTGTCACAGCCTCTATTCGAATATCATCGCCTTCCATTACTTTCGTTACCAGTCTTGAAGGAAAAAATGGTTTAATCAATTTCATCATTCCAGACGGCTTTTCTTTTACAATAATCGACTTGCCGCCGATTTCTTCTGCTTTACATTCACCATATAAGAGAACGGAGATTTCTTCGGCATTAAGCAAACCTCCAATACGAAAAATCCCTTCTGACGAAAAGTTTTCCGATTCACAATCACCTGCTATTTTTGCCTTTCCATTTACTAGAATGGAGTCTCCTTTTACATTGTTTCCGAAAGCAGCCGATCCGCTCACTTTAAGCTCGCCTCCGTTTACTTCACCGCTCATCTTCACAATTCCGTCTACGGAAATCTCCTGTGCGTATACATTACCATCTATTTTTCCATTACCGTTTATTTTGATTGTTTGGGCCTCCACATTGCCATTAATCGTGGCAAAACCATTACAAATGATCTCATTACAATAGACATCGCCATTTACAGTGCCCTTTCCATTGACTTCCGCTTTCTCAAAATGGCCGCCTGAAGAGGTGCCAAAACCATTGATCAATAAATTTCTCTTTTTATCTGTCGACCCTGCCATTCCTAAAGTCCCCCATTATAATAATTTTGGTTTCAATTCCTCTAAACACACCGAAAGCGGCAATACTGCCACCGCTTTGGCAGTCTTATCAAAGTAAATATTCGACGTTTCTGCTGCAAGCAGGCAAGTTGATACACCCAGCTTCCTCATGAAAATCAGGTCTGCCTGCTTATCCCTCACCGAAGGATAATGTTCTGTTAAGACTTCAAGAACCATTTTGGCTTCATCTAAATTGATTTGTCCTGAGCTTAATAACTTTTCCAATACATACACATATAAAATTTGTGAAAAACTTAGTTCATTACTCATTCCCTCGGTCTGATCCCTAAAAAAGTGGAGTACGGGCTGAGAAGCAATTCCCCGTTTTATCACTTCCTCCAATGTAAGATTCATTTCCTTTAGATTCGGCGAAAACATATCTGCCAGCTCATCAAGAGAAAGATTCTCCTTCATCTGCTGGATTTTCTCAATCCGATGAAGAATTTTTTCTCTGGGAAAAAAGGTTTCCTGACCAGTAAAGGTCGATTTTCGAATAAACCAATCTTCAGGGATTAAGTTTTTCCTTTTCCATCTATATAACTGCCCATATGAAATGTCTGCTAATTCCAGCAAATCCTTTTTTGCTATCAAGTCATCAGTCAAAACGAAACGACTCCCTTCTTTGATGATTACATCGTAACATAACACTGTTACGTTTGTAAATCGTAAAAAATTTTTATAATCTGTGTACGCGCATATGAAAAACTGGAGCAAATACATTGCTCCAGCCCTGTTTATTCGTTATTACAGTTTAGCCCTGCCACAAGAGACTGCATCAACTCAAAAGCAGAAACATCCCTGCTTAATCTTGGGCTTTGTCCTGACCAAAGAGACATATACCCGGGGTTATTTTGTCTAGCTGCTTCTTTTCGAATGCCGCCTGTAAAAGAATTTTGAATTGGAAATGGGGCAACCGCAGCATCTGCCTCTTCCATTTCTTTAATAAAATTGTTGTAAATACCGCGGGCATATTTTCCTGAGAAAACCTTTGTCACTACCGTTTGTTCCTCAGTTGCAGAAAGAACAGCTTTCTTGTGTACAGGGTTTGCTCCGCTTTCTTTACAGGTAAGAAAGGCTGTTCCCAGCTGTGCGGCTTGTGCTCCCAGGCACAACACTGCATTGATTCCTCTTGAATCCATTATTCCCCCGGCTGCAATCAAAGGGATGTTCACACGATCTGCTGCCTGTGGAACAAGAGATATGAGGCCAACTAATCCCTCCTCCATGGTATGAAGGAATGTGCCTCTGTGCCCGCCGGCTTCACTCCCCTGAACCACCACTGCATCCATTCCCTTCCTCTCAGCAAGCTTTGCTTCCTCCACGGTGGTAGCAGTCGCAATCAATACTATATTTTTTTCCTTTAGCAACTGGATTTCCTCATCAGAAGGCAGGCCAAATGTAAACGTACAAATGGGCGCCCCTTCTTCAATAATGATTTCAAGCTGCTCTTTATAATGATCCGCACTGCTGGTGGAATAGGAGGATTCTACACCCAGCTTAAAACGAAAGGCTTCTAAAGCATCATACGCCTTCCTTGTCTCTCCTTCTGCCCAGAACGTTTTTTCAGGAATAAAGAGATTGACCCCAAAAGGTTTTATTGTCCTTGATTTCACTTCCCGAATTTGCTTTCTTGTTTCATTTGGATTTAAATAACCTGCGCCAATCATCCCCAGCCCGCCTGCTTCAGAAACTTCGGCGGCCAGTAATGGAGTGGATACTCCTCCCGCCATGGGCGCTTGAATAATCGGATAATGGATTGAAAGTAGGTCCAACAAGCCTGCCAAAACCATTCACCTCACACATTAATGAAATTTTTCTAATTTTACTATACACTCTTCCATTTTACCTTTCTACATAGATGCTTCCATACTAGAATCTCAGCACGGCATATTTATTCGCCATTTAAGGTATAAATTCATTTTTCCTTCAAAAGCTATTTTATGTAATGGCTAGCCATTTCACAAAAACACAACAGAGTTCTAGCCTATTTTTAAAAACTGAGTGATTTAAGATTTCATGAAAAAAGCAAGTAATGATACAAAAGCACCCTAACAAAATGGTAATGCTAAAGAGGTGAATGATATGAAAACGTTCTTCGTGATTATGCTCCTTTTCTCTACGGCTTCAGCTATAAAAGCAGATACAGTCCCTGTAAAACCGCGAAACGTCATTTTTATGGTCATGGATGGAACAAACTCAGATTCTGTAACATTGTCACGCTGGTACAAAGGAAGTCCGCTGGCTCTTGATAAAATTTTAACTGGCGGCGTAAGAACCTATTCGCTGCAATCATCCATCACAGACTCAGCTGCTGCTGGCACCGCTATGGCTACCGGTGAAAAAACGATTGTTGATTTAATTGGAATGGTGCCTGTATTAAGGAACGGAAAAATGCTGGAAGCTAAACCAGCTGCTAATCTCCTGGAAGCTGCTCGGCAAAAGGGACTTGCGACAGGTGTTGTTTCTACCTCCCCTGTCCAGCACGCTACTCCTGCAGCGTTCTCAGCCCATTCTATAAACCGCGGCCACTTTGATGACATTGCAGAACAGCAGGTTTATCAAGGCGTTGATGTTATACTCGGAGGCGGGAAGGAGTCGCTGCTGTCTAAGCCTGAAACAAAAAACTCAAGGAAAGACGGAGAAAATCTTGTGTCTTCCATCAAAAAACAAGGATATGCATTTGTAGAAACAAAAGAGCAATTAACCAAAACAATCGGGCCAAAGGTATGGGGAAGCTTTGCACAAAGTGACATTGCGTATGAATTGGATAGAAAAAAACTATATCCATCACAGCCCTCCTTGGCAGAGATGACAAGAAAATCAATTCAGCTGCTTTCAGCAAAGAAAAAAGGGTTCTTCTTATTTATAGAAGGAAGCAAGGTTGACTGGGCTGCACATAAAAATGATCCTGTTGGCATGATAAGTGAAATACTATCCTTCGATACAGCAGTATCGGAAGCTATATCTTTTGCAAGTCAAGATCAAAATACCCTTGTCATAGCAGTAACAGATCACGGAAATAGTGGATTAACCATGGGGAATATCAGTACCAATCAAACCTATCCTGTCAGTCCAGCCGAAACCTTTGTTAAGCCGTTAAAAGCAGCAAAGCTTACTGTTACTGGAGCAGCGTCTCTGTTGAATCACAATCGTTCAAACATGAAAAAGGCAGCGGAAGCCTATGGACTTACACATCTTACTAAAGAGGAATGGGCAGAGTTAACGAAATCGCCAAGTGCTGAAGAATCAATGGCGCATTTATTATCCAAAAGAGCTCATATTGGATTTACTACAAATGGCCACACAGGTGAGGATGTTTTTTTGTACTCATACGGTCCGGATAAACCCCATGGACTAGTAAATAATACCGATTTGCCAAAAATCATCTCATCCTTTTTATCTCTGCCTTCCCTATCAGATTTAAGTGAGAGATTATTTGTCCGTGCAGATGAATTCTATGGCTCAAAGGGCTATAAAACGGAATTAAATCAGACGGACCCTCAAAACCCTGTCTTTAGGGCTGAGAAAAAAGGATCTATAATTGATTACCCTATCAACAAAAACTATTTACTCCAAAATGGAAAGAAAATAAGATTAATCGGTGTTACCGTTTCTAATGGAAACCATGTTTGGATTTCCCCAATGAAGCCGACACCTTAAACTAAAAGGTTCACTTAATACGGACTTAACACTTTTGTGAAAAACAACAATCTATGGGAAAACAGCCAACTTAAAAAATGAAATTCGAAATGTTTGCTGCTAAAGCTGTTAAAACAGCCATGCGGCAAGCATTTCTTTCTGAGTAAAAAAATAGACACAGCTGTACGACTGCCTGTAGAAAGGGTAGAATGAAGCATAAATGAATCTAGGATACACAGAGTTCAAGCTTGAAAACAAAATGACTGAAGACAAAAAGATGCCACGGTGCCTCACTTAATAAGGATATAACATTTTTTGCGAAAGCCTCTTTTTGTAAACTTTGTTGCTAATTGACACAAAAAAATGATTTAATACAAAGATTTAGTATTAAATAATGTGAATAGCCAACGAAAAGATGACACGGAGACAGTCAACATAAGGAATGATGCCTTGTATGTAAAGCAACAATCTATGGAAAACTGCCTTTGTAAAAGCCCTGCTGCATAAACAATTGCATTCGTTTTTTTACATTCGACTGCCATAAGCCAATGAAGGATAGATCACACATTTCTTTAATTTCGTTTTTTCCAATACCCTTTTCTAGCGACAAGCAAGTCGTTTAAAATTATAATGATAAGTAATCTAAAGAACTTGTATAGTTTTCATATCGTTAGTTTATGTACAGGAGGAAGCGGCGGCCGCTTGTCGTTTGCGCTAAACTCCATTTTAAAGAGGTGCAAACCAATATGGAAGATGGTATAAAAATTGCAGCTGACCAATTGAAGAAGAAGCTTGACCCCTCCAATGAGCAGCATCAAAAACTGGTGCAAAAGGGGCTCCTTTTATTTCGCCAGCATTCGGTATTTCAGCGGAAGGCATTGCATAACGCTGTTACGGCCAAGGTGCAGGATGTCACTCCTGTAACCTCTATAATCGATTTGGCCGATGTTCAAAACAGTGACTGCTCCTGTCCATTCGACGGGCTCTGCAGACATATTATGGCCTTATTTTTTTCTTTGTATAGTGAGAACGACAGTGTCTTTCATTGGGTACAAAGCTGGAAGGAAGCAAAAAATCCATTGGATATCCTAAAGCAAATTAAGAGAGGCAGCGATCTCCTTGCGGAAAAGTCACCCGCTCCAATCTCAGAGGTGGAAGCGTGGCTTAAACGGATGGAGCACGCTTATGATGATGCAGATCTGCATAGTCCCTATTCTTATGAGCACAGCATCCGGAAAAAATATGAAAAACTGATTGCCGCTTCTCCTATTGAACGGGAGTGGAGACCTCTATATCAGCTTTTTGTGGTATACGAATCGTTCAAACAGATTAATAAAATATCCATTGCTGAGCATCATTATTGGTCCCGCTCCTTTTTCCAATTTATGCTTGAAGAAGCGGCAGATGCTCTTGATAATCTATCTGTTTCCGCATTTCCTTTTGCTTTCGATCCTTATTTGGCTTATTTAAGGGAAAACTCTGTTTATCTATTAGAAGAAGCCACCCAATTTACTTTTGAATTTATTGAATTATATCGAATGCTATGGACACTGCTTATTAAACAGCTGGTATGGAGAAAAATGGAATTTGACCGTTTGCAATCCCTGCCTGCACCATTATGTAATGAAAGGACCAGGATCGCTTCCATTCATCTGGCCATTTTATGCGGATATGATGATGAAGCCATCCATCAAATTGAACATAATAACGATGAGAATATCACACTTTTCTCTCCTTTCTGGCTGAATTATTTTAAAGATAAAAAAGCCTATGCTCAGGTTTATCGTTATTTGAATGCCATCCTGCCATTTGTTCCAGTGTTTATTCAGAATCAGTCAAATGATCAGGATCGCAGGGCTTTTATTCTTTTATTCCTGCGGACAATAGATGAAAGCATGCTAGCTGAAAAAAACGCCAGCCTGCTGGAAAAGCTGTACATACATCTATTGCCTTTTAGTTTTTATCATTATAGTGATTATCTGTTCAACCAAAAGAAGTACCGTGAATGGACAGAACTCCAAAATTTAAGAGGCAATGATATAAGCGATATTGAAAAATGGCGCATTGATATCATCACTAAAGAGGCTCCACATGTGCTTTTGCCTCTGTACCATGATGCTATTGATAAACTTTTGCTTAACAAAAGCCGCGATTCCTATAAAAAGACAGTAAAGTACTTAAAAAAACTACGAGCATTATATAAGAAGCAAAAAAGAAATGAGGCATGGTCTGCTTTTTTTGAGAATTTATTAAATAAGACCAAAAGACTCCGTGCCTTTCATGAAGAATGCAGAAAGGGAAAGCTGATAGATGCTTAATTCCAATACGTTAACTGTCCATATCGATAATCAATCGTATGGGAACTTTTTTCTTTATGTTACCGATGAAAACGGAAAAGATATTGACCCGGATGAATGGAAGCGTGCCCTCTTTATATGGCATGACGAAAGTTTTTTTGGAACGCTGATTTCAAAGGCAGCCTTTCAGTCACACCTAGGTTTGGAATTAAATAGCTGGATGCTCGTTACTCTGCTTGGAAAAGAAAGCTTCAATTCTCTCTTGCGGTTGGAGTGGGACGAAAAAGGCGAGCTTTTTTTCTCTGCCTCTTCCATTATCTTTGAAGCTATCTCACAAAAATTGTATTCCCCTGCCTTTATGGATGATGAAGACGACTTTATAAAATGGAACCTTCCTGCAATGGTCGAGGATGAATTTTCCTCATCGTTCTGGGAGCACAAAGTAGACGGGGATACAGCCAAAAATCTGATTGAAGAATGGTTTCATCATGCCGTATCCAGTTTATTACAACAAAATCGCCGGATTCAACAAAAGATTGATGCCTTAAAAAGATCACACCTTACCTCTTCCGAATTAACCAGTTATTTTGACGAACAACGATTTCAAAAGTGGGTTGAAGAAGCCAATGATAGACCCTTTTCTATAGGGCTTCGTCTTCTTGAACCTGAAGATGAAAACGATTTGTGGCAGCTTGAAACCATTATTAAGGATAAAAAAGACAAGGACAAAATTATTTCGATTACAAAAGAAGATAAAATCCCTAAAAAGTGGCTTCCGTACATGGATGAAATTCAACATGAACAAGAAGGATGGCTAACGCTTTTTCCCTGGTTAGAAGAAAAAGGAGCTTTGAAGCAGGAGCTGGACGAAGGTCTCGCATGGGAGTTTCTTACGAATGCAAGTGAAAAGCTGACATTTCTTGGTGTAGACATCCTTTTACCATCGTGGTGGGCAAGTCTGCGGGAAGCGCAGCTGACGCTGAAAGCAAAAATGAAACAGAACAATACGAATTACAGGCCGTCCTTTGTAGGCCTTAATACAGTGCTGGATTTTAATTGGCGGTTGTCCATGCAGGGGGCTGAATTATCGGAAGAAGAGTTTCAGCAGCTGGTGGAGCAAAGGCGGCATCTTGCGAAAGTGAATGGACAATGGATTAAGCTGGATCCAAAAATGATTCGACAGCTTCAAGAGCTAATGCAGAGGGCAAAACAGGAAGGGCTCACTATGCGCGATTTACTCGAACAGGAGCTAATTCCAAGTGAGACAGATGAAGTAGATGAATTCAGCCCGCGTGCCTTTGCCAACATCCAAATCGAAATGAACAGATCGCTTAAGAAATTCATCCATCAGCTTAAGGATTTAAACAGCATTCCGAATGTTGCTATTCCAAAGCCGTTTAAGGGACAGCTAAGACCCTATCAGCAGCAGGGACTAAATTGGCTAGGCTTTTTAAGAAGCGTTGGGATAGGGGCCGTTTTGGCTGACGATATGGGACTTGGAAAGACCATTCAGCTCATTGCCTATTTACTGCATGTCAAACAGAATACAGGTTCTAATGCCCCCGCTCTGATTATCTGCCCTACATCCGTATTGGGCAACTGGCAAAAAGAGATAGACCGTTTCGCTCCTGAGTTAAATGTAAAGCTCCACTATGGACCTAACCGTTTAAAAGCTGACTATTTTAAGGAAGAAGCGGAAGGCACGGACATTGTGCTAACCAGTTATGGGCTGGCACAGCTTGACCAGGAAGAACTTTTATCTCTAAACTGGAGTACCATTGCATTAGATGAAGCCCAAAACATCAAGAATGCACAAACTAAACAATCGAGGGCCATTCGAAAGCTTAACGGCGGCCATAAAATCGCACTAACTGGAACTCCAATGGAAAACAGGCTTTCTGAGTTGTGGACCATTTTCGATTTTACTAACCATGGGTTTTTAGGAACGTTCACACAGTTCCAAAAAAGATTTATCGTTCCTATTGAAAAAGACGAGGATCAAAGCAAAATTCAGGAGTTGCAAGGGTTAATCCGCCCTTTCCTATTGAGGAGAACGAAAAAAGATCCGGAGGTCGAGCTAAACCTGCCTGACAAACTAGAGCAAAAAGAGTATTGCCCGCTGACTGCCGAACAAGCTTCTCTCTATGAACAGCTAATGCGGGATACTTTTAACGAACTTGAACAGCTGACTGGTTTTCAGCGTAAAGGATTAATTCTTCAGATGTTAAATAGGCTGAAACAATTATGCAACCACCCTTCACTTTATCTTAAAGAAGAGAAGCCAGTCTCCATTAGAGAACGCTCTTATAAGCTGGAAAAACTAATGGAGCTTATAGAGTCTGTTCTCGATTCGAAGGAAGCCTGCTTAATATTCACGCAGTATATCGGCATGGGAGAAATGATTCAGCATATCCTTCAGGAAGAATACGGGATAACTGTCCCTTTCTTAAACGGAAGCATGCCAAAAGCAAAGCGGGATGAATATGTCCAGTGTTTCCAGGAAGGCGAATTCCCTGTTTTTCTCTTATCCTTGAAAGCTGGCGGCACAGGGTTAAATCTGACCGCTGCCAACCATGTCATTCACTATGATCGTTGGTGGAATCCAGCCGTTGAAAATCAGGCAACCGACCGCGCTTACCGAATTGGCCAAAAAAGGTTCGTCCATGTTCATAAGCTAATTACAACAGGAACGTTAGAGGAAAAAATCGATGCCATGCTGGAGAAAAAGCAGTCGCTCAACGATGAAATTATCCAAAGCGATGATTGGATTACAGAACTCTCTAACGTTGAACTTCAAAATCTATTGTCGCTTACAATGTAAGAGGATAAAGCAGAGAGAACAGCTTTAAAAGCTTTTGAACTGCGTTCTATCTGAAAAGGCAATACCAGGCTCTTCCCAATGCTGGTTATAACAGGCTTGGCCCCGCTCATATTAATGGGGTCAGGCTTTTTTTATTGTTTTTGAGCGTCTATCTTCTCTTCTTTTTGCTAGACTCATGGGCTTTTTTGAATAAATATATTCTCTGATGAAGGACTTTTTTAGTGATTCTCCTCTCACCTTTGCCTTTGACTTTGGACTTCATCTCATCCTTCTAAAGGGCTTTTCACTGAATTCCTCGCTCGGTTTTGTCCTTCATCACCCTTATGAAGGACGTTTCCCTGGATTTTTCTCACTGGTTTGTCCTTCATTACCCTCATGAAGGACGTTTCCCTGCTTTTCTCTCACGCTTTTGTCTTCATCACTCTTATGAAGGACGTTTCTCTGATTTTTTCTCACTGGTTTGTCCTTCATCACCCTCGTGAAGGACGTTTCTCTGCTTTTCTCTCTCGGTTTTGTCCTTCATCACCCTTATGAAGGACGTTTCCCTGGATCTCTCTCTCGGTTTTGTCCTTCATCACCCTTATGAAGGACGTTTCCCTGGATCTCTCTCTCGGTATTGTCCTTCATCACCCTTATGAAGGACGTTTCTCTAGTTTTCTCTCACGCTTTTGTCCTTCATCACTCTTATGAAAGACGTTTCCCTGCTTTTCTCTCCCCGTTTTGTCCTTCATCACCCTTATGAAGGACATTTCTCTAGATTGCTCTCACGCTTTTGTCCTTCATCACCCTATGAAGGACGTTTCTCTAGTTTTCTCTCACGCTTTTGTCTTTCATCACTCCATAGAGAACTCTTTCATAATTTTTTTCCTATCTTTTATCCTCTTCGTTTCTCCTTTAAGAAAACTGCTTGCATCCGCCGGTGTTGAAGGCAAAATCCCTGCAAATAAATCGCAATACATACACCCAAAACACTTTATCCCACTAAAGGGGTCAGACCCCTTTAGTGCTTTACCGCACGATAGCATTTAATCAACCCACCTTTTAGCATATACCCTTCCACAAAAAAAGACCCTTCCGAATTTCGGGAGGGTCTTACACCTTCTGGGGAAATGTGAGGTTAATTGAATTCCTATCTGATGAGGAAAATAGAGGGTAAATAGGGGTTAGTGACTTAACAGTTTAGGCTGGTAGACATTCGAATCTCTTTTAAGCTCTTTTTCAAGGCAAGCCACTTGGGCCGTTAAAAAGCTGATACGCTGATTATTTTTTCCAAGCTTAAAAATCAACTCTTCTACCAAGTATTCCAATGTTTCAATTCTTTTTTTTAATGCCTCCAATTCCGGCCTCCTCTTCATCATCCTTTACATCTTTACTGCGGCTTGTAAATCGCGATCCTCCAATGGCTTACCTCCTAAGAACTTTACCGTATCCGCAGCAACTTCAGTGACATAGACCTTCTTTCCATCTTGATTTTCATAATTTCTTGTTTGAATTCGCCCCATCACTCCTATGACGGATCCTTTTCTGCAATACTTTGTCGTATTTTCCGCTGCTTTATTCCATAACGTGCATAATACAAAGTCTGTCTCAAATTCTCCTAGACTATTACGATATTGCCTGTTTAGCGCTAACGTAATATTCAGAACAGGCCTGCCTTCCATTGTATACCGAATGTCAGGATCCTTTGTTAATCTGCCAACCAAGGTAACCTGATTAATCAATTGTTACATTCTCTCCTTTCCTTTAAGTTACATTGATCTTACTCCTATGCCGGACATTAGTAAAATAAAGGAAATACTATTTTCCATCCTAAATAAACTTGAATACCTGCTTTTTCACATTCACATAAATGCATTTTTCTTAACGAAAAGAATTCCAAAAAACTATTTTGAATGTTTTTCATCACTTCACCACTTCAAAAAGCAGGAATTCAACTAAACCGCTGAAATGGTATTCCGTTTTTATGGTCAATGTATGTTATAATTCGGATAAATAAGACGGGGGGAATCGATATGAAAACATTTAAAATCATTTCTTTAACCGTATTGGAAAAGGACCAAGAAAGAGACATCCCTCTGGTGGATGGATTGATTATTAATAAAGAAGACGGAAAAAAAACCTGGTTGATCGAAGCCTATTTGGATAATCAGTATTCAGAGTATTTCCAGAAAGCAAAAGACAGTTCTCAGGAGATGGAAGTAGAAGTTGTCATTACCCATGAAGCAAATCCCCCGGCTCCCTTCCGCACTACTATACTCGGCGTGCAGGTATTCGAAGAACATGTAAGCATCTTGCTCCAAGGCTTCTTAAGTACAAGAACCAGAGAAAATACTGGAGAGCTTTTAGAAGGGCTTGTTAAAAAGGGCTTATCCGGTGAAGAGCTGATAAAGGAATTTAAATTAGTATTAAAGAGGAAAAGCAGGAATGGAAATGTAAGAGAGCAATCTTATCAATAAAAGGTATATAAGTGAAGCTGTTTTTGCATAGTTTGATGCTTTACGTATAAAGGATAATTTCTTATGTTGTCTGTCTTCGCGGCATCTTTTTGTAACTTTATTAATAAGTTTTAATACTGAACCTGGGTTTTCCATCCTTTTTTATGTCAAATATCAAAAAAAGATTACGAAAAGAGCTTTAAGTGAAGATCCCTCTTTGACGATTAATCTATTAAAAAAGAAGCTCTGCTGTTTCACTGAGCTTCTTTTTAAATTCTTTGTTGCTATTCGATATAAACAAGGATTAAAGTACAAGGTTTTTAATATAGCAGGAACCTTTGACTCTTTGCTGTTGATCGCAATGCGGACAGAAACTATTTCTTTGCAGATAAGTGTTTACCAAGAATATATTTCGCTTCCGCTTTGCATGAAAATGTATATTCCTTGCCTGTTTGTTTTTCCAGCTTTTCGATTTCCTCTATTTGCTCTTTAGTAGGAGCTTCAGAAAGAATTCGATCTATTACTTCATTCATTTTTGACGCAATATATTCATGAAAATCAGAACTTGTTTTTATATCTTCATCAACTTTTTTGTACCAAGATGCATGGTTTTGGATATAATCCTTCCAATGCTGAATGAATGCCTCATGGCTGAATTTCTCCTCATTCCACTCAAGACTTTCCATATATTGTTCAAAGACATATGTAATGGATCGTGTGATGCTAATTTTTATTCCTGATGAAAGTTCATTAGACATTTGTGGAAGTACCCCCTACCCTACTTTAGCAAAATACAAACTTGCTTTACATTCACAAAAAGATAATTAATTTAAGATAAATCCAATTGATAGAAAATTCATACGTTATTCATTAATGTATTTTACTTGAAAAAAACATTTTCATCAACTGATTAAACATGGAAATTTCTACCTCAGTTTTTACTAGCAACAAAAAAAGATTCGGAAAACTGACAGATGTATCAGGAATCCCGAACCTTCATTTCAGCAGATTGTTAATTTATATGGTTATTTTTCCAAAGCAAATGTAATTTCTGCTTCGCAGGCAATCTCCCCATTTACTTTAGCAATCCCTTTGCCTTTCCCAATTGGGCCCTTAATACGGACTATTTCCACTTCCAGATGTAATTGGTCTCCTGGTTTTACCTGGCGTTTAAATCGGCATTTATCTATTCCTGCAAAGAAAGCAAGCTTGCCTCTGTTCTCTTCTTTAATTAACATGGCAACAGCACCGACTTGAGCGAGGGCTTCCACTATAAGAACACCTGGCATTACCGGATAACCTGGAAAATGGCCTCTGAAAAAGTCCTCATCCCCAGTTACATTTTTAATTCCTACCGCTTTCGTTCCCTCTTCCACTTCCAGAATTTCATCTATAAGTAAAAATGGATCCCGGTGAGGTATGATTTCCTTAATCTGATCTGTATTTAACATTTGTTGAACCTCCACTATGTATTGTCCCTTTTCTTATCATACTAAAATTTTCGTCCCATTTCAAAATCACACATTATTGTACAAGGCTCTTTTCGTAAACTTTGTTGCTTTTCACACAAAAAAGGAGTAAAAACCCAGGTTCAGCATTAAAACTTTTAATAGCTTACGAAAAGATGCCACGACGACAGACAACATACGGAATAATCCCTTATAAGTAAAGCAACAATTTATGTGAAACCAGCCTTGTTCAAAGAGAACAGGATCATCAAACACTGCATTAAGAGCCAAATAAAAGGGAAGGAGCTGTCAACTCCTTCCCTAGATTAAGGCTAACTCAAAAAAATTAAAAGTTTACGTAACGTCTCCAAGCTTCTGAAGCTTACCACTAACCTATTTTCATCGCAGACTATTAACTAAACCGGCCATCTGGTCTGAAAGGGTAATGGCCCTCGATTGAAATTGATAGGAACGCTGTGCATTCAATAGATCTGTCATTTCTTTTCCCATATCAACATTCGAAGATTCTAATGCACCCTGCTGCATCGATACTTGCGCTCTTAATGGCCCTGTCATCTCTTTTATGATACCAGCAGGGTTTGCTGAGAATTGTGAAGGAACATCTAGCAGATTATCACCCGCTTGCTCAAGAAACTGCGGCTTATCTGCCGTTACCACACCCAAATTAAAAGAAGTGGTTTGTCCATTCACCGAGTTTACTTTAAATTGACCTTGTTCGGTAATCGTATAATCTTTCACGTTATCTTGAAAAGTAATGACCTTATTATTCTCATCCAATATCGGAAGACCAGAACTATTTACAAGCATTAGCTCATTTTTCCCAACAGGAGAAACAGACAAATTCCCATCACGCGTGTAGCAGATGCTGTTTTGCCCATTTTGATCATTAAGAACCTTTAGGTACTGATTCTCTTTAGTGAATGATACATCCAAGGGACGATTTGTCTGTTTAACTGCCCCCTGTGATTCATCCAGCTGTGATTGAGCTATTTTTGCCCCTGCTCCGATTCTTATTCCATATGGGGTATTTCTTCCAACTTCTTTTGTTTGATCAGGCTGATTATCAAACTGCTGAACAAGAAGGTCAGCAAAAGTCGCATCTCTGCCCTTATAGCCATTCGTATCAATATTAGCAATGTTATTGCTGATAATATCCATTTGCTTTTGGAGTTGTCCAAGTGTGGCAGCTGCAGTAATCATGGTTTGATTCATTTTTCATACCCTTTCATTCCAGCATTAGATAGATTACCCATTTACACGGCCTACTTCATTTACTGCTTTATCCATACTTTGATCGTAGGCTTGGAGAACTTTTTGGTTTGCCTCAAAAGAACGATAGGCAGCAAGCATTTGTGTCATTACTTGCGTTTGATCAACATTAGATGCTTCAAGAAATCCTTGATTTAAAGTGAACTGAGTGTTTTGCGAGGCAGGAAGCTTGGCATTATTTACAGTTCCATAAAGGCCGTCTCCTTCTTTTATCAAAGACATCGGTTTATTCGTATAGGCAATCCCAAGTGTTGCCACTCGATTCCCGTTTTCTGATATGTTCCCGTTATTATCTACTGTGAATTGATCACTTTTCAGCTGAATTTTATTTCCGTTGCTATCCAGGACATATAACCCGTTATCCTGTGTCAAATACCCATTCTGGTCTAGAGTAAAATTACCGTTTCGAGTATAGCGGACGTGACCATCTTCCCCCTGTATAGTAAAAAAACTATCAGCACTGGAATTCGTTCCTTGATCAACAATGGCGAGATCCGTCTTTTTCCCCGTATTCTGCAAATCTCCCTGTAAAAATTTTGGCTGTGTTTCCTGAAGGTATACTCCAGTACTTAAACTGCCGACTTGAGTAAAGCTTGGAAGAGACGGTGCATCCTTCACAGGCAGACTCTGCTGGTCCATACGTTGAAGCAAAAGCTGAGGAAAGTCCCTTATGGAAGACTGATCCTGTTTAAAACCCGGTGTATTTGCATTGGCTAAGTTATTGGTTAACATATCGGTTAAACGCTGCTGCGCGAGCATTCCAGAAGCAGCAGTGTAAAAGCCCCTCAACATATTCTTTTCCACCCCATTAGAAGAGTTATTAAATGCCTTTTGGGTTCAAATTGAGTCATGACGGGTAAAAGAAAATAATTATCCAAAACGTCTTCTGGAGATTTTATCAATATTCTCGAGCATAATGCCGGTTCCCACCGCTACAGAATCCATCGGGTTTTCAGCAACTAATACTGGTACTTTCAGTTCCTCTGCGAGAAGCTGGTCGATTCCGTGAAGAAGCGCTCCGCCACCTGTTAAAATAACACCGCGGTCGATAATATCTGCAGATAATTCCGGCGGAGTTCTTTCCAGGACATTTTTTGCCGCATGAGTGATGACAGCCACCGATTCACGAAGAGCGGATTCTATTTCAACTGAATTTACAGTAATGGTTCTAGGCAGGCCGGAAACCATGTCTCTTCCCCTGATTTCCATTGATTCATTACGTGAACCAGGGAATACCGTGCCAATGTTTATTTTGATGTTTTCAGCGGTTCTCTCGCCAATTAACAATTTATATTCTTTTTTAATATACTGAAGAATTTCATTATCAAACTTATCCCCAGCCATCTTAATAGAGGCAGACGTTACAATATCACCCATGGAAAGTACAGCTATGTCTGTTGTACCTCCTCCAATATCTACTACCATGTTTCCGCTTGGCTGGAAGATATCCATTCCTGCCCCTATAGCCGCAACTTTTGGTTCTTCTTCGAGGTAAACCTTCTTGCCTCCGCTCTTTTCAGCAGCTTCCCGAATGGCTTTTTGCTCTACACTTGTGATATTTGTTGGGCAGCAGATAAGAATTCTTGGTTTGGATAAAAAGCCTTTTACATTTAATTTATTAATGAAATACTTAAGCATTGTTTCCGTCACATCAAAATCTGCGATGACTCCATCTTTCAGAGGACGGATAGCTACAATATTTCCTGGTGTCCGTCCAACCATGCGTCTGGCTTCTTCTCCTACCGCCAGTACTTTATTTTGATTTTTATCAATAGCAACCACTGATGGCTCATTTAAAACGATTCCTTGACCTTTTACATGTATTAAAACATTTGCAGTACCTAGATCAATACCAATATCTTTTGCAAACATGAATTGCCTGCTCCTTCCAATTATTTTTTCTTTTTTATCTGGCTTTATTAAGATTCATGTTGATCAACTATCCTTTATTCGTCACATCTATAGATCCGATTGGAAAATCAACTGTATCGGCTAATTTAGCCCTTATTGTCAAAGGATTTTGTGTATTCATATCATACTAAAGTCTCTATTTCCCTAATTTTATATTTTAGCATAAAAATGTCGAGATAAGGAATCAATTGTCAAATTTTCTTAAACATTTTTATGTTAGGCTCTGTTAATCTTGCCTGTTGATTTCCGTAGCAGGACTCGTTTTCCGCGGGCGGCAGGAAAGCCTTTTCGCCGCACGCTCCTGCGGGGTTCTACCCTAACCCGCTTCTCCCGCAAGAGTCTCGCGCCTTCCGATCCAATCAACATTGAGTCATAACAGAAGCTTTTATACAATAAAAGCCCGGAACCATTGTTTAGATGAATGGCTCCGCGCTCATGTTTTAGTTGCTTTGGAATTCTTCTTTCTTATACTTCTGTTTCGTTGCTTCACCGCCCCGAAGATGGCGAATCGATTTATGATAGTCTAATATATCCTTTACTTCATTTGCTAGGTCCGGGTTAATTTCCGGCAATCGTTCAGTAAGATCCTTATGAACTGTACTTTTGGACACGCCAAACTCCTTCGCAATTACGCGAACTGTTTTTCTCGTCTCCACGATATATCTTCCAATCTTGATAGTTCTCTCTTTGATGTAATCGTGCACACCACTCGCCCTCCCCAAATTGGATGTGAGAAGTGTGAAATGAGACTCGCCTTCACTTCAATGGAATAGTAGAGGCCGCATAGAGAAGCGATTATCATTTTAAATAGTCTCGAACATCTGCTTGATTATGTATGCGGAAGAAAGCAAAGAGAACTGCTCTCTATTTTTGCAAGGAATAGTCATGTCTTTAACTGTATATATTTATGGTTAACGACTCTTCACCTCAAACACTCTCTTTGTTTTTGTCAAGTTTGTAATATTTTATTAGCTTGGATAAAAATATATGCACGAATTAAATAATAAGGACAGGATATTAAGAAAATTTAGAAAAAAATATTTTTTAACCCTGCAGCAACTAATCCAAAACTCAATCCGGACAGACTGCATATAAAAAAGAGCAGAACATCTAATTTCTGCTCTTTGCCCAGCTTTTTAATCAGCCTTGGGAATCATTTGTATCGGGTGTAGAATTTGAGTCCTGAGATTTACTGTTTGTATCCTGTCCGTTTGAAGGACTGGATTGTTGAGTACTATTGGAATTGCTTGATTGAGAAGCTGCTCCATCTACTTGAACGGCAGACAATGGTTTACCAAAATAAGTTGTTGGGTTTACAGCGACATTGTCCTTACGGATTTCAAAATGTACATGGATACCTTCATTTTCACTAATCTGGCTGTTTCCAGCATTCGCTATAACTTGTCCTTGTTGAACATTGTCTCCAACATTTACTTGGAAGTCTTTCACAGATTGATATTGAGTCACAACACCATTGGAATGCTGAATTTCGATTACATTACCAAGCATTGCATCTTCTGAAACCTTTGTGACAGTTCCTGCCATCGATGCTACTACCTTAAATTCCTTGCCATTTTTCATGCCTATATCGATTCCACGGTTTGGAGAATAAGTAGAACCATAAACCACCATGGCTGCTTCCTGCTGCTTCTTAGATGCTTTTGCATCATAGAATCCCATTTCTACTTTTGCCAATTCCGGATTTTCTAAAGGCATTTTAAAGTCCTCAACTGCTTTTCCTACCTCAACTGCCGGATTTTTATCTGCCTTCTGGCCTAATAACTCACTTCCATCTTTCTTAAACTGGTCTTTGGCAGAGTTACTTCCCGCAGTTTGGTACCAAAAGATTGCTGTAATAATTAATGCTGCACTCGCTAAATAAATTGCTGGATACACCCACCGTTTTCTAAACAAGCTTTTTACTTGAGAAGATTGTTTCTTTTCTTCCTCTCTCATTTTCATCACCTCAACAATCAGTTTGAACAGATAACTGGAAATATATACATGAGGAGAAAGAATTTAAATTTATTATTATTCGACAAATATTTTTTTCTATGCATGATTTATTATTTTATTGGGTCCATAAGAGTGAATTTTGACCATCATTCAAAATTGATGAAAAGAGAATGGCGGGGGAATCAGAGAGAAAATTGTATTAAAGCTTCTATATTGATAACTCTCGTTTTTCAGCTCATTTTACAGAAACAGCTGTTTCACACCAATGAGCTAACAACCAACATAGTCCTCTCTTACAATGCCTTAAATTAAAAAAGCTCCATCACTTAAATGATGGAAGCTGTTCCTGCTTGCTATTATAGTTTTTTGCCGTTTTGCTTTTCCAGCATGCTTAAATAATCAGTCACTTGTACTCCTTTGTAATAATACTTTACAATATCCGTAAATTTCTTTCCTTCTTGTGCCATGCCATTAGCTCCATATTGGCTCATCCCCACACCATGGCCATATCCTTTTGTTGTAAAGATAATATCATTGTCCTTTCTTATCCAGCTGAAATCGGATGAGGCCAGGTTAAGGGCTTCTCTAACCTGTCTTCCTGTAAAGCTCTTGCCTCCAATAGTAACGGTGCCGACACGGTTGCCTGCTGTTCTGGAAATGATAGTCCCGATGCTTCCATTAGCCGGAATATGGACGCCTAGCTTCGCTTCCACTTCGGCCGCCGATATTTTTACTTGCTTATAGAATTTAGGGGATGAATCATCCCACGTGCTTTTCACACTTCTTAAATAAGGAACCTTATTTCCCCAATAATCCTCGGAGTTTTCTGTATATCCATTACTTGTTGAAAAAAAAGACGCAGAAATCGGTTCTCCATTGTATGTGATAATGAGCCCTTTTGTACTTAAAACAGCCTGACTAATCTTATTGAAATTTTCCTGGTAATCTTTCCCCCAGATTTTCTTTAGTTCGGCTTTATTATGAAAAACCTGATCATTTGGGGTATCTGTGACATTTGCTCCTCCAGGTAAATCGGACCGGCCTCCAAAGTATAAATGATTTACAATAAAAGTCCTGGCAGCAAGAGCTTGAGCCTTTAAGGCTTCTATATTAAAGTTAGCTGGCATTTCGGAAGCTACTACTCCAGCTACATAATCTTCAAGAGGAAGAGTTTCCGTTTTATTGCTCATTGACCGGTATACAGATACTTCTATCTCTGCACCTGTCCTCTTAACCGTTCTATGAGGAGAGTGAATCTGGAGGGAGTTGGTTTTGTTTGATGAAAAGGGAAGAACAAGCAGTGAGGGGATCAAACAAGATACGAAAATAATGAGAATAGAAGCTGCGAATACAGGTTTCATTTGTTTCATGACTAGTGCCTCCATTATTGATTTAGACTCTTTTCGTAAGCTGTGTTGTTATTTGGGCGTTAGTGAACAATGGTCTATCTCCAAGCTTTTATAAAGCAAAAGAAAGAAGAAAGGAAAACTTACAAAATTCCGATTAATCCCTTAAACGAATTAATAGGAAAACAGCTCTGATATACGATTGAAAACTTACAATCTATAATCAGCATATGGAAATGGACAAGCAATTATGACAAGAAAAGCGGAGAGCGCTCGTTCATCGGCGACCAGCATAAGATGAGCCAGAGGTGAGGTTTGC
This sequence comes from Heyndrickxia acidicola, assembly GCF_001636425.1. NCBI lineage: Bacteria > Bacillati > Bacillota > Bacilli > Caryophanales > Bacillaceae > Heyndrickxia > Heyndrickxia acidicola. The sequence continues at coordinate 3,124,023 of NZ_KV440953.1, forward strand.
TCTTTAACCTATCCTCTGGCTTGGCTTATGACCTCGAGCCGATAGCGCACGAAGCTGGACAAGAAAAGCGGAGAGCGCTCGTTCATCGGCGACCAGCATAAGACGAGTCAGAGGAGGCTTCCCTACCGACCGCGGAATGAGATTGTCAGCAACAGAAATAAACAGGCAAGATTAACAGATTCTATAAATAAAAAAACCGGCCTTTTCTAAATAAAAGCCGGTACTTACTTTTATTTTGTTGTTACCAATTTCTGCTTGCACCACCGCCGCCAGATGAACCACCGCCGCCTTTTTGATTTCCTCCGCCTCCTCCGCCTCCATTCCTAAAGAAAGCCGATGCAATATTTAGGATTAGATAAGTGAAGGTGCCTCCAAAGAACTTTATATCAACTGTAATAAGAATCAACAGAGCCGCGGCAATCAGCATGATCTGCCATAATGGCAGTCCCTGGCTTGATTCATATGGCTTAGGATTGGTTTTATCGTCTATTTTATATTCTAATGCCACCTCATTGTAAAGCTTCTTATAGGTGTTTACAGCCGCTTTAGCTGGCTGTTCGTCCTTGAGGTAGGGAATTGCATACTCATCCAATATTCTTCCTACTTTTCCATCTGGAAGAGCTCCTTCCAACCCATACCCTACTTCAATGCGAATGTGTCTTCCCTTTGTGTCAATTAATAATAATACACCATTATTTAACTTTTTATCGCCAAGCTGAAATTTTCTAAAAGCGTCTACTGCATACTCCTCCACTGATTTTCCATCCAGACCTTTTACTGTTAAAACGGAAATTTGTGCTTTAGTTTTATCATTAAGGTGTTCCCCTAATTGTGCCAGTTCCTTTTTGTCTTCGCTGGAAAGGATGCCGGCATGGTCCTGAACATAAATATTTCCTACAGGATCAGGTATTTCTGCCTTAACACTTACAGTGAAAAAACTAACCGTTATAAAGGCCCATAAGGCAGTTAAAAGGAAGCCCTTTTTAATCATTTTTTATCACTATTAAAGTCTACAGTCGGAGCCTTATCTGCACCTGCTGCAGCTTGAAAGTACTCTTTTTCATGGAAGCCAAACGCATTTGCTACAATGGCCCCCGGGAATCTTTTCACCTTTTTATTGTAAGATGCAACCTCATTATTATAATCCCGTCTGGCTACTGCAATTCTATTTTCTGTCCCTGCAAGCTCATCCATCAACTGTGTAAAATTTTGATTAGCCTTTAAATCAGGGTAATTTTCCGAAACGGCAAGCAGCCTGTTTAAAGCACCTGAGAGCTGGTCATTTGCTTTTGCCTGTGAGGCTGGTGACTCGGCTCCAGCCAATTGAGCCCGTGCATCAGAAATATCTTTTATCACTTTTTCTTCGTGGGCAGCGTACCCTTTTACAGTGTTTACAAGATTGGGAATCAAATCCATTCTTCTTTGAAGCTGATTTTGGATTTGTGAATAGGATTGATTAACATTTTCTTCCTCAGATACAAATCCATTGTAGCTGGACATAAAAGCAATGACAATGACTACCGCAACAACTACAATTCCAATAAGCACACTATACTTTTTTCTCAATTATTATTCCCCCTTGGACTATATAACGTATTAATCTTAAGAAGGTTTCAATTTTTTACTGCTGTCCACCTTTAGATAACAGTTTATTTTTAACTTCCTCCGTTATTCAATTAAGGACATATTCTCTTGAATTCTTCAATTTGAGTTATGAATAATACTCACATTTCTTGCATATTTGAATAGTAGGGGGAAATCAAGAAACTAAGCATGTACTAGACTCCTTTTGGTTTTTAAAAAATCTTGTGCTTTTCATTAATCAACATCAGATTCAGATCAATATTGGGATTTGGCAGCGTCCTGTTGTCCTGCTGGTTTATCTTCAATCTCCTCTTGCCAAGCGCAGTGTTAACTCTTATAAAGCCAAAAAAAATAAAAACCCATACTTATGTACGGGCTTTTACTAATTATACGTTCATATCGGAAACAAATTGATTTGATTTCTCGTTCTCTGCTTCTTCATTCACTCGCTCTATATCTGCGCCAAGGGAAGATAATTTATGATGGAAGTTTAAGTATCCTCTGTCTAGATGCTTTAATTCTGTTACACGAGTATAGCCATCTGCTTTTAATCCGGCAATGATTAATGCTGCTGCTGCACGCAGATCAGTCGCAGAAACTTCTGCACCTTGAAGCTCACATGGTCCATTGATAATAACTGACCTGCCTTCAATTTTAATATCTGCATTCATTCTTCTGAATTCTTCAACATGCATAAAGCGGTTTTCGAAAACCGTTTCTGTAATCATTCCAGTTCCTTCTGCATTTAATAATAAAGCCATCATCTGTGACTGCATATCTGTCGGGAAACCTGGGTGAGGCATGGTTTTAATGTCTACAGCCTTTAGCTTTTCAGGTCCAATAACGCGAAGACCCTCTGCTTCTTCAAGAATGGTTACACCCATTTCTTCAAGCTTTGCAATTAAGGATGTTAAATGCTCAGGAACGGCACCTTTAACCAATACATTTCCTTTTGTAATTGCAGATGCAATCATAAAAGTTCCGGCTTCAATGCGATCAGGAATTATGGCATGATCTGCCGCATACATCCTTTCCACACCTTCAATGCGGATTGTACCGGTACCTGCTCCTTTTACAACCGCTCCCATTTCATTTAAAATATTAGCCAGATCCACAATTTCCGGTTCTTTGGCAACATTTTCAATTGTTGTTGTTCCCTTTGCTAAAGTTGCAGCCATCATTATGTTTTGAGTTGCACCAACACTTGGGAAGTCAAGATAGATTTTTGCTCCTTGAAGCCGATCTTTTACCTCTGCTTCAATAAAACCATTTCCAACTCTAACCTTTGCCCCCATTGCTTCAAAGCCTTTTAAATGCAAATCAATTGGCCTTGATCCAATTGCACACCCTCCAGGCAAAGCAACACGTGCTTTACCCTCTCTCGCCAGTAAGGGCCCCATTACTAATACAGAAGCTCGCATTTTTCTTACATACTCAAATGGAGCTTCAATTAATAACTCTCTTGATGCATCTACAGTTATTTTGCTTCCATCAAAGGTTACCTCTGCATTCAAGTAGCGTAACACTTCATTTATTGTATATACATCGGAGAGTTGCGGTACATCACGTATGATACTTTTTCCTTCACTTGCTAATAATGTTGCAGCGATAACAGGCAATACGGCATTTTTAGCACCCTCTACTTGTACCGTACCATTTAACCTTTTTCCGCCGCGGACGATGATTTTTTCCAAGAGTATTCCCCTCCGCGTCCATTTTCTCTATATTAATATTCAATCGTTATGATAGGTGTGCCAATAACGAAGGTCGTCTTAGCGCCCAATCCAGTTTTCCTTAATCCAACTTGCACATTCATACTGCTGTTCTTAGTTGGAAGTTTTTCTGAAAATAGCGGTGAATATGCTGAAATTGAAACAAAATCTTCTTCTTCTAAATCTTCTTTCTTAACCGCTTTAAGGCTTTTTAGAATATTGTTTGCTTTTGGCAACAAAACATTATCCATTTTATCATTGAATTCGCCTTTGATACAAGAGAAAATAAGCGGCTTTTCATTAAATAGAACAGCCAATTTATTGTTGAATTTCCTGTTAACTTCCTCAGCTGTTTGATCATTCCACCGATCCCCGCTCACCTCATATAATAAATACGACATTGGCTGTTGATTTGTAAGGGTCGACACCAACTTAATTGTTTCGACACTGTTTTTATGAATTAATTGCCCGGTTGCACTTTTAGAACGTGCATCAGAAGCAATCTGCCAATTCATATTTGGAAATTCGCTCTTTAAGGACGCGACCTTATTTAACCAGTCACTTTGCGATGAACAATCAAATGATTCTCTTGCATATAAAGACCATCCAGTGATATTGCCATGAAATTCTTTTGAAACCTTTACTATTTTATTCATATCCAATACAGAATCAGCTGAGGCCATGTTTTTCCCCGAAACAATCAGCAAAGCCACAGATATAAATAAAATCACCGTAATAAAAAATGCATTTTTTTTCATGTGTATTCCTCCCCTTAGTAAAAGTGTTTACTACTAATGGAAAGGACATACTTGGGAAAAGTCGTCATCTTTTGACAAGACTGTTTTCGCATAAATTACTGCTTTACATTCCGTATTGGGACTATCTTCGTGGCATCTTTTCGTAAGTTAATCAATAATTTTTATAGTGCTCCTAAATTTTTAATCATTTTTTGTCGAATAGCAACAGAGTTTACGAAAAAGAGACTTTGACAATCTCCAGTCAACCTCTTCATACTAATTCAAAGACACTTTGAATATATGTAAGAAAGCCTATGCCTTTACAGGATCATTTGAAAAAGCATTGGTAGTTGCTGTGCCCAGGTTAAATAATCAAGAAAAAAATTGCTTACTGCTGAGCCTATAGCTATGGTAATTAAAATAATCAGCACCCTTGCTTGAAAAACCCTATTCGGTTTAAGAAGTTTTTCAATATGAAACGCCTGTAGTGCCCAAAAAGTAATCGCTATAAAGGCCAAATGGGAAAGGATGCTGATAATGGCCTGCTGGCCAAAACCTGAAATCATTTAGATCCTCCTGCTGTCATTTTGCTGCATAACCAGTTATTCTGATATAGAGTGTTTTCTGATCATGAATAATCAACACACAGGCTTTATTTAATGTCTACTTGCTTAAAATACCCAATATAGACAAAACTAAAACTTGTCCATAATAGATTGTTTAAGTTTTTAGTTACTTTCTTACCTATTCAATATTACAACTGAGCAAGTAGTACACTAAAAGACGCCACATCATTTAGACGAACTATGCAGGGAAATAGTTTCATGCAAATATTTTTTTCGATTGTTACAAATACATTACAAATAATACAACTATCAGTTTTAAAATGCAAGTAAAAAAGACCCTTTGATTACCAATAATCGCAGGGTCTTTCCTATTAAAAGCGACGTTCATACACGTTAATACGGTTTATAGCCCTTCTTAAAGCTAATTCAGCCCGTTTTTGATCTATATCATCCAGCTTGGATTCAATGCGCTGTTCAGCGCGAATCTTTGCTTCTCTTGCACGATCAATATCTATCCCTGCTGCCGTTTCAGCAGTTTGAGCTAGAATTGTTACCTCTTGGGGCCTAACTTCAAGGAAGCCGCCGCTAACTGCTACAAGCTCAGTGTTACCGCCATCTTTAAGTCTCACTGCACCAATCTCAAGTGGTGCTACTGTCGGAATGTGTCCCGGCAAAATACCCATTTCACCACTCTTGGCTTTTGTACTTACCATTTCCACATTTGAACTATACACTGGGCCGTCTGGAGTGACAATACTGACTTTTAGTGTCTTCATTTTTTATCCTCCTGGTCCCGAAATTATACCTCTACGCCCATTTCTTTTGCTTTTTCGATAACTTCCTCGATACGGCCGACCAAACGGAAAGCATCTTCTGGCAAGTGGTCGTATTTTCCTTCCAACACTTCTTTGAATCCGCGAACAGTGTCCTTAACAGGTACGTAAGATCCCTTTTGCCCTGTAAATTGCTCGGCAACATGGAAGTTCTGAGATAAGAAGAATTGGATACGGCGAGCACGTTGAACAATTAGTTTATCTCCATCGCTTAACTCATCCATACCAAGGATAGCGATGATATCCTGCAATTCTTTATAGCGCTGCAGAGTTTGTTGTACTTGACGTGCTACATTATAATGCTCTTCACCAACAATTTCAGGTGATAATGCACGAGATGTCGAAGCCAATGGATCAACCGCAGGGTAGATACCCATTTCAGAAAGCTTACGCTCAAGGTTAGTTGTTGCATCCAAATGAGCAAATGTTGTTGCTGGAGCCGGATCAGTGTAGTCATCCGCAGGTACATAGATCGCCTGAATAGATGTTACAGATCCCACATTTGTAGATGTAATCCGTTCCTGCAATTGTCCCATCTCAGTAGCAAGAGTTGGCTGATAACCAACTGCAGATGGCATACGGCCAAGCAATGCAGAAACTTCAGATCCAGCTTGTGTAAAGCGGAAAATGTTATCAATAAAGAATAGTACGTCCTGGCTTTGCTCATCACGGAAGAACTCAGCCATTGTCAAGCCTGTTAACGCAACACGCATACGCGCACCCGGCGGCTCATTCATTTGTCCGAACACCATTGCGGTTTTACTGATAACTCCTGAATCCTTCATTTCATAGTAAAGGTCATTTCCTTCACGTGTACGCTCACCAACGCCGGCAAATACAGAAATACCGCCATGCTCTTGGGCAATGTTATTGATAAGTTCCTGAATTAAAACGGTTTTACCTACACCGGCACCACCAAATAGTCCAATTTTACCACCCTTGATATATGGGGCAAGAAGGTCTACTACTTTAATTCCTGTTTCAAGAATTTCTACTTCTGTTGACAGCTGTTCAAAGCTTGGAGCGGAGCGGTGAATAGAATCACGTCGAATTCCCTCTTCAGGAAGCTTACCGTCCAAGTCGATTGTTTCACCAAGAACATTAAATACCCGGCCTAGAGTAACATCACCAACCGGGACAGAAATAGCAGCACCTGTATCAAGTACTTCCATTCCACGCTGAACACCATCTGTAGATGCCATAGCAATCGTACGAACTGAATCATTTCCTAAATGCAGTGCAACTTCTAAAGTCAAATCAACATCTTTTTCAGTCGAAGTTTGCGCTTTATATTGAACTTTTAACGCATTATAAATGTTTGGAATCTTGCCGTTTTCGAACTTAACGTCAACAACTGGTCCCATTACTTGCAGAACGCGCCCTGTGTTCATTAAATTCCCTCCTAACCTGCATATTCGGTTCTTAAACACAATTCAAGAACCCTTTTTCATATTTCATTTAATAAATTAACTCTTACTACTCCAGTGCAGCAGCACCGCCGACTATTTCAGTAATTTCCTGAGTGATAGCTGCCTGGCGGGCACGGTTATATGAAAGAGTAAGCGTGTCAATTAATTCTTTTGCATTGTCTGTTGCATTCTTCATAGCTGTCATACGGGCAGCATGTTCACTTGCCTTACTGTCCAATAACGCACCATAAATCAAGCTTTCAGCATATTGTGGAAGCAATACTTCCAGAATCTCTTCCGGTGATGGATCAAATTCATAGGAAGTCAGTTTGTTTACTGTATTGATATTAGAAAGCGGCAATAGTTTTTTGGATGTAACATCTTGCTGGATTGCACTTACATAGTGATTGTAGAAAAGGAATAGTTCATCATACGTTTCATCTAAGTACATTCCTACAGTCTTCCTTGCAATATCCATAATATCAGTAAATGACGGCTGGTCTGGCAGGCCCGTTATACTTAATGCTACATTTATATTGCGGCTTCTAAAAAAATCAAATCCAATTCTGCCTATAGCAATAATCGCAAACTCATCATCTGACTGATGTCTTTCGCGGATGCTGTTATATACTTGGCGAAGCACGTTACTGTTAAAAGCTCCTGCTAAACCACGATCAGATGTAATTACAAGGTAACCTGTCTTTTTCACAGACCTGTCTATCAGCATAGGGTGTCTTAGTCCCTGGCTGCCAAGAGCAATATTAGCAACTACCTCCTGAATTTTTTCCATATATGGAACAAAGGATTTAGCATTTAATTCAGCACGGTTAAGCTTGGAAGCAGAAACCATTTGCATCGCTTTTGTAATTTGGCTTGTCTTTTTAGTCGAGTTAATACGAGTTTTTATATCACGTAAGGATGCCACTCATCTCACCACCCTCGTCTTATATTAGCCTTCATGCCCGTTAAGTCATGAAGGCCATCCGAATTCACATTTATATGGTTGAATGCTTTACTTTTATTTATTACTCAGATTTCGCAAATGTCTTTTTGAAGTCTGTAATAGCAGATACGATTTTTTCGTCTGCTGGAAGTCCCCCAGTTGTTCTGATTTCACTTAGAAGTTCTTCACGGTTTAGATCAAGCCATCCGTAGAATTCAAGTTCAAAACGTACGATATCCTGGACAGGAATGTCATCCAAATGTCCTTTTGTTAATGCATAAAGGATCATAACCTGTTTTTCTACTTTTACAGGTTTGTTTAAATCTTGTTTTAATACCTCTACTGTACGAGCACCACGTGCAAGCTTGGCTTGTGTTGCTTTATCCAGGTCAGAGCCGAATTGAGCAAATGACTCTAATTCACGGAATGCAGCAAGGTCAAGACGAAGAGTACCGGCAACCTTCTTCATCGCTTTAATCTGTGCGTTTCCTCCTACGCGGGATACGGATAATCCGGCATTGATTGCTGGACGTACACCTGAGAAGAAAAGGTCAGATTGCAAGAAGATTTGGCCGTCTGTAATGGAGATAACGTTTGTTGGAATGTAAGCTGAAATATCTCCTGCTTGTGTTTCAACAAACGGCAGTGCTGTAATGGAACCTGCACCTTTAGCATCACTTAGTTTCGCAGCTCTTTCCAAAAGACGGGAATGCAAGTAGAAAACATCCCCTGGATAAGCTTCACGGCCTGGAGGACGGCGAAGCAGCAAGGAAAGTTCACGATATGCTGCAGCTTGTTTTGACAGATCATCATATACTACAAGTACATGTTTACCGTTATACATAAACTCTTCACCCATCGTTACACCTGCATATGGAGCAAGGTATAATAACGGAGCCGGCTGAGAAGCTGATGCAGTTACGACGATTGTGTAATCCAAAGCTCCATGCTTACGAAGTGTTTCAACTGTATTACGGACAGTAGATTCCTTTTGTCCGATCGCTACGTATATACAAATCATATTTTGATCTGCCTGGTTTAGAATCGTATCAATCGCTACTGTTGTTTTACCTGTTTGACGGTCACCAATGATCAATTCACGTTGTCCGCGGCCGATTGGCACTAGTGCATCAATCGCTTTAATACCAGTTTGTAGCGGTTCATGAACAGATTTACGGTCCATTACGCCAGGAGCAGGGCTTTCAATAGGGCGAGTTTTTATTGTGTTAATTGGACCAAGGCCATCTACAGGCTGTCCCAGCGGATTTACCACACGTCCAATCAGTTCTTCCCCTACAGGAACTTCCATAATGCGTCCTGTACGGCGAACCTCATCACCTTCATGAATATCCTTATATGGTCCGAGGATTACAATACCTACATTGTTTTCTTCAAGGTTTTGGGCTAGACCCATTACACCGTTTGAAAACTCTAAAAGTTCACCAGCCATGGCATTATCCAGGCCATGAGCACGTGCGATACCATCACCTACTTGGATAACAGTACCTACATCCGTAACCTTCATCTCAGACTGATAATTTTCAATCTGCTTTCTTATCAGTGCACTGATTTCTTCAGCTTTAATGCTCATGAATTTCACCCCTCATTTCTAAATCTTAGCCTATTAATTCACGCTTAAGACGGTTTAGCTTACCTTGTAAGCTTCCATCGAATATTCGATTACCAATTTGAACCTTTAATCCACCCAGAAGGTCAGGATCAACTATATTTTCAATATTTAAGGATACTTTATTTACCTTCTTAGCAAATTCGGAGGAAATTACAGCACTCTCATTTGCGGTAAGAGGTCTTACTGAGTATACACTCGCTTCTGCTATGCCCTGCTCATCATTGGAGAGGTCAATAAATGCATCTGCTACATCGGCAATGACTGCCTGACGGTTTCTGTCCGTAAGAAGCATTAGTAAATTAAGTACATAAACGGACGTTCCATTAAATACATCTTTTATAATTAACTTTTTCTGGTCGGTTGATAGCTTTGGAGATTTCAAAAGACTGATCAAATCCGGATTATCCAGCACAACTTTTTTAATTGTCCTCAGTTCATTATCAAAACTTTGGAGCATTTGCTGTTCTTTCGCTATTTCGAAAAGCGCCAAAGCATATCGTTTTGCAACTGCCTCGTTACTCATCGCTTTTCTCCTGCCTCTTGAATATAATCATTGATTAGTTTTTCTTGATCATCCGCATTCAATTCTTTTTCAATAACTTTAGATGCAATTAATACAGAAAGAGATGCAACCTGTTCACGCAATGCAGTAACAGCCTTTTCTTTCTGCGTCTCAATTTCAACTTTAGCTGCACTTTTTAAACGTTCTGCTTCAAGACGTGCAGTTTTAATAATTTCTTCACGCTGAATATCGCCTTGTTTTCTGGCGTTTTCAATTAAAGTCTGTGCTTCAATTCGTGATTCTTTTAATAATGACCGCTGTTCTTCCAAAGCCCTGTTGGCTTCCTCGCGGCTCTTTTCTGCTGCCAGTATTTCATTTGCAATATGCTCTTCACGCTGCTTCATAATCCCCATTAAAGGACCCCAAGCGAACTTTCTAAGCAATAATAGCAAGATAATAAACATGATTAGCTGGAATACGATGTCACCGGTATTCAATTTACCTGAGACAAATCCCAAAACGAAACCATCTGTTAACACGCTTTCGTCACTCCCTTCAAGAGCCAATTTTAAAATTCTCTTCTGAATAGAGATGAAAACAAGAGAAGTTAAGCTCCTGCTTTCCATTAGTTTTTCAAGATTGAAGGTTAATTATGGAATGAAGTTAGAAGGTATATTCAATCATAACTCGCGGAAAATGGTCCTGTTCCCCCTGAAACAAAACCAAAAAGGAGTATTAATATGTTGATATGCCCTGCAGGCTGGCTTCTAACAGTCTCCAAATCCTATTTTTCATAAAAAAATAATAGCTTTTACATAAATGAATGGCGAAGGTTCCTTCAAAGTAATCTTCGCCATTTATTCACGCATTTACTATCTATTAACAACCATGAATCCAATAACAACCGCGATAATAGGAATCGCCTCTACTAACGCAATCCCGATGAACATTGTAGATTGAAGCATACCACGTGCTTCCGGTTGACGAGCAATACCTTCAACTGTGCGTCCTACAATAAGACCGTTACCAATACCAGCGCCTACCGCTGCTAAACCAATTGCAATTGCTGCTGCAATAACTCCTGTCATTATAAAGTTCCTCCTTTAAATGTATAAAAAAAATATTTTTTTAATCAAATTTTAACCTTGATAAGGTATATTTTAATGATCATGACTCACTTTATGAGCCATATAGACCATTGTTAACATTGTAAAAATAAATGCTTGAATGGAGCCGACGAAAACGGAAAAACCTTCCCATGCAATGGTTGGAATAATGGCACCGATCGTGCCCCCAACTGTTTTAGCCAAACTTCCTGATAGCAACGCAAGCAGGATTTCCCCAGCGTAGATATTCCCATATAACCGGAGACCTAATGTCAACGGATTGGCAAACTCCTCAATCAGTTTAAAAGGAAGCAGGAATGAAAATGGCTGTACAAACCCACGTGCATATTCTCTAAATCCTTTTTGTCTGATTCCATAGTAATGTGTTAATCCAACTACCATTACAGCAAGAGTCAATGTGATAACAGGATCAGAGGTAGGTGATTTCCACCAGAGATATTCATCGTAAACAACAGAGAATGGCAGTCCGAGCATATTCGATACAAAAATATACAGGATCAGGGTAAGCCCAAGAATATGGTAGGCACCGCCTGTTTTCCAATCCATGTTGTTTTTAATAATATTTTTAACAAAGTCCATAATCCATTCAAAAAAGTTTTGCATACCGGTTGGCTTCATTGCAAGCTTTCTAGTGGATACAAGTGCTATGATGAATACAATTAAAGAGGCAACAGTAATCATCAGGACATTTGCTAAATTAAAGTAAAGCCCCATAAATTCTACCACAGGTGCTTTATGATTCAACTAAAATCACCTCTCTTTCCGCTTATTTATGTGATTGAATAGTAAGGATTGCAAAATCTATCATAATGACAAAGTAGGATGTCATTAATCCAATAACTACACTGAGGAAATGAAAAGTCTCCGGATACCGCGAAGCCACCATAACAGCGATTAAGGCTGTCCCCATTCTTGTAATGGTTCCTAATGAGCGTGCTTTGCGCTCTTGCGCTACAGCATCGCTTATACTTATCGTTTTCCTCATTAATTGCCAGGAATTAAAGAGACTGACAATTGTACCAAGAATAAGTCCTAAAAAAATGGAATGATATGAGGTGAACCCCCATCCTAAAACAAAAAGGGATAAAAGGTACAGTATATACTTGCGATGTCTGCTATGCATTTTTTGGAGTTCCGGCATATCTTTTAATCTCCCGAAAAGAAATGGCGGACTGTATGAAGCATGGCCCATATGCCTGTAGCAAGGCCAAGGAGTAGTCCGATAATCAAAAAAAGTGGTTCTATTTGGAATGAATGATCTAAATATCTGCCGCAAAAAACCCCAATTAGAATAGATCCTGCTAATTGTCCAAGAATTGCGGAATATAAAGCCATTCCCGAGGCAGTAAAGGGAGGTTTTTTTCCGTCTTTCATTTACATTCATCCATTCAATCAGGTGTTTCTTTTTTTAGGTAAAAGAAGTAAAATCAAGAGGCAGAAACAGCGCTGTAAACGTTTCAAAACCCTACTACCCTACATCCTCTGTAAGCATACAATAGGCAATAATCAATGTCAATGTGTTTAGTGAAAAACTGCGCAATCCTATACTCTCTTAGACACAATTGTCACAAAATCCTCAAATTTGTTATTTGCTTAATATTATGTATTATTTTGTATAGCTACATTTTGCTTTTAATATTATTAACATGATTAACATTTATTATAAGAAGAAACTCAACTATTTTCATCTTCAGCCAAGTTGCCTGCAAGCTTAAATATTTATCGCTGCAATGAAAAAAGAGATTTGCTTCTTCTATTAAATGTGCTGCCCTGAAAATAACTTTATTATGAGTTCGAAGCACCAAGCTAAACCGACCTTTGGTAATAATCATCACCTTACTGTTATGGGCAAAAGAACTTATTTTCATGCGACATAATGCGAATTTTAATAGCATGGCGGTCTCTATTGTTTTTTAGCTCATTTTACAGTAACCTTTCAGCTTAGCTGAAAGGCGTGTGAAACACAGTTTCACACGAATGAGCTAAAAAACGGGCAGTTATTAAAATAGAAATATAAAAAATTCTATATAATAAAAGCTTGCCTGCGGAATTTTTCTCCCTGAGGCAAGCTTTTACTGCATAAATGATTACGAAAGAGACACAAAAGAATCTGGACGTTTATCTGTATTCTTAAAGTAGTAACGAATGGCTTCTGCAATTCTTTTCGAAGCCTTACCATCTCCATATGGATTAGCAGCCTTCGCCATTTTTTCATAGGCTGCCTGGACGGTTAATAATTCTTTGGCCATTTGGTAAATGGTTTCTTCATCAGTACCAGCTAGCTTTAAAGTACCCGCTTCAATTCCTTCAGGCCTTTCAGTTGTGTCCCTTAAAACCAAAACTGGCACTCCAAGTGATGGAGCTTCCTCCTGAACCCCTCCGGAATCAGTCAGAATAAGGTGAGAGCGGCTTGCAAAATTATGGAAATCTATAACATCCAAAGGCTCGATCAGATGAATACGTGCATGGCCTCCAAGAATTTCATCTGCTACTTCCCTAACTGCAGGATTTAAGTGGACTGGATATACCACTTGAACATCTTTGTGTTCCTCCGCAATTCGTTTAATTGCTCGGAACATGCTTCTCATAGGTTCACCAAGATTTTCGCGTCGGTGTGCCGTCATCAGTATTAGGCGGTCTTCTCCGACACTCTCCAAAATAGGATGAGAATAGCTGTCTTCAACAGTTGTTTCCAGCGCATCAATTGCGGTGTTCCCCGTTATAAATATGCTGCCTTCTTTTTTATTTTCCCTTAGGAGGTTTTCCGCAGATTTACTTGTTGGTGAAAAATGAAGATCTGCCAGGACCCCTGTCAATTGGCGATTCATCTCTTCAGGATACGGAGAATATTTATTCCAGGTACGGAGCCCTGCTTCCACATGCCCTATAACAATTTGATTATAGTAAGCAGCCAGACTGGCTACAAAAGTAGTTGTTGTGTCCCCATGAACAAGAACAATATCCGGCTTCGCTTCTTTCATTACCAGATCAAGGCCCGCTAGTCCTCTTGTTGTTACATCTGTCAGCGTTTGCCTTTCCTTCATAATGTTTAGATCATAATCAGGTGTAATGTTAAAGATATCAAGAACTTGATCAAGCATCTGGCGGTGCTGAGCTGTTACGGTAACAATTGACTCAAAAACGTCTGGATATTTTTGAAGTTCAAGTACTAATGGAGCCATTTTAATTGCTTCTGGTCTTGTGCCAAAGATGGTCATTACTTTTATGTGTCCCATAGCTATCTCCCTTTTCCTATTGGCTCTGTTATAACCTTGCCTGTTGAATTTCGCTGCAGTAGCGGGAGGTAAGCCTCCTCATTGTATGCTCGTGGGGGGATCTCCTGAAACAAGCTTATCAGTTCCAATCAACTTTGTTCTTTAACAGAGCCGTCCTATTATGAATCCAATCCGCATAACAAAGGTGCTCATCTGGTTACTTTCTTTCTTTTCTCACTTACCTTTTCTATTATTTAGTGCCGAAAAGCCTATCGCCTGCATCCCCAAGCCCTGGAACAATATAGCCTTTTTCATTAAGCTTTTCATCCAATCCAGCAATGAAAATATCTACATCAGGATGAGCATTCTGAATAGCTTCAACACCTTCAGGAGCTGCAATTAAGCACATAAACTTAATATTTTTGGCACCCCGTTTTTTAAGGGAGTTAATAGCTTCTACAGCTGATCCCCCAGTAGCCAGCATTGGATCAACTAAAATGAAATCACGTTCTTCTACATCATTAGGAAGCTTTGCATAATACTCGACCGGCTTCAAGGTTGCAGGGTCACGATAAAGGCCAATATGTCCAACCTTTGCTGCAGGAATCAATTTTAATACGCCGTCAACCATTCCGATTCCCGCACGAAGGATCGGCACAATCCCAAGTTTTTTTCCTGACAGAATCTTTGCCTTCGCTTTACTTACCGGTGTATCGATTTCAATCTCTTCAAGGGGCATATCTCTCGTAATTTCAAAAGCCATTAAAGTAGCCACTTCATCGACTAATTCTCTGAACTCTTTTGTACCTGTATTTTTATCACGTATATAGGTTAATTTATGTTGAATAAGAGGATGATCAATTACATAGACATTACTCATTTTTTTCGCTCCCTTTTATGTATTAAGTTAAAGTAGTAAAGTACTCTTTTTTACCTTTACCTATTTTACACGAAAAAAGAGTCTGACCTCAAGGGGAGTTATCCCAGAAATCAGACCCTTCTATATTATTTGCCTGGATATAGCTCAAATTTTGCTGTCAGCGCTTCTACTCGGTTACGCGCTTCTTCAAGCTTCGTTTCATCTTCATGGTTCTTTAAAGTCAGAGAAATGATTGACGCAATTTCATCCATCTCTTCCAGACCAAAGCCGCGGGACGTCACTGCAGCTGTTCCAATACGAATTCCGCTGGTCACAAAAGGACTTTGCGGGTCAAACGGGATGGTATTTTTATTGACAGTAATACCAATATCGTCAAGAACCTTTTCAGCCACTTTCCCCGTTAAATTCAAAGAACGTAAATCTACTAGAAGCAAATGATTATCTGTTCCATCTGAAACTAAGTCAATTCCTTGTGCTTTTAAAGCTTGTGCAAGTCTTTGTGCATTTTCTACTATATTATTGGCATAGTCTTTAAAATTGTCCTGAAGAGCTTCGCCGAAAGCAACTGCTTTAGCTGCAATGACATGCATCAACGGACCACCCTGAATACCAGGGAAAATCGATTTATCAATTTTCTTCCCAAATTCTTCTTTGCATAAAATCATTCCCCCGCGGGGACCCCTTAATGTTTTATGCGTAGTTGTTGTAACAAAATCAGCATAAGGCACCGGACTAGGATGAACACCTGCCGCGACAAGGCCTGCTATGTGTGCCATATCCACCATCAGATAAGCACCCACTTCATCTGCTATTTCCCTGAATCTCTTAAAATCAATTACACGCGGATAGGCACTTGCACCTGCAACAATCAGCTTCGGTTTATGCTTGCGTGCTTTTTCCAAGACATCATCATAATTAATGGTATGTGTCTTTTCATCAACACCATACTCCACAAAGTTATATTGAATGCCGCTGAAATTCACTGGGCTTCCATGTGTTAAGTGACCACCGTGAGACAGATTCATACCTAAAACAGTATCTCCTGTTTCAAGGATTGTAAAATACACCGCCATATTGGCCTGTGCCCCTGAATGCGGCTGAACATTAACATATTCTGCTCCAAAAATCTCTTTTGCCCGATCACGCGCCAGATCCTCTACTACGTCGACATATTCACAGCCTCCATAATAACGTTTCCCCGGATATCCTTCTGCGTATTTATTTGTCAAAACAGATCCTTGAGCTTCCATTACCGCTTCACTGACAAAGTTTTCTGAAGCAATGAGCTCGATTTTGGTCCGTTGACGAGTTAATTCATCCTGCATTGCCTGGTATAGTTCTTTATCCTGCTGCGCTAATTTGTTCATGTAAATCCCCCTCTGTGTCGGCCAAATACTTAAAATCGTTTTTATTTTATCATAATTTGCAAACTGGTGCTTATCTTTCTTTCAAATATCGCAAGGGATGTAAAAGTGGGAATTCTTTAATTTCAACTTTAATTTTTGGTTGTGTTAGATTTCAACTTTGATAACTGCTCGTTTTTCAGCTCATTTTTTCAGCTATGCTGAAGGGAGTGTGAAACGGCCTTTTCACACGAATGAGCTAAAAAACAACAGTGTCCTTTAACAGAGCCTAATTTTTAAAAATTGTTTATATGGATCCATTGGCGATTGCGCAACAAGCATCCGGCAAATATACAGAGCATTATTAAAAGGAGCAGCTATTATTTTCCTGCGTATTCTGGTAAACAGCCCTTTCGCCGCCTATTAGCTTTGGCCGGGTGGTAGCAATCGTTACATGCGCCTCGCCCAGCTGGTTGTTTGATACCCTGACAGGCACGGCTACATGCTTAAGATGCATACCAATAAAGGTGTCTCCTATATCAATCCCTGCATCAGCCTTTATAAATTCCACCACAACAGGATCTTCAAAATGGTTAAAAGCATACGTAGCCATCGATCCTCCAGCTTTCTGGACCGGAATTACGGATACTTCATCCCAGCCGTTCTCTATTGCCGTTTTTCTTTCCACTACCAGCGCACGATTTAAATGTTCACAGCACTGAAAAGCAAGGCTTATGCCCGAATGCTTTGCAAGATGATCCAGCTCTGAAAAAATAACGGATGCTACTTCAAGAACTCCAGCCGTGCCTATTTTTTTCCCCATTACCTCGGAGGTTGAACATCCCACCACAAAGACCTGGCCTTTCCGTTTAAAAGGAGCTTGCGCAGTGAAGTCTTTCAAAATTTGATGAAGCTGACTTCCAAGCTGTTTTAAATTGTTATTCATATAAAAAACTCCCTTCCTTTGTTTTCACTGGGGCTTCTGCAATAAAGCATATCTCATTGTCTATTTATTGTTGCATAGCGAATCATTTTTTAAAAGAAACGGAACTAATAGCTTACACATTATTTGCAGATATTATTATGTGAAGGACCTTCCTGCAGTTATTGATATTACCCCATAATGATTGGAGCAGCAGGCGCGAGTCTCCTGCTTAGAAAAGCTGGTTAGGGGAGACTCCCTAAACGAAAATACGAAATTTATCCATTGTTCGAAAAGTAAACAGGTGTCTAAGTAAAAAACGGAAAAAGAAAAACTACTGCGCAACAACCACAATAGTTTTGTATGTTCACTTTATTGACGAAATTGAACAATAGTTCCCTGCAGCCTCTGTGCATCTCCTTTTAACTGCTGTACGAGGGCTTCAATGGTTTCCATTGCAGCTGCCTGCTGGCTCGTGGCCATATTTACCTCCAGGGCTCCGGCCGATGTTTCTTCTGCAATTGCTGCAACCTCCTGAGATTGGGAAGCCGTAAATTGGATGCTTTCCATTTGCTTGTCCACTAGAGCTGAAATGCTCTTCACTGCTCCAGCTACCTCATGGATAGTTTCTGTCATCGCCTCTATCACTTCGTTTGTTTTAGAGCCTTTTTCAGCCTCATCGTTGGCAGCTCTCACCTGGACTGTTATTTGATCTACTACTTCTTTCATTTCATCCTGAATGCTCTTAATCAGAGTGGATATACCCTGTACAGCTCTTGCACTTTCATCCGCCAATTTCCTTACCTCTTCTGCTACTACAGCAAAGCCTCTTCCATGCTCACCTGCACGGGCAGCTTCTATCGAGGCATTAAGAGCCAGCAGGTTTGTTTGTGCAGCCATCTCTCCAACAAGAAGAATAATTTGCTCTATCTTCCCTGCCTTTTCCTCCAGTCTTAAGACTGCAGCTAAAGAATCTTTGTTTCCGCCTGCTAATCGCTGAATACCGTCAATGAGTGAATTCACCACCAGCTTGCTTTCATGCAATTCATCCAACATTTCACCTGAAACCTGTTCTGAGGACCTTGCCTTTGTTTGAACCTCCGCAGCAATCTGAGTAATACTTTCAACATACTCAGCTGTTTGCATAATGGCTCCTGCCGAACTCTCAGCTCCAGCTGAAATTTCTTGAATGGTTCTGGCTATACTCTCAGATTGAAGAGCTGCCTTTGCTGTTTTGCCGGATATTTCTGTAACGTTCTCATTCGTTTGTTCAACGTTCTCTTCTATCCTTTTTACCATCTCTCTTAAATTTCCCAGCATTTGGTTAAAAGCGAAACCAAGTGAACTGATTTCATCATTTGACTTCGGCAGATGAACATTTTGCTCCAGATTACCCCTGCTCGCTTCAATTGCCGCTGTTTCCAAACTCTTAAGAGGACGGACAATAAATCCAGCTACAAAATAACCTAATAATCCAGACCAAAAAATCCCCAGGCTTAACGTAATAATGGTGAATCCAACAGATCCGATTACATGCGAGAAATACGCTGGATAGACATAATATAAGAAAAAGGCACTTGTTGAATAAGTAATTAACGCTAATAGTGTGATAAATATGACCAGCTTCTTCCGCAAACTAAAAGGATATCTTTGTTTTTGCTTCATAATTTTTTCTCCCAATCCCTGAATGAGTTATCCAATTTTTTTGAGCAATCCCTTAATTAAGCCCTTTAATTCATTAAAAGTTTCTAGGTAAACCTCCTTACTCCCGCCGTATGGATCTGCTACATCCATATCTTCTCTTGATTCATTAACAAATTCTTTTAATGTAAAAATTTTATCTGCACCAAAAGGATATTGATCCATCAGTATAGCTTTATGTCCCTCCGTCATAGTGAATATATAGTCAGCCCACAGGATATCTTCTTTGCTTAGCATCCTGGAACGGTGGATATGCTTTATTTGGTTTTCTTCCAGTACCCTAATGGCATGAGCAGACGCATGATTGCCTTCTGCGGCAAATATCCCCGCGGACTTAACCGTTATATCATGAATCTGCTGATTTTTCATAATGGCTTCAGCCATTGGGCTTCTGCAGGTATTTCCAGTACAGACAAATAAAACGTTCATGTCATGGCAGCTCCTTTTACATATCTGATTTCTCTTTATTATAGTCAATTCTATATCATTTCCAAAAGAGATCTAAGTAGATTTATTGTATAATTGTGTATAATTTAGTAATTTTTCCAGACGACGAAAAACCTAGAAGTAATGGGGGCAGGATTAGAGAAAAAAGCGCAAGCACCTTGTTCAGCAGCGTACGGATTTCGTAGTCTTCAACTGAGATAAAGGAAACTAGATGTTGACTTATTGCAGGGAGAAGACGCAGAAATACACTAACCGATAGGCGCTAGAGTTAGACAAGAAAAAATATCCACAGATTTAGCATTTTCATAATTTCCTAAACGACAAGAAAGAGGGTGACTCAAAAGGCCGGACTATGCCGCTGAATGGAGTCACCCTTTTTTACTACTGAATAAAAAAGGTAGTGGGATTCTTCTATTTAGTTTTAGACTAAAAAGACCCGAAAATCACTTTATACGAATTCAAAAATCAAGCCACACCGACCTATGGTAATCATTATTGCCTTATCAATATGGAAGAAAGAACATACTAGGGTGGCCTCTGAAAAAATCTATGTTGATTAATGGAAGTGAACAGGCAGACAAACAGCAGTACTCATATCCGAGTAAAGCCTAATGTGCGTTTTCAATCAAGGTTGATTGGAGCGTAAAGCGATTGCCTGAAGTGGAAATCAACCCAGCAGGATGAACAGATCGCAGCCTATATCTATGTACAATCCCAATTTGGATTTAATTCAAAGGTTGATTGGAGAGGAAAGTGCGACTCCTGCGAGATAAGCTGGCCTTAGGAAGACCCCAGGTGCCACTACCGGCACTGCAGCAGAAATCAACGAGCAGAAAAAAAGATACTGTATCCAACGTCACCTGCTATCATTGGACCTTTTGGGACAGCCTCTTGTTTATTCTATTCTATTAGGCATATGCCATCTTTAAAAGAGCAGCTTTAACCCAAAAGCAAGCAGGATTGCTCCACCCAGTGCTTCGCTATAGATACCCAGTAATCCCTGTACCTTCTTTCCAACAATTAATCCAAGCCAGGCTAAAATGGTTGCCGCCAGGCCAAACAAAATGAGTACAATTGCAGTCCGGGCTCCAAAAATACCAAGTGAAAGCCCAACAGAGAAGCTGTCCAGACTTACACTAAGTGCAAAAATAATTAATCCCCATCCAACAGGCTTTACAAGCGCCTTGTCCTCTTTTTTAAAAATAGAAGCAATCATCTGGAGTCCTAAAATGATCAAAAGGATGCCTCCAATATATTGTGCAATTGTACCAAATGTATCGGATAGGAAGTGACCGGCAATGATTCCTAATAACGGCATCCAAATATGAAAAAAACCGATTGTAATGCCTATATAAAAAATTTGCTTTGGACGGAGCTGAAACATCCCCATACCAAGACCTACTGAAAATGCATCCATCCCTAAAGCAAATGCCATCAGCAATAATGTAAACAATTCTGCGATGAAATAGTTCATTCCTTCTTCCTCCTTTAGACATGCCTAGAGACAACATATGCATGTCTAAAGAAATTTAGAAGGAACTTTGCTACAAAATATTATGAAAAAAGCTTCACGTTTATTACATCTGAATTAGCTCCCCTGATAAATCCACTGTTTTCCAGCTGCCTTTTCCAGGCGATTCATAATAGCAAGGCCAATTCCTTGATAAGGAAATACTTCAGAAAAAATAACATCGATGTTTTCTTCGTTAAAAGCTCTTAACGTATCATACAGAGAATGTGCCACAGACTCTAAATCACCTCTGCTTCCGCAGGGAATGACAGCATCAGCATCATAACCCGTTGCAGATTCCTCTGTCGCTAGCACCCCCACCTTCAAACCAGTTTCCCTTTTTTCCTCTATCAGTTGCTGAAGGAAGGCTTGATCACCCTCAACCAGGTACATAGGGGCATCTGGAGCATAATGGGTATATTTCATACCCGGGGACTTCGGCTTTTCTTTCTCGTTTTCATGTAAAGCAGGATCGATATCCACATAACCAATGACAACTTCAATCTGTTCCTTCGATATACCTCCCGGACGAAATATCATAGGCGGCTCCAACGAGCAATCAATCACTGTTGATTCGACGCCAACACCTGTTTCACCACCGTCTAGGACTCCTGCAATTCTGCCAGACAAGTCATCCATTACGTGCTTTGCAGATGTGGGGCTTGGCCTGCCAGATTGATTTGCACTTGGAGCAGCAATCGGCAACCCAGACTTTTTAATAAGCCTTAAAGCAACAGGATGGTCAGGCATCCGGATACCCACCGTACTTAAACCCGCTGTAACATATTCAGATAAAACACCGGGCTTTCTTTCCAAAATGACAGTTAAAGGTCCTGGCCAAAAGGCATCCATCAACTTTTTCGCTTTTGCAGGAATCGATTCAACGAGTTCATCCAGCTCACTGTAATCGGATATATGCACGATAAGCGGATTATCATTAGGCCTTCCCTTGGCTTTATAAATTTTTTCCACAGCCGTATCTGATTTTGCATTTGCCCCCAGCCCGTATACCGTTTCTGTTGGGAACGCCACCACTTCATCGCTCTTTAAAGCTTTTGCTGCTTCCTCAAGAAGAGAGGCCGATTCTATCGTATCCACATACTTATCCACAGACCATAAAATTGTTTTCACATTTTTCACCTTTATTCTTTTTTTGGAGATAATTTCTATATAATTGTTGAGAAAAAAGAGTTTTTGTCGAATTATATTAGTTAATTTCTTTTGCAAGTATAAAGGAAACATCTCTTCTAAACAAGTAATATCCACAAATTGTGGATATTACTATCGAAACAGTGGATAACTTTTCGGGATTATGTGGATAAGCTTGAATTTTATCGTCTTCTTATTAAGGAAACCCACTAATTATTTTCATTTCAAAAAGTCTATTTTACTTGCTCCTTTAAGTTGGTCTCCATATAAATGGCATGCTCTAATTGTTTCAATTCCCTGCCAACTGCGGATTTCTCAAATTCTGACGGCAGCTTTCCCCTTGGGATTTGCCGAAACCCCACCCAGTTTAACAAAGGTATAGACTTCTCCTTATTCGTTACTAAGTATAATGTGGATAACTCTTTTTCCAGCGAAAACTTATACACATGTTGAAAAAGTATTAACACATCCTCTTCCTTCACCTCACTTGTTACAACAAGTGACCGCAAAAGCCCGAAGCTGTTAATGGGTTCTATCCCCAACGTACCTGCAAGATTACCGCCCTGATCCTCCAGCAGCACAAAGTAATCTATGTTTTCCCCAACCCCCTTAGTACTTATGCCAGCTTTATCAAGAAACAAGTAAAGCTTCGCAAGATCGCTCTGTTCCGCTCTTCTTACCATAAACATATACTCACACCCTCTTTTTCAATCAATCTAGTAAAAGTTTCTACTCTATCTTATGTAGGCGAGAAATAAATAGAACTCTTACCATGAAGAAAAAAGCATGACGTCAAAGAGAGGGTTTCTCATTGCCGTCATGCTTTCATCATTTTTTCTTTATATAAAAATGGCGATAGACCTTTTAAGTAATGTAGTCTATGTCTAGCTCCAGCGCCTATCGGCTAGCAGATGAGCAAGGCGCTTGCGCTTTTCTTCTAAAATAGCTTTTCAAATAGATCTACGATAAAAAATCTCACTTCTACCTTTTGGCTATCGCTGCTGTCTGCTGCATATACTTGTGAAGCCTGTGCATTCGTATCTGGTTCAGACTGCGGCTGCACCGCTGGCGTTTTATTTATTGAAGCGTTCTCTGTTTTTTTATTCTGATTATTGTTTGCAGCTGATTTATTAGGATTTTTAACTTTTGGTTTTTGGCTTGCCTGCTTAACAGGCGCTGCTTGTTGTTTTGACTGTTCATCGTCCTCAAAACCTTTACTTACAGCAACTCCATTTGAAAAATCCAAAAAGCATAAAGGAGGATACAGAACACACCACCAATTAGCTCCCTCTCCTTTTCCCAATGTAATGAGGACTGCTTGGTACATTCCAGCCGGATACAGATAGTCACCATAAAGCTTTGTAGGGAACTGGACTTGGCCAAATTCTACCTTAACACTTTGGTGCATCTTTTGTTCAGCCATGACCCTTTTGGCAATTCTCTCAATCTCCGGAAGATGAGATACAATTACTTCTTTTGCCTTTTCTTTTGAAGTTAAATCCTTCACCCATTTTTCAATAGATAAATTAACCGCATCACGAATTTTCTCTTTAACAGCCTGATCGGCATCCTGATCTGAATTGGCCAATATCCTTAACCGGATGGCATCATGCGGAATCACAATCGATTCTTTCGCTGCCGCCTCTTGCTTAGGTATATATAAACTCAATATTGTACCAATGGATAAAATTATAATATAAAGCCACGCTAATGTTTTCGTTTGCATTTCCTGCACCATCCCTTCAACAATCAGTGTGGACATAAATGCAGGATCTTAAACTATCAATCTTAATTTTTTCACCACTTTTCCTCTTTTTCATAAGGCTCTTTTCGTAAACTTTGTTGCTATGGGACACAAAAATATGATTTTAAATGTATGTTCAGTATTAAAACTTGTAAAGAGCTTACTAAAAGATGCCACGAAGACAGACAACCCACTTAATCATGTTTTGTACGAAAAGCCACAATCTATACGAAATCAGCCTTTCATAACCAGTACAAGAGCAGTTCAAAGCTTTTACATCCAGGCAGAGTCAGTCTTTTTCCTTTTTACAACATAAGAAAAAACCAGGCTATTCTAGCACCTGGCAAAAAACCATACGATCCTTTTGGTTTATATCATTTACTACTTCAACAATACTTTCTGGAAATACTCTCTTAAGCATAGCTGCTACAGGAAGACCCTGGCCTGCTCCGATCTCGAATCCAATCAACGCTCGGCTTTTGACTGCTTTAGGGAATTGCTCCATAAACCTTCTATAAAAATTGAGCCCGTCCTCACCGCCAAACAACGCTTGGTGCGGCTCGTGTTCTGATACAACTTCTGACAATGTTTCTATCTCTCCATCTGGTATATAAGGCGGATTGGAAAGGATAATATCCGCTTTTTTTCCTTTATCAATTAGAGGCAATAGCAAATCCCCTTCTATAAAGGTTACATCCGCTCTCAATATTCCAGCATTTTCTTTCGCAACCTCTAAAGCAGCCGGAGAGATATCGATAGCAGAAGCTACTATTTCAGGGCATTCTAATTTCATGGTAATCGCTATGACCCCGCTCCCCGTTCCAACATCAACTAGAGATAATTCCTTTCGGTCTGGCCAAAGTTTATTTTTGCGTTTTATAGCCTCAACAATTAACTCCTCTGTTTCCGGGCGAGGAATTAACACGTTTGAATTCACATTAAATTTCCGTCCAAAAAACTCTTCATAGCCCATCATATATTGAATAGGCATACCTTTTGCATGGTTCTCTATAGCTTCTTTAAAAGGGATCCAAACATCCTCAGAGAGCTCCATTCTTATTTCGGCTAACAGACGGGCTCTACTAAACTGAAGATAGTGACAAAGAAGAATTTCTGCGGCATTTTCATCTCTTTGATGCTCTTTTAAAAAAGAAGAAGCCCACCTTAGGGCTTCATATATTTTCAACGGCATCTCCATTAGTCCTCCAAATTTTCAAGCTTGCTGGATTGATCCTCCATAATGAGGGCATCTATAATTTCATCAAGCTTTCCTGTAAGAATTTGGTCAAGCTTCTGGATCGTTAAACCAATTCGATGGTCCGTTACCCGATTTTGCGGGAAATTATATGTGCGAATCCGTTCTGAACGGTCCCCGGTACCTACTGCAGATTTACGATTGGCATCATACTCAGCCTGTGCTTCCTGCTGGAACTTATCATACACACGCGCACGAAGTACTTTCATGGCCTTTTCCTTATTTTTAATCTGCGACTTTTCATCCTGGCAGGATACTACGGTTCCCGTAGGCAAGTGTGTTAAGCGCACAGCAGACATCGTCGTATTAACACTTTGTCCTCCTGGTCCGCTTGATGCAAAGGTATCTACACGGATATCCTTTTCGTGGATTTCAACCTCTACTTCTTCCGCTTCAGGCAGAACCGCCACTGTTGCAGTCGAAGTATGAATCCTTCCCCCGGATTCCGTTTCAGGCACACGCTGTACACGGTGGGCACCATTTTCAAATTTTAATTTTGAATAGGCTCCCTTACCGTTGATCATAAAGATAATTTCTTTGTAGCCGCCCAATCCAGTAGCGCTGGATTCAATGACTTCTGTTTTCCAGCCCTGTGCCTCTGCATAACGGCTATACATGCGATATAGATCACCGGCAAATAAAGCCGCCTCATCTCCGCCGGCAGCTCCGCGAATTTCCATGATAACGTTCTTATCGTCATTCGGATCTTTTGGAATAAGCAGGATTTTCAACCTGGCCTCTAATTCTTCAATCTGGCCCTCAAGCTCATTGATCTCTTCCTTAACCATTTCCTTCATATCCGGGTCCAGTTTTTCTTCAAGCATTGCTTTTGCATCATTGTACTGCTGCTCAACATCTTTATATTCACGGTAAACCTGTACAGTTTCCTGGATATCAGACTGTTCCTTAGAATAATCTCTCAGCTTTTTTGGATTGTTTACGATTTCAGGATCGCTTAATAACTCATTCAGCTTATCGTAACGATCTTCAACCGCTTGTAAACGGTCAAACATATCTTTCACCTCGTCGTCCTGTATCTTAGTTATATTTTTTAGCTGCATTAGTCAATGCTGTTGAAAGCATTCGGATTTACAGATAGCCTTAGAAATCACGAAAAGCGCAAACGTCTTGCTTATAGGAGTACGGATTTTGCAGCTGAGATAAAAGAAACTAGATGTTGACTTATCGCAGGGAGGAGACGCAGAAATCCGCTAGAAAGCTGCATTGGTTAAATACTTTCTTATCCTTGAACAAAAGGCTATCGCTCTCTTACTCTCTTCAGTACTCACTGACAAAGCTACTTTTAGCAGTATATCTATATTTAGTCCATAATAGTACCATTATAGTATACACCACACCCACCGTAAAGCAATGGCAACAGAAAAGCGAAAGCGTCTTGCTCATCGGCGTACGGATTTCAGAGTCTCAGACTGAGATAAAGGAAACACAGCGAGGCCGTTCACGTGCTGATGTTGACTTATCGTAGGGAGAAGACGGAGAAATCCGATAGCCGATAGGCGCTGGAGCTGGACAAAGAAAAGCGATAGAGCCTTGCTCATCGGCGCACGGATTTCAGAGTCTCAGACTGAGATAAAGGAAACACAGCGAGACCGTTCACGTGCTGTTGTTGACTTATCGTAGGGAGAAGACGGAGAAATCCGCTAGCCGATAGGCGCTGGAGCTGGACAGAGACTATATTTAGTTAATAAAAAAGTTTATTCTTCCTATAAAAAATGCCAGTTCTATCAGAAAACCGGCATTTGCATTTACCTCAATTAACTTTCACATTTATTTTAAATTGCGGAATCGCCTGGACGAGTTTTTCATGGATCCTGGCAGCCTCTTTAAGCTTTGCATGATTAGAAAGATCTTTGTTGGCTCTAACCACTACCCACATCTGGTTTCCATTAATCCATACAGAGTCAGGAATATATCCAGGAATGGAGCGAACCACCTTTTTAGCCTCCATTATGTCTGTACCGATTGTAGGGCTATTTTCTACAAGCTCAACTTGGTTCTGCTGTTTCTTACCGCTCACTGTATTCTTTACATTTCGATAAGGGCTTTCTGCATTTTCCTTCTTGTTCTGCATGCCACAACCATTCAAAAGAAACATAGCCAAGCAAAAAAAGACAAATCCCACTTTAAACATTTCAGCACCTCCTGCGGTTAGCTTTCCGCAAAATACTTGCTTTATGTTAAAAAGGACTTGTCTTTTTATAGGCGCTTTTTCGTAAACTAAAATTGCTATTTAAAATAAGGACTCTGTTAAATTTCTACGTTGATAACTGCTCGTTATTTAACAAAGCTGTTTTCGCATAGATTGTTGCTTTTCGCACAAGTGTTAATTCCGTAATAAGTGGGGAACCGTGGCATCTTTTCGTCTTCAGTCATTTTGTTTCCAAGTCTGAACCCTGTGTATTTCTAGATTCATTTATACAAATAGCAACAAAGTTTATGAAAAGAGCCTTTAACAAAGCCAAAACTTAATTCTATGCAAGCTTTTGAACCATGGACATAAGAACTTGTACACGGCACGAAAAGCGGGAATTTATTGTAAAAGAACTGTTTCATTCAACGATCTTTGCTGCACCCTCTACATGAAGGCTTGTACCTGCAGGGACTTCGTGATGGTGCCTGCATCTTGCTTCATATGCTTCTGATGCACCTACAAGGATAACAGGATCGCCATATCCCGCAGGCTGTCCATTTATAAGTCTTTGTGTCCGGCTTGCAGGAGATCCGCAAACAGTGCAGACTGCCTGAAGTTTAGTCACCAGCTCTGCAACAGCCATCAGGTTTGGCATAGGTCCGAACGGTTCTCCCCTAAAATCCTGGTCCAGGCCAGCAAGAAGCACACGGTGTCCGCTGTTTGCTAATTTCTGCACAACCTCTACTATTTCCTCTGTGAAAAATTGAGCTTCATCTATAGCAATAACATCCACACTTGCAGTGATATAATCAAAAATCTCTTTTGCCTTTTCAATCGGATGGGCAATGACAGACGTTCCGTTGTGTGAAACTACTTCTTCTTTACTATAACGATCATCCAACTTCGGCTTAAAAACAGCAATTTCCTGTTTTGCAAATTGAGCACGCTTAACACGTCTAATCAGTTCTTCTGACTTTCCCGAAAACATGCTGCCGCAAATTACTTCAATCCAGCCTGAATGATTCATAACATACATAATTCGTGTTACCCTCCCCGATTGACTATACAAAAGACTTATTCAGATAAAGGTATTACTCGTTTTTCAGCTAACCTGAAAGAAACATGAAACAGTTGTCACACACAAATAAGCTAAAAAACAACAGCGTCCTTCAACAAAGCCTAGGTAAAAACCATAATATTTACAAATAAAAAACAGGCAAGCAAACTTGCCTGTTTCATAAGCCTGTCATGCCGCTTTTTTAAGTGGCACTAGCAAGCTGTTTAATTTTATATTATTTAAGACCGTATTTTTTGTTGAAACGGTCAACACGACCATCTGCAGAAGCGAATTTTTGACGGCCAGTGTAGAATGGATGACATTCTGAACATACCTCTACAGTCAACTTATCTTTTACAGAACCAGTTTCAAACTCGTTACCACAAGCACATTTAACCATAATTTTTTTGTAACCTGGATGAATTCCTGCTTTCATTCTTTTCATCTCCTTCACGCCCTGAATCATTCGAAACAGAGTTATATATAGTTCTATGCGTATAGAACCGCTATAGTATTCAATAACATACTGTAACTATTATAACCATTTACACTATAAATTGCAATAGGACATGCATAGTTTACAAATCCATTTTTTTGAAACCAACGGAAAAGAAGCTTTTTACATTCTTCTTCCAGCCCCTGCACCCTTAGGTTCTGCTGAAAGCACTTCAAAAAACTCTTCATTCGTTTTTGTCTGACGAAGCCTGCGGATAAATTTCTCTGCAAAATCAGGTGAGTCTGACATGGACTTCCTAATTGCCCATAGCTTATCGAGTTTTTCCTTAGGTACCAACAATTCTTCTTTCCTTGTTCCCGAACGGCGGATATCAATGGCAGGGAAGATTCTTTTCTCAGACAATGAGCGGTCCAGATGAAGTTCCATATTACCCGTACCCTTAAATTCTTCATAAATAACATCATCCATACGTGAACCTGTTTCTACAAGTGCAGTTGCCAAAATGGTTAAGCTTCCGCCCTCTTCTATATTACGGGCAGCGCCAAAAAATCTTTTAGGCCTGTGGAATGCAGCCGGATCAATCCCCCCGGAAAGAGTTCTTCCACTTGGCGGGATTACTAGATTGTAGGCTCTTGCCAGTCTTGTGATACTGTCCATTAAGATGATGACATCCCGTTTATGTTCCACAAGGCGCATCGCTCTCTCAAGTACCAACTCAGCTACTTTTATGTGGTTTTCCGGTACTTCATCAAATGTAGAACTTACTACTTCTGCATCAACAGACCTTTCAATATCCGTCACTTCCTCAGGACGTTCGTCAATAAGAAGAACGATTAACTCCGCTTCCGGATGATTTGTTGTGATAGAATTAGCAATTTCTTTTAACAGCATCGTTTTACCTGCTTTTGGAGGGGCTACGACAAGTCCACGTTGCCCAAATCCAACAGGTGTAATAAGGTCCATAATCCTTGTGGATAATTTGGTTGGGGTAGTTTCAAGGATAATTTGCCTGTCAGGGTATAACGGCGTTAAGGCAGGGAAATGAACGCGTTCTTTAGCAGATTCAGGATTGTCACCATTTACTGCTTCCACATGCAGCAATCCATAGTAACGTTCATTTTCTTTAGGCGGACGAACTTTTCCTGATACTTTATCTCCATTGCGCAAATCAAAACGGCGAATTTGTGAGGCAGATATATATATATCCTCTGAACTTGGAGAGTAGTTGATCGGTCTTAAGAAACCAAATCCCTCTGATTGAATAATTTCAAGAACACCTTCCATAAAAAAGTATCCTTCTTGCTCTGCTCTTGCTTTTAATATCGCAAAAATAAGCTCTTTTTTTGTGAGTTTACTGTAATATGAAACTTTATATTCACGAGCTAGTGCATAAAGCTCTTTTAATGTCATATTATCCAGACTCGAAATTGATAATCCTTCCATATCTACACCACACTTTTTAAATTTCACTGCAAAAAAATAAGTTACTTCTTTCATTTATAAAAGGAAAAATATATTTGAAAATTGAGAAGATTAAGAAACAAACGGGGTGCAAAAAAGTGCATAATTCATATTAAAACATTATCTATTTTAACCACAATTTTTACAAAGAATCAATATTAGTAAGGAAGAAATTTTTGTTATTCCTAAAAAAAACTTTTTTTGGACGAAGTTTGATAAATTTTTTCATAGATGGGAAACTTTTCAGATCTCTGGCAGTTATGAGGATTCTATTTTAAGATATTTTTGCGGCTGCATCCCCGGAAGTACTATCACGAAAAGCAGATGTGGTAGTTTAAAATGAATCATTTTCTTATTCGTGGAGGTCCACTCTTTAATTTTTTAGCTCAAAGTCATAAGTTAATCCGCCTGAGAAGTTAAAAGTCAATCCTCTAAGGGCGACTTAACTGATGCTGGCCGACTATCATCGGATGCCTTTTGTTTATCTATTATGTCCAGCTACAAGCGCTATCGGCTCGAGGACATAAGACATTCGGCTAAAAGGTTAAAGTACAAACCTTTATAGCGAATGTCTTATGCTGGTCGCCGATTTCCGAGCGCCTTTCGCTTTTCTACCTACCTTATTACTAAATTTGGTTTCTTTTTCAGGCTGTGCCTTCCTTCTATAAATCTGACAGTTCCTGATTTTGCCCTCATTACGACTGTGTGGGTTGAACCAAATGAGCCCTTAAATTGGACACCTTTTAACAATTCTCCATCTGTTACTCCAGTAGCAGAAAAAATGGCATCATCGCCGCGCACCAGGTCTTCCATTCTGAGGATTTTGTTAAGATCAATACCCATCCCTTTACATCTTTCTATTTCCGCATCATTTTGAGGCATTAGCTTGCCTTGGATCTCGCCGCCAAGACATTTTAAAGCAACAGCAGCAATTACCCCTTCAGGTGCGCCTCCGACTCCAAATAAGATGTCCACACCTGTATGGTCAAAAGCAGTATTGATCGCTCCAGCCACATCTCCGTCGTTTATCAGCTTTATGCGGGCTCCAGCATCCCTAAGCTGAGCGATAATATGCTCATGTCTCTGCCGATTTAACACAGTAGCAACTACATCTTCTACGTCTTTATTTTTCGCTTTTGCAACCGCTTTTAAATTATCGATAATAGGAGCATTAATATCTACACTTCCAACCGCTTCAGGGCCAACAGCGATTTTATCCATATACATATCGGGAGCATGAAGAAGATTCCCATGATCTGCAACGGCCAAAACGGCAAGAGCATTCCATCCTCCTGAAGCTACAATATTTGTTCCCTCAAGCGGATCTACGGCCACATCCACACGGGGGCCATATCCTGTTCCAAGTTTTTCACCGATATAAAGCATCGGAGCCTCGTCCATTTCTCCCTCACCGATTACAACTGTACCCTTCATCGGAATTGTATCAAATACATCCCGCATCGCAGAAGTCGCAGCATCATCTGCCTGGTCTTTGAAGCCAAGCCCCATCCACCGTGCCGATGCCAATGCAGCTGCTTCTGTGACGCGGACTAATTCCATTGATAAGCTTCTTTCCATCCTCTCTCCCCCTAAAAAACAAATTCAGTATCTCAAATGTTTTAAGTTCATTAATTGTATAACACATTTCAATTTATTATAGCACAATTGGATTAAAATTGTTTTGTCCAAAAGAGAGGATTCTATTAATCATTATGAGCTTTTTAACTGCTCCATTTCTTGTTGTGTAAGCCTTTCACGCCAAAGAGTCGCTCCTAGTCCATTAAGCTTCTCCACCAGGTTGCTGTACCCGCGATCAATATGCTCCACTCCTGTTATCTCTGTGATGCCTTCTGACATCAAGCCGGCAATCACAAGGGCTGCGCCTGCTCTAAGATCACTCGCTTTCACACGGGCTCCTTGAAGCTTGACTGGACCGCTGATAATGGCTGAGCGCCCTTCAACCTTCACGCTGGCGTTCATTCTCCTCAATTCATCGATATGCTTAAATCTGCCTGAATAAATGGTATCCGTCACCACAGCAGAACCTTCTGCTTTCGTTAAAAGAGCAGTAAATGGCTGCTGCAGGTCCGTTGGAAAACCGGGATATACCAAGGTCTTTACATCAACAGCCTTTAGATTCTCGGACTTGCCAATAAAAATCTGCTCGTCCCCCGTTTCAATCGGAACACCCATTTCCCTGAGCTTGGCTGTAAGGGATTCTAAATGGTGTGGAATGACATTATCGATAAGAACGCCGTCACCTACAGCAGCTCCAAGAATCATAAAGGTACCTGCCTCTATTCGATCAGGAATTATGGTGTGATGGCATCCATTTAATACATCTACACCTTCAATTCGTATAATATCCGTTCCCGCACCCTTGATATTTGCCCCCATATTGGTTAGTAACGTAGCAACATCAATAATTTCAGGTTCCTTAGCAGCATTTTCTATAATTGTTTTCCCTTTTGCCTTAACAGCAGCAAGCATAATATTAATCGTGGCACCCACACTCACGACATCGAGATAAATTCTGGCACCACGAAGTTCATCCGCCCGAAGATAGATGGCCCCTTGTTCATTCGTAACCTTTGCACCAAGGGCTTCAAAGCCCTTAATATGCTGGTCAATCGGCCTTGGTCCAAGATGGCACCCTCCAGGTAGTCCAATAACCGCTTTTTTGAAGCGCCCGAGCATGGCTCCCATTAAATAATAAGAGGCTCTTAGTTTTTTAACCTTTCCATTCGGGAGCGGCATGGAAACCATTTTGCGGGGATCCACAATCATATCTTCATCATTTTTAAAAGTAACTTTTCCACCTATTTCTTCAAGCAAGGATTTTAAAATTTGGACATCTGATATATCGGGCAGACCTTCGATTGTCACTGGAGATTCCGCTAAGATAGTAGCCGGAATTAATGCAACAGCACTATTTTTCGCACCACTTACTTTAATGGTTCCTTTAAGGGGATAGCCTCCTGCAATCTTAAGCTTTTCCATTTTAAACTCCCTTCTATGGCAATAAATACTGGCTAAGCAGCATTAGTTGCCACATTGAATGTATATTTCGACAGTATGACAGTCATATTTGATCCTTGGGCGAGATTCCCTATGGTTTATTTCTCTATAATCTTCGTCTCTTTTTTAATACCCCTTAAAACACTCGCTTAATTAAAATTCTATACTAGATAAAAAAATATAAACAACTGTTATATAAAAAAATAACTCTCGAAATATTTCCAATTTCCGGTCATTTCGCTCACCTTTTGCAGGAGTCATTCTTTATTGTTCCAAAAACACAAAACGGAAACCGCCTCTAAGCGGCGGCTTCCTTATGCATTTCCCATTTTCTATTATCTTAATTCAGGAATTTACGCCTTGCCGGAAGAACCGAATTCACGCATTTTACCGATAACTGTTTCTTTGATAGCTTCACGGGCAGGTCCAAGATATTTGCGCGGATCATACACTTTGGAATCGGCTGCAAAAATTTCCCTTACTTTCTTGGCAGACGCTATCTGATTTTCAGTATTTACATTTATTTTTGCAGTACCAAGTGAAATGGCTCTTTTAATATCATGTGTAGGGATTCCTGTCCCCCCATGGAGGACTAATGGAACACCAGTTGTGTTACCGATTTCCTCCATTTCTTTGAATCCAAGATTAGGCTCCCCCTGATAAGGGCCATGTACGGATCCCAGAGCAGGTGCAAGACAATCAATACCTGTTCGCTGAACAAGCTCTTGGCATTCCTTCGCATCTGCATAGATGATTCCTTCCCCAATGACATCATCTTCTTGTCCGCCGACTGTTCCAAGCTCAGCCTCAACCGATACCCCTTTAGAGTGTGCATACTCTACTACGTTTGTTGTTATTTCTATGTTTTCCTCAAAAGGATGGTGGGAAGCATCAATCATGACTGAAGTAAACCCAGCATCTATTGCTTTCTTGCAGTTCTCAAGGCTGGTTCCATGGTCTAAATGAATCGCAACAGGCACTGTAATCTGGTAATCCTCCATTAATCCTTCAACCATTTTAACGACTGTGTTAAATCCGCCCATATAACGGCCGGCACCCTCTGAAACTCCCAAAATAACAGGGGATTTTTCTTCTTCAGCGGCAAGTAAAATTGCTTGTGTAAATTCAAGATTATTAATATTGAACTGTCCCACTGCATAATGTTCTTCTTTTGCTTTGTTTAACATTTCAGTCATAGAAACTAAAGGCATGATTAAATTTCCCCCTTTATACTGAATAGGTGCAGAAAAATGGCTTTTTTGCCCCAATTCTTTTAAACGATTATTTAGAGAATAAATAATATTATATTTTCATCATATCAAACTACTATTTTTTTTGCCATTGAACTCTTTTATATTTTTGGCTTTATTATTTCAACTTTAATAACGGCTCATTTTAAGCTCGTTGGCAGTAAAGAAAGGAACAAAAGCAACCACTTTTACTTTTGTTTCCTTTCTTTACTGTGACCTAAAAAACAACAGAGCCTTTTTCAAAGCCTGCTTTTAAAAAGTCGTCTCTGTTATTGAGCCAATTAATTTTCTCCCCTGGCATTCGCTTAGCAGGCTGTTTAGATAAAGATCACCTAGGTTTTGTTAACGTTGGGCTGTAAAAGAACAAGAAGTTGAGATATCATTTTTATTCATACATTAAAAAATGGAAGCAGCCCGCTTCCGTCATTTAATCGGCATATTCTCCCTGACCGCACTGCGGATATCGTCTATATCGAAAGGTTTGGCGAAGTGGGTGATCGCTCCTAGATCCTTTGCTTCTTGAATCATATCCAATTCTCCATAAGCAGTCATAATGATAACGCGTATGTCCGGATCAATCTCTTTCATTCTTTTCAAGATTTCAATTCCGTCCATACCTGGTATTTTCATATCTAACAATACAAGATCTGGAGAATGCTTTTTTGTAATTTCCAATGCCTGTACACCATTTGCTGCTTGGAAAGTTTTGTATCCCTCTTTTTGGAGCACTTCATTTAACAAAATACGGATGCCGAATTGATCATCTACAATGAGTATTTTTTCTTTTGTGTCATCCATCAAATTCCCCCCTGACTGATTAAACAGTGCAATTTCTTGTGCAGGCATAAAAATACCGTTCTTCTGTTCTCCTTTTCACTTGCATGTATACTATAAGTATATAGTTCTCTATTTGTAAACTATTTTCCTTCTTTCAATGGAGAAATAACAAGTTTTTTAGCGATTTCGCTATTTTTCTTTATTTTGTTTATAATTTTAACAGGGCTTAAATAACCCTATGCGAAAGGAGGATACTTAACGTATGATGAAAATGTTTATGACCCAATTGAACGGCCTTTTCCAAAGGATTTATGATAAAGAAGAACCAGCTATTGAAGATGGCGCAAGACTTTTAGCGCAGGCAATTGTCGGCGATGGAAATATATACATAAAATCCTTTAAAGGAATGGATGCCGTCGCTATCGAGGCTCTCGAGGGCGCTGAACCATTAAACGGGGCTGAGAGACTTTTAACACTTGATGAGGTAACAGAGACCGACAGAGTTCTCGTTATTACGCGTTTTTCAAATGATCCTGAAGCACTGCAGCTTGGCCGTCAGCTATCCCAAAAAGGGATTCCGTTTACCGTTATTGCCGGAACCGTCAAAGATGAAGAGACTATCAGTGATCTGGCCGACGTATATATCAACACCTCCCTAATCAAAGGGATGCTTCCTACTGAAACAGGAGATAGAACAGCATTCCCTTCATCCATGGCTGCCTTATTCATTTACTACGGAATTAAATTTGCATTAGATGAAATCGTGGATGAATACTAGAAAGGCGGAAGCGCCTTGCTCATCGGTGTACGGATTCCGTAGTCTTCGACTGAGATAAAGGAAACACAGCGAGGCACGAGCTGATGCTGACTTATCGTAGGGAGGAGACATAGAAATCAGTTAGCCGATAGGCGCTGGAGCTAGACAAGAAAAATATCCACAGGTTTAGCACTTTATAATTTCCTGGCAAGCATTAAAAAGCCTGAATCAAAGGATCCAGGCTTTTTTTAATCTATTCTTTATTGCTGATTTTTTAATGACGCTTCAATAAACCCTTTAAATAAAGGCTGTGGACGAGTTGGTCTTGAGGTAAACTCCGGATGGAATTGAGAAGCTACGAACCAAGGATGATCTTTTACTTCTACAATCTCGACCAATCTTCCGTCAGGGCTTGTACCGGAAAATACAAAACCGGCATCTTCCATTTGGCTGCGGAAATCATTGTTAAATTCATAACGATGGCGATGGCGCTCTTCAATCATTTCAGATTGATATACACCGAAAGCATTTGTGCCTGTGTAAATTTTACATGGGTACAATCCAAGGCGCAAAGTACCTCCTAAATCCTCAATATCCTTTTGCTCCGGCAGCAGATCAATAATTGGATACTTTGTTTCAGGGTTAATCTCTGAAGAGTGTGCTCCCTCTAAACCAAGAACATTACGCGCATATTCAATAGATGCCAGCTGCATGCCTAGGCATATTCCAAGGAAAGGAATTTGATTTTCACGCGCATATTGAATCGCTAGAATTTTACCTTCAATACCACGGTCTCCAAATCCTCCCGGAACGAGGATTCCATCTGCTTTTTCTAAAAGTTCTTTTACATTGTCCTTCGTTACATGCTCTGCATTGATCCAGTCAATACTAATATCAGCATCAAAAGAATAACCTGCATGTTTTAAGGCCTCAACAACAGATAAATAGGCATCCTGAAGTTCTACATATTTACCTACAAGAGCAATTTTCACAGTCTTTGAAAGGTTCCTAACCTTGTCAACCAGCCCAATCCATTCCTTCATATCAGCTTCATGGCATTGAAGCTTCAAGTGGTCGCATACAATCTTGTCAAGATTCTGTTCTTGAAGAGAAAGTGGGATAGAGTAAAGTGTATCCGCGTCCCTTGCTTCAATAACTGCTTTTTCATCTATATCGCAAAACAGAGCAATTTTGTCCTTCATATCCTGCGAAATCGGCATTTCTGTACGTACCACAATAATATTTGGCTGAATTCCTAAACTGCGCAATTCTTTAACACTGTGCTGTGTCGGCTTTGTTTTCATCTCGCCGGAAGCCTTTAAGTATGGGACAAGAGTACAGTGGATATACATTACATTATCACGGCCAATATCACTCTTTATTTGGCGTATTGCTTCAAGGAATGGAAGTGATTCAATATCCCCTACCGTTCCTCCAATTTCAGTGATAACAATATCGGCATTGGTAGCCTGCCCTGCACGGAAGACGCGGTCTTTAATTTCATTTGTGATATGCGGAATAACCTGAACCGTTCCACCAAGGTATTCCCCGCGGCGCTCTTTTCTTAAAACTTCGGAGTATACCTTACCAGTCGTTACACTGCTATACTTCGTAACATTAATATCAATAAAGCGCTCATAATGGCCTAAGTCCAAATCCGCTTCAGCACCGTCGTCTGTCACAAATACTTCCCCGTGCTGATAAGGGCTCATTGTTCCAGGATCCACATTAATGTATGGATCAAATTTTTGGATCGTTACGCTTAAACCTCTGTTTTTCAGCAAACGGCCTAAAGAAGCAGCCGTTATCCCTTTACCTAGTGAGGAAACCACTCCTCCAGTTACAAATATATATTTTGTCACATTTATTCCCCCTTATAAATATTAATTATTGTGCCACAATAATTGGATAGTTAATCTGGAATCGTATTTTGTTTTTTGAAGATTGAGTACCTCATGCCGTCAAAAGCCTAAAGAATTCTTTCAATTAAATGAGCCTTCTCTAACATTAATCTTCAACTTTATTTTGGTGGCTTGTCCTTACACCAAAATACTTACAGGGGGTAAAAAAATAAAAAGCCCCCACTTATCAAAAGTAAGGGGAGCTGTAATTATTTATTATCATCGTTCCTTTTTTAAGGAGCCCAAATAACATACTACCTGTCTGGTTAAGATAAGTCAAGGCTATTATTTTTCCTCTTCTTTTTCCTCTTCTTCAAGCTCTTCTTCAAGCTCTTCTTCCAGTTCTTCTTCGTCCTCATCATCGAGGTCATATTCGTCCTCGCCAATTAGTTCGTCATCAAACGATTCATCATCATTTTCGTCGATATCATCGAAATCGTCTAAATCATCGTCTTCTTCTTCTTCATCTTCATCATCGTCTTCTTCTGTTAAATCTTCTTCTTCAAAATCATCCAGATCATCGTAATCAAGATCTTCATCCATTAAATCAAGATCTTCTTCATCTTCATCCTGCGCTTTAGCCTTCTTCTTCTTCGGCTTAACAGTAGTGGTAACTTCTTCATCTACCTGATCAAATGGATACCATTCGCGAAGTCCCCAGCGGTTATCGCCTAAACTCAGAAAACGACCATCGATATTCATGTCTGTATAAAATTGAACCATTCTGGAGTTCAATTCGTCTTGGCTCAAATCAAGTAAGTTCGCTAAGTCATCCAGCAGCTCAGCAAACGAAAAAGCTTGCTTTTTTTCCTCAAGGTAATGATGGGCAAGCTCAATAAGTGACATTTCACGTAATTCTGTTTGAGATAGTTGGCCTAAACTCAAATCGACACTTCCTTTCTCTATTTCAACTCTCTCATTTGAGAGCATAAAAGTTATCAATAAACATAATGATGGCAGAATACATATTTACCATTATAAACAATTTCAAAACATTTATGCTAGATTTATGGAGTGATTTATTAAATTTTTATTTTCACACTCTCGTTTCGCGTCTTTAATCTCGCTGGAGTTTCGCGTATCCGCATCAATCAACACGGAATTCAAGTCTACTTTGGGCTTTAACATAGACTTCGGCAGTGCCCTGGTCATCCTGCTGGCTGATTTGCGCTACAGTCACTCGATTTCTGCGGGGTCTCCCTATGGCCAGCTGATCCCGCAGGAGTCTCGTGCCTTCCACTCCAATCAACTTTGGATTTAATTCAACAATCGGATTTAAGAGAGACATCGGCAGTGCACTTGTCTTCCTGCTGGTTGATTCCTCTCAGGGAGCTCGCTTGCTCTTGGTTAATATCAATACCAGAACCACTTTTTAAAATTTGGCTCTGGTATACTCCGTGACGACAGAGCCTCGAGCTTAATGGAGCAAGCTTTGTTCATTTTATAGTTCCGCTTCTCAATAAAAGAAAGGAGCTTCCCCCTAAGGTTATCTTAAAATGTCTTAGGTTTCCGCTCCTATTGCTGTCTTATTCCATTTACTTGCTTACATATTTCTACGATACTGCCCGCCAACCTCATATAATGCATGAGTAATTTGGCCAAGGCTTGCTGTTTTAACCGTTTCCATTAACTCTTCAAATATATTGCCGCCCGTTACAGCCGTCTGTTTTAATTTTTCCAAGGCCTCTTCCGCTTTGGATTTGTGCAGCTCCTGAAATTGTTTAAGATGATTGATTTGCATTTCTTTTTCCTCTTTGGTTGCGCGTGCCAGTTGTATGCTGTTCATTTCCTCTTCTGTTGGAGGGTTAGGATTTAAATAGGTATTCACCCCTATGATTGGCAGCTCACCAGAATGTTTTTTCATTTCATAGTACATAGATTCTTCTTGTATTTTTCCGCGCTGATACTGGGTTTCCATAGCACCCAATACTCCGCCGCGGTCATTAAGACGGTCAAACTCCTCCAGCACTGCCGATTCTACTAAATCAGTAAGCTCTTCAATAATAAAGGAACCCTGCAACGGATTTTCATTTTTAGATAATCCATGCTCCTTAGTAATAATCATTTGAATGGCCATAGCACGGCGGACAGATTCTTCTGTCGGCGTGGTAATAGCCTCATCATATGCATTTGTATGAAGGGAGTTGCAATTATCCTGCAGTGCCATTAGGGCTTGAAGCGTCGTCCGAATATCATTGAAATCAATTTCCTGTGCGTGAAGGGAGCGTCCGGAAGTTTGAATATGGTACTTAAGCTTCTGGCTTCTTTCATTTGCTCCGTACTTATCTCTCATGGCAACGGACCAAATTCTTCTTGCTACACGGCCAATAACCGTATATTCCGGATCTAGGCCATTTGAAAAGAAGAAAGAGAGATTTGGTGCGAAATCATTAATATTCATTCCCCTGCTCAAATAGTATTCTACATACGTAAATCCATTAGCCAATGTAAAAGCAAGCTGTGAAATAGGATTCGCTCCTGCTTCTGCTATATGGTAGCCGGAAATCGAGACCGAGTAATAGTTGCGAACCTGATGGTCAATAAAATACTGCTGGATATCGCCCATCATTCTCAGGGCGAATTCAGTAGAGAAAATACAAGTGTTTTGTCCCTGGTCTTCTTTTAATATATCCGCTTGAACAGTTCCCCTTACAACCTTGAGCGTTTTACTCCTTACATCCGCAAACTCTTCTACGGTTAAAATTCTTCCCAGCTCTTCTTCTGCTTTTTGTATCTGCTGGTCAATGGCTGTATTCATATACATAGCCAAAATAATTGGCGCAGGACCATTTATCGTCATCGATACCGATGTGGATGGGTGGCATAAGTCAAACCCTGCATACAGCTTTTTCATATCATCAAGCGTACAGATACTTACGCCGGACTCTCCCACCTTTCCATAGATATCAGGGCGGTAATCCGGATCTTCACCATAGAGCGTTACAGAGTCAAATGCAGTACTTAAGCGTTTGGCCGAATCTCCTTTGGACAAGTAATGGAATCGGCGGTTTGTACGATCTGGTGTCCCTTCTCCCGCAAATTGTCTTTTCGGATCCTCTCCCTCGCGTTTAAAAGGAAATACCCCCGCTGTATATGGGAAGTACCCCGGAAGGTTTTCTTTGTACACCCAGCGCAAGACTTCACCATAGTCCTCATATTTCGGTAACGCTACTTTTGGGATGCTTAAACCCGATAAACTGGTGGTTTTTAATTCCGTTACAATTTCCTTATCTCGTATCTTTGTAACAAGCTGATCCCCTGAATAGCTTTCCTTAATATCCTTCCATTCCTTTAAAATCCTTTTGGTTTCGTTCGTAAGCTTCTCATTTGCAGCATCTTTCAGTTTAGTTAAATAGTCAATCTCCACATTTTGTTCTTCAGATTCATGAACAGCTGCTATTGCGCCCTCGAGCTGAAACAGCCTTCTTGCTAAGCGAACCTGTTCTTCCGCTTTTTTATGATAGTTTCTTACAGTCTCAGATATTTCCCTCAAATAATATCTACGGCTGTTTGGAATGATAATATTTTGTTTTTCAACCTTTGCGTCTTTGGAAAAAGACACCTTCCAGCTTGAGCCCATCTTGTCATTAATTTTTTCGATTAATGCTGCAAACAGGGCATTTGTTCCAGGATCATTAAACTGGCTTGCAATCGTTCCATACACGGGCATATCCTTTAATTCCTGTTCAAACAGGACATGACTGCGCTGATATTGCTTTTGAACTTGGTTTTTAGCATCCTCGGAGCCTTTTCTTTCAAACTTATTGATGACAATCAAATCTGCATAATCAATCATATCGATTTTTTCCAGCTGTGAAGGAGCCCCAAACTCACTGGTCATAACGTACATGGCCACATCGCTGATTTCCGTAATTTCTGCATCCCCCTGGCCGATACCGCTTGTTTCTACGATTACAAGGTCATAGCCGGCAGCTTTTACAATATCAATGGCATCTTTTATCGCCAATGATAATTCATTCTTTGAACCCCTAGTAGCAAGGCTCCTCATAAACACACGCTGATTAAAAATAGCATTCATGCGTATTCGGTCTCCGAGCAATGCCCCTCCTGTTTTTTGCTTTGTAGGGTCGACTGAAAGAATAGCTACTTTTTTATCGGAAAGCTCATTTAAAAAACGACGAATCAGTTCATCCGTTAAGGAGCTTTTTCCTGCCCCGCCTGTTCCGGTGATTCCGACGACGGGTACTTTTTTTACAGATGACTTTATTTCAGCAAGAGCACTTTCCACTGCCGGCGCCAGCTCTTTATTTAACATAACCTGGTTTTCTGCTACAGTGATAAGCTTTGCAGCTGCTCCTGGGTCCCCAGTCTTCAGCTTCTTCATTTCTTCATCAAGGGAATCAGTCAATGTAGGATGGTCACATTCCTGAAGCATCAAATTAATCATTCCTTGAAGACCAAGCAGCCTCCCATCTTCAGGAGAAAAGATCCTTGCTATTCCATAATCATGAAGCTCTTGAATTTCCCGAGGGATAATAACCCCTCCGCCTCCTCCATAAATCCGGATATGCGGAGCTCCCTTTTCTTTTAACAGGTCATGCATATATTTAAAGAACTCTACGTGTCCGCCCTGATAAGAAGAAATGGCAATCCCTTGCACATCCTCCTGAATGGCAGCATTCACAATTTCCTCCACCGAGCGATTATGGCCTAAATGAATGACCTCCGCTCCAGTCGATTGTAAAATACGTCTCATAATATTAATGGAGGCATCATGCCCGTCAAACAAGCTGGATGCCGTGACAAAACGAATTGCATTTACCGGTTTATAGATTTCAACTGTGCTCATACAACTCTCCCTCTTTCAGCTGAGACTGAAAACCCTCTATGCCTGAAAATAGCAAATCAATTTGCAGCTGAATGTATTCGTCAATTGTATATTTATTCTTTAATGCCCAGCGGCGGAATCCCCACATCTGCCCCTGTACAAAAATATTGTGGGCTAACAGATCGATTTGTTTTTCCTCCATTACCAGTTCTCCATTTTCCACACATTTTAGAATAATGGTTTCAAACATCCCCACCATTTCCACTTCCTTCTTTAGTACATAAGGAAGGGCATCTTTTGATAAGGACTTTGCTTCCTGGTACATGACAAGAACCTCATCCTGCATTTCATTCATAATGTTAAAATAATACGCAATGCCCAGCTTCAGGCTTTTCAAGGTGCCTTTTTCAACATCCATCCCCTCGAGCCTGGCTCTCACTTGATCGTAAATACGATCACAGACAAGATATAAAATATCTTCCTTTGACCGGATATACTCATAAAGAGTACCAATACTAAAACCCGCAGCCTGCGCTATTTCTCTTGTAGTGGTTCGATGGAAACCTTTTTCTTTAAAAAGTGACACTGCCCCCCGAATCATTTGATCCCTGCGCATATTGACAAGCCGCTCATCCTTTACGGAGGCATGTACAGTGCGTTTTTTGTTCATATTTCCCCCCCCTTTCTGAAAAGCTCATTACAGACGCTTATCCATCATCTTTTTCAAGGTTTTGCAGGCGGCAATACCCTCTCCAGAAGAAGCCCCGGGAACATCAGGGCTTCTTCATCTAAACATTTTTCAAAGGCTGTTTACTTACTTTTAATTTATCGAATTACTTTTTGTGTCACTAGTTTTATTTGGTCAGCATTCTTGAGATGACGAGTCTTTGAATTTCTTGAGTACCTTCGTATATTTGAGTAATTTTTGCATCCCGCATATATCTTTCAACCGGATAATCCTTGGTGTATCCGTACCCTCCAAAGATTTGAACAGCTTCTGTTGTTACCTTCATGGCCGTGTCACCGGCAAACAGTTTGCTCATTGCCGACTCCTTTCCATATGGAAGGCCGTTTGATTCAAGCCAGGCAGCCTGGTAGGTTAAAAGGCGTGCAGCTTCAATTTCAGTAGCCATATCCGCTAGCTTAAAGGAAATCCCCTGATTAGCAGCAATAGGCTTACCGAATTGTTCCCGGTCTTTTGCATATGCAACAGCAGCATCAAGTGCACCTTGGGCAATTCCAACAGCTTGTGCTGCTATCCCATTTCTTCCTCCATCCAGTGTCATCATCGCAATTTTAAATCCGTCCCCTTCACTTCCAAGAAGGTTCTCTTTAGGAACTCTGCAATCTTCAAAAATAATTTCAGTAGTAGGAGATGAACGGATACCCAGCTTTTTCTCTTTCTTGCCTACCGAGAAACCTGGAAAATCTTTTTCGATAATGAAAGCACTAGTGCCCTTATGTTTTGATGTAGGATCTGTCAATGCGAATACTACATACGTATCAGCTACACCGCCGTTTGTAATAAAGATTTTAGAACCATTTATTACGTAGTCATCTCCATCACGGCGTGCTGTCGTTCTCATTCCGCCTGCATCGGAGCCAGACCCAGGCTCCGTCAGACCATATGCCCCAATTTTCTCGCCCTGTGCCA
Organism: Heyndrickxia acidicola; assembly: GCF_001636425.1. Classification (NCBI taxonomy): domain Bacteria; kingdom Bacillati; phylum Bacillota; class Bacilli; order Caryophanales; family Bacillaceae; genus Heyndrickxia; species Heyndrickxia acidicola. The sequence goes on from NZ_KV440953.1 coordinate 3,168,505, forward strand.
TAGGTTTTAAATATTTTTGTTTTTGTTCTTCAGAGCCGAATTTATAAATCGGCCACCCTGCCAATGATGTATGGGCAGATAGGGTTACACCTGTTGAGGCACATACTCGTGAAAGCTCTTCAACGGCTATACAATAAGCAAGAAAGTCGCTTCCAATCCCGCCATATTCCTCTGCCCACGGAATGCCCGTCAGTCCCAGCTCAGCCATTTTTTTAAAAATGTTGATGTCAAAGCGTTCTTCCTCGTCCCGCTCGGCTGCAGTTGGTGCTACTTCTTTTAATGCAAAGTCCCTAACCATTTTTCTAATCATTTCATGTTCTTCGCTTAAACGGAAATTCATCTGTTGTTCCTCCTATTATCTATCTCTCTATTAATCTTTCAACATATACTTTTGCAGATAACCATTCGTTGGACTTCACTTGTTCCTTCATAGATTTCTGTAATCTTCGCATCTCTGAAAAGCCGCTCAACCGGAAAGTCCTTTGTATAGCCATAGCCGCCAAAAATTTGAACAGCTTCTATAGCCGTCTCAACCGCGGTTTTTGAGGCGAACAGCTTTGCCATCGAGGCCTCTTTTTTGCAAGGAAGACCTAAGGCACGGAGTTCCGCTGCTCTGTAGACAAGAAGCCTGGCTGCCTCTACCTTAGTGGCCATGTCGGCAAGCTTAAAACCAATTCCCTGCTGGCTGGCAATCGGTTTTCCGAATTGCTCCCGCTCTTTTGCATAGGCTAAAGAATTATCCAAGGCCGCTTCAGCAATTCCAAGCGCCTGGGCCGCAATTCCGATCCTGCCTGCTTCAAGGTTTGCCATTGCTACTTTAAATCCCTCTCCTTCTTTTCCAAGGAGATTATCCGCTGGCACCGGCATATTATCAAAAATGAGCTCAACCGTTCTGGAACCATGGAGGCCCATTTTATGTTCATCTTTCCCGATAATAAAACCTTCCGTCCCCTTTTCCACAATAAACGCAGAGATTCCTTTCATTCCGGCACTTTGTTCCGTCCTGGCAAAAACAATATAGGTATCTGCTTCTCCGCCGTTTGTAATAAAGACTTTTGAGCCATTTAAAATATAATGGTCTCCCCGTTTTAAGGCTCTTGTTTTTAGGCTGCCTGCGTCTGACCCGGCACTTGGTTCCGTTAAGGCAAATGCCCCTAAAAAGTTCCCTGCCGCAAGCTGAGGAAGGTACTTCTTTTTTTGTTCCTCTGTTCCAAAATATAAAATTGGGTTTGTACCGACAGAGGTATGGACAGATAAGATTACTCCTACAGTGGCACTTACCTTGGATATTTCATTGATTACAATTACATAAGACGTAAAATCCATTTCTGAGCCGCCGTATTGTTCCGGAACCATCATCCCCATTAAACCCAGATCTGCCATTTTATTTACAATAGCCCTTGGGAATTCTCCGTTCTCCATTTTTTCTATAAAAGGCTCTATTTCTGCTGCGGCAAAATCCCGAGCCAGCTTTCGTATCATTTGCTGTTCTTCTGTAAAGTGCAGATCCATAGCTGATCCTCCTGCAAAATGAATCATATAACTACTGCTTTTCGTAATTAGCATTGCTTCAAAGCTATCAGGGCAATTTTCTTTTTTTAATAGGGTGTTATTACAAATAAGGCTTGCTTCCTTTATTAAAAGCTCTTTATTGGTAATTGTAGAAACCCCGTCCTGTTTTCTTTCCCAGCCAGCCTGCCTTTACATATTTTCTTAAAAGCGGGCAGGGGCGATATTTATCGTCGCCGAATCCATCATGAAGGGTTTCCATGATATACAAGCAAGTGTCTAAGCCTATAAAATCAGCAAGAGTCAACGGTCCCATCGGATGGTTCATCCCCAGCTTCATCACTTCATCAATGGCTTCCTTGGTTGCTACACCTTCATAAAGAGTGTAAATAGCTTCATTAATCATCGGCATGAGTATACGGTTTGATACGAAGCCAGGAAAATCATTTACTTCAACCGGAACCTTTTTCAATGTGTTCGTCATAACTTCTACAGCCTGGTACACTTCATCATCGGTAGCAAGCCCTCTAATAATCTCTACCAGTTTCATGACAGGAACCGGATTCATAAAATGCATGCCTATCACTTTTTCCGGGCGGCTGGTGGCAGCAGCAATTTCAGTAATGGGCAGTGAGGAGGTATTAGATGCCAGTATGGCATGAGATGGAGCAAACTGATCCAGCTCACCAAATATTTTTGTCTTTATTTCCATATTTTCCACAGCTGCTTCTATGACAATATCCACCTGTTCCGCATCCTGAAGGCTGCTTGATTTCTCCAAGCGCGAAAGAATGAGCACTTTTTCATCTTCTCTTATTTTTTCCTTAGATACTTGTCTGGATAAATTTTTTTCAATGATACTAAATCCTCTTGCCAGTGATTCTTCTTTCACATCATTCAGGAGCACTTGATAACCGGCTTGTGCGCATACCTGAGCAATCCCGGAACCCATCTGTCCTGCTCCTACCACCATCACCTTTTTAATCTCCATACTTCTCCTCCTTCTCAAGGCCTCATCCTTGTTTCTTCACTTCGATCATAATGGCATCCCCCTGGCCGCCTCCGGAGCATATAGCAGCAATACCGATACCGCCTCCGCGTCTTTTCAATTCATAAGCCAGTGTAAGTATGATTCGTGTTCCGCTTGCTCCAATCGGGTGTCCTAAAGCGACTGCTCCGCCATTGACGTTCACCTTTTCTGGGTCTAGGCCTGCTATTTTTCCGCTGACAAGAGAAACGGCAGCAAATGCCTCATTAATTTCAAACAAATCAATATCGTTCAATGACTTTCCTGTTTTCTTTAATATCTCATTTATCACCAGACCAGGCGTTAAAGGGAAGCAGTCTGCCTCTACAGCAATAGCTGCATGACCCAGAATATAAGCAAGCGGTTCTCTCCCCTCTTTTATAGCCCTTTCATCGCTCATCAGCACAAGCGCTGCTGCTCCGTCGTTTACACCGGGCGCATTGCCGGCTGTTATAGTACCGTCTTTCCCGAAGGCTGATGGCAGCTTTGCCAGCTTAGATAGCGATGTATCTGCACGGGGTGCTTCATCATCCTTCATGATAAGAGGGGATCCCTTTCTTTGAGGAACTTCTACAGGCACAATTTCTTCTGCAAATATCCCCTCTTTAATAGCTTTTAAAGCTTTCTCGTGGCTTCTAAGCGCCCAACTATCTTGTTCATCTCTCGTAATCTCATATTCTAGTGCCTGCTTATTTCCGTAAGTGCCCATATGGACACCTGAAAATGAACAGGTAAGTCCATCATGAATCATTAAATCCTTTAAAGAAGCATCACCCATCCGCAGTCCCCATCGTGCATTCGGCAGAATATACGGAGCCATTGACATAGACTCCATTCCTCCAGCTACAATAACGTCTTCATCACCCGCACGTATAATCTGGTCTGCCAAGGTTACACTTCTCATTCCGGAAGCACATACTTTATTAATGGTTTCTGTTTTTACTTCCCACGGAAGCCCCGCTTCATGTGCAGCCTGCCTGGATGGAATCTGACCCTGTCCTCCCTGCAAAACGGAACCCATAATGACCTCTTGAACATCCTCCGGTTGAACCTGAGCTCTTTTCAAAGCTTCTTTAATGACTGTTCCGCCTAATTGAGATGCGCTTAACGAGCTGAGTGCACCGCCAAATTTCCCAAACGGGGTTCTTGCGCCGCTCAAAATTACCGTTTTTGCCATAATCGATCTTCCCCTTTGCTCCATTAAGTTTGTGCTGTTAAAGAGGGCTTCTACCCGAGAATACAACAGACACCACATAACGCAAGCGCTTTCATTATAGTGACTGAACGCTCGCTCAACCTGCTTGTTATATAAAAGGGGATTACAATAATCCCCTTTTATCTTCTTATATTCATCATAACGCTAAATAGAATAAATTGAAACATTTTATAAAAAATTCTTAATTCACCTTTAATTTACTCTATCTTATATCAGGATGCAATCGTTGTTTGTTTCGGATCTCCGCATATTGCTTTCTCGAGAAGCTCTGCTACATCATAGGTTTTTACCGTATCTTCAACCTCTTTTGCTTTTGTTCCATCCGAAAGCATCGTTAAGCAATACGGACAACCTGAACTAATAACGGTAGGATTAACGGCCAATGCTTGTTCGGTTCTGGCTACATTGATACGGTTTCCTGTATCTTCTTCCATCCACATTAGACCTCCGCCTGCACCGCAGCACATTCCCGTCTCACGATTTCTTTCCATTTCAATCAGCTTGACTCCCTGAATCGATTTTAGAATTTCACGAGGCGGATCAAAGACATCATTATAGCGCCCCAGGTAGCAAGAATCATGGAAGGTGATTGTTTCATTCACCTCATATTTTGGAACAAGTCTTCCTTCTTTCACCAGCTTGTATAAAAGCTCAGTATGATGATACACTTCTGCTTCCAATCCAAAATCCGGATATTCTTTTTTAAAGATATTATAAGCATGAGGGTCTATTGTAACGATTTTCTTAACCTCATTTTTCTGAAACTCATCAATATTTTGCTGTGCCAGTTCCTGGAATAAAAACTCGTTTCCTAATCTTCTTGGTGTATCTCCTGAATTCTTTTCTTTATTGCCCAATATTGCAAATTTAACGCCAGCCTCATTTAACAGCTTAGCAAAGGATAAGGCGATCTTTTGGCTTCTGTTATCAAAAGAGCCCATTGATCCTACCCAGAATAAATACTCAAATTCCTCTCCCGATTTTTTCATTTCTTTAACAGTTGGAACTTCAACGTCTTCACGGGCTTCGCGCCAGTTTTCTCTTTCCTTGCGGTTTAATCCCCAAGGGTTTCCTTGGCGCTCAATGTTTGTCATGGCACGCTGTGCATCCGGATTCATCTTTCCTTCCGTCAGCACTAAGTAACGCCGCAAATCAATGATTTTATCTACGTGTTCATTCATAACAGGACATTGGTCCTCACAGTTACGGCAGGTAGTACATGCCCATATTTCCTCTTCCGTAATGACTTCTCCAATCAATGAAGGACTATAGGCAGAAGCAGCCGCAGACTCCTCTGCGCCCTGGCCGGTGCCTGCCAATGCAAGCTGGTTGCCCTTTGTTTGATTAAATGCAAATGTTGGCACCCATGGCTGTCTGGATGTTACCGCTGCACCATGATTAGTTAGATGATCACGCAGCTTTATGATCAAATCCATTGGTGAAAGCATTTTTCCTGTTCCTGTTGCAGGGCACATATTCGTACAGCGGCCGCACTCTACACATGCATACAGATCTACAAGCTGAAGCTGGTTAAAATCTTCAATCTTCCCTACCCCAAAGGTTTCTTGAGATTCGTCCTCAAAGTTAACCGGGCGCAGCTTGCCTGGTCCATCCAAACGGTTTAAATATACATTTGCAGGTCCTGCGAGCAAATGTGCATGCTTTGATTGCGGGACGTATACAAGGAAAGACAGCAGGAACAATAAGTGGACCCACCATGCTACGTAAAAGACAACTGCTGCAGCGGTCGTCCCGATACCATGAAAAACAAAGGCAACCGCTGATGCAATAGGCTCAGACCATGTCAGTTCTTCACCGTGCCAGATCAGTCCCATTCCATACCCAATCAGTACAGAGACCATCAGGCCTCCAATAAACAGCAAGACCAGCCCTGCTTTAAACCCTCTTTTTAAACGGACCAATTTTTCAATATACCGGCGGTAAAACGCCCATACAACCGCAACTAGGATAACAAGCGTTACAATCTCCTGGAAGAAGGTAAACGCAGGATAGACAGGTCCAAGCGGCAAATGTGATTCAGGAGCAAGCCCCTTCCATATAAAATCAATGGCACCAAATTGAACGAGAATAAAGCCATAGAAAAACATGACATGAATGGCACCGCTCTTCTTGTCTTTTAATAATTTCTTTTGTCCGAACACATTGACCCAAATTTTTCGCAAACGCTCTTTCACATTATTATCAAACTCTGCTTTTTTCCCAAGCTTAATATATGCAATCCTTGTCTTGACTACATAAACAAATAACGAAATTGCGTAAACGGTTACAAAAAGAAAAGCGATCCAATTAATCCATAGCAACCAACCCATTCTTACCACTCCCTTCAAAGGTGTTTTCTACCTTTCCCCTTCTCCTTAATGGCTGTGTCTTCGCTTCCTTGGTTGTTTCTCGTACAGATGCCGAATCCCTATTCACTGAGTCACGATGGCCTCTTTTTTATCCGTTATTATGGATTTCAAAGCGGAAGCTTAGGTCTCTGCATTTTCTAATAGTACAAGCTGCAACAAGTTTACGAAAAAAGCCGTATAAACACCTAAATTTTCTGAATGTTACATACTACCATTATATAATGAATGAGCATTCAGTCAATGATTTTCTGTGCCATTTCTCTAAAAATTTGTAATGTTTATGATTATAGAGGTCACAGGATTGAATGCGCTGCATTAAGCAAAATATATTCTTGACTATATATATTGAATTTAAGGTGCTCTTATAAATTGACTATTGCTTCCTGCTCCCGGCACTCGCTTTTCGCGGGGCAGACTAGTGGGCCTTTTCGACGCTCTAATCGCGCTCGCGGGATCTGACTTTTTGCATAAATTTTCTGTATCAGACATTTGTCACTAGTTTTTTCATAATATTAGTTACAAGGGAAACAATGATATAAAGGACTTTGTATTACACTCACTTTCATACAATACCAGGACGACTGCTAGGAGAGGATTTTCAACATGACTTGGTTATGGCTGGTTTTATTTATTTTATGTATTATAGCCATCCTTATTTTAACAGATTTTTATGTTGGCAAGCACTTTTATCAAAAGCATACAAAAAAAAGAGATTACCCGCTTAGAAAAGGAGAAATCACAATTATTACAAATGGAGAAGAATTATTCTCCCGGCTTTTTTCAGAGATTGAAGCAGCCCGCACCAGTATCCATATCCTTTTCTACATTGTGAAAAAGGACCAGATCAGCAATAATTTCCTGAATCTTCTTGAGCGCAAGGCAAAAGAAGGAGTACAAGTACGACTTTTGCTGGATTGGGTCGGTTCGCACGGTGTTTCCAAAAAAGGATTGAATAAATTAAAACACGCCGGTGCCGCCGTAAGCTTCTGCCACAAACCCAGGTTTCCGTTCCTATTCTTTTCTTCCCAGCAAAGGAACCACAGAAAAATAACAGTTCTAGATGGCCAAATAGGATATATGGGCGGCTATAATGTAGGGCGTGAATACATTAATTTAGATCCTAACCTTTCACCATGGAGGGATTATCACCTGCGTATTACAGGAGAAAGTGTAAAAGATCTTCAAAAGGAATTTATCTTTAATTGGAAAAGGTCTACAAGACAATCCCTGCCGGAAAATAAAATGTATTTTCCTGAGCTTGAATCCGGTACTGTGCTCCACCAATTCTACCCGACTGAAGGGGTTCGAATGGAATCATCAACCGAACAGCTCATTAAAAATGCAGAGACTTCTATTATTATTGGAACTCCTTATTTTATCCCTCCTCCGGCAATAGTTAATTCGCTTCTAAATGCTTTGGAAAAAGGAATTAAAGTAAAGATCATTGTTCCTGAAAAAACGGATCACGCACTTGTGAAGGAAGCCTCCTATCGCTATTTTCGAAAACTGATTCCCGCAGGTGCAGAAGTTTATCAATACCAGAATGGCTTTTACCATGCAAAAGTGGCAATTATTGATAAAAAAGTTTGCGACATAGGCTCAGCTAACTTTGACAGGAGAAGCTTTTTTCTTAATCATGAATTAAATTGTTATATTCATAATCCTGATTTTATCGGCAAACTGCTTTCGGTTATTCATGAAGACCTAGCCAACAGCAAATTGCTTTCAAATAATAAGCTTAAGTCGCCGCCTCTGCCGGTCAAGTTAAAGGAATGGAGTGCCAGAATGATTGAGGATCTGTTATAATCTCACTTTTTCATAACTGATCCTCCCCTATCTCACATTGTGTTTTCATTTGCTGGATTTCGAAGTTTTTGACAAAGGTGTTTATTTTTAAATATAAAGGGTACACTAGCACTAAAATAAATTTGTCAAATTTGTGACAAAAACCATTCACAAAAAAGACACAATTTGGTATTATAAAATTATTAGAGGAAGGAGTGATTTTGATGTTGTTACACACGATTTTCGGTGTCTTAGCAGGGCTTTCAATCGGAAGCTTCATGGGAATTCCGATTGTCTTACTTCTACTCGATAATAGCCACAAACAAAAAGCAGAAACGTTATTGAATGCTGAACCTATCCTAAATGCCGAACCCGTTGTAAGCGCTTTCTCCGCACCTGAGACTACTTCTAACTGACCGCCATCCCTTTGACCCATACATGAGAAAGGCAGCAGAGCCTTATGGTCCTGCTGCCTACTTGTTTTATATGATTACATTTTTTCAGGTGCAGAGACACCGATTAATGCAAGTGCATTCCTCAGTGTAATTTGAACCGATTTCACCAGTCCCATTCTGGCTTTTGAAAGGGAAGGATTTTCTTTATCCAATACTTTTTCAGCATTATAAAAGCTATGAAAAGCAGACGCGAGATCGTTAATATAATTGGTGATTTTATGCGGGATTCTTTTTTCTGCCGCTTCAGCTATTGCTTGAGGGAATTCTCCGATCTTTTTCAACAACTCGATTTCTTTCTCCGCTTTAATCAGGTTTAGATCTGCATCCCCGCTGACCTCAAATCCCTGCTCTTTTCCCTGCCTGATGATACTGCTAATACGGGCATGGGCATACTGCGCATAATAAACAGGGTTTTCATTCGATTGGGACACGGCAAGGTCAAGGTCAAAATCCATATGAGTATCTGCACTTCTCATAGCGAAGAAATAGCGGACACCATCCAGGCCAACCTCTTCAATTAAATCTCTCATAGTAACTGCTTTACCTGTCCGCTTACTCATTTTCATTTTTTCACCGTTTTTAAACAAGTGCACCAGCTGAATCACTTCGACTTCAAGGTTTTCAGCCCCGTATCCTAATGCCTCTACAGCGGCTTTCATTCTGGGAATATACCCGTGGTGGTCAGCCCCCCATATATTGATAAGCTTCTCAAAGCCGCGGTCAAACTTATCCTTATGGTAAGCAATATCCGGAGTCAGATAGGTGTATGTGCCGTCGTTTTTAATAAGAACTCTGTCCTTATCATCGCCTAACTCAGTTGAGTGGAACCATGTTGCACCATCTGATTCATATACATACCCTTTTTCTCTGAGAACCTTTAGCATGTCGTCAATTTTCCCGCTCTTATATAACGAAGTTTCGGAATACCACTCATCAAAGGAAACACGGAAATGCTCGAGGTCCTTTTTCAGTTTCTCCATTTCATAATCCAATCCATATTGGCGGAAAAACTCATATCTTTCCTTTTCATCGGCCTCAACGAATTTATCGCCATACTCAGCAGCAAGTTTTTCACCAATTCCTATAATATCTTTCCCGTGGTAGCCATCCTCAGGCATTTGTTTATCCAGTCCCAACGCCTGAAAATAACGTGCTTCAACAGACAAGGCAAGATTATGAATTTGATTTCCGGCATCATTGATATAATACTCCCGGCTGACAGCATATCCAGCTTTATCAAGCACATTGCAAAGTGAATCACCCACTGCCGCGCCGCGTGCATGTCCAAGATGAAGATCACCAGTCGGATTTGCTGAAACAAATTCAACTTGAATTTTTTGGCCTTTTCCGGCATTGGATCTTCCATAATCAAAATCTTCTTGTAGTACAGTCGGAATCAGATTCATTAAATAACTGTTATCCATATAGAAATTAATAAAGCCGGGACCTGCAATATCGACCTTCTGAATAGAAGCCTTCTCTGTATCCAGGTTTGCCACCATTTCTTCAGCAATGGCTCTTGGTGCCTTTTTGGCAATCCGGGCTAGCTGCATAGCCATGTTCGTAGCATAATCGCCGTGCGTCTTATCTTTAGGAGTTTCCAAAATAACCTCAGGAATTTGGTCTTCAGCTGCCAAACCTGCCTTAACCACTGCACCTTTTATTTCTTCTTTTAACTTTCCTTGCAATTCCTCCACAATATTCATGAATGTTCTTTTACCTCCTTATAGTGAATGACCATTTGATAATTTCCAGCCATGTTATCCTGCATCCATAAGTCATATTCAATGGTTAGGGTTCCTTTAATAAGCTCACCTGCATGTTCCCTCACATGGTCCAATTGTTTTGTATCTGTCGATAATAGCAAAGTTCCATACGGGCTGTCATAGGATCCATTCTTTTTACCATTCCGGTTAAAGGGTAGCCGCATTTTGAGAGCACCGCTGCGAAGGATTAAAGCATTATCATCAGATAACTTCACAATTGTATGTATGGTTCCATCTTCTAATACTTCATCATATTTTAAAAAAGCCGCATTTCCTTTTTCATAATAACGGCCAAATAATGCAAGTTCGAAAGTGTCTGCCTGTTCGTCCTGCTGCACTTTTGTTTTTAAGTGAACTTTGACCGGAAGCTCTTTTGTTGTTCCAACTGTCAAACCATTCACATCCTTTTTATCATTATAACCTTTTAATTATAAAAATAAATACAGGGAAAATCAATTGGATAAAAGAAAAGCGCAAGCGCCTTGCTCATCGGCATACGGATACATAATTTATTAAATAATCCGCAAAAAAGACTGAGCCTCAAAACTGCTCAGTCTGTTCCTGTCTAATAAATATTTTTATTTTACCCATCCAAGAAGCATTTCGCGAATAAGCTTGCTCGCTGTATTAGCCGTTTGCTCTGATGAATCATAAATAGGAGCTACTTCGACTAAATCACCGCCGACTACATTAACCTTGGATCGCGCAATTTCGTGTATAGAGGCTAAAAGCTCTTTGGAGGTAATGCCTCCGCAATCTACTGTTCCTGTTCCCGGAGCATGCGCTGGATCTAAAACATCAATATCAATTGTAACGTAAACTGCACGTCCGGCAAGCTTAGGAAGAATTTCTTTTAATGGTTCCAGTACCTCAAATTTGGCTATGTACATGCCGTTTTCTTTTGCCCATTGGAATTCTTCCTTCATGCCAGAGCGAATTCCGAAAGAATAAACATTTTCAGGGCCAATCAGATCAGCGATTTTCCGAATTGGAGTGGAATGAGAAAGCGCCTCTCCTTCATATTGCGTACGGAGGTCTGTGTGGGCATCCATGTGTATAATAGCAAGGTCAGGGTACTTTTTATACATGGCTTTCATGACTGGCCAGGATACAAGGTGTTCGCCGCCCATGCCAAGAGGGAACTTATTATCCTTCAGCAGCCCGGAAATGTACTCTTCAATCAATTCTATGCTCCTTTGGGGATTTCCAAAAGGCAAAGGAATGTCGCCTGCGTCAAAATACTTTACTTCTTCTAATTCGCGATCTAAATATGGGCTGTATTCTTCCAGCCCGATAGATACTTCCCTAATACGGGCAGGGCCAAAACGGGATCCAGGTCGGTAGCTGACGGTCCAATCCATTGGCATGCCATACAAAACGACCTTACTATCCTCATAGTGGGGATGGCTCCCAATAAAAACGTTACCAGAATAAGCTTCATCAAATTTCATTTTTACACCTCTTCTTCATTGGCTGTTTTTTTTGCATTTGCGTAGTCATTTTAAAAGGTACCAGGCGATGATAGAACTGGTACCTTAATTGAATTACTTCGTAAGGTCTTGTACAAATTTAGGCAGAACGAACGCCGCTTTGTGCAATTCCTTTGTATAGTATTTTGTTTCAATATCGTGGAAGCGGTCTTCACTTACTTCTAGTGGGTCATGCTTCTTTGAACCGAGTGTAAATGTCCACATACCGCTCGGATAGGTTGGTACATTAGCAATATAAAGACGTGTAATAGGGAAGATTTCCTTTACATCCTTTTGCACAGTTTGAATTAGATCTGCTTTAAACCAAGGATTGTCGGTTTGAGCAACAAAAATTCCGTCCTCTTTGAGCGCCTTTGAAATTCCAGCATAAAAGCCTTTTGTGAATAAGTTTACTGCAGGTCCAACCGGCTCTGTAGAGTCTACCATAATAACGTCATATTCATTCTCACTTTGAGCAATGTGCATAAAGCCGTCATCAACCTGAACATCTACTCTTTCATTTTCAAGTTCGCCTGCAATAGACGGAAGAAATTTTTTCGAATACTCAATAACTTTCCCGTCAATATCAACTAAAACAGCTTTCTTTACACTTGGATGCTTAAGGATTTCTCTGATTACTCCTCCATCTCCTCCTCCAACTACAAGTACTTTCTCGGGATTTGGATGAGTAAATAAAGGTACATGCGCAACCATTTCATGGTAAACAAATTCATCTTTTTCTGTTGTCATTACCATTCCATCCAGCAAAAGCATGTTACCCCATTCAGCAGTTTCAACCATTTCAAGATCTTGAAATTCTGTTTTCTCTGTATGTAAAGTTTTATTAATCTTCATGGTGATTCCGTAGTTATCTGTCTGCTTTTCTGTAAACCATAGTCCTGCCATTCCATTCATCCTTTCATTTTCAGATGCTAGAGGCATCAAGTTCTTAAAATTGTAAGATATTTTTACCTGCTTGTTTATTATTTCTTCCCTCAGACAATAAATACAAACATGAGAAAAAGTATAGTAAATTCCACTGAAAATGCAAGTAAAATTTTTTTTGTTTATCCACTTTTCTACCTATCTATTCTCAGCTTTCACCTCAAACCCTATATTTTGCGGCTATTTGAGCCCGCCATACTTTTTTAACTCCTTGACGTTTAAAACAGCTGCCAATTCTTCATACTGAATTAATAAGTGTCTGAATGAAATCGTTATACATTCTTTCTATCGAAAGAGGTGATCGTCATGGAAACGATGACACATCCTAAAAATCAAAAACCTAAACGGTACACGCGCTTATTGATTCTTGCCATTTTGCTTCTTTTTTCTGTCATTGCTATTTTTGTGCTTGCCGTGCTTATATATGCTAAAATTCTCGGCCCTCCTCCCCTGGCGGTTCCACAGTCCACGCTGTATTACTCAGACAATGGAACATTAATCGGAGAAAGTGATAATGGCCAGAAACGTTATTGGGTTCCTTTAAAAGACATCTCCCAGAATTCTATCAACTCAACTTTGTCCATTGAGGATAAAAATTTTTATTATCACCATGGATTTGATTTTAAACGAATGGCTGGTGCTATTCTTACAGACGCGATAGCAAGGAAGAAGGTTCAGGGAGCCAGCACCATTACACAGCAATATGCACGGAATTTATTTTTAACAATGGACAAGACCTGGACAAGAAAAATTTCCGAGGCTTTTTATACGATCCGCCTTGAAATGAACTACAGTAAAAACCAAATTCTCGAGGGCTACCTGAATACCATTAATTATGGCCATGGTGCATATGGCATTCAAGCAGCCAGCCAGCTCTATTTTGGAAAAGACGCCAGCAATTTAACATTGGGAGAAGCTGCTATGCTGGCAGGCATACCAAAAGGGCCGAGCATCTACTCACCTCTTGATTCATATGAAAAGGCAAAAAAACGGCAAGTAACCGTTCTGCATTCAATGTTTGTAAACGGATTTATAACGAAGAAAGAGGCACTTGCAGCAGCACAACAAAAAATAACGATAAAAGGTCAATTTCCTGTTTCAAAAGAGAGGTTCGCTCCTTATTTCCAGGATGTTGTAAAACAAGAGCTAAAAACTAAGCTTGGTCTAGATGAAAGAACCATTGCATTGGGAGGACTCAAGGTGTATACGACCCTGGATATAAATCAGCAAAAAATAGCAGAAAATGTAGTGAAGGATACCATTTCAAACCAATCAGCTATTCAGTTAGGCTTTGTGGCAATGGATCCCTCTACAGGAAATGTAACAGCTCTTATAGGCGGGCGTAATTATCAAGCCAGTCCCTACAACAGGGCAGTACAGGCCCTCCGTCAGCCGGGATCGACCATCAAGCCAATGCTTTATTACGCTGCTCTAAACAATGGGTTTACACCTGTGACGATGATGAAAAGTGCACCTACTACTTTTCATTTTGATAACGGCAAGGCTGAATATACACCTCATAACTTTAATAATGAATATGCAGATGGAGATATTACACTCGCTCAGGCATTGGCACTATCCGATAACATTTACGCTGTAAAAACAAACCTTTTCTTAGGCCCGGACACCCTTGTCAAAACGGCTAAGCAATTCGGTATTACAACAAAAATGAAGGCCGTTCCCTCTCTTGCACTAGGTACTTCGGGTGTTCATGTATTGGATATGGTCCATGCTTATAGTCTTCTTGCCAATGGCGGGAAGGAAATTGAACCTACCTTTATTCGTAAAGTTGTAGATAGCAAAGGAAAGGTTCTATATGAATCAGAACCAGAAAAGAAGCAGATTTTAAATAAGGACAATGCATTTGTCATGACACAGATGATGACTGGAATATTTGATAAAAGGCTGAATGGCTATGGGACGGTAACGGGAGCTTCTATTGTAGGACAGACAACACGGCCATATGCAGGAAAATCGGGATCGACTAATACAGACAGCTGGATGATTGGTTTCGCCCCTCAGCTGACTGCGGGCGTTTGGACCGGTTATGACAATGGAGGAGAAATTACTTTAACAGCAGATAAACTCTATGCCAAAAAGATTTGGGTGAGTTTTATGGAAAAAGCTTTGCAGGATAAACCGATACAAATGTTCAATCCTCCAAAGGGAGTAATCGGCCTTCCTATAGACCTGGCAAGTGGAAAATTAGCGGCCCCTGAATGCAGCAAATCTTCCAGGCTTATGTATTTTGTAAAAGGTACTCAACCGACCGAAACCTGTTCATCTATAAAAACAACCGGTAAAGATGGCAAACATACGAATAAAAAGACAAAAAGCTGGCTAAACAAGCTCTTTCATTGGTTTTAGGAAGAAAAGCGGAAGGCACCTGCCTATCGGCGACCAGCATTAGACAGACGGTTTGAGAGGTTTGCTCTTCAATCTCTCGGACCGTTTGGCTAATGACCTCGAGCCGATGGTGCCTGTAGCTGGACAATTGAAAAGCAGAAAGCGACGTTTAGCGGCATACGAACTCTACAGCTGCTTGAAACCAACCTCTTAAATCTTATAACCAGGTATTCTTTCTCTTCAACAATAAAAACTCCATGGTATGCCCCTGGAGTTTTTATTGTTTTTTAAATGTTCAAGGAAGCGTTTTTTACTATTTCCATGTTGAAAACGGCTCGTTTTTCAGCTTATTTTACAATAGAGAAAGCCTGACTAACCAACAGAGGTTTGACTACTCTGCACCCAGGCTTTCCCTTAGCTCAGGACTGGAAAACTCCCACATTTTCTCATCATGTTTTTTTAGAAATTCAGCCAGTACCTGCTTTGATTTTGAATCCATCTCGTCTACCATGATGCGGCGCTTTAAAGATTTATCCAGCTTATTGACATGCTCAGGCAAAGACTTGTAGCCGCGTCTCGCTTCCTGATTCACCGTCATTTCACAGGCCGTTACTCCAGCATAGTAATGCCCTTCCGGCTTACGGTCAATAGTCACCCAAACAATCCAGTAGGGCTTAGCGCCTTCAGGTACTTCATTCTTATCAGGGAGGAACTTAATCCTTTTTTCGACAGCACTGCGCGCATGCATGGCTCCAATATCAACAAAAGCCTCGCCTTCCTCTACATCAATAATGACAGGTGAGACATTCTCAAGGCTTAAAGAGCCTATCCCGTACCCTCGATGGCCATCTGTTGGATCATTTTTTATAATATTAAATTCCAGCTTTTTCTTACTGCTATCCATCGTGAAACCTCCTCCTGCTACATAAACATTGAAAATATGCTATTAAAGCTATTAGTTGCCCAATGCGATACCCAATTAATATATGGACTGATTGTGTAATTGCTAAGCGGTGTGACCATAAGGACCAAAAACACCAGAATACTGTATTGCTCCCAGCCTGTCAGCTTTGCTCTTAGGTTCGGGCTCACCAGATCCTCAATAATGCGGTAGCCATCAAGCGGAGGAAGCGGAACCAAGTTAAAAGCAAACAGCATAAGATTAAGTGAAACAAAGTAATTAAAAAATTTCGTTACATTGGGCCAATTTGCTGCGGCTCCGGAAAATACTAGATAAAATAATATCCCAAATCCTATAAAGGCAAGCAGAAAATTACTGATTGGCCCCATAATGGATACCAGGATCCCGGCCGCCCTCGGATTTTTAAAATGGTATCTGTTTACCGGCACTGGCCTTGCCCAGCCGATACCAGCAAAGAAAATCAGCAGCGTACCAAACGGATCCAAGTGCTGTATAGGATTTAAAGTAAGCCTGCCCTGTTTCTTTGCAGTTTGATCCCCAAATTTATAAGCTGTATATGCGTGTGCAAACTCATGTACGGTGAACGCGATAATAAGTGTCAAAGCAACAAACGGCAATTCAGATAATGTATAAGCTAAATGAAATCCCACAGCCTATCCCCTTTAATTTAGAATCTATCAATCATTAGTATACAAAATTCATTCCATTTATTCATGCTTTAAGTTTAGAAATACGCTTGCATCCATATATAAAAAAGCATACACTTTTCTTGGAATCATTCATTTTATATATAAAGGAGTAGATCATATGCCATATGTTACAGTAAAAATGCTAGAAGGGCGTACAGATGAACAAAAGAAAGCCCTTATCGAAAAAGTGACAGAAGCAGTAAGCGAAACAGTAGATGCTCCAAAAGAAAAGATTGTTGTCTTTATTGAAGAAATGTCCAAGAGCCATTATGGAGTGGCCGGAAAAAGGCTGAATGACTAATCAAGATGAACAGAGCCTAAAACAAAAAGCTAAGCCTTTCATTGAAGCTTAGCTTTTTGTTTTAGTTGTTCAATATAAAGATACGCTTCCTCAATTTCCTGTTCGGAGTATTGCTGCTTTGCCTTTAGTGTCATGATTTTTTCTGTAACCTCTTCCCTGGATAGAGAATCAAAAAACAAAACCGTTGAAATCAGCTCTAAAAAGCGTGCAGTTTGTCCATTTAAATCCTGCAAGCATGTATCAAGATGGGGCATTTTCGACTCATATAAGCTTAAAAACTCTTTTCCATTATCGGTTAGAGTGTATCGATATTGTGAATATCCGCCCTTCTTCTCTTTTACCTCGTTAATAAATCCAAGATTAAAAAGCTCTTCTACCCGGAGTGTCAGTTCCTCTGAATAAGGACCATAAAAATGAAATTGAAATTTTTCCTGAAAAGGAAAAGCAAGCTTTTTTGAAATATAAATCATTTTTTGCAGTTTTTTTCGTCCAACAATCTCCCCTGAAACCGCTAATGCACTCATCAATCGAACATGATCATTTAACAAAGAATCTCATCTCCTGTTTTTAGTAAAACGGCCACCAGTTTATTCTCTGTTGTCTACTCTGATGGAAAAAATAGCAATGGGCTTCTGCCCGTTATAAGCTTTCTAAGATGGAACGGATTTCTCTTTTCACTTCAAGATTTCCTGAATCACTGTAGATTAAATCCTCAGGATAATAGAGCTTATGGTCCGTCCGCTTCTTTCCTGAAATGGCATCCACAATGTCTGATTCCCTTGAAAGTTCGCGGAGCTCACCAGTTTGCTTCAATAGGTAGATTGGAAGCCTCTCTTCCTCTTCCCCTGGACGATAAAAATCGTAGCCTAAATCAGAGGAGGAATCCACTACCAGATAATAATCCGGATCCAATCCAGCTTCACGAAACAGCTTTTCCAGCTGGCTATGTATCTTGAACTGACGGCCAGGATCGAACTCAGCATATTGAAAGAGGTTCCTGTCCATAAACCTTGAACATAGATCACTTAAAATAGGGTCTTCCTCTTCCTGCCACATTTGAAAATAATATAGTATGATATTTTCATCCAACTTTAAATAGTCATCTAATGTCATTTCATCCTCAAAAAGGGAATAAAAATGGATAGGATGCTGTTTGAATGAATAGTAATCGGCATGAAGCTCTTTAGCCCGATGCAGAATTTTTGTGAGAATTACTTCAGCACTTCGCGTAACCGGATGAAAGTAAACCTGCCAATACATTTGATAGCGGCTCATAATATAATCCTCCACTGCATGCATTCCGCTGTATTTAAAAACAGCCTGGTCCTCACGGGGACGAATAACCCGAAGAAGCCTTTCTATATCAAAATGCCCATAGCTGACGCCAGTGAAATAGGCATCCCTTAAAAGGTAGTCCATCCGATCGGCATCCAGCTGACTGGAGATCAAGCTCACCACCAGTTTATCTTCATAAGTTTTCGCAATAACTTCTGCTACTCTCTTTGGAAAGTCCTTGCCTGCTTTTTCAAGAACCTTGTTGACCTCTGTATTTCCCATAATAATTTTCTGTGTATATTCCTCATGGTCTAAATGAAAGACCTTCTCAAAAGAATGGGAAAATGGGCCGTGCCCCAAATCGTGAAGCAATGCTGCACATAAAGATAGAAGACGGTTATCTTCGTTCCACTCAGGCCTTCCATGGAAATCATCATCTATGATTCTTCGCACGATTTCATAGACACCGAGTGAATGGTTGAATCTGCTATGTTCTGCTCCATGGAATGTAAAATAGGTTGTCCCAAGCTGCCGGATACGCCGCAGCCGCTGAAATTCCTTTGTATCAATTAAATCCCAAATGACCCTATCCCTAACATGAACATACCGATGGACAGGATCTTTAAATACCTTTTCCTCGCTTAATTTCAGTTTGGAATATTCCATCATCTACCCTCTTCCTGCATCTTCATAGCTTTATTATACCCAGTATCCTTTTACATTTAAAGCTTGGCCGGTGCTTGAAAAAGTAATAAATTAACAAACTCTGCCTCGTTATATCGTCAAGCCTTCTGCTAATCTTCCTTTTCTTTTTTTAATAGGCTCTGTTAATCTTGCCTATTCATTTCTGCTGCAAGGGAGTCTCCCCGCCGCATGCTCCTGCCGCTCCAATCAATATGGGTATAAAATCAACATTGATTTTTAACAGAGCCTCTCATAAAAACCCCTTTCGAAAAGATAACGCTATACGTTTGGCTGTTTTCGCAGGGATTGTTGCTTTACGCACAAAAAATAAATCCGTATTTTATCCGTCTTCGTGACATCTTTTCGTAAGCCATTCACAGGTTTACTACAGAGCCTGTGAATTTCATTATTTTTTTGTGTTAATTAGCAAAAAAATTTACGAAAAGAGCCTTACGTTTAGAAACTATTATCTTTTTACAATATTGGTATAAAAATCTTTTATCTTGTCCATCCTTTTTAGTAACGGAGAATAATTTTATAATTGGGAGTTGAGAACATGAAATCACGCCAAGATGCTTGGTCAGATGAAGATGATCTAATATTAGCAGAGACAGTTTTGCGCCATGTACGAGAAGGAAGTACACAACTAAACGCATTTGAAGAAGTAGGAGACAAGCTCAACAGAACATCCGCTGCCTGCGGATTCAGGTGGAACGCAGTGGTTCGCCATAGTTACGAACAAGCTCTTCAACTAGCAAAAAAACAGCGCAAACAGCGCCAGCGTTTACTAGGAAAAGAACAGGGCGGCAAGAAGAAGCTGCTTTATCAGCCTCCTGTCCCAACACTAGAGGATGTTGAAGAAGTACCTTTAACAGCTCTAATTCAAGAAGTGAGAGAAGAAAGTGAAGATATAGATGACGTACTGCCAGCACCTGCTTCAGCTGCTCCAGCCTTAGCGGAACAAATGCCTGCTGCAGTGAATCAGCAGGAATTGAATCTTGCAAAAGTAATAAGTTATTTACAATATTTAAATACTACTCAATTTCAATCCACGATTTTAAAAAGTGAGAATGCAAGATTGAAAAATGAATTGTCCGATACAAGAAAGCAAAATGAAGAACTGAAGAAAAGAATTGCCCAGCTGGAGGAAAACTCAGTAACCATGCAGGAAGATTATGAAACCCTCATGAAAATTATGAACCGGGCTAGAAAGCTAGTATTATTTAATGAGGATGAACCAGCAAATTCTTCATTTAAAATGGATCGAAACGGAAATCTGGAAAAACTTGCTGAATAAAAACCCGAGACCTTTTCCACGTTACTATTAACCTGAAAAGCTTCCCCCCTGCAAAGGAGGAAGCTTTTTGTTTTATACTATTTTTAAACTTTTTTGCTATTCAGCATAAAGCTGTTTTTTTATTAAAGCTTGTGAATAGCTTAAACAGCCTCTTTTAAACTGCTCTTTTTACCTGCTGAAGCTGATACATCTGATAGTATTTTCCTTGCATCGCCATCAGGTCTTCATGAGTTCCTTTTTCAACAATCCTGCCTTTATCCAATACAATAATTTGATCTGCATTGCGAATTGTGGATAACCTGTGGGCAATGATGAAAGTAGTCCGCCCCTTTTTTAATACGTCCATGGCATTTTGAATGATTGCTTCTGTCTCCGTATCAATATGCGATGTGGCTTCGTCCAGTATGAGAATGGCTGGATCAAAGGCTAGGGCCCGTGCAAACGAAATGAGCTGCCGCTGGCCGGAAGACAGCGTACTGCCTTTCTCAATAACCGGTTCATCGAGTCCTTTTTCTAGGTTTCTAAGGACTGAGTCTGCTCCAACATCTCTTAATGCTTTCTCTGCTATTTCCCTTGTTATGCCTGGATCCTCTAAGGTCACATTAGTTTCAATCGTTCCAGTAAACAAATAAGGATCCTGTAATACGATTGCCATATGCTCCCTTAAGGATTGGACAGGAATATCTTTTATATCTCTGCCATCAATGGTGATTCCACCTTTTTTACTGTCATAAAAACGGAATAACAGATTCATAATGGAACTCTTCCCTGAACCAGTATGCCCTACTAATGCGACGGTTTCCCCTCGTTTTGCTTGGAATGTTATATCTTTTAGAACATCGTGGTCATCTGAATATCCAAAGTATACTTGTTTGAATTCCACATTTCCTTGATAGCGCGGAATTCTGGCATCCTCTACAAGGGTTCCTTCCTCTTGAAGAAGCTTCATGACGCGTTCTCCTGCTACCAGCGCCTGCTCAAGATTGGCAAACTGGTTTACAATCCCTGTCACTGGCTGGAATAAGCGGTTAATATAATCTACACAAGCATACAATACCCCCAGGGAAACGATGGAACCAATTCCGATAGATCCGCTGCCAAAATACCAAATAAACGCCACAAATGTAATGTTCCTTAAGACACCCACTAAATTATGGGAGGTTAAGGCATTTAAGTTCAATAGCTTATTTTGATAACGGAACAGCGACTGGTTCGATTCTTCAAATTCTGATTGCATTTGTTCCTCCCGGCGGAAGGCCTGGATAATGTTCATTCCTTGTATCGATTCATTTATCGTTGCGTTAATTTCGCTTATCTTTGAACGGATCGTATGGTTATACGATGCGGCATATTTCCTATAAATAAGCATCCATACATATAATATTGGAAGAAGAATCAAACAAATGGCCGCAAGCTTTACATTCAAAATAAATAACGCAATAAAAATACCGCCAATATAAATGGCACTTGTAAAAAATGTGGATAAGACTGTTACATATAAATCACGGATCGCTTCAGTATCATTGGTAATTCGTGAAACAACCTTTCCTGCAGGAAGGTTATCAAAATAGCGAATGGGAAGTCTTTGAATATGCTTGAAAATATCCATCCGCATTTTTTGAATAATCCGATTGGCTGCTTTCTGAAGGAAATAGTGCTGGCCGTACTGAAATCCGGATGCGAATAGAAGCAGTCCTAAGTAAAAAGTTAAGAGCCCAACCATCCTTGGGATATCGGGATGATAAAAAGCCAATATTTGCTGCAAAGAAAGCCTTTCAGCTTGTAGCTCTTCCTTTTTCTTTCCTTCCTGAACAGTTACAATTCCGTTTTTATAGCTCCTCTTTCCATCAAGATGCAAAAGCTGGTTGGAAAAATAAAATTCCTTACCAACCTGAACAATTTGGACAGGCTTTCCTTTGCGTTCCCCTTTGGTAAAATAATCTGCTCTTTTGTAGTAGCGGCCCTTATACAAAACCGTGTCTTTTCCTTTATCTGTTTCCAGCCATTTCGACTCTATTCCAAGCACATGCTTATCAATAAGCGTTTTGGCGATAAAAGGTCCTGTCAGCTCCGCTCCCACTGAAAGTGCCAGCATCATCATAGCGAGGATAATAATCTTTTTATAGCCTAATGCATATCTAAATAGTTCTTTTCCTCTATTCATGATAACACCTCCTCTTCACTGGTCTCTTCCAGCTGCTGCCGTAAAAATTGCTCCTGGTACCAGCCTTTGGCTTGAGCCAATTGCTCATGAGTTCCTTCCTGGATCATTGCACCATCTTCAAGCACCACAATCCAATCTGCATGTTCTACTGCAGATAGCCGATGGGTGGTAATGATGGTCGTTTTACCATTTCTCTCTTTTTGTATATTTTCAATAATCCTCGTTTCCGTTTTGGCATCCACCGCCGAAAGCGAGTCATCCAGAATTAAGATTTCCGGATCTTTAATCAATGCACGAGCTATGGATATCCTTTGTTTTTGCCCCCCTGATAATGCCACACCCTTCTCCCCGACTAACGTTTGCAGACCTTCAGGAAGCATCTCCAGGTCTTTTTGAAAAGAAGCGAGTCTGATGGCCTCTTTTACCTGATCATCCGTTGCATCCGGGTTACCAAACAGGATATTCTCCTTAATTGTTCGGGAAAAAAGCACATGATCCTGGGGTACATAGCCTATCCAGTCTCTGATTTGCTCTTTGTTCTGCTTTTTTATTTCCACATCAGAAACAGAAAAATGACCGTCGCCAGCCTGATATTCCCGCAGCAGCTGCTTAACCAAGGTGGTTTTTCCGCTGCCGGTCTTCCCTACAATTCCAAGCGTTTGTCCTCTCATTAATTGAAGAGAAAAATCCTTTAGGCTCGGCGATTTTCCAGTTGGATATTGAAACGTGTACTTCCCAAACTGGATAGCTGCTGGCTGCTGCACTTCTATAGCATGAAGAGGATTCGGAACGTCCTCCTTTTCCTCTAACGTTTCATTGACCCTGTCCAAAGAGGCATTTCCTCTTTGCATGACATTCATCAATTCACCAAAGGCAAACATCGGCCATATGAGCATCCCCAGATAAACATTAAAGGAAACCAAATCTCCCAGGCTGATAGATTGATGGAAGACAAGATAGGCACCGTACCCCAATCCTATCAAGTAGCTTAAGCCCGTTAACACTTTGATGGTTGGATCGAATAATGAATCAATGATCGCGACCTTCATATTTTTTTCAAAAACATCTTCCGTCATATTAAAAAATCGCTCTTCGTCCGCCCTCTCCTGGACGTATGCACGAATAACCCTGACACCAGCTACTGATTCCAGCACCTTGTCATTCATATCACCGAAGGCATCCTGAGCCTCCATAAATCTCTTATGAATCCTCCCGCCATATATTTTCATAAGATACGCCATAATTGGCAGCGGAATAATCGAAGCTATGGTAAGCTTCCAACTGATGAAAAAACCCATTGTAAATAGAATCGTCAGCATATAAATAGTTGAATCAGTCAGCGTTAAAATTCCAAAGCCTGCTGTCTGGGACACTGCTTTTAAATCGTTAGTAGCCCTAGCCATTAAATCCCCTGTCCGATTCCTTTCATAAAAGCCTGGGGTCATTTTGAAAAAGTGGCCCATTAATTTTGAACGTAGCTTCTTTTCCAACAAATTTGCCCCGCCGAACAATTGGTACATCCAAATGTATGTCATACCATAGGAAAGAACCAATATAAGCAAAAAGAGGGAGATGTAATAGCCAATCCCTTTCCAGGTCAATGTACCATAATGGATATCGTCTATCGCCATTCCAACCAGCTTAGGAGGAATCACCTCAATAATGCCTACTATAATTAAAAAGATAACGGCAACAGAATACCGTTTCCAATTTTCTTTAAAAAACCAATTTAACTTTACCAGCACACCAAACATTTAAAAACCTCTCCTTCCCCTTTTCTTACACCTAGCCTCCCGAGTCCTCCTGCAGTTCAATTAGAAGAATGTTTGCATCAATCATAATTCCTTCACTCCTTTTTTGAATGTAAAAAAAAGACAGTCTGCGCTTAGGCAGCTGCCAAAAATAAAAGCACAGGTAACGATACGTCACCTGTGCTTTATTCCAATGATTATAAAGCTACTTACATTCCAATAGCAATAGGCAGGGTACGCATGTATTCAATTTTTTCTTTTTTTAAGAAGCTGTTATAGAACATTTTAATACCCTCCTTTGCTTAATATGATTTAAGTTATTATTTATAAAATTGGATTTGTTTTTCCAATATGTACCTTGATAGGTTAACACCAATCAAATACATTGTCAATTATTAATTTTTTAAATTATCTTATTTTTTAACTCTGTTAAATGTCTATGTTGATAACTGCTCGTTTTTTACAAGCGATCTATTCCAGCTCAGCTGCATCAAACAGCAGAGCTGGACTCATCCGCTCCCTATTACTCTTTTAAAAAGGGCTAAATAAATCTTTCATTCCTGTTTACCATACGCTGATAATGGATTTCATACCATTCTAGTTCCTCTTCTGTCAGCGGGTTAGAATAAATTCTGCCGCTTATGGATTTTAGCACTTTTAAAAACCGGAGCATTACGTCCCCAATGGTCAGTGGTGTATCCAAAAGCTCTGATAGGGAGGCCATCACGTCCGGATTTACCTCTGGATACACAAACTTAGTTTGTGCATTATTTAATGCCTTTTCATAGAATTGCTGAATCAATTCTGCCCTTTTCCTGCCCGAGCCCGAAACACAAAGATAAATTTGTACCGCTACCCCTTTTCGGATGCGCCTTTGGGAAATACCGGCGAACTTTTTCCCATTAATGCTTAAATCATAGCTGCCCGGACAATAAGAGCCTTGTATTTCCCTTGCTTCAATCACTGCATTAAAGTCAGAAAACATATTTTGAATAAGCCTGTACATGGCATCATAGCCCCTGTTAATATCAATGCCCTTTTCTGTATCCGGGAACACGAGAGTAAGGTTGAGCACACCCTCATCTAATACAACAGCAAGTCCCCCCGAATTTCTGACAATATAGTTAAATTGTTTTTCTTTTAATAACTTCAGACCCTCTTCTAGGAATGGAAGCTTTGTATCCTGTATCCCAAGCACCACAGTTTGATGATGGACCCATGCTCTCGCCGTTGCCGCGGAACATCCCGCTCCAACCGAGGTACATAACGTATCATCCATAGCAAAGGACTGCATGCCGTGGAACAAAGGACCTAGACTGGACTGATCAATAATTCGCCAATCTGGTTGTTCTAAAATTGATAAAGCCTGCTCCATTATTCTGCTCCTTTTATCCATTCATGCCGCCACGATTTTTTCAAAACAGCTTTTGTCTCGCCGCGCCAGGCACTCATAGCCTGATGTAACTGCTTACCTTGTTATTTTACAGGACTTGCGCAGCTGTGATAAGTGCAAGCTTATATACATCCTCCTCAGTGCATCCTCTTGAAAGGTCATTTACCGGGGCATTTAAGCCTTGCAGAATCGGACCTATTGCCTCAAACCCTCCCAATCTCTGAGCAATTTTGTACCCAATATTTCCAGCCTCGAGGCTTGGGAAGATAAATACATTTGCATCACCTTTTATAACAGAATCAGGCGCCTTCTTTTTAGCGACAGCAGGAACAAAAGCGGCATCAAATTGAAATTCTCCATCCAGCAT
This sequence comes from Heyndrickxia acidicola, assembly GCF_001636425.1. Taxonomy (NCBI): domain Bacteria; kingdom Bacillati; phylum Bacillota; class Bacilli; order Caryophanales; family Bacillaceae; genus Heyndrickxia; species Heyndrickxia acidicola. The sequence continues at coordinate 3,194,235 of NZ_KV440953.1, forward strand.
AAGGCCCGGCTCTCTTTCCTTTGCAATTTGAACAGCCTTCGTAACCCTTTGTGTTTCCGGTGATACAGCTGACCCTTTTGTTGAAAAACTTAACATCGCTATTTTTGGTTCGATATTAAACATCTTTGCCGTTCTTGTACTTTCCAACGCAATTTCTGCTAAATCCTGACTGTCCGGAGAAATATTAATTGCGCAATCTGCAAATACGTATTTCTCCTCGTCTTTTACCATAATAAATACACCTGAGGTTTTTTTAACCCCTTCCTTTGTCTTAATAATTTGAAGGGCCGGTCGGACAGTATCAGCAGTAGAATGTGCAGCGCCGCTTACAAGTCCATCTGCTTTACCCATATATACAAGCATTGTCCCAAAATAGTTCTCATCTAAGAGAATGTTCTCTGCTTCCTCATTACTTACTTTCCCATTTCTTCTTTCTGTAAAAGCCGCTACCACCTCACTCATCTCTTCATAGCTTCGCGGATCCAAAATCTTAATTCCCTTAATGGATATGTTTAATTCATTCGCTTTTTTCTCAATGGCCTGACTGTCCCCAATTAAAATGGGTATCAATAAACCTTCTTCTGCAAGGCGTCCTGCCGCATGTAATATCCTCTCGTCTCTTCCTTCCGGAAATGCAATTTTCAACTCTTTCCCTTTTATTCTTTGTTTTAACTCAGAAAAAAGATCACTCATGTCTTTTCCTCCTTTAATCATAATTAGCATCTTGCCAAACTCTTTTTAACCATATGCCAAAAAACTTGCTTTTCCAGACATCCATTATTTAGGCTCTTTTCGTAAACTTTAGTGCTATTTCACATAAAGGCTTTGTTAAATTTCTGTGATGATAACTGTTCTTTTTTAGTCTACTACCACTTGTCTGCTTTTTAAAAACAAAATGTCGCGCCAGGTTTTTTATTTTCATTCTTGACTCTTTTATGTCATTTGATTTTTGAAAATAGGGTTATTGGACAAACTATGCTATAGTAAGGGTGTTACAGCTACAATAAACAATCAGTTAATTAACCATTCATACATAATTTACACTAAGGAGTGATCTCAATGAGTGAACCGGCACAAACCCTTGACGGCTGGTATTCTTTGCATGATCTTCGTTCTATCGACTGGCCTTCCTGGAAAGCCCTTTCCAGTGATGAACGCGAATCCGCTATCTATGAATTTCAGCAGTTTTTGGAAAAGCTTAATAAGACACAGGAAAATAAAAAAGGCAGCCATTCCCTCTATACCATTGTTGGTCAAAAAGCAGACTTTATTCTATGGACACTTCGTCCGACAATGGAAGAACTCAATGAAATTGAAACTGAATTTAACAAATTGAAGCTTGCCGACTATACAATTCCTGCTTATTCTTACGTATCCGTTGTAGAATTAAGTAATTATATGGGCTCCGACTCAAAAGAGGATCCATATGAAAATCCTTACGTAAAAGCCCGTTTATACCCTGAACTTCCTAAATCAAAGTATATCTGCTTTTATCCGATGGATAAGCGCCGCCAGGGAAATGATAACTGGTACATGCTTTCAATGGAAGAGCGCCGTGAATTTATGAAAAGCCACGGGATGATCGGCCGAAGCTATGCCGGCAAAGTAAAGCAGGTCATTACAGGCTCCGTTGGTTTTGACGACTATGAATGGGGCGTAACATTATTTTCGGATGATGTCCTTCAATTTAAGAAGCTTGTCTATGAAATGCGTTTTGATGAAGTAAGCGCACGCTACGGAGATTTTGGATCTTTCTTCGTTGGAAACATATTAGAAGTAGATAAAATCGCAAAGTTTCTTCACGTATAATGCATGAATCCCCCTGGATCTTCCTGGGGGATATTTTAATTCTTCTTCTAACCTCTTTATTATCTCGTGTTTTACATACCTTTCACTTTCTTTTAATCCCTTAAACAGGAAACAGTGCATAATTTCACATCTGGTACATACATATGAAATAGTGAGATGATTCTACTAGTTAATTTCACCAATGCCATCATATATAGCGTTATGAAGAGAGGTGAAGGATTACCAGTTCCTGCCTGAACTCCATACAGCAAGAAGATATCGACTAGTTAAAAGGCTGCTATTTTTTATTATTTACCGGTATTTTTCTAGTTCCAGATGAATATGTACTTACTAACCTTCATGGTTACAATGCTGAAATACCATAACATAATTCTCACCAAATCCCATTTAAAATTAGTAGTTCTATTGATATTAAGGAGGGAAAACAATTGTCTAATTCAAACAATTACAATCCGCCCCCATCCAATGCCAACAACTTTAATCCACCTCAATATGCCTATCCATATCGACAGCAGCAAGGAGCAACAGGATCAGGAACGGGGCCGCTCCCAGGATCGACACAATATGGAGGAGGAGGCTATTACCCGCCATACCAAGGGGGACAGCCGCCAGTACCAGGAGCTAAACCAAGCGGTCCTGCTGATCTTCTTCCAGGACAGCTCCCGCTCGAGCAATCCTATATCGAAAATATTTTGAGGCTGAATAAAGGCAAGCTTATTACACTTTATGCCACATTCGAAAACAACCGCGAATGGAACGCTAAAAAATTTGAAGGTATTATCGAAGCTGCTGGCCGTGACCATGTCATTTTAAGTAACCCTCAAACAGGCGAGCGCGATCTTATTCCAATGGTTTACGTAGATTATATTACCTTCTCAGAACCAATAGAGTATGAATATCCATATGGAGCAGGACCTGGTGCACCAAGATCCTATCCTCCGCGTTAAATAGCACATTCATTTAATCGGCTTTAAGCCGGTTTTTTTTTTGCACCTTTCAAAATTCATCACGGCCGTCAGGTTTAAGGTGTATTCTTTCTTGGAGCCTGTTAATCTTATTTTTTGATTTGGCTGTTTTCACATAGAATGTTGTTTTACATAGACCCTTACTTTTGTTGTCTCTCTTCATGGCCACTTTTCGTAAGCTGTTCACAAGTTATATAATGAACTTTAATCATTTTTTCCGAATACCAATAGCATTTAATTTTTACCCATGCACTCGATTTACGTGGCTTTTTAAGCTCCAGTTTTATGCTTCAAAGCCTTCGAGTACAATAAAAAATAGCCCTTCATTCGAAAGGCTGAGAATCCTGCGATTAAAGATATTTTACGGCTGCTACGGCAACCAGTACCCATGCAGCCAAGAAGCCTAAGCCTCCGAGCGGTGTAATGGCTCCCAACACACTAATTCTTGTAAGTGCAAGGATATACAAGCTCCCTGAAAATAAAACAATCCCAATAAACATTAGCCATCCTGCCCATGTCACCATAGAACTTGTTGTAATCCTTGCAGCCAGTAAGCCAATCGCTAAAAGACCTAATGCATGAAACATTTGATAGGTTACGCCTGTTTTCCATATTTCTAAGTACTTTGGTTCCATCTTTCCTTCTAGCCCGTGTGCACCAAATGCACCAAGCGCAACAGATAAAAAGGCATTAATTGCACCCAATAATATAAACACTTTCATGTCATAATCCTCCTCTATTTTATGTACTTTACATACAGACGCAGCTGCTCTATGGTTTCCTTAATTGCGTCAGTTTTCGCATATATTATCGTTTTTCGCAAAATCTCTTAAAGAGACTAATTAAAAATCAAAAATGGAATCTCCATTTGATCCATCACCAGTGGACAATGACCTGGATGGTTGAGCAGGCACCGATACAACAGGAGACTGAATCACATTTTGAGGCATGCTTTGTCTTTCTGTCTGTAATTTTGAAACACCTTCATACATAGATTTTTCATCAAGAATCAGTTCGCATAATATTTTTATGGAGTAGACGTGCTCGCGGATTTTTTGCATGTCCCTTCCTTTTGCTCCTATAACTTCCTGTTCCATCTTAGACAGCAGTGTTTGAATATCTATATTCATGATAAAGGCCACTCCTCAGGCTTATATAATAAAGGTATTTTACCATAGATGCCGGCAAATCTGTAACAAGTCACCCTCTTAGTGACATGGCTGATATTCATAAGTGGCTGCTTATGTACAATAGGTATACTTATAATTTTCCGGTCTTATAGGCAACTATCCATGTACTTTTATTATGACTGTATATTGAACCCTTTGTTTCCCTCTCTTTTTAGTGCCACTGCAGCGAAAATCTTCATGTAGGATCGCGAATTCAACAGTTAAGATGGACAATTCCTAATCATTAAAGACTCGGTGAAATATCTGTTAATAAACTCTAATAAAACCTTTTACTCTCTGAGGATATCGACATGTTTCACGTGAAACATGTCGAAGTAATTATAGCATCTTAAGCATTATCAGCTCTCTATTTCCCAATCAATCACAGGTAAACCATGACTCTCTAATATCTTATTGATATGTGAGAAAGGTCTGCTCCCAAAGAAGCCACGGCTTGCAGATAATGGGCTCGGATGAGGAGATTCAATCACATAATGTTTGGCCGTATCAATTAAATTGATTTTTGTCTGAGCAGGCCTTCCCCATAGCATAAAAATAACAGGACTATCTTTTTTATTTATTTGCTTTATCACTTCGTCAGTAAAAGTTTCCCATCCCCTATTTTTATGGGAATGTGCCTCTCCTGCCCTTACTGTCAACACAGTATTCAATAGCATCACACCCTGCCTAGCCCACTTCTCGAGACAGCCGTTATTCGGCACGGGAACTCCTAAATCAGAATGAAGCTCTCTAAAAATATTTCTCAGTGAAGGAGGAAACTTAACACCAGGCTTAACCGAAAAGCTTAGGCCATGCGCCTGATTTGGCCCATGATAAGGATCCTGTCCAAGCAGAACAACCCTAACGTCATGATATGGAGTAAATTGAAAAGCATTAAAAATGTCCTGCATCTCAGGATATATGGTTTTGGTTTCATATTCATTTTGAAGAAATTCCATCAGGTTTCTGTAATAAGGCTTCTTAAATTCATCTTGCAGCACATTTAACCAATCTGTATTTTTCAATTCCAGTTTTATATTCTGGCTCACTGACACCATCACCTTTCATATTCATGTAATCATTTATAGAATACCGATTAACCTATAAAAAACTTTTTTCGCCAACCGCGTGACTATTTCCCTTAGAAAAGGAAATAAAACAATACCAAGTTGATAACTTGGAATAAACGAAGATTCAAGTAATATTTGTATGTAAATAACTTATAAGAATGACATCTTCTAAACTAAACACAGTTATTACTGAAATTTCCTTAGCATATTTTTCAATGTTTAATGTATGAATGGATGGGCTATATAAAAAGTACAAACGCGGGGTTTCATCTTAAAGTCCCGTTTAACCAAAGAGGAGGAATTATCATGTATAAAGTAAATGTAGTTGAAAATGGTTTGCAGGCAACTGAACTTATCAATAATTTAATGAATGACGGCTTTGAGAAAGACCATATTTATCTTTTTGCACATGATGAAGATCGCTCTAAGGATTTAACGGATGCCACTGATACAGGGACAGTAGGCATGAAGGAACAAGGCTTATTTACGCAGGTCGGAAATGTCTTTAAAAAACGAGGCGATGAGCTCCGTTCAAAAATGACTTCACTCGGCCTAACGGACATAGAAGCGGAGAAGTATGAGCAAGCACTCGATCAAGGAAAAGTCGTTTTAGTGGCTGCAAAGGATGCTGACCATACGAATGATGACAGAACGATTATGTAATACAATTAAACTATGTTAAAAAAGCTTCCGGCCTGGGCCGGAAGCTTTTTATATTATAAATTCTTCCTTACCCCATCAATGAATGATAAAGTTTTTTTGCCTCCATAATTTCCTTTGTTCCATGAACTAAAGCACGTCCATCTTTAAATAAAACCATTCTGCTGTTGTTTTTCTTTACAGATATAAGATAGGGATTTCCGCTCACCTCATAGCCTGCACTTCTCCACTCTAAAACAAGCATTTCCAATGAGATAGCCATTTTGCTGGCAGGACGAATCTGGACGGTGTCCCGCCCGCACAACACAGCTGTTTTAAGTTTACTTTCATCGGATAAAAAAGGATATACCGGATTCTCCCCGCAGGTTAAACAAGCAGGATCCTTCATGGAATCCGCTTTTAAAGAGAGCGTTTGATTTGACCACAAGTCAAATGTAACGTATGTGTTTCGGAGATCCTCCATACTACCGCTCAATATCTTTAAGGATTCCGCAGCTTGGTAGGCCGTAACCATATGAACCGTTGGAGCTATAATCCCCACCGTGTCACAGGTTTGCCCCTTCATAGGAAGCTTCTTTATTAGGCAGTGCAAGCATGGTGTTTTTCCAGGAAGGATTGTATAGGTTGCCCCAAAGCTTCCGACACATGCCCCAAAAATCCATGGAATGCTGAATTTGTGGGCAATATCATTAATTAAAAAGCGAGTCTCAAAGTTATCCGTCCCATCTAAAATCAGGTCTGTGCCAGGCGCCAGCTTTTCCAGCAGGCTGAAGTCCGCCTCCCCTGTAATGGCTTGGATTTCAACGTCTTTATTTATCGAAGAAAGACGCTGCCTTGCTGCTTCGGCTTTTGGCCATTTCTGCAGGGCATCCTCCTCTGAAAATAGCTGCTGCCTTTGAAGGTTGCTTTCTTCTACATAGTCACGGTCAATAAGTGTAAGTCTGCCGATGCCTGCCCTCGTCAGCATTTCTGCCAGGCTTGTACCTAGAGCACCTACCCCAATCAGGAGCGCATGCTTATTGCGAATCTTTTTTTGCCCCTCTTCTCCAATCGGTGCAAACAATGTTTGCCGGGAATACCTTTCAATGCCCATCTGCACTGCCTCCCTTCCTCTTAATCTTAACCTCCACTGACAGGAGGGATAAGAGCAACGATGTCACCGTTCTTGATCGTCGTGTCTTCCCCTGTAAACTCTTCATTCACTGCCACCATAACGGAGTCCAGGCTAATACGATTATTCATTGTTTCCAGCTCAGCCTTCAATTCTTTAACGGTTTTCCCCTCCGCTTCCATTTCAAGCTCACCTCTGCCGAATTTATCACGCAAATCAGCAAATAAAAGAATTTTAACCATGTATGTTCAGCTCCTCAGGTCTTCCTTTCGGATATTCCTTAGTCCCTTTTTGATTTCCTACCCACTCTTCTCCGTCTTCCCAATGCTCTTTTTTCCAAATAGGAACGATTTCCTTAATCCGTTCGATGGCATAACGGTTTGCTTCATAGGCTTCGGCACGATGGGGAGTAGAGACCGCAATCACAACAGCGATATCCGATCTCTCTAAACGGCCAATTCTATGTGAAATGGCCGTTACGGTTCCTGGCCATTTCCCCTCTATTTCTTTTCCAATCCTTTCAAGCATTTTCAACGCCATGGGCTCATATGCTTCATACTCTAAATAAAGGGTTTTCCTGCCGTGGGTTAATTCTCTCACAGTACCAATAAACGTTGTAACCGCACCAGCTTCTCGTTGAATTACTTTTTGAACTACGGACTCTATACTAATAGGCTGGCGTGTGATTTCAAAACTCAATTCTTTCACCTCTTACTCATTATAGTTGTCTCGCAATTTCTTTTGCTCGGTGATAGTCTTCCACCGTATTCATATTCCAGAAACAAGCTTCCCACTCTTCCTGAACCTCTGGCGGAGCATCATCCTTGTAAACCAATTGAACCTTAATTTTATCAAAGAGGCTTTTCATTGCTTTTTTTCCAGCTTGCAAATTTTCTCTTGCTGCAATTTGTGCTCTGCCGGAATAAGCCCCGAATAAAAAATGCTGTTTGCCCTGATCAACAGGAATAATCGCATCATAATTTCTTTCCTTAAGAAGGTGTACAAGCCAATTAGCCACTTTTGCTGAAACAAAGGGCATGTCACATGCGACAACCAGACATGAATCTGTTTTTGCAGCAGCTAAACCTGTAAGCAAACCCGCTAATGGTCCTTTTCCTTTAAACTCCTGCTCATCGTTAATTACCTTGATTCCAAGATGCTGATAGGTATCCGGACTGTTTGTAACAATGAGCATTTCCTCAGAGATGGGTGAGAGAGTATGTACAATGAGCTCAATGATTTCACAGCCATTCAATTTCATTAATGCTTTATTTTGTCCCATCCTTCTGGATTTCCCGCCTGCTAACACAATTGTCTTCACTTTATGCCTCCCAGCTCGAATATCCGTATACTTGCCTTTGTATGTAGAAATTCCTGTTATGGTGCAACCAGTTCCACCTTTATTCTATCCGGATCCTCGAAAAACACAGCATAATGATTTGGCCCTCCTGCATAAGGATGGCGATCCTCATAAAGAATTTTTACCCCTTTTCTTTTAAGTTCTAACGTCAGATCGTCCACTTGCCGCCTGGAGCTTGCATGAAAGGCCAGATGGTTCAAGCCTGTATGTGATCGATGATAAGCAGAGGGCAAATATTGATACATTGTCTGCACAAATACTAGATAAGTCGACTCTTGCTTCCAGCTGATCCCTGACTCCCATTGCTGGAATGTTTCATATCCAAGACTTTTCATTAACCATCCCCAGAACATTTTGGTTTTCTCTAAATTTGATACATTAATCTCTATATGATGGAGCATAGGAGCACGCCTCCTTATTAAGCCGATTTCTCTATCTACCTTTATTATATGGGTTTAAGCAGAAAAAACCTATTAGAAGACATTCTTACATTCCTTGATTTAAAAAGATTGCTAGAGGATGCCCTGGCATTCTGAGTGTTTCGTCAACAGCAGAGGGATATGCTTATTGATATTTAGTTAATTTTAGATGAATATATAATCTATCCGTGTTTATTTCTGGCGTTTTTCTTTAAAAACCGATTCTGGAAGCTGATTTAAGGACAATGCAAGGTGCGCGGAAAGGGATTTTTTCACTCGTACTGATTTTACGGGCGAGTTTCTTACTTTTTCGGGCGAAAATAAGGATCTTTCGGGCGAAGTAGGACTATACACCTATATTACCCTCTGCTTTTTTCGTTAGAGCTTAAATCGAAAAAGCCCGGCATTCTGCCAGGCTTTCCATTTTCCATCACCGCTTCTTCATCTTCTTCTGATCATTGGAGAGCTTTTTCCACTTTGCTCTTTCAGCCATCGCCGCTTTTTGGTTTTCTTTGCGCTCGAGAAAGGCTAGCTCCTTTTGAAGCTTTAGATAATGAACCAAACGTTCTTCCTCCAGACTGCCATTTTGAATCGCTTCCTGGACAGCACATCCCGGTTCCTTTTGATGAGTACAATCACGGAAACGGCAGTTTTTTGCAAAGCTCTCAATATCAGAAAAGCTATGATTCAAACCATCACTTGCTTCCCACAGCTGCAATTCTCTCATCCCCGGAGTATCTATTAAAATACCTCCGTTTTCCATTACAATGAGTTCCCTGTGAGTCGTTGTATGACGGCCCCGGTCATCACTTTCACGTATAAAACTCACCTCTTGCTTCCTTCTCCCAAGAAGTGTATTAATTAATGTTGACTTACCCGCGCCAGAAGATCCAAGCAAGGCAATGGTATGTCCTTGCTGAAGATAAGGCTCGAGTTTCTCTAATCCAGTATTGGTTTCAGCACTAATATAATGAATGGGCACGCCCATTGTACTGGCCTCGAGCTCCCTGATTCTCCCTTCAATATCTTTGCAAAGGTCAGACTTACTCAAAATAACAACGGGATTCGCACCGCTTTCCCAAGCTGATAAAAGATATCTTTCAATTCTCCTGACATTAAAATCTGCATTCAAGGCATTTACCAAAAAGACCGTATCCACATTTGCAGCAACAATTTGTTCATCGGTTGTATTGCCTGCGGCCTTCCGGGAAAACTTGCTTTGGCGCGGTAAAACTGCATGAAGAGTAGCTTTTTGTTCATGGAGCCGTGGAGTTAATACCACCCAGTCCCCTACTGCCGGATAGTCTTCTCTTTCGGAAGCATGGAAACGCATTTTGCCTGATATCTCTGCCAGCAATTCCCCTTCCTCCGTCAAGACACGATACATTTTTTTATGTTCAAGAGCAATTCGACCTGCTGAAAAACCCTTCTGTTTATATTCCTGAAATGCCTCTTCAAAAAAAGAGTTCCAACCAAGTTCATTTATATTCAACATGTATTCCTCCAATTATTTATTGAAAGGTCTCTTAATGCTGTATGCGATCTCCGCTTCAGGCGTGCGCTTTTTTGCGTATGATTCGCGAGCTGCCTCGCCACTTGCACCTGCTTTTTAACACAGGAACCCTGCGCCTTCCGTTCCAATCAACAATGAGCTTTTATCAACCTATCCTAATGAAAAAAGAACCGTTTCCGGCTCTTTAAATGGATTTTTCCCATACAAAAAAACCATAAGCCGAATATCAGCAGCCTATGGTTTTATTCATACATTAAACATGTGAAGAAAATGAACAGACCGATCTGTTTAAAATCCTGTCCCATAGGCTGCATTATGAAATTGAACGTGTGATATACCATATACAATTGACATAATACATACCTCCTTTATAAATGACAGAATTTTTTAATTAAACTTATTTTAGCGTAAAATTACTATCAAGTAAAGCCTTTTCAATAAAAATCAATCACAGCAGCACAAAATTTTCTTATTAAATAGTTGCCCTGAACGTAAATCTGTTGTTTTTTAGCTCATTTTACAGTAAAGAAAGGAAACCAAAGCAAACTTGTTTGCTTTGGTTTCCTTTCTTTACTGTAACCTTTCAGCTGAGCTGAAAGGCGTGTGAAACTAACGTTTCACACGAATGAGCTAAAAAACGAGCAGTTACAAACCAGCCTACAAAAAAGAATAGAAGATGTATAGTTTTCCTTTGAATGGGCCATACTTTTGATAGACGATGATATCCCCCCTTTTTAGTTCATCCTATGGATGGACTTTTTTTATTGGCTCTATTAATCTTGCCTGTTGTTTTCCACTGATGATAATCGCTTTCCGTTGGCGGGAGAAGTCTCGCGCCTTACACTTTAGAAGTAAGATCGGCATTGATCTTTAGCAGAGTTATTTATTCAATCATTTCCATGCAACTATTCTATTTGTTTTTCACTTATGAATGGTTTATCCTAAAAAAAGAATAAATGGATTATCGTTTTTTAGAGGAGGAAAAGCAAATGACTATACCAAAAGTGTTTACCCTGGCAGGTTCAGATTCAAGCGGCGGTGCTGGCCTTCAGGCAGATTTAAAAACCTTTCAAGAGCTAGGTGTCTACGGGATGTCCGCCATTACTTCTATTGTCACAATGGATCCTAACAACCACTGGCATCACAATGTTTTTCCTATTGATGTAAAAACAGTAGAACCGCAATTAGATACCATTCTATCCGTAGGAATTAGTGCAATGAAAACGGGTATGCTGGGTTCAGTTGATATCATTAAATTAGCAGCGCAAAAACTGGATGAATATAAGCTTGATCAAGTGGTCATTGATCCTGTTATGGTCTGCAAGGGGGAAGATGAAGTGCTTATGCCTGAAAATACAGATGCTATGCGCGAATATCTTTTGCCTCGTGCTGCGGTTGTGACACCTAATTTATTTGAAGCATGGCAGCTGGCGCAAACCGGTCCCATTAAAACGATTGAAGACATGAAAGAAGCTGCTGTAAAAATCCATGAACTGGGTGCCAAAAATGTTGTCATTAAAGGCGGAAAGCAGCTTAAGCATGAGAAAGCCGTTGATTTATTCTTTGATGGAAACGAATTTACCCTTCTTGAAAAAGAAAAGCTGGAAACCTCTTATAATCACGGTGCAGGCTGCACATTTGCAGCAGCCATTACCGCAGAGCTTGCAAAAGGGAACTCTGTCAAAGATGCTGTGCACACTGCAAAAGACTTTGTCACAGCTGCCATCAAACACGGATTTGCTTTAAATGAATATGTAGGACCTGTTATGCACGGTGCTTATACACGCTTTAAAGAACACAAATAAATTGGCCTTTTAAGAAAAGCTTCGGCGCCTATCCGCTGGCTGATAAGCGCTGGAGCTAGACAGAAACTGTTTTAAAAATTTTATAACTTCTTATCCTTTAAAAAAACCGGGTTCATGCACCCGGTTTTTTTGAGATCTATCTTTAGTACTTTTTTCTTTTTCTTCAGGACTAATCATACTTTTCGCATTCTGTTTCTATTTTTAGTAAACTAATTACGTATACTATCGTATATATTTTCTTTACTCTAAGGGGGACACTCTTTTGGAACCTATTTCTATTTCTCAGGTCCAGAAACACATTGATGAATTTGCTGGACAGGAAGTATATATACACTTGGAAACAACAAATGGGGCCTATGCTTCTCATTTTAACGAAGCCTTCTTCTCTGCAGGTGCCTATATCCGCAATGCGAAAGTAATCTATGAGCATGGAAAAATTGTTGGCGAAGGTCCCTATCGTGCAGGACTTAAAATGGAGATAGGCTGGATTTATGCAGAAGGACTTACTCATTTTGAACTGGATGAGTATGGACGGCTGCTTTTAGCTGGTCATGACTATGATGGAAAGATGGCGGTTGCACTTGAAATTAGCAAAACGCCATTTGAATAGGAGGTTTTAACTGCCATGGAAAAAGAACGTCAGGTATTGGTCATTTTCCCCCATCCAGATGATGAAGCCTTCGGGGTTTCCGGAACGATTAGCTTGCACGTAAAAAATGGAACTCCTGTTACGTATGCTTGCTTAACATTAGGCCAAATGGGAAGGAATTTAGGCAATCCTCCATTTGCAACGAGAGAATCCCTTCCGAAAATCCGCAAAGAAGAATTACAAAAAGCTGCAGAGGTCATGGGAATTCAAGATCTTCGAATGATGGGACTGCGGGATAAAACAGTAGAATTTGAGAACGACGACAAGCTAACTAAAATGGTTTCAGATATGATTGATGAACTGAACCCTTCTCTCATTATTACGTTTTATCCTGGTTACTCTGTTCATCCTGATCATGAAGCTACGGGTCGAGCAGTCGTACGTGCAGTCCGTAAGCTTCCTGAGAATAAACGTCCAAAGCTTCACTGTGTTGCTTTTGCCAACAATCACGAAGCGGAAATTGGAAAGCCTGATATCATTAATAATGTCAGTTCTGTCACTGAACAAAAGCTGAATACAATGAAAGCACATATATCTCAAACAGGCTGGATGATGGCACAGAGGGAAGATCTGATTAAACAGAAAGATCCTCAGACTATGGCTTGGCTTGAAAATGAACGTTTTTGGACATACAAATGGAATCAGGACAAGGTAAAATAACCTATTTAGACACAACGTTTTTAATGATGCGAAAAAGGAAAGCAACCGGGACCATAGGCTCCTAATTGCTTTCCTTTTTTATTAAGCTTTGTTTAAGGACTTGTTGTATAGCTTAGAATTTAGTTTCCAAGCTGCTGCTTTTGATTGCTTTCAAGTGCTTTCAAAATTGCCTTGCCTACTCCGCTATCGTCATTCAGCACTGTTTGATATCGGCAAAATTCTTTTACCTCAGGCTCTGCATTGCCCATGGCAACAGGATATCCAACTTTTTTTAACATGGGCAGATCATTAAAGTTATCTCCTAAAGCCATTGTTTCAATTAGAGTAATCCCTCTTTTTGAGGTAAAATCTTCAAGAGCGATTCCCTTTTGTGCTCCAATGTAGTTAATCTCCAAATTTCCATGTCCGGATGAAGTTACTTTTATCTCTTCAAATTCCTGGAGTGCTATACTGCACTTTTTAAGCATTTCATCAACATTGGAAAAAGCAATCATTTTATAAACAGATTGATCCTGATTTTCAAGGATGTCTTTGTAATTCGTAACTGTTTTTAAAAGTTTTTTGGAAGCACGTTCTTTAACCTTTTCCCGAATAGCTTCTTTCGATCGTTCCGGATTTGCCGTTTTTAAAATATCTACAAGAATTTCAACGTTCTTATCGTAATTTTCCGAATAGGTACCTTGATTTGTGTACAGTTCAAAATAAATGCCGATTTGATTTAACATCTCTGCCACTTTAACAGAAAGAGAAGCGGGCATGGAATTTGTTCCTTCAATATTTCCTTCTTCGTCTCTGATTTCAGCTCCATTGACGCCAATTACTGCACACTTAATCCCAGCTTCCTTTAATAGCATATGTGCTTCCTGGTAAGAGCGGCCGGTTGCCACGACAAATTCAATTCCCTGTTCCTGTGCTTTTAAAATGGCCTGCCGGTTTTCTTCAGTGATTTCCTGTCTTGAATTTAACAATGTTCCATCCATATCTGATGCAATACAGCGAATCATTTTAAACACCTTCCTGGTACTTCCATAATAATGTTTAATGTACCAATAACTATATTACCCTATAAACAAGCCATTCCTATACTCCGAAGTATGCTTATGGAAAATTATATTGCTCTTCGCACTAAGACGTTTTTCTTACCAGCTGAAATTCTTCTTTTCTTGGATAAGATTTAATTTTTTGTACGTTTCTTTTCTGTTTTTTCCTCTTGAAATAGTGTGTGTGCCCTGTGGTTGCTTGGACATATCCTTCTATTATAAAAGAAACAGCAATCATCGTAATAGCAAAGCAAATAATAGGTGTCAAAGGCACCCAAACGGCAGCATGCAAGTAATTAAACGTATCCCCTATCAGCCCTGACCATTCATACGTTATACTCATCGGCGGATCATCTCCACCCATAGACACATGGGATCCCCCGAAGAAAAGCTTTAAATATCCTAAATGGGAAAGCACTATGAGTGCCTGCATCATTTGCTGTCCAAACAGCACAAACAATTTTTCCTTCATTCCCGGAATAATATGTTTTATAATAAGCCTCCATTGCCCTGCACCAAGCGTCTTTGCACAAATGATATATTCATTTCGAAGCATTCTGCCTGTCTCATTGCCAATAATAACGGCAATAACAGGAACAGTTAATGCAGCAAGAATGATCACTTCAAGGAACATTCGAACAAATAAACCCATGCGAAAACCATCTTCAGGCTCCATTAAAACCGGGGTCAGAATATAGAAGGAAATAACGGTCAAAGGGATAAAATGAAACGAATCCACTAGACTGCTTATATATTTTTTATACCTTTTCAAGTAAAGTCCAAGTAAAATTCCTATTGGGATAGCCATTGCCATTCTAAATACCGCGATAGACAACGCGCCAAGAATGGTATATTTTGCCCCCAGCAATATTTTGCTTAACATATCATTTCCTGCTCTGTCTGTTCCAAATGGCAATTTCCACCTTGGCGAAATAGGAGACGCTGCCTCAAGGTTTCCGTTTTTTCCAAATAAAAACATGACTTGATGCACCTTGTTATGTACTGCGGAGGTATAAATAAAGCTTGTAATAACCAGTCCAGTAATAAATACAAATCCTATCAAAAATAAAGGGTTTTTAAATGCTTTTATCATAAACTGGTTTCACCCCCAGTCACTTTCTTTTCTAGTATCCACTCTCCCAATGAATAAAAGAGAAAAATGGGCAAGAAAAAAACGATCAAGGAAATAGTGAAAATCTGCGGATTAAGATTTTGCAATAAGAAGGTCATAATACCAGACATATTAAAGAGCACTTCAAGGACAAAAAGGTTGGAAAGCATAAACCAAACAGTTGATTTAGATTGGAAAAACACATGTACGATGGCATTCCTAAAAACATGAAAAACAAAAATACCAGATTTTTTTATGCCAATGGATGCTGCGAGCAGAACATATTCTTTGTCTAATTCATCTTCAAATATGATCATACACAGCCTGAATAGCTGGATCGCCGGAAGGATTGAAAGGCAGATAATCGGGAATAAGTACACTTTTTGGGGACCTATCTCTGCAAGTCCTGCGAGAAGAACTCCAGTCTTTTGATAAATAAAAATAACAAATAATTCTCCCAAGGCAATAATAAATAAATCTGGTATAGACTCCAGTATGTAAAAGATGAATTTTATGAATCTTTTTAAACGGTGGCGCAGTTTTACGATAAAAAAGGTGAGTAAGAGTGCTGCCGCAGCTGCAAGGAAAAAGGCACTAACCAGAATGGTTAAAGAATAGCCGATCAGGCCAAACAAGTTGGGAAATAACGGCTTCTCGAAGCCCATATAAAAGTAGATTAGATGTTTAGGATGAAGAATACCGTGAAAGATTTCATAAAGAGCTTCTGCATACCCCTTCCAGTTTAATCCCCCTTGGTTAAGGTCTCCCAGCAGACCTGGAAGGCCGCCTGTCAAAATAATTCCTATGCACGAAAGTATAAATCGAGTAATCAATTCAAACAGCTTTCGCATGGCACTTCCCCTTTTAAACATTTTTATTTCGGATATAAGATACTTTCTAAATATAATTTATTTTTACAAATTTATCAATAAATAGAAAAATATAATATTTAAAGAAAAGCGGAAGTGCCTTGTTCATCGGCGTACGAATCTCAGAGTCTTCGACTGAGATAAAGGATACACAGCGAGGGACGAGCTGATGTTGACTTATCGTAGGGAGTAGACGGAGAAATTCGCTAGCCGATAGGCGCTGGAGCTGGACAGAGAAAAGCGGAAGTGCCTAGCTCATCGGCGTACGGATTCCGTAGTCTTTGACTGAGATAAAGGATGCACAGCGAGGTCTTTTACGAGCTGATGTTGACTTATCATAGATTTGTTTAATAAAAAACTCTATACTCATCTTTCAAAAACAAAAACGAACCAGGCTATCTTTACCTGGCTCGTTTCTCTTAGTTTGGCTGAAGCTTTTCTTTTTGAATAAAAGCCCTGATCATAAAAAAGGTAACTTCTTCAGGCAAGAGCTCCTTTATAGGAGTCAGCCTGTCTGTATTGGCCTCTTTATAGGCAGCGGCTATTAATTTCTCATATTCTTCCGGAATAAATTCTTCCCATTGAATAGGCATTCCTTCTTCCGCACATTTAATGAGATGCGCTTCAATGGTCCTTATGGACATGTTCCGGTTTAGCGCAATCTCTTCAAGCGGTAAGCCTTGTATTAATAGCTGATACGTAGTGTGATGACTTTTTTCTTTTGAATCTGATTGCTTACTTTTTTGTGCGGCAGACACGGTCATCTGTTCTATAACTGCAGCATTCCCTTCTATCCCGTGCTGCTGCTTATAGGATTGAATGGCTTCAAGAAAGATCTGCCCATATTGTTCAAGCTTTTTCTCCCCAACTCCCTTCACCTTTAAAAACTCGGAATAGGAGCTTGGCAGAAGGCTGCAAATCTCCCTTAAAGTCTGATCTGAGAAAATGATGTATGGAGGTATCTTTTCATTTTCTGCCAATTCCTTCCGCAAGGCTCTCAAGCTTTCAAAAAGCTCATGATCTTCCACAAGCTGGGCCGCACGCACCATTTCTTTCCGCATAACTGATTCCTCTGAAAGTAATACCTTAAAGGCCTTATTAGTTAAAGAAAGGACAGGGAATTGGCCATCAGAAGGGACTAAGTAGCCATCAGCCGTTAAAAAATCAATAAATTCATTGATATATTTTTGTGTTTTATCTCTCATAATTCCATATGTGGATAAAGAGTTAAATCCCATACTTTTAATCTTTTGGTCATTTGAACCGCTGAGGACCTTTGTAATAAAGGTTTTTCCAAATCGCTCATTCATTCTCTTAATACAGGAAAATACCATTTGAGCTTCCCTTGTCACATCAACCTGCTCACGCTTATCGGTACAGTTGCCGCATTTCCCGCAGGGAGCAGCATCTTCTTCTCCAAAGTACTGAAGGATAAATTGTTGAAAGCATGTTTCTGTGTGACAATAAGAGACCATTTTTCTAAGCTTCCCATATTCACTTTCCTTGCGTTCTTCTTCCATGATGGATTGATCCAATAAGAATTTTTGGATATGCACATCCTGAGGAGAGAACAAAAGAATACATTCACTTTCAACTCCATCCCTGCCTGCGCGTCCAGCTTCCTGATAATATGCCTCCATGTTACGCGGAATATGATAGTGAAGCACATACCGTACATTGGACTTATTGATGCCCATGCCAAATGCAGAAGTGGCTACCATAACAGAAATATTGTCAAAAAGGAATTGTTCCTGAAAATCCTTTCTCTGGTTCTCACTCATACCAGCGTGATACTTTCCTGCCCTCACACCGCTATTTACAAGCTGTTCATGAAGACGGTCTACTTCCTTTCTTGTCGCTGCATATATAATACCCGCCTGACTGCTGTTTTGTTTTATATAATCAAATAAAAATCGGTCACGGTCCTGGCCTTTTACAACGTTGAAGTGAAGGTTTTCCCTTGCAAAACCGGTTAAAATAACATTTTCATGTGAAATATCAAGGAGATGAAGGATATCCTCTTTTACATTTGGGGTAGCGGTAGCGGTTAAAGCTGCAATGACGGGCTTTGGCTGAATTTGCTGGATTAATTGCTTTATTAAAAGGTAGCTCGGTCTAAAATCATGGCCCCATTGACTAATACAATGAGCTTCATCAATGGCAATCAATGACACTTCAATTTCTTTTATTAATTGCATAAAGGCAGCTGACTCAAATCGTTCAGGGGCAATATAAAGAAGTTTGTATTTTCCGGATGCAGCTCCAGAAATGGTTTCCCTTATCTCATCATTTGAAAGAGAGCTATTAATGAAAGCTGCTGAAACACCCGCGCTCACCAGGGCATCCACCTGATCCTTCATTAATGAAATGAGCGGTGATACTACTAGTGTGACTCCGGGAAGCATTAAGGAAGGCACTTGATAGCAAATCGATTTCCCTCCTCCTGTTGGCATAATGCCCAGGGAATCACGCCCGCTCAGTATATTATGGATTAACTTTTCCTGGCCTGGCCTAAAATCCGTATATCCAAAGTAAGTACGAAGTATTTCTTTTGCCTTTTGGTTCATTCAATCACTCCCTATTGTTTTTTTCATCGCGGAATTAATATAACCATCAATATGGAGATATCCTTAAGCTATTATAACCCCGTACCTTCTATATAACTCTATTAACCTTGCTGTAAATTCTGCTCCAATTCACCATGTTGTTCAACCGTTAACAGAGCTTAAAATAAAAAATGAGCCCGGGATTTTCCCGGAGCCAGACAAAAGATACATAAAGCAATCAGCAAACCTTAACCTGCAGCAGCCTGCTTAATTAATGGAAGGATAACCAAAACATCCGTGCCGACCCCTTCCTCACTTTTCAATTCTAAAATACCATGGTGCTGCTGAATGATTTTCTGGCTGATGGTTAATCCAAGTCCCATTCCTTTTTCTTTTAATGTGTAGAATGGCTCCCCGATCTTATTAAGACGCTCCGTTGGAATCCCAATTCCTTCATCGGATATTGTCACTTTAACCTTCTCAGCATTTGACTCTGTATCTATCCTTATCGTTCCGCCATTTGGCATAGCTTCCATTGCATTCTTTAAAAAATTGATGAAGATCTGAATCAGCTCATTCCGGTCTCCTTTTATCACTTTTGGATGATTATCATCACAAAAGATAAGCTGTACATCTTTCAGCAATGCTTCCGGCTGCATGATGTGGAGAACATACTGAATAATTTCTCTTAGAGATGTTTCGCTATAGCACCTGCTCTGCGGCTTAGAAAGAGCTAGGAGCTCACCAGCTATTTGGTTAATCCGGTCAATCTCGGAAATCATGACATTTACATATTCATCTGTAATATTTTTAGTTTCATGCATGAACTGGGTAAGGCCCTTAATACTGGTCAGCGGATTGCGGATTTCATGTGCAATTCCAGCAGCCAGTTCTCCAACGACAGAAAGTTTCTCTTGCTTAATCAGCATAGATTCAGCAACCTTTTGCTGAGAGATATCGCGTCCTATTGTCAGCAGCCCCTTACGATCTCCATTCGGGTAAAAGAGAGGAATTTTTAGAACATCAAAACTTTTTTGCTCCCCTGAAGGTACCTGAAAGGATTCTTCTACTCGCATCAGCTCTCCGCTTAGCCATGCTTCCTCATCTGAAATAAAGCACTGGTCAAATCCTTCTTTAAAAAATGGAGTCAACTCGCCAAGCTCTATATCTGTTTTTCCAATGTAATCAACATTTTCCAAGTGATAGAGCTTTCTGCCGAAATCATTTACGCGAACCCAGCGGCTTTTATGATCTTTAAAACAAACAAAATCCGGCATTGCATCTATTAAAATAGACCACCTTTTCTCCTCTTCCTCTACTTTTTTAAGCTTGGAAAAGAAAAGAGAAAGACGGTACATTGAGAAAGTAATAATGGTAAATGCCAGTAACGATATAAAAACAATGGCTCCAATAAACCAGCTTGAGCGCTGAAAAAACAGAACAAAAATCATTTGTGTGCAAAAGAGGAGTATAAGTATAACGGCGGTTAGATACCAAAACCTTCTTCGACTTTCACTCATTATATAGTCCATATTTTGTTTTTTCCTCTATTCTCGAGTTCTACTGTTCTTATTTTAACAGAAAGCGGCTCTTCATAATATACTTTATTTGGAATAATCCAATAGATGCCCGCCGTTTTGTAACAAGGCATAGGAAGCTTTGCCGGTGATGATCAAACATCCATCTGAATGACAGCAGCAAAAAAGAGCTTTATTTCAGCGGATCAGAATATACCACTTTGAAATAAGCTCTCTTGCGTGATCTTTAATTTACTGCACGTTCAGCGCTTTGAAGTTTTTTTCCAAGCTTCTCCAGCATATCTGCCGTCATTTTTTCAAGGTTATATTCCGTTTTAAAGCCCCATTCTCTTTGGGCAGCAGAAGAATCAATGGAATTAGGCCAGCTGTCGGCAATCGCCTGTCTGACTGGGTCAACCTGATAATCCATTTTAAAGCTTGGCATATGCTTTTGAATTTCGGCTGCTACATCCTCAGGAGCAAAGCTCATGGCTGTAATGTTAAATGCATTGCGATGAATCAGTTTACTTCCATCAGCTTCCATCAAATCCAGGATAGCATTTAAAGCATCCGGCATATACATCATATCCATATAAGTGCCTTTATCAATATAAGAAGTATATTGCCGATTACGAATTGCTTCGTAGTAGATTTCTACTGCATAATCAGTAGTGCCGCCTCCGGGCTCTGCTTCATATGAAATGAGGCCTGGAAATCTTACTCCCCTCGTATCAAGACCAAACTTATGATAATAGTAGTCGCAAAGAAGCTCGCCGGATACCTTGTTGACTCCATACATTGTAGTAGGACGCTGAATGGTATCCTGAGGTGTTTGGTCCTTTGGTGTTGAAGGACCAAATGCACCAATAGAACTAGGTGTGAAAAATTGGCATTTTAACTCTCTTGCTGTTTCAAGTGCATTGACCAGTCCGCCCATATTCAGGTTCCATGCAAGCAAAGGTTTTTTTTCTGCAGTTGCAGATAAAAGAGCTGCCAGGTGAATGATGGTATCAACCTTGTATTTGCTGGCAATGTCAAACATTTTTTGTTCGTCTGTTACATCCAATATTTCAAATGGTCCGCTTTTGACTACATCACTGTCGTTGCTGCGGATATCAGTGGCAATAATATTGCTATCTCCATAGACAGATCGAAGTTTTGATACAAGCTCTGTACCAATTTGTCCAAGAGATCCCGTTACTAGAACCTTCTTCATTGTCGTTTCCTCCCAGATGCCTGTTTTTTTGCCAAGCATTCCTATTAAACTAGGCTTTGTTAATAGACACTGTCGTTTTTCAGCTTATCAAGTGAAACATCCGCTTCTAACAGCTAAAAAACGAGCAGTTATCAATAGTGAAATTCACAGGGCCTTACACTAAAATCCCCATTTCTTTTCCTACTTTTTCATAGACGGCAATGGCCTTATCCAGCATTTCCTTCGTATGTGCTGCTGTTGGCATATTCCTCACACGCCCTGTTCCTTGTGGGACAGTTGGGAATACAATGGATTTGGCATAAACGCCCTCTTCAATTAGCCTTTTACTGAACAGCTGAGTTTTCTTTTCGTCACCGATAATGCATGGAGTAATAGGTGTTTCACTTTCTCCTATATTGAATCCAAGCTCTTTTAAGCCTTTTTTCAGGTAATTTCCATTCTCCCATAAACGATCATTCAATTCAGTGCTTTCCATTAATAACTCAACAGCTCTTGTTGCTGCCACTACATCCGCGGGTGTCAGGGCAGTAGAGAAAAGAAATGGACGTGAACGTACTTTTAACCAGTCTATAAGGTTTTGTTTTCCTGCTACATATCCTCCGACCACTCCAATGGCTTTTGATAAAGTCCCAATTTGGAAGTCAACCTTGTCTGCCAGACCGAAATGCTTCACCGTGCCTGCACCTTTTCCTGTAACACCCGAGCCATGGGCATCATCTACATACGTAATAAGGTCGAACTCTTCTGCAATATCAATGATCCCCGGCAGATTGGCTATATCACCATCCATTGAAAATACGCCATCCGTGATCACCATGATCTTATTATATAATCCTGATTCCTTAGCCTCTTTTGCCTTTTTGCGTAAATCATCCATATCTGAGTGATTAAAGCGGATAATTTTTGCCTTTGACAAGCGGCAGCCGTCAATAATGGAGGCATGATTCAATTCATCAGACAAGATGGCATCATTTTTATCCATAACCGCAGAAATTGCAGCCATATTGCAATTAAATCCTGATTGATAAGCGATCGCTGCTTCTGTTCCTTTAAATTCAGCGAGCTTTTCCTCTAGCTTGATATGGAGATCAAGGGTACCGTTAATAGTTCGAACCGCTCCTGCCCCCACTCCATATTCCTTTATTGCTTGTAATGCTACTTCTTTTAAGCGTTCGTCTGTTGCCAGCCCCAAATAATTATTCGATGATAGATTAATCAATTGATTCCCATTTATTTTTATAACAGGTCCGTTTGCGCTCTCAACAATGTCTATTTCGTTATACAGTCCCTTATCCCTTAATTCATTAAGATTTTCATTTAAGAAGCTTTCTAAAGCATTGCTTGACATGTAAAAACCTCCTAATCATTTTATGTAAGCGCTTTACAAACAAATGTCCTCCTCATACGGACAGCATCTATTCATTAAAGTTCCACTTGCTTATAATTTACCATAATTCTTTTGATTTGTTTATACCTGAAGGACATTTATTGGTATCTCTTATCGTAAAATTTGATGATTTAGCATTGCTAATCGCCTTTTCACAAAAAATTCAGATGCACAAAGAAGAAATACACTAACTGCGAAAAAAAGAGCACTGGTCCAATGTTCAGGTCCATTGCTCTTTTTCCAATACAATACAATAAAATTAAATTTAACACCGCTTTTCGTGTTTCCCTTATCAAATGAAAGTCTGTCCATTCCAAATGCCGCTAAGCGTCGGGTTCCGCTTTTCTTTCTGTCCAGCTCCTCCCTCCAGCCGCTCGAGGTCATAATCGAATCCGTAAGTGAGTTGAAAACCAAACCTCTCTTACGGATCGTCTTATGCTGGTCGCCGCTAAGCGTCGGGTTCCGCTTTTCTTTCTGTCCAGCTCCTCCCTCCAGCGGCTCGAGGTCATAATCCAATCCGTAAGTGAGGTTAAAAACCAAACCTCTCTTACGGATCGTCTTATGCTGGTCGCCGCTAAGCGTCGGGTTCCGCTTTTCTTTTCACCCATTCCACTTTAAAGGCCTGACCTCCTTTTATAAATGGGAGAAGCGGGATGTCCTCCTCAACAACATGTCCTATCACATTTACTTTTTCGTCTGCACAGAGATCGGTTTTGGTAATTTGCAATTCCCCCTGATACCGTCCATATAACTGGTTGTCAATGGTAATTGAACCTTTTTTTCTGGTGACGGCTGCCGCAGGGGGAAGTGAAAGACCCTCTGCCAATTGATTGACCCTTGATTCCATTGATCGTATGCAGTCTCTTGCTGCATCTGGGCGATTTGTATGTACCATCGTGCACAGGTTCAATAGCTCTGGTTTGTCCACTAAAGGACGTGCCCTCAGCAATATAAACCCCTTTTGCAAGGCTGTAAATTGACGAAGGGAAGATTCACTTATTTCCGGATCGCCTACAAGGATTTTGCTAATTCCTTCTTTATAATGCAAGTCCATAAAGGACGCAAAAGGTGAACTCCCTCTGTGGTCCTCGAGAGTGGGGAGGCCCATATATAGAGGGGCCCTTAAACGCTGATCCCCCGGAATAAAAGCCATTACCTGAATTCTATGCTCTGTAAGCCACTTATTCAAAATTGAAAATCCCTCTCTATCCAAGCCAGTCTCGGGGCGTGGATAGAAGTTATGCCAGGCTTCAACAGAGGATGTTTCCAATCCGCTTTCAAGGAGCTCCTTTAAGAGTTCCTGTGTCAACGTGCTTGCATTCAGGGCCACTTTCATTTTTTTTGATAGCGCTGCAATGCTTTCATTTTCTATACCGTAATCTATTCTCAGCCCAGTCAGTCCCCAATGTAAAAGCTCTGTTGCTTTGTCCCATGTGTATCCCAAATAGCTCAACGATTTAGAGGAGATATCCGCCATCAGCTCAAGACCATATTCTTTGGCGTAGGTTCCAAGTTCCATTAATCTTTCTCTGTAAACCTCCGGATTGTCTTCCGGGATATGCAGAGAGGTGAAAATAGAAGTAAATCCGGCATTCTTCATTTTTTCTATATAGGGCTTTTTTTCCTCTACAGGTTCAGACAAATAGATGGATATGCCGAGCATAGGTGAAAGCTCCTTTCAGCTAAAAAGGGCCAAAAATAATGCTCAGGCCCTTTTTCCAGATTAGATTGATAATGTTATCAGAAATTAATTTTATCTATGAAACTAGCGAATATTATCTGCCATCTCTTCTTTAAAGCCAAAGAAGTAGGTGAATAGGAAGCCAAAGACATAAGCAATAACCAAACCGATAAGATATACCACATATTGGTTATGCGCTATTAATGGCGTCAAAGATAACCCTGATACTCCTATTGCTGTTGATGCCGTTTTCAGTGCCGCCTGAAAAGCCCCGCCAAAAGCGGCTCCTATGCATGCAGTTATAAACGGCCGGCCAAGAGGGACTGTCACACCATAGAGAAGCGGTTCACCTATCCCCAGCAATCCTGCAGGAAGGCCTCCTTTTATAATGTTTTTCAGTTTTTTATTTTTTGTTTTTACGAAGATTGCAAGAGCTGCTCCGACTTGGCCTCCCCCTGCCATAGCAAGTACCGGCAGGAGCGGGGTATTCCCATACGTACTAATGAACTGCATATGAATCGGCGTCAATCCCTGATGCAAACCAAGCATGACCAGCGGCAGGAAAAAGCCGGCTAATAATGCGCCTGCAAGAGGGCCTCCAACATCCAGGATCCCTTTCACACCATTCGTAATTCCATCCGCAATGACTCCAAATACCGGCTGAACTACATATATACTTAAAATACCAACAATAAGGACTGTAATCAGCGGGGTGAATATAATATCTACCGTGTTAGGCATAATCTTTCTTATTTGCTTTTCAAGAACTGTCATTAACCATGCAGCAAAAATGACCCCAAACAAGCCTCCTCGACCTGGTATGAGGGCATGCCCATAAACATGAATATTGGCAAGTCCCGGATTAAACAGCAGGATCCCGGCAATCGCTCCCAGAACGGGAGTACCACCAAATTCTTTCGCTGTATTCCATCCCACTAGAATCCCCAGATAAGTAAACACTCCTCCTCCTATCAACAGCAGGATTTGCATCCAAGTGGTGCCAACCCCTATATGTGCATTCGACATAAAGTTAGCTGCACCATTAATAATACCGGAAGCGACAATACCTGGAATCAGCGGAATGAAGATATTTCCAATTTTCCTCAACAAATTCTTAAAAGGAGTATTATTTTTCCTTTTAAGATTTTCTTTTTTCAATGCTCCTTTTTCTTCAAGGGTTAATTGATCAGGCTCCGGTTCTGCTTCTTCCCCCACCTGCAAACCGGTAATCCTGCTCATTTCAGCTGCAACCTTATTGACAGTTCCCGGTCCAACCACAATTTGGAGGGTCTCGTCTTCAATAACACCCATAACACCTTCTACCGCTTTGATAGCTGCTAGATCCGGTATACTATGGTCCTTCAAATCCAGTCTTATTCTGGTCATACAGTGAGCAATTCTTCGAAGGTTCTCTTTTCCCCCAACATGAAGCAAAATACCTTCTGCTATTTGCTGCTCTTTTTTCATCTTTCTCCCCCTCCGTCGTTGTTTACTCTGTCATTATTCACTCAAATCAGTGCTTTTCCAATAAACCCCTTTGATGTACCCAACTTTTCAATCGCTGTTTCATAGCTGCAATCCAAAAGAATCATAAGGATTGCAGCTTTGACATTATGTTTAGCTTTTATATATGTTTCTTCTGCTCTCTCATAGCTGACATCTGCAGCCTCCATAATAATTCTCTTTGAACGTTCAACCAGCTTCTTATTGGTTGATTGAACATCCACCATTAAGTTTTTATACACTTTACCTATTCCTATCATGGATGCAGTTGAAATCATGTTTAAAACGAGCTTTTGGGCAGTTCCTGCTTTCAGCCTTGTCGATCCAGTCAGCACTTCAGGCCCTGTAACCACTTCAATCGCTACTTCTGCATATTTGCTGATTTCTGATCCTTCATTACAGCTGATGCTTACCGTTTTAGCTCCTTGTGCTTTTGCATACTTTAATGCCCCTATTACATAAGGAGTTCTGCCGCTTGCTGCAATTCCTATCACCGTATCCCGGTTTGTCAGAGAAATGGCTTCTAAATCCTTTACCCCCATACTTTCATTATCCTCTGCACCCTCAACTGCCTTTGTGAACGCTTTCATTCCTCCCGCTATTAATCCCTGTACCATTTCTGGATCAGAGCCAAAGGTCGGAGGACATTCTACAGCATCCAATACTCCTATGCGCCCGCTTGTACCGGCACCAAGATAAATCAGTCTCCCGCCAAATTTAAAAGAAGTTGTGACAAATTCAACCGCCTTTTCAATATTACCAAGTTGCTGGGAAACAGCGGCCGGAACCGTTTGATCTTCCTTATTCATGGATTCCAGCACTTCACGAATGGACATTTCATCCAGGTTCATTGTGCTTTTATTACGTTTTTCTGTCGTCAGCTTTTCAAGCATACTATCATCCTTTTGAAATTTTATTTCATGATTTTATTTTATAATATCAAAACTTAGCGTCAATAATTTTTTTGTTTTTTATGAAATTAAATTTCAAAAAAGGGTAAAAAGATCACTTGCATACCTCTAAAATAGAATCTGACTTGTTACAATCTATTAAAAAAAGGTCCATTATAGACCTTTTTTTTATTTTATCTTCTTAATCGCACGGCCTCAGCTCTGGCTTCATGATACTGCTGCAATACATTTTCTCCAAGAATATGAAACAGGCTTATATACAGCGTATCAATAATGTTTAACTGAGCTATCCGTGAAGATATACTGCCAATTCTGAAATCCTGCTCCACGACGGGAGTGCACAGCCGTATATTCGCTGCTTTATAAAGAGGGGAGCTATCTATGTTCGTTATGGCAATCACCGTGGCACCTTTTGACTTAGAGAATTGGGCAAGTTCAAGTACATCCTTTGTTTTTCCAGAAGTACTGACTGCTATAAATACATCTTCTTTTGTCAGGTGCGGGATCAGCGATAATAAGTAATGAAAGTCATGCGCCATGACGGTATGGTAGCCCAGCTTTGTGAATTTATAATGCCCGTCATAAGCGGCAGTCGCAGATCCTCCAACTCCATGAAAAATGACCCTCTTGGCATATTTTAATACATCAATCGCAGCCACAAGCTCTTTTCTATCCAGAGAAGCCAGAGTTGAATTAATTGCTGACTTGTTTACATAGGTCACTTTTTGAAAAAGGTCATATGGAGTATCCTTTTTTTGCAAAATAGAAAAATCTGTAATATCAGGTTCGGTCCTGGTTATCTCCTTAACCAGCTCCAATTTAAATGTTTTAAAGCTTTGGATACCAATGGATTTACAAAATCGGACGATGCTCGCTTCACTAACACCAGACTTAACCGATAATTCCCTTGTAGTCATACTGGGAACCAGTTCAGGGTGGCCTAAGACATACTCCCCAATTTTCCTTTCAGCTTCTGAAAGATTATCTAGGTTCTTTTCAATTCGATTCAATAAAAAGCTCACTATTTTGCCTCCGTCCGCCTGATTGTATGTTTATCATAAGCTAATGCAAAGGATGAGGTCAATGTCGTATGCCGTTATAAAGCAAGTATACAAGATTGGACAAGCACGCTTTCAGCCACAGTAACAAAACAGCTCGATTTGCCATTAGGTATAACAAGCGGAACTCACCATCATGAATTCCGTTGTTTTTCAGGACAAACTATTCCTCCAGCTTTTTATACAGCACCTTTAATTCTTCCTCAATATCCCTCAGCTGCTTTTCTAAAGGGTGTAGATTTCCTTTTACAAACTCAAGCTTTTCAAGATCCTGCTGAAGCCTGACATAGTCAGCCTTTAAGTCGTGTATTTTATATTCAATATCCTTCTTCTCCATTTCTCTTGTCCTCCAATCCTTCTATATCCATTTACTCTACCATATTTTATACTGCTTTCCTTTATTGTTGATGTTTTGTGCATCTCATGTTAATACAAAACCTGTTATTTTGCGTGAAAAAACAACAAAGTTTCTGAAAAAGAGACTATACTATTAATTACAGGAAAGGAAAAAAGAGCATTATAGGAGAGTGAAATTTTAATATGGATTCTCACACACTCAGCTCTATTATGGAAGCTGTTCATGAGCTTTTGCCCCATGGGGCCTCACTTGCAATCACAGATGAAAAACAATACATTTGCTATAAGCCGGGCAGTCAAATAGACCTGAAAATTCAGCCTGGCGACTTGATTAAGGAAGGGACAGCCTCCCACAAAGCCCTCTCGTTAAAGCATCGTGTTGAGGCATATGTTGATAGAGGAATATTTGGTGTTTCCTATTTCGGCATGTCTTTTCCTCTTTTAGATGCATCGGGGCCAAGAGGCTGTGTTACGGTCATTCTGCGCAAAAAGCCGAACCCGCTTCCTCCCTCGTTTTTAACGGTTAAAACAGAGGACCGCTGGATTCCTGTCCCCATGAATCAAATCATGTTTTTAGAGGCACTGAGCCGAAAAACAATGATTCATGCAGAAAATGTCAAAGGGAATCACAAGCTTAATTTATCAGAAGTAGAATGGCAGCTTCCAGACCATCTATTTATTCGGTGCCACCGCTCTTATATTGTTAACGTAACCTTTATTTCCGAAATTCATCCTGATTCCCATTCCACTTTTGTGCTAATTATGAAAGATGGAACCAGGATTCCGGTCAGCCAAAGCTATTCCAGTTATTTCAGAAAGATGCTTTGCTTCTGACTTTTATGTAATAGCTCTTTTCACTTCCAGTCGTTGCTACTCAATCTTTTTGAGCCTTGTTAAACAGATTATCCAATATTTCCCATTATGGCTCGTGTATGTAATTTGCTGTTTCATGCCTTAATTAAGCCCTTTCATTCCTAAATGAAAGAAAATTCTTTTACGTGCTGATAAAATAGGTAAAAGCAAAGGCTCTTTTCGTCAATTTGGTGCTATTAGACAAAAAAGAAAATAACAGGATCTGCATGGTTGAATAACAAACGCTAAATGGCACAAAGACAATAACGTAACAAATTATACGAGATTAGCCTAAGGGAAAAGGGAGATGGGCCATGACTAGCAATCAGTTAGACTTAATTGGAGATTCTCATTTAAAAAGCTTAGTAGTTTCCGCTAAAGAAGCAGCTTCGTGGATAAAGAATGGTATGACTCTGGGTCTAAGCGGTTTTACCAGGGCGGGTGATGCCAAAGCCGTACCATTTGCCTTAGTGGATAGAGCGAAAAGTGAATCGTTGAAGGTAAATATATACACCGGAGCTTCTCTTGGTTCAAATGTAGATAAGGCAATGGCAGAGGCTGGAATGGTGCATAAACGGATCCCTTTTCAGGCAGATTCCATCATGAGGAAGAAAATTAATGATGGCCAAATGCTTTTCGTAGATCAGCATCTATCCCACATGGCCGAATCCATACGTGCTAATGTATTAAACAAAATTGACTATGCAATTGTGGAAGCGATTTCAATTTCGGATGATGGGTTAATCATCCCAACTACGTCTATTGGGAATTCTTCTATTTTTGTAGAAAAGGCGGATCGCATAATTATCGAATTAAATACTGCCCAGCCTCGAGAGCTTAAAGGAGTCCATGATATTTATGAGCCAGGCGAGCATGGTGAAAGAAAACCTATTTTCCTTACCAGAGTGGAAGACCGTATAGGAAAAACCGGTATCCCTTACGATATTAACAGGGTTGCCGGAATTGTCTTTACACACCAAGAGGATTCCCCTTCAACCATTGCCCCGCCTGATAATGAGACTGCTCTTATGGCGAATCACCTCCTATCCTTCTTAAGGCAGGAGGTTGCAGCTGGGCGTTTGACAAAGAAACTGGCACCATTGCAGTCGGGAATTGGGACAGTGGCAAATGCTGTTCTTTATGGACTGATGAATTCAGAGTTTACAGACCTGGAAATTTATTCAGAGGTCTTGCAGGACGCCGTTTTTGACCTTTTGGATACGGGAAAGGTCCGCTTTGCTTCAGGCTGCTCCATTACCCTTTCTGAAGCCAAAATGAAAAAGGTTTATTCGAGCTTTCAACTATACAAAGACCGCATTGTGCTGCGGCCTCAAGAAATATCCAACCATCCTGAAATCATCCGACGTTTAGGATTAATCGCCATTAATACTGCCCTTGAAGCAGATATTTACGGCAATGTGAATTCAACTCATGTGCGCGGAACCCATATGATGAATGGGATTGGCGGTTCAGGGGACTTTGCGAGAAACGCCCGCCTGGCTATTTTCGTAACAAAATCAATTGCAAAGAATGGCCATGTTTCCAGCATTGTTCCATTTGTTTCTCACGTAGATCACACAGAGCATGATGTCGATGTTTTAGTCACTGAATATGGATATGCTGATTTAAGAGGACTTTCACCTATTGAGCGTGTCCATCTAATTGTTGAGAATTGTGCCCATCCAATGTACAGAAAACCATTAAGGGACTATTTTAATGAAGCAGTCATGAATGGCGGGCATACTCCGCATATATTGGAAAAGGCACTTTCATGGCATGTCCATTATGAAAAAAATGGAACGATGGTCCAATCTCAAAATCTTGCTAAAACGAAATAAATGAGTGGTGAAACGAAATCTAAGCCTTTATGAAAAACTTATTCTGTATACTGCGCTTCCTTTAAAGAGGCGCTTTTACTATTTTTGACTAATCTCTGCAATAGCAGCGTTTGTCATTTTAGCCAGGTCATCCACTTTTATGAGCAGCTGTATTCCAATTTTACCCCCGCTCACTATTATTTGATCATGAAACTGAGTTTCTTGATCTATAAAGGTAGGGTAAAGCTTTTTCATCCCAATGGGAGAGCAGCCTCCCCTAATATAACCTGTCAATTTCTGAATGTCCTTTACTGGCGCCATTTCAACTTTCTTTTCCCTAGCTGCACTTGCAGCTTTTTTTAAATCCAGTTCTGCCTCAACCGGAATGACAAATACATACGTCTTTTTGCTGGCCCCTTGTACCACAAGGGTTTTAAAAACAATAGACGGCGGCTTCCCTATTTTATGTGCAACCGAAATGCCATCAATCTTACCATCCTTTACATCATAGGTGTATGTCTCGTAGAAAATTCCTTCTGCATCTAAAAGACGCATTGCATTGGTTTTGTTTGCAGCCATCATTCAATCTCCATTTCTCATTCATTGTTTTTGTTTAAGGTTGTTTTCGAATAGATTGTTGCTTTATGCAAAAGTGTTAAATCCGTAATAAGTGAGGCATCGTGGCATCTTTTCGTCTTCAGTTTTTTGGTTTTCAATCCTGAACCCTGTGTTTCCTATATTCACTTATAACTAATAGCAACAAAGTTTACGAAAAGAGCCTTGTTTTATAACGCCATACTATTAATAGATAACCTTCCAGTTATGATTAACGGAGGCTTTTACAGCTTTTCTTTCTAAAATATAATTAGCGATGAGCTCAGAGACATCCGTTTGAATTTCCTTCACAACAGGCTTGTCCTTAAACATAAAATATTCCCCGCCGCCACCTGCACGGTAATTATTCATTACTACCTCGTATTCTTTGGTAAAATCGATTGGAGCTCCTTTATATTCAAGCTTGACGATACGCTCTCCATGAGGCTTTCGAATATCAATAAGATAATCTATTCCCTCCCACATATCATAATTAAAGTGTTGGGGCTTCGGATCTGAGAAAGCCGGATTCACTTCAATTTTCTCTCCATTATATTCTTTAAAGTAAGAGGCAGAGCGTTCTAGTGCATCCTTAATATCCTTTCCAGTAATACGAAGGACCTTTAATGTATTAGGATAAATATAATTCGATACGACATCCCTCATCGTTACGTTTTCCTTGAGTCCCGGCGAGTGATTATCAAATAACGCAGTGCTGGAGATATCCACACCCGCAGCCTCCATCTGAACGCGGTTAAAAAACTCTATTAATGCGTTGTCCTGTAATCGAATAGACATAGGATCATGAACAACCATATCTCCTTCTATTCTTCCAATTGGCAGGTCCAGCCAAGACTGAGTTGAAGTCTCATACTCTTTTACGTTTTCAAGCAAAATTGTATCGGCCTCAGCACCGCTAACCGAAATCAATTTAGAAATGGACTCTTTTATCACCCATTTCCCCTCTTGTTTTTCTAAAAACAAAGTCACCTTTCCAAGGGCTGCTCCATTGCTGCCCGGCTGCACGACAGGGACCCCATTTACATGCGAATCTCCTATTAAACGATGCTGGTGGCCCGTGAGCAGAACATCAACGCCTTCAACTTCATAGCAAATCTGATAGCCCTGGTTTTCACCTGTTATGGTTTCAGTAGGCTCTCCTGATTCAAGGTCTCTTTCAAAACCTCCATGATAGGAAACGATAACAACATCCGCCTGCTCTTTTTCTTTCAGGTGCTTCACCCATTTTTTTGCCGCCGCAACAGCATCCTCAAAAACCAAGCCTTCAATATGCTCCGGCTGTTCCCAATTTGGAATGTAAGGTGTTGTCAGACCTAAAATACCTACTCTTAATCCATTAGAAAATTCCTTAACCAAATAAGGTTTTCCATAATAGGGCTTTTTTGTTTTAGAATCAAGAATATTCGCTGATATCCACGGGAATGTAGATTCATGTATAGCAGATGATAATAGCTCTTTACCATAATTAAATTCGTGATTTCCAAAAACAGCTGCATCATATTGCATCTCATTTGCCAGCATAATCATTGGATTTGGCTTAGCAGGCTCTATTCTCGCAAAATGGTACATTAATGGAGTTCCCTGAATAAGATCGCCATTATCCACAAATAACAAATAGGGATTCCTGGTTCTCTCGTTCTTGACAAGACTGGCAATTTTAGCGAGTCCCACATCTGCGGCCTTGTTGGTGCCATAATTAATTGGATAGATGTTTCCATGTACATCGCTTGTTTCAAGGATTACTAATTCCATGTTTTCCATTTTGCAATCTCCTCTAAAAAATTTGTTTTCTATTTAAATAGCTTGTCTTTTAACAAAACATATAAGATAAGTATCCTCTTTTGACATTCCTTCCATAAGTGTAAATATTTGATAAACTTTTCATATAATACAGATTTTTCATTTCTTTTCTAAATATTATGTTATATGATATTAAAGGAAAGTCAAAAAAATTTTACTACATTTGGGGGTTAATGTATGTTAAAAAAATTTTTTGCTTTATTCCTGACAATTGGTATTGTCTCTGGCCTGATGGCAGGGTGCGGAACCAGTTCAAGCAGCAGCGGGAGCGACTTAAAAGAACTAAGAATTGGTTTTGTTCCGTCCCAAAACGCTGAAACACTAGAAGCTCGGGCTAAGCCTTTAGCAGATTTACTTCAAAAAGAATTGGGAATTCCGGTTAAAGTAACAGTAACGACCGATTACAATGGTGTAGTAGAAGCCATGGGCTCTAAACAACTGGAACTAGGATTCCTGCCTCCGACAGATTATGTTTTGGCCCATCAAAAGAAATATGCAAATGTTCTTTTACAGGCTTTGCGTTTTGGCGTTGATCCTAAGACAGGTGCTAACACATCTGATAAAGTTTCCTACTATTATGCTGGTATTTTAGTGAGAAATGACTCTGGCATTAAATCATTGAATGACCTAAAAGGAAAAACGATAGGCTGGCAATCTCCTACTTCTTCTGCCGGGTATGTATGGCCAGCGGTTGAAATGAAAGAAAAAGCTGGAATCGACGCACAGAAAGACGTGAAGAGCGTTGTTTTCCAAGGTCATGATAAAGCTGTACTAGCTGTGCTAAACAAGGATGTGGATGCAGCAGCGGTATTTGAGGATGCACGTAATATTGTGAAGGGCGAATATCCAAATGTCTTTAAAGATACTCATTATATTTATCAAACAGCTAAAATACCAAACGATACAATCAGTATCCGTCCAGACATCTCCAAAAAATGGGCTGATAAAATTGCTAATGCTTTCATAAAAATCGGAAATGATCCAAAAGGACAAAAAATCATCGAGTCCATTTATACACATGAAGGCTATCAAAAAGCATCTGATTCTACCTTCGATGTTGTAAGAGATTACAGCGATAAAGTTAAAAACATCGGAAAATAAACCATTTATCCTCCAGCCGCTGCCATTGGTCAGCGGCTGTTTTACTTTACTGTCCTAAAGGGGTCAGACCCCTTTAGTGCTTTAACTCAGTAAATCAACTTCCATCTAAATAATACTCCTGCCCTGTTCCTCCTTAACAGAAAAACGACGGGAATGGTTTCCGTCGTTTTCAGCCTTTTTATCTTTTTCTTCCTGCCATGCTTCTTAAACAGTTCTTATGAGTATTCATGAAGAAACGATAGTATTATATTAATTGAGCGTAATGAAGCATTAAATCAACCTCTTGCGAATAGTGCTTGATATTAAGTCAATAGCCGTAACCATAACAATAATCCCCCATAAAATAATGCCCACTCTCGGCCAGCTGTGGCCTTGCAACGCAAAGATTAACGGGGCACCAATCCCTCCTGCACCAACGATCCCCAAAATGGTAGCCGAACGCACACTAATTTCAAAACGGTACAATGTATAGGACATAAAGGCAGGCAATATCTCGGGAATAATGGCAAACCTAAGGATCTGGATTCGATTTGCACCCGAAGCTATGAGCGCTTCCCTTGCATTAAACTCAGTGTTTTCTATTGATTCACCGAACAATTTCCCCAGCATACCGACAGAGTGGAAACCTAATGCTAAGATACCGGCAAACGGTCCAAGTCCAACTGCTTTAATAAATAAAAGTGCCATAATAAGCTCGGGAAATACCCGGATACAGCTTAGAACAGCTTTACCAAATCCTGAAACCCAGTAATTTTTGCTTATATTCCGGGCAGCCCAGAATGCAAACGGAACGCATATGATAGCAGAGATAAAGGTTCCAAGAATGGCTATTGCTAAAGTCTGAAGCAAAGCATGCAGCAAGTCTTCACCGCCCGGTTCAGAGATATAGCTCCAGTCTGGATGAAAAATGCCATGGACGATAAACTTAATTGCCGTTATTGCTGAAGACTTAAGGGATATATGCGGGGCACCCCAAAAAGCCCATACATAGATTAGAACAACAATGGCGAATACAACCCAGTTTCTAATTCTTTTTTTAATAGGTTTTTTAATTGGCTTGCCTACTGATACTTCATTCATAGCAATTTCTCCCGTATTTTATTACTGACTGCATCAATAATGAGTACTACGATAAGTGTATAAATGATAATGGTAAGCACCTGATTATATTGAAAAAAGCTTAAGGCATTACTTAGCACAAGACCTATACCGCCAGCGCCAACATAACCTAGAATAGCAGCTGCACGAATATTAATTTCAAAGCTGTATAAGAAATAAGACATATAATGAGCCATTACTTGCGGTATCACGCCAAAGAAAATCCATTGGACCTTGTTGGCTCCAACAGCGGTCATTGCTTCCAAGGGCCCCGGGTCAATGGCTTCTATTGATTCAAACGTAAGCTTTGCAATAATCCCGAAGGAAAAAACCGTAATAGCGGCAATACCTGGAATTTCTCCTATGCCAAAAATAGGTACAAATAGCGCTGCGAGCAGCAGCTCGGGGATTGTCCGTATTAAGTTCATTATGAACCTGGAAATTTGATAGATTACTGGAATTCGAATAACATTACTGGAAGATAAAAGTGCTACTGGAATAGCAATGATGCCTCCAAACGTAGTACCAAGTACCGCCATTCGGATGGTTTCCAGCATCGGCTGCGTTACATAACCAAAATATGACCAGTCAGGAGGAAACATTTCTCCTAGCAGAGTTCCCATATTCGGAAGACCGTTCCAAAGATCAGTGAATGAAACCTGTGTTACTAGTGCACTACCTACTAATAGCAAAAGGATACAAATAACCGTCAGCAGTGTTTTGATTCTCTTCAACCTTTTTTTATTTGCCGCATCCATCATTCCGTCTCCCCTAAGAGTTCATCTTTCTTAATTTCACGGCCATAAATTTGTGAAAACACTTCATCCGTCGCCTCTTCAACAGGTCCATCGAAAACAACTTCCCCGGCACGGATTCCAATGATTCTTGTCGCATACTGCCTCGCTAGATCTACAAAATGCAGATTGACAACCGTCGTGATCCCCAGCTCCAAATTAATTCTCTTCAAGTCATCCATTACCTGTTTAGTGGTAAAAGGATCCAAAGATGCTACTGGTTCGTCTGCAAGAATGATTTTTGCTTCCTGTGCCAGTGCACGGGCAATAGAGACACGCTGCTGCTGCCCCCCTGAAAGCTCGTCTGCTCTCGAATACGCTTTATCCGCAATATTCACACGATTCAACGCATTTATTGCCAATTCCTGATCTTCTTTCGGAAAAAGCCCAAGAAGTGTGCGAATGGTAGAATGATAGGCTACACGTCCAGATAGGACATTTCGCAAAACGGTTGATCGCTTTACCAAATTAAAATTTTGAAATATCATTCCAATATCACGCCGTATAAAACGGAGATCCTTTCCCTTGGCAGCAGTTATGGACTTTCCATCAATGCGGATTTCCCCATCCGTAATTTCGTGAAGCCTGTTTATAGAGCGCAAAAAAGTAGATTTACCTGCACCAGAAAGCCCGACAATGACTACAAAATCCCCTTTGTTGATAGTGATACTTACATTTTTCAATCCTTGAGTACCGTTAGGATAGACCTTGGAAACATTCTTGAATTCGATCATCTCTATTCCCCTTTAGATAAATCTTTTCTAAAAATGCGACAATTCCTACTTTCAATTTACCAATCTAATGGGAGAAACTCAAGAAAGTTTTAAATTTTACTAAATTATCCGCCAAAAAATATTACACTTTTCTGTCTTGGAGAAAATTTAAAGTGTAAGAAGGATAAACATCTAACTTTTCAATATGTTATTTATTTTTCAGCTTATATAAATACCAGGCCATTAAAGAATATACAGAGATCAAAGTAGTGAAGAACAGAATGGTTGAATGCATCGTTTTCTCCTGTCATGCGAAAGCTTTTCCCTATTTCAACTGAGATAGTGCCGGGTGAAATAAAAACAGCAGGATTGTAATAATTGGGATACACATAAGAATAGCGGTTAGAGGATGTTTGTAATGTATTCTCAGCAAGGTAAACATAATGATATTAAAAAAGGATGACCACATAGGCCCCCAGCCGTTTTGGTAGATGAACAGCCCTCTTTTCCAAAATATATACTCTAAGAAAGAGAAGTATACTATCCAAATGGATGTATAAATAATCAGCTTTCCCCCTGAGGGCTGATATCTCAAATAAATCATAATAATAACGGGGATAATAAAGAAAGAAAAAGTGATATCAATAAGCGTATGGTTTAGCCAATTAAAGGTTTTTGCCTGAAAAGCCCACAAAGTATGACGAAAAAAAAGAAAATTATAAAGAAAGTTAAAAACGATATAAAATTGGATGGTTGGGTAATACTCTCTCCAGCGTTTCCAATCAACAAACCATGTAGCAAAAAGGATATAAACCGCTACAACAATAACAAGGTACATGGCAAGACCCCCAAGCAATCATGCTGAACATAAAAAGCCAATGTTAAAAAGAAAAGGCAAGCACTTGCCTGCCTTTTATCTGTTAATCCTTTAAGCGTTTACCCGCTTTTTCTTGCTGGCCGGTAGTAAATTCTACAAGCTCTGAACTTATTTCGTTTCCTTTTTTTACATTATTATTCCTTGCAGCATTTTGGTTTCCACGTTTGGTTCTGCCCATTTTTCAAGCTCCTTTCTCTATTCCTGGTCCTCCATTATTTTTTATAAAACAGGTAGAATTTATGCATGATAATTATCCATGAGGAAGTCTGGAAAAAACCAACATTCTCCACAACAAAACAAACAGGCTGAATCCCGGCACCATAATGTACTTGGCACGTTCAGCCTCTCTCATTTTTTAACCTTTTCGGTTTGCGTATAGATTGTAGTTCTTCGAAAAAGCGTTAAACCCGTAATAAGTAAGTCATCGTGAAATCTTTTCGTTATAAGTCATTTTGCTGCAGGCTTGAACATTGTTTATCCTAGATTTATTTTATTCAAATAGCAATAAAGTTTACCAAAAGAGACCTACTCTTTAATATTAATTTGATAATGATCAAACCATACATGAATCTGAGCTAAATAAGCCAGCAGCTGCGGCCCGGTCATTAATTGACCAAACCATGGCACCTGGAAGGCTTTCCCCTCTGAATCAACAATTTCTTTTAACTGATCATGCTTCAAAAATTCATATAAAACCGAGCTTTTATCAGTAAGGATATCTGAAAGCCAGTTCTTCACTGCAGTCGTATATGCAGGATGGTGTGTCTTAGGATAAGGGCTTTTCTTTCTATATAGGACATCATGAGGAAGAATCCCTTCGAGTGACTTTCTTAAAATACCCTTTTCTCTTCCACCGTACATCTTCATTTCCCACGGAATATTCCATACATATTCTACCAGTCTGTGGTCAGCAAAAGGTACCCTTACTTCAAGGCTCGCCCCCATACTCATTCGATCTTTTCTGTCCAGAAGAGTTGTCATAAACCAATGCAGGTTCAAATAAAATAACTGACGGCGCTTTGCTTCTAATTCAGATTCTCCGTCTAATACAGGGGTTTCTTTTATCGTTTCTTCATATCGGGACATAACATAATCTTTTATGTTCAGCCTCCGGCTCCAATGATCCTGTAAAAAGCCAGCCCTTTCATTTGTCGATCTCATCCACGGGAAACCCTCCCGTTCAAGGTCATCTTTTCTATGGAACCATGGGTATCCTCCAAAAATTTCATCCGCACATTCTCCTGACAAGCTTACTACAAAATCCTTCTTAATCTGCCTGCAAAACCAGAGCAGGGAAGAATCTACATCTGCCATGCCGGGAAGGTCTTTCACATAAACGGCTTCCCTTAAATGCTGCGCGAGCAGCTCCTGGCTGATAACGCATGAATGATGAACTGTCCCAAATTGTTCAGACATTAAACGGATATAAGCGCCATCCGCATTCGGCTGAAAATCGTTTGCTTTAAAGTATTTATCATTTTCATCATAGTCAATAGAGAAAGTATGGAGAGGATCTTTCCCTTGTTCTTTGAAATGATTCGCGGCAATAGCAGTAATTGCACTTGAATCGACCCCTCCTGATAAAAATGTGCAAACTGGAACATCAGAAACCAGCTGCCGGGTAACCGCATCTAGAAATAATGTACGGATTTTTTCGGTTGTTTCATCAGCAGAGTCCTCATGCTTCTCGCTTTTCACATCCCAATAGCGCCAGATTTTTAAACCCTCTTTGGAAAGCTTTAAAGCATGCGCCGGCCTCAGCTCCCTAATTCCTGAAAAAACACCATGTCCCGGTGACCGAGAAGGACCAAGTCCAAAGACTTCTGACAGCCCCTCCCTCCCAATTTCTGCTTTTACCGTTGGATGGGCAAGTATGGCTTTAATTTCTGATCCGAATAAAAATCCGCCTTCATGCTCTTTAAAGAAAAGAGGCTTAACGCCCATTCGATCTCTTCCCATAAACAGCTGGGAATTCTTCTGATCCCATATAGCAAATGCAAAAATGCCATTGAAATAGTCTACACACTTCTCTTCCCATTCTATATATGCAGTAAGCAGGACTTCCGTATCGGAATGCCCATTAAAGGTATATCCATTGCTTAAAAGTTCCTTCCTGATATCCTCTGTATTATAAAGCTCTCCATTGTAACAAATCGTATAAGTATAGTCCCCTTTCTTTCTTGTCATTGGCTGAATACCCCCTAAAGGGTCAACTACAACCAGCCGCTTATGTCCAAAGGCTGCATGGCGGTCGTACCAGCAATTTGTATCGTCCGGCCCGCGCTTTGCAAGGGTCTCTGCCATACTTTCCACTATATGCCGCTCTTTACTTAGATCCTTTTGAAAATGAACCCAACCTGTAATCCCACACATATTATCAGACCTTTCATGGGCATTATGAAAAACTGATGTTATTATATGTGCCTAGTTCCAATTAATTGAATTGTCCCATCGATTATATTTTCGAATAATATTTCGGACATATGTAAAGGCAGATTCTCAGGCACTTACTTGTAAATTACCACTGCAAGCACTTCTTTTCGCTTCAATCATCCTTTAAATTAAAACAAAGTTAGGATTGTACATAGATATAGGCTGCGTTCTGATCTTCCTGCTAGGTTGATTTCCGCTGCAGGCACTCGCTTTCTGCGGGGTCTCCCCAAACACGCTGATCCCGCAGGAGTCTCGTGTATCCGCTCCAATCAACCTTTGAATTAAATCCATATTAGGAATGTACATAGACATAGGTAGCATTTTGATCATCCTGCAGGTTGCTTTTCACTCCGAATACTAGCTTTATGTGGGTGCAGAGGTATTAAATCGTTGCATGCTTATAGGGATCTCCCAATAACTTGCTTAATCTGCAGAAATCTTTTGCCTTCCACTCTAATCACCGTTGAAACCAAACGAGCATTGGATATTACTAGTTATGCTTAGCGCATTCTTC
The DNA here is from genome assembly GCF_001636425.1 of Heyndrickxia acidicola. Classification (NCBI taxonomy): domain Bacteria; kingdom Bacillati; phylum Bacillota; class Bacilli; order Caryophanales; family Bacillaceae; genus Heyndrickxia; species Heyndrickxia acidicola. The sequence continues at coordinate 3,235,235 of NZ_KV440953.1, forward strand.
CTGCCAGTTCTTTTCTGCTCAAATTAATGTTTAAAAGAGACGCCATGCTTATATTTGCACTAAGTGTTCTTCTCCCCTTTTCCTTTTCTGTCCAAAATTAAAAAAAGTGACTCAAAAGGCCGTTTATAACCGCCTTTTGAGTCACCCTCTTCGTTTATAATCCGCCGCGGATGTTCATTCTTCTGTTCTTTGATTTTTTTATGCTTTGATTTAGCACTTCTGAAATAACAATTCCAAGGGCAATCGCTCCAGCCAGCATAAAAGCTTTGGCAGCTAACTGAATCGCACCATTGTAATCATTTTGTACAAAATGCCTCATAGCATCATACGCCATACCTCCTGGCACAAGGGGAATCATCCCCGATACACTGAAGATTATGATAGGTGCACGATAAAACTTGGCAAAACCCTGGCTAATGATCCCAATGAGAACGGATGCTGCCAGAGTAGCTACTACGTTATCAAAATGAAAATGTATGAGCAAAACATACGCCATCCAGCCTACCATTCCGACAAACCCGCATTGCAAAAGCTTTTTTCTCGGAACATTAAAGATGATTCCAAAGGCTCCTGTGGCAATCAGGCTGGTTAATAACTGGTCCACCATACCCATTTGTTAATCTCCTTTTTCTTATACATTAGTTTATTAAAACCCGCCCTTTTATTAGGTGTTATCCAGAGGCATGTGAATAATAATAGGCTGTTTTCGCATAGATTGTTGCCTTACATATAAAGGATTATTCCGTGTGTTGTCTATCTTCGCGGCATCTTTTCGTATGCTATTTACAAGCTTTAATACTGAGCATATATTTACAATGATATTTTTCTGCCAAATAGCAACAAGGTTGCGAAAAGAGCTTAATAAAAAGACTGATTAAATAGCGGAAAAGACAATCGCTATTCCAGACCCAATGGCAAAAGCCGTTAAAAAAGCCTCCGCTCCCTTTGATAAGCCCGCAACAAGGTGGCCGGCAATCAAATCTCTTATTGCATTCGTAATCAAAACGCCCGGTACTAAAGGCATAACAGAGCCAATAATAATTTTATCCATATCCGAACCAAGTCCTAACTTAACCTCTGCCAAAGCAACAAGTCCAATCATTAAGGATGCTAGAAACTCAGCGAAAAATTTCAGCTGAATTAAACGATGAAAATAAATAAGACCTGTAAATCCCATACCTCCACAGATAGCTGCCGGCAAAAAATCATGCCATTTTCCCATGAACATGATTAGGAAACATCCGCTGGAAATAAAGGCTGCTGCGATTCGCGCCCATAAAGGATACAGTAAATTGGCTCTTTCTATCCCTTTTAATTCATTGTAAGCATCATCAATGGAAATTTCAGCATTCGTAAGCTTCCTTGATATACTATTCACAATCGTAACCTTCTTTAAATCAGTGGTACGGTCGGAAATTCGTACGAGCCTGGTCGTTTCTGCTCCATCTACGGAAAAGATAATGCCTGTCGGTGTAACAAAACTGTGGGAATAATGGATACCGCAAGCTTGGGCCATCCTTGTCATGGTGTCTTCCACCCTGTAGGTTTCTCCGCCGCTTTGCAGCATTATTTTACCCGCTAAAAGGCAGGTCTCCACTGCTCTTTGATTTTCCATTCATCTCTCTCCCATACTTATTGTATTGCATAAATAAATCTCGTTATATTTATATAACATTCTTACCACCTAAGCCCTGATGTTTCAAAAGGATACACCTTGTTTTGCTTTTTATGATCAAGCATTCCCGCTCGCTTTGCGATGCCGATGCCTGTTGGCGAACATTATTTGTTTAGATCTTGCGCTCATAATTTAAATTGATTTTTTTCTAGTTCTTATTTTATCTTATTTCCCCCAAGAAAATAACCTCTCCTTTGAAGAAGAGGTCCTAAATTATTATTCTGCACTAGTACGATTAGATTTGTTATTCCTGCTGATGATTTCCGCACCTATCATCATTTTATCGAATCAATATGGAGCTTTAATAGATTTTCTCTTGCCGATGACCAAGGCGCTTCCGCTTTTCTCTGTCTAGTTCCACCGCCTATCGGCTAGCCGATTTCTCCGTCTCCTCCCTACGATAAGTCAACATCAGCTCGTCCCTCGCTGTGTTTCCTTTATCTCAGTCGTAGATTCTGAAATCCGTACGCCGATGACCAAGGTGCTTCCTCTTTTCTCTGTCTAGCTCCACCGCCTATCGGCTAGCCGATTTCTCCGTCTCCTCCCTACGATAAGTCAACATCAGCTCGTCCCTCGCTGTGTTTCCTTTATCTCAGTCGTAGATTCTGAAATCCGTACGCCGATGACCAAGGTGCTTCCTCTTTTCTCTGTCTAGCTCCACCGCCTATCGGCTAGCCGATTTCTCCGTCTCCTCCCTACGATAAGTCAACATCAGCTCGTCCCTCGCTGTGTTTCCTTTATCTCAGTCGTAGATTCTGAAATCCGTACGCCGATGACCAAGGTGCTTCCTCTTTTCTCTGTCTAGCTCCACCGCCTATCGGCTAGCCGATTTCTCCGTCTCCTCCCTACGATAAGTCAACATCAGCTCGTCCCTCGCTGTGTTTCCTTTATCTCAGTCGTAGATTCTGAAATCCGTACGCCGATGACCAAGGCGCTTCCGCTTTTCTATATCCCTACAGCTTTGGCGGTTTTAAGTTTTTCACCTAAATATTTTGCCAGTTCAAGCATTCCATAATTCCCTGCCTGTGCCTCTGCATCCGAATTGTAGTTTGTATTGGTATTAATATCATAAGTAAATGTCTCGCCATTTTCATTTCGAATACATTCAATTCCTGCCACCTGAATTTTATTAGCCCTTAACAAATCCTCGTATTTTCTAATCATTTCCTGATCAAAATCATCAAGAATTTGAAATTTTGGCCTTTGCACCGGCTCTTCCCCTACTGGACAAAATAAGTCGCCAATTTGGCACGCATCAGCTGGACATAGCTCAAATCCTTCTGATGTATCAACCTGGACTGCGTAGACAAATCTTCCTCCCACAAATTCGCAGCGGGTAATATACTTCTCAGGAGATTGGATATATTCCTGTACCAGAGTGATTCCATCAACTGAAGGTTCAAATCTTTCACTGTACACATATTCCTTTAATGCATCTATTGAATGGAATAGTTGAACCCCCAGTCCCTTTCCAGCCCGGTTATGCTTTGTGATAAAAGAGCTTTTTTCCAGTTTTTTTGCTGCTTCAATAATCTGGTCCTTCCCAACAGCAGCAATGGTTTTAGGTGTACGAATCCCATGTGCCTCTAATTCTGCATATTGATTTACCTTGCTCACTTCCAGCTTTAAAGCACTGCTCCCATTTAAAACCGTCCTACCGCTTCCTTCAAGCCAGGAAAATAAAGCAGATGTAAGTTCTGGGGCATACTGGTGCCCCCTGGTATGAGACGAAGCACTCATCCTGCTAAAAAACACTCCTTCTGGAGGTGTGGATGAAAGATCAACCAGGCCTTCGTCCATAAACCATTCTTCGTATGGAAGCTCAAGCTCCTCTAAACGCTTTGTAAGATGGTTGGTCCATTCTGAGTTTTCATGAATGATGTAGATCTTAGTCATATACTCTGCCTCCAAACGAATTTTTTCATATTCACACATGTGATTTTGACAATAATGGCATGACCTTTCTTGAGAATCTCTCCATTTCTTCGAGTTGAGGTGAAAATTGCAGTAAAAGAAGATCAACTCCTGCTTCTTCATACTCGGTTATTCTCCTGGCAAGCTGTTCAGGTGTTCCCACGAGATTTGGCCGCAAACCCCTGTTGGAAACAGAATAATCATAAAGCTTTACCTGCTGTTCCAGCTGTGACTTGGTGACAAAGTCATTATAGCCTGCATAGCCGCTGGATTCCTTTATATCTGTTATCCTCTCAAGCTCCGCCTGTGCTTCTTCTTCCGTATCTCGGCAAATAACGTAGGCTGCCATACCAAAGGATTGAAAATCGGCTTGATTAGACCTTTGGCGCCGCTCTTTCATATCTTCAATTTTTGTGCGTACTTCATCCACTGTTCCGCCGTGCATTACGTATGCATCACACGCATTTACAATCGCTTGTTTTCCCCGTTCGCTCTCTCCGCCGGCATATAGGACCGGATTTGGCCGCTGAACCGGTTTTGGCGACAAATGGGCATTGTTTATTTGGTAGTAGCGCCCGTTATAAGAAAACGTTTCTTCCGTCCAGAGTCCCTTCAATACATCCAGGAACTCTTCCGTTCTTTCATAGCGTTCATCGTGTGCAGTAAAAACGCCTCCGTATTGGCGGGCTTCTTCCTCCCACCAGGCTGAAACAACATTTAAGGTGAAACGACCATTGCTGATTTGATCAATATTAGCAGCCATTTTTGCTGTAACAGCAGGATTATGAAAGCCTGGCCTTACAGCAGCCATAATTTCAATTTTATCCGTTACCGCTGCAAGTGCAGCGGCTGTTGACCAGGCCTCTAATGAATCCGCCTCTGGCCCTTTTATATCATTAAGATAAAGCTCTGCAATCAAAGTGATATCATAACCCCACTTTTCAGCCGACTGAATGACTTTTTTTGCATATTCGAACGTTGGAGGCATCTTTTCATCCTCTACATTACGGAGCCAGCCTCCAAAAATGGGCAGCCAGAAACCATATTTCATACCCTTTTCCTCCTCTAATAAACAAGCTATCCTTATTTAGAATTACAGTGATTGAATATAACAGGTGCTGTAAGCTGATAAATAAAGGCCGATTTCACGGCGATTTTTTGTAAGTAAATACTAGAAATCTGTTGGGACTTACGAAAAAATCCTAAATAAAAAACCTCTTCAAATAAGAAGAAGTTTTTTACTACTTATTCTTATCTGCCAGAACGCTCTTAAGTTCTGATGGATTTAGCACCTTTCAGACAAATGTCTGCGGTTGCCGGGCTTCACAGGGCCATTCCCTCCGCCACTCTTGATAAGATTATTTAGTTAGACTTAATTCGTAAACTTTGTTGCAATTTATGCTTGAAAAATAGATAAAGAACCAGATTCGGTATGGCAAATTTGAATATTGACGAAAGGGTGACACGGTGACTGCCTTAATAAAAAAATGTCCATTGTTCGAAAACAACAATTTATGAGATTTAATTATGTTTATTTTCACATTAATCCTAATATACTAGCATGAATTAGTCAAATGTTATATTTCCTCATTTTTTAATGTTTCATTTATTTTTATTTTTCTATTTAGTACACGCTTACATCCCTGTTTTTTCTACTTTTGAGCGGAAGTTGCTATCGTTTTGACACTTTACATCACTAAAGCACGTTGTTAGAATGTTCTAAACAGACAAAATCATCTATGCACCTTCCTCATTGAATGTCCTGTTCTACTTTGCCTGAGAGTATCAAATTATGCTTTTCAAGGCTTGATACAATTCTATTTGAAAGGATGTTTATTATGCTGATGGACCGTCAATATTTATTTACTCCCGGGCCAACCCCTATTCCAGAACGTGTGAAAACAGCCATGAATCAATCAATGATTGCGCATAGGAGTGAATCCTTCAGCCTCTTGCTGGAGTCTGTTTCTAAACGTTTATCCCCCATCTTTGGCAGCGAGAATCCAGTTATCACACTCTCCGGAAGCGGCACTCTCGCTTTAGAATGTGCAGTCGTAAATACTGTGCAAGAACATGATGATGTAGTAGTCATTGAAACTGGGGCTTTTGGCGAGCGGTTTTCTAGCATCTGTGAATCATACGGTGCCAGAGTTCATAAACTTCAAATCGAGTGGGGAACGGCTTGCCAGCCCGAAAAGCTGGAACAATTCCTTCAGACAGTTAACGGAAAAATTAAAGCAGTCTTTGCTACATACTGTGAAACATCCACAGCGGTCATAAATCCTATTAAAGAGCTTGGGGAAGTCATAAGCAGACATACAGATGCTTTATTCATTGTGGATGGGGTCAGCTGTATTGGGGCAGTACCTGCCGATATGAAGGACTGGCACATTGACATTCTGGTATCCGGCTCACAAAAAGCCTTCATGCTTCCTCCCGGACTTGCATTCATAGCCTTGAATAATCGGGCAAGGGAAGCTGCAAAAAACTGTAAAACCCGTCGTTTTTACCTCGACTTAAACCGCTATCTTGCATCCTATGACACACAAAAAACAACGCCTTTTACTCCTCCCGTTTCTCTTTTATTCGGGGCGGAGGAAGTTTGCAGCATGATTGAAGAAGAGGGTATGGATCAAGTCATTCAACGGCATCTTCTTATGAAAAATATGGTTAGAAAAGGACTTAAAGCTCTTTCTCTGCCGCTTTTTGTGTCAGATGCCCACGCATCTCCAACGGTTACTTCGTTTAAACCAGAGCAAGACATTGTAAATCAAATTAAAAAACAGCTAAAAGAAGAGCAATCGATTATTATTGCAGGCGGTCAAAAGAAACTGAAGGGGCACATTCTGAGAATCGGCCATATGGGTTATTGCACACCGGATGATATCCTGAAGGTGTTAAGCGGACTTGAGATGGTTATCAGCCAAATTCGAAATGAAAATCTGTTTGGCAAAGCTACATCAAAGGCTAAGGAGGAGTGGTTCCAGCATGTATAGAGTACTTGTTGCTGATTCAATAAGTGATAAGGGCCTAAGAGCCCTCGAAGAGCATCCCCAATTTTTAATAGATAAGATCCCTCAAATTGATCCTGAGGAGTTAAAGAACATCATCAATCAATATGATGTTCTCATTATTCGCAGCCGGATTACCGTAACAGAAGAGCTTTTAGAAAACACGCAGCGACTTCGTTTAATTGCAAGAGCTGGAGTAGGTGTTGATAATATTGATGTAGCCGCAGCAACAAGAAAAGGCATTATTGTAGTCAATTCTCCTGGAGCAAACACAATCGCTGCAGCAGAGCATACCTTTGCGATGATGCTGGCTCTTGCCCGCAAAATTCCCCAGGCCTATTCATCGATGCAGGTTAATAGGTGGGAGCGCAGCAAGTTTCAAGGTGTGGAGCTGTTTGATAAGACCATTGGAATTATTGGGATGGGTAAAATTGGAATAGAAGTAGCAAAACGCGCGAAGGCTTTCCAGATGACCGTTCTGGGATACGATCCATTTTTAACAGAAGATCGGGCAAAAAATTTGGGTATTAAGAAAGCCACTCTTGATGAGATTGCCTTTCATTCTGATTTTATTACCATCCATACCCCATTAACCAAGGAGACGAATTCTTTAATAGACAGGAGTTATCTGGAAAAAGTAAAAAGGGGCGTGCGGATTATAAATTGTGCCCGCGGCGGAATTGTAAATGAGGAAGCTCTGCTTGAAGGGCTGGAAAGCGGTATTGTCGCAGGCGCGGCATTAGATGTTTTTGTGCAGGAACCGCCCGGACCTGAGCTTAAGCATCCCAATCTCATTGTCACTCCTCATCTTGGCGCTTCTACTAAAGAAGCTCAGGAAAAAGTTGCAAAGGAAATCAGCCAGGAGGTCATTGACATACTTGAATATGACTCCATTCGCAATGCCATAAATATGCCTGACATCTCACTTGAGAATCAGCAAACGATGAAACCCTATCTTCAGCTTTCTGAACAAATTGCGCAAATTGCCATTCAGTTTTTTAAAGAAGCTCCTGAAAAAATTGAAGTCTTCTATCACGGTGAGATTGCTGATAATGATACTGAAGTTCTCTCCAGGACAATGATTAAAGGTATTCTTTCCTATCATCTAAGCGATACCGTTAATTTAGTGAATGCTCATCATTTATTAAAAGAAAACGGACTTAGCTTTGCCGTTCAGCGAAATGCATCAAAAATTGGCTTTACTAACTATATTGAGCTCAAATTAAGCAACCGTCAGCGGAGTGTAAGTATCGGCGGTACCTTATTGGACGGCATTGGTTCACGTATCGTAAAGATTAATGAATACCAGATTGACGTTAGACCAGAGCAAAACCTACTCTATATTAAACATCATGATATCCCTGGAGTAATCGGAAGAGTTGGTTCTGTTATTGGGGATCATCAAATTAATATTGGCACCATGCAGGTGGGAAGATCTGAAATTGGCGGTGAAGCCATCATGGTTCTTACACTTGATAAAGCTGCGGATGACGGAGTTTTAGCTGCCTTAAAAGAAACTGCGGCCATTAAAGATGTAAAGCTATTGGGATTGTCTACGGGCTACTCCTTCTTTAATAAACCCAGCTGGGTAAAGGTTTAATCCTACTAACAAATACGCTAGCCGATAGGCGCTGGAGCTAGACAAAAACTACATTAGAAAAGCTAGATACTTTCACTTATCCTCTCATAAAAAACTGTACCAGGTATAAAGCTTCCTGGTACAGTTTTTTGCTTTTAGGTCGTTTTTAGCTCATTTTATAGTAAAGAACAACAGAGTCCTTTAACAAAGCTTATGTAAAAATGCACTAATTTACGAAAAGAGCCTTGCAGTAAGAAGCTCTTTTAAATCCAGAATTGAGTCAAGTATATAATCAGCTTGATGCATTTCAAACTCTGCTCTAGCGCTTTTTCCTGATAAACCCGTCAGTACGGCGGCGAAACGGCACCCCATTTTCCTTGCCGCAAAAAGGTCGGCAAGTGAATCACCTACAACTAAGATTTTTTCTCCATTTTGGACCGGCAGCCCCCACTTTAGAATACTCTCTAAAGCAGTATCCTTCCCAGCCCATGCAAATAAATACGAAAAAGGATGCGGCTTTGATAGTGATGGACTTTCAGGAAATTCTTTTTCAGCAAATAGCACTTCATCTGCGGTCACAATATGATTTGTATCAAAAAATTCAATCCAATTCAGATGCTGAAACGGTTTTAAGGTCTCTAATTGTGGTCTTCCTGTTCCAATCCCGACATTAATACCCGATTCTCTAACAAAACGAAGCAAGTTTTGAATGTCTTCAGGTGACCCCAACGTCTTCTCATCGTTTAAAAATCCTTGTTTTCCTGTTTGAACAGCAGGCCTTCCGGTAGAAGTTAGGACCCATTCATCTCCGACATACCACTCCTGTGAAATATGCTCACATATACTCCAGAGCTTACTTTTAGATTTGAAAATAGACGTTTTTACTCCAAGTTCTTCTTCAGCCTGCTTATTAATCTCCAGTATGAGCGCTTTTCCTATTTCCTTTAAGTTTTTCACACGATGCAAAACAGCGTCATAATTAGGTTTACAGGAATGCACAGCAAATACCTGTTTCATTTCTTCCAATGTAGTATAGTCAATCTCATTTTCCAGCCATTTTTCTATCTTATTTGTCTCTTTATCTTTTATTTGAGCCATTAATTCTACCAAGTGATAGGAAAAAGTTATATAGATCATATCCCAATTGGCATTAAGTCCACGTGATTTATATTCTTTTAAAATCTGGTCTTTCTTAAAAATACATTCTCTAATCCCTCTGATTGCTTCGTCATCATACGATGTATTGAATTCCTCTTGTGAAAGCCCTAAATAATTTTCACTGTAAAGCAGCTCCCATATGGTTAAAGCAGAAGCATCAAAATATCGATCTTCACTTAAAAAAACACCATCCACGTCAAAAAGAATCGTTTCATACATTCTTTCCATCACCTGCCTGCATCTATTATTTCCTGCTTTACAATAGTATTCTTTATTAAACAGCGCATCTCCTCCTATTTCCCTTCAATTCGATTTTATAAGGTTATATTGGCATAGATTGCTGTGCTATAAGGATCATATGAGTTGTATGGCTCTGCGGCATCATGTCTGCATTCAAAAAGCACTGAAGCAGGATATCCTTTTATGAAGAACAGCTGTCAATTGAAAAGAACATTGTGCCATAAGCAATTTCAGTGTAATTTCTATTAAAATGGGGTAATCTAGTAATTATCTTAATAAATATTAATTATCTTAATAAATATAATCAAATGAGGTGTATTAGCATGATAGGTTTTATTGGTTTAGGTATTATGGGCAGCAGAATGGCCTCTAATCTATTAGATAAAGGCTTTGACCTTATCGTTTATAATCGTACAAGGGACAAGGCAAATGAGCTGTTGGAAAAAGGGGCAAAGTGGGCTGACTCCCCTAAAGAACTGGCTCAAAAAGCGGATATTGTTTTTACTATGCTTGCAAATCCGGAGATTGTAGAAAAATTGGCGACAGGAGAAGAAGGGTTCCTGTCTGGTATGAGAGAAGGAGCTCTTTGGGTGGACTCTAGCACCGTTAACCCGTCTTTTTCAAGAAAAATGGCACAAGAAGCATTCACACGCGGCCTCCGCTTCCTAGATGCTCCAGTAACCGGTTCATTAAAGCCTGCAGAGCTTGGAGAACTTGTCTTCCTTGTGGGGGGAAATGAAGAAGATTTAGAAGAAGTAAAGCCTTATTTAAATGCCATGGGAAAATCTATTCAGCACCTTGGTGAAAATGGAAAAGGCTCTTCTATGAAGATCATTATCAACCTGATGCTCGCTCAAAACATGGCTGTCTTTTCAGAAGCCGTTTCTTTAGGTGAAGCCCTGGGACTTGAAAAAGAAATGGTAATGGAAACCATTTTGAACGGTCCAACAGCAGCACCCAGCTTAAAGCTGAAAAAGGATAAGATTTTGTCCAATCAATTTGATCCTGAATTTCCTTTGGAGCATATCCAAAAAGATCTCCAGCTTGTCTCCATTTCTGCATTTGAAAAAAACTTGGCAATGCCTGTTGCCAATGTCACCAAGGAAGTATATGCGCTTGCAAAACAGCAGGGTTTAAGCAAAAAAGACTTTTCAGCCATTTATTCGTTTCTTTCAAATAGTAAAACAGAATAACCCAAATGGTGCAATCATATCAAGTGACCTTGGCGACAGCCACTTTTTTTGCTTGTTGATTTTCACTCCGTATACTTGCTTGCCGTGGGCAGTAATGGAACCACATCGCAGCATACTTTTCGGGATACCCCCAAGAAATTGCTTAACTTGCAGGATTCTTTTCTTTCTACTCTAATCAATGTTGAATCCAAACAAGCCTTGGGTCTTACTAGATATGCTAAAACGCTATTTCTCCTGGATGTTCTTTTCTGCTCAAATAAATTTTTAACAAAGACACCACAAGTCCTTTTCCTTTTTCTGTTCAAATAAAAAAGAGGTGACTCAAAAGGCCGCTTATAACGCCTTTTGAGTCACCCTCTTTTTAAATCCATATTTGTTTTCTAAAACCTTTTAAGTTTTTTTTAAGAAACAAACGATAGTATACAATTAACTAAAATTTGCAAGTATAACTGCTTATTTCTTAGCCCACTGCTCCTGCATGGCCTTATCAACATATACCCATCCTTTATAGGAGATGTGCATGCTGTCCTTAAAGAAATAAGGTTCATACGCGTGCTTGGTTAAATCAAGAACTGGGAAGCCTTCCCGTTTAATCTGTGCATTGATTTTTTTATAATAAGCATTCAGGTTTTTTCTAGGGAAACCAGTGTAATCATACCAGCGCCCATTCACCGGAATACTGACAAAAATAGGTTTTGCCCCTGCCTGCTTCAACATATCAAGCACTAATTGAAAGTCTCCATATTCCACAGACTTTACATAGCTATAATGCTTATTAATGTTCTTATATTTCTTTAATACAGGCTTTACCGAATGTTTATAGATGTTATTATCTATAAAATAAGGGTTATTTCTTCCTGTTCTTGGCTTAGCATATTTCGCTGCTGCTTTTTCTAATTGTTTCCAGGATTTATTTTTCACTAATGACGGCCTAATTACACGGGTAGGCTGCTTTGATGGATATAACGAATAATATAAATCCTTCTTTTCAAGCAGTGCTTTATACAAATAGGCAGCAGGTCTGACCAAATCAGCCTTCATCTTATCCGTATTTGAGCCATTAACTTGTGCACGGTAAAGAGTAGACAGCATAAAGTCATTCTTTACTTCTTTAAATTTCAACAACCTTTTCATTGCCCTTTTCTTTACGTCGGAGCTTAAGCTTTTGTTAAATGCTAATTCATAACCTTGAAGGATTGAGTAATTGGGTGCAAAGTGTGCCTCATCCGTTCCACTTGTATGAAACCACTGTGGAGATACAATGAACACAATCTTCTTTCCTCTCAATTTATCAGCATTTTGTGAAAGGCTTAGAAAATTAACAAGTGACTGGGTGCCTCCTCTGCCGACCAAAAAAGGTGTAAACCCCTTATTGTTTACGGCAAAATAATCAGAAGGATGAAAAGGATCCATCCTTGATAACTCAGATGACCCGTAGATTGGGTAATACTTGTTGCTTTCAATGGCTCTTTCTTGCAGGTACTTTCCTTGGAACATTAACGGGTTTAAAGCTGTTGCAGAAGCTGTTACTTTTTTGTCTGTAATTAAGCTGCCAATCCAGCTATTCGGCATAAATATAAACACTAAAAATAAAAGAAGTGCTAGTAAAAGCGGGCCAAACGAATATTTTTTCATTTCAATTCAGCTAGCTTCTCTGCAATATGATTCGGTGTGTTCCACTCCTCACGGTTAAATTCCGTAATAGGAATATTAATCCCGAAGCGATCATCAATCTCAACAAGCAAATTAATTGTTCCAAATGAATCCAATAAGCCAGAATCAAATAAGTCTATATTAGGCTCTTCCTTTACGACATCGTCCTGGCAAACTTCAGCAATTAGTTGAATAACATCTTGTTTTTCCATAGTAGCATTTCTCCTTTAGCGAAATAATTGTCCTGAAAAGATATAGAAACCAAAACAAATAAAATGGAACGTGATAATAATCGATATAACATGGGTTACTCGGTTCTTAGGCCAGAATTTATGCTTTTTATTCAATCGATCAAAGTAGTCAAACCCGCACATTAACGCTGCATGGTACAAACCATAAATGATATATTGCAAAGCAAAGCCGTGCCAGAAACCCATCGTTAGGAATAGAAGGGTATATCCCATATTAGAAACGGTATACCGGTTCTTAATCCATCTCTTTTTCGTCATCCACAAAACAAAACGCATGTAGATATAATCTCTGAACCAAAACGAAAGCGTCATGTGCCAGCGATTCCAGAAGTCTTTAATATTCCGGCTGATAAATGGAAGATTAAAGTTTTCCGGTGAACGAATACCCATAAGGTAACTTACTGCTATAGCAAAGTTACTGTAGCCTGCAAAGTCAAAGAACAGGTACATGCTGTAAGCATACATATAGATAATGCGCGCCTCAATCGGATGGGTATGATGGACGCTATGGGTATCGTAGTATGTTAAGATATTGCGGTGAATCAAATAAGCAATAATGAACTTATACAAAAATCCAAGAAAAATCTTATTTATAGCTAAATACAGTAATTCCTTATATTCTTCCGATGTTGGTACGGACCTGTGATCCTTTTCAAACCTTCGATAACGGTCAATCGGTCCCGAGGATATAGTCGGGAAAAACAGCATGAAATACAAAAGATCAATCACTGAAATATTGGATTTTATTAACCCATCTCTTGTTTCAATAATCATTTGAATCGCTCTAAACGAAACATAGGATACGCCTAAAAATCCAAAAAGATTTGTTATTCCTAAGACCGGAAAAAGCTTAACAAGGAATAACGGGAGAATCGTTGCCGCTGTAAAAACAACAAATACAGATGTCCGGTTATCCTTTTGCCTGTAATTCCAATAAATTTTAATTAGAGTTACCTGCCAAATAGTGAATATAATCAGGGATGTAATTTCAAGATAGTTGTTCTTGTGATAAAAGATTATAGCCAGAAAAATCAAGGTAATAAGCATGTTATAAATTCGAGAGCTCTTACCGAATAAACCAAGTATTATAGTAGGAGCTAACAGAATTAAGACAATAAAGAAAAACAGAAATGTTTCATAGGGTGTCATGCTAATACTCCGTTAACTAATTGCTTTCTATCCACTTTCCCATTTGGAGTCATTGGCAGGCTCTTGCAATAGACAAATTTTCTAGGAACCATATATGCCGGGATAAGATCTCCTAATTCCTTCTTAATTGCACTTGTCAACTGGTAATCTTTCTCAAAAGAATGACTCGCCGGAACAATGAAAGCAGATAAATAGTCAACTTTATCGTCTTTATAAAATGGTACTACTACACATGCTTCTACATATTGTGATTTTTGGATATGGAACTCGATTTCCTCTAACTCCATTCGATACCCATGCACTTTAACCTGAAAATCTAGCCTTCCCTGATAATAAGCTAAACCTTCTTTAATATAACCTGCATCACCTGTTTTGTAAGCTCTTTGCCCATTATGCACAAAGAATGATTTTTCTGTTAGAGCCTTTTCTCCCAAATACCCTTTACTTACGCTAGGGCCAACAATAATTAATTCTCCTTTTTCGCCCTCATTAACAGGCTGTCCTTCTTCATCCACCACTAGTAATTGACAATCGTCTTTAATATAGCCAATCGGCAATGCATGATGTGCCTCTAGTATCTCATCTGTTACCTCAAGAGCGGTTACTGCTACTGTTGCTTCTGTAGGTCCATAGGAGTTAAAGACTTTGGCCTTTGGAAAACGCTCTTTTAACTGGCGGGCTGTCTGTGTCGATAACACTTCTCCGCAAAAAAGAAATACTTCCATAGCCGGGATCATTTGATCATTGAAGGATGGATCCATTAAGCACATTTGTGCAAATGAAGGAGTGGATGTCCAAACCTGAATATTCCCCTTTTCCAGCGCTTCGAATAGTCGTTTTGGCTGGGCAATTAAATCCTTTGTTGCTACAATTAAAGTTCCGCCAGAACACAATGACGGATAAAGATCCATCACAGACAAATCAAAAGAAAACGGCGCCTGGTTTAAAAAGCGGCGATTTTCTTGAATAGAGAAGTCTTTCAGCATCCAATTTACAAAGCTCTCAAGATTGTTAACGTTGATTTGAACACCTTTTGGATTGCCTGTGCTTCCTGAAGTGTAAATGATATAAAAATTATCTTCTTCACTTACCCATGCTTCTTCATTTTCATTTGTTTGTTCACTGCTGCCAAGTATATGCTGCAAATGTTCACTCAGAATAAGCTGCGTACCCTCGTTTAGTGATTCCGGCACTTTTTCAACTGTTGAAATCATCAACCCCGACTGTGAGCGTTCCATAATACTTGAAACTCTGTCTGCAGGAATTGATATATCAACCGGAATATAAGGATGACCTGATTTAACGCTGGCAAGAAAAGAAATTAGCATTTCAGGATCCATATGGCCGTACACCATTATTGGCGACTTTGGTTCTAATTGCAGACTTCCAATGTATGAAGCCAATCGATTCGACTTCTCCCATAAGTCTCCATATGATAATACTACTTCGCCATTTACAAAAGCATCCCTCTCAGGATATTTTTGAGAAATTTGCTGTATCGTCTTAAGCAGTTTCACTTTTGCTTTTCCTCCTTCTGTTTAAAACTCGGCGTAAATGAATGGAGCTGCGTTCATACCCTGTAAGCCGTATATTAACGCTAACGTAATCAGAATTGCTAAATAGTATATCGTACGAAGTGCAAATCCAGATGCAGTAGCTTTCTTTTTGCCTGTAGTGGACAAATTATTCTCAACCATAGACTTACTAACTCTCCCTCAATTAGTTTTTATTAATAGACCGTTCTTTGTGTATAGTAGTTCAATGATTTTTTGTATTTTGTTTTATTATTCATTACTTGACTAAAATTAGACCATGTAAATTCTTGATAAATCATCAAGAATTAGAAGAACTACTTTATAACTAAATGGACGAGCCATTTTTAATCACAATACGTATAATTATATACGATATCCCTTCAAAATGGTTTCGTTTTTTCAAAAAAAAGGAAAAAAATTATAGCAATTCATTCACACAAAGAATTGTATATGAATGATGAATTACTATATAAATTACCTAGCCTGAAACCATGATAGAGGTTAAAACAAAGGATACCATGAAAAAAAGATTAAAAATGGATTAAAAGAACAGAGATCCCATTTTCCATTTCTAACCACTATTTTTTTCACTTAAAGGTTCTATTCATTTTGCCTATGGATTTCCGCTCCAATGCACCAAAATCAACTAAGCTTTACTCTCTTATATCATCCCAAAAACCATACACGCTTAAATATAACTCATCATTCTAAAAAAATATACTATAATTTCCCCTCTAAAAATGATGGTTTTTGGGCATTCGAAATAGTAATAGAAAATCCCCATATCCTTCTTTTTCCATGTCAGTTTTAGGAACAAAACGCAACGCAGCAGAATTAATACAATACCTTAGTCCATTTTCAGTCGGGCCATCCTGAAATACATGTCCCAAGTGAGAATCGGCTTGTTTGCTTCGTACCTCCGTACGTGTCATTCTGTGGCTTAAATCATACTGTTCGGTTATATAACCTGAGAGAATTGGCTTTGTAAAACTCGGCCAGCCGCAGCCGCTGTCGTACTTATCCCTTGAACTAAAGAGAGGCTCGCCTGAAACAATATCGACGTAAATTCCTTCCTCATCGTAATTCCAATACCGATTATCAAAAGGAGGCTCTGTTCCATTCTCCTGCGTGACAAAATATTGCATATTCGTTAATGACTCTCTTAGATGAGATTTATCCTTTGGCCAGTGCTTTTTTAGGAATTCCAACCGGCCAGATCCCTGTTGATGAAGGGCATATCGAAAGGCATTTTTCTTATAAAAATTTTGATGATATTCTTCAGCAGGATAAAAAGGAGTAGCTGGTATTATTTCTGTAACAATCGGCTTTTGAAATTTGGAAGACTGAGAAAGAGCTTCCTTAGAGGCCTCTGCCTCTCTCCTTTGATTTTCATTATAGTAAAATATGGCCGTTCGGTACATAGAGCCTCTATCCTGGAACTGCCCTCCCTCATCGGTGGGGTCGATCTGCTGCCAGAATAATTCAAGAAGACGACTGTATGGAATAATCTTAGGATCGAAAGTAATTTCAACCGCTTCATAGTGGCCTGTTTTCCCTGAAAGAACCTCCTTATATGAAGGAAATTCAGTATCGCCTCCTAAATATCCGGAAACAAGACTTATAACACCCTCCATTTCATCAAAAGGAGACACCATACACCAAAAACAGCCTCCGGCAAAAGCCGCTTTCTCCATAAGCCATCCTTTTTCAGACATGCATGTATCACCCTTTCTTTAAGGTTCTTTTAATGTTGACTGCTTATTTCGCTCTTTTAGCAGATGGTCAGCATGCCTTTGCTATTTTTCTCTTGCTTATCCGTACCCTGAAATATTGAATCAATATTAAGATTAAGCCTGACAAATCCTTTAACTTAAATCAGCTTTTCTCCCTTTTTCATTAAATCCCCACATATTGGACACTTTTTTTCTGTTTCCAGGGAACTTTTATCTCCAGATATACGCTGCCAGGCAATACAATCTTCAGATGTGCAAATCCAAGCGGGAACTTTTCCTTTCACCTCAGCGGGAGTAGATTTTCCCTTTCTCACAGTCCTTCCATTATCTTTCGGTTTTTCCTTTACCCTTTGGAAGGCTTCATGAATAAATCTTGAAACATCCGTTTTCTTTCCACGGTAAAAAGCGGGCGAGCTTATGTAAAGCTCTTCTTTAGCACGGGTGATGGCCACGTAAGCAAGCCTTCGCTCCTCTTCTAAAAGCTTTAATCTTTCATCTGCTGCGATTTTAACCTTTTGATCTTCATATTTGCCCATTTCTATAGCCGTTACATGCGGCAGAATCCCTTCAGAGGCGCCAATAAAGAATACAACGGGAAACTCAAGCCCCTTTGCTTTATGAATGGTCATAAGCGTTATAACATTTGCACCAGGGTCTTGTTTAATCATTTTCATCTGTTCATGCCTTTTTTTCATTACACCGATAAAATAGAAAAAATCATCGATTGTATCAAAACGGCTGGCCGATGTCTCCAATTCATCCAGCTGCTCCTTGGAAAATTCCTTTTGAGTAGTTGCAGTATGACGTTCATTCATTTCAAGGTATTGGTCAAAAAACCCTCTAATTTTACGAACGGCCTCCATAGGTTTTAAATGGCTCAACTCTTTTATTAGCTTTCCCCTGCTTTCAATCGATTTAATCTGGAAAGGCTTTAATCCGGGATAGGATAAAAGATGGTCAAAGGGCTGCTCTTTTATTTGATGTTTCTGCTTCCTTTCAACCCATTCAATTCCGCGGTCTCTTGAAATGTATAACGTTGGCAGAATTGCTTCCAGAGAAAATAAATCCAAAGAATCTTTTGACAGCCTTAAGTAAGCTATGACGGTTCGTATGATGCTTTGCTCATAAAAAAAGCTTTCTCCTGTTCCCGTGTCGAGGAAAGGAACCTCTTCCATTGCTAGCTGTTCAAATATGGCCCGGCTATTATTAGCTGTCCTATGTAAAATCGCAAAATCCCGATACTGATACAGACCTTCTTTTACCTTTTGCTGTATGGTTTCAACAATCCATTTTGCTTCATCGTCAGTGGACCACGGCCTTGAATAAAAAGGGGTAATCGAGCTTTTTTTAGTGGATTGGAGAACCTTAGGCTTCCTTTTCCCATTATGCTGTATGACCGCGTTACCCAGCCCGACTATAGGGGATACAGACCGATAGTTAACGGTTAAAAAGACGGTCTTTGCCTGTTTATATTCTTGATCAAACTGTAAAATGATTTCTTGACTCGCCCCTTGAAAGGCATAAATCGTCTGGTCGTCATCCCCCACTACACACAAGTGATTTTCCGGGAGAGCCAATAGCTTAATGAGCTTTGATTGAAGAATATTTGTATCTTGGTATTCATCTACCATGATATATTGAAAACGCTGTTGCAAAACCTTTAATAACCCCTCATCCTCGGTTAACAGCCTATAGGCTTCGGTGAGGACGTCATCAAAATCCATTTTATGATTTTCTTTCTTCCAGCTTTCATAGTAGCTGCAAAGCTGTTTTAATTCCTTATCAGCATTTGTTTTGCTGGGGAGGTCTTCAACTCCCTTCCCCTCCATCTTTATAAAGGAGAGCAGCGAAAGAATGGTTTCCGGCTGATAGGCATCATCCATCCCAAGCTCCTTCATTTTCTTCTTCAATACAATCTGTTTATGTTTTTCATTTGTAATCATCTCTTGTGAGTAACCCTGGTGTCTTAAAATTTGTAAAAAGAAAGAATGAAAGGTGCGGGTTTCAACGCTTCTTGCTTCCCTCAGCTTTATCCCGGGTATTGCCGCAATCCGTTCTTTCATCTCTTCCGCTGCTTTTTTTGTAAAGGTCATAAGCAAAATTTTTTGCGGAGGAATACCCGCTACCTGAAGCAAGTAACCCGTCCGGCTTACCAAAACAGTTGTTTTACCTGAACCTGCACCTGCAATAATGAGGACAGGACCCTGAATCGTCCTAACTGCATCTATTTGGCCGCGGTTTAATAAAATTCCCTGCTCCTCTAAGCTGCGAAAATAAAAAGCATCATCTTCCCCATCCCTTACTAGCTCCACACTCGTTACAGTTTCTGCAATTTCCGCAAATGGCAATTCAAGTGTTTGGGCTTGGGCAGGCAGCCTGAAATAATGTTTTTCCTCATTTTTAATCATTGTAAAACCCCTTAACCCTGAAACATAATATCCCTCTATTCTACACTAATATCGGAAAAGACTTAAGTAAAAGCGGACAAGAGAATCATCCGGAAAGCATCCTTTCGCTTAACAAGAATCAGTGGTAATCAAGCTATTAGTTTCTTTAAAGGGGTCAGACCCCTTTCTTGCTTTAACGCAAAAAAGCAGCAGTCTTAAGACCACTGCCAGAATACTTATTATGTCCGTTTATGCCGGATATAGCTTTTATCCTTCATGAAAAGTCTCCAGAAATAAAAGAATCCTGGGAAAAGAATGATAAAGCCTACAATATACATAGCAAAAACAGCATGGAAGTTACTTTGATTTGTAAATCCGGATCGAATGGTCACACTTGGGTAAACAATATACGGCAAATGGGCACGCCCATAAACGTAGCTTGCCAAAAAGTATTGGATCGTGATAGCGATAACGGCTAATCTTGGTTTTCCGCTTATAGGTGCATTTCGGTTAGGGAAAACTAGCGCAGCTCCTGCAAGCGCAAACATAGCAACCGAAATAATTAGCCACTGTATGTGAGAGAGCATATTATTATAAAGCCACGGAGCCTCTTTCTGTAATGTAACCATAATTAATAGGGACATGATTAAAAGGATCGGTCCAGTAATGATTGCTCCTTTCCGATATACCTTATAAGCCTCCCACTCCTCCGCCACCTTTGAGAAATCAGCCAAAAGCAAAGATGACAAAAACAACGTACTGCTGATTGCAAAGCCTATAAAGGCGTATTCATTAGGGCTTGTAAATAATTTTCCCATCTGCAGCTGCTGTACACCGTTGACCACTTTAATGAAATTCCCATGGGTAATCGGGAGGACACTAATGAGAAGGCCTGGGATCAAAATCCCGCAAATACCCGATACATATGTCAGAAGCTTCACATATTCATCCGCTACATGAGAAAAAACTAGAAAGGCACTTCGGAGTGATAACAACAGCAAAATAATGCTGCCCGGGATTAAAAGAACGGTTCCAAGCGTATAGGTAGCTTTCGGAAAAAGACTGACAATTGCTACCACAATCGCCACGATAAAAACATTAGTTACCTCCCAGGTTGGTGAAAGGTACCGGTTGGCAATATTCGTCGCCTTGGTTTGCTCTCGATTAATATATATCATCGACCAAAACCCTGCTCCAAAGTCCATTGTAGCCATCACCGCATAGATAAAGACAAACCCCCATATGAGGGTGATTGCAATCACTTCATCTTCAAACAAGGTAATCCCCCTCTTATACGTTTACATCCTGTTTGTTTCCTGGAAGTAGATCATCTTTTACAGGATGGCGTTTAAAATAGTACCGCAAGACTAATACAACCGAGATCGCTAAGATACAATAAATCAAACTAAAGAGAATGAACAGAATGCCAAGCTGCTGAGAGCCTGTTACAGCATCCTTCGTTTTCATAACATGGTAAATAACCCATGGCTGCCTGCCTGTACATGCAAAAATCCAGCCAAACTCCGTGCCCATAATGGAAAGAGGGCCGGATAATACAAATAACCACATGAGAACTTTCGGGAATACCTGTTTTTTTAATACCTTGTTCCAGAAAAAGCCTAAAATAGCCAAAAGTATAGTCAGCATGCCCACTCCTACCATTCCATTAAACAGGGTGTGGATAAATAATGGCGGCCATAAATCCTTTGGCCATTCGTTCAGGCCCTTTACAACCGTATTAAAACTGTTTCCAGCTAGAAAACTCAATCCCCAAGGAATTTCGATTGCCCACTTGACCTCCTGGGTTTTGGCATCTGTATAACCCCCAACGGCCAGTGGTGCATGGGACTGGGTTTCAAATAATCCTTCTGCCGCTGCGAGTTTTTCAGGCTGATATTTGTATAGCATTTGGGCTGCTTCATGGCCGCTTAATGCTGTTACCAATGAAAATATTCCGCCAATCGCAAGCCCAAGCATAAGAGCTTTCTTATGAAATTGATAAACCTGAGACTGTGATTTTTCTTTCAGCATTTTATAAGCAGCTATGGTGGCTATAATAAAAGCACCTGTCATAAAAGCCGAAATGGCAACATGGGTTGCTGTAATCCCAAATCCGGGATTGAAAAATGCTTTCCAGGGGTGTACATTTACAATTTCCCCATTTTTCATTTGAAAGCCCCTTGGTGTCCCCTCAAATGAGTGCACATTTGTAATAAGAACAGCAGATGCCATTGCCCCAATAACAACAGAAATAATACTGACTATTCTCATCCATGGCTTTATCCTGTCAGCAGCATACACATAAATAGACATAAACAGCGCTTCCACAAAGAAGGCATAAATTTCAATTTGAAATGGCAAAGCAATTACTTTGCCTACCACTTCCATAAAACCTGGCCATAAAAGGGAAAGCTGCACACCTGCAATGGTTCCGGTTGGAATCGATACACCCAATATTACAGCAAGCCCCTTTGTCCAGCGGTTTGCCATAATGGCGTAATCTCGATCCTTCGTTTTCTGATACATTAATTCTGCAACTAAAATCATAAGAGGAATTCCTACCCCCATAGTCGCAAAAATAATGTGAAACCCCATAGTTGTTCCAAATAAGGAACGTGCAATAACATAATCCTGCATGAAACCACCCTTCATCAGTAAGCCTTTATCTTATGAACTTATTTTGCTTTAGAGACAGAAAATTATTCCTTATTTAGGTTTTTTTAATGAAGGATGTAATAAATTATCTTTTTAACAATATCTATAGACCTAATTTTTTAAGGGTAGATTTAAGCAAAAGGCGCCGAGGGCCACGCTTTATCACACATAAAATGTGTGAACACCTTATTCATCAGCATGCATATCCAAAGTCTTCAACTGAGGTAATGGAAACACTGCAAGACAGTTCACGAGCTGATGTTTCCTTATCGTAGGGACGAGATGTAGATCCACTAGCCGATAGGCGCTGAAGCTAGACAAGACTAAATTGGATAATAAATTTTTACTTTATTATCCAACAAAAATAACCTGCCAAACGGCAGGCTCCCTTCTCATCACTATTACAATTTACATTAAGCTTTTATGAATCCAAATCCCTGCTTGAGAGCCGTCCCCCATTGCAATGGTTACCTGCTCTGAATGAGCAGCTATATCCCCTGCCGCCCAAACATTTTCTATATTGGTTTTCTTAGTCCTTGGATCAACCAATATATGTTTGTTTTGGTGAAGCTCCACTCCCAACTGGGCAGCCACAGCGGATCTCACCTCATTTCCTCCCATGGCAATAAAGGCACGGCTGGACAAAATCATTTTCCCGTTTTTAAGCCTGACTCCTTGAAAGTTCGATCCTTCTGCTAATACTTCTGCTATTTCTCCACTGTAATACCGGATTTTTTTCTCATCCAACAGTCTTTTCTTCTCTTCTGAAACCGGCTTTTCCTCGTGATTTACAAAAATGAGCTTATCGGTCCAATAACTAAGAATTAACGCCATGTTGGCCCCCACATTACCTGAACCAATTACAATGGTAGACTTATTTTTAATTTCGTACCCATCACAATCTGGACATACATAAACACTAATCCCAAGGCAGGGATATAATGAAGGAAAGTCTGGTATACGGTCCATAACTCCAGTTGCAAAGAGCAGCGTTTTCCCTGAATACGTTTGACCTTGCTGCCCTGTTAAAATAAAATAATTCTCTATTTTCTTAGCTGAAACAACTGTATCCTCTACTAATACTACTCCTAAAGCCTCGCACTGCTTTTTACCGGCACCCCTTAATTCTACTCCGCTCACTCCATCCGGGTAGCCTAATATATTGTGATATCCATGGCAAATACTCGACCGTCCATTATTCGAATCAATTATTAAAATTCTATGCTTGTATCTTCCTAATTGTATACCAGCCTGAAGACCCGCGATTCCTCCCCCAACTATGACGCAGTCGAAAAGCATAATCCTTCCCCTTTCCCGTGTAAAACTCAGATATACGTTACATACCATAATACTCAAAACACTAAACGTATATTGCTTTTATACTTAGCATAAGAGAATATTCAGGAACGGTGCCATTTTTTTACCGAAAAGCTTTCGGCATCTATCCAGTAAGTTCTCATTTTGATACATTTAAATTCCATTCCCTGCATGAAATCTAAAATAAGCTTGAGAATTTACTTCAAATGAAAAAGAAATGGTAACCAGCTATAATGTCATTCCTTAAATTCAATTAAGGCTCTTTTCGTAAACTTAGTTGCTATTTAACAAAAAATGATGAAATTCACAGGGCACAGGCTCTGTAGTAAACCTGTGAATTACTTACGAAAAGATGCCGCCAGAACGGATAAAATACGGATTTATTTTTTGTACTTAAAGCAATAATCCCTGAGAAAACAGCCTAAATTAATAACAGTTTTTCTAACCCTTTTCTAACACCATCCTCTTCAGCAGATAATGTAACCATGTTAGCAGCCTGCTTTACTTCATCACGTGCTGATCCCATAGCAACTCCCATTCCTACAAGCGAAAGCATCTCAATGTCGTTTAGCCCGTCTCCAAACGCAACAGCTTCATCCGGCGCGATTCCCAGTTTTTCAAGCAGCTTGGTTATACCCACTGCTTTTGTGGAAGAAGATAGATTAACGTCGCATGTTCTAGCACCAACGGAACTCCATCTTCTGAAGTCCAACTCTGGAACTTCTGATTGATAGAAGGACTCTTCATTTACATCACAATGTAAAAACACCTGGTAAATATCCTCTTCCATCCAGTATGAAGCTGGGGCCAGCTCAGGTTTCCATGGATCGCGCATGAACGCTTCTAGAACAAATGGATGAGTTAAATCTGTTGCTTTAAATGCTGTTGGGCCTAAATATGTAAGAGGGTGTTTATGATGGTTAGTTAGATAATGAAGTTTTTCCAGCACTTTCTTTTCAATTGGACTCTGATAAATCAATTCCCCATTATGGCTAACAAATGAACCATTAAAGAATACCATTGATTCAGCCCCTGACTCCTGTATAACGGTCTCTGAAAAGTAAGGTGCTCTTCCAGTTGCAAGAACTACATGGATATTTTTATTTTTTAACTTCTCTATGGCATCCTTTGTTGCATTACTGATTGCTTTGCCATGGGGTACGATGGTTCCGTCAATATCTAAAAAAACAATTTTATACTGCATAAACACTCTCCTGCCTGATGTAAATGTTTTAAATGCTTGTTATCAGTAAAAGTATAGCATTCTTTTGCCTTATTTAACGCTAGACCTATTCACACAAACCGCCGGCTGCGTGTATGCTGAACTAACGGAAAATCTCACAAAAAAACTGCCGTATTTCAGCAATATATTTTCGAATCATTTTCTAGTTACCCCAAGGTGAAAAAGCGAAAGGTTCCATACTCAATCGCTTTTTCACTCTCCGCCTCCCTGTTGAAGGGTTTACTGCTCCAGCAGCTCTGACAATAATACTTCCCTTTCATTTTCCGGGTCAAGAATCGGATATATTCTGGCAGTTTCGTTTTGCTCATCCACATGCTGAATATAAATAGGCTTACCGTTATAAATAACATTTGCCATTACAGGGGACTCAGCAATTTCTTTAGCTCGTTGTGTATTCAATTTAATCCCTCCTATCCTTGCTTCATTTTATATTGGCTCTCCGAATGGCTGGATATACCTTTAGCGGGCATTTCCCCGGGAAATAATTTTGAATGAAGGCTGTTTTCTCATAGATTTTTGTTTTACTTACAAAGGATTACCCGGAAAGAGTCTAAATGAATGACTTGCAACAGTATGTATATTTGGAGTTGTAAAACAGGCAGTTTTCAACATAGCATTGAGCTTTACAAAGCCCAACTTATAAAAGGTACAAAAAAACCTCCGTTATAAACGGAGGTTTTTTCATATACATTATTGTACTTGAGCATTAAAGGACATTATCCATACAGAACCAGCTACGATTGTGAAAACGAAGATTATGCCGAGCACTAAGGCCATAACATTATATCGAGGTCTTTCTCCTTCTCTAACGTGCATGAAGAAGAATAACTGAACTAAGAACTGAAGGAGTGCCATAATCATTATCGTAACTAGCAGCGCTGTCCCTTGCATCATATGTTTTAAAACTAAAACCAAAGGAATAATGGTCAAAATGATTGAAATGATAAAACCAGTCACATATTGCCCAATTGTTCCGTGATTTTCATGAGCTTCATGATTTTCATGTTGGGTCATGTTACATCACCCCCATCAAATATACAACCGTAAGGATAAAGATCCAAACTGCGTCAAGGAAGTGCCAGTACAAGCTGACATTGAAAGCTTTTCTTTGAGTTACATCTGTAATTCCGCGTCGTGACAACTGAATAACAATTCCTGTCATCCATACTAAACCAACAGAAACGTGCAGTCCATGGGTTCCAACTAAGATAAAGAATGCTGAAAGGAAAGCACTAGTATGAATAGTTGCACCGTCATGAACCATTTTTGTAAACTCAGTTACCTCAAATCCGATAAATCCAAGACCAAAAATGATGGTTACGATCAGCCATGCAATCATTTGCTTCACTTTGCCTTTATGCATTGCTAAGATCGCTAAACCACTTGTAAAACTACTTGTTAATAAGATAAATGTTTCAGCCACAAAGCCTGGAACTTCGAATAATTCTTTTCCGATGGGTCCGCCTGCTGTGTTATGTCTTAAAACAACATAAGTTGCAAACAGTGTACCGAATAAAAGACAGTCCGTTACGAGGAAGATCCAGAAACCCATAACCTTTAGGGCTTCTTGGTCTACATGGCCATGGTCATGATCGTGATTAGATGATGCATGTTCCATTATAATCCCCTCCCTAGAGCAGTTTCCGTACGTTCTACTTCTTCAGCAGGAATATAGTAATCCACATCGTATTGGAATGAACGTGAAATTAAGCATATAACAACGCCTATCATACCGAGAACACCCATCCAAATCCAATTGAATGTAAAGCCAAATCCTGCAATAAAGAAGCATACTGAGAATATGAATGGTATAGCTGAATCCTTTGGCATATGAATTGGCTCATAATGATCAGGTTTAGCTATCTTTTTGCCAGCTTTAATGTCTTCTTTTGTTTCATGCCAAGAATCGAACTTATCCGCATAAGGAAGGTGTGCAAAGTTATATAATGGTGCAGGTGAGGGAATAGACCATTCAAGCGTACGTCCATCCCATGGATCGCCTGTAACATCGCGCTCACCATGTTTCACACTGTAGATAATTTGCCATACTTGGAAAATGAAGCCGATACCCATTAAGAATGCCCCGATAGTAGAAACCAGGTTAAGCGGAGCCCAGCCTAAATCCCAGCCGTACGTATAAACGCGTCGAGTCATACCCATGAAACCTAAAGCGTATTGAGGCATGAAACATACATAGAAACCGATGTTCCATGTCCAGAATGCCCAGTGTCCTAGACGATCGTTTAACTTGAAGCCAAACATTTTTGGCCACCAGTAATATAAACCAGCTAGATATCCAAACACCACACCGCCAATTATTACTTGATGGAAATGGGCAATTAGGAAGTAGCTGTTGTGATACTGATAGTCAGCAGGCGCGACAGCTAGCATAACCCCTGTAGCTCCACCGACAACGAAACATGGGATAAATGCAATGGTCCACAACATCGGCTGTGTAAAGCTGATACGTCCGCGGAACATTGTAAATAACCAGTTAAATATTTTAACCCCGGTTGGGATTGCTATTGCCATGGTTGAGATGGCGAAGAAAGCATTAACATCTGCTCCTGAACCCATTGTAAAGAAATGGTGAGTCCAAGTGAAGAACCCGATAACGCTGATGACCATCATAGAAAAGACCATGGATGCATAACCAAAAATTCTTTTCTTTGAGAAAGTCGCTACAACTTCCGAGAAAATACCGAAAGCTGGAAGAACAATAATATATACCTCAGGGTGTCCCCACATCCAAATCAAGTTGACGAACATCATTGGATTTCCTCCACCTGTCATGGTGAAGAAGTGAGCACCTGCGAAACGGTCGATAAACAGTAAAGCTAATGTAACTGTCAAAATTGGGAAAGCAAAAATGATTAAGATACAGCTTGTGAATACAGACCATGTGAATAAAGGCATTTTCATTAATTTCATGCCAGGGGTACGCATTTTCAGGATTGTTACTAAAAAGTTAATCCCCGTGGCCAAACTACCTATACCGGATATCTGCACACCCCATATATAGAAGTTTTCGCCAACTCCAGGACTTCCGGAAAGCTCTGATAACGGCGGATAAGATAACCAGCCTGCATTCGGAGATCCACCGATAACAAATGAAAGGTTAAACAGCATTGCACCCATAAAGAACATCCAGAAACTAATTGCGTTCAAGTATGGATAAGCAACGTCACGCGCTCCAATTTGAAGCGGTACTGCGATATTAAATAAACCAAACATAAACGGCATCGCCATGAATAAAATCATGATCGTACCATGGGTTGTAAAGATTTCGTTATAGTGATTCGAATCTAAAAAATGCAAGTTAGGAAAAGCTAATTGTGACCGCATTAAAAGTGCATCCACACCACCGCGGAAAAGCATTACTAATGCTGCCAGGATATACATAATCCCAATTTTCTTATGGTCAACGGTTACTAGCCATTCACGCCATAACCAGCCCCACTTTTTATAGCGGGTTAGAACGAAGAGGATTGCAAGTGTCGCAAAGACAATTGACACATCCGCTCCATAAATCATTGGTTCACCGGTTACGAAGAAGTGAGATGCAAATGTTTTTATACTATCTAACATGTAGAATGTCTCCTCTCTTCTATCAGTGCTTCATATCCATTCCGGACATGTTGTCTTTCTGCTTCATTTTGGGATATTCATTTTTCATATCGCCAGTCATATGGTGACCATTTTTTTCTACAATCTTATCGAATAATCCATTAGGGACTGATGAGAAGGATTGTACTTTGGCAAGACCTTTTTGAGCTAAGTGATCATAGCCGCTTTGAGTTAGCGCAGGACTGCTTTGTTTGATTCCCTTAACCCAACTATTAAAGTCCGCTTGGTTCGTGGAAGTCACATTAAATTGCATGTGTGCAAATCCTTCACCAGAGAAGTTTGCGCCCGATCCAAAAAATGTGCCTGTTTTATTGGCTTCAAGCCATAGACGCATTTTCATGCCCGGCATTGTATATTCCTGACCACCGAGCTGTGGAACCCAGAAAGAGTTCATTGGTGCATCAGATGTTAATTCAAACTGAACAGGAACATTCGCAGGAATTTCAGCATAGTTCACTGTTGCTATTTTTTGATCTGGATAAATGAATAACCATTTCCAGTCTAAAGAAGTAACCTGAATCGTAAGTGGTTTTGCTTTTTTAGGATTAACTGGTTCTTTTGCTAAAGAGTAAGTATCTCTCACAGTGAGAACACCTAAGATAATAACAATAATAATTGGGATACCCCACCAGATTGTTTCCAGCAGCTTACTTTCTGACCAGTGTGGTTCATATGGCGCCTTATTATCTGGAGTATCACGATACCGATATATAATGAATATAAGTAGAGCAATAACAGGGATAACCACAATAGCACAAATAATGGTCGATAATACGATTAAATGGTATTCCTTCTGTGCAACTGGACCTACTGGGTGCAACACAATGTACTTGTCGCTGCATCCTGCCATAGCTACGGTTGCAAAAACTGCCAATGCTAAATATTTTAGCTTGTTAAAAATTCCTTTTGGCTTATTCAAAACCATTCAGCTCCTTTCTGAACTATTCCAGTAGTAGATGATATAGTAAAAATTCAAGAGTGATGTAACCCTCTTAATGAATAATGTAACGTACTTTCATATCATACATCGAAGTTAGCGTCATGTACTTATTTATGAATGACAGTTCGATAAATTGTACGATTTTCGACAAAAATTCATCACAGATTATTCACTTCTTCTTTTTTTACTTTTCTATCTGTAGGTTTTGGAAAGTTCACCTAGTCTATACCCTATATATTAGGATTTATAGCTGGAAAAGTTGGTAATACTTCAAATGATTTCTTTTTAAAACCAAGTGAATTTTCTACTCTTTTTCGGGGATTTTCAGGTAGTTTTTGCAGTCATGGATAGTCAGCAGCAAAAAATCATTTGTTTTTAAGACAAAATTCATTTTATAATGCTTGTTATGCTTGTCCGTTCAAATAAAAGAAAGAGAGGTTTCTTCTACAGGATTATTTTCAATCAAATAAAAAGGAAAGTCTCTTATTGACACACAAAAATACAGCTGAAATCTCCATCCAGCCTTCCTCCATTAGATACATTAACACAGTTTTTAAAAAAAATGTATTTCTTAATACAATCTTTTAACAGATTGTCAAAAAGGATTGTACGTTATTGTTAAACAAAATCATATTTACTATTCAATGTATACAGCTGGATATTTTTCCAAAACACCCAATGACAACAACGGAACGAAAACAAAAACCCCCTTTAACGACAGTTCCAATCGCTAAAGGGAGCAGCAAATATCATTTATTCATTTGTGCTAAAAATCCGCCAAGCAAATCATCAAGAGTCTCTTCTTTTTCAGAAGTTTGCTCTTTATTTAAAGATTCATCAGGCTTTATCGAATCCCAATCAAATTGATCCAAATCATCATCAATATCATCTTCTGGCTGCAACTCAACCACATGTTCTTTCTGCTCTTCTTCTATTGGGGAGGCAACGCCAACTTGTTTTCTTGTTTCTGATTTGGGCATTACAGAATATGCTTCCTCCTGCAGATAAAGTGCCTGATCGATATCCGTATGGTTGCTATTCAGTGCTGCAAGCAAAGATACGGACCGGACAGGGTCAGCTATCAAGTGGTACATAATGCTTCCCAGCAAGGCTTCAGAATGCTCATGTTTGAGCCAATCTTTCTGCATCTTGCTTAATTTCTGAGGAATGGGAATGGTAAGTGCTTCTCTCTCTCTAGTAAAAGTTTGATTGACCCCTTGCATCACAAATTCAGCAATTCGACTGGAAAAGTTTCTCTTCTCTGTTTCCTTCAGCTTTTGTATTTGTTTGAGGATATGATCGGGCGTATCTGAAGGGATACGAAAAGCGATCGTTTGGCCTCTTTTAATTTCGCTTGAAGAAGAATTCCCCATGAAATCACCCTATTTTGCCTTTACTGTTTCTTTTTCCTCAGGTTTTTTATTATTTTCTGTCCTTTTTAGGTTATCAGAAATAAGCTTATAATAAGCATTTGCCATCATCCAAATGCTTTCTTTTTCATCTTCAAAAAAGTCAATATTATAACCATCTAAATTGTTATTAAGCGTCTTTAAATATTCCTTCAAAACAACTGAGCCGCCACCTACAAAATAGCAAATCTCTGTTTGTGAATTCTTTTTCCAAACATTTCGCAATAAACGGTATTGCTTTTTAGCCAAATCCAGCAGAATGCGGTCTGTAATTTCATGTACGCTGGTTCTGCTTCCCTTCACCATAATGTGGTTTCGGTCGTGTTTTTTAGTGATGATTTCAACTACATCGCGTCGGCTATCTAGTTCGACACCGTATTTTGAGCGGATTTCTTCGCGAATGGCTTCAAGAGATTCTGATACACCCAAATTAAACCCTTGCGCCTTGTCATCATCTACGTTTCTGTTTTTTATAACTGCGATATCTGTAGACAAGCCACCAATATCCTGAATGATAATGCGTTTATCAATAAGGTCTTTATTTATAATGTTTAAGTTATTATCCATTACTAAGTTGATAAATGCAGCAAAGCCTTCTGGATAAACTTTTACTTCATCAAACTTAATATTTACTTTCAGTCCCTGATATTTAGGTGTTACTAAAAACTCTACCTGATGGACAGATCCCAGCAGTTTCGATCTATAGCCTGCATCTTTGCCTTCTTTTACTTCACGAAGGGGAAGGCCAGTTCCTAGTGTGTAGTTTGAATCCACAACATTTTGGTTTCTTTTAAACAGATTTTTATTTTCTTCTCTAACAGCATCCAATGCCAATGCAGTAAATAGCATAACAAGAGGCTGATCCTCTTCGGATTTGCTGCTTCCTGGATCCAATTCTGTTGCATTATCACTTTTTGTTGCCAATTGTCCAACCCGATAGATAGCATTGTTTTCTTTTAAAGCTGGAGAATGGATTTTAATATGTATTCCAGTAAGCGGGTCTTTCGTATCCAATTCTTCTATTCCTATTACAGGACGATCTTCAATGTCTCTTGCAACAACATTTGGAATGCTGAGTTCATAATCTACTTTTCCAAATATGGCTTTTACAGCGTCATTCCCTACATCAACTGCTGCGATTCTCGAGTTCCCCATGAATATCTTCCTCTCTTGGTTCTTTTTATTTTTGTATCTATTAATAGAGTAAAAGACTATGGTAATAGAGTCAATATATTCTAGAGTTTGTTAACAAAACGTAAACTTGCAAACACTCTTGTAAACCTAATGTTTTCATAAGTGAAATTCCCCACAAATCAACAAGTAAACGTATTTGTTTACTTGTAAACATTTCTGTAAACAAAAGTAAACAAAATTGCAAACAAGTTTACAGTTTACGCAAACTTGTTATCGTTTTTTGTAAACTTGTTTGCATTAATTTTTAGCGGCCCGTTAGCTAGCTATTATCTCTCTTAAAACCTCCCCTCTCCTAACTTTATGGGAGGGAATAAATCAATAACTACTTTAACTACTTTTTCTGTTGCCCGGAAAACAGTTTATAGCTAGATATTCTATGGCTTCATTGAAATTCTCGGGTACACCGAAACAATAAAGCAAACCAAAGAGAATATTTAAATCAACTGTTTTAGTTTCTAACATTAATATTGAGATGACTAAAAAAACTACAAATGTTGTAAATCTTCTTATTTACTGCCCTAGCAAAGAGAGCAGTAACTGGAACTTTCAATTTATATTATATAATAATCTTGAATACTAATTCTCAAGATAAAAGCATGAGCACGGATAAGCTACGAATGAGTAACTTTCAATTTAGACTGTCATCTAATTGTTTTAAAGTGAAACAATTATGTCAATTAATTACTTAAAAATCGATATAATCTTTGAGGCAATTAATTTTGAAGATGCAGATACGTTTATTACTAGCATGCTAATGAATTCCATCCCATAATCCCTCAGGGAAAATTCGCAAATGAAGTAGATCTATAACTTAATACCATCACTTGATTTCACATGTACGATAAATCGGCAGTTTTTATGGCATTTAGTCTTTTATGTCAATTTGCTACAAACACTTTAAAAATTTCTCGATAAAATTGCCGTATTTTTTTGAAAGCCTAGAACTAATTAATTTGCCCGAAAGCTTTTTTTCTTTATCTGCTATTTAGTTTTCTGGCTTAAAAATTTCTATACTTTATAGGTTGATCTTAAAATTTGGAATACTTATTTTTTGCATGATGTTTGGTGCAGATAAACGAGAGTTCTGCAGGCAAGAGAAGAGCCTATATGAGCGATTTGGTGCGAGGAGACTTTCTGTTTGCACCCCGGAAAGCGAGGGCTTGGAGCAGAAATCAATAACCAATTTTCAAAAAACTCCATAAATCCAATCTATATTTAAGAATTTATAATAATGTCGATTTGTCATCCAAAGAAGTTTATCTACTTTTAATTTCCTTGGATTATAGCAAAACAGTGTCCACCTGCACCTAGGTAAGGTTTGTGAAGTTTAACACGGGGATGTTTGTTTTCCATTTCAAATACCTTGAAAAATATTGATTTAATTTATTACAAGTAACTATCAAAGGTTGTTCTCTATATCATCTACTGATCATTTGTAACAAAAGGGAGAGAATAATATAAATGACAATTAAGTAAGTTTAAATAGGAGTATTCTTCATCAGGGTCTTTTATAATTCAGCTGATACTTTAAGTCAAAAAACTGCATAACATTTTTAAATGACTGACTAATAGGGTTTATTTTATTGTCATAAAAAGCGGAATTCTATCGAGGGTAAATCTTTTTACATTAAAGGAACTTCGCTTTCGCCTGGTCATCTTTTTATCTAAATAGATGAATACTATACAGAAGATCAAATGATCTTTGCAACATACTCAACTGAAATAGTATAGGGTGCAAAAATGAGTGCTAATAAATAAAACCCTCAACAATTTATATCACTTTCAGGGTGTTTGCAAATAAGTAAACAAGTATACAAATCTGTTTGCATGTTTTCATTTACTGTAAACATGTTTGCAATATCGTTTACAATTGTTTGCATTATATGTTTACAAGTTTACAAATACGTTTGCATATTAATATATCAACGTTTTTGGGGTGATCTATCTTGTCTGAATCGCGTTTACAACTTCTTTGTTATACAAGCTAGTTGCAACATGCCATTTTTAAAAGCTTAGCTTTGAAATCTCCCCTTTTTCCTATATGTGATCATCGGTGCTGTTGGCTAATCTGGCTTTCTTTTTACTCTCTAAAATAGTCTCCTCCCGTTTATAATTAATAAAATCATATGGATCCTTTCTTAATTGCAATCGATATGTAAGTTTACTGCCTAATAAAGCAGTCAAGGGAGACACTGATAGCTTAGAAGTGCCGAAAGACTTCACAAACTGTCTGCGAAAAAGCCAGCACTTGGAGCGAAACTCTGGAAGAAGAATAGAGAACAGTCCATTTAGTTGTTAAAAAATATTTGAAGCAGCATTTAATCTACAGATTAACCAATATCCCTTATATTATCTAAAGCCATAATAAAAGAGAGATAGAATGCTATCCCCCTTCTCCTATCGCTCAGTTTTTTATGAAATGGCTCTTTTTAATTTAGGCACATACACTTCTTCCTTCGAAATTTTTTCTTGCTGTGTGTGCATATATAGAGTGCCAAGGTTAATATATTCGACTTCCTTATCCATCACATTCATAATATTTCGGGTATCAAACACACGCTTGTTTCTCATATTGCTAAATGCTTCATCATCCATCCATTTAAATTCATTATGGTCCGTTAAAACGACAACTAAATCGGATTGATGAACTGCCTCTTCCATCTTATTCATGACTATACTGCTATTTACATGCGGGTCATATGCTCGAATTTCATATTTTCCTTGGGCTTTCAAGAGATCCATGACCTCAATAGCAGGACTTTCCCTGATATCATCAACATTTCCTTTATATGTTAAGCCAAACAGGGTAATGGTTTTCCCATGAACATTTTCCATAAGAGTATTGATGCTTTTAACCACGTATTCAGGCATTGAGCAGTTGATTAAGCGCGATAAATTGATCATTTTAGCTGTTTCCGGAGCTTTTGCTACTATAAAGTATGGATCTACAGCAAGACAGTGTCCGCCTACTCCAGGGCCAGGTGTGTGCAGGTTAACACGAGGGTGTTTATTTGCCATTTCTATTACTTCTAACACATTGATTTCCAATTCATTACACACTTTAGCTACTTCATTTGCCAAAGCAATATTCACATCTCTAAAGGTATTTTCCATCAGCTTGGACATTTCAGCGGTTTTTGCATTGGTTTGAATAATTTCTCCCTGCACAAATGTACGGTAAATCGCTGCACCCGCTTCAGCACAAGCATCTGTAATGCCGCCTACAATGCGATTGTTGTATACAAGCTCATGCAAAATTTGGCCAGGCAATACTCTTTCAGGACAGTGTACAAGAAAAATATCCTCCCCTGCCTCATATCCAGCCTGCTCTATTAATGGTTTCACAAAATCATCCATGCTCCTTGGCGCTATAGTCGATTCAACTATTACGACATTTCCCTTTTCCAAGTATGGAATAATCGTCTTTACTGCACTTAAGACATAGGATAGATCGCAGGATTTCCATTGGTCATTATGATTGGGAGTAGGCACTGATATGATAAATGCATCCGCCTTTTCAGGATACAGAGATGCCTTAAAGGTGCCCATTTCAATTACTTCACTCAATGCTTCCTGCAAGCCTGGTTCTTCAATATGCAGCCTGCCTTCATTTAAGAAATCAATAACGCTTGGGTTAACATCGACACCTACTACTTCGACATGATGCTTAGCAAACATAATTGACGTTGGTGCTCCAATATATCCTAGTCCGATTGTACAAAGCTTCATACCCTTTATCTCTCCTTTTGTTTAGATCACCAGTAGTAGTTTCTTTCCGTTACAGGGATAGTTTTTAACTGCCAATCTGATGGTTTCCGTTGGCTGCAATGAGGGAAGATTCAAAGGCTAATAGTTATATTAAGGCCTTAAAGAAATCATAACGATGCATTTTTAAGGGGTTGTTAAGGTAGTATTTAGAATTGTTAAGCTATTGTTTATTCTCAGTGAAGGCTTGATTTAAAGGCTACTTCCTGTAGGTAATTTGTTTTAGAATCAGGAAATTGGACTTATGAAATGAATAACGCTGGAGCTAACCCGAAGATTGCATTGGGTATAAAATATACTATCCTTTTTTAAGACTCTGTTAAATTTCTATGGTGATAACTGCTTGTTTTTTAGCTCTTTCTAAAAAGAGGCTGTCCCAAATGGTACAATGAATTCAAATACCCTTGGCTACAGCAGCTTTTTTTGCTTGTTGGCTTCAACTGCAAGCATTTCTATTCGCTTCAATTAACCTTTGAATTAAATCCAAATTAGGATTGTGCATAGATATAGGTTGCTTTCTAATTATCCTGCTAGTTGATTTGCGCTGCAGGCACTCGCTTTCCGCGGGGCGGTTCGTCCTTCAGGATTTTCACTCCGAATACTCGCTTTCCGCGGGTGGCTGAGGAATCACATCATAACATGCTTATAGGGCTCTCCCAATACTGCTTAATTTGCAGGAGTCTTTTGTCTACCACTCTAATTAACGTTGAATCCAAGCGATTTATAGGTATTACTAGATATACTCAGCGCTATTCATCATGCCTGTTCTTTTTTGTTTAAATAAATTTTTAATAGATAAGCACCATTCTATTATTCTCACCAATTTCCCCTCTCCCATTTTTTGTTATATGATTCAAAATATAATAATGTAGTCCTCTAACAAAACCTTTTATAAAAGAATAAAAATAATAAACCCCTTTACCATACTGGAAAGGGGTATAAAAATCGCTATAAATACTTAAATGGATAATGACCAATTAATAGCTTTCTCTCAGCTGCCCGCCGCTTTGAATACGTCCGAATAATGAAGAATAGGTTGACAACAGCTTGTGCTTCTCTGTTTCCCAATTATAATTCTTAGAGGCTCTAAAGCAATTTCTTTTCATTTCATCATGGATTTTTGTATTTTCAAGAATAAAATTCACACCAAACGCAATATCTTGAAAATCATGTGAATCAATACAGATTCCAACCTTTTCTTTTTCTACTACCCTTTGAATTTCAGGGAAGCTGCATGCTACTACGGGCACACCGGCCATAAGATATTCAAACAATTTATTCGAGGAGGCGGAGTAATGATTAAAACAAACATTGTTAAGGACCTGAAAGCCTATATAGGCATTCCTTGTATATTCAGGGAGTTCTTTTAAAGGTACCTTAGGAAGAAATTTAACCTTATCCTGAAGCTTCATTTTCTCAACCAGCAACTCTAAAGCCGGTTTCATTTTCCCGTCACCAATAAAGACCAAAACACCCTCAGAAAACAGCGGTGCGGCTTTAATTAATTTATCAAGACCTCTTCCCTCTTGCATTCCTCCCTGATAAAGAAGGATTTTTTCGGTAGAAGGAATACCGAGAATTTGGTGGAGCGGGGCTTCCCTTTGATCATGAATCTCCTGCTTGAATGGATAATTATGAACAACATTTGGATAAAAACCGTATATTTTTTCATTGTATTTTGCTCTTGTGTGATTTTCTACTATCATTTGATCAACTCTATGGATTAAGAACGCCTCAATGATTCCGAATAAACGGCTGTTATAGCCCGTTCTGCTTGTCTGAACTTCATGAGAATCATATAATAATTGTCTTTTCTTCCATCTCCATTTGGCACCAATATAGCCCTGTATCAGCGTATTTAAATCATTCGAATGATAGATGTCATAATTGCCTTTCCAGCCTCTTAGAATCATTCTATACATGATGCTGGCTCTAATCCAAAACATATTAAGCTTTGTCTTAGTAAATAGGAAGATGATTACTGAAAAAAGGAAGACTGTAAAAGGCATTAAACAAAGCATCAAAAACCAGAATAAAGCTGAGACAGCCAAAATCAACTTATTTTTCATGCAAAGATGGCTGACTTTTTTTATAAATCCCAGAAGCAGGGGATGCTCCCTCACTCTAATAACATGAAAATGATGATTAATATTTTCATATTTAGGCAAAGATGGATTGTTGGTATCCTCAATACAAAATAACTCTACTGAATATCCATTTTCGGACAAAGCAGTGCATTCTCTTAGGACTCGGGCATCATTAGTAAAGTGATTCCAAACAAACATTCCCACTTTCTTATTCATTATGATTTACCTTTACGTTTTTAGGCTTGAAAAACCACTTTTTATCCGCTTTGCTGTTTTGCTGCTCCATAAATCGTTTAAGCAGGAAGATATTTTCTTCCCACACAAATTCTCTGTTTATATAGTTTTCACAATGATCTTCCATTTTCTCTCTAATGGATGGATTCTCCTTTAAATAAAGGACATGTTTCACCATTTCCTCTACGCTTCCCTCTGTTGAGACAAATCCCACCTTGTTATCTTCAATAATTTTTTTCGAATAACCC
Organism: Heyndrickxia acidicola; assembly: GCF_001636425.1. NCBI lineage: Bacteria > Bacillati > Bacillota > Bacilli > Caryophanales > Bacillaceae > Heyndrickxia > Heyndrickxia acidicola. The sequence goes on from NZ_KV440953.1 coordinate 3,273,432, forward strand.
GTCACAGAAGCAACGATAGGTACTCTGCAGGTCATGTAATCTATCACTTTTCCTGGCAATACGGTCCCAAATACCTCTTTATTTTTTAATGTAACAATCCCGGCGCTATGCTCTGCAAGCTTTTTAAAACAAGCTTTTCTCGACAAAGGCATTACGAATTCTACATTATCCAGCCCTTTGTTTACTATATAATTCTTAAAATCATTTTTTCTCATACCATAGCCAATAACCGTAAGTGGTATAGAGTGCTCCTTTAGTTTCTCTGCAAGCAATCTAATGATGTCAACGTCCTGAGCCAGCCCTAAATTGCCGGCATAAACAGCTTTAAATTGCCATTTATTCCATTTAGGCGAAATCTCCGACCGCCTTGCTCCATTCGGAATAAAACTGATTTTGCTTTCCTGTATATTTGCTCTCTTTTTTATATGAGGAATAAAGCCTCTACTGTTTACAATAATATGGTCTGCCTTCTTGTAGAGGAGAGATTCAATTCCATTAAAAATAAAAAAAATGAGTTTGTTCTCAAACAACCCCACACCTTTTAGCGACTCTGGCCATAAGTCGCGAATATCAAGCACCAGCCTGCACCGGTATCGAAACTTCGCAGCCAATCCCACCATTGCAACAAAAATAGAAGGTGATGTTGTGAATACGAAGTCATATCTTGACGTATCTTTAAAAAGATATAAAAACATTCTGACAGCCATTTCCATATAAAAATAAAAACGATTAATAATCGCAAGCGAATATCCTCTTGTTTTAATCGGAACTCTGTGTATATTCTTCCCCCCGTTCAAATCCTCCTGATCCCAGAATTGCTCTTGTTTATATAAATTTCTGTCAGGATAAGCAGGTTCAGTCGTTACTATGGCAACATCATATCCCATACCGCTCAAAAGCTGGTAAATGTTTTTCATTCTGTTAGCCGCACTGCCAATCTCCGGATAAAAATTCTGCGTAATTATAAGCACCTTTTTCGCCATGCCCCTTAGTCCCCTCCCTTATTCTAAGTAAGCTTATCCTCGATGTTACAGTAATAATATTAATATTCTGTTAAGGGTTGGTAATGGGTTTATAAAACCTGACTAAAGGAGGCATAGCTAATAACGTTTGTCTGGAGCTGCCTTAAAACAAGAGAAAATGGTGAAAGCCTAACAATTCACGACAAAACAGTGTTGTATTTTTCATCCATTTTTTTCTTTCTTTTCAAAGCGGGCAGTTCTAGCAAGCTCTCTTTCCAGTTGTCTAGTAAGAGTAAACCAATACATCCGAAAATCAGCCCGAAGTGACCAGACCGGATGTCCAAACGTTGCTGGTTTATTTCCTTCAATAAAAAAATGGCTAATCCATGCAAGTGCATATGCTGACAGAGGCGCCAGCAGCAAAATCCACCATTTCATAAAGGAAATGGCTAATATAATAAACAGAAAAACCAAGCTGGTTCCAACAAAATGCCAGCTTCTTGTAGCAGGTTTAAGGTGCTGTGTTAAATAATAGACCCAAAACTCCTCGTAATCTTTGAAGTCCACTTCGACCCCTCCTTATATTTCCTTTGGTTTTTCTTTCGACAGTACTGAGGCTAATTCCTTTGATAGAAGTAACTTTAAGACATGACGGCAGAAAAAGCACAGGCTGCCATTTTGGAAGAAAAAGAAATCAAGTCAATTGCTATTTCTCCTGGTTATTTATCGAAATTATTTCCCGAGAAAAGATTATGTATTAAAGCGTGCAATTGAATCAGCTTATGCCTTCTACATGAGATGGCAAAAGCAAGTGCCTTGCTCATTGACGAGGATACTCCGTACCACCTGCTAAAAAACGAGTGCCTGAAAGCGGACATTAACAAACAGGATTACAGAGCTATTTAAATAACTTTTCCCCAACCAAAAAAGAAGCTGCGGAATACAGCTTCTTTTTTGGTTGCATACAAGAGTTCTTTTATATGATAATCGGTCAAATCACAGCTAAGTCTGCATATACAGCCTACCAAAATACAGGCTTTGACACCATCAGCCAAAGCATTGCCAGCAGCAGCGCCAGATAAATGATGGTGGACCTCAATAATTTTGACACTAATTCATTTGTGTTTTGACCGGGCTGATCGAACTTCCTAAGAGTAGGAGAGAATGCACGTGCCAGAAAAAATAATGAACTAACCATTACAATAACTGTCACATCAATCCATGGTGTTCTCCAGGTCCAGGAGCTAATGATGACAAGCAATATACCAGAACCTGCCAGGACATGGCCAGCATGCTTCGCAAGCCTGACAGAGGCTTTAAAGGTATCAAGATATGCCTGCTGCTTCACTCCTTCTGTAACTTTTATTTTCTGGCTTATTGGCAGTAGAATAAAAAAAGGTCCGATTGACATAATTACGCTAAGTATATGGATATACAAAATCAAAGGATGAAGAATTTCCATACCCATAGCTCTATACTTCCGCAGGTCTGAATTCATGCACCCAAACCATCATGGAAGGCAGCCACTTCATTCCATGATGAAAAGAAAGGATGAAATTCTTGTATTCCTCAAGACTTTCGTACCCTTCTTGATAGGCGTGATTCTCCGTCATTTCTCCAAGAGATTGACGATAAACCTTTTCAACTATAAATTCTTGTCCCTTTAGAAACAGCTTTTCTCCAATATCTGCATAGCGCCCATTACGGCGTACAGCGGTTTTTCTACCTGCCAATACTTTTTCTACATCAGATCCATTCGTCACCAGACGTTCCACTGTACACGTCTTTGGCGGAAAAATTTTATTTTCATGAAACTCCATAAGAGTATGTTTCCTCCTTTACCCCAAAGAAATTACGATTACTATTTTCAAAGCGTACTTTAAAGCCTTCTCATATTACCATATATCCTCTTTGACACTTAAAATGTAAATTGAACGTTTTATTACAATTTCCCGAGATCATTGCTGCTGGCCCACACAAGGCTGTTTTCGCATGGATGGTTCATTGCTTATAAAGAGTCAGGCACAGAAAGCTATACGAGAAATGCCAAATTCAGTAAAGTCGCGTTCCATATCATATTTAACAAAAGCCCGTTCCTATAAACCTTTAATAATTTGGTTTTCCGTTCATATATGAAGTTTTTCTTTTAGAGAAATAAAGGAGACAAAAACAATCCTATCATTTTCTTTTTATGCCGCCCTTTTGTTATGATAGTTTCAATCAAAGAAAGGAGTTGGAATAATTGGTTAAGCAGGTGCAAATAGGAAAAACAGATCTTTATGTAAATCCCATCGGTCTTGGAACAAATGCTGTCGGAGGACACAACATATATCCTAATTTAAGTGAAGAAACAGGAAAAGAAGTTGTCCGCACAGCTTTAAAAAGTGGCATTAATTTTCTTGATACTGCCTATATATACGGACCTGAACGTTCAGAGGAATTAATTGGAGAAGTCCTAAAGGAACAGGGTAACCGAGAAAAAGTGGTTATTGCTACAAAAGGCGCCCATAAATTTGTAGACGGGAAAATTGTGATAGATAATTCCCCTGCCTTTTTAAAAGAATCCGTAGACAACAGCCTAAAAAGACTCCAAACGGATTATATTGATCTTTTTTATATCCACTTTCCTGATGAGAAAACTCCTAAGGACGAAGCAGTTGGGGCATTGAAGGAATTAAAGGATGCCGGTAAAATTAAAGCAATCGGCGTTTCTAACTTCTCCATTGAACAGCTTAAAGAAGCGAATAAAGATGGTTATGTAGATGTCCTTCAATCAGAATACAACCTGTTTAAACGTGCTGTTGAGGATCAGCTTTTGCCTTACACAGCCGATACAGGCATTTCATTCATTCCTTATTTCCCGCTGGCAGCAGGACTACTGGGCGGGAAGTATACAAAAAACACAACGTTTAATGACGGCCGTGCTAAAAACCCTCTCTTCCAAGGGGAAGCCTTCGAACGCAATCTGCAGAAAGTAGAGCAGATACGTGAAATAGCTAATGAGAAAGGGGCAGAAACTGCACACGTTGTTCTCGCCTGGTATTTAACCCGTGACTCCATTGATGTATTAATACCAGGCGCAAAACGCCCTGATCAGGTTTCAAATAACCTTAAAACGCTTGACGTGCATCTTACAAACGAAGAGATAGAAAAAATCAGCAGAATATTTAAGTAGAAAAGCGGAGGGACCCTGCTTATCGGCGAAAAGCATAATCCAAGCCGGCATGAAGGTTCGTCTTTAACCTTCTTGGAGGATTGGATTATGACCTCGAGCCGATGGGTCCCAAAGCTAGACAATAGAAAAGCGGATGACGACGTTTAGCGGCGCTCGGACTAGACAAGACAGACATTATTAATATAACGGATAAACGCACTTCTCTTTCGCGTTTATCCTTTTTTTATGCAAAAAAAATTTTCCTTTTTTTCCCTAAAAATTTTATAAATATTTTGCCCCACGAAGGAATTTTTCGAGTATAATCTTCATATTGGTCAAATGACAACAATTACAAATTTATGCGAATGACTAAGAATAGCGTAGGCGCCTTGCTCATCGCCGTACGGATTTCAGAGTCTTCGAGTGTGATGTAATAAAATTTTTATAAACTTATCTTGAACAAAGGGGACCTTTCGTTGAATACAGAAGGAAACAAATATCAGGAACAAAGCCTTTTCAGCCTCTCATGGCCGCTTTTTATCGAGCTCGCGCTTCATATGGGAATGGGCATCATAGCAACACTAATGTTGAGCCATTTTTCAGATGATGCTGTAGCCGGGGTGGGAGTAGCCAATCAGCTTATCAATATTTTTCTATTAGTTTTTAGCGTGACATCTGTTGGAGCCATTATCTTAATCGGCCAGCGTCTTGGCGCTAACCAATTAAGCGAAGCAAGAAAGCTTGCACGCGCTGCTTTCGGGGTCAACTTTTGGATAGGTGCCGTTATTTCTCTTATTGTCATTTTTTTTGGCGGTTATTTTTTACGTTTATTTGATATACATGGGCAGATTTATCAATATGGTCTCACCTTTGTCCGAATCTGCGGTTTTTCACTTCTATTTGAATCCCTGTCACAGGTTCTGAGTGCCGTCCTCCGAAGCCATGGATATACAAAAGAAGCGATGTCCGTTACCATCTTAATGGACGTCATCAGTATTGTGGGGAATATACTTGCTATAACGGGGATTTTTGGTCTTCCTAAAACAGGAGTAACAGGTGTTTCATGGGCAATGGTAGCTGCAAGGGCATTTGCAGTTTGTGCTCTTCTCTTCCTTGTTTATAGCCGGCTTTCATTAAAAATGAAAATCAGCGATATATTTATATTCAGCAAAGAAAATATTCATGGCATTCTTTCCATTGGAATACCATCAGCCGGAGAAAACCTTTCCTATCAATTTTCTCAATTAGTCATTACGGCTTTTGTTGCAGCCTTGGGAGCATCTTCTCTTGCTGCACGGGTATATATTTTGAATATATCGATGGTTTGCTATCTATTTACAGTAGCCATTGCCCAAGGGACTCAGATGTTAATTGCACGGTATGTTGGCGGAAATCTTTACGACAGGGCTCTCAATAGAGGTATTAAAACATTAAAGTTAGCCATGCTTGCCTCATTCATCACATCACTCCTTATTGCTTCAATAGGCTCACCTATTTTAAAGCTGTTCACTGATAACCAGGCAATTATAAACGTGGGCCTTCCTGTCTTATGGGCCATCGTCTTTATTGAACCCGGCAGAGCACTAAATATCGTGTTAATGGGATCTTTAAAATCCGCTGGCGATGTAAAGTTTCCTGTCTTTATCGGCATATTTTCAATGTGGACGGTTGCTGCCTTCCTGAGCTACATTCTTGGAATTCAATTCGGATTAGGTCTTGTGGGAATCTGGATAGCCCAAGGAATGGATGAATGGTTCAGAGGCATATTCGCGCTCAAACGCTGGCTTTCTAAGCCATGGGAACGCAAAGTAAAAATAAGAGCAAATCATCAAATGGAAGGCAGCTGACGTACCAGCTGCCTTTTTTATGGACCCTTTTCATATAGTTTGTTGTTTTTTCTAAAGCTCTGTTAACAGACTATGCTATGCTGAAGACTGCTCGTTTTTTAGCTCATTCGTGCGAAACTACCGTTTCACACGAATGAGCTAAAAAACAACAGAATCCATTAACAAAGACTTTCATAAAAGTGGATCGTACTATCAGTACAACTTAAAGATGAGTGAATTGCGATACACTTGTCCCGAACATGATAAACTAATAAGTAAAAGGAGATGAAATGAAGATGAAGCAAGAAATAATTGAACGATTTACATCCTATGTTAAAGTGGATACACAATCCAATGAAGATAGCACTACATGCCCATCTACTCCCGGCCAATGGACATTATTGCATCAATTAATAGACGAATTGAAATCCATTGGCATGGAAGAAGTCACTCTAGATGAGAATGGCTATGTCATGTCTTCCCTGCCTTCCAACACAGAGAAAGAAGTTCCTGTAATTGGCTTTTTGGCTCATGTAGACACCGCTACGGATTTTACCGGCATGGATGTTAAGCCTCAATTGGTAGAAAACTATAATGGCGATGATATTGTTTTAAATTCAAGTCTTAAAGTCATTCTTTCACCAAACGATTTTCCTTCTTTACTAAACTATAAGGGGCATACTCTGATTACTACAGATGGTACTACTCTCCTTGGGGGCGATAATAAAGCGGGGATTGCTGAGATTATGACAGCCATGGCTTATCTCATCCAGCATCCTGAAATTAAACACGGCAAAGTAAGAGTAGCTTTTACTCCAGACGAAGAAATCGGAAGAGGACCTCACAAATTTGATGTTAAAGCCTTTAATGCACGCTACGCCTATACCGTTGACGGCGGACCGATTGGAGAACTGGAATATGAAAGCTTTAATGCTGCAGGAGCAAAAATCACAATAAAAGGCACGAATATCCATCCCGGATCTGCTAAAGGAAAAATGGTGAATTCAGCAAAGATTGCAATGGAATTAAACGACCGGCTGCCTAAAAAAGAGGTTCCCGAATTGACTGAGGGCTATGAAGGCTTCTATCACTTAATTTCATTCCACGGAGATGTTGAACAAACAAAGCTTAACTATATCATCAGGGATTTTGGCCGAGATGAATTTAATGCAAAGAAAGCCCACCTAGAGAAAATTGTGAATGAATTAAAAGAGAAGTATGGCGACGATGCCATTATACTGGAGATGAATGACCAGTATTACAACATGAGGGAAAAGATTGAACCGGTTAAAGAAATTGTTGATATTGCATACCAAGCGATGAAAAACCTTGATATTGAGCCCGTTATCTCCCCTATTAGAGGCGGAACAGATGGATCTCAGCTATCCTATATGGGACTGCCCACTCCCAATATTTTTACAGGCGGAGAAAATTTCCACGGGAAATATGAGTACATATCGGTTGATAATATGGAAAAAGCAACAATGGTCATAGTAGAAATCGTCAAGCTCACAGAACAGAATGCTTAATTTTTAAGAGAATACTACTTCTGTACTCTAAACCGCTATGTATATATACACTATATATGGTGACTATATTTTTTTATTGACAATTATCGCTGGCCTTGTGATAATAGCTAAGATAACTGAATCAATTTACCTTTAAAACAGTCCCGTGAGGCTGGCAAGGTCATGAGCATAAGCTTTCTATGCTAATAGGAGTAATAATCCTATTGTAACCGTATGTGTGTAAATGACGCATCTTGCCGGAAATTTGGGCAGGATGCTTTTTTATTGAATCAAAAAAGCTCCTCTATATCGCCCTCTATCCAAAGTGATCGTTTTAAAGACTATCCTATAAACTTTTAAAGGAGAGAATACGATGTCGCAACACGAAATTAAGGTAGATGAGCGTCTTCCATTTTTAAAGAGCCTGCCTCTTAGTTTTCAGCACTTATTTGCCATGTTTGGTTCTACCGTTCTTGTACCTATTTTATTTAAAGTTGATCCTGCTACCATCCTTCTATTAAATGGCATTGGAACGCTTTTGTATATTTTTATCACAAAAGGCAAAATCCCGGCCTATCTCGGATCCAGCTTTGCTTTTATAGCACCTGTTGGCGCAGTTCTCGCCAATCATGCAGGCGGAAATGGCTATAATTATGCCCTAGGCGGTTTCCTTGCAGTTGGCATTATCCTGTTAATCGTATCCTTTATTGTAAAAGTAGCAGGAACAGGCTGGATAGATGTCATCTTCCCACCTGCTGCCATGGGCGCAGTTGTTGCAGTCATCGGCCTCCAGCTTGTTCCAACAGCTGCTCAGATGGCTGGTTTAGTCAGTCCCTCTAATCCACCTAAGAATTGGACGCCTGATTCACATACTCTAATGGTGTCACTGTTAACCCTTGCTATTACGATTGTATGCTGGGTAACGTTAAAAGGATTTTTGAAGATTATTCCGATCCTTATCGGTATTATTGCAGGTTATATAATTGCCGCTCTTTATGGAATGGTAGACTTTACTTCAGTTCGCCACGCAGCTTGGATTTCACTGCCGCACTATTATAAAATGCAATTTAATTTATCGGATATTATTATTATCCTGCCTGCTGCACTCGTCATCATACCAGAGCATATCGGACACTTAGTGGTAACAGGCAATATTGTGAACAAGAACTTAACAAAAGATCCCGGTCTTGACCGTTCTTTAATGGGAAATGGAATTTCCACCATTATATCCAGCTTTTTTGGAGCAACACCAAATACAACCTACGGTGAAAACATTGGTGTACTGGCTATCACCCGAGTATATTCCACATGGATTATCGGCGGAGCTGCCGTTATAGCCATTATCCTGTCTTTTTGCGGAAAGCTTGCAGCATTAATTTCCTCTATCCCAACACCTGTTATGGGGGGAATATCGCTCCTTCTTTTCGGTGTCATTGCTGCCAGCGGTATTCGAATGCTGGTTGAGACAAAAGTGGATTACAGTAAATCCCAAAATTTAATCTTGACCTGTGTAGTACTTGCAATCGGAATCAGCGGCGCTACCATACAATTTGGAACAGTAGCCTTAACGGGAATGGGGCTGGCTACTGTAGTTGCCATTGTCTTGAGTCTTTTCTTTAAGCTTCTCAATATCCTGAAATTATCAAATGAAGAATAGATTTTTTAACTGGCTGCCCTGTTGCAGCCGGTTTTTTTATTTCCTTTCAAACGTTTGAGAAGAAGATCGATATTTCACGGGAAATAAAACATGACTGAAAGACATATGAAAGGTTCCGTGAGCATTATAAAAAAAGGTATGTTCAACAGATAACTGGAGAAAGTATGAATGGTGCATCTATCTTAAGGAGGCAACAAAAATGGATAATACTCATGAATATGTTGAAAAGCTGCATGAAAAACAAAAAAAAGACGAGCAAAATAAAAAACGTCAGGGAAAAGGCCATCCCGAGTCACGGCTCCCTAATAAACACCATAAAGATTAGGCATATCTTTATTGCTTCAGCATTCTTTAAAGCATTTGCCAAAAGCCGAATCCCATAAAAAGGGATGGCTTTTGGCTCAATTATTTTTAAAAATGGCTTCTTCTATTTTTAAGACCGGTCTGATTTTAGCAGGTTTAGCTGATTATGACTCCCTTTTATACATTTCTCCTCCACTTTTTTTGCTTTCCTTATCTGTAAAACGGTCCGAAATTCCATGCAAGCTTAGCTACATCTGGCGTACCAAGGCCTGTCGCTTGATTGTAAATAGTTCCTGCAGTACCAGTATAGAAAAGATTATCATTGTCTCCGCTTGTGTCATTTAATGGAGTGAGAGGTGAATTCCAGCCTTGAGCAAATTGATAAATCTGCGGATTCCAGAATCCTACCTGAGTATGGTTTGCACTGTTGATCAGCGCTGAAAGTCCATTTAATTGCGGTGCAACAAAGCTTGTACCTCCATACTGATCCCATTCTTGGACACCAGTTTTAGGATTAGTGAACAAGATAGAATATCCAGACTCTGGATCCGCGTCCATGGATAAATCCGGTACATTCCTCCCTGAACCTGTTCCAGTTACTATAGGTTTAGTAGAATCATAAGTAGGTGTTGCAGCTAAATCACTGCCTACATCCCATTGCTGAACAGCTGAATACGTATTAACTCCCTTTATTCCTTTTTGATAATCAGGTGTCGCAAAGGCTGTACTGAAACCGCCGCCGCCTCCTTCAAAGAAAGGCCCATTATCAGGTGTGTAACCATATGCTTGAAGAAGCGGGTACAAATAATCCCAGCTCCACGCACGTTCCTTAGGAACACTTACATTAATTCCTGTGGACTTAGAAGTAAAACTAAATGGTGTTGTTGTTCCGCCTGCAGCAGTAATATATGGACTGGAAGAAGGAAAATCTACAGTGAGGTCATACATGCCCATTGACCGGGTATTATCATAGGCCCCGGCATCACCTGCCGCAGCAAACATTGATTGCCCTTGGGCAGCCGCTTGCATGAAGAGCTGGTTAAAAGCTTCGGTATAGGCAGGTGATTCCATATTCTGCTTCACAAAATAGTCAATGGATGACTCACTTTGCCCCCAGCTTACGGAAACTTGCTGTGCCTGGTTATCATTAATCGCTTTAGCAAATGCATCTACAAAGCCTGTGTCCGTATTTGGGCCGACATAGACATGAATATTCGCTTGTGGTGCAAGAGCACCTGATTGCTCTACATCCAATGTCGTCTCATCAGACCCAGACCAGCCTGAACCTCCGTCAACATCTGTTTTAGTAATCCGGTTCGGTTTCACTTTAATGCCTGCTGTATTCCAAAAGTCATACGCATCCTGAGGAACGAAATCAGCTAAAGTTACAATCCCGATGGTTTGACCTGCTCCTGTTGCGCCCTTATCATAAAGCGGCTGAACATTGTAGCGTTTAATCAAATCCTGGGGAGACAATCCTCCTCCTGGCAGGGCATTGTCACTGTTAGCAGGAATTTTAACAGCTTGTTTCTCAGCATGTGAAGTCAAATTAGAATAATCACTTAGCCCCAAAATACATAAGATATTGTCTGCTACATTCCTAGGAGCACTTGGCTGTTTCTTTGTTCCGCGGAACTTTTTTCCTTTATAGCTAGCATTCTGCAATTCAACATTCAGCGCCTTATTAAATTGAGCAACTGTTCCTGTTGCGGTTACAATCAAATTATCATTATAAACTGATGTACTAATCCCAAAGGACTGCAGGTATTTTGTAACAACCCATACATCTCCTGAACTTGGGGCAAAATTATCTTTAAATTCTTTTACACTCAAATAATCACGGTAATGACGGCTGCCGCGTGTCGTTGTATCTTTAATATACTGCGCCAGCTGATCTTTGTTTTTTACCTTTAGAACAAAGTCGACGGTGACCTGCTGATTCGGATCCAGATCTCCAAAATAATTGGCACCATCCAATACCGATGTCCCTGTACCTTGAGGGATTGTTACGTTATCGCTTGTGGTTTTCGCCAGCGACATAAAAGGTGATGCTCCAAATAATAAAGATCCCGTTGCAACAAAAGAAAGCACACTTCTTTTCCACTTCTTCAAATGAATTCCTCCTAAAAAAGTATGCGTAGGCAGAATGACAGAATAAATAATGTCTACGATGCCTATCTTTATTCTCATATTTACAACTAATCCCTTTTTATTTTTTAAATATTCCCAAAAATAATACTTTCGTCATAATATATTTACTTTTTTTACCTATTTGATCCCTCTATTTTATCAATCATCGATTTTTCACTAGAGGCTGATCTACATAATTTAGTATGCATATGTTATAAAGACGACTTTTGGTCCCACGCCAAAGAGCTATGCTGAATCGCATGATTTACTTTTCCGATAAAAAAGGCTCTGTTAATCTTGCTTGTTGATTTCCGCTGCAGGCACTCGCTTTCTGCGGGCAATAACGGAACCTTCTGATAAGCAAGCTCTCCTAGGCCTTATTAAATTGAGGCTTTGTTAGAGGACTCTGTTGTTTTTTAGCTCATTCGAGTGAAACGGCTGTTTCACTCGCATTTCAGCACAGCTTAAAGGTTACAGGAAAGAAAGGAAACAAAAAAAGCAAAAAACGTTCCTATTTAGAACGCTTTTGCTTTACTTCATTCCACTATGTACATAATTTCACTGCTATGCTTTCTTTTTTATTTGCAGATAGGTTACGGCCAGGGCAAGAACCAAGACACTTCCTTTTATAATATCAAAAGCATAATATGGAAGATTCAGCATGGTTAAACCATTTAAGAGGATGCCAATTAATGCAGCCCCAAAAAAGGTTCCGATGGCATTCGGTTTACCTGCACCTAAAAAGGAGAACCCTACAAAAACCGACGCCACTGCTTCCATCAGCATCGCTGCACCTGAATCAATTTGCCCTGACCCCACCCGCGCTGTAAAGAGAATGCCCGCCAGCGAGGCAAAAATCCCCGATATGGTATAAGCAAGAAGTTTTACCTTATTTACATTTATCCCTGATAATCGGGCTGCCTCTGAGTTTCCTCCTGTCATGTATAAAATCCGGCCCCATCTGGTATGATTGAGGACAAGATAAACCAGGATGACAAATAGAATCATAATAATAACAGGAAAAGGGATTTTAAACAGTTCACCCTGCCCAATCCATAGGAAGCTGTTATAAAATTCTCCCGGTGCAGTCCCGCCTGTTGTCATCGGCATATGGCTGTAAACCGAATATCCGTCTGTATACGTACTTTGAATACCCGATACAATATACATGGCTCCAAGCGTAGCTAATAAATCCGGTATGCCAATCTTTACGATCAGGATAGAATTAAAGATTCCTACTGCAATCCCAACTGCTATGGGCAGTAAAAGGACAATCCAAAGGGGCCACTGATACCAAACCATTAAAGAGGCAGTTATAACGGTAGATAAGGACATAGTAGACCCTACTGATAAGTCAAAGCCGTCTACAATTAATGTGAATGTGACACCAAGAGCCAATAATGTAACGATGGAAATCGAGCGCAGTATATCTGATAGATTCCCATATGAAAAGAATTTGCCATTTACCAGACTAAAATAAACGAGAACAATAGCCATGACTACTATTGCTCCGTACCTGAATGAGAATTTAAAGAGCGTTCCGTTCATAGATGTCTTCCTTTCCACCGCTAGCATATAGCAGGATTTTTTCTTGTGTTGCTTCCTCTTTTGTTAATTCCTTCACTATTTGCCCATCATACATGACAAGGATTCGGTCAGAAATACTTAAAATTTCATTTATTTCGCACGAAAAGTAGACAATCCCTTTTCCTTCTGCAGTAAGATTGTGGATTAAGTGAAAGATGTCCTGCTTTGCTCCAATGTCTACTCCTTTAGTTGGCTCGTCAAAAAGATAAACCCTGGCATTTGAGGACGTCCATTTACCAATCGCCACTTTCTGCTGATTGCCTCCACTTAATTTAAATACAGGCGTCTTAGCCGAATTTGCCTTTATGGATAAGGTATCTATTATTTTTTCAGCATACTTATTTTCTTCTTTCCTATTAAGAAACAGGAAGGGTGAAAATTTCTTTAGATAGGGGAAGGTTATATTTTCGGCAATGGAATCCTGAATAAAAAGACCTTCCTTTCTTCTCTCCTCCGGGACAAGTACAAGGCCTGATTTCATCGCTTCTTTTGGGTGTTGAAACTTTTTTGATTTTCCATTTACAATGACTTTCCCGCTTTTCCATTTTGTCAAGCCGAATAAAGCTTTAGCCAGCTCGGTTTTGCCTGCACCAACCAGCCCTACAATGCCTACTACCTCTCCCTTCGAAACATGGAAAGAAATATCCTTCACTTTTTGTCCGTCATTTATTTCCATGATTTCTAGCAGCCGTTCCCCCTTATTGTTATTTGCCCGTGTAAATGAAAAGTGAAATGAACTGCCAAGCATCGTCTCAACAATTTGCTGCTGAGTGACCTGTGAGGTTTGAAAGGTAGAAATGGTTCTTCCATCTCTCATGACTGTAATACGATTGGCTATTTCAAAAATTTCCGGGAGTCGATGGGAAATAAATATACAGCCCACCCCATTGTTTCTCAATTTATTGACTATAGTAAAAAACTTCTTTGTTTCTTCCAGTGAAAGAGGGGCAGTGGGTTCATCAAAAATAATGACTTTCGCTTCTAATACCAAAGCTCTTGCAATCAAGACCATTTGCTTCTCAGCCAATGACAGCTCACTTGCTTGTAATTGAAGAGAAATACGTTCATCCAGTAACGCAAGAGCTTTGCTTGCTTGCTGCAATAGCCGCTTTTTAGATACAAAAATATTTCTTTGTGAAGAAATAGAATCCAGCATAATGTTGTCAGCAACGGTCAGCTGAGGGACAAGTGCTGTATCTACCTCCTGATAAACGCAAAAAATACCATAATCTTTTGCATGTTTAGGAGAGTTTATTTCTACCTGCTGCCCTGAAAGCATGATTTCACCTGAATCTGCTGTATAAGCGCCAGAAAGAATTTTCATAAGCGTACTTTTCCCTGCACCGTTTGCCCCTAATATAGCATGCACCTCGCCTGCTTTAAGGTCAAAATGAGCATCAGACAAGGATTTTACATTCCCAAAGGATTTTTTTATATCATTCATGATGAGCAATTGGTCCATAATTGTTTGCCCTCCTTCCTTTGTATAAAGGGAGTCTGACCGATGCTATCGGAGCAGACCCTCCAATCTTATTTACCTTCTTCCAATTTCTTAAGTGCTTCTGAATATCCCTGATTGCTGTGGCCCCAGCCTTTTATATACTGATTAAGATCAGCTGTTGTAATTTGTTTCTTCGGCAGAGTTTTCTTTGTTACAAATACAGGCTTTAATTTTACTGTTGCAGGTGTATGATCTCCATGGATTTTTTGGTACGCATACCGAACCTGAATACGGCCAATATCTTTCGGATCAACGGCGGCAGATGCTACCCATGGGCTGTTTTTCTCTTGAATCATTTGCAGATCCTCATCGCTCATATCAATTCCATACACTTTAATATCGTTTCTTCCTGCCTGTTGAATGGCGCGGACCGCACCCTTGGCAAATTCATCCCAGGAAGCCCAAACGGCTGTGATTTGGCCTTTCTTTGGATACTGCTTTAGAAGAGCTTCCATTTGGGACTGAGTGTCCAAAGCAGTATTTTGTGTTGCTGCACCAAAAGTCGCTACCTCTTTGATTCCTGGATTTTTAGACATAAAATTTTTATAAGCAATTTGACGTCTTTCCATTGGAGCAAAACCAGCAACCCAAATCTTTACGATATTGGCTTTACCTCCTGTATCCTTTGCTAGCTTATTTAACGTCATTTCTGCCATTTGCTGATCACCTTGTTCAAGGACTGTTACACCTGGAACGGATACATCTGCATCAAATACAATAACGGGTATCTTCTGGCTGACTGCTTTCTTAACACCATCTGTAAGAGCTTCTTTTGTCCCATGGTCTATCAGAATGGCATCAAAGCCCTGGTTAATGGCGGCATCAAGGTTTGAAGCCATTTTTGCAAGATCTCCATCTGAAGTAAAAACAGTCGTTTTCCCTCCAAACTTTGCTACCTGCTCCTTTACCCCTTCAATATATTGTTCTGAAAAGGTTCCTAGGTTTTGCTGCATAATCAACGCTATCTTTTTGTTTGCAAGCGGATTCTTAGAATTGACATCTGCTTTCGCTTCCGTACTCTTTGATAAAGTAGGCTGGCAGCCTGCCAATAAGATAAAAGCGGTTAAAAAGATAAGCAAGCCTTTCCCGTTAACTATTTTTCTCATTCTCATCTCTCCTTTTTTTAGTTCGTTCAAAGCGATAAAGAAATAAAGCCAAACGAAAAAGCCCCTTTCCAAAAAGAAAAGAGGCTGAAGAATATAAAATCTTCTCACCTCTTATCTCTCAGAAAGTATCCTTTCTGTTGGAATTAGCACCGTGCCTCATGGGAAAATCCCGGCTTATTTTAAAAATACGCCCCATTTCACAATGGTATTACGGTCGGTTGCTGGGCATCATCGGGCCAAATCCCTCCGCCTGCTCTGGATAAGAGTTTTAAAGCTATAATTATGTACTCATAGGGTGAATATTAGCACGATAATAAACAGAATTGCAACTCTTTTTAAAAATATTTTTTTATTTCGAAGACTGATTGGTTATATAAATAATTGGGGTAGACTGTTTAAGGATTTATATCTAGGGCGGCTCAGCTTTACTGCCATTTAAATGATAGCGCTTTATTACTATGCGAAATTTGTTGTGTTAAACTCCTTGGAAAATTGTTATTCTAAGATAGTTTTGGTTAGCTTTTTAAATTACTTTATTTACTAATTCCTCTTCTTACCCAATTTACAATGCAAGGAATATCATCAATTTCAAATTATTTATTTTTAAATATATAAAATGGATTAAAATAGTCCATCCTAGTAAAATTGAACCCTTTTTGGAAAAAATTTCAGAAACATGAAACTTATTTATACAAACATGCGTCTTTTTAATAGACATTTATACAGAGGAGATCAATATGACTCAACACCGCATTTATAATTTCTTATATGGATTGGGGCTTTTTCTGCTTCTTTCCCTGTATATTTTTAATGTATTTTATAAGATAAGCGATTTTCCAGTATATAGCTGGGATGAGGCAAGACATGGGATCAGCGCCTATGAAATGCTGCAGAAAAAGAATTTTTTTGTAAATACATTCCGGTACAGTCCTGACTATTGGAACTTAAAACCTCCTCTTAGTTTTTGGGCTATCATGGCAGGATTTAAGTTAGCCGGGTTCAACACACTTGGTTTCCGTCTTTTATCCGTTATCTTTTCCATCATAACCGTCATTTTAGCTGCTCTGTATGCATTGAAAAAATACGGGAAAATAGCATCTCTTTTTACGGTTGCTTCTTTAGGAACCTGCCAACAATTTTTGATTAACCACAGTTCCAGAACGGGTGATGCGGATTCCCTTTTTGTTTGCCTGTTTACCATAGCCACACTCTCTTTGCTCACTTACGAAAAAAAACCAGTATGGCTGTACATATCCGGAGTTGCATTTTCCCTGGCATTTTTAACAAAAAGCTGGCATGCGGGAAATATAGCTATTATTATGGCTTTATATATTTTTGGCACAAGGAAATTCAAAAGACTCACCTTTTTTAATTGGGTTAACATTATTTTAAGTATGGTGCTCCCCATCCTGGCCTGGGGCATTGGAAGGTATCAGTATGACGGACTGAAATTTTTTCAAAATATGATTGCGTATGATCTGCTTCAAAGATCTTCCTCCACTCTCGAAGGGCATATTGGAGGACCTGACTATTATCTTTTAATTTTAATTAGGTTCTATTCCTTATGGCTTTTAATACTTTGTGTATTCTTACTGATATTGGTCGTTAAGTATAAAAAATGGATTATAAACGTTTTAAAACGTTCCGATATTCTTGGGCTGTGTCTTTGGATTTTAGTGCCCCTTTTACTATTTTCCTTAGCTCAAACAAAGGTAAGGTGGTATATACTCCCTATTTATCCGCCGCTATCGATTGTAATTGGACTCATAGCAAGCAGGATTTTGAACAAAGAGCACCTGATAATCAAGGTTCTCTTCATGCTGCTGGTGATTTATACGGTTTTTTTCTATGAAAGGGCAATCATTAACTTCCTGCAGGATCCTCCAAAAGACCCTAAGCAAGACTTACTGTATAAGCTGGATCGGAACAAAAGCTTTAGAGGCAAAGACATCTATTTGGAAAAGTCGACAGCGCCCTTTTACTGGGAACAGGATATCATACTAACAGCAGAAATGTATGGAGATTTACATACGAAGGACGGAGGCTATTATACCTTTATCAAACAGAAGGGTGCACTCCTATTACTTCAGCGCTCTGTATTTGCTAACCGTGTCATTGCCTTGCATCATTATCGAATCATTGCTTCCAGTCGCTGGGGCTATATTATCAGTAAACGGTAACGGCAGCGGGACAATCTAAAAAAAGAGGCTGCATCCAAGGTCTAATGATGTCAGATGACCTTAGATACAGCTTCTTTTTTTCCTGCTGGTTGATTTCTGCTGCAGGCACTCGCTTTCCGCGGGCGGCCGGGAAGCTTCCTCGTCGCAAGCTCCTGCGGGTTCTCCACTTACACACTTATCCCGCAGGAGTCTCGTGTATCCGCTCCAATCAACCTTGATTGAAAACGAATAGTGGGTACTGCGCCTATATGCGTATCGCTGTTTGTCATACCTTTTCGCTTCCATTAATCAATATAAGTGTAAGATCAACATCGATTTTTTAGAGGCCACCCTAATATGATCTTTCTTCCATATCGCTAAGGCAATAATGATTATTATAGGTCGGTTTGGCTTGATTTTCGAACTCGTATAAAGAGATTTCATGATAGCCTAGTCTAAAACTAAATAGAAAATTCCCTTACCTTTTCCCCTTTTTTATTCAGTTAGTAAAAAAGGGTGCCTCCATTCAGCGGCATTGTCCGCTTTTTGGGTCCCCTCTTTCTTATCTCATTCTTCCATCAGGCTAAAATAATCACAGTGCTTTTTACCAAAGCCTTTATTATGCTGCGAATAAATTATTTATTTAGTATCAGTTCCTGAATCGCATACGCAACACCATTTTCATTATTGGACATTGTATGGAAATTGGCCGCCTTTTTGACTTCCGGAATCGCATTGGCCATTGCTACACCGCATCCGGCGTATTCAATCATCGTCAAGTCGTTTCCATTATCCCCAATGGCTATAATTTCTTCCCTATTGATGCCTAAAATACTGGCAAGCTGCTTAACAGCATTTCCCTTACTGACCTCAGGGTGAAGAATTTCATAGAAGAAAGGAGAACTTCTGACCATGAAGTATTTTTCCTTAAATTTAGGTGGAATAGAGGCAATAATGTTATTCAATTTTTCTTCCTCATTAATAAACATAACCTTAGGGATTACCATATCCTCCGGTACCTCTTCCAGGGTACGATAGCATAAAGGAACCTGTGTCATATAGGATTCAAGCACTGTATAGCGGCTGATATTTTGATTCGGCGTATAGAGGTGCGCAGAATCAAAAAACTGCATCGTTGTATCTAGTTCAAGGCTTAACTCATACAAATCTTTTAAATCCTGATAGTTAAGTGACAGTTCGGAAACCACTTCATTTGTATGGGTATTTTGAACAAGTGCACCGTTATAAGCTATTACATAATCACCTTCCTGATTCAGCTCAAGGCTTTCAAGGTAACGATGGACACCGCCTACCGGACGTCCTGTACACAAAACAATTTTCACGCCCTTTTTCTTGGCTGCATGCAAGGCCTCCGTGACCTCAGGCGTTACTTCATGATGGTCGTTTAATAATGTTCCATCCATATCAATGGCTATTAATTTATACATAATTCCACTCTCCTATAGAAGCTTGGCAGCTTTTATGAAACAGCCAAAGTAAATAATCTACCTATCTGACCTTAACGAGTTAAAGATTAAAAATCAAGTGACAAGTTTCACATAAATACATTAATGAGAATTTTAACTAGGTTTCCCGACACGCTTTAGGATATCCAATAATATCTTTTGTAACCCATTATACCACCTGTTTAAGCCCTATCCGTTTATTCAGATAGGGCACATTCATCACATTTTCACTTTAAGCTTCGCAGCATTTATAAAATTTTCTCTAGAAAATCCTTGGCTCTGCTTGTACGAGGCTGACTGAAAAATTCCTCTGGCGTTCCTTCTTCCAGTAATACGCCGTCATCCAGAAACATTACCCTTTCAGCTACTTCTCTTGCAAACCCCATTTCGTGTGTAACAACCGCCATTGTCATTCCTGTTTTGGCAAGATCCTTCATCACGTTAAGGACCTCCTTTACCATTTCCGGGTCTAGTGCAGAGGTAGGCTCATCAAACAGCATCAATTTCGGCTCCATTGCCAAAGCGCGCGCAATCGCAACACGCTGCTTCTGTCCTCCGGATAGATTATTGGGATAAGCAGATTCTTTTTCTTTCAGACCCACTTTCGCTAATAAATCTCTTGCTTTCACCTCTGCATCCTCGCGGCTTTCTCCTTTTACTTTCATCGGGGCATATGTTAAGTTTTCCAGTACCGTTTTGTGGGGAAATAAATAAAAATGTTGAAAAACCATTCCAATATTCTGGCGAACCTTCATAATATTTGTCTTTGGATCGGTTATGTCCTGATCTTGTATCCACACTTTGCCGCTTGTGGGAACTTCCAGTAAATTCAGACAGCGCAGAAAGGTTGATTTTCCTGATCCGGATGGCCCAATGATAGAGACCACTTCACCGGCTTCAATACTTGTAGAAATATTTTTTAAAACGTCTGTATCGCCAAATTTTTTATGGAGGTTCTCTACTTTAATCACTAAACTTCATCTTCCTTTCGACAAGTCTGCCTAGCAAGGTCAAAATTAAAACTAAAATCCAATAAATCGCCCCTACAAAGATGAGAGGTTCGAAGTTCCGGTAAATTTGAGAACCAACCACCTGAGCCCGGCGCATAAGATCTAAGTAACCAATTGTGGATACGATCGCAGACTCTTTCGTTAAAGAGATAAACTCATTCATGAGTGCAGGCAAAATATTTTTTAGTGCCTGCGGGAGGATCAAATCCTTCATCATAAGACGATAAGGAATACCGAGCGCTTGTGCAGCCTCCGTCTGTCCTTTATCTACCGCCTGAATGCCCGCTCTAATAATCTCTGAAACATAGGCAGAAGAATTTAATCCAAAGGCTAATACCGCGCATAAAAAAGAAGAAATATCATAGCCGGTTAACTGGGGAATAGCAAAATAAATCAGCATTAGCTGCAAAATAAGCGGTGTCCCGCGGAAAATAGATGTATAGACATCTCCAATCCAATTCAGAGGCTTAATATGAGAAAGCTTAAATAACGCTAAAACAGTACCAAAAATAAATCCAAAAATAATAGATATGACAACAAATTTTATCGTCACCCATATTCCTTCTAAAATAAAAGGAATATAAGGCACAATTTGGCTAAAGTCCAAATTCATGCCTTACACCTCACTTTGCTCGTTTTATGTCCAATGTAATTAATTATTTTTTATCCATTTTTTCTGCAATTCAGCAAGCTTTCCATTTTGCTGCATTTGTTTCAGAACTTTATTTACATCCTTGGCTAAGCTGCTGCCTTTTGGAAATGCTGCTGCCATTCCCGGGGAACTCGCAGTTGGATCATCAAACCCGGCCAATCCCTGTTTTTTAATGTATCCTTCGGCAACCGATTTATCTAAATACGCAGCCTGTATGCGATTTGATAATAAATCCTGAATTAAAGTGGTTGAGTTGTCCATTTTTTGAACTTGAAACGGAATCGTTTTTTGAAGCTTTTGAGCGCCTTCATCCTGAATAGATCCCAATTGCACACCAAGTGTCTTGCCTTTTAAGTCATTAACCGTTTTAATAGAAGAACCCTTCTTCGTAACGAACATTTCTCCAGAATGGTTATAGGCAATGGAGAAATCGACATTCTTTTTCCGATCCGCTGTTGCGGACATACCTGCAAGCACCATATTTACACGCTTAGTTTGTAAAGCCCCTATTAAACCATCAAAATTCATATCTTTGAATTCAACTTTATATCCCAGCTTTTGACCAATATAGTTTCCAAGATCGACATCAAACCCCACAATATTTCCTGATACATCTCTTGTTTCAAATGGCGGGAAGTCAGCTGATGTACCTATTGTCAATACTTTCCCATTCTTAGAATCTTGCCCGTTTGCTTTTTGAATGCCGCTGCAGGCACCCAAAGCTGCCATAGTAAGTATAAGAGATAATGCCAAAACAACCTTTTTCATGCTCTTTTCCTCCTTGTATAAAATGTGAATATCATTTTGATAATTTTTGTATTTTTATTCATATTAATGAATTTTAACACATAAATATTTATTAGAAAAGAGTCTTTTTACATTTTTACTATACTATTTAATAGAGATATTATCTAAGTTTAAGACTATAGACCACAGTATTTTTTATTCCTTAGACAATTTGGAACGCCAAAATTATAAATACACCAAACGAATTAATATACATTTCACGTGTTTATTATTAATTTATTTTCATATTATATTTTGTATAATCTAAACAACTTATTTTTTGTACTATTAATATGCAGACAAAAAAAGCCTGTATTCATCCAATACAAGCCTTCATAAGATACTATTTAATCAAATCAACTTCTTTTACATTTTTCAAAGTTTACCAATTAGACGACTCAATCCACACCATTTTTTCTTGGTTTTATTCTGGTTCTTAAAAACTCTACTGCTTCTTTCGTTTCATCTACATGCCGAATGGTTTTCTTATATTGCCTTGATGCTACGCTCATAAAAAGGATATCAATGATGTGGAGCTGTGCAATCCTTGAAGAGGTTGCTCCGCTTCGAAAGGCCGTTTCCTGGGTAGAGGATGTATAAAGCCTTATATTCGCTTGATCTGCCACAGGTGAAGTACCGAATTTTGTTAAAGATATGGTTTTAACGCTTTTCTGATTGGCCAATTCCAATATTTTAGCCACTTCGTAGGTTTGGCCAGAGAAAGAAATGCCAAACACTACATCATTCTTTTTAGCATTGGCAATAATGGTAGCGGCCATATGAGCATCTGAAAAAGCAGTTGTGGATTTATTAATTCTTAGGAATTTTTGTTGGGCATCCTGAGCAATGATGCTTGAAGCGCCTACCCCATAAAAATGGACGTTATCCGCTTTTTGTATGACTTCCACTGCTTTCTCAAGTTCAGAAATACTAACAAGCTCTGCTGTCTCCCGTAAAGTCTGGGTTGTATTATTGGTGACTTTTTCTAAAATAGAAATGACATTCTCATTGGGCTCTATATCTCTAAATTCAATCACTGTGTTGACTCTTTGCTGTAGATCTCCTGCGATCCGCAATTTTAGCTCAGGAAATCCCTTCAAGTCTAAAGATTTACACAGTCGAATGACAGCTGCACCGCTTGTTTGACTCCTTTTCCCTAACTCACTTACAGTTAAATCAAGCGTTTCTTTAGGAAATTCCAATATATACGAAGCAATTTTCTTTTCGGATGGAGGCAAATTATGAAGCATTTCACTCAGCATCATGAGGCCGCCTGTTAAATTCGACATACCCATTCATCTCAATTCGTTTTTCTATTTACTACTCTTATCATGTTAAATATAAATGAAATGATTCTTTACGTAAATTACAGAAGGTCCTTACCCTTTAAAACTTGCTTAAAATCGCCTTTGGGAGGAAATGTTACAGAACCTAGAATAACCTGCTCCCCCGCTCCTGTAGCTCCGGGAACATTGGAGGGCAACTGATGGATTGTTTCGTTTGCTAATATAGCAAATGCAACCGCTTCCTTGGCATCAGAAGAGAACCCAACGTCCTCCTGAGTCAATATACGGCAGTGCGGCAGAAGTCCTTTTAGCATTTTTAATAAACACAGATTATGGCTTCCTCCTCCCCCAAGGATAATTTCATCAATATTCACTTTGGGAAATATGTACTTTTCATATGAATCTGCAATTGTTTTTGCCGTAAAATAAGTAGCTGTCGCAATTAAATCTTCATCAGATAAATAAGCGTAGTCCTTTACAATTTTCCCAGTAAAGGCTGTGCCAAAAAGCTCACGGCCAGTTGATTTAGGTGGCAATTTCGAAAAATACTCCATTTTCATCCAATCATCCACAATATCCTTATGGACCTTCCCTTTCGATGCCCAATTTCCCATGTGATCAAAGGCTTCACCTTTTTTAATGTGACATAACTCATCAATAACCATATTCCCAGGACCAGTATCAAAAGCAAAAACATCACTTAATTCAGAATCTCTCGGCAAAACTGTCGCATTTCCGATCCCACCAATATTTTGAAGAATTCTTCCCTTATCTTTGCTTCGATACAAAAGAAAGTCCGTATAGGGTACAAGAGGGGCACCGTCACCGCCCGCTGCCATGTCCATAGATCGAAAATTAGAGACAACTAAGGATCCTGTTTCATATGCAATGACAGCTGGCTCCCCGATTTGCAATGTTGATTTTACATATTTTTCATATGGATTAGGAATATGGTAAATGGTTTGTCCATGAGAACCTATTAGATCAACCTTTTCAATCGCAATACCAGCCGACTGGCACACTTTCTTCACTGCATCGGCAAAAAGCCTTCCCAGGGTAAAATTCAGACTGCTGATTTCTGCTACGTTAGATTTTATAGGATCCATACATCCCAGAATATCCTTTCTTTGCTGAGCAGGGAAGGGGATTGTAAGAAAATTAAGCATTTTAATCCTTGTTTCCAGCCCCTTTCCTTCAATACTTACTAACGCAGCATCAATTCCGTCAAGGGAGGTTCCTGACATCAGCCCAACAACCAAATTCCCCACCAAACATCACAGCTCCTTAGAAAAATATTGAGATTTTGAAATATAATAGGCCCCATATACAGCTGGTATTATTTTATCGATAAAGTGTATTTCTAAATGACTATCTTTAAGCCTGTTTCTAAATGCGTTTTTTACAATTTGGTTTGATTCTAATAGGCTTCCTGCGCAAGCCACTTTTATTGGGCACTCCAGTTGTAAGATATGAATCAGCCTAAGAGTCTGGTCCGCGAGTTGAACACCTGCGATTTCAAATAACATTTGCGCAATATGATCCCCTTTTACAGCCTGAAGATAAACAGTATAGGAAAGTGAAGCAATGTCGTCTTTTTTCGATTGATATATGAATCCTTTTATTTCCTTTACTTTTGTCATTCCCAGCCTATCAAGGATAGCCCTTGTTAATGGACTATACTCCTTATTAGATTCTTCTTCATTTATCATTTGTTTACAAGCCTGTATTGCGACATAATAAGAGCTTCCTGCATCACCCAGCAGGTGGCCCCAGCCCCCTATATAGCTTCCTTGTTCACCATTTCTGCCGTAAGAAATGGATCCGGTACCCGCAATGGTAAGAATTCCATCCTTATCCCCCATATAAGCATAATAAGCAAGCTCAGCATCCGTAACCAAGATAGTGGACAGCTGTGTGACCACCTTTAAGTCCTGTTGAAGCTTTTGACGGTTCTCACCTGCCTCAATTCCAGCGACACCAATGACAATTTCCTTACATTCACCCCCAAATTCACTTTCAAGGCAAGAGGTGATGGCAAAGGAAATGTTGGCTAGTGCTGTTTTATAATTAATAGCCGGATTTCCATACCCGCACGCTGTTTCGAAAACAGCATCCGTCGCATTTTTTAGAATCATAGCTTTTGTTTTTGTTCCACCTGCATCAATTCCAATCAGTAATCCCATGCAAGCCCTCCCTATTCTAGTGGCTGAAAAGCAAATTGACTCCATGGCTTCAGGTAGTCCAGTAAAAAGATCTCTTCTTCTCTTATTCGCCCCACCACATTTGTTTTCCCTGAATTCATCATTTCCTTGAGAACAACCTGGAGCTCACCCGCATATTGCCCATACAGATTATTTTCAATTACAATATCGCCTTTCTTCATATCCCTGCAATGGTGGGGTATAAAGTTCTGTCCTTTGTATTTCACTCTGCTTTGAGTGGAACGGATCATATAATCCGATACATCTCCTCTATAAAAGTGCGGTTCCTCAAACACAATTTTTCTTTCAAGCTCCGTAGCTGTTTCTGTAAGATCCACTGTAAAGGTTAATTTGTTTTTATTTATTTCGCTAAGCTGCTTTAATTCCTCTTCTGATGCATAGGCATTTCCAATAATGATGTCATCGATAAGTTCCACGGCATATAAGTGCTTTACCTGTACTTCTATTGGCAGATTTCGATGCATTTCGAGTGTCGGAAGGCCTTCCATTATTGTCCATGGGCCCATCTCAGCATGTGCCGATGAGACAAATGCAGCCGTTCTTATTCCCATGTCCTTAAATTTCTTGCTGCATTCAATAAAAAATGGGTACGATAATCCTGAATACCGGTGAGGATAAAAATTATGACAGCCTAACAAATTACTTTTATTTGGCTGGTAAGTAAGGATATTATCAATATATTTAGTTGCATTGCTCATATTGACTTCAATCTTTAGTCCATACGGATTAAAGGTCATTACCGATTCCTCTTGTCCTGTAAACCCCATGTCGAGTCGAATGCCTGATGCCCCAATCTCGTTAAAAAATGACAAATCACTATAGGAAATGTCCAGTTCCTTAAATACTCTTGGGCTAATATCGGCAATTACTTCCATTCCCTTTTCCTTAGCAAATGAAATGGTTTCTTTAAAGTTAGATAGAATGTTTTCCTTTTTACCATCCAACGATAAAAGACATGTAAATATTCTCTTAAAACCATATTTACTTGCTAATGCAATATACTCTTTATCTTTTTCCATGATGGAATGGTTTGGATAAATGGAAATACCTAATTTTTGTTCAGACATTCCTGTCATCCTTCCTTTACTTTTTTTCTAATAGTTCCATCTTCTTCAACATTTTTACCATTTGTTCAATTAAAGAAATCTCACTGATTGCCGCCATTAAATGATCCTGAGCATGAATCATCAATAAGGTCCCTTCTACTTTTTCACCATTTAGTTCAGCCTGAATCAATTGTGTTTGTGTGTTATGTGCAAGATTCAACTCAGAATGTGCCTCTTTTAATAATTCTTCTGCTTCGCTAAATCTATAAAGGTGAGCTTTTTCTAACCCTTCGAATGCTAGCCCTTTCGCATTTCCACCATGAGCAATAATTTGAAAGATTGATTGTTCCATGTCCAGTGTTTTCATTTTTTATATCTCCTATCAAAATTTTATTTTAAAAATTAAAATTTAATTTGAAATTTAAATTCAGTTTATCATATAATTACCTTAAATTGAAAACACTTTCAAAATTTTAAAGAGAGACTAGGGGATTGAGGTGAAATAAAAAAGCAGCTCATAATTAGAAGTTTCATAGCATCAAAAAAACGACATTTGATGAACGGTAAAACAAATTCATATGAAGGCTTGGGAATAAGAGGAGGTAAACAATGAAGGTTTTATTTGTATGTGCTGGCGGCATGTCCAGTTCTATTGTTGTGAATGCGCTCAAAAAAGAGGCAGATAAAGAAGGATTAGCAATGGAGGTAAAAGCAGTAGGAACAGGGGAAGTTTCCAACGAAACCAAAAATGGCTGGAACATTATTATGGTGGCTCCGCAAATTAGACACCGCTTTAGCCAAGTAAAAACAGAAGCAGATGGTGCAAACATTCCTTGCGAGTTAATTCCTATGAAAGCATATACACCTCTTGGTGGTCCTGCTCTTCTAAAAATTGTTAAGGAAATAGCACAATAACCATTTATTTTATTATAGGGGGATATATGAATGGATAGAATTGTTGGCTGGATGGAAAATTATCTTTCTGGTACTATGGCTCGTTTCTCTGAACAGCGCCATTTAAGAGCCATTAGGGATGGGGTTATTTCGGCATTGCCATTTATAATTGTAGGTTCCTTTTTCTTAATTCTCGCTTTTCCGCCTTTGCCTAAGGATTGGGCAATCTCAGAATGGGCGGCTAAAAATGCTTTGCAAATTTTGCTCCCATACCGGCTTACCATGTATATTATGTCACTTTATATAGCCTTTGGAGTTGGATATAACCTTGCCAAAAGCTATAAACTAGATCCGCTTTCCGGAGCGCAGGTATCCGTTTGTGCATTGTTATTAACGCTTACTCCGGAATTACTTAAAGACGGCTATGCACTCCCAATGAGCAACCTGGGGGGATCTGGTCTTTTTGTTACGATGATTGTCTCTATTGTTTCAGTAGAAATACTTCGTTTTTGCAAGACGAAGAACATTACGATTAAAATGCCGGAACAGGTACCGCCATCTGTAGCGCGATCTTTTGAAGCATTAATACCAGTTGCCGCAGTCATTATTTTAATGTCTTTAATCACTTATGTTTTTAAAATTGACCTGCATTCAGAAATCGGAAAATTAATTGCACCTATTGTAACAGCAGGAGACTCTATTTGGGGTGTCTTAATCCCCGGATTCTTAATTTGTTTCCTATGGTTCTTTGGAATTCATGGAGACTCTGTCGTTGGCCCAGTTGTTCGGCCATTGTGGGAGCTTTACCTAGCAAAGAATGCCGAAGCAGTTGCAAACCATTCCCACCACTTACCTCATGTAGCACCTGAGACATTCTTCCAATGGTTTATTTGGATTGGAGGCTCTGGAGCTACACTTGGACTGGTACTTGCTATGCTGGTTTTTTCAAAATCCAAATACATGAAAGCTGTAGGCAGGGCGTCTATCATTCCAAGTATTTTTAATATTAACGAACCGGTCATTTTCGGGGTGCCAATTGTATTGAATCCCATTCTGGCTATTCCATTTATTCTTACACCCATTATTAATATCTGTTTAACGTACTTCTTAACCGTTGTAGGATGGGTCACTCCTACTTTCGTTCAGCCGCCATGGACGCTTCCTGCGCCAATTGGTGCCTATTTAGCAACAGGCGGGGATATACATGCTGTTTTTCTTACTCTAATAAACATTGCTATTTCCTTTTTCGTTTATCTCCCTTTCTTTAAAATGTATGATAGAAAAATGGCAAAAATGGAAACAGATGAAAACGATAATCAAGCAGCATAAAGGAATTGTTTTAAAATAAATGAAAGAGGCAGCTCCCTCTTTCATTTATTTTCATTTTAGATAGCTGGAGGGAGTTAACAATGAACTCACCCTTTGAATTTAAACAAGTATCCGCTAAAAGTATCGCATTCTTTTTATTGTTTGTTTCAATGGTAAACCTGATTCTTGCTCAGCCGCTTATTTATCTCGGTCTGCCAAAGTCGCTTAGTTTTTTTATCAGTACAGGTCTGGCAGGTACTGCCGGACTTACAATTGTCCTTACACTTATAGAGGCAAAAGTAAAAGACAAAAAAGGAGTGCTTAAAAGACTGCTATTATCAGCCGTAATATGTATCTCCTTAAGTTATCTTCTAATCTATAAACTTCATTTCACAAATTAATTTTTGGAGGTTTGAGCAATATGGATAAGCAAGGATTAAAAATTGCTACAATTGGGGGAGGGTCAAGCTATACACCTGAGTTTGTGGAAGGACTAATTAAGCGCTATGACCAGCTTCCCGTAAAAGAACTTTGGCTAGCAGATATTGAAGAAGGAAGAGAAAAGCTTGAAATAGTCGGAAACCTGGCAAAGAGAATGGTTGAAAAGGCCTCTCTCCCAATGGAAATTAAATTAACTTTGGACCGGGAAGAAGCTCTTAAAGATGCCGATTTTGTTACCACTCAGATGAGGGTGGGATTATTAGCCGCAAGAGCAAAAGATGAAAGAATACCCTTACAGCACGGAATCATTGGGCAGGAAACAAATGGCGCCGGCGGCCTATTTAAAGGGTTGAGAACCATTCCTGTCCTGCTGGATATCTCGGCAAAAATGCAAAGACTTTGTCCAAATGCCTGGCTAATCAATTTTACGAACCCTGCTGGAATGGTAACAGAAGCCTTACTTCGATATGGACAACATAAAAAAGTAATTGGTGTCTGCAATCTCCCAATCCATACTCGCATTACCATTGCAAAACTGTTAAATGTACCTCTTGAAAGTGTCGAAATTGATTTTGCAGGATTAAATCATATGGTATATGGCTTAGATGTCCGCGTCTACGGAGAATCTGTTTTAGACCATGTTTTAGAAATAATGGGAGATCCCAAAAAACAAATCTCTATGCAAAATATCGCTCCTATTCCCTGGGAAAGCCATTTCCTAAAGTCACTTCGTTTAATTCCGTGCTCGTATCATCGATATTATTATAAGACGAGTGAAATATTAAAAAAGGAGCTTGAGTCATTTGCTTCGGGCAATACCAGGGCAGAAACGGTCATTGCTTTAGAAAAAGAACTCTTTGAATTATATAAGGATCCTACACTAGATATCAAACCTCCCCAGCTTCAAAAAAGAGGCGGAGCCTATTACAGCGATGCTGCATGCAATGTCATCAATTCTATTTACAATGATATAGGAGACATTCAAACTCTAAATGTTAGAAATGACGGGGCAATTCTCGGAATTTCCGATGAATCGGCTGTAGAGGTAAACTGTGTGGTTACAAAGGATGGGCCCAAGCCTGTTTCAGTAGGTCAATTGCCTGTATCGGTAAATGGGTTAATACAACAAATTAAATCCTTTGAAATGACAGCTGCTGAAGCTGCAGTTACAGGTTCTTATGATAAAGCCCTTCTGGCAATGTGCATTAATCCACTTGTTCCAAGCGACTACCTTGCAAAAGCAGTATTGGATGATTTATTGGAAGCACATAAAGAATACCTTCCTCTTTTTTATAAAAACCAAAATAGAGATAGGGTCCCGTCCACCATTTGACAAGCTACCGAAACAACAATTATGGCAGATAACCTAAAAAACCCTCCATTCAATGAATGGAGGGTTTTTTAAAAAGATTTAAGATTAAGCACGTTTGCGAACTTCCAAGGCAGCCGCTTCCTCATTTATATCCTTGCGAGTAATGGTCAAATAGCCCACTAGAAGAACAATAACGATGCCTAAGGTAAGGCTGACCGGACCTTCTCCAAGTCCCAGCCCTCCATGCTTTGCAGAAGTCCAGTCTGAAAAAGAAGCACCAACCGGACGCGTCATAATGTAGGCGAACCAGAAAGCAAAAATTTCATTAAACTTGAATAACCAATAACCCACAGCTGGAATTGCCAGCAATACGGCAAAGACCACTCCTGCTGAGAAATAGCCCAGCTTCATTGTGGATGCCATCATATCTCCTGCAGCTGTACCCAGCGCAAATGTTCCCAGTACTGCAGCCCAATAGAGCATTTCGCGAAACCGTGTATAGATACTGTGAATAGAAAGCGTCTTTTGAGTTGCGTACCAGAAGATAAAGATTGCAGCCAATACAATAGCAAAAAAGGACGTAGATACAATATAAGGAATCCCTACTATTACATGGATGAAATCAGCTGCCATCGTACCGAATATACTGACCATAACAACAACAAGCCAATAAATCCATGCTACATAACGATCTGCCCGGAACTGAAGTACCAGGGAGACTATTAATCCTATAAAAGCAATGGCTACAGCCAGGACTGGATTCATATTATTAACGAGATAGTCAGAAAATACCTCGCCCATTCCAGTAGTCAGTATCTTCGTAATCCAAAAATAAACCGTAATTTCCGGGACTTTTGTAAACATATTAACGGATAATGATTTGTTCATACTTTTATTCGTTCCTCCAGTCATTTAAAAGGCTTTTTTATTATACGTTTTAAAAGGGAGACAAAGAGGTGCAGCCCTAATTCAAACAATATAATTGACTGGCGGAGGATGCGAAAAGTTCATTTGGGATGGAAAGCATTTTGATATTTAGTTTACTAGTCTTAAACTCTGTGAATAGAAATTCGTTTAAAGAGCTTATGATATAATAGAATGAATATACCTTACAAGGTAATGGTGATGACGTTGATCTATATCATTTTATTATGCATTCTTTCTATTAGCATTGTTTTGTTTTTTAGTTTTAATAAAATTTATATTAAAACTTCTGCTATGGCCGTTGTGATGGCATTAGGAATAGTAACAGAAGGGGCTCTTTTAAGCTTTTTTGGCATGCATTTTTTCAGGGGGATTTACGGCAAACTGCTCTCTACTTTTAACCTATCCTTATGGACTTCATTTATCTTTTCTTTATCTATGACCTGTTTTAAAGGAAAGTTTAAAGAGCTTCATTATAGCCACCCCATTAATCGCTTCGGAATTGGAACATGGGTTGCCGGAACTTCTATCTGCGGAATTATCATTTATAAAGAATTTCCTCAATGGGGAGCTGTATCCGAAGTTCTTACTTTTCTCAATGCTGGGCTATGGGCTGTATATTTAGGTTTATGCATGAGGAGTTTTTATGTACTCTCTCATTCCTCTTTAAAAGAAAATTCAAATGGTATTCTTCTTTTAACAACTGTCAGCACCCAATCCATTGTTCTATTATCGAATACCATTTTTGCAGAGATTCCATTGATCATTAATAAAACATTATTAATGATTGGCTTCTGTTTTTATATGGTTAGTGCATTCTATATCATAAAGCGGTATATAACCAGTTCATGGATAGTGGAAACGGACTGGAATAATACAAACTGTATCTTGCACGGGGCTATATCCATATCCGGCATTGCCTGTATCACAACAAAAGTTCTGGATGAAAGAATCATTCAGTTTATATGGATTGCAGCCTTAACCGTTTTTATTCTCATTGAATGCATTGAATTATGGAGATTGATTCTACGCATTAAACGGTTTGGCATAAATAAGGGAATCTTGATATATGATGTAACCCAGTGGAGCAGAATTTTTACTTTTGCTATGTTCTATACCTTCACTTCGCTTATCAGCATTCATGCAGCTATACTATCTTTTTTGAAAAATATCATTTTATCTGCAGGTATATGGATTATTCTTTTCCTGCTTATAATGGAAGCATTATTAAGCATCCAATTTGTTTTTAATACCTACAAAAAATCAGCAGGCAGAAGACAAACCGAAAATGGAGTAACCTTTCCCTCCTAAAGGGGAGGTTTTTTTTATAACCTTACAGTACCTCCTTTTTAATATTACCAGTCTTAATTCTTGTTAATTAAGATCCTGAAAAAAAGACGATAGTTGACACAATCCATGAGAAAACAGACTTTTAACAGGCCTTTTTCGTGAAAAGCCTTTTGAAACCTACTCATATAAAGACCGCCATAGATAAAAAGTGGCATAGGCCTCCCATCCTGCCCAATTAGCAGAGAGTTCTTTGATTTCATCTATTGTCGGTTTTCTTTCCAACCCTAATTGAAGCTTTAATGCATTATGAAGTCCGACATCTGCCAGCGGAAAAGCAGTTGGGATGTGCAAACATTTCATCATCACATAATCTGCCGTCCAGGCGCCTATTCCCCTTAAAGCCATTAAAGAATGTTTAACTTGCTGATACTCCCGGTTTTGTAGCAGCTTTTCTTTTGACAGCTCCCCATTTGTCATAGCTTTTGCAACCCCAATAATATATTCAGCCTTCCGGGCAGTAAATTGGAGAGTTGTTAAATCCTCTACATCAAGTGCCGCTATTTTTTCATACTCTGGGTATAACCAATAGGTTTCTCCATTAAATATAAGAGATTCTCCAAAGTGTTTAACAAAACGCTCCCTCAATGTGTAAGCAAATGATAGATTAATTTGCTGTCCCATAATAGCCCATGTAATGGCTTCAAATAGATCAGGTATGCAGATCATCCGCAAACCATAATAGGTACTTGCCAGCTTCTGCATTAGCTTGTCGTTCCCTGCTGTCATATAAAATTCCCCAAGCTCTTGACTGAGATCAAACCATTCCCCTATGTACGCTGCAATCTCTTCCCGAAGTGCAACAGGAGGAGGCGAAATGGGAAACTCTATTTTAATAAAGCCATTTTCACATCCGATTTTACAGACTATTAATTCCCCTCTCACTTTTAGCAATTTAAAGAGACTTCCATCTTTTATTTGATGCAGTATTTCTTTGTCAGATCTGCCAAGGAACACTAAGCATTCTTCAAAGTTGAACTCTTTTGGCGGAACTATTTCCATATAGGATGGGTAATCAATCCAAATCATATCTCTATCTCCCTAGTGCATAATACAAAGCATTCTTTATAAGAATGAAGAACTTGTTACATTATTGACAATCATGGCAAAAGTAAATACGCTTGAGAAAATATGTCTCCATCCATATACAAAAAATACCACATTCTCAAAAACTGCGATAGAAATAAGTGTTATACTTTTCTCTTTATTCCCAGACCTCCAGGAAGAATTTCTTTAATATCAGAAGCTGGTAATCCCTCTTGCAGCAATTGCTTCATTATTTTCATATATGGATCAATATGCTTAAAATATTTTTTATAGGATGCGCATAAATAATTTAACCCTGGCTCATTTTGCTCTGAAACCAGAAATCGATGTTTAGGACATTCACCATGGCAAGCAAATCGAACCTGGCAGGTTCTGCATACGGAGGGAAGTATATCGCTCTTCTTTCGGCCAAAGGCACGCTGTGATGGAAGGTTCATTATATTCAATAACCCATCCGCAATATTACCTAATCGATATTCAGGGTAGACATAATGATCACAAGAAAACAGATCGCCATTGTGTTCCATTGCCACTGCCCGGCCGCATTCTTCAGAGAAAATACAAATGGGAGAAGGAATTCCAATCCAGGATGCCAATGCCCATTCAAAATTCATGACATAAACGGAGCCTATATCCTGTGCTACCCACTCATTAAAAATTTGATTGAGGAACTCTCCATACATTCCTGGTTCTACTGTCCAAGGAGTGACGGTTTGCTGTGCTTCTTCCATCAATAAAGATGGAGGAGTTGCATGGCTTAAAGAAAGCTCTGCCGCTTCTTCATTCATTTCTCTTTCTACAATAGGGATGAACTGTATATATGAAATGTCCTGCTCCTTTAAAAAATGATAAATTTCCAGAGGTTTATAAGCGGAGTCTCTTGTAACACAGGTAAGGATGTTACATTCCACTTCATTTTTTTTTAACAGTTCAAGTCCTCTCATTACCAGCTTAAAAGTAGCTTTTCCTCCCTTGTCTATCCTATACTGATCATGAATAGACTCGGGGCCGTCTAAGCTTAAACCAACCAAAAAACCATTGGCGGAAAAGAATTCACACCATTGATTATTCAAGAGTGTTCCATTGGTTTGAATTGTGTTGGTGATTTTTTTCCCATTCGCGTACTTTTCTTGCAAAGATACCGCTTTTAAAAAGAAATCTATCCCAATTAATGTCGGTTCTCCTCCCTGCCAAGCAAATACAATCTCCTGTGAGTCCTGAGATGCAATGTATTGTTTAATATACGACTCTAAAACCTCCTCTGACATTCGAAAAGAATGACCCTTCTGATAATAAGCTTCTTTTTCTGTGTAATAGCAATACTTGCAATCCAGGTTGCAGATCGGGCCAGAAGGCTTAGCAAGAATATGGAAATTATGATATACGCTCAACTTACCGCCCCTTTTCTCTAGAGGAATTTAACCCCAAAAGTTTTTCCCATTTATTCTAATGTGAATGGAATCTCTTTTTCTCTTTTTTAAAATCTTTCTTTTTACTTGAGCATCATACAGCTCAATTACCGCTTTGAATATGTGTCCGCTAAACGGAAATTCCTTCACCGGGTAGTTAGCGCTCACAGCCGTTAATCTATCCCTTCCAATATCTAATCCCTCACTGGAAATCATAAACGGGAGAGTTGGGTCCATATAAAGAGCACCGGCTTCGTCTTCATTAATTGATAGCTTGCCGGTTCCTCGAATAAACCCTTCAGCTTTAAAGTCGAACCTCACGATTGAAAATCCAATGGGCATCTGAATGGAGGATTGAATCTTATAGACAGTGCCGGCATAATTATATTCATAGATTAGGTAGTTATCTTTTATATAGAATGTATAACCGCTTGAATGGCTGCCATGGGCAAGTAATACACCTTCTTCTGAAGGATCCGAACGAAAGATGGAAATAGTAATGGAGTAAGAAGAATGGTTGATACTTGGAGCTGCGGTTGTTGGTAAATGAGCCATTCCAGGATAGAAGGTAAACATTGTTCTTCCCTCCTGCAAGCCGTCAAACCTGTTTGTATATGGATTGTCATTTAGAGGCAGAACATTGTATTTCTCCGCTTCCTCCCACCATTTTAGTTGAAGCTCTTTTAATTTTTTGGGGAATTTTTCTGCCAGATTATCATTTTGTGAAAAGTCTTGGTTAACATGATAGAGCTCCCAATGATCCTCTGCAAAAGGGACACCTCTTTCATGATAGGTAACAGCCACCCACCCGTCCTCCCAAATAGCACGATGCCCAAGCATTTCAAAATACTGTGTTTTTCTCTTTGATGGAGCATACGGATCGGTAAATGTATTCAGCATACTCACACCATGAAGCGGCAATTGTTTCACACCTTTAAAAACTTTTGGGGCATCAATGTTCAGGAGGTCCAGAATGGTAGGTGTAATATCTATAGCATGATAAAATTGGGAACGAATCTCTCCGGGATCTGAAATATGCTGAGGGCATTGGATGATGAGGGGGACATGGGTACCACCAAAAAATGTATTTTGCTTATAATATTTAAATGGTGTATTGCAGGACTGAGCCCATCCTTTTGGATAATTGGCGTTTGAATACGGTCCTCCTATTTCATCTATATGCTCAAACATTTCATCTACATTTTCCTCAATCCCATTGAAGTAGGCGGCATCATTTATAGAACCATTCCAGCCTCCTTCCTGGCTTCCTCCATTATCAGACAGTAAAACAATAATGGTATTCTCCAGCTTGTTTTTTGATTTCAGGAAATCAAGGACTCTCCCAATTTGCTGATCTGTATGAGTTAGAAAGCCGGCATACGTCTGTTGAAATTTTATAAATAAGTCCTTTTCTTTTGTTGTCAGTTCGTCCCATGCCTTAATTCCAGGATTTCGTTCGACCAGCTTTGTATCTGGAGGGACAATCCCCATTTCTTTTTGCCGATTAAAGCGCTCTTTTCTGATTTGGTCCCATCCAATATCATATACACCCTTATATTTTTCTATATAATCTTTTGGAACCTGATGCGGCTCATGCTGTGCGCCGAATGCCAAGTATAGAAAGAATGGCCGGTCCGGAGTAACCGATATATGATCAGTTAAAAATTCCAGCGACCTATTAACCAGATCCTCCGATAAATGGTAATGGGGCATTCCGGGTTTCTGTACACGATGATTATCATAAATCAAATCCGGTTCATACTGATCGGTCTTGGCTAAGAGAAATCCATAACACCGATCAAACCCCTTTGAAAGCGGCCAATTAGTAAAAGGGCCGCTTGAAGCAGCTTCATGGCCTGGAACCAGATGCCATTTTCCAACCATAAAAGTAGCCATTTCATTCATCTTTAATATTTCAGCCAATGTAGCAGCAGAATCAGATATCCTCCCTCGTTTATTAGGATACTCCGGCCCCCAATCTACGTCCGCAATCATTCCCATCCCCACCGAGTGGCAGTTGCGTCCAGTTAACAGACACGCACGCGTCGGTGAACACAATGGGGTTACATTGAAATTGTTGTACCTCAGGCCGCTTCTTGCCAGCGAATTAATATGAGGCGTTTCAATTTCTGAACCATAGCATCCTAAAGCAGAGTAGCCTACATCATCCAAAACGATATAGATAACATTAAGATCGGACCTCTCTTCGGAACCTCTCTTTGTTTCCAATGCCATCTTTCCTTTCATGCTGTCCATTGCACAAGGATTTTTAGATAAACGATTTATATTCATTAAGTACTTTATTAAAAAGAACCCCATATTATGAAAAAACACTGCTGAAAGTTTTTTACCTTTAGCAGTGTTTATTTTGCCTTTTTATTTTTCTTGGGATACTTAGATTACCACAAAGGATAGCTGCTCTTTTAGCTCAATTCCTATGAAGCATCTGCTCGATTAAGTAGTTAAGATTCCGCCATCTGAATAGAATGGGGAGCTCTCCACTTTTTTGAAAGCTCATAAATATGCTGAGGAGTTGTTCTGCAGCATCCTCCTATTAATCGTGCACCTGCACGGTACCATTCATCTGAATCTACATCAAATCCATTACATAGTTCCTGGCCATGCCATGTTTTTGTTTCTGGATTGTAGGTTTCTCCTGAATTAGGATAAATGAGAATGAGTTTATTTGTGTTTGCCTTCAGCTCAAGAATGGCATCTGCCACAATGGAGATAGGAGCACAATTGACGCCTATAGCAGCAATTTGCTCATTTTCCTCAAATACCTTTGCACATTCCTCCAGCCTCGTGCCATCACTAATTTCCCCCTCATTTTTTAATGAAAATGAAAGCCAGGCATAGGTTTCTGGAAATTCCGCCAACAAGGCTCCTAATACCTTTGCTTCCTTTAAAGAAGGTATGGTTTCGAATGCTAGAATATCTGGACCTGCTTCTACTAATGCGGACAATCTTGAACGATGAAACTCTTTTAATCTATCATCTGATACTCCGTAGTTGCCAACATACTCTGAGCCGTCTGCAAGGTAAGCCCCATATGGTCCAACTGACGCCGCAACAAGAGGCTTAGGCCTGTTCGTTTCCGTATTTCCCTTCCAAAAATCATCTCTGGCCCTTTTCGCTATCAATACCGACTGTTTAATTAATTCCAATGCTTCCTTTTCCTCTATTCCCCGCTTGGAAAATCCATCAACAGAAGCCTGATAGCTTGCTGTAATGGCACAGTCTGCCCCAGCCTGGAAGTAGTCAGAATGAACCTGATAAATTAGATCCGGATTTTCTAGCAGTACGCGTGCTGACCAAAGCGGATCATCTAAATTGCATCCAAGGGACTCCAGTTCAGTAGCCAATGCCCCGTCAAGAAGCATAACAGAATGTTTAGATAAAATAGCCTCAATTGGGTTGATTTTGTTGGACATAGCTTTCTCCTCTTTTCTTCATATTTTGTGTCACATAATAACTTCCGTAGCAAAACAATATAAAGGGAATGCCGCAATATAAGGCGATTCGTTGTGTCGAATCAAATGCAATGCCAATGCAGGATGACAGGCACAGGATAAATGAAGCGATAGGTATAAGCGGGTATAGCGGCGTACAATAGACCAGATCCTTTATCGAATGGCCTTCCTTCAAATATTTCCTGCGAAATAAAAACTGTGAAGCACTAATGCTCATCCAGACAACAACAACTGCCAAGCCTGATATAGACACAAGCACGATATACACAGTATCCGGTGCAACAACACTTGAGAGTAAAGCCAATGCCCCTCCCAGCATGCTGAAAATGACGGCATTGATCGGGACACCACGATTTGTTATTTTTGCAAAAACAGGTGAGATCGTGTTTTTATTAGCAAGAGACCATAACATTCTGGAGGAAGCATATAAACCGGAATTCGCGGCAGATAAAATAGCCATTAGGATGACAAAGTTCATAATGTCTGCAGAATAAGGCACTCCTATTCTGTCCAGAACGGCAACAAAGGGGCTTTTTAAAACTCCTGCATCTGAAAAAGGCAGTAACGCAGACAGAATCACGATTGTGCCGACAAAAAAGATGATTAATCTCCATAAGGTAGTACGTATGGCCTTCGGTATTGTTTTTTCCGGATCTGCCGTTTCCCCGGCTGCAATTCCAATGAGTTCCGTTCCTGAAAAAGCAAAATTAACGGCAAGCATGGTCATGACAATAGCAAGGGCCCCATGCGGAAACATGCCGTCCTGTTTAAAATTAGACAAGAAAGGAGCTGATTGGGAATGAGCCATTGGAAGAATGCCAGTCATTGCTGCTGCTCCAATGATAATAAAAAGCAAAATGGCTATGACCTTTATAGATGAAAACCAGAACTCAGACTCAGCAAAAATCTTAACTGTTACTATATTTAAAACAAAGATTAAAATGGCAAAAAGAGCGCTCCATATCCACACATTGATGGATGGAAACCACCTTTGCATCAGTAAACCAGCTGCTGTAAACTCAGATCCCAAAGCAACGGTCCATGTCAGCCAATACAACCAGGCTACTGTGTACCCTGTACCCGGTCCAATGTATTTTTCTGCATAGCTATGAAATGCACCCGTTTCTGGCATGTGAACAGAAAGCTCTCCTAAACATAGCATGACTAGATAAACGACTAGCGCTCCAATTAAATAGGAGAGTATGGTTCCAAATGGACCTGCTTGCTGAATGGTATACCCAGTACTTAAGAATAGTCCCGTTCCAATCACCCCACCAAGCGACAGCATAACTAGATGGCGGGCTGTCATTTTACGCTGAAAATCCTGCTTTTGATTTTTCTCCATCTCTACTCTCCTTTACTATCCAGAAAAAGCAAAAACGCACTCTATTAAAGAGTGCGCTGCTGACAAATAAAAACGTACGCTCTTATCTATCAGGATCATCACCCCGCTGGAATTAGCACAGTGTCTTTGGCTAAAGACCTGTTGCTGAGGCTTCATAGGGCCAGTCCCTCCACCTCTCTGGATAAGAAATATTTTTTTATAACTTTATCAACCTACTTATAAATTGTCAAGAGAATTCAGTTTATTTTAAGGCTGTTTTCGCATAGATTGTTGCTTTACGTATAAAGAATCTTTTCGTATGTGGCCTACCTTCGTGGCATCTTTTCGTCAGTTATTTAAAGTTTTAATACAGAATCTCGATTTTAATCATTTTTCGTGTCAGATAGCAACAAAGTTTACGAAAAGAGCCTATTTAAAAAAGAAGTTGACTACAAATGTTTAATTAAATTACTCTTAAATTTGGCTATCCCTAGGCTATTTGGCTTTAATTTTAGAGAATTATTTATAAAGTATTACAATAGATTTACCGTTATATATTATAATAGACTTAGAATTTGAAGAATTTGTAAAGGATGTGAAATATGATTTATAAAACTCGCAATGAATCTACTGAATTAGTAATTTTAGAATCCTTAAACACTCGAATGAATCTATCAGTTAAAGACAAGCAGCATTATTCCAATCTGAAAAAGGGCTATGAAGGAGAGGTATTATTTGATTCTTTGACGGAAAATCTTGAATGTGAATGCTTTATCTTAAATGATTTGCTGCTCAAACTAAATAACACCCTGTTCCAAATAGACTCGCTTATTATTACTTCAGAAACTATCTATCTGTTTGAAGTAAAGAACTTCGAAGGAGATTTTTATTTTGAATCCGATAGATTTTACAAGAAGCCCCAAACCGAGATGAGTAATCCCCTTCTCCAATTAAGCAAAGGAGAATCACTGTTACGTCAGTTACTTCAAAACCTTGGAATTAATATTCCTATTAATGCATCTGTTGTGTTTATTAACCCCGCATTCACTTTATACCAAGCACCTCTCAATAAACCATTTATTCTTCCTACTCAGCTTAATAGCTATTTTAAAAAGCTAAATACACTACCTTCAAAGTTATATAAAAAACATGAGATACTAGCTGAAAAATTACTTTCACTGCATATAAATGACTCTCCTTTTAAAACTTTACCATTGTATAATTATGATGATTTACAAAAGGGAATCACTTGCGATAAGTGCTCCTCATTTTCAATTTCTATTGAGGGAAGGAATTGTGTTTGTAATGATTGTGGACATCAAGAATTGGTTACAGCTGCCGTCATTCGAAGTGTAGAAGAATTTAAACTTCTTTTTCCTAATGAAAAAATTACAACCAATATTGTTCACGAGTGGTGCAAGGCAGTGACATCGAAAAAGAGGATAAGAATGATTTTAGGAAAAAATCTTGAAATAAGCGGAATTCATCAATGGGCTTTTTACGAATAAATCTTTTATAATGAGTTGTGTCCTTCATTTCCTTTATGAAGGACCTTTCACTTTCTTTTTTTCCAGGTTTTGGCCTTCATCAACCTTATGAACGACTTTTCAGCTTCTCTTTTTCCTCGTTTTGGCCTTCATCGACCTTATGAAGGACTTTTCAGCTTCCCTGTTTCCTCGTTTTAGCCTTCATCATCCTTATGAAGGACTTTTCACCTTCTCTTTTTCCACGTTTTGGCCTTCATCATCCTTATGAAGGACTTTTCAGCTTCCCTGTTTCCTCGTTTTTGCCTTCATCATCCTTATGAAGGACTTTTCAGCTTCCCTGTTTCCTCGTTTTAGCCTTCATCATCCTTATGAAGGACTCTCCCCTTTCTCTTTTTCTACGTTGCCAATCTCCTAACGAAAACATCATTCTGTACTGCCTGCACACGGCAAACCGGCATCAAATCTCAACAAACAAAAAGCTAACACCCCACCTGGGGTGTTAGCTTTAATGTTACAGAAAGAATTAACTTTGTGACTTATCTTTATCAATCCAAATATATTGAAGAGGATCTGGAACAACAGGACTAATATAGAAACCGTGTACCCAGGTTTGTGCAGCATAAGTAGTAACCGGATAATACATCGGAACCCAAGGCGCATCCTTCATGATTTGTTCGGTCACCTGCTTATACAAGTCCATACGTTCTTGTTGATTGGTATCATTTTGCGCTTTATTTAACCACGCATCGACCTGCTTATTCGTGTACATGGAAGAGTTATTAGCAGGTTGTTCGCTGGAGTTAAACAATGTATTTAAAAAGTCAGAAGCATCCGGGAAATCTTCAATCCAGGCAAGTGTGTAAATGCCTTGTGTATTTCCTTTTTCGTTAATAGTTAAAAAAGTGTTCCAATCTGGTGCGTTTACTTTTGTATCGAACCCAACAGCGTTCAGGTCATTTTGAATAGATTGTGAAATTTTCATTTCATCTGGATCATTATAGCTATAGAGCGTAAGTGATGTACCCGGTTTGATCCCTGCTTCTTGAAGCATCTGCTTTGCTTTTTGTGGATTATACGAATATTGGCTATCCGCTGCAAGATCTTTCACATAACCTGGAACTCCTGGTGGCAATGGCTGATTTGCGATTTGTCCGCGACCATTCAAGAGCTGTAGAATCTTCTTCTTATCGATGGCATATTCGATTGCCTGGCGTACTTTTGGGTTATTAAATGGGGCAACCTTGCTATTCATTCCCAAATATTCAACGGTATTCTGAGCGGCAGAATAAACAGTCTTCTTCAAATTAGGATTTGTTAAAAATTGCGGGTACGATGCCGATGGAATACCGGAAGAACCGAACAGATTTCCGATGATCGCTGTTTTTCCCTGTTGGTAGTTTAACGCATCTAATTGACCATTTTTATTAATTCGAATCGTAATTTTATCCAGATACGGCAGTTGATTACCATGGCTATCTTTCATCCAATAGTTTTTATTTTTCTCAAGCACCATTTGGCTGACATCGTAGGAAGCAAGCTTGAACGGACCTGAGCCCATTGCTGTATTCGAATCGAACGATTTATTTCCAACTTTATTAATGTACGTTTGGTCAACCGCAGAGAAGAAAGGCATTGCTAATACATCAAGGAAGAACGGCTGCGGCTTTGTCAACTGAATAACCAGTGTATTGGCATCTGGTGTGGTAATACCGGAAATTGTTTTGCTTTTGCCCTTGTTGTATTCTGTGGAGCCTTTTACGATTGGATCAATAAATCCTTCACCAGGTGAAGCAACTTTAGGATCTAACACACGCTTGAACTCATCAACAAAGGATTGGGCAGTGACAGGATCCCCGTTCCAGAATTTTGCACCTTGTCGGATTTTAAAGGTGTATGTGAGTCCATCCTTGGAAATAGTATAGCTTTCTGCCAGCATCGGCTTAAGATTGGTAGTATTCTTATCGTATGTTATCAGCTGATCATACATCTCAGTTACAGCTTCATTTGATGTCGTATCATACGAAAGAGCAGGATCCAAATCTTTAAAGTTCGAAACTGTGTCCAATAAAATGTTTCCGCCTTCGACAGGCTTACTGTTCGCTGTGTTCGCAGGACTGGCACTTGTTGAAGTAGATTGTGAACCGCAGCCAGCTAACGCTAC
The DNA here is from genome assembly GCF_001636425.1 of Heyndrickxia acidicola. NCBI lineage: Bacteria > Bacillati > Bacillota > Bacilli > Caryophanales > Bacillaceae > Heyndrickxia > Heyndrickxia acidicola. Next base: position 3,316,920 of record NZ_KV440953.1, read on the forward strand.
TCCCAATGCGCTGATTGCCGCAATGGTGGTTAATCCCATTTTAAATCGCTTTTTAGGCATTATTTCTCCCCCTTAATAAATGTGTATTTTTGGTTTATGCCAACAGGTGGTGTAAATTAGACCACCAAGCATACAAATTAACTGTACCGAATGCGCGGATCGACAAACGCATAAATAACATCAACAATAAGAGTAAAAGCAACTACAACAAGAGCGGTTAATAAAACAGTCCCCATAATAACGGGTATATCGGATTGGGGAATGGCTTCATAGGATAAGACACCAAGACCATTCCAATTAAATGTATTTTCAATCAGAACAACACCGGTTAATAGGTATCCGATATCAATTCCGCCGAATGTGACAACAGGAATTAATGCATTCCGAACGACGTGCCTCCAGATGACCCTCCGTTCTGATGCTCCTTTCGCTCTAGCTGTGCGTACATAATCCTGGCCCATTACTTCCAGCATGGAGGCTTTTAACAAACGGGTATAGTAGGCAGCACCTGTAACTCCATACGTAAGAGATGGCAAAATCAAGCTTTGGAACCCGCTGCTGCCGCCAAGCGGGAAGATCGGAAGCTTGTAACCCAGCCAATACAATAACAACAATCCCAGCCAGAAAACCGGCAAAGAAATTCCGACAAGTGCAAGGGAACTGACAAAATAGTCGCTTTTCTTCCTAGCTCTCCTTGCTGTGTAAATCCCCAGCGGTATTCCAATGATAAGCTCTGCAATCCAGCAGCCAAGCGCTAATAATAGTGTAGGCCCAAGCCGCTGTCCAATCAGGGTCCCAACCGGCTGGTTATAGATATAAGACGTGCCAAGATTGCCTTGCACAAGCTTCCATAAATAATGAATATATTGAATAATTAAAGGCTGATCCAAGCCAAGATTATGCCTTATTTGTGCGATTACTTGAGGGGTAGCCTTCTGTCCGGCAATCATGCGGGCTGGATCAGAGGGAATGGCATAGACCAGCAGGAATGTTACGACTGAAATACCAAATACAACAATTAGGGCACCGCCCAAACGGCGGACAATATAGGAAGCCACGCTTATTCCTCCTTTTTAGCAAAATACAAACGGAAACTTAATGTGTAACATTATGAGGGTCTAAAATATCACGCAGTCCATCCCCTAATAAGTTAAAGCCAAGTACAGAAAGCAAAAGTGCAATACCCGGATACCATAAAATCCACGGGGCATACTGGTAAGCCTGCAGCCCTTCGTTAATCATATTTCCCCAGCTCGGAGTCGGGGGCTGAATTCCGATACCAAGATAACTAAGACCCGCTTCGGTTAATATGTTCAGGCCTACATTGAGCATGGAAAGGACAATGACGGGACCGATTACATTGGGCAGGATGACTTTAAAAAGAATCCTATTAGCGGACGCTCCCAAAGCACGTTCTGCCTGGACATAATCAAATTCTTTTAAAGAAAGAACCTGACCGCGAACCACCCGTGTCATGACTCCCCACCCTAATATTCCAATCGCAATAAAGACATTCGTGATGCTTGGGCTTAGGATAGCAACCAAAGCCATGTTAAAAATTAAAAAGGGAAATGCAAGCACAGTATCTGTTATTCGCATAATGATTGTATCGACGATTCCTCCGAAATAACCTGAAATGAGTCCAAGGGTCACGCCTATCAATAAGTTGATTAGTGATGCGAAAATTCCGACTTCTAAAGAGACTCTGCTTCCATATATAACTCTGGATAATACATCCCGCCCTAAAGCATCTGCTCCCCATAAAAACTTATGGTTAGGAGAAGTTGGCATTCCATTGCTTGTAATTCCATCTGCGAACTGCTTCGCATATGGATGCGGTGCAATCAAGGGGGCAAATACTGCAAAAATAAGTAATATGAGAACAATAGCCGATCCTATGTATATCATCGGAAACGTTCGAAATGATTTCCACGCTCTCTTTCCCAGCGATGGCTTTACTTTAGGATATACTGCTGCCGACGATGCGGGTTGAACCTCCATCACCTTGTACACACTCCTCTCTTATTCATACAAATGGCATGCTACATAATGATTTTGTTTTACTTCCTTCCATTCCGGTACTGCCTCTGAACATTTAGACATTGCGTGCGGACAGCGGGTATGGAACGGACAACCTGAAGGGGGATTTGCGGGACTTGGAATATCTCCCTGCAAAAGAATCCGTTCTCTTCTAGCATCCGGATCCGGGATAGGCACTGCCGACATAAGTGCCTGGGTATACGGATGTAGCGGTTCATTGAAAAGAGAATCTACATCTGCCATTTCCGCCATTTTCCCCAGATACAATACCAGAACGCGATCGCTAATATGGCGAACAACACTTAGATCATGTGCAATGAAAATGTACGTAAGATCAAATTCTGTTTGCAGATCAATCAGCAAATTCAATACTTGTGATTGAACTGAAACATCAAGCGCTGCTACTGGTTCATCCAAGATCATCAGCTTAGGTTGTAGAGCAAGTGCCCTGGCAATGCCAATTCGCTGTCGTTGTCCCCCTGAAAATTCATGCGGGTAACGAACGGCATAATCGGCATCAAGCCCAACCCGTTCGAGAAGCTGCCGGGCTCGCATACTTCGTTCTTTTGGCGAGTAAAGCTTATGAATCTCCAGCGGACTCGATAAAATTTGCTCAACAGAGAAACGAGGATTTAGCGAGGCATATGGATCCTGGAATACAATTTGCATTTGTCTTCGTATGGATTGCAGCTGCTGCTTAGGCAGCTTTAAAATATCCTTCTGATCAAATTCAATAGAACCGCTGGTTGGTTCAATCAGGCGCAGAATACTTCGCCCCATCGTGGACTTTCCGCACCCGGACTCCCCGACTACTCCCAGTGTCTCCCCTTTATTAAGGGTAAATGAAACGCCATTTACCGCCTGAACATGGCCCACCACCCGCTGCAAAATACCACGCCGGATGGGAAACGATTTTTTTAGTTGGTTTACTCTAAGTAATGTCTCTGGCATTTAAGCTTCTCCTCCCTAAACGTGTAACCAGCATTTTGCTGAATGTTCAGGTTCAATTTGAACGTGACTTGGCTGCTGTTTACAAACGTTTGTTGCATGCGGGCAGCGTGGTGCAAACCTGCATCCTTCCGGCATATTACGAAGTGCGGGTACGTTTCCTTGGATTGGTGTTAACCGTTCTTTTGGACCGGCCATTCGCGGAATGGAATTCAGCAGGCCAATGGTGTAGGGATGTTTAGGATTCTTGAATATCTGCCTCACAGTTCCTTGTTCCACTATCTCTCCTGCATACATGACGGCAACATAGTCACACATCTCCGCAACAACGCCTAAATCATGCGTTATAAGTAAAATGGACATATCATTTTCTTTTGCCAGTTTTCGCATCAAATCCAATATTTGCGCTTGAATTGTCACATCCAAAGCGGTAGTTGGTTCATCCGCGATTAAAAGCTTTGGATTGCAGGCCATCGCCATCGCAATCATGACTCTTTGGCGCATTCCCCCGGAAAGCTGGTGCGGAAAGTCATCCACAATCTGTTCTGCCCGTGGAATCCCAACGAGCTTCAGCAGTTCAATCGCTTTATTTCTGGCTTGTTTTGGAGTTGTTTTGCTATGTAGTATCAAACTCTCCATGATCTGAACACCAATTTTATGAACAGGGTTTAATGATGTCATGGGTTCCTGAAAGATCATACTGATATCATCCCCGCGAATTTTGCGCATCTCTCCTTCCGGTAATGAAACCAGATCTGTTCCATGGAGCTTTACTTGGCCTGTTATCTTAGCACTTTGCTGCAGCAGTCTCATAATAGAAAGCGATGTAACACTTTTTCCACACCCTGACTCCCCCACAAGTCCCAGCGTCTGCCCTTGTTTAATTTGAAAAGAAACGTTTTGAACAGCCCGATAATAGGTTTCATCAATTTCAAATTCAATTTGAAGGTTGTTAACATCAAGCAACGTCTCCATTCCTTCACCTCCTTAATCAATCCCATTTTTTATGTGATTACCTTACTTCTTTCCTACCCTGTATCTTTTGTCCTCTATCCTTATCACCACCTGCTTGTGTGGCTATTATAGCATTAGAAAATTCTAAATATATTAAAAATTCATTAGAAATTAAATTTCATTTCTTTCATTTCATACTGTTAAAGGGACTTTTCCCTTTATAGTTCTAATTTGTAATGATTATATTGGACTCCATAAAAAAACATTCCTATGATAGGAATGCTTCGTAACATCATTATTATTAGCTGTTTTCGCACAGAAGATTGTTTGTTTTATCATAGGTTCTTGCTCGGCTGTGAATAAAAAAATAAGGTGAGTTGATACTACTGTTATTCACTCTATAGTAGCTAGGTTCAAAGAAAGCAAATGCTAAAAATTAGCAGATACCCTAAAATACCAGGTCAACAATATGAGGAGTTTTTAAATGATTTTCTCACTTTATTTTTTTCTTTCATGGCTCATATTGTACTTAATGGCATTTATAAAGTGTATTTCCTCTTTTAAGCATTTGTCTTTTTTATTTCTCGTGCTGCTTTTAATTCATAACCATCTCTATATTCTCATACCTGAGAATTGGAAAGGCTTTACCCTAAGCAATAAAGTAAATTTGTATTGGGCTTTTCTATTATATAAAACCATAATTGTTCCTTGTTCTTTAGTCATTATCTATAAAGAAACAAGCAAAAAACTGGAGGGCGCCAAATTAGTCTTTCTTTCCTCCTTCATCTTTGCTGTCATTATGTCTTTGATGGATTTATTAAGCCATTTATTAAAGGTATTTCAGTATAATTGGTGGAATTTTTACTGGTCCTTCTTTTATTTTGGAGGTATCTCCTCTCTAACACTATGTTTATTACTGATGTTTGGCAGACTGGAGGACACAAAAGAATATGATTGCTGAAAAAGCATTTGATGTAAATGATTGGGTTGTTCTATCGAGCGGTGCCATCCTTTGGTTGATTATATTTTTTCTTCCTAAAAAAATAAATCGTGCTGATACTATCTTAATTATGCTATACGGAGTAACCGTTGCAAGCATTTGGGATAATTCCTTCGGTACAAAACATTAGATTTTTATGATATTATGGACGGCCCTGCCTATGATGTGATGGATAGTTTTGTTTATTTTCTTTATCCGCCATTTGCTTATTTTTTTGTCTATGGCTATCAACTCTTACATTTAAAAGAAAATGGAACGGCAATGTACATCATCATCTGCTCTCTTCTGGCTATCTTATATGAAAAGGTATTAACATCCTTGCACGTTTTTACCTATAAAAATGGCTTTAATATTTTTTATTCCTTTTGCATTTACCTAGTCACCCAAAGTATTCTACTTGCATTTGTGAAGCAGTTAAATAAGAATCATTGAAAATGCCCTTCCATCATCAGAGAGAGCTTCTTCGTAAGTCAACTATTTCTCAACATTAAAGCAAGTTCATTTAGTTTGTCATATTGCTGAATGAGATAATAGCGTCCTTCCTTTTTCAAATATCCCTTATCGCAAAATTGAGCAAATACATGCAATAGGTGGCGGTAGGAAACGCCTAAAAAATCACAAACCGTTACATGCTTTTCCTTATAGATCCTTTCATCTGCCGTCTGAAGAATAAAATCCGCGAGCCGATTTTCAAGTGGAAAGGCAAGGCTTTGCGTATATTTTGCAGCAATTTGTGTAGCCTTTTCACTTAAAAATTTGGTCAGTTCCCGCAGGAATTTCGGGTCTTCCAGCATTTTTTCGCGACAGCGATTAAAAGGAATAGCAAAGCAAATCGTTTTAGCAGATGTTTGAATCCCTTTTGTATAATAAACCTCATTTAATAATTCCATTTCCCCAATATAATCCTTCGTGTTAATAAAATTTATAAGGGAAACCTTCCCATTTTGATGGGTCACATAAATTTTCGCTTTTCCTTCGACGACATAAAATAAAAAATTTGGGCGCATGCCCTCTCGAATGATCCATTCATCACGCTTATACTCGTGCACTTCAATAAATTCCTTAATCGGGAAGGAAAACAAATGCTCTATAGAGTTTTTCTCCAAAAAACACTGCCTTTTTTCATTTTTATAAATATCCATCATTCACCTCAAAATATGAGATATCTCCTATTATTGTCTATATCCCCATGGTATCATGCTAAACATGGAGGGGAAACAAAATGAACACACAACGCTGGATGAGCAGTCGATTTTTCAGCTTTTATATGACGTGGGGAATCTTTCTGCCTTATTGGACAGGATGGATGATTCATGTAAAAGGCATCACGGTGGAACAAGCGAGTTTAATTATGAGCTTAGGCCTTACTGCAAGAGGTCTTTCTACTTTAGTTGCCTTTCCTGTATTATCAGGAAAATTCAGCAGTAAAACCTTATTAAAGGTTGCGGCAATCGGAACACTTATTGCCATTGCTTGTTGTATTCCGGCAGGCTCCTTTTCCAGCTTACTTGCCGCCACCATCCTTTTACACTTTTTTTATCCAACACTGATGCCTGCCTTAGATAGTGCAGCGGGTGTCCTTGTCCAAAGTAATCAGTTAAGACATTATGGAAAAAGCCGCTTGTGGGGATCCATCGGGTTTGTTGCATCCGGGATGATATTAACCGCATTTACAGGAGCTTTTGAAGACACATTGATTTTATGGGGGCTGTTACTGGCCACACTGGTATTTGTCTGTCTTACATTTATGCGGGCGCCCGATGTTTTATCAGAAAAGCCTGCAGCCACCCAAATCCAAAAAGGCGGATTGCTGGCTTTATTTCGCATTAAGCACTTTGGTTTGGTGCTGATCATTGTTATTTTATTGCAAGCAGCACATGCCTCCTATTACAACTATGGCTATATTTTTTTACAGGCAATCCATGCACCTAAATACTTAATTGGTGTGATTATCAATATTGCTGTAATGGCAGAAATCATTTTCTTTTCCATTGCAGATAAAAAATTTCATAAATATTCAGCAGGTGCCTTGCTGGCACTGGCAGCACTGGGTTCATCAGTGCGTTGGATTTTAGTCTTTGCATTCCCAAATGTTATTGTTTTTTGCCTTGCACAAACCCTGCATGCATTTTCCTTTGCGATGGGCCATTATGCGTTTATGAAATATTTAATTCGAAATATTCCGCACGCACAAATCCCAAAAGCACAAGGTATCTATTCAGCCCTGGCACTTAGCTGGAGCACGGCGGTATTTACAATTTTCGGCGGCTACTTATACCAAATCGAACCAAGATACGCCTTTTTAGGGATGATTGTTTGTACCATACCATCAATGCTTCTTGCACTTTTGTACCGGAAACTGGAATTAAAAAAGAAATCTGTTCAATCAATCAGCTATATACAAAATGAAGCTTAATTTCAAGATAAACTACTGTGCAACTGCCAGGCCCAATGATATAAAATAAAAATCATTGGCAACCCTGGACAAATGTACAAAAGATGCCGAATCCACTATTTAAGAATTAGGAATGCGGCATTTTTTTATTTAGGCTCTTTTTACTGCTCGTTTTTTAGCCCATTTTACAGTAAAGAAAAAAACAAAGTCCTTTAACAAAGCCTATATTTAAAAACAGAAGATAAGATTCTAAAAATAATTACTTTTCAAAGTAATTTATTATTGCTTTTTAGCGTAATTAATTTTACTATATAATCAGGAGGTGTAAATATTGGAAAATTTAAGATTAAATGTATCACTTCTTCGCAGGAGGGTTCCAAACCTTACTACTGCAGCTAAGTCGATTGGTTTACGTCCTGCAACAGTGTCTAATTTATGTACTGGAAAAATCCCAGTAGGACGCTCAGAGGTGCGTACTTTAGTGGCCTTGGCTTCATTAGCTCAATGCAGTTTAGATGAATTAATTCTTAAGGGGGATTCGGTTGAGATGATTGAAACAAAAATAAAAACGTTAGATTTGTTCTCACCCATTGCAAAAGGCGGAACAGTCGGTTTAATCGCCCGGCCTGGATTGGGGCAGCTTGTAGTCCTTGGTGAATTGTTTTATAGGCTTAAAAAAGAAGGATATTCGATTATTTTGTTAAAGCCAGAGGAAAATCATCCGGAAATTAACGATATTATTGACTTTGCCGATGTGGTGGTTGACTCTATCGAAGAAGCCTACGAACAAACCGTTTCCCTTGGCACTAAAAACGATGTCATCTTTACAGCCGATCGCTCTCATGTTCTTACGGGAGATATTTTTAAACTGCAGGAACAGTTTCAAAATGTAAATATCCAAACGGTTACGACCTTCCTTCTTGATTTAAAAGGAACAAGTGTGGACGAAGACCTTCCTTATGGGCCGCTCGAAACAGCCCTGTACTTCGATGCTGACCTGGCAGTACGCCATAAATATCCTGCCATTAACCCCATTTTTTCTACATCTTCTGTATTAGAAGGTGCGCACCTAGACCAAAACCACTTAGTGATTCAACAAAGAGCCCAAAAACTATTACGCCGATATAGAGAGCTGCGCTCAATAGTGAATGTTAAAGGATTAAACGGAATTCCTTCGTCTGAATTAGAAACGTATAATCGGGGAGAACGACTAGAAGCCTACCTCACCCAGCCATTTTATATTGCAGAGGAGTTTACAGGAAAAAAAGGAGAATCAGTCGATCTAAAGGATACCCTAAATGATGTACGGAAAATATTAGATGGGGCAGCCGATTCAAAGGATATAGACTCCTTTATTTTTATTGGAAAGATGTAATGAATGTTTCGGCAGCAGCCTGCATCCCATGCTGAATGAATGATCATTTTCCGGGCTGAAAAATGAGAGAGTATCTCCTATTTTTCAGCCTTTTCTTCTTTCTAAAAGACTTCCCCTTTATCCCGCTTCACCATGCCTAAAGGTACTCTCCCGCCTCTATTTCTGGATACTCAAAAAAGTTTTTTTCTCAAGGAATACGCCCATCCCCTAAGATGTAAGCGCTTAATATTTCGGTTTTCAAAGTTTTTAAGAATAACATATTTGATTTCTCTCTCATGGAGGAATGTATATTAAAAAAGCCAGTTGAATCCAACTAAAGTGCTAGAATCAATCATTCTTAGAGCAAACGGTCAATATTCATCATAAAAAAACATAGTAGCAGTACTTTGCTTATACAAAAAAGAATTATTATATCAAAAAAACAAATAAGAGCTATCCCAAATATCGAAAATATCAGAAAATATAGAGTGTAATTAAAGTAAATTCTTCTAATTTTCAATAGTTATTGACAAAATTCGACTATTAAAATATTATTTTAATATACAAGGAGGTATGAATATGTCGTCAACTGCAAATAAACAGAAAATTCCGCAAAGCACGCCACAAACGTCGATAAATAGACAGAAAATTGTGGATAGTGTTCCTCAAAAAGGTTTTTTTGGCCATCCTAAAGGTTTATTCACTTTATTCTTCACAGAATTCTGGGAGCGCTTTTCTTACTATGGTATGAAGGCTATCCTGGTCTACTATATGTATTATTCCGTTTCAAAAGGCGGCTTAGGCTTCGATCAGCAGACAGCACTATCCATTGCATCCGTATACGGCGCGCTCGTATACATGTCAGGAATCATCGGAGGCTGGATATCTGACCGACTCACAGGTGCTACAAAATCCGTATTCTACGGCGGAATATTAATTATGTTTGGCCACCTGGCATTAGCCGTTCCTGGAAACATCTCCATGTTTTTCGTTTCAATGATTTTAATCGTAGTGGGTACAGGATTGCTAAAACCAAATATTTCAACCGTTCTAGGAGAAATGTACGATATTAATGATGCTCGTCGCGATGCCGGCTTCAGTATCTTCTATATGGGTGTTAACCTTGGAGCATTCGTTGCTCCGTTGGTTGTAGGAACAATCGGAATGAAATACAATTTCCACTTAGGGTTCGGATTGGCTGCAATCGGTATGTTCCTTGCATTAGTGGTTTACTTCTTAACAAAGAAAAAGAATCTGGGTCTTGCTGGTTCATTTGTAACAAACCCAATGAAACCGGAAGAAAAGAAAAAAGCTTTCACTCAAATCGGCATTGGAGTTGTTATTCTCGCCGTATTAATTATCGCACTTGTTTCAACTGGAAACTTAACGATCGATTCCTTTATTAACATTGTAGGTATTTTAGGATTTGTTATTCCGATCATTTATTTCATCTTTATGTACCGCAACCCGAAAGTGACAAAAGAAGAGCGCTCTCGCTTAATTGCCTATATTCCGCTTTTCCTTGGAGCTGTTTTGTTCTGGTCTATTGAAGAGCAAGGTTCAACCATCCTGGCAGACTTTGCTGACCAAAAGACTCAATTAAACTTTGCCGGTATGCATATTTCGCCAGCATGGTTCCAGTCTTTAAATCCATTATTTATTATAGTATTCGCGCCAATTATTGGTGCGATTTGGGTAAAGCTAGGCAAAAGGCAGCCGACATATACTCAAAAATTCTCTTACGGACTATTACTAGCAGGTTTATCATTCATTGTTATTTTAGTTCCAGCTTTAATTGGCGGTTCCCATGCACTTGTAAACCCATTATGGCTTGTGCTTAGTTACTTCCTATGTGCAATTGGTGAGCTGTCTTTATCACCTGTGGGACTATCTGCAACAACCAAATTGGCACCTGCAGCTTTCTCAGCTCAAATGCTAAGTCTATGGTTCCTAACAGACGCTGCAGCACAGGCACTGAATGCTCAGCTTGTTAGGTTCTACACACCACAAAATGAAATGTCTTACTTTGCTGTCATTGGTATAGCATCCATTGTACTATCCCTTATTCTTTTTGCACTTTCACCAAAAATGCAGAAGTTTATGAAGGGAATTAAATAATTCACAAAAACCCGGGTCATGAACTCGGGTTTTTTGTGTGAATGGCTTTGTTAAAGGACTTATATTACCTCGAATAGAACCGCTACTCCTATTCCTCCTCCACTTCCAATTGCGGCCAGTACATATTTTAAATTCTTTCGTCTTTGTACTTCATAAAAAAGCCTCGCAACCATGATACTTCCTGAAGCTCCATAAGGATGTCCCAGCGTTAAAGCTCCTCCACATACATTTACCTTTTCATAAGGAATAGAAAGTTCTTTTGTACAGGCGACCATTTTGGAAGAGAAAGCTTCATTTATTTCAAAGAGGTCAATGTCCGCAATCGTTAGGAGGTTTCTTTTTAATAAAGCTTGAATAGCCGGAATAGGCGCTGCTCCTGGATAATGAGGAGATAAACCTGCGACTTCACTATCCAAAAATCTTAAAATGGGCTGTAATCCATGTTTTAGTGCCATGTTTTCTTCCATAATAAGGACAGCCGCGGCCCCATCATGAATGCCGCAGCTGTTCGCTGCGGTAACGGTCCCATTCTTTTTAAATATTGGTTTCGCTCTATTTAAAAGAACCTCCATCCTTCTTTTCCTAGAAAATTCTTCATCTTGGCGGAATTCCCCTATCGGAATCATTTCCTGACTTAAATATCCTTTTTCATAAGCTTCCCAGCTGCGTTTATAACTTAATAGAGAGTATTCATCCTGCATTTTCTTTGAAATTGCATACTTTTCAGCTACATATTCTGCTGCAACACCCATATCCGGGTCTCCCATTTTTTCAGGAGAGAATCTTGCTCTAGACGGAAATGGCGAGGTACTCGTGCTTTCTACTCCACCAGCAATATAACAAGCGCCTGCTCCGCCTTGTATGTAGTAACACGCCATTCTGATGGCTTCTAACCCTGCACTGCATTGACGGTCAATTGTCATTCCCGTTACAGAAAGAGGAAGTTCTGCTTCTAATGCAGCAACTCGAGCTACATTTCCCCCTGGTCCAACTACATTTCCTAAAATGACGTCATCTATCTTTTCTTCCAATCCATTTGCTAATTGTTGGAGGAGAGGAGCTGCAAGCTCATGTGGAGGAAAGTCACGTAAGATTCCCCCCTTTTTTCCAACGGGTGTTCGTTTCGCTTTGACAATTACCGCTCTTTTAATCACTGGCCACCTCACTTTCTATTTGATTGATTAGTTCAGCACGTGCTATCTTGCCGCTCGTCGTATAGGGCATTTCATTTAGAAAAAACCACTTACGAGGGATTTTATAAGAAGATAAATGCATTTTACAATACCTTTTTAACTCTAATTGACTGGCCTTTCCCTTCACTGCCGCAGTCACAATCTGACCCCAATATGAATCGAATAAACCTATCACAGCAACTTCCTCGACATCTGGATGCAAGGAGAGCACATTTTCTATTTCCTCAGGGAAAATATTTATTCCTCCATATAAGATCATATTTTGTTCACGGCCAACAATATACAAAAACCCATCTTCATCAAAATAGCCCATATCATGGACTGTAGCCCACCCCTCATTATCTTGAATAGGATGGATGGCCCTTTCATGGCGGTCAAAGTATCCATTTATCATTAATTTGCTTCTTACATATATTTTTCCGGTCTCATTTTGCTGGGCTAATTCCTGATTTGAACGGCGTATTTGAACCTCTACACCATGGCACGGCTTTCCGACTGTTACAGCTTTCTTAATGCCATCTCTGTCAGAGAGTACAGTAATGAAGCTCAATTCACTAGCCCCATAAAACTCATACATGGTCATATTCGGAAACATAATTCGGATTTTTATTTTTGACCTTTCTGACCATTTAGCACCACTTGAAATTATTTTTATGGACTTATCAACTTGGACTTCTTGTTTCAGGAGTGCTTCTACCATGGTCGGAACGACATAGACCGTTGTAACTGGAAACATTGTGATCGACGATATTGCTTCAATAGGAGAGAATTTTTCTAAAAGAAATACGGTTCCACCTAAATACAAAGTACTTATGGCTCCATACAAAAAATGAGAATGAAATAAGGCACCCAAAATAAGAGCCTGCTCGGATTCATCTAATTCAAAATCAAAACGGCTGCAATTAAAGCTCGCCACCCATGAATCTTGTGAGCGAACAAACGCTTTTGGCTTTCCCGTCGTACCAGAAGTAAATCCAATGTAAAAAGGCAGATTTTCTTCCGTTTCCACTACAGTTGCAGGATTGAACTGAGACATTTCCTTTAAACTATCTTCCAAAATCATGACATTAGGAATCCTTTGTTGGATTTGAGAGTGAATTTCTCTAGTTGAGATAATAATCGAAGGCTGAGAAAGCATCACCCTTTTTTCTAATTCGTTTATTTTCCATTTTAAATCATATGGAACAGCAATCCAGCCTGCCCTAGAGGCTCCTGCAAAGAACTGCAGAAAAGGGATGTCGTTTGGCAAAAGGATTCCAATTGTTTTATTTTCTGAACGGAGAGAATGCAGCCAGTTTGCGGTTTGGTTGATTAATTCATCCCATTTTTGATAACTAATTTGTTGATGATTCGTTTGAATTGCGATTTTGTCGGGGCATACTTTAGCAAAAGTCTTATACATTCCTGTAATATTTCCCATAAAATCTCCTCTATTAAAAAGAGACACATCTAGGTGCCTCTTAAAATTTAGATGTGTTTAGTATAAACTGCTGCAAATGAACGTGAAATAACTGGGTGTTTTCTTAATCTGAAGACTAAAATAGAAGCTAGTATGGCTTTTAAGATGTCCCCTGGGATATAAATTAAACTTAACTTTACAGCATTTAAAACAGGGATTTTCATCATAAATGCTTGGACAGGAATTCCGATTAAATAGACTAATAGGATTCCAACTGTTAGATTAATCAATAAAACATGTTGTATTTTTAAAGCTTGAAAACGTGATAGTAGATACCCAATACAGAAAGCAGTAATAGGCCACGAAATTAAATAACCAACGCTTGGTCCGACAAATACACTTAGACCGCCTCGTCCTCCAGATAAAAGAGGCATTCCAGCAGCTACTAGTAATAAAAAGATTGTCTGGCTCATCGCCCCTAATCTTGCTCCCAATACTCCCCCAGCAAGAAGGACGCCTAGTGTTTGTAATGTAATAGGAACAGGTGTAAAAGAAAGCGTGATAGGCGGTACCAATCCAAGCGCGCCCATGACAGCCGCGAACACTGCTACAAAAGTAATTTCTCTAATTTTCATTTTAATTCTCCTAATAACCAATATGTATTATTTACGTCTATCATAATAAAGAGATTTAAAATATGTCAACTTATTTTTTGTTTAGGTTAACAATTAGCGTCTATTGTTTATTGTTTCTGTAAGAAGTAACCGTATGCATATACAAGAAAAAGCGCAAATGTCTTGCTCATCTGCAAGCTTATTACGCTGGAGTTAGCTGCAAGCGTTTCTCTAATTTTTAAAACGATTTTTATGCTGCCAGGCTGGAAACCGAGTAGTGTTAGAGTTAGAAATCCTCATTTATTAGATAGAAAAAACTGTCTAAAAGATCATATTTAAAATGATTTTTTAGACAGCTTTAAGTGTTTTTACTATCTATTAAATATTACCTAATTTAGTTATATTGAGGTTTATTTTGGCTGTGTCAAATCATAGACAGTGACTCCATCCACTGTGGTTGATTTAAAGCTGTTTTGAACCCACGTGGAGATGGCTGAATTAGATCCTCCACCCATTGGGCCATTTTGGAAATTAGCTCCGGAAATACTTCCATCATTTTTTCCACTTGCAGAGCTGCCGCCCATTTTATCAAAGCCTCTGCCCATGCTAATAAAATAATGAATCTTTCCTTCACTCACGTATTTTTTAAACTGGACAAGTGTTGGTGTTGGGTCACTCCCAGTAAAGCCGCCGATGTCCATGATTGGTTCACCTGTTGCAAGCTGATATGGAGCAGAAGACTGTGAACCTACCGTCGCAGCAACCCAGGTATATTTCGAGGCATTCTGCTGCAGCAATTTCACAATTGCGCTGCCAGGTGTTTCGTCTGCCTCTCCAAAACCACCCTGTTTGACGTTGTCAGGGCTATTCCCTTTAAAATTGTCAGCGCTCTTGCTGACGGATTGCCCGATGGACGGATTGCTTGAATTGTTCCCAGGCGGCATTTGACCTCCTCCAAAACCAGGATTCCCGAACTTCGTATTAGATGACTTCGCTACATTGAATCCTGACGGCATTTTACCGCCCACAAAGCTGCCAGGGAAACCACCGCCACTTGTTGCAGGTCCCGCAGAAGGCATCGAACCGGTATGTGGAGTAGAAATTGTCTCTATTGTGTACGCAAAGGGACCTGCCAGACTTGCTGCCAACCCGGCTGCGGCACCATAAAGCATGATACGTTGGCCAATCCGTGGTCCAACAGTGATCGAAATGGCTGCCACCCCGCCGATTATCACGATTGCTACACGCAGCCATGGGGTCCATGTTGGTGTGCGATCGAGTAAAACAAAAGACCAAACCACCGTTACGAAAATTGCAGCTCCTAAGCCCAAACGTGCTGCCAATTGCTCACGTCGACTCCAGAGAACTTCGACACCAATACCGATGATGGCACCGATTGAAGGAGCCAGTGCAATCGTATAGTACGGATGAATGGTACCTTGGCCAAAGCTGAACACAACACCGGTGACAAAGAACGTACCAGCCCACAAAAGCAGAGCAGGAACTGTGCGATCACTTCTCCAGTGACGGCGTACAAGCCAAACAGCAGCAACCAAAAGAATCAGTACACCGGGAATCAGCCAAGAAATCTGACCGCCCATTTCGGAGTTCAACAGCCTTGTGAGCCCGGTACTGCCTCCGAAATTCCCGCCCATACCGCCAGCATGGTGTTCCATGCCGCCGTTTGGTGTTCCCATGGCTCCACTCGGTGCTCCCATGGCACCTTTTTGGCCGCTCATGCCGGATTCATTCCCTGTAAGCCTGCCCAAACCATTGTATCCAAAGATTAAATCAAGAATGCTGTTTTTCTGGGAACTGCCGATATACGGACGATTTGCAGCCGGGATAAGCTGGACAATTGCCACCCACCAGCCTGCCGATACCACTACAGAAATCGCACTGATCACCATTTGCAGTACACGCCGGCTTACCGATACTGGTGCAAACAACAGATAGACCACTACAAACACCGGGATGACAAAGAATGCGGCCAGCATCTTGGTCAAAAATCCAAAACCAATGAGGACAGATGCCCACACGAGCCACTTTGTCTTGCCTTCCTCAAGTGCCCGAGTAAAGAAATAGGCACTCCCCGTAAGCAAAAGAATCAAAAGCGCATCAGGGTTATTAAAACGAAACATGAGCGCTGCCACTGGTGTCACAGCAAGCACCGCACCCGCAATAAGTGCTGCACTGGCGCTAAACCAGCAGCGGATTGTCATGTATAAGACCCATACACAAGCAACACCCATAAGTGCTTCCGGAATAAGCATGCTCCAGGAACTAAAGCCGAAAATTCGAGCCGACAGCTCCATAATCCACAAAGAAGCAGGAGGCTTATCTACTGTAATAAAGTTTGATGCATCAATAGAACCGAAGAAGAACGCCTTCCAGCTCTTCGTTCCCGCCTGAACAGCGGCACTGTAAAATGAATTGGCCCAACCCGATTGGCCTAGCCCCCATATATAAGCGACTGCGGTCAACACCAATAAGGTTAACAGCACCGGCTTTTCCCATGACGGAGCCAAAGGTCTGATCCGAACAAATGAACCTTCACTCGTCTGTAATGGCTCTGATTTATGTGAGATATTTGTATTCTCCATTTTATTACATTCCTTTCTTTTGGCAGCCATATAACCGTCCTGCCATTTTTGCTAACTCAGATTTATATATTTTTGGAGTACTGTATTTTTTGAACTAAGTTTTTCTATCCGTTCATATTTTACATTTTCTTCAAGGCAGGAAAGGAACGAATTAGTTAAATCCTCTCGCATATGCAACAATCATTTGCTTTAAAGTAGGTTGTTCTGCGACCATAATGTCATCACCAAATCATCTGTATATTTTTTTTGGTTCAGGCTTTTACTTATAAACATCATCCCTAACGATATAAAGCGGATATCCATTCCTCCTCTACCTTTTAACCTTTACTACATTCCATGTCTTTGCTTCGCTTTTTCCGATCATAGAATAATAAGATTTTTTATAATTACTATTGTTTAGGATAAACCTCCAAGCTGAAACAAACTTGAGTGTTTTCTGAAGGTTTCCTGAAAATGAAAATAAATAAAGACTGTTTTCGCATAGATTGTTGCCTTACGCACAAAGGATTATTACGTGTGTTGTCTGTCTTCGTGGCATCTTTTCGTAAGCACTTCACAAGTTTTAATGCTGAACATATATTTAAAATGATAGTTTTGTGTCCAATAGCAACAAAGTTTACGAAAAGAGCCTTAATAAAAAAGGAGAAGTACCTGACATCAGAAAATGCCTTGAGTACTTCTCCTTTTTGTTAGCCAATACGGCTAAATCTGTAAAAGTGGTAATGGTATGTCAATTATAATGTCTTTGCAAAAAGAAAAATTTCTTTTACCTTAGTAAATGTAAAAACCATCATTTACTTATGATAAGGATCACCGTAACGTATCTAATAGAAACTATTATAAAAATCAGTAGTAATTATTGGAAATCAATGGCTTGTATTTCCTTATTCCGTAACATGAGTGTAATAAATAAAAAAGGGCACATAAAAGGCATAGTTATGGGCTTTTTGTTTGAAACGGAGCTTTAGAAATGTCATTCGTCTGATTTTTTCGAAACCAAGAAGTAATATTGCAACATTAATACCATTTATGTTAACAAATTAACATCCCCCTGTTCTTTTTCTCAGAAAATTTTATGTTACCATTAGGAAAACTTAGCAATTAAGGAACATGGAGGGTAAAAGAATGCTTAAAAAAATTATAATGATTATAGCAGTTGCTGTACTCTCAGGAACTGTAAGTGCTAATGTACAAGCCGCAACTATTACAGTAAAAAGAGGCGATACCCTTTGGGGATTATCACGCTTACATAAGACAACTGTTAAAAATATTAAAGAGTGGAATCATCTTAACACCGACCTCATTCACCCTGGAAGATCCCTAACGATTTCACCTAATTCATTACACCAACAAAAACAGTATACCGTTAAACATGGTGACACATTATGGGGAATTGCTAGAAATTATCATGTGAGCGTTTCAGAACTGATGAAATGGAACAAACTTACTAGCGATCTCATCCATCCTGGATTAAACCTTGACATTTTTGGCGGATTAACAACTGCTCAATATACTATGAACAAAGATACGAATGCACCAACTGCTTCAGCAACTAAGGTAGAAGCTGCCTCAACAACAATTCCAAGCTCAAGGGTTGTTACAGTGAAAGCTACAGCATATACTGCTTCATGTGCTGGATGTTCCGGCACTACGGCTACAGGAATTAACATTAAAGCAAACCCGAATGAAAAGGTCATCGCCGTTGACCCATCTGTCATACCGCTCGGCAGTAAAGTTTATGTACCGGGCTATGGTGAAGCAACTGCCGCAGATACTGGCGGAGCTATTAAAGGAAATCGAATTGATGTCTTTATTCCTACTGAACAAGCTGCTCTTAATTTTGGAGTAAAACATGTAAATGTAACCATATTGAACTAAAAAGCAAGACCGAACAATGATAAAAAATCTCTCTGCAAAGCAGGGAGATTTTTTTATATATTGAGGCCACCTCTAAATTATTTCTATTATGATTAGTGCAACTGCACTCCACATATTTATGAATAGTGCTAGAAAAATTCATATTTCAAATAAATTCACCCCCAAAAAACTTATTACATATGGTACGGTTCACCGTCACTAATCTAAATGAGGTTAAAATCTTTTATTTACAACTTAGAGGTTAATATATGTTCTTATTTCTGCTTCACTATTACTTCCTGATAAACAATTATTAGGCTAGTTTTGCTTATAATAGAGTTCACTTTCTCCATCGACTCCTGCCCTTCTTCTTTGTCTCCCATTTGTAAGATCTATAAAAAGCCCAACTTCCTCTACTTCGTCCGTATCGTAAATGGCTGTAAAATATCTTGTGTCTAAAAGTACATAATCAATACACATATTAAATCCATCTATTTGAACTTATACGAAGATTCATTGGTAAAGCAAAGATAATTAAAAGATTGGTCACAGACCGTTTCCATTATTACGTCGACTTGACTTATCATAAAACCGGAAGTTCCCCAATATTAAAGAAGAAATAAGAAAAAATTTAGACCCAACGATTTACTACTAACCATAAATAGAAATAATGAAGGGTAACTAACTAAATTTTAGAGAAAATGTTTTTTTATAAGCGGAGGTTTTCCTCGTAAAAATGTTTTATGGTATGATAATTAGATTGTGTATCTACCAAGTGTTATATTTTATATTCATCTAAGAAAAGAGGTATATATGCACACCACAGAATTATCCAAACGACATTGGTTACTCATCTTAACACTTACCCTATTAACATTTGTTCTCGGGACTAGCGAATTTGTTATCGTCGGGATCTTAACCGATATTTCCTCAAGTCTTCATATGACAAATGCAAAAGCAGGTACACTCGTTTCTGCGTTTGCGATTACATTCGCCATTGCCACACCACTCGTGATGTCAGCAACAAGTCATTTTCCAAAGCGCAAATGGATGTTGTTTTTGATAGGATTGTTCATCATCCTGAATGCTTTGTGTGTGATTTCGACGAGTTACATCATGCTCCTTGCACTTCGGATGATGACGGCGATTGTAACAGGAGTTTTAATCTCTCTAGCCATGATTGTTGCAAGTGAAACCATGCCGATCTCAAAACGTGGACTTGCGATATCATTTGTTTTCGGTGGTTTCACACTTGCCAATGTGGTCGGAGTCCCCATTGGCACTGTCATCGCCGAAAGTTACGGCTGGCATGCCACTTTCGCGCTAACTACTTTCCTGGGTGGATTGGCGTTTTTGACATCATTTTTCGTTTTGCCTAATAAGCTCAGCCAAATACGCAGTTCGATGCGGGATCAGTTTTCTTTATTGATCCAGCCACGAATCTTGATGGCTTTTTTCATTCCTGCTCTCGGATTTGGCGCAACTTATGCCATTTTCACGTATCTTGTTCCGATCTTGAAGGAGATGGAAGCACCAAATCATTTAATCAGTTGGATTTTGTTTGGATACGGATTTATCTCGATTTTCAGCAACATCCTCGCCGGTAAAATTGCCAGCCACAATGCTATCGGACGCCTTCGGTTTGTTTTTCTCGTGCAGGCAATTGTTCTGACAAGTTTATTTTGGACGACAAATCATTTTATTTTAGGACTGGCTAACATTGGATTGATGTCGTTAATGGCCATCCTCTTAACAACATCTACCCAGCTTTATTTAATAGACCTTGCCAGAATTTATCAGCCAAAAGCGACAGGACTCGCTGCTTCACTTATGCCAGTAGCAAGCAACGTAGGTATCGCATTTGGATCAGCATTAGGCGGAATTGTATACCAACAAGAGAATTTAATGAATATAACTTGGGTCGGTGGGGTTGTTGCAGTCTGTGCAAGTCTGCTAACTTTCTTTAGTCATCATCTAGACCAAAAACAAAAGAAACCGTCATAAAAGGGAAACTACGAACGCATTGGCATGCTTCCTATGGTATCTCTAGAAGTACTTGTGATACGGTTCCCCCCAGGACATTTATTATCCATGGAAAGATTTTAAGTGGTAAAGCGAAGAATCTTTTAATAGAGAGAAACAATTACAAATAATATACTTTTTGAACCTCAGATATAATAATAACCATGTAAAAAAAGAGAGAGGCAAGCACAAATAAAATTAGTGAATTGCCTTCCTCTTTTTAACTTAGTAATTTAATTTTCAAAAAATTTTATTTACTTATGGTACGGTTCCCCGTAACGCATCTAAATGAGGTTTTTATTTTTGAGAAAGGTTCACAGCCTTTACCATTCTTGCAGCCTTTTCTCCAAAAAATAAACCCTAGACATCGCTTTTCAAGGGATTACTTTGCAGAATTAATTAAACCTGAATTTGTATGCTATTCTTCAGCCACTTATTGTATTTTCAGATTTTAATCTATTTTTTTGCTGGACTTGAAGTTGAAAATAAACAGATGATAGGACCACGGCAAAGATAATTGCAGCAGGTAGCCAAATTGCCTGTAAATTCCATTTCAATTCGAACGCACCACAAATTGCAGCCCCGACACCATAAATAACTATATCAGCCACCCAAATAAAAATAGAGCTATATGGGGCAGATGGGCTCTTCAAGTTCTTGTTTACCATTTTTGCATTACGTGTATAGATATTCCAAACTAAAGATTCGATGAGGCCGGTAGTCGTACTTGTGATAACAGTTGTCGGGACACCATTTACGCCAATTCTTCTTGCCACAACGCCTTGTACACCCATACCGAAAGAAAGAATGATGACTAATAAAAGTTGGTCAGGGGAATTTACAAAAGAAATAAGAAGACCAAATAAAACAAATGCAGCTAACTCAACACTAAGAGCGACCGTTACGATAGGATTCAATCCAGTGACATTTCGTTTTTTCCTTACTATTATTGCTCCAAAGGCAACGCCCAGAATAAACCCGGATAGTGCCACCACATAACCTAATGGTTTCAATCCATTTGCATGTACAATTGACAAACCAAGAAAAACTGTATTCCCGGTCATAGCTGCTGTTAAAACTTGTCCAAGTGCAAGGAAGCTGATTGCATCCGCACACCCCGAAGTCATAGTTAGTAATATTACCAGTAAATTTGCAGCTGTTTTAGATGAATTCATAAATTTCCCCTTCTTAAAAGAAGGCAACTAACCTTAGGGGAGAGTTGCCTTCCAATACATTTTGTTTTTTGTAAAGTAAAATTAAACTTCATGACAGGCTACAAAATGGTTGTTCTCAACTTCACGCCATTCAGGGCGTGCCTCTTTGCACCGGTCTGTTGCAATTGGGCATCTTGTATGGAAGGCGCAGCCCTTTGGCGGATTTGCCGGGTTTGGCATTTCACCTTGCAATCTGATTCTTTCCCTTTTAGCACCTGGTACAGGACGAGGGATTGCAGACAATAACGCTTTTGTATATGGATGCAATGGATTATCAAATAACTGCTCCACTGGTGCCAGTTCAACGGTGTTTCCCAGATACATAACCAGGACCCGATCACTGATATGGCGTACGACACCAAGATCATGGGAAATAAACATATAAGTTAAGTTATGCTTGTTTTGGATATCTTTTAAAAGTTTAATTACTTGAGCCTGAACAGAGACATCCAATGCAGATACTGCTTCATCACAAACGACTAGGGAAGGATTCAGGGCAATCGCCCTGGCAATTCCGATCCGCTGCCTTTGCCCGCCGCTAAATTCATGGGGATAGCGGTCATAATGTTCCGGTTTTAATCCTACCTCTTGTAACAGTTGAATGACTATTTCTTTACGCTCATTGTGCGGCAGGTTTGTATGAATAATAAATGCTTCTTCAATGGCTTGCCCAATGCATTGCTTCGGATTTAGCGAGGCAAAGGGATCCTGAAAAATCATCTGCATTTCCTTTTTCAACGCTTTTAGCTTTCGGTGTGGCAAGCCGCCAATTTCCTGGCCTTTAAAATTAATGGAGCCCTCTGTCAAAGATTCAAGTCCGAGAACGGTTCTTCCGAAGGTAGACTTTCCACAACCGGATTCCCCAACAACACCAAGAGTCTCACCTTCGTACACATCGACAGTGACATTTTCCACCGCTTTGACATGCCCTTGAACCCGCTGCAAAATACCGCCCTTAATAGGATAGTACTTTTTTATATTACGCAGTTGGAGCAGAGGCTTTTGCTGCAGCAACTTCGTCATCTTGTGCCACCTCCTGAAGCCAGCATTTTACTAGATGTCCATTGTTTAAATCAAACGTCTTCGGTTCTTGGCTCCGGCATTTGTCGGTTGCAAATTCACAACGCGGATGGAAGCGGCAGCCATTAATTTGTTCATTCATATTGGGTAATGTACCCGGAATAGGTTCAAGATTATGTTCTTTGTCATCCACGTTAGGTACCGATTTAAGCAGCCCTCTTGTATATGGGTGCTGCGGGTTGTTAAAAATGGTTTCAACATCCGCTTCTTCGACCTTTTCACCCGCATACATAACCATAACACGATCCGCTACCTCTGCTACGACACCCATGTCATGTGTAACCAGAATAACCCCCATACCAAGCTGGTCTTTTAATTCTTTTATGAGATCTAATATTTGTGCTTGAATCGTTACATCTAAAGCTGTTGTTGGCTCATCGGCAATTAAAAGTGAAGGTTTGCAGGCCAGGGCAATGGCAATCATCACCCTTTGCCGCATCCCGCCGCTAAGTTCATGGGGATATTGTTTCATTCTTTTTTCCGGATATGGGATTCCAACCTGTTTTAATAACTCAATTCCCTCTTTGTTGGCTTCACTCTTCGATAGGCCTTTATGAATCATAAGCGATTCACGAAGCTGGTACCCCACAGTAAAAACAGGGTTCAAAGCCGTCATTGGCTCCTGAAAAATCATCGCCATTTTATTTCCGCGCAGTTTTCTAAGTTCTTCTTTTTTAAGGTTAGTCAGCTCGGTTCCTTCAAAATTAATACTGCCTTCGGCAATTTCACCATTGCTTGGAAGAAGTCCCATAATGGTGAGCGACGTAATACTTTTGCCGCAGCCTGACTCACCGACAATACATAATGTTTCCTTCCGATCTACTGAAAAGGAAACCCCGCGGACGGCTGAAAGTTTCCCATCAGCCGTCTTAAATTTTGTAACGAGGTTTTCTACCTGCAATAATTTTTGTGCCATATAAACCCTACTCTCTAGTAACGTTATTTAAGAACCATTGACCTGTAGGATCGAGTTTAAAGCCTTTTACAGATTTATCAACTGCAGCTGATACCATTGCGTGGTTCATAACAATCATCGGTGCATCGTTAATCGCCATTTTATTTGCTTCATCCAATAGTGTCTTGCGCTGATTTTGGTCAACTGTTTCGCGGGATGCTTCTACCAGCTTATCAAATGCCGGATTATTGTAACGAACTACATTGCTTGCATTAATATTTTTAGAGTCAAGGTTTGGATACAGAAGCTCACTTCCGTCTGCAGTGCTGTTTGTCCAAGCAAGGAAAGTCAAATCAAAATCGCCCTTTTTGCTTACATCCAGGAAGGTTCCCCATTCAAGAAGTGAAATTTGGGCATTAATACCAACCTGTTTTAACTGAGCCTGAACAATTTGTGCCATTTTTACATATCCAGGTGTGTTTGCAACCAGCATTTTTAGCGGAGCGCCGTTATAGCCGCTTTCTTTAAGCAATTGTTTTGCCTTTGCCGGATCGAAGTTATATCCTTCTTTTTCAGCAGATGGATCATAACCGAATACTTTTGGACCGATTATACTATTGGATTGGATTCCAAGGCCACCAAGTTGTTTAACATAAGCAGAACGATCGATTGCATAGGCAGCGGCCTGGCGGAATTTTAAATTATTCATTGGGGCCTTATCCATATTAAAACCAAAGTAATACATAGGTGTTCCGTCTTTTTTAGTAATGCTTACATTGCTCATTGATTGGAGCCTTGGAAGAGTTTCTGCTGCTAGATTATCAATGAATTGTACTTGTCCACTTTGAAGCATAGATACTTCCGTATTAACATCCGGAACTACTTTAAACGTTACTTTTTGCAGTTTTGGAGTACCTCCCCAATAGTCTTTATTGGCTGCTAAGGTGATGTGATCTCCTGGTACCCATTCAACAAATTTAAATGGTCCTGTTCCTACCGGTTGTTTGTTTAAATTTCCTGCTTTATCTGCTTTTGGGCTTACAATGGAAGCATTATCATGGGACAATGCGGCTAATAGGGCACCGTAAGGTTTTTTTGTTTTAATGACCACCGTATAAGGATCCTGTACGGTAACGGTATCAATTGAAGCCAATAGTGATGCACGAGGTGCAGCCGTCTTTGGATCTCTGAATTTATCAAAATCGTATTTTACAGCGTCAGCGTTAAATGGAGTCCCATCCTGGAATTTAACTCCTTTTCTAAGCTTGATTATCCATGTTAATGGGTCCGGATTTGTATAAGATACAGCTAAATCCGGTTCAATTGCCATTGTTTGCGGGTTGCGTTTAAATAATGTTTCATAAACCTGGTCTATGACATGTGCGGAAGCATTATCATTGGTTTGGATAGGAGAAAGTCCCACCGCATCAGTTGTCGTAGCATAGGTAATTTCTTGCGGGACAGTGCTTGCAGAATTGGTATTTCCACTTGCACTTGATGAAGTACTGCTGCTGCATCCTGCTAGAGCCATTGACGAAATAGTAATTGCTGACAAAGTACCAAGAAGCCATTTATTTCTCATTTTTCTTCCCCCTAAAAGAATTTTAATAGATTTAATTATTAATCTTCATGCTAGGATCAAGAGCATCACGCAATCCATCTCCCAAAACATTGAAACCAAAAACAACCAGCATGATGGCGATACCTGGAATCACTGTCAAGTGAGGGGCTTGCCACATGTATGCTTGTCCTTCAGAGATCATCGCTCCCCACTCTGGCGTTGGAGGCTGGGCCCCCAGCCCTAGGAAGCTGAGCGACGCTGTTGAGAGAATGGCCGTTGACATTCTCATTGTTGCATCAACAATTATAGGCGCCATGCAATTCGGTAAAATATGTTTGGTAATAATTCGGGCGTCACTGGCGCCAAGGGATTTCATCGCCATTACGTACTCTTGTTTTTTTACGGATAATACGCTTCCCCTTACGATTCTTGCACAAGAAGGAACAGACCAAATACTAATTGCGATAATAACATTCATTAAGCTTGTCCCTAAAATCGCAATGATTAACATGGCCAGCAGAATTCCGGGAAAAGCAAACATTAAATCTACTATTCTCATAATAATTCCGTCAAGTTTCTTATAATAACCGGAGAGTAAACCTAAAGTGATGCCGCCAATTAAACCAAAGACAACGGAGACAATCCCGACAACCAATGAGATCCTTGCCCCAAAAACAATTCGGCCCCACTCATCTCTCCCGTAATTATCCGTTCCAAGCCAGTGACCATGGGAACCGGCCGGAAGCAGGGCATTCGCAAGATCTTGATGTGTTGGGTCATAATGGGTTAACAATGGGGCGAAAATGGCCATCAATGCCTGCGCAATAACAATTATAAGACCGATAACGGCAAGCCGATGTGATACTAAACGTTTCAAGACAGATATGAAACCATTATTTTTCTTTTTTTGTTTACTGCTGACGGTTGGTTGTACAGCACCTGCTGTCGTTGTTTCTACAGACATCCATAAGTCCTCCTTTCTATTAATCGTAACTGATTCTAGGATCAACGAATGTATAAATGATATCGACAACCAAGTTAACAACTACAAATATAGTGGCAACTAAAAGAACGGATCCTTGAACCATCGGAAAGTCCCTTGATGAAATGGCATTAATCATTAATCTGCCAACACCATTTACAGCAAATACCTGTTCAGTTATAATCGTTCCGCCTAACAGGGCGCCAAAATTTAAACCAATAACAGTAATAACAGGGATCATGGCGTTTCTGAGAGCATGAATGCCGATAACCGCTTTTTCTTTTACACCTTTGGCACGGGCAGTGCGAACATAATCTGCCCGAATAACCTCGAGCATTGTTGATCTGCTCATCCTTGCAATCATCGCTGCAGAGCCGGTTCCCAATGTAATGGCCGGGAGTGTTATTTGTTTAAACCAATCAATGGACCCAAATGGAGAATCAAGCCCTCCAACAGGAAGCCATTTTAGAGTTACAGCAAACAATAGAATTAAAAGGGTGCCAAGCCAGAAGCTTGGAATAGATATCCCTGCTAAAGAAACGACAGTACTTGAAAAGTCAAACCATGAATTTTGTTTGATAGCAGAAATAATGCCTGCACCTACTCCGATAATAACTGCAACGATTATACTGGCAACTGCCAAACTCAGAGTATTCGGAAAACGGATTGCAATAGCTGACGCTACAGACTGTTTTGTTTGAAAGGAATACCCTAAATTTCCATGAAGCAGTCCAACAAGATAATGCCAATATTGAACAAGTATAGGATCATTCAAACCCAAACTTGCCCGAATAGCCTCCAAATCCGATTTAGTTGCGGTAGGCCCTCCAATAATAGCAGCAGGGTCGCCTGGGGCAAGATGCATACTCATAAATACTAAGAATGAAATTCCCAAGAGCAATAACACTAGCTGAAATAAACGCCTGATAATTAAACCAAACAATAGTCTCCCCCATTCCATTTTAAATTAAATAAAAGCACTATCTTTGTTTAACTAAGACAGTTAGCTATTAAATTAGGGCTGAATTTCGCTTTGGGCATAAAATTATGAAAATTTATAATAGATTAATGCTTATTCGGATACTCATAGAGTAGTATTCTATTATCTTTTTATTGTTAAAAGGAATCTACCATGCTGCAACAGCCCCATCTGTTCGTTGTTCCGTTCCACCCATGAGAACGCCTGTTATCGGATTACGCCAAATGATCTGGCCGCGTCCAAAACCCCCTGAGTCTAGTGCGACTTCAATGTCATGGCCTTTTGATGCAAGCGCCTGGGCAATATGCTGTGGAAAACTATGCTCAACCAGGACTTTTTTGCCCTCAATCCACTGCCACCTTGGAGCGTCTAATGCTGCTTGTGGATTTAAATGGAAATCAATCGTATTCATAACAACCTGTAAATGTCCTTGGGGCTGCATATATCCGCCCATCACTCCAAATGGCCCGACTGCCTCACCACCTTTGGTTAAAAAGCCTGGTATAATGGTGTGGTATGTCTTTTTGCCCGGCTTGAGTGAATTTTCATGAGTTGAATCTAATGAGAAGTCAGCACCGCGATTTTGCAAGGCAATTCCTGTACCGGGAACTACGATACATGACCCAAATCCCATATAGTTGCTTTGAATATAAGAAACCATATTGCCTTCTTCATCAGCCGTTGCCAAGTAAACAGTTCCCCCTTTTGGAGGTGTTCCTGGTTCAGGAAGAATAGCTTCCTCTCCTATGAAGCGGCTGCGTGTACTTGCAAATTCCTCAGAAAGTAGACCCTCAACAGAAGCTGACATTTCCCTCGGATCGGTAATATATTTTTTGCCATCAGCAAATGCGAGTTTCATAGCTTCAATTTGTCTATGATAGGTTTCAACGGATTCTTTTTGATTGAATTCAAATCCTTTTAATGTATTAAGGGCCAATAATGCCACGAGCCCTTGACCGTTTGGCGGAATTTCCCAAACATCATAACCTCGATAATTAACGGAAATAGGCTGGACCCATTCAGGAGCATATTCAGCTAAGTCATCTGCAGACAAAAATCCATTATACTGTTTGGAGTAGCTACCGATTTTTTCGGCTAATTCTCCACGGTAAAAGCTTTCTGAATTTGTTTCACCAATCGAGCGAAGCGTGCTGGCATGATTTTTTGAGCTCCACATTTCACCGATTTCAGGTGCCCGCCCTTGTGGAGCAAATGTATCAAACCAGCCTTTATATTCATCACCTGTAAATTTCCTTTTAAATATCTTATAGGCATATCCCCAATATTTCCCTAATATCGGAGAGAGTGGGTAACCATTTTCAGCATAATCAATTGCCGGTTTCAGCACTTCTGAAAGCGGCAGCCTGCCGAAACGTTTTGACAATGCAGCCCAAGCGGATGGAGCGCCGGGAACTGTTACTGGAATAAGTCCATGTTTTGGCATTTCCTCGAAGCCTCTTTCTTTGACTGCTTCAATGGATATACCCTTTGGGGCTGGACCGCTCGCATTTAAACCGTGAAGCTCTCCTTTTGTCCAAACAAGCGCAAATGCATCTCCGCCAATACCATTGGCAGTTGGCTCAACAACTGTTAAGCAGGCAGCCGTTGCTATTGCAGCGTCGATCGCATTTCCACCTTTCTTTAAAATATCGAGACCTGCTTGTGCTGCAAGTGGCTGTCCCGTTGCTACCATCCCTTTTCTTGAAATAGTTGCCATTCGTTTTGAAGCGTAAGGATTATTTAAGTAATTAAATGACATACAGCAAACAACCTTTCGTAATCGCTTTTTATTGACTACTCCCTAAAAGTAATCGTATGAGGTTTTATAAACCTCGTGCTGAATAATAGTATTAATTTCAGTGATAAATGGGAGTTTATTAATTCTGTGAATAAGCTGGGTAATATCATCTTGTCCGGGAACCGCAATTTGAGCGAGCAGGGGATATGGTCCGGAAGTCATTGTGATAAAACGAATCTCCCGAAAGGATTTTAATGCCTCAATTGCCTGATCCATCCCTTGAGGAATTACCTTTAATTGGAGGATGGCCCCAGCCTTTATACCGATTGAAACCGGATTTACCACTCCAACAACGCTAATAATCCCATTATCCACAAGGTTTTTATAACGCAGCCGTATTGTTTTTTCGGTGACATTTAAGGTTGAAGCAATTTCCGTAAATGAAATTCTTCCATCCTTAGAAAGACATTGAATAATGCCTTTGTCCCATTCATCCAGATTATAATCCAACGGAGTACCTCCTTTCGTCTATAGTTTTTAGTTTGATTCCTAATGTGAGTACTGAAACTAAAATATGATAACTAATTACAATACTAAAAGTTCATTTTAATATCTGAATAAGGAATTTAAAGTAATTATAGTAAAAGAATTTTCAGAAATCAATTTTTTTTTAAAAAATTAACTAAAATATTAAAATAAAAGCAGACGGTACGACGAGGATCTTCTATAGATTCTCGTTACCATCTGCTGTTATTCAATTTAATTTTAGCAATCTCAGCACCCACGTGGGTTAGCTACAGAAACTTCCTTCAGACCGTAATGCATGAGTTGTAACTTTGCATTAGGATATTTGTCTTTCTGTTTTTCATATAAATTTCAATATTATTCGTTTGGAGACGAATTGCGGACCAATTGATGCGTGTAGAGAGCGGAAACATATTATCTAATTACCAACCAAAATTTCAACTAAAAAACCTCATTTACTTATGGTACGGTTCACCATAACGAATCTAAATGAGGTTTTTTTATTGTATTAAAAAGAGAAGTGGTTTTTTCCCTCTTCCCATCGATTTATCTGTCAGTTATCCTCCAAGTCATTAATTTATACAGGGAATACAACTTTGCAATTTTCCCCTTTGTAATTTGAATTATGCTTTCTTTTGTTTTAAGATGTTCATGGTTAGGGAACATATGATAAATACAAAAGGATTCATAACCTTCCTTATCATACCTTCTCGTAATTTAGTATCCTTAAAGCCTTT
Source organism: Heyndrickxia acidicola (assembly GCF_001636425.1). NCBI lineage: Bacteria > Bacillati > Bacillota > Bacilli > Caryophanales > Bacillaceae > Heyndrickxia > Heyndrickxia acidicola. Next base: position 3,347,128 of record NZ_KV440953.1, read on the forward strand.
TTTAGCAAGTGCATAAATAGATAATCCAAATACCACTCCCGTTTTAAACAAATCATTCGGTGACATACGCTCACCTCCTTTACTGTTAAATCACGCACGAAAAAGAGACGATAACTCTTTAAGAGCAAACCTCTCCGACCCTTTATCATAATAAATTGTCCTATATATTCACCCGCCAGTGACTTCATACAAAGCTTATAGGCTTAATAAGTTCACCATCTTTCAATAGGCCAAGGGCCCCTGTTTATCCTGTAATAAGTAAACCACATTCGATGCATCGCCATCATAGAAGAATACCCAACACGTTAGTTCTTTCTTAAATTCAACCGGAATACTTGCCTAGCTCCCCGTTCCTTATGTCGTCCGCTGATATGGCTTTAACATCTACTTTCCAGTCTTTATATGCCAAATGTGGATGCTGTTCCTCCATATAGTGTCTAAATACTTTAATAACGCTCATGTTATTGCTCGCTCCCCTTATAGGTTGATAAAAATGGAAAAAGGAGAAGATAAATCATCGTCTCTGGATGATTTATCTTCTCCCTGCGTTGTAAAGTGCCTAACCACTTCATTATTCATTTGAATTTGTATCGATTCAATTTTGCGGTCATTAACTATCGTAATTTTATTGATTAGCAAATGCAAAAGCTGTTTTCTCTGTTCGTCTGTAATGGAATTCTTATAACAATCCTCAAAATGATTCATTACCCGTTTGACCATTTTAAATGATATTTCTTGCTTGCTGGCTTGCCCCAATTTTTGCTCAATCGGCACAATTCGGTCATCCAATAGCCTAGTTTCTTCATCTAACTTTTCCAATCGGTCCTTTAAATCGGTCTTGTTTAATATTCCATCTTCGTACAGACCTATTGCCTTATCTTTCTTAGATTGAATAGCTTCCAATGAATTTTTCAAGATTCGATATTCCCTATGGAGCGGTTCTGAAATCGTACGATTGCTTTCATTAATTTTACCAACTATATCTGCTGGTTAACCAAATTTTAAAATAGCAGTAAGGTTATCACAGCCTTTTGTCCCGCTCCAGGTAAAAATTAACTGGGATAATTCATTGGTGCTTGAATCCACACGGTTCTCATTTTCTTGCCTTACTCTGTCTGAACAAGGGACAAGCTCTGACTTCTTGTTGGCCACAAGCTCCAACTGTAACACCAGCAAATTCCATAGGACAGCACCAACTCTATCTATTAAATGGGTTAATTTTCTGGTGTATTTTTCTTACATTTGGAAAGCCAAAAGCCTACGGAATTAATTCCGTAGGCTTTCGATTATATGAAAATTCAGCGAAGAGACTGTAGAATTAGCTTAATGCTTTTACTAAAGCTTCTCCAAATTCTTTAGCGCCATCTGGACCATCACCAGTGATAATATCATCATGAGCAACAACATGTTTTTCAACATATGTTACTTTATTCGCTTTTAATTGGTCTTTTTGTACATCTACTGGATAGCAAGTTGCTTCTCTTCCAGTAAGTAAACCCGTTTTAGCTACTGTAACCGCACCTGCACAAATTCCTGTTACAAGAACTTTATTAGTATACGCTCGTTTCAAGTAGTCTTGTAATTCTTGATTTTCCCATAGATGATCGTTCGTACCAGATCCACCAATAACAGATACAACATCATAGTCAGAAGCAAAAACGTCTGAGAAAATGACCTCAGCAGTTGCTTTACCTTCATAATCCCCAATGATTTCACCTGTTTTTGTACTTGCAATTGTCACATCAATTCCGTTGCTTTCCAATTCCGCTTTTGGTTGAAATAATTCGTCTTCATTGAAACGTTCTGGTGGTATAATTAAAAGTGCTTTTTTACTCATTTGTAGTTCCTCCTCATTAATGAAAAAGATTTGCCGGTAAGACGACCAGTTCATTCTACTACTTGTTTTCTTCACTGTGAAGAATGCACTTTTTTGTAAGGAGGTTACCGACAGGTTACAATTGATACAAATAAGGAGGTAAGAATTTATGCCAGATACATTTAGAGATGAAGTTAAAGAAAAGATCATAAATGGTGATTATAATTGTGAAAAAGAACTTACCTTATCAATTATAAGTGGTAAATGGAAAATTGTTATTTTATGGCATTTAGGGGTAGAAGGACCACATCGATTCAGTGATCTCCAAAGGCTTTTTCCAAAAATATCTCATAAAATATTAACGAATCAATTAAGAGAACTGATGGAAGATGGAATCGTTCATCGCGAGGTTTATCCAGAAGTTCCACCGAAAGTGGAATATTCCATGACTGAATTGGGGATGACTTTGCTTCCTATCGTTGAAATGATGTATGTATGGGGAAAAAATCGGATAGCAGAAATCATAAAAGAAATGGATATTTCGGAATTAAACAATTAAGCATAAGCTTACATTTACAATGTTGCTTTACAAAACCTATTAGAAAAGAAGAGGGTGTCCCAAAAGCCTAACGGCTTTTTGGAGTCGACCCTCTTTTTGTGCATAAAAAAACAAGAAAACCGTTCTCTTTAGTATAATGCTGTCACCACAACAAACATAAACCAAGAAAGGAACGATTTTCTTATGTTCATTAACTATAACACAGACCAACCAAGTAACCCTCAAGATTTTCATTATATAAAAATGGAACGGCCGTTCCAAGATAAGGAATATCAAAAATATCCCTGTTAATAAACTCTGAGACCTTTTGCTTCGTCACCATTGCTTTATGGGCAATCGTTCCTTCCTTTATAGGATCTCCGGCGCTAATTTTCAAATAAATTCGTTTACTTGGCCGATAGTAGATATATTCTTTTGTATTAGAAACAGCAATCGAACTTTCATCCGAAAATAATTCACCAATGACGTCCAGCAGTGAACTTAAGGTTATATCTTCCATACTATTAACACCTCATTCACATCTATATTAACACTTAATTTCACTGATGCTTAGAAACTATAGGCTAATAGTAATTATTTTAAGCCATACTAATAACAGGTATACTAATAAGGAAAGGATGTGGTTTATCATGAATACAATGAAGGCGGTAGGATTAACTCGTTACCTTCCAATTGACAATCCCCAAAGCCTGGTGGACGTAGTTGTAGAAAAACCAAAAGCAACGGGTCGTGACATTTTGGTCAAAGTTGCGGCCATATCGGTCAATCCTGTTGATACAAAGGTACGAGCTCCTAAGGAAAGAGTTGAGGAAGTTCCTAAAATTCTAGGTTGGGATGTAGCAGGAGTCGTCGAAGAGACAGGCCCGGATTGTTCATTGTTTCGTCCGGGAGATGAAGTTTTTTATGCTGGCAGTATTGCACGACAAGGCGGAAACAGTGAATACCATCTGGTCGATGAACGAATCGTTGGGCGCAAACCTGTTTCCTTAAGTTTTGTGGAAGCCGCAGCTCTTCCTCTAACCTCCATTACAGCTTGGGAAGCGTTATTTACCCGAATGTCTATTTCCCAAGATCCGGGCCCTAACAAAGGAAAGGCTCTGCTGATCATTGGTGCAGCCGGGGGTGTAGGTTCCATTGCCACTCAGCTTGCAAAACAAGCGGGGCTTACCGTAATCGGGACTGCTTCCCGATCGGAAACTGTTAGCTGGGTTAAATCAATGGGAGCGGACTATACCATTAATCACCATGACCCGCTCCTTCCACAACTTGAAGCAATTGGATTTACAAACGTTCCGTACATTTTTTGCCTGAATGCTTTGGAAAAACACTGGGCCGGTATTAGCGAAGCTATCTCTCCGCAAGGAGTTGTGTGCGCAATTGATGATCCAACCTCTCCGCTGGACCTCAAATTGCTTAAGCAAAAAAGCGTCACCTTCGTGTGGGAGTTTATGTTTACTCGCCCTGTTTACGAAACAGATGATATGATTGAGCAGCATCTATTGCTTAATCGTATTGCTGATGCTGTGGACCATCAAAAATTAAAGACAACACTGGCCGAAGTCCTTGGACCGATCTCAGCAGAAAATGTCCGTCAAGCCCACAAATTTTTGGAGAGCAATAGGACGATTGGTAAAATTGTACTAGAAGGTTTTGTTTAAAAACCTGTTTGCACAGAGTATAAAAAACAATGAGGTTTCCCGATAAATCGGTGATTCGATAATAATTTACTGGATTTTTCACATTAACATGGGGGTTTTTGAAAGCTGAACTAAAAAACTCTGGAGGATTAACAAAGCAAGTTAAAAATGGTTTAAGTTGGGCTACTTTCTTCTTTGGTTTTCTAACGGCTATTCCGCGGAGATTTAAAATGGGCTATTATAATGCTTAATTGCGGAGTATTTGAATCATTTACGCTGTGGATTGGTTCAACTGTAACGGGGATTGTGTTTTCTTTTATTTAAAATAAATTATACATAAAAGAACTAATTGAAAAGGTTACCAGCCCGCTAATGATGAATCAAGGGCCTTATTAGAAAATAACCAAATCATTTCCAAAACTGCATAATCCAAAAGGCTGGCTAAATGAAATTTCTGTTTATTTAGACAGCCTTTTTGCTTTATTAGCCTGTCAACATCCTTTCACAGTGCTAGTCAATTTAAAAACTGGATTAAATAGATTAAATTTTTTTCAATGTTTAGATTCTTATATTCCCTCAAAAACCTCATTTACTTATGATACGGTTCACCCCTATTAATCCTAAAAGCCCGATACACCTGCTCCACCAAAATCAGTCTCATGAGCTGATGTGGGAAGGTCATTTTTGAAAAAGAAAGGTCATCATCTGCCCTTTTTAAGACCTCGTTGCTTAGTCCCAGGGAGCCGCCGATAATAAATGCGATTTTGCTTTTTCCGTATGTAGCAAGCTTGTCCAGCGAATCAGCCAGATCTTCTGATGTCATCATTTTTCCTTTTATCGCGAGAGCAATGACATGTGTATCCTGGCTAATTTTTGCAAGGATCCGCTCCCCTTCTTTTTTCTTTACCTGCTCCATTTCAGAATGACTCAGAACCTCCGGAGCTTTTTCGTCCGGCACTTCAATCACTTCCACTTTTGCATAAGCAGATAAACGTTTTAGGTATTCTTCAATTCCTTGCTTTAAATATTTTTCTTTTAATTTTCCTACTGTAATGATAGAGATATTCACAGGTCGCCCTCCTTTTACAAACACGTTATCCACAGATGTTATCCACATATCCACAAAAAGTATCCACATTTTGTATAGGAATACTTGTTCCCTACTAGATATATAAATGGCTAATCCTTGTTCACAAGCTGTGGATAATCCTTAAACCGCATCAATTCTTTATTTTTATATTAGTATTAACTCTAATTTTTTTAGTTTCCCCATCTATCCACAGGCTATCATACCATAAATCCATTCTCTTTTTATCCACAAAGCTTGCACTGGGATTGTTTTTATTCTTCTATTGCACAAGAAAAGCGCAAGCGCCTTGCTCATCGGCGTACGGATTCCGGAGTCTTTGACTGAGATAAAGGAAACACAGCGAGGTTCTTCACGAGCTGATGTTGACTTATCGCAGGGAGAAGACGGAGAAATCCGCTAGCCGATAGGCGCTGGAGCTGGACAATGAAAAGCACAAGCGCCTTGCTCTTCGGCGTACGGATTCCGGAGTCTTTGACTGAGATAAAGGAAACACAGCGAGGTTTTTCACGTGCCGATGTTGACTTATCTTAGTGAGGGGATATAGAAATCTGCTAGCCGATAGGCGCTGAAGCTAGACAAGAAAAATATCCGCCGGCTCAGCATTTTCTAATTTCCTAAGCATAAAAAAAAGCGGAAAGCCTCATCCGCTTTCCGCTCTTCTCTCTTAATGCTACATATTCGATTCATCCACTAGCTTCAGTGTCACTTCTTTTTGTACACCGTTGCGGTAGTATTGAACCGTCACGCTGTCACCGGGTTTTTTCTTATCATATAAATATTTTCTCAATGAAATGATGTCTGTCACCTTATGGCCATCCAAGGCTGTAATGACATCGAGCTCCTTTAATCCGGCTGCTTGTGCAGGGGAGTTATTTGTGACCTTTTGAATCATAACACCATCTGTCACACTGCTAGGAAGCTTTAATGTTTCTTGCTGATGGTACTGAGAAATATCACTGACATTTTGTAATTGGACTCCCATTGCAGGGCGTTTTACCTTTCCATACTCCTCTATGTCTTGAATGATCGGTCTTGCTGTATTAATCGGAATAGAGAAACCAATACCTTCTACAGCACTTTGGGCAATCTTCATTGAGTTGATCCCTATAACCTGTCCAGCAATGTTGATTAAAGCACCGCCGCTGTTGCCTGGGTTAATGGCAGCATCTGTTTGAATAACCTCTTCCTGATAGTCCTCTACACCATCATCATTTAAATCAATCGGTACTGTACGATTTAGGCCTGATACAACCCCTTGGGTAACGGAGCCTGAAAACTCTTCGCCAAGCGGATTTCCTATAGCAATAACCGGTTCGCCCAATTTTAAAGCATCAGAATTTCCGAACTGTGCCACCTGGTTAATCTTAGAGCCGTCTACTTCCAGTACAGCAAGGTCTGACCACATATCTCCGCCTCTTAGCTTAGCTGGAAGTTTTGTTCCGTCTGAAAGTGTAACCTCTAATTGATCGGCACCGCTGACAACATGGTAGTTTGTTACAATATACGCCTTGCCGCCTGCTTTTTTATAAATAATTCCGGATCCTGTTGCTGCTGGCTCCTCCTGCCCTTGGCTGCTCTGGCCGCCTTGGCTCTGGTCACCACCTTGGCTTTGATCGCCGCCCTGGCTCTGGTCGCCTTGGCCCTGATTGTATTGGTCTGAGCCCCCTCCCTGGCCCAGATTACCCCAAAAGCTTTCTTTTTGAATGTTTGTAATACCCACAACCGTCTTTTCCGAGGAGGCGACTGCTCTTGTTACATCCGTATTAACATTTAATGAAAGGTTTTGCGTTTTAGAAGGTACTGTCTGAGTGGCATCCTGGACTGGCTGATTTCCTTCAACATTACCTGAAAGCATTGGAAAAGCAATAAGAACGATAAGTGCACCAACAATAACGCCAATTAGTCCTGTAAAGAAATAACCGCGCTTACTTCCCCTCTGCCTATAAGAACGATTCTGTTCATCATTATCATAGTAGCCCATAAAACCATTCCTTTCCATCCAAGTGATAATGTTATTTTTCCTATTGTTATTGTTATTATAATCAGCTTTTCTTAATTTTTCATGAATACACCATAAGAATTACCAAATTTACTAATATGTATATAGAAAAAAAGAGAGGCCTTATATTTAAAACCTCCCTCTTATATTCCATCAAATTCTTCTTTTTAAACTCATTTAAAACCGCTATAAAATCATTATCCTACCAATAAAATAATGATCCTTCTGCCTCCTGTTAAATGGCTATAAGCGGTGTTGGTACCTTGGGGTCCGTATCATATAAAGAGAATTGTTCTCCTGCCTTAATCCCCCTTGTTTCAAGGGTTTGCTCAACGCTCATCCTTGCAAGGTCTTTCATATTATTATCTTGGCTTAAATGAGCTAAATATATGCGGCGCGTCCTATCCCCAATGACATCTCCCATTGCCAAAGCTGCATCCTCATTGGACACATGTCCTACATCACTTAAAATTCTTCTTTTAATATTCCATGGATATCTTCCCATTCTGAGCATCTGGACATCATGGTTACTTTCAAAAACATATACATCCGCATTCGATATAATGCCTTTCATTCGATCGCTTACATAGCCTGTATCAGTAATGACCACAATTTTGCTCTGTCCATAATGGAAGGAATAAAACATGGGCTCAGCTGCATCATGCGAAACTCCAAAGGATTCGATTTGCAACGAACCAAAGGACTTAGTCGTTTCCATATCAAAAGTGAACTTCAAATCCACTGGCACCTCGCCTATTAGCCCTTCCATGGCCTTCCACGTTTTGTCATTCGCATAAACAGGCAGATTATATTTTCGAGCGAGAACTCCCACACCCTTAATATGGTCACTATGTTCATGAGTTACTAAAATTCCGCTTAAGCTATCAATTTTCCGGTCAACTTCTTGAAATAAAGACTCCATCTGTTTGCCGCTGAATCCTGCATCAACTAAAAAAGAGTGGCTTTCTGTTTCAACGTATATGGCATTTCCTGTACTGCCGCTCGCAAGTACACTAAAATGCATTGACATTCCTATTCACTCCAATATTTTATTCTGATTATTATCCGCCTGGAATACCTGTCCCTCGAAAGCATTTACAAAGAAGTTTTGCTGCTTATGATTATGTTCTACGACAAGGTGCCAGGTAGGAACCAATACTTGAACCTCAGTCAATTGTACCATTGTATAATAGCCCAGCTCAGCCTCTGTTACTTTACTGTTTGGCTGCAGCATCCCATTTGTATGCAATGCTTCGACTGCTTGAATAGCAGGAAGTACATCCTGTTCTTCATTTAATACTTTAATATCGTTTAATAGTGTTTGGTCGTATGAGGTCACTTGGTTTTTATTATTAAGGTAAAAAATGATATGTCCGCTCATATTATTGTAAATGGTTTTAAAATTATATTGTTCACAGTATTCAATCTGCTTTTTGTTTTTATCATAATTACAAAAACTATACTTATTGCCATCCACTAAATTCGTTTTTACATAAGGGTCAAGCTGTCTTTCAATGGAATCTCCACTCATTTTCCCCTTTAAAGCAAGGGGACTCTTAATAATGGAAGAAATGGTGGAATTATTGCTATCATTTATCGTAACTTTTTGGTCTGTTAAATTTTGAATATCCTTACTTGTAAATGACCTTGTATTTGCACTGATAAATTGGCTTTTTTCCTTCGTTTGAGGCAAATGGTCATAATTGATATCATCCGCCTTCAATCTTTGCTCCAAAGAGTAATCTGGGATAAATTCCAGCTTGCTTTTAGAGTACTTATAACAAAACTGGGTTAAAAGGTACACATCCAGAACAAGAAAGACGAGAATAAACATTGTTTTGGTCTTACTCCAATCCACCCTGTTTACCTCCTAACTGATCCTGTGAGACGGGAATCCAGTCACCATTGTATAAGTAATACCATTCAGGTTCAAAAATAAGAACGTTATTCTGCTTAGAATCATAGTCTGTATCATTGATAAGCTGGTACCCTATCTGCAAATCGTCTACTCTATCAAGACTGATGCCTGAAATCTTGCTTATTTCCTGAATCACTTCAGCGCCGCCAGGAAGCATGCTTTCCGAAACCTTCTGAGGTACAAGAATCGCCAATCTATAGAACGGACGATTATATTGATAGATTTCATTTTCTCCCCATTGGAGCATTATTTCAGCCATTTTAGAGTTTTCAAAGACAGGGGTTCCGTGTAAATACATTCTAAATATCACTTGATGCTTTTTCAGGTTCATTTGGAAATAGTGATAGGTATCCGTCCACATTCCAGGGTGATTCATAAACTCCAGGCTTCTTTTTAATAAATCATCTGCATTGGTTTGATAATTGGAATCTTCTGAAGGATTTATATAATAAAGCATTTTGCTTGAATCATTCGTCCTCATCATACTTGTCCCATTGGTATACTCCTGGGAATCACCAACCTCTCCCTTTTTAACAAAGTTAGGATCTGGAAAGAGGGCTCTCTCAAACTTTTCTGGGGGGACTTCATCCGTTATATAACGGTACGTGTTCATATTTGTTTGATCTTTAGGCAGCAAAATGGTTTTCCCTTTAGAAAGATTATAAACATCATACAGTTTGTAAGAATCATAAAGTGTTTTATTAATGTCCTTCATTAAGGAACTAATATATTGATAGTTTACTGAGCAGACGTATGCCTTTTGTGATGTGGTTGAAAGAAAGTAGAGATTATTATCCCTGTGTCCGCCATCTGTAAAATCAATCACAATTCGATTAAAAGAGGTATCCGGCAGGCTCTTATCATTAAATTGAACTACGTCCTTATAGACCTTTACAGGAACATTTTCAGGAAAAACAATATCAACATGGTTGTTCCCTATCTCCAGAGAGTTAATATCCTTAACGGAGAGCGTTTTTATTCCTTGGCTGCCGTAAAAGCTCCAGCCTTTCATCTCCTTTAAAATATCGTTTATTTCAGATTCATCCGTTGTTCCATAATGCCTGTTTACCTGGTTAACCATAATTTTCCCAGGCTTTATAAGACTTCCTGTATCTCTTTCCTCAGCAATGGAGACTTGATGAATATCTCTGCGGTCAATCGTATCGTAATGCGGCTGGAAATTCCAAATCATCCATGTTAAAAAGATACTTGCCGCGACAAATACGGCTAGGATCATCGTTTTAATTGTTTCGTATCTCATGACCACTCATCCTCTTGTGAGCGTTCATATGGAAGAGTGAAGTAAATAGTTGTTCCTTTCCCTTCAATACTGCTCGCCCAGATACGCCCACCATGTGCTTCAACTACTTCTTTTGCAATGGCAAGACCGAGGCCTGTCCCTCCCATTTGTCTGCTTCTTGCCTTATCTACACGGTAAAAACGCTCAAAGATTTTCTTTATATTATCCTTTGGAATGCCCATTCCCTGGTCCGAAATGCTTACTTCAATCATATTCTCCAGCTCTTTTACTTTAAATTTAACCTGTCCGCCTTCAGGAGAATATTTCAAGGCATTTGAAATAATATTATCCAATACCTGTGTCAGTTTATCTTCATCTATTTCTACGAATATTTCTGTATTTGGAAGCTTCCTTTTAAAAGTAACATGCTGTTCTTTCGTCATTTCAAAACGATCAATAATATGATGGAAGAACCCAATAAAGTTAACGTACTCTCTTGTTAACTGATCATCTTTGCTATCCATTTTCGACAGCTTTAATAGGTCGTTTACAAGACGAATCATCCGCTCTGTTTCATTTTGAGTAACTTTGAGAAAGCGCGGACCAATTTCCTCATCCTGCATCGCGCCATTTGCCAACGCCTCTAAATAACTCCTCATTGTTGTTAACGGCGTCCTTAATTCATGGGATACGTTTGCAACAAACTCACGGCGTTCGGCATCAATTTTCTCCTGCTCCGTTACATCATGAAGTACGGTAATTAAGCCGCTGACAAAACCTGTTTCACTCTGGATGATTGAAAAGTTGGCTCTTAGTATATACGTATTTTCCTTAGTGCTGAAATCAAGAAGAACAGAGTCCTGCTCTACCAAAAGATCTTCAAAGGTATACGTATCTTCTATTTTTAATAGAGAGATTAGCGGCTGAGAAAGTACTGTTTCACGTGAAACATCCAGAAGCTCTGACGCCGGGTCATTAATCAGGATGACTCTTCCTCTGCGATCTGTTGCAATCACTCCATCGGTCATATAAGCAAGGATTGATGCAAGCTTTCTGCGCTCACCCTCTGTTGTCGCCTGGGCTTCCTGAAGCTTTTTCGTCATATGATTAAAAGAATAGGCTAATTGGCCAATTTCATCGTTCCCATATACCTTTACTTTACGTGAAAAATTCCCCCTCGCCATGGCCATGGCCTGCTTTCTCATATCAGAAATAGGCCGCGATATGGTTCGGGCGAGAACAATTCCCAGGATGGCTGTAATTAAAAGGGCTATACCCGTCCCGGTTGCAAAGATATTATTAATTTCCTGCATGTTCTGATAAACGGTTTCTATTTTGGAAACTAAATAAACATATCCAATGACCTGGCCATTAGAGCTAATCGGCGATGTTACCACCCATAGCCGGTTTCCTGTGTGCTGGTCTAAAAAAATATTGTCCTGCTGGCTTTGAGAAGCAATAGCCTGATTCACTATTTTTTCTGTGGATTTTTGGCCAACGATTCCTTGATTGTTTGAATTTGACGTTCCCAATATGAGTCCATGACTGTTAATGAGGCGTGCCTCATAAATATCTTCTCCAGCAAAATCGGATAAAACTTTTCGAATCTCACTGGATTGGTCCTGGCCGCTCTTTTCACTTTCAAGCATCAGTTCCCGAAGATTATATTCAAGTGTTTTTACCTGAACAAGAATGGAATCTTTGAAATTATTTTCAAGGCGGAATTCTAACTTGTTTACAAAATATACGCCAATAATCTCCATTGCTACTAAAATAAGCAGCACATAGATTAAAACAAACTTAAGATGAATGGACTGAAAGATGCTAACCTTTTTCATATCTTACTCCTGTTCAGGATTGCGAAGATAATAACCGACTCCTCTTCGGGTTACAATCCAGCTTGGATGGCTTGGATTATCCTCAACCTTTTCACGTAAACGCCTTACTGTAACGTCAACAGTACGGACATCTCCATAATAATCATATCCCCATACGGTTTGAAGCAAATGTTCACGGGTCATAACCTGTCCGATATGCTTAGCAAGGTAGTATAGCAACTCAAATTCACGATGTGTAAGCTCAATGGTCTCCCCGCGCTTTGTCACAACATATGCGTCAGGATGAATCACAAGGGATCCAATGGCAATTTCATTGCTCTCCTCTTCTTCATCCGCTGCATTTGCGACATGCTGCTGGCGCCTTAGGTTTGCTTTAACGCGTGCAATCAGCTCTCTTGTACTAAAAGGCTTTGTAACATAATCATCAGCCCCTAGTTCCAATCCGAGCACTTTATCAATCTCAGAATCCTTAGCCGTCACCATAATAATCGGCATATCATACTTTTTCCGTACTTCACGGCATACTTCCATGCCATCTCTGTTCGGCAGCATAATATCTAAAACGATTAGCTCAGGCTGAACCTCTTCCACCATGCGAATCGCTTCGTCTCCATCGTAGGCACAATAAACCGTAAAGCCTTCCTTAGATAAATTAAACTGTAATATATCTGCAATTGGCTTTTCATCGTCAACTACTAATATCTTCTTATCCATTTTAAAACCTCCTGTTTCTTTCATGCATTCAACCTGCCATTTTATACAGCAGCTGGCTATTTTTTATAGGCTAAAGCCGTGTTATTAACATTATTTCATTTACCATTTAAGAGCATAAAGGCAAAAAAGCTCACAAAAAATATGAGTACACGTACTCTATCTTACTGTACCATTTTCTGACCTTTAATTCATCTTTTTCATAATATTAGCTGTTTCCAACTATTCCATTCTATAGGCGACACAAAAATACCTCTAGAGCAACCAGAGGTATTTAGTGAAGTGAAACATTTTTAGAGGCATGCTCAAATGATGTATAAACTTTAATCGGCCATTATATCAATCATGTTAAAAAAGCACTGCGAGAGTCTTTGTCATCGCAGTGCTTTTTGGTCAATGGCTCGGGACGGAATCGAACCGCCGACACAAGGATTTTCAGTCCTTTGCTCTACCGACTGAGCTACCGAGCCATAATAATAATGTTTCCTATAAAAAATTGTGCCTATCCTTCGTCCCGATTTCAGAAAGACAATTTATTTAATAAAAATCTATCTGACAAAATAAAAAAATGGCGGTCCCGACGGGAATCGAACCCGCGATCTCCTGCGTGACAGGCAGGCGTGATAACCGCTACACTACGGGACCATTTTTTTATGTAAATGGTGAGCCATGAAGGACTCGAACCTTCGACCCTCTGATTAAAAGTCAGATGCTCTACCGACTGAGCTAATGGCTCATAATGAGATGTGTTCTTAGATGTAGAATCTAATTTGAACCTTGTAAGCATCTACGACGTCCCAATCTCAGGATGTTTTGCAAGATGCGGCTCGATTGGTATGCTGATGTCATTTCGAATGAAGCTTATTCTGACGTGCTCTACCGACTGAGCTAATGGCTCATAATGAGATGTGTCCATGGATGAAAATCTATTTTGAACCTTTGGCATCATTGATGTCTTTTGATCTGTTCTTTTAAAGATTATCTCGTCCAGCAACGTTTATTATCTTATCACAGCCATTTACGCTTTTGCAACAACTTTCGTCAAATTTCTTAAAAAAAAATTAAAAAACAGGTTTAACCACCAGAATACCAAAAACTGTATTCCCGTAATTAAACCTGTTCTAAGATTGCTATTTTATTTTAACGCCACACACTTTGTACAACGTTCGTTTGTTTACGATCCGGTCCTACTGAAAAGATTGATAATGGCACACCTGTTAATTGAGAAATACGCTCGATATAATGGCGGGCATTAACAGGCAGTTCATCCAGGGATTGAACTCCTGTAATATCTTCTGTCCAGCCTGGCAGTTCTTCATATACCGGTTCACATTGGGCAAGTATTTTTAAATTTGCAGGAAATTCTTCAATGATTTGATCTTTGTAACGGTAAGCTACACAAATTTTTAATGTATCAATGCCTGTTAATACATCCAGCAAAGTAATGGCAAGATCTGTTAAGCCGCTCACTCTGCGTGCATGGCGGACTACAACACTGTCAAACCAGCCTACACGTCTCGGTCTTCCTGTAGTTGTTCCATACTCGCGTCCTACTTCACGGATTCGATCACCTATTTCATTATTCAGCTCTGTTGGAAATGGCCCGTCTCCGACTCTTGTTGTATAGGCTTTTGCAATTCCTACTACATGATTGATTTTTGAAGGTCCGACACCTGAACCAATTGTCACACCGCCCGCAATTGGATTTGAAGAAGTAACAAACGGGTATGTCCCTTGGTCGATGTCCAGCATAACACCTTGTGCCCCTTCAAATAATACCCGTTTTCCGTCATCAAGGGCATCGTTAAGAACGACAGAAGTATCACAAACATAGTCTTTGATCTGCTGTCCATATTCATAATACTCATCTAAAATGTCTTCAAGCTTAAATCCTTCTGTCTCATAGAAACGTTCCAGTAAGCGGTTCTTTTCTTCAAGGTTTCTTGTAAGTTTTTCTTCAAATACTTCACGGTCCAATAAATCAGCAATACGAATACCGATCCTTGCTGCTTTATCCATATAGGCAGGCCCAATTCCTTTTTTAGTTGTGCCAATTTTATTTACACCTTTACGCGCTTCATCTACTTCATCAATTTTCAAATGATATGGAAGAATGACATGGGCACGATTGCTGATGCGCAGATTATCTGTTGTAATATTGCGGTCGTGCAAGTATTTAAGTTCCTGAACAAGAGCTTTAGGATCTACAACCATACCGTTTCCAATAACACTTTTCTTTTCTTTATAGAAAATCCCCGACGGAATTAAGTGAAGCTTATAAGTTTCACCATCAAAACGAATGGTATGTCCCGCATTATTCCCGCCTTGATAACGCGCAATTACTTCTGCATTTTCAGAAAGGAAATCTGTTATTTTTCCTTTACCTTCATCTCCCCACTGAGTTCCCACCACAACAACTGAAGACATATACCGTACCTCCGTAAAAAAGTTTTTTTACATTTGATAATTTCATTCTAACAGTATTTATTTGAAAAAGTCAACCAAAACACGAACATTAACAAAATACAAAGCTTTTTTGTTCGTATGTAATAAGTGCAGCAGCTGAATGCTTCTTTTTAATATCGCTTTTTTAAAAGGGCTCTGTTGTTTTTTACTTTGAGTTTTAATTGAGCATTTGGCAGCTGCTGCAAAAGGGAAAAGAAACCACGTACAGATTTTTGTACTGTTTTTCTTTATTTTTCTAAAAAGGAAAAAATATATTCTCTTTTCCCACTCTAATCATACTAACGGGTATAGCGCAAGACCTTGCTCATCGGCGTCTCAGAGGGAGATAAAGGAAAAAGGAGACACAGTGAGGCCTTTCGCGAGCTGAGGTTGACTTATCTGACAGAGAGGATGGAGAAAACCACTAGCCGAAAGGCGCTGGAACTGGACAGAGACTAACTTTTTCTCTCCTATATAAAAAAAACAGCCAAAAAGGCTGTTTTTTTACGCTCCTGCTGGGACCTGTGAATCATCAAAGCGTCTTTCTAAATTAACAAACTTATTGTACTCCTTCACAAATGCCAGCTGAACAGTGCCTACCGGGCCATTACGCTGTTTGGCTATAATGATTTCAATAATATTTTTATTCTCGGATTCTTTATCGTAATAGTCATCACGGTATAAAAAGGCTACAATATCTGCATCCTGCTCTATACTTCCTGATTCACGGATATCTGACATCATTGGACGCTTGTCCTGTCTTTGTTCCACACCACGGGATAACTGTGACAGGGCAATTACAGGAACCTGAAGCTCACGGGCCAATGCTTTTAAAGAACGGGAAATCTCGGAAACCTCCTGCTGACGGTTATCAGAGGATCTGCCATTCCCTTGGATAAGCTGAAGATAGTCAATTAAGATCATGCCCAGCCCATGTTCCTGCTTTAAGCGGCGGCATTTTGAACGGATTTCACTGATCCTAATACCTGGAGTATCATCAATGTAAATACCTGAATCTGATAAGCTTCCCATAGCCATCGTCAGCTTTCGCCAATCCTCATCAGTTAAGGAGCCTGTACGAAGGTTTTGGGCATTGATGTTTCCCTCTGCACAAAGCATACGCATAACCAGCTGCTCTGCCCCCATCTCCAAACTGAAGATCGCTACGTTTTCCTCCGTCTTTGTTGCAACATTTTGGGCAATGTTCAAGGCAAATGCCGTTTTCCCCACTGAAGGACGCGCCCCTACAATGATTAGATCGTTACGCTGGAAGCCTGCTGTCATCCCGTCCAGCTCCACAAACCCAGTAGGAATCCCAGTAATATCCCCTTTACGATTATGAAGGAGTTCGATATTGTCGTAGGTTCTTACCAGAACATCCTTAATATCATGGAAAGCACCTGCATTCTTTCGCTGGGCAACCTCCATAATACTTTTTTCTGCTTCATTCAGGAGTTCGTCTACTTCATCTTCGCGGGCATATCCATCCTGAGCAATGGTCGTTGCCGTCCGGATCAACCGTCTTAATAGCGACTTCTCTTCTACTATTCTTGCGTAATACTCTATGTTGGCTGCAGTCGGAACCGAAGCGGCAAGTTCGCTTAAATACGAAATGCCGCCTACGTCCTCGAGCAATTTCTTAGCGCCGAGCTCCTCTGCCACAGTAATTAAATCTACCGCTTTTCCCTGATCATTTAACTCAAGGAATATATCAAAAATCTTTTGATGCGCACTCCGGTAAAAATCATCCGGAATCAAAATCTCCGTCGCCATGATTAAGGAAGCCGGCTCAAGGAAAATTGCACCAAGTACCGCCTGCTCCGCCTCAATATTCTGTGGCGGAATACGATCTGCAAATAAATCACTCATCTATTTTAACCTCCCACTTTCTTTATGGGCAGTCTGCTTACATTTTATCCATATAAAAAATGTGATCTAAAATATGACCACATTTTTCATACTGTCATTCTATTGTAACATGAACGTGGTTTCAATAGCTCTGGCAATTTTAGCTTTCTTCCGTAATGTGTACATTTAAGGTTGCTGTTACGTCAGAATGCAATTTCAATGGAACTTTGGTGTATCCAAGTGTTCTGATGGCATCATTTAACTCTATTTTGCGCTTATCAACTTTTATTTTATGGACTTTATTTAATTCCTCAGCAATCTGCTTGCTCGTAATAGATCCAAATAGACGACCGTCTTTTCCTGATTTTGCTTTTAATTCTACCGTTAATTTTTCAATTTGCTCTTTTAGTTGTTTCGCTTCGCTGAGCTCATTGGCAGCGGCTTGCGCCTCTTTTTTCTTTTGTGCTTCAAGTCCCTTAAGATTTCCCGTTGTTGCTTCAACAGCAAGGCCCTGCTTTAGCAAAAAGTTGTGTGCATATCCGTCTGCCACATTCTTTGTTTCTCCCTTTTTGCCTTTTCCTTTAACATCTTTTAGAAATATTACTTTCATGATTTTTGACTCCCTTCCAAGTAATCTTCAATTGCTTTTAGCAATAGGTTCTCGGCTTCTTTAATTGTAACATCTTTCAGCTGGGTAGCGGCATTTGACAAATGCCCGCCTCCATCCAGACTTTCCATAACAACCTGAACATTGACATTCCCCAATGATCGGGCACTGATCCCCACTTCATTTTCGCCCCTTTTGGCAATAACAAAAGACGCTTGCACACCGTCCATTGTCAGCAGCGTGTCGGCAGATTGTGCAGTTAGTACTGGTGTACATATCACATTTTCAGGGGCGCAGGCAACGGCTATCCCATCAAAATAGAATTTTACCTTTTCTATTATTTTAGATCGCTGCAGATAGGTATCTACATCTTCTTTTAAGAATTTTTGAACAAGTACAGTGTCAGCTCCCAATGCCCTTAAATATGAAGCTGCATCAAATGTACGCGAACCCGTTCTAAGTGTAAAGCTTTTTGTATCCACAATAATACCGGCAAGCAGTGCAGTTGCTTCTAATGAATTAATCTTTTCATTCTTTGGCTGATACTCTAACAGCTCAGTGACCAGTTCTGCAGTAGATGATGCGTAAGGCTCCATATACACGAGCATAGGATTTTTGATGAAATCTTCACTTCGGCGGTGATGATCGATGACCACCACATCATCAATTTTTTTCAACAGCTTTTCTTCAATAACAAAAGATGGCTTATGGGTATCCACTACCACAAGCAATGTATCCTCGGTTGCCATTTCGATTGCTTCCTCGGGTGTAATGAAACGGGAATAGATGTCAGGATACTGTTTGATTTCATTGATTAAACGTTTAACACCTGTATCAAGCTCATTGAAATTGATCACAACATAAGCTTCTTTTTGGTTCATTTGTGCGACTTTCCGAATTCCGATAGCTGCTCCTACAGCATCCATATCCGGAAACTTATGCCCCATAATGATGACTTTATCGCTTTCAAGCATTAATTCCTTTAAAGCATGGGAAATGACCCTTGCACGGACTCTAGTCCGTTTTTCCATAGGGTTGGTTTTGCCTCCATAGAATTTCACTTTGCCGTTGGTTTGTTTCATCGCGACCTGGTCCCCTCCGCGGCCAAGTGCAATATCTAGGCTTGATTGTGCCAGTGTTCCCAGATCAGGAAGGGAAGGGACGCCAGAACCTACACCCACACTTAATGTAAGGGGAACATTTTTCTTGGTGGTGGTTTCTCTTACTTCGTCCAGGATTGAAAACTTTTCCTTTTCCAAATCATGCAGAATTTTTTCATTAAAAACAGCAAAGAAACGTTCAGAGGATACCCTTTTTAGAAAAATGCCATGCTCCATTGCCCAGTTATTTAGAATGGACGTCACAAGGCTGTTTAAGCTGCTTTTGGTCTGGTCATCCATCCCCTGTGTCATTTCATCATAATTATCCAAATAGATAATGGCAAGGACACTTCTTTCTTCTTCGTACAGCTTTTCGACCTGTGTTTGCTCCGTAACATCAAAGAAATAAAGCAGGCGCTCCTCCAGTTTAAGGATGACACGATATTTTCGGTCATTGAGCGTGACAATTTCCGTATTCAGCTCCTGCTTAATAAATGGAACAAGTGTATCCGCTACATCGTATAAGCTTCTGCCCACAAGAGTATCCTCATTAAAGCAGGATGCCATAAAGGAATTGGTCCATTCAATTATATAATCATCATTGATGAGCATAATTCCTATTGGCATTTCCATCAGGGCTTCTTCCCCTACTTTTTTTACCCTGTAGGAAAGGGTGGAAATATAGTTTTCAATCTCTTCGTTTGTCTTTTGTTCTAAATAAAAGGCCATATAAAATAAGGCACCTAAAAAAACAAGGCCAATTGCTGTAATCCACCAATAATAAAAGGCTATGATAGCAAGCAGTGCTAAAGATACCGCAATTAACCCATACAACGGATAACGAATCATCCGTTTGTTGTAATATGATGGCATAATTTCAGCTCCTAAATAGTATTCATCATGTCAAAAACATTCATGGTGAGTGCCCATTTTTCATTCATAATTTTTTCTCAATCAGCTTTCTTAAATTGAGTCCTAAATCAGCTACTCCCAATAAACTGACTAGCTCACTCACAGGAGATAACCAAAATGAAAAAATGGTAATCATAACAGGAACTGCTTTGGGCCATTTTTGGCGATAGGCAATAAAAAAGATGAAGGACAACCCTTGTAGAATCATTAAAAGCTGGGAAAGAAACACAAGGTTAACGATGGCCATGTATAAAAACGTCCCTGGTGACGGCTTTAGCACCCATAATAATATATATGTAAATAAATAATACCATATAATATTACGCGGCAGTTGAAATTCTCGAAAGGGCTTCCATTGGGGTATACTTACTCCGAGCCGTCGGGCGATTGGAAAACTGACCGCCATAAAAAGAAGTACGGTTGCAAAAGACATAATAAGTAAAGCGCTAGGGAAAACAGTGTCAAGCATCTTTATAGCTGCAGTAACCGTCTCTTCCAATTTTGTGTAAGCATCTTTTTGCCCAAGAGCATTGTAGACTCTTGCATATTGATGAATGGATTGGAGTGTCAGATTTTCAGAATCCTTTATAAAGTTGAAATGGAAGAAGACAATTGAAACAACGTAATACACGACAATGTCTACTAAAAAAACAAGACTCGAAACTACATACACAGTAAAAAAGCTTTTCTTTTTTGAAATACAGTAGCCCATTGCTATTCCCACTGTCCCATACACAACTGTAAAGGTAATAAATGTTACATTAGAAAAAATGGCTGTAATGATACAACTCCCTATAAAAAGAATAACCGAATATTTTAGGGAGTATTTTGAACTGTAATATAGAAACGGAAATACCATAAAAAACATAGATATAAGTGATATGAATGGTATATAAACCGTTATTAGCAGCAAGACGATATAAATGGCGAGCATCAATGCTCCATCCGTTATCCTCCTTGAATTCACCTTTTCACCTCTTTATTGTTCTTTTACCAATTGCCTCTATTTTAACACATTCAAAAGGGAACATAAAAACGATGTCCCATTTAGGAGCATCGTTATGGATATAGAGATACACGCGCTAGCCTTCTCATCCTCAATTTTCATATTGCAGTCATCATGCTGTGCTAGCTCCATATTGCCTCCAGAACGTTTGAAAGCATAATCCCTTAGGCAGCTTCAACTTTTATTACTATACCCTTTTAAAAGAACAGAATGCCCAAAATAAGTGACTTTATAAACCTGCACTGCTTGGAGATGAAAGGATCTGTTCAATTAGCCTGTTAATTTCGGCTCGAGACTCTCGCTTTTTAACTGGCGGTTGGTAAGCTTCTTCATCGTTTCTAAGTCTGCAGAGTCTCACCATAACCCGCTTTTCTGTACAGGAGTCTATGCCCATCAACAAGGGGTATATCACCATAGAGCATTAACCGAATCCAAGAAAAAAGACAGTGAGAAAACCCTCACTGTCTTTTTTCTTCATTTATTACTCACCTGAAACGTATGGAAGTAATGCCATAGTACGAGCGCGTTTAATCGCAATCGTTAATTTACGTTGGTACTTAGCGCTTGTTCCAGTTACACGACGTGGAAGAATTTTTCCGCGTTCAGAGATGAATTTTTTCAACAAATCTACATCTTTGTAATCGATGTGTGTGATATGGTTGGATGTAAAGTAACAAACTTTACGGCGTTTACGTCCGCCTCTGCGTCCACCTGCCATGATATTCACTCCTTTTTATTTAGAATGGAAGGTCATCATCCGAGATATCGATTGGTTGTCCATTATTTGAAAATGGATCATCGTCAACTCGAGTGTAGCCTTGGTTTTGGTTTTGGTTCTGGTTACGTTGATTCTGATTTTGCCCGTAGGAATTTTGATTTTTCTGGTATCCACCATTAAAATCATTGTTCCCGCCACGTTCAGAGTTTGGATTTTTTGGTTCAAGGAATTGGACGCTTTCTGCTACCACTTCAGTAACATATACGCGTTTTCCATCCTGCCCTTCATAATTACGTGTTTGCAGACGTCCATCAACACCTGCTAAGCTTCCTTTTTTCAAGAAATTAGCAACGTTTTCAGCTGGACGGCGCCAAACAACGCAGTTTATAAAATCGGCTTCTCTTTCTCCCTGCTGATTGGAAAATGCCCTGTTCACAGCAAGAGTAAAAGTGGCTACCGGGACTCCGGCTGGAGTGTAACGCAATTCAGGATCTTTGGTTAAACGACCTACTAGAACGACCCTATTCATCATCAGAATCAACCCCTTTCCCTATTTATCATCTATATCTCGAAGCCCTCAGCTTCGTGTCAGTCTTATTTCTCTTCTTCTCTGATAACAATGTGACGAATGATATCGCCGTTGATCTTAGCAAGACGGTCAAATTCTTGTACCGCTTCAGGGCTGCCATTTACAGTTACCAGACGGTATAAACCATCACGGAAGTCTGCAATCTCGTATGCAAGACGGCGTTTACCCCAGTCTTTAGATTCAACGATTTCAGCACCTTCGCCAGTTAACACGTTGTCAAAACGCTCAACTAGTGCCTTTTTTGCTTCATCTTCAATGTTTGGACGGATGATGTACATAATTTCGTACTTATTCATCTTTCTGTCACCTCCTTATGGACTATGCGGCCCTTTCTGAAAAGGGCAAGGAGCAATGTATATGTTCGTTCATTACTCACAAGTCGTAAGTATATCACAAGTTGTGCTGAACTGCAACCGCCTCTGCAACAAAAAGAGGCTGCCCCAAATGGCTCCCTGATATTAAGTGACCTTGGCGACAGCAACTTTTTTTGCTTGTTGGTTTCCACTGCAAGCATTTCTTTTCGCTTCGATCAACCTTTAAGTTAAATCTAAATTGGGATTGTACATAGGTATAAGCTGCAGCGTTGATTAGAGTAGAAGGCAAAAGATTTCTGCAGGTTAAGCACGTTATTGGGAAATCCCTATAAGCATGCAACAAACAAAGGTTAATTGGAGAGGAAGGTATGAGACTCCTGCGGGATCAACCGGTCTTAGGGAGACCCTACAGGAGCTTGCGACGAGGAGGCTCCCGGCCGCTCGCGGAAAGCGAGTGCCTGCAGCTGAAATCAACCCAGCAGGACGATCAGAACAGAATCCAAACGATCTTTGGGTATTACTCAATATGCTCAGCGCTATTGGTCCTGCCTCTTCTTTTCTTCTCAAATAAATTTTCACAGACAGGACACCATGCTATTATTCGAAATAAGTATCCTTCTCCCTTTTTTTCTGTCCAAAATATAAAAGAAGTGACTCACAAGGCCGCTTATAAAAGCCTTTTGAGTCACCCTCTTCTCTTCTTTTATTTTTTTAAGAAGGCTGTATTAAATTTTTATGTTAATAACTGCTTGTTTTTTAGCTCATTTTACAGAAACCAGCTGCTTCACACGAATGAGCTAAAGACAACATAGCCCTCAAAAAAGAATTTTATACATTAAATCTAAAGTGCATAACATCTCCGTCCTGAACAACGTACTCTTTGCCTTCCAAACGGACTTTTCCAGCTTCTTTTGCCGCAGCCATGGAACCATTTGTCATCAAGTCATCATAAGAAACTGTTTCTGCACGGATAAAGCCTTTTTCAAAATCAGAGTGGATAATTCCCGCACATTGAGGAGCCTTCATTCCTTTTCGGAAAGTCCATGCACGTACTTCTTGTACACCCGCAGTAAAATAAGTTGCAAGACCAAGCAGGCTGTAAGCGGCTTTTATCAATTGATCCAGTCCTGATTCTTCTATACCAAGTTCAGAAAGGAACATTGCTTTTTCATCATCATCCAGCTCTGCTATTTCTTCTTCAATCTTCGCACACACAACAATGACTTCAGCGCCTTCTTTGTGGGCATAATCCCGTACTCTTTGTATATATTCATTTTCAGAAGGATCCGCTACATCCTCCTCACCTACATTCGATACATATAATACAGGCTTGCTTGTTAGAAGATGAAGGCCTTTGACAAGCTTCATTTGCTCTTCTGTGAATTCCAGTGAACGGGCAGGCTGCTCGGATTCAAAGGCTTCTTTCAGCTTGGACAGTACTTCGTATTCAGCTACTGCATCCTTGTCCTTTTGTTTTGCAAGCTTTTCAACACGGCCAATTCGCTTGTCAACCGATTCAAGGTCTGCAAGGATTAGCTCAAGATTAATTGTTTCAATATCATCAATGGGGTCAACTTTCCCGGAAACGTGAGTAATATTGCCATCAGCAAAACAACGGACAACATGGCAAATGGCATCCACCTGGCGGATATGGGACAAGAACTTATTGCCCAATCCTTCGCCTTTGCTGGCACCTTTTACAATCCCAGCAATATCTGTGAATTCAAAAGCTGTTGGAATTGTTTTTTTCGGCTGGACAAGCTCCGTTAACTTATTTAATCGGTCATCCGGAACCTCCACAATCCCCACATTGGGATCAATCGTACAGAATGGATAATTGGCAGACTCTGCTCCTGCCTTTGTAATTGCATTGAATAGGGTAGACTTACCAACGTTTGGCAACCCTACAATCCCGGCTGTTAATGCCATTTTCGTCACTCCTCTTACCTGATCTATTTATAAATAAGTTTTTGTTAAAGGACTCTGCTTTTTAGCTCATTTGTGTAAAAAGAACATCATCAAAGTTTAACAAAGTCATTAATAAAGAATCTATCTTACTGTGAGTTTGTTATTACGAATTTGTACTTTCAAAAAAACTTTTAAACCTTTTCAATTATAGGGATTCTATACAAAAAAAACAAGTTTATCATACTTTGCTGCCGTTTCAGAAAAAGGGTTTGCAAATTAGATAATCATGTCTTTTTAAGGCTCTGCAGCATTGATCCTGTATACAAATAAATTCGTATGTCTTCCGTCTTCATGAGAGCGCATGGAGCTGAATTTAAATATAGAAAAAAGCACGAAGACGTTATTCTTCATGCTTTACCAGAATTTTTTTTAATTTCCTTGAAAACTCTCTTCGCGGAATCATCACACTATGGTCACAGCCTTCACACTTAATTCTTATATCCATGCCCATTCTGATGATTTTCCAGCGGTTTGTGCCACAGGGATGAGGCTTTTTCATTTCTACTACATCATGTAAACCAAAAACTTTTTCCTCCAAGTTTAGACCCCCCTTTGGAACTCTTTCTCTTCTTCCATTTGCTTTTCACCGTTTCTGGAGTACATTACCAGTTTAGGATAAGGTGCTTTAATTCCATTCTCATCCAAGGCCATTTTAATGCTTTTCCTTAATTTACGCGCAATACTCCAATGGCTCATTGGAAGGGTTTCTACAACGACTCTAAGGGTAATATAGGATGTACCAAGTTCATTTACACCAAGCAATTCCGGTGCTTTTGTAATTTCCTCATATTCCTCGGCGTAAGGAATGAGCATTTCTTGAATGACCGCCTCCGCCTTTTTAATATCTTCTTCGTATGGGATATGGATATCCACTACACCGACACTGTTATGCATGGAATAGTTGGTCACTTCTGTTATATGTCCATTCGGGATAATATGAACTTCACCAGTCCAGGATAAAATTTTCGTTGTACGAAGTCCAATTTGCTCCACCGTTCCTAAAAAGTTACCAATTCCAACATAATCACCGACTGAAAATTGATCTTCAAAAATAATGAAAAAGCCGGAAATGATATCTTTCACTAAACTCTGTGCACCAAACCCGACAGCTAATCCAATAATTCCTGCACCTGCCAACAGGCCTTTTACGTCAATGGACATAAGGGAGAGGATGGTAACCAGTGAAATGAAATAAACGACATACGTTAGAACATTTTCCAATAATCTTAAAAGTGTTTTTTCCCTTCTCTCAGAAAGCTGGAGAGGAGCTTTGGAGCGGATTTTAAAAATATTATGCAAAGCAGCTTTTCCGATTTTCACCACAACGGATGTAAGAGCAATTACAATGAAAACCTTTAAGGCTGTTTCTCCAATATTCATCCAAACCGTTTCATTAAACCACTTATGAAGGAGATTTTCATCCTGTTTCAACTTAATCACCTAACTTATGCTTTTGTTAATTTGGAGAGCCTGATGCTTATCATATATATTTAAATGCTGTATTGAGCATCATTCTCCCTAAAAGTAATCCTATTTTATCAATAAATTCTTCTTAATGATAGAAAAAAGGGTATAGTAACACAAGTTAACAATTTGCACAGTCAAGGAACTTTTTATTTTCTGCATTTCCGGACCGTTTATGTATAGAAAAATACTTTTTTCCGTATACTGTTAATACTAAATTTAAGAGGAGTGGAGCGGATGAATCTAGGTAAAGGGATTTTTGAGCGGAAATTGGAACACTTGAAGATAGCCCATGAAGATATTCTTGCAAAGGAAATAATCTCTACTCAATTGCTATCCATGCTCCCATCTAATCGCAATCAGCCTATCGTCGTTGTCTGCATTGGCACAGATCGTTCAACAGGTGATTCACTCGGCCCTCTCACTGGGACTTTTTTAAAGGAGAAAGGCTCCTCTGCCTATCATGTATACGGGACATTAGATGATCCTATACACGCAGTCAATTTAGAAGAGAAAATGAATGAAATTTACCAGAAATACAATCAGCCATTTGTAATTGGAATTGATGCATGTTTAGGAAAATTGAAAAGTGTAGGCATGATTCAGATTGGTGATGGGCCTGTTAAGCCAGGTGCAGGTGTAAAAAAGGATCTCCCATTTGTAGGAGACATGCATATAACCGGAATCGTCAATGTCAGCGGTTTTATGGAGTTTTTTGTTCTGCAAAACACCCGGCTTAATCTTGTTGTAAATATGGCTCGCATTATTGCAGGGGGCATTTTCAGAGCAAGCTTATCCGATCCTCACAGGCATTCCAGAACCTCCATGATTTTAGAATATGAAAAAGAGCAAGAAAACACATTATAAGCAGGAAAGAAAGAAACCGGAATGAACCGTTTCTTTCTTCCTGACGGCCGTCTTTACGTTAGCCAATTTTTCGCAGCTTAAAAATGGACAAAGTAGAGAATTGTAACAATGGCTGTAACAACAGCTATACCCGGCAAAAAATTTGCTACACGGATTTTTGTTATTCCGGCTATATTTAATCCAATGGCAAATATCATGATGCCTCCCGTTGCAGTCATTTCAGTTATAAAAGAATTCATCAGTTCTTTTGGCACGAAATGATTAATTTGCGTTGCACATAAAGCAATGATGCCTTCATAAAGAATGACAGGGATTGCTGAAAAAACAACTCCGAACCCTAACGTTGTCGTTAAGATAAGAGCAGTGAAACCATCAATAATTGATTTTGTGAACAAGATATTATTATTTCCCCTGATTCCGCTGTCCAACGCACCTAATATAGCCATAGCGCCAATAACAAAAACAAGTGTAGCCGTTATAAAGCCTTCTGCAATGCTTCCCTTTTCTTCAGATCCGACCTTCCGCTCCAGCCAGTTTCCAAGTAAATTCAACTTATCTTCTATAGCCAAGGCCTCTCCAATGACTGCGCCAAATACAAGACTGACAATAACAATCAAAAAATTATTGCTTTTAAGTCCCATCTGCAAACCAAGGACAATGACGGATAAACCGATGGCGTACATTACGGTCGCCTTCATTCTCTCTGGAATCCGATGAAGAAGCTTTCCGAGAAAGGACCCTGCTGCGATGCAGGCCCCATTTACAATTGTGCCTAACAAAACCATGCCTCTCACCTTTTTTCTGCTGCAATCTATGATGGTGGATTAGGATTCCTGCGTTACATCCAGCAGTTCCAAAATCCGTTCTAAATCTTTATCTGAATAAAACTCAATTTCAATTTTACCTTTTTTCTTCGTTTGAGTGATGGAGACAGGGGTTCCAAATTTTTCACGCAAGCTGCTTTCCTGTTCTTTGATAAAAATATTTTTTTGGACAGCAGGCTTTCTCGTTTCACGTGAAACACTTTCATTTAATTGTTGGACCAGTTTTTCCAGCTGACGGACGTTCAATCCCTCTTTTGCAATTTTCTCAACTAATTGAGACATTTTTTCTTTTTTCTTCAGGCCGAGAAGAGCTCTGCCATGGCCCATAGAAATTTTCCCCATTGTTATAGCATCCTGAACAGCGGCCGGCAGTGCAAGGAGTCTGATATGATTGGCAATATGCGGCCGGCTTTTGCCCAACCTTTTTGCCAGCTCCTCCTGGGTCAGATTCATCCGTTCCATTAACAGCTGATAGGCACTTGCTTCCTCGATAGGGGTGAGATCTTCCCGTTGTAGATTTTCCAAAACGGCCAGCTCCATCATTTGCTGATCCGTTAACTCACGGACAACAACAGGGACTTTTTCCAGTTCAGCTTCTTTTGCTGCCCTGTACCGTCTTTCCCCCACTACAATTTCATAGCCCTTAATACTCTTTCTTACAATGATGGGCTGCAGGATACCATGCTGGAGAATGGATTCTTTCAGCTCTGCAATAGCTTCTGGAAGAAATACCTTGCGCGGCTGATAAGGATTCGGTCTCAGTTCTTTTAACCTAAGCTCCTGAACGGCATCTTCTTTTTTTATTTCTACATTTGAAAATAGTGCATTGATCCCTTTTCCAAGTCCTTTAGCCATTTGCTGCCACTTCCTTTGCTAAATCTAAATAGACTTCTGCTCCCCGGGATTTTGGATCATAAATGATAATAGGTTGTCCATGGCTGGGTGCTTCACTCAAACGAACATTCCGAGGGATGATCGTCCTGTACACTTTATTCTGGAAATATTTTTTTACCTCTTCTATTACTTGAATCCCCAAGTTGGTCCTTGCATCCAGCATCGTTAGCAGGACACCCTCAATGGTAAGATCATGATTTAGATGCTTCTGGACAAGCCTTACTGTACTCAGCAGCTGGCTTAGCCCTTCCAAAGCATAATACTCACACTGAACGGGAATAAGGACTGCATCAGATGCCGTTAATGCATTAAGCGTCAGGAGTCCCAGAGATGGGGGACAGTCAATAATGATATAGTCGTACTCGTCTTTTACAGAAGCGAGTGCCCTTTTTAACCTTACTTCTCTTGAAATGGTCGGAACAAGCTCTATTTCCGCTCCTGCAAGCTGAATGGTTGCTGGAACAGAATGAAGCCCCTCTACAGCTGTAGCTTTAATGACTTCTTTTATGTCAACATCATCTACAAGCACATCATAAATACACTGCTGGACATCGCCTTTATCGATACCAGCGCCACTTGTTGCATTCCCTTGTGGATCTGTATCGACAATTAATACCTTTTTTCCGATGTATGCTAAGCAGGCACCCAAGTTGACAGAGGTAGTCGTTTTTCCGACGCCACCCTTTTGGTTGGCAATAGCAAGGATTTTGCCCACCGATGTCACCTACCTTCAACTTCCTAGTAAAATTTCAGTTATATAATCTATTTTAACAAAAATTCAATTAATAGTTTGTTCTTTTCATAAAAAAAGCGCTTTTATTCTTTTGAGTTATTGAATTTCAACATTAGCAACTGCTCGTTTTTTAGCTCATTTTACAGGAAAGAAAGGAACCTTTCAGCTCAGCTAAAAGGCGTGTGAAACAACCGTTTCACACGAATGAGCTAAAAAACATCCGGATTCTATTGCAAAAAAAGAGAAGCATGTCCCAGCTTCCCATTAATCTAGTATATTAGTTAGATCCTTTTTTAGGGATCTTAATGGTAATTTGATAGTATTCACCAAAGTCTTCTTCTTCAGAATCCAGTTTTATGCCATTATCACTAACCATGGATAGGGACTGCCGTATTGTATTTACCGCTATTCTCATATCCTTACTGAAAGCCTG
Organism: Heyndrickxia acidicola; assembly: GCF_001636425.1. Taxonomy (NCBI): domain Bacteria; kingdom Bacillati; phylum Bacillota; class Bacilli; order Caryophanales; family Bacillaceae; genus Heyndrickxia; species Heyndrickxia acidicola. Next base: position 3,376,658 of record NZ_KV440953.1, read on the forward strand.
CCTTCTTGGCTTTGGCTTTTTTACAGTGGTATTGAGCATCTTAACAACCTGATCCTCAGTTTGCTTTACATTCAAATTCTTTTCAACGATATCCTTTAATAAAAGAATCTGTTTTTCAGGAACCTTTAAAGGAATCAAGGCTCTTGCATGCCGTTCCGTAATCTGCTTTTTTAACAATGCGTCCTGGACCTCTTGAGGGAGCTTTAAAAGACGAAGCTTGTTAGCAACCGTTGACTGGCCTTTTCCTAAGCGCTGCGCCAATGCTTCCTGCGTCAGATTATGGAGCTCCAATAATTTGCCGTATGCAACGGCTTCCTCAATGGGAGAAAGCTCTTCGCGTTGTAAATTTTCTATTAAGGCTACAGACGCTGTTTCTTTGTCACTTAAGTTCTTTATGATCGCGGGAACGGTCTCCCAGCCCAGCTTTGACACCGCTCTGAAACGGCGCTCACCTGCTATGATCTCATACTGCTGATCCTCAAACTCTCGTACTACGATCGGCTGAATGATTCCATGCGTATGAATGGTACGTGCTAGCTCTTCTATTTTCTCATCGTCAAATACAGTCCTTGGTTGGAACCGATTTGGAACAATATTAGAAACAGGAATCTTTTTTACTTCCTCATTGTCATTCGAAAGATCCTCTTCAGTTTCTTCTACTGAAAGTTCCTTCTCAGTCTCTTGTACCTTTTCGCCCACACTAAAAAAACGAGAGAAAGGATGCTTCAAGTTCCTTACACCACCTTTACGTAACTCCCTACCTACTTATTCTCTATTATAGGACAAGTTCCTGCAATTTCACCGGATAATTTTCGCACTTTCCCCCTATTTATATGACAAATTTTTCAATTGTTACTCAATCGGCATTTTGTTAGGGGTGCCTGGTTTACGCGGGAACTTCTTTGGAGTCGGCTTGATTTTTTTAATTTGAACAATATTGCGTTCACTCTCTTCTTCCGGCAAAGTGAAGGAATATACTTTTTCAAGCTCGCCACCGAGCTGGGAAATTGCCTTTTCTCCTAAAGCAATCTCTTCCTGGGCACTAGCTGCCTTCATCGCAATAAATTGTCCTCCTGTTTTTACAAGAGGGATGCACAGCTCACTTAGAACCGATAGCCTTGCAACGGCACGTGCTATTACCACATCATACTGCTCGCGATGTTCTTTTTTGCTGCCAAATGTTTCAGCCCGGTCATGAAAGAAAGAAGTATTTTTTAATCCCAATTCTTTAGAAAGATGTTCTAAAAAACCGATCCTCTTCTGTAAAGAATCAACAATTGTTACCCTTAGTTCCGGAAAACATATTTTTAGCGGCAGACTTGGAAAACCTGCACCTGCACCTACATCGCAAATGTGCAGCGGCTCTCGAAGGTTGATAAAAAAAGCAGCAGATATAGAATCAAAAAAATGTTTTAAATAGACATCTTCTTTGTCGGTGATCGCAGTTAAATTCATTTTTTGATTCCATTCTACCAAAATTTCATAATAACGTTCAAACTGATGCAGCTGCGTTGAGGAAAGGGAGATTCCCTTTTCCTCAAGCATGCCGGCAAACTGATCAATATTCATTGGATCTTCCTTCCTGATTCCAGCTGATTAGCCCTGGGAAATCTTTGCTATTTTTCCTTGCTCAATATAGACAAGAAGAATAGATATATCTGCCGGATTTACCCCGGAAATTCTTGAAGCCTGAGCAATAGAGAGCGGACGTACCTTGCTTAATTTTTGGCGCGCTTCAGTAGCAATACCGATAATGGCATCATAATCGATGTCTTCAGGAATCTTTTTGTCTTCAAGCTTTTTAAGCCTTTCAACCTGCTGAAGAGATTTATCAATATAGCCTTCATACTTAATTTGAATTTCAACCTGCTCTACTACATCAGAAGGAAGAGCTGCATCAGCAGGCACTAATTCCTGAATATGCGCATAAGAAATCTCTGGGCGCTTCAATAAATCAGATGCCCTTACTCCATCTTTTAATTCACTTCCGCCGGTTCTGCGAATAAGTGCTTGTGTTTGTTCATTTGGTTTTATAATGATTGAACGCAGACGTTTTTTCTCTGCTTCAATGGCATCCCTTTTTGCTGAAAATTGCTCGTATCTTTCTTCTGAAATCAAGCCAATAGAATGGCCAATTTCAGTTAAACGTAAATCAGCATTGTCATGGCGGAGAAGCAAACGGTATTCGGCACGGGATGTCAATAAACGATACGGTTCATTCGTTCCTTTTGTGACAAGGTCATCTAGAAGAACTCCAATATAAGCATCAGATCGGCTTAAAATGACTTCATCTTTACCCAATGCTTTTCTTGCTGCATTAATTCCAGCCATAAGCCCTTGTCCTGCTGCTTCCTCATAGCCGGAGGTTCCATTAATCTGGCCGGCTGTATACAGACTCTCAACTGTTTTGGTTTCTAAAGTTGGCCATAGCTGCGTAGGAACAATGGCATCATATTCAATTGCATATCCCGCTCTCATCATCTGAGCTTTCTCAAGGCCAGGGATGGTGGCAAGTATTTTTTGCTGTACTTCTTCAGGCATACTGGTTGAAAGTCCCTGTACATATACCTCTTCCGTATTTCTTCCTTCTGGTTCAAGGAATATTTGGTGGCGGGGCTTATCATGGAAACGCACCACTTTATCTTCTATAGAAGGACAATAACGGGCACCCGTTCCTTTTACCATACCTGAAAACATTGGCGCTCTATGAAGATTCTCATCAATGAGCTGATGGGTTGTTTCATTTGTATAAGTCAGCCAGCAAGGAAGCTGGTCTGTAATATACTTCGTGGTTTCATAACTGAAAGCACGAGGCTCTTCGTCTCCAGGCTGTATTTCCGTTTTTGAATAATCGATCGTTTTGCTGTTTACCCGTGGAGGCGTGCCAGTTTTAAAGCGGACTAATTCAAATCCCAGTTCTTCCAGATGCTCAGAAAGCTTAATAGACGGCTGCTGATTATTCGGTCCACTGGAATATTTCAAATCTCCAATGATGATTTCTCCGCGCAAAAAGGTTCCTGTTGTGATAACTACGGTCGCGGAACGATATACCGCCCCGGTTTTTGTAATAATCCCCTTACAAACACCCTCTTCAACCACAAGTTTTTCTGCCATTCCCTGCAGAAGGGTCAGGTTAGGCTCATTTTCCAACGTCCTCTTCATTTCATGCTGGTATTGAAATTTATCCGCTTGTGCACGCAGTGCCTGTACCGCAGGACCTTTTCCTGTATTCAACATTCTCATTTGTATATACGTCTTATCAATATTTCTGCCCATTTCTCCGCCAAGTGCGTCTATTTCTCTAACGACTACTCCTTTGGCTGGACCGCCGACGGATGGGTTACATGGCATGAAAGCTACCATATCCAAATTTATGGTTACCATTAAGGTCCGGGCACCCATTCTTGCTGCTGCCAGACCCGCTTCACAACCAGCATGGCCAGCACCGACAACAATCACATCAAATTGACCTGCTTCATATGTTTGCATGAAAGGTATCTCCTTTTAATATATTTCCAAAAACATTTATTTTCCTAAACAGAACTGGGAGAATAACTGGTTCAAAAGGCTTTCTTGAACAGTATCTCCAATAATCTCACCGAGCAGCTCCCAGGTACGGGTTAAATCGATTTGAATAATATCAATAGGCGTTCCGAATTCTATTCCTGAAAGAACCTCCTCTATTGAATGAAGAGCCTGGCTAATAAGAGCAATATGCCTGCTGTTAGATACATAAGTCATATCTCCGGCTTCTAATGATCCTTCAAAGAACATGGATGCGATGGATTCCTCTAACGTATCAATCCCCTTGTCTTCCAATAAAGAGGTGGTGACCATTTTATGCTCTTTAGCCAGTTCCCTCACACGGTCCATATTCACTTTTTGAGGAAGATCGGTTTTATTAATGATGACAATAACGTCCATCCCCTCTACTGCTTTAAAAAGCTGTTCGTCTTCTTTTGTTAAGGAATCAGCAGAGTTAAGGACAAGTAAAATTAAATCAGCTTCCTTCAGTACCTGGCGGGAACGCTCTACACCAATCCGCTCAACAATGTCCTCAGTTTCACGAATGCCCGCTGTATCAATAAGGCGCAGAGGAACTCCCCGTACATTGACATACTCTTCAATTACATCACGGGTCGTACCAGGTATATCCGTTACGATGGCTTTATTTTCTTGGACAAGGCTATTTAGCAAAGAGGACTTCCCTACATTCGGCCTTCCAATAATAGCCGTAGACAGCCCTTCACGTAATATTTTGCCCTGCTGGGAGGTTTGCAGCAGTTTCTGCAATTCCTGTCTAATCATCCGTGCTTTCTCATCTAACATTCGATGGGTCATTTCTTCCACATCGTCGTATTCCGGATAATCTATGTTTACTTCCACATGTGCTACGACCTCTAATATCTCTTGCCTTAGCCTTTTAATGAGCTTGGACAACCTTCCTTCCATCTGTCCTAAAGCTACATTCATCGCTCTATCTGTTTTGGCACGGATTAAATCCATTACAGCTTCAGCCTGTGATAAATCAATACGTCCATTTAAAAAGGCTCTTTTCGTAAATTCCCCTGGTTCAGCTAGTCTTGCTCCTTGTCTTAATGCAAGCTGCAGAACACGATTAACCGATACGAGGCCACCGTGGCAATTGATTTCAATCACATCTTCCCTTGTAAAGGTTTTTGGCCCTTTCATCACACTAACCATTACTTCCTCCACTGTCTGATCAGTATCCGGATCGATAATATGCCCATAATGAATAGTGTGGGACTGCACGGTTTCCAAATCCTTGCCTGCCACTCCCTTAAATATTTTGCCTCCAATTTTAATCGCATCATCTCCGCTTAGTCGAACAATGGAAATGGCGCCTTCCCCCATAGGGGTGGAAATGGCTGCAATTGTATCAAAATCCATCTCTTCACCTACTTTCACTATTTTTTTATATAGGTTTTGTTAGAGGACTCTGTTGTTTTTTAGCTCATTCGTGAGAAATGGCTGTTTCACACGCCTTTCAGCACAAAAAATTAACAGAGCCTTTATTTAAAAGGAATCTCCCTCGAGAAATATAAATTAATATTCTATACAGATTAAAGTCCTTATTTTAAGGCCAGATTATCCAATTAGCAAACGTTTGGCGTTATCCACAAAAAAATATTCAATGAGTCCTATTTTAACTTATCCACATGTGAATAACAATAAATCCAGGAGGTTTCCAACGAAAAATGTTGAAAGCTTCCTTTGTCCTTCCAATTCAACAAAAAAACTCCAAGCCAACGATGCCCAGAGCTTACTTCAAAGGATCAATTACCAGATATCGGTTTGGTTCTTCTCCTTCAGAATGAGTTTTTATCTTTTTATTTTTCGACAATGCATTGTGTATGATTTTTCTTTCAAATGAGGGCATCGGCTCGAGGGTAACAGATTCACTGCTTTGAACTGCCCGCACAGCCAATCTACCGGCAAGCTGTATAAGCGCTTCCTCCCGCCGGCTGCGATAATTCCCAGCGTCAAGGACAATCGTCATAAATTGATTCGTTTTGCGGTTAAGGGCCAATTGGTTAAATATTGGAGTGAATTAAGGGTTTGTCCCCTTTTCCCGATGATTGACGCCATTTTTTCGCCTGTCATGTTAAATTCGACCTGTCTGCCGTCTTGTTTCACTTGTATCTCAGAATCAATGTCCATATTTTTTAATATCTCTGAAAGATATTGCTTTGTTTCCTCAATGGGATCAGACTTTACCTTAACCTTTACAACAGCCGGCTTGGTGCCAAAAAAACCAAAAATCCCTCTTTTCCCTTCATTTACTACCTCAATATCCACTTCATCCCTTGATGCGTTTAATTCGCTAAGGGCTGAAATGACTGCTTCCTCAACACTTTGTCCTGCAGCAGTAACTTCTTTCACTTTTCTGCTCCCTCCAGGTTCCCTCTATTTATCATTTCCTTTTGCATATATGGGAATTTAATAAAATACGTTTGTAATAAAACAAAAATATTTCCTATAATCCAATATAGTGGAAGCGCTGCTGGCACCCCAATAGAAATAAATCCAACCATAAGCGGCATCACCCAGAGCATCATAGCCATTTGTGGATTTTGACTGTAAGTGTCTGACATCATCGTTTTTTGTTGAAAGAACGTTGTCACTCCTGAAGCGATTGCTAAAATAAAATCCGGTGATCCAAGCCTGAACCACAGAAATTGTGCTTCCTGCAACACGGGAATATCATTCATCGCTTGGTAAAAACCTAATAAAATCGGGATTTGAATGATAAGCGGAAAACAGCCCGCAAGAGGATTAATATGGTGGCTCCGAAAAAGCTGCATCGTTTCCTGCTGCATTTTTTGCTGGGATTGAGCATCTTTTGCTGTGTATTTCTGCTGTATTATTTTCAGCTGGCTTTCAATGCTTTTCATTTTTTTCGAAGTAGTTATTTGTTTAAGCATAAGCGGCAATATAAGTAAGCGAACAAAAATCGTAATCATTATAATAGAAAGCCCATAGCTGTTTCCAAATAGTTTTGCTGTACAAATAATAATACATGCCAATGGATAAACGACAAATTGGTACCAGACCCCGCTGCCGTCCACAATTGATGAATGATTAATCTGTGCACATCCAGACAGCATCAATAACATGCCTATGAAGACTCCCAATAAAGTGGTTGCTTTATTCAACGGTCCTTCCTCCTTGCTTCTTTCAGCCAGCTATCATTACCGTTTCCTTTTAAACAGCTCTATTTCAGCATCTGCCTTATAAATGTGATTCTTTTAAACGCTTAAAGACTTTCGCTACCTTTAATACATGCTCCAAGCTTTTTTTTACTTCATGGAAATTCATTTCGGCCGCTGGTTTCCTAGCGATGATAACATAATCATTACCTGAATCAACAAATTCCTTAAATTCATGAAATGATTGACGAATATATCTTTTTATTTCATTTCTTTTTACTGCTTTTCCAATTTTCTTGCTTACAGATAAACCTATTCGAAATTTATCTTGATTTTCCTTCTTTAAAACATAAATTATAAATTGACGGTTTGCGTATGATTTTCCCTTTTTAAAAACAAATTGAAAATCAGTATTCTTTTTTATCCGAAACGCCTTTTTCATCTTTTCACCTGCAATCCTTACGGGTCAATAACTCTTTTTCTAGCATGGCTTTGTTCAATTATACGGTAAATTCACTTCAATTCATTCAATAAAACCAAAATTAATTGTTTTATTTCCTGCTATATAAATTGAAATTAGTTTTTTCTTATGGCTGTTTTCGCATAGATTGTTGCTTAACGTACAAAGGATTATTCCGTGTATTGCTTGTCTTCATGGCATCTTTTCATATGCTATTCACAAGTTTTAATACTGAATATATATATCCCTTTGCCCGCTTGTCCCGCAGGAGTCTCGTATCTTTCGCTCCTGTCATCAGAGAAATCACCACAAATATCCCAATTATTAAGCTGAAAATATAGTTTTTTCAGCTGGAATAAAAAAAACCACTGAGAGGTTTCAGTGGTCTATGCTGATAATACTTTTCTTCCTTTACGACGGCGGTTAGCTAAAACCTTACGTCCGTTTTTAGTGCTCATACGTGCACGGAAGCCATGAACCTTACTTCTTTTACGAGCATTTGGTTGATACGTTCTTTTCATTCTATGACACCTCCCTGAGGGTACAAATAATTTCAATAAAAGACAGTCCTTATAATTATAAAGAGGTGAACTGATAATTGTCAACTCAATAAGAAACTATACCATAATTTTCTTTCCTATTCTCTTCCTTCTATCTCCGAAATCCGTATCTTCTGGAGCAGAGCTATTATCTATCGAAGAAGTTTATATGTCAATGGCTGATCTTTCAACTGCAAGAGATGTGCAGCTTTCATTCGTCTTCATTATATTTTTTTGCTTAATTGGCAGCAACATTAAGCGAAAGCAGATCACATAGAATAACTCTTTTTTTCTCCTAGCTCTTCAAATTTCTATGTTGTCTCGCTTTTTTAGCTCATTTCACAGTAAAGAAAGTTTCAAACGAATGAGCTAAAAAGCAACACTTCAACAAAAATCGTGATTTTAAGCAGCCAATCGGAATCTTTCATTTTATTTCCTCACTTTTTTAATCATCTCAAAAAACAAAACAAATTCAGGATTGTTTCGTTCCAGCTCTATTTTTTCAGTCTATTAGCACACAAAAAATGATTTGTGGATAATTTTCGACACCACTTTTTCTATCCACAGCATTTATAGACAAGTTTTGCACAAGCTAGCAGCCTGTGGATTATTTTTTCCCACAAACTCTTCGCGTTGTGGATAGTTTTCAAATAGCATTGCAACACCTATAATTATTTGATATGATTATTGTGTTTTCACTCTTAACAAACGTTGTGCATAACTATCTTATCCACAGATTGTGGATATCCTGTGGATAGGTTATCCATACCCTTTTAATAAATTTGTCCACAGATGGTGGATTATGTCGAAATCTCTTATCTTTCCTTATTATATATTTTTCCACAATCATAGAGATGTATATTTATAAATTCCTATTCTTTTTAACGAAACACTGTTACACAACGTGGTTGTAAATAGGGGTAAAAGAATACTTTATATGCGGGGATTCACAAAAAGCTGAATCTCTATTTTCAGATGTAAAAAAATAATCAAATGAAGGAGGGCATAGTGTTGGAGAATATAGCTGATCTTTGGGACAAGGCTCTTTCAATTATAGAAAAAAAGATCAGTAAGCCCAGCTTCGAAACTTGGCTTAAGTCCACAAAGGCACATTCCTTAAAAGGGGATACGTTTATTATTACAGTTCCCAATGATTTCGCCCGGGATTGGCTTGAAGGAAGATATGTAAATCTTATTTCCGGTGTACTTTATGAAATTACTGGCGAAGAGCTGTCCATTAAATTTATTATTCCCCAAAATCAAGAAGAAGAAGATTACGCAGCCAATGTTCCTCAGCAAAAAAGACCTAAAATAGATGAGCCGGTTGAGTTATTTCAAAATATGCTAATTCCCAAATATACCTTTGATACTTTTGTTATTGGTTCTGGGAATCGCTTTGCTCATGCAGCATCACTGGCGGTGGCAGAAGCTCCTGCAAAAGCATATAATCCTCTTTTTATTTATGGAGGAGTTGGATTGGGTAAAACCCATTTAATGCATGCTATTGGACATTATGTGCTAGAGCATAACCCCCAGGCCAAGGTCGTGTACCTGTCTTCCGAAAAGTTCACAAATGAATTTATTAATTCGATTCGTGATAATAGGGCAGGGGACTTTCGCAATAAATACAGAAATGTAGACATTCTTTTGATAGATGATATTCAATTTCTTGCCGGAAAAGAACAAACACAGGAAGAATTTTTCCATACTTTTAATGCATTGCATGAGGAAAGCAAGCAAATTGTTATTTCCAGTGATCGGCCGCCAAAGGAAATCCCTACACTTGAAGACCGTTTGCGTTCCCGCTTTGAATGGGGCTTAATTACGGATATTACTCCTCCTGATTTGGAGACAAGGATTGCCATTCTTCGAAAGAAAGCCAAAGCAGACGGACTTGATATCCCTAACGAAGTCATGCTGTATATTGCGAATCAAATCGACTCCAATATCAGGGAATTAGAAGGGGCTCTCATAAGAGTTGTTGCGTATTCATCTCTCATAAATAAAGATATAAATGCCGACTTAGCCGCTGAGGCACTAAAAGATATTATTCCAAGCTCTAAGCCGAGAGTTATTACGATACATGATATTCAAAAGACAGTTGGAGAAGAATATAACGTAAAACTGGAAGATTTTAAAGCAAAAAAGAGAACAAAGTCAGTAGCATTTCCTCGTCAAATTGCTATGTATCTATCCAGAGAGCTAACAGATTTCTCACTTCCGAAAATTGGCGAAGAATTTGGCGGCAGAGACCATACAACGGTCATTCATGCCCATGAAAAAATTTCAAAAATGCTTCAAATTGATACACAGCTGGAAAAAAAGTTAACCGAAATTCAAAGTCTGTTAAAAAGCTAGCTGATTGTAACCAGGGGATATTGTGAATAAGTGGTCTTACCTTATGCACAGTCTGTCCACATGTGGATAGGCTGTCTTTCCGTTATTTTTCTTAGTTATCCACAAATCCACAGTGCCTACTACTATTACTACTATATTTTTAAAAAAATATTATTAAATAAATGCTTTGTTAGTAATACAAGAATGTATGAAGGGTACTGCTAATTAAATAGCTCATATATTATATTGGGGGTTAAAAAATGAAGTTCTTAATTCAACGTGATCGTCTCATTCAGAGTGTGCAGGATGTAATGAGAGCCGTAAGCTCCAGAACAACGATACCTATTCTGACTGGAATTAAAATTGTTGCTGCAAATGATGGGGTAACCTTTACCGGCAGTGATTCAGATGTCTCTATAGAGTCTTTTATTCCAAAAGAAGAAGACGGAGACGAACTAGTTGAAATAAAAGAATTAGGCAGCATTGTCCTACAAGCCAAATTCTTTAGCGAAATTGTCAAGAAACTGCCAATGGATACAGTGGAAATCGAGGTATTAAACCAGTTTCAAACGGTTATCCGCTCAGGTAAATCCGAATTTAACTTAATCGGGCTGGATCCAGATGAATATCCTCATCTGCCGCAAATTTCTGAGGATAACATTCTTAAGATTCCTACCGATATACTTAAAACACTGATAAGACAAACGGTTTTTGCAGTGTCCACCCTAGAAACACGCCCTATCTTGACAGGTGTAAACTGTAAGGTGGAAAACGGCAAGCTCTACTGTATTGCAACAGATAGTCACAGACTGGCTATGAGGACGGCTGCCATTGATACACAAAGCGAAGAAACCTACAATATTGTCATACCTGGGAAAAGTTTAAACGAATTAAATAAAATTCTGGATGATACAAATGAGCCGGTGGAAATCGTAATAACGGAAAATCAGGTTCTATTCAGAACAAAGCATCTATTGTTCTTATCTCGCTTACTAGAAGGCAGCTATCCTGATACTTCAAGGCTGATTCCTAATGAAAGCAAAACGGAGATTACTATTAATACCAAGGAATTTCTTCAGGCAATTGATCGTGCATCACTATTAGCAAGAGAAGGCCGCAATCCAAATGTGGTTAAGCTTACAACAATTGGATCCGGTCTTGTGGAAATCTCTTCCAATACCCCGGAAGTCGGAAAGGTAGTAGAACAAGTACAGAGCCAAGCGATTGACGGGGAGGAATTAAAAATTTCCTTCAGTGCAAAATACATGATGGATGCACTAAAAGCGCTGGAAGGTTTGGAAATACGTGTGAACTTCAGCGGCGCGATGAGGCCATTTGTTATACACCCGGTAAATGACGAGTCCATTTTGCAACTGATTCTGCCAGTAAGAACATACTAGTGAAATGCCTTTTTTGAGTGCTAGTTATTAGTCAACAAAGCTAACGTTAAAAATTTACCTGCCGAAATATAAATGGTCGGCAGGTTTTTTCTATAGAATCGATGGAGATTAGAACCTTTGTGTTAATTGAATTATTTTAGTAAAATCAGAAGTATGAAAACTCGGGAAAGAGTGATTTGATGGAAAAAAAAATAAAGATTAATTCAGAGATTATAACATTGGGCCAATTCCTAAAACTGGCAGATTTAATCCAAAGCGGCGGAATGGCAAAATGGTTCCTTAGTGAATATGAGGTTTACGTAAACGGGGAGCAAGACCAAAGAAGGGGCAGAAAGCTTACAATCGGTGATAAAATTGAGATTGACGGATTCGGCGTTTTTGAGATTTCAAGCGAGGCCTAACCGCAATACAGCCAGTCGTCCCGATTTTGGAGACTCCTATCTCCTCTATGGCATTAAATATAAAGGGTGTCCCAAATGTATATTACAGAATTAGAACTTAGAAATTATCGCAATTATGATAGCTTGAACATGACCTTTGAAAATAAAGTGAATGTTATACTTGGAGAAAATGCTCAGGGTAAAACAAATGTGATGGAATCCATCTTTGTTTTAGCAATGGCAAAATCCCATCGAACGTCTAACGATAAAGATTTAATCCGTTGGGATGAAGAATATGCTAAAATAAAAGGAAGGATACAAAAATACAATAGTTCTGTTCCTATGGAGCTCGTGATATCCAAAAAAGGGAAGAAGGCAAAATTTAATCATATTGAGCAGCGGAAATTAAGCCAATATGTTGGAAATATGAACGTTGTCATGTTCGCTCCGGAGGATCTTCATCTTGTAAAAGGAAGTCCGCAGGTCAGGAGACGGTTTATTGATATGGAAATAGGCCAGGTATCCCCTGTTTATTTATATGATATTGGCCAGTATCAAAAAATATTGCAGCAAAGAAATCATTATTTAAAGCAGCTGCAGCTTCGGAAGGCCGCGGATCAAACCATGCTGGAGGTTTTAACAGAACAATTCACACAGGTATCTGTGAAAATCATCCAAAAGAGGTTCGAATTTATTAAAATGCTGGAAGAATGGGCAAAACCGATTCATACAGGAATCTCAAGAGGTCTTGAAACCTTAAAAATTGTCTATAAACCGTCGCTTGATGTATCAGATGAGCTTGATTGGTCAACGATGATAAATAGATTTGAAGAGAAATTCGCCCTAATAAAAAAAAGAGAAATAGAGCGCGGTGTTACGTTAGTAGGTCCTCATCGGGATGACCTGCAATTTCTTGTTAATGATCGTGATATTCATACTTTTGGATCGCAGGGCCAGCAAAGGACAACTGCCCTGTCCGTTAAACTTGCCGAAATCGAATTAATCCATTCTGAAATTGGGGAATATCCCATCCTTCTTCTTGACGATGTACTCTCGGAATTGGATGATTACAGGCAATCTCATTTATTAAATACAATACAGGGAAAAGTTCAAACGTTTGTTACAACAACCAGTATAGACGGCATAGACCATCAAACCTTAAAGGAAGCTTCGACTTATTCTGTTGAAGCAGGTCATATGCTGCAGAGGAAATGAGGAATGGGATGTATATTCATTTAGGGGAAGATGTAATGGTTCGTACGGATGAAATAGTTGCCATTTTGGACAAAAAATCTATCCAGGTATCAGCAATTATGGATGGATTTTTAAATTCTAAAGACAAAAAAATCATAAATCTTGCCAAAGGTGATTTCAAATCTCTTGTTATAACGGATCATCGCATTTATCTCTCACCACTCGCCTCTATTACGCTTAACAAGCGTTCAATGACTGAACATCAGCCTGATTTATATACATGATTTATATCTCATTTTTTAAAAGCTAAGTAGCTAGTTTCTGTTGAGATTAGCATTTATTTTTGAATAAAACATTATCATTTTGAAAGTGTAGGTGGTTATGAGTGCCGATGGAACAAGAACAAGCACAAGGCCAAGCATATGACGAGAGTCAGATCCAAGTACTTGAGGGACTTGAAGCTGTACGTAAACGTCCGGGAATGTATATTGGGTCCACAAGCTCAAAAGGACTGCATCACCTCGTATGGGAAATTGTTGACAACAGTATTGATGAAGCATTGGCTGGTTACTGTGATGAAATCAATGTATCAATAGAAAAAGATAATAGCATTACCGTCAAGGATAACGGCCGGGGAATTCCCGTCGGTATTCAAGAAAAAATGGGACGTCCAGCGGTTGAGGTCATCCTTACTGTGCTTCATGCCGGTGGTAAGTTTGGCGGCGGAGGATATAAGGTATCAGGTGGATTGCATGGTGTAGGTGCGTCTGTTGTTAATGCCCTATCCACAGAATTGGAAGTATATGTCCATCTTTATGGCAAAATCCACTATCAAAAATATGAACGCGGTGTTCCTTGTTTTGATTTGAAGGTAATTGGCGAAACAGATCGAACAGGGACAACTATCCATTTCAAACCTGATCCTGAAATATTTACAGAAACCACCGTTTATGAGTATGACATTTTAGCAACCAGGATTAGAGAATTGGCATTCCTTAATAGAGGAATCAAAATTACGATTGAGGATAAACGGGAAGAGACTCCTAAAAAAAATGAATACCACTATGAAGGCGGGATTAAATCATATGTGGAGCATTTAAACCGTACGAAAGAAGTGGTCCATGAAGAGCCTATCTATGTAGAAGGTGAAAAAGATGGAATCTCTGTTGAAATATCCCTTCAATACAATGATGGATATGCAAGCAGTCTATACTCATTTGCAAATAATATCCACACGTATGAAGGCGGCACGCACGAATTTGGATTTAAAACTGCCCTTACAAGGGTTATTAATGACTACGCAAGAAAAAACAACATTATTAAAGAGAATGATGCTAACTTATCAGGTGAAGATGTGCGTGAAGGATTAACAGCCATTGTTTCCATCAAACATCCTGAACCACAATTTGAAGGGCAAACAAAGACCAAGCTTGGGAACTCAGAAGCAAGAACGATTACTGATGCTGTTTTCTCAGAGCATTTTGAGAAATTCATGCTGGAAAATCCACAGGTTGCCAAAAAAATTGTTGAAAAAGGATTAATGGCTGCCCGTGCTAGACTGGCCGCTAAAAAAGCAAGAGAACTAACTCGAAGGAAAAGTGCCTTGGAGATTTCAAGCTTGCCAGGTAAGCTTGCGGATTGTTCTTCACGCGATCCTTTCATCAGTGAATTGTATGTTGTTGAGGGTGACTCAGCGGGAGGTTCTGCCAAGCAAGGCCGGGACCGCCATTTCCAGGCGATTTTGCCTCTAAAAGGTAAAATTATCAACGTAGAAAAGGCCCGTTTGGATAAAATTTTATCAAATATGGAAATTCGAACCATTATAACGGCTCTTGGTACAGGAATTGGAGAAGAATTCGATATTTCCAAAACCCGGTACCATAAAATTGTCATTATGACAGATGCGGATGTCGATGGAGCACATATCCGCACACTCCTGCTAACGTTCTTTTATCGTTATATGAGACCGATTATTGAAGCCGGCTATGTCTATATAGCACAGCCTCCTTTATATAAAATTCAGCAAGGGAAACGTGTGGAATACGCGTACAGTGATAAAGAACTGGAAGCTGCCTTGAAGGATATGCCGCAACAGCCTAAGCCGGGAATTCAGCGGTATAAAGGTCTTGGTGAGATGAACCCTGAACAGCTTTGGGAGACGACAATGGATCCTGAAAACCGAACACTTCTTCAGGTTAATTTGGAAGATGCCATTGAAGCAGATGAAACGTTTGAAATTTTAATGGGGGATAAGGTGGAACCACGCCGTCTATTCATTGAAGAGAATGCCCTTTATGTTAAGAATTTAGATATATAAGGACCTGTGTAATGAACGGGCCTTACTGTTAAACCCGGAATGACAAGATAAATATACGGATCCTATTGGAGTATACTCCAATAGGATTCTGTCCAAATATATGGGGTTATTTTGTTTTTTTGAAAAGGAGGTTACCTGATTGTCTGAAACACCTAATTCTAATGTAAAAGAAATTAATATAAGCCATGAAATGCGCACTTCCTTCCTCGATTATGCAATGAGCGTCATTGTATCGAGGGCCCTGCCGGATGTAAGGGATGGTTTGAAACCTGTCCACAGACGTATTTTGTATGCAATGAACGATCTCGGGATGACCTCAGATAAGGCATATAAGAAATCAGCCCGTATCGTAGGGGAAGTTATCGGTAAGTACCACCCCCACGGTGATTCTGCTGTTTACGATACCATGGTTAGGATGGCTCAGGATTTTAGCTATCGCTACATGCTGGTAGATGGACACGGAAACTTTGGTTCGGTTGATGGAGACTCTGCTGCGGCTATGCGTTATACAGAAGCGCGTATGTCTAAAATTTCGATGGAGCTTTTGCGCGATATTAACAAGGACACCATTGATTATCAGGACAACTATGATGGTTCTGAAAGAGAGCCGGTTGTTCTGCCTTCTAGATTCCCAAATCTTCTAGTAAATGGTTCATCTGGTATTGCTGTTGGGATGGCAACGAATATTCCTCCTCATCATTTAGGCGAAGTCATTGATGGAATTCTTGCTTTATCCAAAGATCCTGACATTACGATTCAAGAATTAATGGAATACATACCAGGTCCTGATTTTCCAACTGCCGGTTTAATTGTAGGCAGGAGCGGTATAAGGCGTGCTTATGAAACAGGCAGAGGTTCCATTATTCAAAGAGCGCGTGTTGAAATTGAGCAGAAGCCTAATGGAAAAGAAACCATTCTCGTTCACGAAATTCCTTATCAGGTAAATAAGGCTAAGCTTATCGAGCGAATTGCAGAACTTGTGAATGAAAAGAAAATTGAAGGAATTACAGATCTTCGCGATGAGTCAGACCGTCGGGGAATGCGCGTTGTCATTGAGGTTAGAAGAGATGCAAATGCCAATGTCATTTTAAACAATCTGTATAAACATACAGCCTTGCAAACAAGCTTTGGAATTAATCTTTTATCGCTTGTAGATGGACAGCCTAAGGTCCTAAACCTAAAACAATGCTTATATTATTACCTTGAACATCAAAAGGTTATTATACGCAGAAGAACTGAGTTTGAACTGAGAAAGGCAGAAGCGCGTGCACACATTTTAGAAGGTCTGCGCATTGCCTTAGACCATATTGATGAAATTATTCACTTGATTCGATCATCCCAAACCACAGATATCGCACGTACCGGTTTGATGGAGCAATTTGCATTATCAGAGAAGCAGGCACAGGCTATTCTGGATATGCGTCTGCAGCGTTTAACAGGATTAGAGCGGGAAAAGATTGAAGAAGAATATCAGGCTCTGGTTCAATTGATTGCTGAGCTAAAAGCAATCCTTGCAGATGAAGATAAGATTCTGGACATCATCCGCGAGGAACTGCTTGAAATTAAAGAGCGGTTTAACGACGGAAGACGCACGGAAATCGTAGCTGGCGGGATTGAACAAATTGAAGATGAAGATCTGATTCCTCGTGAAAATATTGTTGTTTCCTTGACTCACAATGGCTATATTAAACGTTTGCCTATCTCCACCTACCGCAGCCAGAAGCGAGGCGGACGCGGTGTTCAGGGAATGGGTACAAATGAAGATGACTTTGTTGAGCAATTGCTGACTACATCAACACACGATACGATTCTATTTTTTACAAATAAAGGAAAAGTATACAAATCAAAAGGCTATGAAATTCCAGAGTACAGCAGGACGGCGAAAGGGATTCCGATTATCAATCTTTTAGGAATTGATAAAGATGAATGGGTTAACGCTATTATTCCTGTTGAGGAATTTCTTGAGAACTGGTTCCTTTTCTTTACAACAAAAAGAGGCGTGTCGAAACGGACTCCTTTAACGGAGTTTGCCAACATTCGAACCAATGGCTTGATTTCCATATCTTTGAGGGATGAAGACGAACTGATTTCTGTGAGGCTCACAGATGGCCATAAAGAAATTATTATTGGAACAAAACAAGGTATGTTAATCCGTTTCCCTGAAACAGACGTACGATCTATGGGACGTACAGCAACAGGGGTTAAAGGGATTACCTTAAGTGAAAATGATGAAGTGGTAGGAATGGAAATTCTCGAAGACCACCATGATGTTTTAATTGTTACCATGAACGGCTATGGAAAACGCACTCCTGCTGCTGAGTATCGTATTCAAAGCCGTGGCGGTAAAGGAATAAAAACATGTAATATCACGGAGAAAAACGGAACTCTCATTTCAGTAAAAACCGTAACCGGCGACGAAGATATTATGTTAATAACAGCCGATGGAATTCTTATCCGTATGGCTGTGACAGATATTTCTCAATTGGGCCGGAATACACAGGGCGTAAAGCTAATCCGATTAAGTGATGAAGCTTTTGTTGCCACAGTAGCTAAGGTTGAAAAAGAAGAAGAAACCAGCGAAGAGCCAGAAGAATCCGATAGCCGAGAGGATTCTATAGAAAGTAATGCAGTGACTGAGGAAGACTCTGGGGAGGAAGAATAAGAGGCATCCAATGGATGCCTCTTTTTTTAAGATATAAGTATAAAAAGGTTATTAAATATTTTTAGCCAATCTAATTATGTCTAGGTCGAGCGCCTATCGACTAGCGGATTTATTATAGAAAACGATTATAGAAAACGGTTTTTTTATTCATTTTTGTTGATACTACATATTTCATGTTTTTGTCTGGGATGGTGAAATGAAGGTTTCCATATCACTTGAAAATTAAAAATTTTCAAGAGTTAGCCTGCCTAAGCTGCATAAATGTTCCTGCACTTAATCTATATATGGGGTGAAAATGTGAAAAAACAGGTGGATCAGGTGAGTGAAGGTACGATTGTTTTAGAAGATATTATGGGAAGGACTCAGTATCCTATTGTTAAAAAAGGGACTGTCCTAACGCATGAACACATTAACGTTTTAAAGGAATTTAAAATTCAAACAATTGATATTGAACTTAGTACTGCATCTCTTAATCCGGCAGATAGTAATGAGAAAGGGCTAGACCTGCAGGCGGAGCCTTTTAATCATTCTTATAATCATGTATTTAGTGATTTATATGATTATGCTATAAGACAATATAAAAACCATTTTATTCAATGGCAATCAGGTGCCCCTCTAAAAGTCGAGAGTATAAGAGAATATTTATACCCAATCATCGAATTTCTGGAAAAGGATGATTCCGTTCTTCGGAACCTTCATTCATTTTCTACTAAACAAGAATATATTTATCATCATGCCATTTCTGTAGGTGTTTTAAGTGGGATGCTTGCTAAAAAAATGGGATATACAAAAGGGCAGTACCTTCAGTCTGCCCTGGCAGGCTGTGTTGCTAATGCGGGTATGGCAAGGATTTCTCCAAGACTTATTAACAAAACGGCTGATTTAACAGAAGAAGAACTGAAAGAGATTAGAAATCATCCGATAAGCAGTTTAAAAATGGTGCAGAATTCTCCCCTTTTGAAAGCGGAGGGAAAGCTCGGAGTCTTCCAGCATCATGAAAGGCTTGACGGGAGCGGATATCCCCTTGGAGAAAAAGGAAAAAGAATACATACAAATGCAATGATTATTGCCATTTCAGATGTTTATCATGCGCTGACAACGGATAGGCCCTACAGAAAAAAAAGGTCTCCATTTCAAGCGCTTGAAGTTATCAGAGTGGATCATTTTGGGCAATTTGATATGGGTGTAATCAATGCGCTGTTTTCATTAATTGCTGATCTTCCCATTGGAACGAAGGTAAAATTGTCAAATGGGAAAACGGGAGAGCTCTTATTTAAAAAACCATCAGCTTTAACACGCCCATTAATAAAGGTGATTTTAACAAATGAAATTATAGACTTAGAGAAAAATAGAAGTATATATATATCAGAGATAATGGACTAAAGCCATTAAGGGACCTAAATTAGAAATAGGTCCTATTTTTTTTGGAAATCTATTGATTTTGGCTTTATCACTTGATATAATAAATTCCGTTGACTTTAAGGAGTTAATATTGATAACAAAGGAAAAAACTTGTTGACTTATATAAAATAGTTTGATATTATATATAAGTCGTTAAGATGAATTGATCTTTGAAAACTGAACGAAACAGAAACGTCAACGTTAATTCTTTGTCTTATATAGACAACAACTTTAAGAGCTAAATCAACTCTTTTTTGGAGAGTTTGATCCTGGCTCAGGACGAACGCTGGCGGCGTGCCTAATACATGCAAGTCGAGCGAATCAATTGGGAGCTTGCTCCCTTTTGGTTAGCGGCGGACGGGTGAGTAACACGTGGGTAACCTGCCTGTAAGACTGGGATAACTCCGGGAAACCGGGGCTAATACCGGATAACTTCTTCCTCCGCATGGAGGAATATTGAAAGATGGCTTCGGCTATCACTTACAGATGGACCCGCGGCGCATTAGCTAGTTGGTGAGGTAACGGCTCACCAAGGCAACGATGCGTAGCCGACCTGAGAGGGTGATCGGCCACACTGGGACTGAGACACGGCCCAGACTCCTACGGGAGGCAGCAGTAGGGAATCTTCCGCAATGGACGAAAGTCTGACGGAGCAACGCCGCGTGAGTGATGAAGGTTTTCGGATCGTAAAACTCTGTTGTTAGGGAAGAACAAGTACCGTTCGAATAGGGCGGTACCTTGACGGTACCTAACCAGAAAGCCACGGCTAACTACGTGCCAGCAGCCGCGGTAATACGTAGGTGGCAAGCGTTGTCCGGAATTATTGGGCGTAAAGCGCGCGCAGGCGGTTTCTTAAGTCTGATGTGAAAGCCCACGGCTCAACCGTGGAGGGTCATTGGAAACTGGGAGACTTGAGTGCAGAAGAGGAGAGTGGAATTCCACGTGTAGCGGTGAAATGCGTAGATATGTGGAGGAACACCAGTGGCGAAGGCGACTCTCTGGTCTGTAACTGACGCTGAGGCGCGAAAGCGTGGGGAGCGAACAGGATTAGATACCCTGGTAGTCCACGCCGTAAACGATGAGTGCTAAGTGTTAGAGGGTTTCCGCCCTTTAGTGCTGCAGCTAACGCATTAAGCACTCCGCCTGGGGAGTACGGCCGCAAGGCTGAAACTCAAAGGAATTGACGGGGGCCCGCACAAGCGGTGGAGCATGTGGTTTAATTCGAAGCAACGCGAAGAACCTTACCAGGTCTTGACATCCTCTGACAACCCTAGAGATAGGGCTTTCCCCTTCGGGGGACAGAGTGACAGGTGGTGCATGGTTGTCGTCAGCTCGTGTCGTGAGATGTTGGGTTAAGTCCCGCAACGAGCGCAACCCTTGACCTTAGTTGCCAGCATTCAGTTGGGCACTCTAGGGTGACTGCCGGTGACAAACCGGAGGAAGGTGGGGATGACGTCAAATCATCATGCCCCTTATGACCTGGGCTACACACGTGCTACAATGGATGGTACAAAGGGCTGCAAGACCGCGAGGTTTAGCCAATCCCATAAAACCATTCTCAGTTCGGATTGTAGGCTGCAACTCGCCTACATGAAGCCGGAATCGCTAGTAATCGCGGATCAGCATGCCGCGGTGAATACGTTCCCGGGCCTTGTACACACCGCCCGTCACACCACGAGAGTTTGTAACACCCGAAGTCGGTGAGGTAACCTTTTGGAGCCAGCCGCCGAAGGTGGGACAGATGATTGGGGTGAAGTCGTAACAAGGTAGCCGTATCGGAAGGTGCGGCTGGATCACCTCCTTTCTAAGGAAAATGAAGCTTCGCTTCATAAAAAGACGTTTCTGTTTTTGTTTAGTTTTGAGGGAACTATCTCTCAAAACCATCAAACGAATCAGCAGCAAGAAGGTCGAGGAAGCGAACGAGCGATCACCGGAACGTATGACAATACGTGAGGATGAGAGTGAGTGAAGCTGACGAAGAGATTCGAAGTTGATCATTCGTTTGAGTATTGTTCCTTGAAAACTAGATATTGAGAATAACCAAGCAAATAACCGAGAATCGCCACTTTATGGATTTTTTCCATTTTAGTAGTAAAAACCTTTTATAGGTTAAGTTAGTAAGGGCGCACGGTGGATGCCTTGGCACTAGGAGCCGATGAAGGACGGTACTAACACCGATATGCTTCGGGGAGCTGTAAGTAAGCTTTGATCCGGAGATTTCCGAATGGGGAAACCCACTGCCCGTAATGGGGTAGTATCTTTACCTGAATACATAGGGTACTGAAGGCAGACCCGGGGAACTGAAACATCTAAGTACCCGGAGGAAGAGAAAGCAATTGCGATTTCCTGAGTAGCGGCGAGCGAAACGGAATTAGCCCAAACCAAGAGGCTTGCCTCTTGGGGTTGTAGGACACTCTATACGGAGTTACAAAGGAACGAGGTAAATGAAGAGGTCTGGAAAGGCCCGTCAAAGAAGGTAACAACCCTGTAGTTGAAACTTCGTTCCCTCTTGAGTGTATCCTGAGTACGGCGGGACACGTGAAATCCCGTCGGAAGCTGGGAGGACCATCTCCCAAGGCTAAATACTCCCTAGTGACCGATAGTGAACCAGTACCGTGAGGGAAAGGTGAAAAGCACCCCGGAAGGGGAGTGAAAGAGATCCTGAAACCGTGTGCCTACAAGTAGTCAAAGCCCTATGCATTTATGCAGGGTAATGGCGTGCCTTTTGTAGAATGAACCGGCGAGTTACGATTTCATGCAAGGTTAAGCTGATAAGGCGGAGCCGCAGCGAAAGCGAGTCTGAATAGGGCGAATGAGTATGAGGTCGTAGACCCGAAACCAGGTGATCTACCCATGTCCAGGGTGAAGGTAAGGTAACACTTACTGGAGGCCCGAACCCACGCACGTTGAAAAGTGCGGGGATGAGGTGTGGGTAGCGGAGAAATTCCAATCGAACCTGGAGATAGCTGGTTCTCTCCGAAATAGCTTTAGGGCTAGCCTCAAGAGAAGAGTATTGGAGGTAGAGCACTGTTTGGACTAGGGGCCCTCATCGGGTTACCGAATTCAGACAAACTCCGAATGCCAAATACTTATTCTTGGGAGTCAGACTGTGAGTGATAAGATCCATGGTCAAAAGGGAAACAGCCCAGACCACCAGCTAAGGTCCCAAAGTATACGTTAAGTGGAAAAGGATGTGGAGTTGCTTAGACAACCAGGATGTTGGCTTAGAAGCAGCCACCATTTAAAGAGTGCGTAATAGCTCACTGGTCGAGTGACTCTGCGCCGAAAATGTACCGGGGCTAAACGTATCACCGAAGCTGTGGATTGACACCGTAGGTGTCAGTGGTAGGAGAGCGTTCTAAGGGCGTTGAAGCTAGACCGTAAGGACTGGTGGAGCGCTTAGAAGTGAGAATGCCGGTATGAGTAGCGAAAGAAGGGTGAGAATCCCTTCCACCGAATGCCTAAGGTTTCCTGAGGAAGGCTCGTCCGCTCAGGGTTAGTCGGGACCTAAGCCGAGGCCGAAAGGCGTAGGCGATGGACAACAGGTTGATATTCCTGTACCACCTCTTTTCCGTTTGAGTGATGGGGGGACGCAGGAGGATAGGGTAAGCACGGCGCTGGATTGCCGTGTCCAAGCAGTTAGGCTGATGATGAGGCAAATCCTTATCATTAAAGCGGAGCTGTGATGGCGAGGGAAATATAGTACCGAAGTTCCTGATTCCACACTGCCAAGAAAAGCCTCTAGCGAGGAAAAAGGTGCCCGTACCGCAAACCGACACAGGTAGGCGAGGAGAGAATCCTAAGGTGAGCGAGAGAACTCTCGTTAAGGAACTCGGCAAAATGACCCCGTAACTTCGGGAGAAGGGGTGCTCTGGTAGGGTGCAAGCCCGAGAGAGCCGCAGTGAATAGGCCCAGGCGACTGTTTAGCAAAAACACAGGTCTCTGCGAAGCCGCAAGGCGAAGTATAGGGGCTGACGCCTGCCCGGTGCTGGAAGGTTAAGGAGAGGGGTTAGCGCAAGCGAAGCTCTGAACTGAAGCCCCAGTAAACGGCGGCCGTAACTATAACGGTCCTAAGGTAGCGAAATTCCTTGTCAGGTAAGTTCTGACCCGCACGAAAGGCGTAACGATCTGGGCACTGTCTCAACGAGAGACTCGGTGAAATTATAGTACCTGTGAAGATGCAGGTTACCCGCGACAGGACGGAAAGACCCCGTGGAGCTTTACTGCAGCTTGATATTGAATTTTGGTACAACTTGTACAGGATAGGTAGGAGCCTTTGAAGCCGGAGCGCCAGCTTCGGTGGAGGCGTCGGTGGGATACTACCCTGGTTGTATTGAAATTCTAACCCGCACCCCTGATCGGGGTGGGAGACAGTGTCAGGCAGGCAGTTTGACTGGGGCGGTCGCCTCCTAAAGAGTAACGGAGGCGCCCAAAGGTTCCCTCAGAATGGTTGGAAATCATTCGCAGAGTGTAAAGGCACAAGGGAGCTTGACTGCGAGACCTACAAGTCGAGCAGGGACGAAAGTCGGGCTTAGTGATCCGGTGGTTCCGCATGGAAGGGCCATCGCTCAACGGATAAAAGCTACCCCGGGGATAACAGGCTTATCTCCCCCAAGAGTCCACATCGACGGGGAGGTTTGGCACCTCGATGTCGGCTCATCGCATCCTGGGGCTGTAGTCGGTCCCAAGGGTTGGGCTGTTCGCCCATTAAAGCGGTACGCGAGCTGGGTTCAGAACGTCGTGAGACAGTTCGGTCCCTATCCGTCGTGGGCGTAGGAAATTTGAGAGGAGCTGTCCTTAGTACGAGAGGACCGGGATGGACGCACCGCTGGTGTACCAGTTGTCTTGCCAAAGGCATCGCTGGGTAGCTATGTGCGGAAGGGATAAGTGCTGAAAGCATCTAAGCATGAAGCCCCCCTCAAGATGAGATTTCCCATAGCGCAAGCTAGTAAGATCCCTGAAAGATGATCAGGTTGATAGGTTCGAGGTGGAAGTGTGGCGACACATGGAGCTGACGAATACTAATCGATCGAGGACTTAACCAATAACGATTCAACGTTTTACTTACTTCTTTATCTAGTTTTGAGGGAACAATACCTCAACAGTTTCATAGTCCGGTAATTATGGCGAGAAGGTCACACCCGTTCCCATCCCGAACACGGAAGTTAAGCTTCTCAGCGCCGATGGTAGTTGGGGGCTGTCCCCCTGTGAGAGTAGGACATTGCCGGGCACTTTTAAACACCACAGATGAAATTCTGTGGTGTTTTTGTATCTCAATATTTTAAGCATCATTACATTATGACTTCAAACGCTTTTCTTCTAAAAATCCCCATGCTAAATAAGGTCCCTTTGTAGCGGTTATTTCTAAAAAAGTTTTTATAAAAGGATAATCACTATTGGGACTGGTTTTTAATAGCTCACACCACCACTCTGTCTCATAACGTGCGATCATACTCAAATTGTAAAGCAACAGATAATGAACAATAAGCTCGGGCATCAGCAGCATCCTATGCTTTCCTTTTGGCAAAGTATATAACTCTTTATAAACATGAAAATGAAAGGGCAGGGTGAGTTTTTCTTCAGGTGAAATAGAAAACATTAAAAAGTTATTATTATGTGTTTCCCAATTTAGGTCAACAGTAGACTTCTCTTTTAAGAAATACTCAAATCTCTGCTGCGTCATTTGATACTCATCAAGTATTGAGAGAGGAATGCAATAGCGGTTATCCATTTTAGGAATGGCATACATATTCGCCTTAGAATGAAAAATAAATAAATCATCAAGTTCTGGAATTTGCAGCAAAAGCTCATTCATAGATGCTTTGGTGCCTTCAAGCTGTTTCACGTGGAACAGCATATCTGCAAAGTGTGTACAAAGACCGGACTTCTGAATTCTCACCTCATCTTCAAGAAACCGATACTGCTGTTTTTTGCGTTTACGAGTGGTAACACCGTGAGCAAGCACGGAAGTAGAAGCAGGATATTCTGGATCTACAGCTAATATACAGGCTTTAATTAAGTGTACAAGACCATAAAATAATAATACCGGCTTTAAAGCAAGGGGTGCTGCTTCTGCCTGTTTATAATACAGCTCACCGTGTTCTAAATAATACATAAAGGTTAAAGCGTTTTCATAGCCTTTTTGATCAGCGTTTATTCCTGAATTACATTTGTAATTTTTTTTAAGATATTTTTGGGAGGTAGTAGCCGATTGGTAGTAATTTAGCCTTTCCCATATATGTATTTCATTCAACATTATCACCTCCTGAATTATTTGAAAAATATGATATTTAAAAGATGTCTTGACAGTATTTTAACCAATTGTTAACCTACTAATAATATTTTCGGGTAGGGGGAGAAAAAATGTGGGAAACTAAATTTGCTAAAGAAGGTTTAACTTTTGATGATGTGCTTTTAATTCCGGCACAATCTGACATTTTGCCAAAGGATGTTAATATTAAGGTTTCACTAACAGATTCACTTACTTTAAATATACCGATTCTTAGTGCAGGTATGGACACTGTAACAGAAGCAGAAATGGCTATTGCAATTGCAAGGCAAGGCGGGCTGGGCATTATTCATAAAAATATGAGCATTGAACAGCAGGCTGAACAAGTTGATAAGGTAAAAAGATCTGAAAGTGGAGTTATTACAGATCCATTTTTTCTTACCCCAGAAAACCAGGTATTTGCTGCAGAGCATTTAATGGGCAAATACCGTATTTCCGGTGTTCCAATAGTTAACAATGAGCAGGAACAAAAGTTAATTGGCATTATTACAAATCGTGACCTGAGATTTATTCAAGATTTCTCTATTCCGATTTCAGATGTTATGACAAAAGAGCACTTAATCACGGCACCTGTTGGAACCACTTTAAAAGAAGCAGAAAAAATACTTCAAAAATATAAAATTGAAAAGCTGCCTCTAGTAGATGAGAACAATGTGCTAAAGGGCTTGATTACGATTAAGGATATAGAAAAAGTCATCGAGTTTCCAAATGCGGCAAAAGACAGCCAAGGCAGATTATTAGTAGGCGCAGGTGTTGGTGTCACAAAAGATACATTAAAGCGCGTAGAAATGCTTGTGAAAGCCAATGTAGATGCTATTGTCATTGATACAGCCCACGGCCACTCACAAGGAGTTTTAAACACAATAAAAGAAATCCGCACACATTACCCTGATTTAAACATTATCGCTGGAAATGTCGCAACGGCTGAGGCTACAAAGGCATTAATAGAGGCGGGTGCTGATGTAGTAAAAGTGGGAATTGGACCTGGTTCAATTTGTACTACCCGAGTGGTAGCTGGTGTAGGAGTACCTCAAATAACGGCTGTTTATGATTGCGCGACAGAGGCAAGGAAGCATGGGAAGGCAATCATTGCAGATGGAGGAATTAAGTATTCCGGCGATATCGTGAAGGCACTGGCTGCCGGAGGCCATGCAGTTATGCTCGGAGGCCTTTTAGCTGGTACAGCGGAAAGCCCTGGTGAAACGGAAATATTCCAGGGCAGACAATTTAAGGTTTACCGTGGAATGGGTTCAGTTACCTCCATGGAACATGGTTCAAAAGACCGTTATTTCCAAGAGGACGCTAAGAAATTTGTACCTGAAGGCATAGAAGGAAGAGTACCATACAAAGGAACACTTAGTGATGTATTATATCAGCTGATAGGCGGCATTCGTTCTGGAATGGGCTATTGCGGTTCACCAAATTTAGAATCATTACGAGAATCAGCACAATTTATTCGCATGACGGGAGCAGGACTTCGAGAAAGCCACCCGCATGATATTCAAATTACGAAAGAAGCACCAAACTATTCACTTTCTTGATAGCCTTGTAAAATGTCAGCTCATTTCTCCTTTTAACTAAACTGACAAACGGGAAATAACTGCTTTCGTAAAGTCGAAAAACGAGCAGTTTTCACCGCTAGAATTTTAACAGGCTTATAAAAAAACAGGAAATCAATGTAAATCTATACTGGATTTAACTGAATGGCAGGAACATTGTCTTATGTCGAGATGTTCCTGTCATTTTTTTGTCATCTTTCAGAAACATTCTCCGTCTACTATTCAATTAGTAACTATGATAAAATAACGAAAGTGCATACATAAAGTGATGGAGGGTTTACATTGAAAAAGAAGTGGTTTAAAAGGTACAGTGCTGGGATTTTGGCATTTTTGTTACTGATTGGACTCTTTCAAATGCCTGAGAAATCTCATGCAAGTGAAGATCCGTTGAATGTTTACGCCAAAGCAGCCATTTTAGTCGACGCAAAAACAGGACAAATCCTATATGGAAAAAACATAGATACACCTTTAGGAATTGCATCCATGACAAAAATGATGACGGAATATTTGCTCTTGGAAGCCATTCATAAGGGAAAAGTAAGCTGGGATCAAAAATACTCTGTTGATGACTATGTTTATAAGGTATCCCAGGATAAAAGTCTTTCAAACGTACCGCTAAGAAGAGACGGCCAATATACGATTCGCCAGTTGTATCAGGCAGTTGCTATTTACTCAGCAGATGCTGCGAATATAGCCATTGCTGAAACACTTGCAGGATCTGAAACCAATTTTATTAAAATGATGAATGATAAAGCAAAAGAATTAGGGTTAACTGATTATAAGTTTGTTAATTCGACAGGATTGAATAACAGCGACTTAAAAGGTATGTATCCTAAGATAGGAGGACCTAACGACGAAAACCAGATGTCTGCAAGGTCTGTAGCTAAATTAGCGTACCGCCTGCTTAAGGACTATCCTGAAATTTTACAAACGGCAAGCATACCAAAGCTTAACTTCCAATCAGATCCTAACAAGACTGTAACGATGGAGAACTGGAACTGGATGCTACCATCTTTAATATTCGGAAAACAGGGTGTAGATGGATTAAAAACGGGAACAACTGATTATGCTGGGTATTGCTTTACAGGAACGGCTCAGAGAAACGGTATGCGTGTTATAACGGTTGTGATGCATGCTACAGATGCTAGTGGACAGGGCGGTTATAAAGCGCGTTTTAGTGAAACAAGCAAGCTGATGGATTATGCTTTTAATAATTTCTCAGAAAAGCAGTTATATCCTGCAAATTATACAGTTAAAAATCATTCTTCGTTGCCAGTTGTAAATGGTAAGGACAAGCAAGTATCTATTAACACCAATGCTCCCTTGACGGTTGCTGTGAAAAATGGTGAAGACAATCTATATAAACCAGTATTTCAATTCGATAATTCAAAGCTGGACAAGTCAGGAAGACTATCTGCACCTGTGAAAAAAGGTGAAGTTGTCGGAAGTCTTATTGCAAATTATACCGGCGGCCAGAATTATGGGTACTTATATGGAACCAACAATGCCAAAGCAGATATTGTTACGTCCAAGAGCGTGGATAAGGCAAACTGGTTTGTGTTATCTATGAGAGGCGTTGGAGGCTTTTTCTCCAATCTATTTCACGGCGCTGCAAAAACCGTAAAAGGCTGGTTCTAAAGACTTATACTAAATAATACCAACATAAAAAAGGATACCTGACTTGACAAGGTATCCTTTTTCATGTTTATTAAAAAGAAGAAAGTTATAAACCCTAACAATTCAAAAAAAAAATCTACCAAAGGGGAATGCACAATGAGACAAGGAACAGATCGAGTTAAACGCGGCATGGCAGAAATGCAAAAAGGCGGCGTTATTATGGACGTAATAAATGCTGAACAAGCTAAAATTGCTGAAGAGGCTGGCGCAGTTGCTGTAATGGCTCTTGAAAGGGTACCATCTGATATCCGTAAAGCTGGCGGGGTTGCCCGTATGGCGGATCCGAGAATTGTCGAAGAAGTACTAAATGCTGTAAGTATCCCTGTTATGGCTAAAGCTCGTATTGGCCATATTGTTGAAGCACGTGTTCTTGAAGCGATGGGTGTTGACTATATCGATGAAAGTGAAGTTTTGACTCCAGCAGATGATGAATTTCATTTAAATAAAAAGGATTACACTGTTCCTTTTGTATGCGGCTGCCGTGATCTTGGAGAAGCTGCACGCCGTATTGGTGAGGGTGCTTCCATGCTTCGTACAAAGGGAGAGCCTGGGACAGGAAACATTGTAGAGGCTGTTCGCCATATGCGCAAAGTAAATGCACAGGTTCGTAAGGTCGTAGCAATGAATGAAGATGAATTAATGACAGAAGCTAAGCTTTTAGGCGCACCATACGAAATTTTACTTGAAATTAAAAGACTCGGCCGTTTGCCGGTAGTAAACTTTGCTGCAGGCGGAGTAGCTACTCCTGCAGATGCAGCTCTTATGATGGCACTAGGTGCTGACGGTGTGTTTGTTGGTTCTGGTATCTTTAAATCAGGCAGCCCTGAAAAGTATGCTAAGGCCATCGTAGAAGCAACAACTCATTACCAGGATTATGAATTGATTGCTCACCTTTCAAAGGATTTAGGCACAGCAATGGCTGGTATTGAAATGTCTACATTAACTCCGGAACAATTCATGCAAAACCGTTCAAGATAAGGTGGAACTATTATGTTGAAATTAGGTGTTTTAGGCTTGCAGGGCGCTGTGAGAGAGCATGTGAAGGCAATTGAACAGTGCGGAGCTCAAGCTATTGTTATTAAGAAAAAAGAAGAATTGGAGAACGTTGACGGTTTAATTCTTCCTGGCGGTGAAAGTACGACTATGCGCCGTTTAATTGACCGTTATGATCTGATGGACGAGCTAAAAAGCTTCGCTAAGTCTGGGAAACCAATGTTTGGTACCTGTGCAGGCCTTATTTTATTAGCTAAAAAGTTAGAGGGATATGACCAGCCTCACCTAGGAGTAATGGATGTTACAGTACAAAGGAACTCTTTTGGAAGACAGCGTGAGAGTTTTGAAGCTGAGCTTTCGATTGCAGAAGTGGGTGAAGAATTCCCGGCAGTCTTCATAAGGGCACCGCATATTGTGTCTGCCGGTGAAAATGTTGAAATTTTAGCTAAGCATGATGGCAGGATTGTGGCTGCACGGGAAGGTCAGTTTCTGGGATGTTCATTCCATCCTGAATTAACGGAAGACAACAGAATGACGGAATACTTTTTAAAAATGGTTCAAGAGACCAAAGAAAAGGTATTGAATAAATAGTTGCTTTCAGGTAAATTATATAGTAAATTATGAGTTAAAATCTGTTAAATCAATGAGAGGAAGCAGTAACAAGTATTTCCTTCTATAGAGAGTCGATGGCTGGTGGAAATCGATGAAGAGATCTTGTGAATCCATCCTTGAGTGAGGTACTGAAAGCATTAGTAGGTATCTTCGGTTAAAAACCGTTATCTAATTAAGAGGAAGGTTTATTAAAGCCTTCAATCTGGGTGGCAACGCGGGTAACTCTCGTCCCTGTTTTAGGGACGGGAGTTTTTTATTTTCCTATCGGTTACCATCACACGAAAAGTATTAATATGTGTAAATCTAAAGGAGGAGCAAAACAATGCTGGATATTAAATTTTTAAGAGCAAACTTTGAAGAAGTGAAGCAAAAGCTGCAAAATAGAGGAGAGGATCTTGCTGACTTTGAAAAGTTTGAAGAGCTTGATTCAAGAAGACGTGAATTAATTGTGGAAACAGAGCAGTTGAAAAGCAAGCGCAATGAAGTGTCTCAACAAATTGCTCAAATGAAGAGGGAAAAACAAAATGCAGATCACTTAATTACTGAAATGCGCGAAGTTGGAGACAAAGTTAAGCAGCTGGATGATGAGCTGCGCGAAGTAGAAGGAGCATTGGAGCATTTACTCCTTTCCATTCCAAATATTCCTCATGAGAGTGTTCCTGTAGGTACTAGTGAGGACGATAATAAAGAAATCCGCAAGTGGGGAGATGTTCGTGAATTTGAATTTGAACCAAAACCACATTGGGATATTGCAACGAATCTTGAAATTTTAGACTTTGAGAGAGCCGCAAAGGTTACTGGCAGCCGTTTTGTATTTTATAAAGGACTGGGTGCCCGTCTTGAGAGAGCATTGATAAACTTTATGCTTGATCTGCATGTAGAGGATCATGGGTACAAGGAAATTCTTCCTCCCTATATGGTAAATAGAACAAGCATGACCGGGACAGGGCAGCTGCCAAAGTTTGAAGAAGATGCTTTTTTAATCGAAAGTGAAGATTATTTCCTTATTCCTACAGCGGAAGTGCCTGTTACGAACTATCACCGCGATGAAATTTTAAACGGGGATAAGCTGCCAATCAGCTATGCAGCCTATAGTGCGTGCTTCCGTTCCGAGGCAGGATCTGCCGGGCGTGATACAAGAGGCTTAATCCGCCAGCACCAATTTAATAAAGTAGAGTTAGTTAAGTTTGTAAAGCCGGAGGATTCTTATGGTGAACTTGAAAAGCTCACTGGGCATGCAGAAAAGGTGCTGCAGCTTTTAGAGCTTCCTTATCGGGTGCTAAGCATGTGTACTGCCGATCTTGGCTTTACTGCTGCAAAGAAGTACGATATTGAGGTTTGGATTCCAAGCTACAACAGCTATCGTGAAATCTCTTCTTGCAGTAACTTTGAAGCCTTTCAAGCTCGCAGGGCCAATATACGTTTCCGCCGTGAACCAAATGCTAAACCAGAACATGTTCATACTTTAAATGGTTCAGGCCTTGCCATTGGAAGAACGGTCGCAGCC
This sequence comes from Heyndrickxia acidicola, assembly GCF_001636425.1. Taxonomy (NCBI): domain Bacteria; kingdom Bacillati; phylum Bacillota; class Bacilli; order Caryophanales; family Bacillaceae; genus Heyndrickxia; species Heyndrickxia acidicola. The sequence goes on from NZ_KV440953.1 coordinate 3,408,656, forward strand.
ATCCTGGAAAACTACCAGCAGGAAGATGGAAGTGTCATTATTCCAAAGGCACTCCGTCCTTATATGAGAAATAAGGAAGTTATTAAACCAGAATAGTTTTTGGGATAAAGGGCTTCCTTCCAGATTTGTCTGGAGGGAAGCTTTGATTTTTCAAAGAGTAAAAAGGTTATTTAATCACATGGCGGCTATCAGAACATAGATTTGATTTAAATAGTCATTACAAACGCCTTTCAATTCAGCTAAAAAACGAGCAGTTTTTAACGAAGAAATTTAACAGAGTTTTTAAATGAATTTTTTTCATTTAATGCGTTGACTCATTGAAATATATGTGATATATTTATATTCGTCGATACGGAGGAATACCCAAGTCCGGCTGAAGGGATCGGTCTTGAAAACCGACAGGCGGGTTACACCGCGCGGGGGTTCGAATCCCTCTTCCTCCGCCATTGAATTATATTAACGCGCATAGTTTGGAGATTTTAAAATTCGTTGCTACTTGTGACGAATTTTTGTGCTATAATGACTATAAGAGTGCATACTGTTTAACCGCTGGCTTTAAAGCCGGCGGTTTTTTTATGTGAAAAACGTAGCCTTTAACAAAGCTATAGGAAAAGTGAAAAATTTTTATTGCAAGAATGCTGAGAGAAATAAAAAAACCGGCCATACAGCCGGGAGACTTACCCTTTTAATAATTGTGTTTGTTTAATAAAGAAACCAATTTTTTCAACGATAGGATCAATGGATGCCTGATCACTTACTAGGTCGTATTCATTTATATTCAACCTGAGTACTGGGCATGCATTGAAAGAATTAATCCAATCCTCGTAACGCTTGTGCATCTCAATCCAGTATTCAACTGGAGTACTTTGTTCCATGGGTCTTCCCCTTCTTTGAATTCTTTCGATAACTTCATCGATTGAACCTTCCAAGTAGATTAACAGGTTGGGATGAGGGAAGTAAGGTGTCATCACCATGGCATCAAACAGATTTTTGTATGTTTCGTAATCAACCTTTGACATGGTTCCTTTTTCAAAATGCATTCTGGCAAAAATGCCGGTATCTTCATAAATGGAACGATCCTGGATAAAACCGCCGCCATACTCAAAGATTCTTTTCTGTTCTTTGAAACGTTCAGCTAGAAAATAAATCTGCAAATGAAAGCTCCAACGATTGAAATCCTGGTAGAATTTATCTAGATAAGGATTGCTGTCGACTTTTTCAAAAGATGTTCTGAATCCTAAAGCCTCTGCCAGTGTTTTGGTCATCGTGGATTTTCCAACACCTACTGTTCCCGCAATGGTGATGACAGCGTTGTTTGGAATATTATATTTTTTGCGAAGTTCCATGATACTGTACTCCTTCTGTTATGGTTGAAGACAAAGCTTCTAATATAAATTCAAGATCAGCTTTATTTTTTACAAAATCTAGTTGGTCTCCGTTAAAACGCAAGACGGGCACATGGGGGTGAGTGTCTTCAAAGCTGGTCATAAATTCCTCGTAATCCTTGGAAAGCCTTCCGAGATAGTCCTCGCTAATATTTCGTTCAATGTCTCTTCCTCGCATTTCAATTCTTTTCATTACAGTCTCGAGACTAGCTGATAGATAAATGACAATGTTAGGGTGAGGGACATCAGAGGTGAGGATATTATAAATTTTTAAATATTTCTGATATTCTTTTTCTTGCAGCGTTCGTTTGGCAAAAATAAGATTTTTAAAGATATGATAATCGGCCACAACGGGTTTGGTCTTTTGAAGATAATGTTTCTCTATGTCTTCAAGCTGTTTATATCGATTGCAGAGAAAAAACATCTCTGTTTGAAAGCTCCACTCATCTATATTCTCGTAGAATTTCCCTAGAAAAGGGTTTTCGTCAACGATTTCCTTTAATAAATGATAATGAAAGTGATTAGCGATGGCTTTTGCAAGAGAGGTTTTTCCAATACCTATCGGACCTTCAACCGTAATAAACGGTAAAATCTCCATGAATTGTCCTCCTAAGGTTGTGCTTCTTAAAACTGTATAAAAACATGACAATTGATATTTTAGCATACATAGCGGGATGAGGAATAGACAATAAATACTTGGTATGATTTAGAAGCGTCCAAAGGAAGCAAAAAAAAGATACCCTGGATTGGGTATCTGCAAGCGCAAGGTTATTTTTTTATAACATGGAAGTTTTCAGTGATTAAAAGCCAATTTTGTGGGAAGGAGAGTCCCAGCTTCCAGTAGCTCATTCCTTTAAGTTTTAATTTTTTTAACAATTCAAATTTCGCTTGGATAGATCTCGCATCCTCAAACCAAACTTTGTGTTTTTTGTTATCTTTGTCTACATAATCAATATAAGGGGCTTCGGATTTATCATCATACTTAATAGGAACATTGTACTGTTCAGCAAGCTGGATGGCCGCTTGAGGGCTGATTGCCTTCGCAGTATCCTTTCCAGGGGTAAACGGAAGAGTCCAGTCATAACCGTATAAATTTTGCCCCATTAATATTTTATTAGAAGGGATAACTGAAACGGCAAAATCTAAAACATCCTTAACCGGGCCGATTGGAGAGACTGCCATTGGCGGCCCTCCACTGTACCCCCACTCGTAAGTCATAATCACCACAAAATCCACAATTTCTCCGTGTGCTTTATAGTCGTGTGCTTCGTACCACTTTCCTTTTTGGTTTGCACTGGTTTTTGGGGCGAGTGCTGTAGATAAAAACCAGCCTTCTTGTTTAAATCTTTCTCTGGCTTTTCTCAAAAAAGCATTATATGCTTCACGATCCTGCGGGCGCAGGTATTCAAAGTCAAAATGAATATCTCTAAAACCATATTGTTTTGCCGTATTTACAATATTATTTAAAAATCTCGACTGAACAGCGGAATCTGTCAGGAGTATTTTCCCCAGCTCATCGCTAAACTTGCTTTCTTCCTGATTGTTAATGACCATGACTAAAATATTTTGATTTGCACTTGCAATTTCTCTTAAGTTGCCAAGAGGCGGAGGCTTCAAAGTACCATCTCTTCTTACATTAAAAGCAAATGGGGAAAGGTATGTGAGATATGGAGCAGCCTTCCTTGCACTGTCTTCTATTGCTTGGGTTACCATAGCACCAAATGATTCTGCATAAGCATTAAACTCAGCATCTGTTTTTTTCTGCTCGGGTATATATAAACGCATTCCTATAAAAAGAGGCTGATTAGCGGTAATGTGATTTATATGGGCAAGCTCTACAATGGAAATGGAAAATTCATGTGCGATAGCCCACAAACTATCCCCTTTTTTTACTGTATAAAAACTTCCTAGGATAGGAACCACCAATGTTTGACCAGGCACTAAATGGTCTGGGTTTGGTACATCATTTGCCTTTATTATTTCACTGGCAGAAATCCTATACTCCTGAGCAATACTTTGTATGGTTTGGCCTGCTTCAACAACATGTATTTGCAATCTCATTCCCTCCCCAAGAGGCACTTTTAAAATCTATTTTATGAGTACATGTCAAAAGAAATGTTATATTTTTCCCTGTATCCTATGGAGAGAAAAAGTCAGGGGATTTTTTAGGTGTATTCATGTAAATGTTTAAAAGGCTGCAATATGATATGATTGGAGGAATGATCGAAAAGTATAAGTAAAAACGCATAAACGAAGGTAAAGGGGCAATAAATGTGAGCTTTTCTGATGAACATTTTATGAGAGAGGCAATGAAAGAAGCAGAGAAGGCTAAAGCTAAGAATGAGGTTCCAATCGGAGCAATTGTGGTATTGAAGGATGAAATTGTAGGTAGAGGGCATAATCTTCGGGAGACCACTCAAAATGCTGTTACCCATGCAGAAATGATTGCTATTCAAGAAGCATGTCAGCGTGTCGGATCGTGGCGCCTGGAAGAAGCTGTTCTTTATGTTACATTAGAGCCTTGCCCTATGTGCAGCGGTGCAATTATTTTATCGCGAATAAACAAAGTGGTGTACGGGGCTGTGGATCCGAAAGCAGGTTGTGCGGGCACCCTAATGAATTTGCTGCAGGATAGCCGATTTAACCATCAATGTGAATTAGTAAGCGGAGTCTTGGAGCGAGAATGCAGTTATATGCTCAGTGCCTTTTTCAAGGAAATAAGAGTGAGAAAAAAACAAGAAAGAAAAGCTGTTTTAGATAAGAATATATGAGTCTTTAGACATGTAAGATTCTAACAGTTGCATTTTTATTGATAGGCTAGTATACTAAGTATTGCGTTGGTTATAACGCATTAATAAATGGTATCAACTTTGCCGCGCTAGGTGGGGAGGTAGCGGTGCCCTGTACTCGCAACCCGCTCTAGCGAGACTGAATTCCTTCTTGAGGCTAGTCTCCTGTAGGGCCTGCCTTAAGTAAGTGGTGTTGACGCTTGGGTCCTGCGCAATGGAAATCCATGAACCATGTCAGGTCCGGAAGGAAGCAGCATTAAGTGGACGCTTCCATGTGCCGCAGGGCAGCCTGAGCCGAGCTAACTGCTTAAGTAACGCTTATGGGAACTAGTCGAGGGAAGGTGCGCGGCAGTTTATATTGCATATTAAAAACTCATCCATCAGGATGAGTTTTTTTATTGCTTAGGAAATTATAAATTGCTAAACCTGTGGATATTTTTCTTGTCCAGCTCCAGCGCCTATCGGCTACCGGATTTCTCCGTCTTCTCCCTGTGGAAGTTAACATCCGCTCGTGAATTGCCTTGCTGTGTTTCCATTATCTCAGTCGAAGACTCCGGAATCCGTACGCCGATGAGCAAGGCGCTTACACTTTTCTTGTTTAGATTTTCTACTTGGCTGTTTACATTAAAAAATTAGGCAGACAGTTAAAAAGTAACTTTGTTTCCAACATACCTGTTTCTAGATGTAAAATTATAAGCAAATACGGTATAATATAAAAATAAGGATTTTGTTTAAGGACTCTGTTGTTTTGTAGCTTATTCGTGTGTAACACCAGATTCACACGCCTTCAGCTTAGCTGAACATGAGCTGAAAAACTAGCAGTTATCAACATAGAAGCTTAACAGAAGTAAAATAAAAGAAAAGCGTTTTATTAGAGAGGAAGAAGGAGAGGGGCAATGAGTTATCAAGCATTATATCGCGTATGGCGACCACAGGCCTTCGAGGATGTTGTCGGACAAGAACACGTAACAAGAACACTGCAGCATGCCCTCTTACAACAAAAAATCTCTCATGCCTATCTGTTTTCCGGCCCCAGAGGAACGGGGAAAACGAGTGCGGCAAAAATACTGGCAAAAACGGTAAACTGTGAAAATTCTCCGGTTTCGGAGCCTTGCAATGAATGTGCTTCCTGCAGGGGAATAACAGACGGAACGATACCCGACGTAATTGAAATTGACGCAGCATCCAATAATGGTGTGGAAGAGATAAGAGACATCCGGGACAAAGTGAAATTTGCTCCGAGTATCGTGCCCTACAAGGTTTATATTATCGATGAGGTCCACATGCTCTCCATCGGAGCTTTTAATGCGTTGTTAAAAACATTAGAGGAACCGCCAAAACATGTTATTTTCATACTCGCAACAACTGAGCCCCATAAAATACCGCTGACGATTATATCCCGCTGCCAGCGCTTTGATTTCAAAAGAATAACCGCTAATGATATTGTGAAACGCATGGGCTATATTGCCAGCCAATCAGGGATCGACTTTGATGAAAAAGCACTGTCTGTTATCGCGAGAGCGGCAGAAGGCGGAATGAGGGATGCACTTAGTCTGCTGGATCAAGCAGTATCCTTTAGCGATGAGAAGGTAACAGTAGAAGATGCACTGGCTGTAACTGGCTCTATATCCCAATCTTACTTAAACCAGTTGGCAGAAGCCATTTATCAAAGGGATATATCAAACGCGCTTCAAACACTTGAAAAGCTTATTCAGCAAGGAAAAGATCCTTCGCGTTTTATTGAAGACTTTATTTTGTATTTTCGTGATATGCTCTTATATAAAACAGCTCCTGGGCTTGAAGAGGCTATAGAACGAGTAATGCTGGATGAAGAATTCCGTCAGTTGTCTGAAGTTATTTCACCGGAGCAAATATATGAGTTCATTGATATACTAAATAAAACTCAGCAAGAGATGAAGTTATCGAATCTTGCCCGTATTTATTTAGAGGTTGCTTTAATCAAGCTGTGTGAGGTAAAGGCAGTCCAGCAAGCAGGCGGTGAGGATATCAAGCAGTTAATGAGAGAGCTTGAAATGCTTAAACAGGAATTAAATATCCTTAAAGCAAATGGTATCCCTCAATTGCAGGAAGAAAAAAGTGCATCGCCGAAAAAGACAGCCCGGATCTCTAACAAAGGCTACAAAGCGCAAACTGGCAAAATTCAAGAGATACTGAAAGATGCAACAAAGCAAGATTTAAATCTCATCAAAAGCCGTTGGGGAGATATGCTGGAAACGCTAAACAGCAGACAAATGCGCTCGCAGGCAGCCCTCTTAAATGAAGCTGAACCTGTAGCGGCCTCTTCGACTTCTTTTGTTTTAAAATTCAAGTATGAGATTCATTGTAAAATGGCAATGGAAAATGCTAAATTTTTAGAAGCGGTATCGATTATTTTAAGCGAAATAACCGGTATTCGTTACCATTTGGTTGGTGTGCCTGAAGACCAGTGGAACATTATACGCGAAGATTTTATTCAAAATCAAAAGGGTGAAGGTTCTTCGGAAGATACAACCGAAGAAGATCCCCTTATCCTTGAAGCTAAAAAACTGGTAGGCGCAGAGTTAATTGAGATTGAAGATAATTAATTTATTGGAGGTAATGGAAAATGCGTGGAATGGGAAATATGCAAAATATGATGAAACAAATGCAAAAAATGCAAAAAAAGATGGCAGAAGCTCAGGAAGAACTGGGAGATAAAAGAATTGAAGGAACTGCAGGCGGCGGTATGGTTACAGTTATTGTTTCAGGACATAAGGAAATCGTAGAAGTTAATATAAAAGAAGAAGTAGTAGACCCTGAAGATATTGAAATGCTGCAGGATTTAGTATTGGCTGCTACCAATGATGCATTAAAGAAAGCGGATGAGTTGACAAATCAAACAATGGGACAGTTTACGAAAGGGCTAAACATCCCAGGCTTCTAAGGGGAAAAAGATATGCATTATCCTGAACCGATAACAAGGCTGATAGATAGCTTTATGAAGTTGCCAGGGATCGGGCCGAAAACAGCTGCCCGACTGGCATTTTTTGTACTGAGTATGAAAGAGGATACGGTATTGGACTTCGCCAAGGCACTTGTTAATGCGAAAAGAAACCTTGGATATTGTTCTGTCTGCGGCCATATTACGGACCAGGATCCTTGTTATATTTGTGAAGACCCAAGAAGGGACCGCAGTGTAATATGTGTCGTACAGGATCCGAAAGACGTAATTGCGATGGAAAAGATGAAGGAATTCAATGGCTTGTATCATGTGCTGCACGGAGCAATCTCTCCTATGGATGGAATCGGTCCGGAAGACATTAATGTCCCTGACTTATTAAAAAGGCTCCAGGATGAGACTGTTCAGGAAGTAATCTTAGCTACAAATCCCAATATCGAAGGTGAAGCTACCGCTATGTATATCTCTAGACTGCTTAAGCCATCTGGAATTAAAGTAACGCGGATTGCCCATGGCCTTCCAGTTGGAGGAGACCTGGAATACGCGGATGAGGTCACCTTATCTAAAGCGCTAGAGGGAAGAAGAGAAGTATAAGCGAACGGAGTGGAGTCGTTTGTTTGGCAAAAGAAAGAAATTGCGAGAGGAATTTGATCGGAAATTGATTGATTTAATGTCAACAGCGAAGGACGATTGGATTCAACAAAAGTCTTTATCTGAAATCAGTTTTGATTATAATGATGAGCTAAATTATTATAAATTGTCTGCTGAAGCAAAATACTTCTTTTTATTTAAAGAGGCAAAGCATAGAAATATAAGAATCAAATTATGATTGCTCCCCTTATTTCTGTTCTTTTTGGACAATCCCTTCATAGAATGGATAGTACAAAAAGAGGAAATAAGGGGTGTTTTTTATTGAATCCTACTGTAGTAATTGCAGGTATAATTGGGCTGATATTAATTCTGCTTCTAGCAGGATCAAAAGGGAAGCCGCTGAAGCTTGTAGGGCAAATCTCTATTCGATTAATAATTGGAGCGATTTTTTTATTTTTTTTAAACCAATTGGGGGGGCAGTTCGGAATACATGTACCTATTAATGGAGTTACTACCTGTATCTCAGGGTTTTTAGGTATACCTGGTGTAATCGGCCTGACAATAATCCAAACATGGATCCTGAATAATTAGGTGAAATTAAGGCTCATCCATATTTAAAGCTTAGGATGGGCTAAAATTATGTAACTTGTATTGACATTGGTCATTTTAGTTGGTATTATTATAAACGTCGCTGTAATAGAGGGAAGTAAATGCTAAATTGTTTTTTTGCAAAAAAAGTATTGACCTCGTACATATGACGTGATAATATATAAAAGTCGCTGAGTTAAGCGATTCGAGAATTGATCTTTGAAAACTGAACGAAACAGAAACGTCAACGTTAATTTTTTGTCTTATATAGACAACAGCTTTAAGAGCTAAATCAACTCTTTTTTGGAGAGTTTGATCCTGGCTCAGGACGAACGCTGGCGGCGTGCCTAATACATGCAAGTCGAGCGAATCAATTGGGAGCTTGCTCCCTTTTGGTTAGCGGCGGACGGGTGAGTAACACGTGGGTAACCTGCCTGTAAGACTGGGATAACTCCGGGAAACCGGGGCTAATACCGGATAACTTCTTCCTCCGCATGGGGGAATATTGAAAGATGGCTTCGGCTATCACTTACAGATGGACCCGCGGCGCATTAGCTAGTTGGTGAGGTAACGGCTCACCAAGGCAACGATGCGTAGCCGACCTGAGAGGGTGATCGGCCACACTGGGACTGAGACACGGCCCAGACTCCTACGGGAGGCAGCAGTAGGGAATCTTCCGCAATGGACGAAAGTCTGACGGAGCAACGCCGCGTGAGTGATGAAGGTTTTCGGATCGTAAAACTCTGTTGTTAGGGAAGAACAAGTACCGTTCGAATAGGGCGGTACCTTGACGGTACCTAACCAGAAAGCCACGGCTAACTACGTGCCAGCAGCCGCGGTAATACGTAGGTGGCAAGCGTTGTCCGGAATTATTGGGCGTAAAGCGCGCGCAGGCGGTTTCTTAAGTCTGATGTGAAAGCCCACGGCTCAACCGTGGAGGGTCATTGGAAACTGGGAGACTTGAGTGCAGAAGAGGAGAGTGGAATTCCACGTGTAGCGGTGAAATGCGTAGATATGTGGAGGAACACCAGTGGCGAAGGCGACTCTCTGGTCTGTAACTGACGCTGAGGCGCGAAAGCGTGGGGAGCGAACAGGATTAGATACCCTGGTAGTCCACGCCGTAAACGATGAGTGCTAAGTGTTAGAGGGTTTCCGCCCTTTAGTGCTGCAGCTAACGCATTAAGCACTCCGCCTGGGGAGTACGGCCGCAAGGCTGAAACTCAAAGGAATTGACGGGGGCCCGCACAAGCGGTGGAGCATGTGGTTTAATTCGAAGCAACGCGAAGAACCTTACCAGGTCTTGACATCCTCTGACAACCCTAGAGATAGGGCTTTCCCCTTCGGGGGACAGAGTGACAGGTGGTGCATGGTTGTCGTCAGCTCGTGTCGTGAGATGTTGGGTTAAGTCCCGCAACGAGCGCAACCCTTGACCTTAGTTGCCAGCATTCAGTTGGGCACTCTAGGGTGACTGCCGGTGACAAACCGGAGGAAGGTGGGGATGACGTCAAATCATCATGCCCCTTATGACCTGGGCTACACACGTGCTACAATGGATGGTACAAAGGGCTGCAAGACCGCGAGGTTTAGCCAATCCCATAAAACCATTCTCAGTTCGGATTGTAGGCTGCAACTCGCCTACATGAAGCCGGAATCGCTAGTAATCGCGGATCAGCATGCCGCGGTGAATACGTTCCCGGGCCTTGTACACACCGCCCGTCACACCACGAGAGTTTGTAACACCCGAAGTCGGTGAGGTAACCTTTTGGAGCCAGCCGCCGAAGGTGGGACAGATGATTGGGGTGAAGTCGTAACAAGGTAGCCGTATCGGAAGGTGCGGCTGGATCACCTCCTTTCTAAGGAAAATGAAGCTTCGCTTCATAAAAAGACGTTTCTGTTTTTGTTTAGTTTTGAGGGAACTATCTCTCAAAACCATCAAACGAATCAGCAGCAAGAAGGTCGAGGAAGCGAACGAGCGATCACCGGAACGTATGACAATACGTGAGGATGAGAGTGAGTGAAGCTGACGAAGAGATTCGAAGTTGATCATTCGTTTGAGTATTGTTCCTTGAAAACTAGATATTGAGAATAACCAAGCAAATAACCGAGAATCGCCACTTTATGGATTTTTTCCATTTTAGTAGTAAAAACCTTTTATAGGTTAAGTTAGTAAGGGCGCACGGTGGATGCCTTGGCACTAGGAGCCGATGAAGGACGGTACTAACACCGATATGCTTCGGGGAGCTGTAAGTAAGCTTTGATCCGGAGATTTCCGAATGGGGAAACCCACTGCCCGTAATGGGGTAGTATCTTTACCTGAATACATAGGGTACTGAAGGCAGACCCGGGGAACTGAAACATCTAAGTACCCGGAGGAAGAGAAAGCAATTGCGATTTCCTGAGTAGCGGCGAGCGAAACGGAATTAGCCCAAACCAAGAGGCTTGCCTCTTGGGGTTGTAGGACACTCTATACGGAGTTACAAAGGAACGAGGTAAATGAAGAGGTCTGGAAAGGCCCGTCAAAGAAGGTAACAACCCTGTAGTTGAAACTTCGTTCCCTCTTGAGTGTATCCTGAGTACGGCGGGACACGTGAAATCCCGTCGGAAGCTGGGAGGACCATCTCCCAAGGCTAAATACTCCCTAGTGACCGATAGTGAACCAGTACCGTGAGGGAAAGGTGAAAAGCACCCCGGAAGGGGAGTGAAAGAGATCCTGAAACCGTGTGCCTACAAGTAGTCAAAGCCCTATGCATTTATGCAGGGTAATGGCGTGCCTTTTGTAGAATGAACCGGCGAGTTACGATTTCATGCAAGGTTAAGCTGATAAGGCGGAGCCGCAGCGAAAGCGAGTCTGAATAGGGCGAATGAGTATGAGGTCGTAGACCCGAAACCAGGTGATCTACCCATGTCCAGGGTGAAGGTAAGGTAACACTTACTGGAGGCCCGAACCCACGCACGTTGAAAAGTGCGGGGATGAGGTGTGGGTAGCGGAGAAATTCCAATCGAACCTGGAGATAGCTGGTTCTCTCCGAAATAGCTTTAGGGCTAGCCTCAAGAGAAGAGTATTGGAGGTAGAGCACTGTTTGGACTAGGGGCCCTCATCGGGTTACCGAATTCAGACAAACTCCGAATGCCAAATACTTATTCTTGGGAGTCAGACTGTGAGTGATAAGATCCATGGTCAAAAGGGAAACAGCCCAGACCACCAGCTAAGGTCCCAAAGTATACGTTAAGTGGAAAAGGATGTGGAGTTGCTTAGACAACCAGGATGTTGGCTTAGAAGCAGCCACCATTTAAAGAGTGCGTAATAGCTCACTGGTCGAGTGACTCTGCGCCGAAAATGTACCGGGGCTAAACGTATCACCGAAGCTGTGGATTGACACCGTAGGTGTCAGTGGTAGGAGAGCGTTCTAAGGGCGTTGAAGCTAGACCGTAAGGACTGGTGGAGCGCTTAGAAGTGAGAATGCCGGTATGAGTAGCGAAAGAAGGGTGAGAATCCCTTCCACCGAATGCCTAAGGTTTCCTGAGGAAGGCTCGTCCGCTCAGGGTTAGTCGGGACCTAAGCCGAGGCCGAAAGGCGTAGGCGATGGACAACAGGTTGATATTCCTGTACCACCTCTTTTCCGTTTGAGTGATGGGGGGACGCAGGAGGATAGGGTAAGCACGGCGCTGGATTGCCGTGTCCAAGCAGTTAGGCTGATGATGAGGCAAATCCTTATCATTAAAGCGGAGCTGTGATGGCGAGGGAAATATAGTACCGAAGTTCCTGATTCCACACTGCCAAGAAAAGCCTCTAGCGAGGAAAAAGGTGCCCGTACCGCAAACCGACACAGGTAGGCGAGGAGAGAATCCTAAGGTGAGCGAGAGAACTCTCGTTAAGGAACTCGGCAAAATGACCCCGTAACTTCGGGAGAAGGGGTGCTCTGGTAGGGTGCAAGCCCGAGAGAGCCGCAGTGAATAGGCCCAGGCGACTGTTTAGCAAAAACACAGGTCTCTGCGAAGCCGCAAGGCGAAGTATAGGGGCTGACGCCTGCCCGGTGCTGGAAGGTTAAGGAGAGGGGTTAGCGCAAGCGAAGCTCTGAACTGAAGCCCCAGTAAACGGCGGCCGTAACTATAACGGTCCTAAGGTAGCGAAATTCCTTGTCAGGTAAGTTCTGACCCGCACGAAAGGCGTAACGATCTGGGCACTGTCTCAACGAGAGACTCGGTGAAATTATAGTACCTGTGAAGATGCAGGTTACCCGCGACAGGACGGAAAGACCCCGTGGAGCTTTACTGCAGCTTGATATTGAATTTTGGTACAACTTGTACAGGATAGGTAGGAGCCTTTGAAGCCGGAGCGCCAGCTTCGGTGGAGGCGTCGGTGGGATACTACCCTGGTTGTATTGAAATTCTAACCCGCACCCCTGATCGGGGTGGGAGACAGTGTCAGGCAGGCAGTTTGACTGGGGCGGTCGCCTCCTAAAGAGTAACGGAGGCGCCCAAAGGTTCCCTCAGAATGGTTGGAAATCATTCGCAGAGTGTAAAGGCACAAGGGAGCTTGACTGCGAGACCTACAAGTCGAGCAGGGACGAAAGTCGGGCTTAGTGATCCGGTGGTTCCGCATGGAAGGGCCATCGCTCAACGGATAAAAGCTACCCCGGGGATAACAGGCTTATCTCCCCCAAGAGTCCACATCGACGGGGAGGTTTGGCACCTCGATGTCGGCTCATCGCATCCTGGGGCTGTAGTCGGTCCCAAGGGTTGGGCTGTTCGCCCATTAAAGCGGTACGCGAGCTGGGTTCAGAACGTCGTGAGACAGTTCGGTCCCTATCCGTCGTGGGCGTAGGAAATTTGAGAGGAGCTGTCCTTAGTACGAGAGGACCGGGATGGACGCACCGCTGGTGTACCAGTTGTCTTGCCAAAGGCATCGCTGGGTAGCTATGTGCGGAAGGGATAAGTGCTGAAAGCATCTAAGCATGAAGCCCCCCTCAAGATGAGATTTCCCATAGCGCAAGCTAGTAAGATCCCTGAAAGATGATCAGGTTGATAGGTTCGAGGTGGAAGTGTGGCGACACATGGAGCTGACGAATACTAATCGATCGAGGACTTAACCAATAACGATTCAACGTTTTACTTACTTCTTTATCTAGTTTTGAGGGAACAATACCTCAACAGTTTCATAGTCCGGTAATTATGGCGAGAAGGTCACACCCGTTCCCATCCCGAACACGGAAGTTAAGCTTCTCAGCGCCGATGGTAGTTGGGGGCTGTCCCCCTGTGAGAGTAGGACATTGCCGGGCACTTTTAAACACCATAGATGAAATTCTGTGGTGTTTTTGTATTTCTTATTTTCACTGGAAAGCTACTCCAGGTTTGGACATTATACTTTACTTAAGAAGTTGGCTATCCCCAAAATAACTTCATTACGAGTTCAAAGCATAAAGCTAAACCATTCTCTGGTAATAGTTATTGTCTTATCGCTATGGGAGAAAGTTGAATACAGCGTTGATTGCAACGAAAGGCACGAGATTCCTGCTTAGAAATGTGTGTAAGGAGGGCACCTCTACCGCCCGCGGAAAGCGGATGCCTGCAGTCAATATCAACAAGCAAAATTAACAGTGCCAAGAATTTAATAAAGACATACACCCAGTTAAAGAAAAAATCATATTGTATATTATATGGATTATGTTTTCAGCTGTATGAAGAGAATTTTTTTCCCCATTAAAGTTATTCTGAATAAAAAGAACTGTTCTAATAAAGACCGCCTATATAGAGCTAGTCCTAACTAGTTTAGAACAAAAAATTTAGAAATTTGTATACAATCGATGTTTTTGGGGAAACTGGTGACTGTGGAGGTGTAGAAATGGATACGGTGGCAGTTCAAAAAACAACATTAGAAAAATGCATTGTTTGTGATGAAAAGAAATTAACAGGAATTCATCTTTTTACTTCGTTTATTTGCTCGGATTGTGAAAGGGATATGGTGAATACCGATACTAGTGATCCTAAATATAAATATTATATCGATCGGCTAAAAAGTGTAAAACGGTCGTAAACTTTTCTTAATCAAGCTATAAAGATAAGCTTGTTTTTTTTGCTATTTAAATTGAAATTAGTTTGTACTTATGGCTGTATTCGAATGCTCTTCACAAGTTTTAATATTGAATATATATTTAAAATGATATTTCTGTATCCCGTAGCAACAATGTTTACGAAAAGAGCCTTTCTTATAAATCGGCTATTGATTTCCGCTGCAGGCACTCGCTTTCCGCGGGGCAGACAGGGAGCCTCCTCGGCGCAATTTGCGCCTGTGGGGTCTCCTTTTGCCTGTTTGTCCCGCAGGAGTCTCGTGTCTTCCGCTCCAATCATCAGAGTAAAATCTTAAATTCAACATATATAATTTGAATTTATATATTGATAACTTGTTTCAAACAAATAATCTAAAGAAGAGAAGAGAAGAGAAGAGAAGAGAAGAGAAGAGAAGAGAAGAGAAGAGAAGAGAAGAGAAGAGCAAGTGCTTTGCTCATTAGTTTTACGGATTTCGAGTTTTTGCCTGAGATAAATGAAACATAGGGTGGTAATTTCACGAGCTGATAACCCTGCAAACCCGCGGAATTCGCATGCCTGCAGCGGATATTAACACAGGCAGCATTATCAGAGCCTAAAGGAGTTTATCCGTACTAATGACGGATTTAATTTAACAAAGCAGGACGATTATTTTTTATCTAAAAGTTCATCCGCCTTTCAGCGCAATCTCCGCTATAGTAATATAAAAAAAGATTAAAAAATGTGAGGGATTAGCGTAATGAATCAAGAAATTCTGCCAATATATAATGCAATAAACAAGTTTAAACAGAAATCTCCGATATCCTTTCATGTGCCGGGGCATAAAAATGGCTTCTTAATTGATGAGAAATTTAAAAATATAAAGCCATTCCTTGAAAACGATATAACTGAGTTGACAGGATTGGATGACCTTCATTCTCCTGAGGGTGCTATAAAAGAAGCGATGGAGCTTTTAACGGATTATTATGGTACTGTAAAAAGTTATTTTCTCGTTAACGGAAGTACCGTCGGGAACCTGGCGATGATACTTTCTGTATGCCGTGAAGGAGATTATGTGATGGTTCAGCGTAATTGCCATAAGTCGATTTTAAATGCTCTTAAACTGGCAAAGGTTCAACCTCTTTTTATTTATCCGGAAATTGATGATGTGCTGGGAATGGCAGGAGGAATAGACCCTCAATTACTCAAGAATACATTTGAAAAATATAAAGAAATAAAAGCAATTATTGCTACATATCCTAACTATTACGGAAAAACCTATGACTTAAAGGAAATAATAGATCTTGCTCACCATTATGAGATTCCTGTGCTTGTAGACGAAGCACACGGAGCTCATTTTCGTTTAGGAGACCCATTTCCTCCATCTGCGGTGGAGCTTGGGGCAGACATGGTGGTGCATTCTGCACATAAAACACTGCCGGCTATGACTATGGGCTCTTATTTGCATGTAAATAGCGGCAGAATATCGATTCCAAAGGTAGAAGAGTATTTAGGGATATTGCAGTCAAGCAGCCCATCCTATCCGATAATGCTATCCCTTGATTTTTCACGATATTTTTTAGCAAACTTCAGCGGGGAAGATATCGAATACACCCTCCAAACTATTCAAAGATTTGTTGATGGAGTAAAAAGATTAAGTCCTTTAAAAATAAAACAAGATAAAAAAGGTGATCCATTAAAAGTCTCTATCTATATGGAGGGGGTTTCCGGATTTGAATTGCAAAGGATGCTGGAGGAGCAGGGAGTGTACGGAGAACTGGCCGATCCTTATCAAGTGCTGTACATATTACCACTGTTAAAAAAAGGGACAGCCTATCCTTATGCGGATGCCCTTCTTCGTATTCAAGCTGCAGTAGAAAAGAACATGCCTGTAACAAAAGGCATAACGGTTAAAAATGAAATCGACTCTTCTTTTATACGTTCTATCAAACCAATGGCATTAACTTATAAAGAAATGGAATCAACACCTAAGGAAACCATTCCACTGCTGCATTCGATAGACCGCATAGCAGCTGAAACGGTTATTCCTTATCCGCCAGGAATTCCAATTCTAATGCCGGGGGAAGAAATAACAAATAAGCATATTCAAGAGATTTGCAGGCTTTTGGAAGTCAACGCAAACTTCCAAGGGGATTCCCAGCAGCTTAAAAAGGGAGCCATTCAAGTTTTTTGTTGATTCTTTATGAAACACAGACATCTTTATAGTATACTAAAACAATGAATGAATGGAACGGCGGAGGTTTGGCATGCAGGGTATATTTATTACAGTTGAAGGTCCGGAAGGTGCAGGAAAGACTACAGTTTTAGCAGAAGCAGCAACGCAGCTGCAGAATAAGGGCTTGGACATTGTTCTAACGAGGGAGCCAGGAGGCATTCGGATTGCTGAACAAATACGTCAAGTCATTTTGAATACGGAAAATACTGAAATGGATGGCAGGACGGAAGCTCTCTTGTATGCAGCTGCACGCAGACAGCATCTTGTAGAAAAGGTTATACCTGCATTGGATAGAGGTGCTATTGTTCTTTGTGACCGATTTATTGATAGCTCGCTGGCGTATCAGGGCTTTGCCCGGGGATTAGGCATACAAGAGGTATATGCCATTAATCAGTTTGCCACTCAGGGAATCATGCCTGATTTAACCCTTTACTTTGACGTAGATATTGAACTGGGTTTAAAAAGAATTGAACAAAATAATAAAAGAGAAATTAATCGGCTTGATTTAGAGGCCATTGATTTTCATTCCAGGGTGAAAGCTGGATTTGAAAACATAATAGAAACATTTTCAGATCGAATTCAAAGAGTAGATGCAAACAAATCCTTTGAAGAAGTTTGTACCGAAGTGATGGAAAAGATTACGCAGAAGTTGAATGAAAAAGGAATACTAGTTTGAAAATAAGACCTTGAGGGAATATATTCTTCAAGGTTTTTGTTATTATGTCGATTATAAAATGGAAATGATCATTTCCATTTTATAAAGGTCTATTAATTGGAGTAGATTGTAAAAAGAAATACATATATACTATAAAAAATCAATGTTATAATAAGAGAACTAATAACAAATCCCGAATATTTAAAAATGAGGACTCTGTTAATGATCAATGTTGATTGGAGCGTAAGGCGCGAGACTCATGGCGCCCACGGAAAGCGAGTGAATCAACAGGCAGGATTAACAGAGCAAAAAATGAAAAGAACATGGAGAATTATTCAGGGGGGATCAGTATGAAGTTAATATTAGCAGTTGTACAAGACCAGGATAGCCAGCATTTAATGAGTGCATTAGTGGAACATAATTTTAGGGTGACCAAGCTTGCTACGACAGGTGGATTTCTTAAATCCGGAAATACAACCTTCATGATTGGTACAGAAGATATAAGAGTGGATAAAGCTTTACAGGTTATTCGTGATAATTGCAAATCGAGAGACCAGCTTGTTACTCCTGTTTCTCCTATGGGCGGTGCTGCTGATTCCTATATACCATATCCAGTGGAAATTGAAGTGGGCGGTGCAACCGTTTTTGTTCTTCCTGTTGAGCAATTCCATCAATTTTAAGGGTGCTAAATATGAAAATCGAACAAGAGACTAGGATAGGAATTAATAATAAACAGCCTGATCAAAAAAACATCGGAGCCAAAGCCTCCACCTTTACATCACTTGTTGAAACTCAGCGGCAAAAGATGCAATATAACCAGCTGCAAGATATGCTGGTGGAAATAGATCATGCAGGGGAGCGCTTAGTACGCTCCCGTACATTTAAAGATTTGGCAAAGTATAAAACGATGGTTAAAAAATTTATGAAAGAAACTGTGGATTTTGGAATGAATTTAAAGCAGTCTCATTCATGGAACCAGTTTGGAGAGGGCAGAAAATTAAAGCTCGTTGAAACCATTGACCAGCATCTGGTGGATCTAACGGATGAGTTTCTTAAAAAGGATAAGCCGTCTATTGATTTACTGGGGAAGGTAGGAGAAATTAAAGGACTACTAATTAATTTATATACGTAAGAGAGTGATGGAATTGACAGTTACATGGGATGAACTGAAAAATGTTCAGCCACTTGCGGCAAAGGTCCTGAAGAATGGGATACTAAAAAAACGCCTTGCCCACGCTTATCTTTTTGAAGGAGAAAGAGGCACCGGGAAACAGGAGGCTGGCGTCCTATTGGCGAAAAGCCTTTTTTGTCTCGAACCGCAGGATAGCATCAATCCATGCGGAGGATGTACAAATTGCAGGAGAATAGAGAATGGAAATCATCCTGATGTCCATTTTGTTGAGCCCGACGGCCTTTCTATTAAAAAAGAGCAGATACGAAACCTGCAGCAGGAATTTGCCAAATCCGGAGTGGAATCGAAAAAGAAATTATATATGGTTGTCCATGCTGATAAAATGACTATAAATGCAGCAAACAGTTTGCTGAAATTCTTAGAGGAACCCAATTCAGAGACGATTGCTATTTTAATAACGGAGCAGATACAGAGAATTCTGCCCACCATCCTTTCAAGGTGCCAAGTTGTATCTTTTAAACCATTTCCCTCACACTATTTAAAGACAAAGCTTTTAGAAAGTGGAGTCAACCCAAATATTTCCCTATTACTTTCCACTATTACCAATAATAAACAGGAAGCGATTCTATTAAATAATGATGAGTGGTTTGCACAAGCTCGAATTTTAGTGTTAAAATTGTATGAGGCCTTGAAAAAGGACTCTTTGTATGCGATGGTATCGTTACAGGAGGACTGGATAAGCCATTTTAGTGAAAAACAGCAACTAGATCTTGGACTAGATTTATTGCTTTACATTTATAAAGATCTTCTCTCCCATCAAATTGGAGACGAGGAACAGCTTTTATATCCTGACAGACAAAGTGAATTTGAAGCGGATTCACTCCAATTATCGCCCCGTTCCTTATCCGAAAAAATGACAGCGATTTTAGAGGCAAAACGGAAATTAAACGCGAATATGAATCCTCAGCTATTGATGGAACAGCTCGTGTTAAAATTGCAGGAGGGATCAACCGTTGTTTAATGTTGTAGGTGTACGCTTTAAAAAGGCGGGCAAGGTTTATTATTTTGATCCAGATGACCTCTCGATTCAAAAAAATGACTCAGTCATAGTCGAAACAGCCAGGGGAATAGAGTACGGAAAGGTCGTTACTGACTGCAAAACAGTTGGTGAAAATGATGTAGTACTGCCTCTAAAAAAAGTGATCCGGCTTGCGGACCAGAAGGATCATATGGTCGTGGACGAAAATAAAATTGCTGCTAAAGAAGCCTATAGAGTTTGTAGTGAGAAAATTATTGAACACCATCTTGATATGAAACTGGTAGATGTTGAATATACATTTGACCGGAATAAAGTTATTTTTTATTTTACCGCGGATGGAAGGGTCGATTTTCGTGAGCTAGTTAAGGATTTGGCTGCTATTTTTAGAACGAGAATCGAGCTTCGTCAAATTGGTGTCAGGGATGAAGCAAAAATGCTAGGCGGAATAGGACCTTGTGGAAGGATGCTTTGCTGCTCCACTTTTCTGGGGGATTTTGAGCCTGTATCCATAAAGATGGCCAAGGATCAAAACTTATCCCTTAATCCAACAAAAATTTCTGGTCTTTGTGGACGTTTAATGTGCTGCTTAAAGTATGAGAATGATGAATACGAAGCAGCGAAAGAAGAACTTCCGGATATTGGTGAGATTATAGGAACACCTCATGGATCTGGAAAGGTAGTTGGGTTGAATATTTTAGAAAGAATATTACAAATAGAATTATCAGATCCTCAGCGGGTGATTGAATTCACTTTGAGTGAATTATCCAATAAAGGTACAGTATCATTCCAGGCCATGGATTAATGGGGTGGGGTTTATGGATAGGAAAGAATTTTTCGATTCAGTCAGCAATATGGAAGCTCAAATTGGCGCTCTTTATCAAAAGCTGGGTGAATTAAAGGAATATCTAGCCGAAATACTTGAAGAGAATAATTCATTAAAGCTAGAGAATGAACATTTAAGACGCCGGCTGGAATTTAAAGAAAAGAAAACCATAAACCAAGCAGACAATGAGTCGAAGGGAAAAGGCGGAAGGAAAGCGTCAGAATTAGAAAAAGAAATGGACATTGGTGAGGGATATGATAATCTGGCGAGGCTTTATCAGGAAGGATTTCATATTTGCAATGTACATTTTGGCAGTCCAAGAAAAGATGAGGATTGTTTATTTTGTCTTTCCTTTTTAAATAAAAAATAACTGCTTCTTTTTTCATAGGGGCTCTGTATAAAATTGAAGTTGATTTTAGTCCTATGTTGACTGGAACGGATACGCGAGACTCTTGCTTAGAATAGTGTGTTAGGGGAGATCTCGCAGCATGCGCGGAAACCAACAGGCAAGATGAACAGAGCCTATATATAAGGTAAAACAGCCTTCCTTACAGTTGGGAAGGCTGTTTTTAACGGATGCAACAAAGCATCACAAATAGAATTTTCCTTTTGCTATCAAAATGTAAGGATTGTTTTTGGAGGTATATATGGTTGAACTAAAAGGTGATGAGAGGCTGGATTATTTGTTAGCCGAAAATTTAAGAATTATTCAAAGCCCAACCGTCTTTTCCTTTTCTCTTGATGCTGTTTTACTCGCCCGATTTGCTTATTTGCCTATTCAGAGAGGGAACATAATTGATTTATGTACAGGAAATGGTGTTGTTCCTCTATTGGTCAGTAAAAGAACAAAAGGTACTATAACAGGCGTCGAAATACAGGAAAGACTTTATGATATGGCTGTTAGGAGTATAGAATATAACCATTTGGAAAATCAAATTAATATGATTCACGGGGATATCAAGGATTTGCCTGGCGCAATCGGCTATGGGAAATTTGATGCTCTAACCTGTAATCCTCCTTATTTTTTAACACCGGAAAATAGCATTATTAATGAGAATGAACACTTTGCTATAGCCCGGCATGAAATCTTATGTACATTGGAGGATGTCATTCGTGTCAGCAGCCAACTTCTTCATCAGGGAGGAAAAGCAGCCTTTGTACATCGGCCAGGCAGACTAATGGATATTCTCTCTTTAATGAGACAATATCGGCTTGAGCCTAAAAGACTTCGTTTTGTCTATCCTCGTGAAGGAAAGGAGGCCAATACGATTCTGGTTGAAGGAACAAAGGACGGAAGCCGTGATTTGAAAATATTGCCGCCGCTATTCGTTTATACTAAGGAAAATGAGTATACCGATGAGGTAAAAGAAATGCTATTCGGTACAAATGAGTAAGGGACCAGGATAAATTCGAAAGAGGTAGATGAACATGATCGAACAGCAAAAAAGCTTTGAAGGCGAAGAGGATAAAGGCATTTTATATTTAGTCCCTACTCCGATAGGGAATCTGGAAGACATGACATTCAGGGCAATCAGGCTCATGAAGGAAGCCGATGTGATTGCAGCGGAGGATACCAGAAATACGAAAAAGCTTTGTAATTATTTTGAAATTCATACTCCTATCGTCAGCTATCATGAACATAATAAAGAGCAAAGTGCATCTTCTATCCTTGCCAGGCTGCAAAAAGGTGAAAAGGTTGCACTTGTAAGTGATGCAGGTATGCCATCCATCTCCGACCCAGGTTATGAACTTGTTGTAGAGGCTATAAATGAGGGGCTGACCGTTGTTCCTTTGCCGGGAGCGAATGCTGCACTAACTGCACTGATAGCTTCTGGACTTCCTCCTCAGCCCTTTTATTTTTATGGTTTTTTACATCGAGGAAAAAGAGAAAAGAAGGAGCAGCTAGAAGAACTGAAGAATCAGAAAGCTACCTTCATTCTGTATGAATCACCGCACCGACTAAAAGAGACGCTAAAACTTATGCTTGAAATTGTGGGGAACCGCCAGATTGTCCTTTGCAGAGAATTAACCAAAAGGTATGAAGAGTTTTTAAGAGGAGATATTGAAACTGCCTTGAATTGGGCAAGTGACAATGAGGTTCGAGGCGAGTTTTGTTTAATTGTCGAGGGGAATAAAAATGAAGCAGAGTCTAGCAGTGAAGAATGGTGGACAGGACTTACTATTCTAGAACAAGTGAATATGTATATGGAGAAGCAGCAGCTCACTTCAAAAGAAGCGATAAAACAAACAGCGATTGACAGGAATATGCCAAAGCGTGAAGTCTATCAGCTATACCATGTGGAATAAAATAAGCATCTCTGATATCAGAGATGCTTATTTCTGTAGAACGATTATTTTGCAGCTGTGAAAAGATGTTGAATTTCTTGTAAAAGCTGTTCAGCACCTTCACGGCTAAGCACTAATTTTCCGCCAGCAAGCTGTACGTTGTTATCAGAAACTTCACCAGTGATATGGCAAGTCATGCTTGGCTTATATTTTTTTAAGATAATTTTTTCATCATCAACGTAAATTTCAAGAGCATCTTTTTCAGCAATACCTAATGTACGGCGCAGTTCAATTGGAATTACCACACGGCCTAATTCATCAACTTTACGAACGATACCTGTAGATTTCATAAAATGATTCTCCTCTCAACATGTTTCTCTATTTATAAGTCGTCAATTTTCGACATTTTTTTCAGGGCTGTACTTATCATACCAACGATTCCCATATTCGTCAATAATTAATTTGGAGTGTTAATTAGTAGGAATATAAGCTCAAAACCTTGCTGTATCAAGGTTTTGAGCGGAAGGGTAAAGCTGAAATTACTATATCTGATATAGAATTGTAAAGTAACTGTAAAAATTACTACTTACTTTTTCGACAAAACTGGGCAGGACTGTAAACGGTTGTCGATTAACAGGAAAAAGGTTGTCATAGTTGCAAAAAGAATAAAAGTTAGGTATATTTTGGTGGTATAAGAGGTTATGATGGAATAATAGTGTACAAATTAAGGTCATGCCCAAACTGGCATTAGAAAACTCTCTTCCGTTGGGCGAGAGTTTTTCTGTATAAAGATAAGGATTAAAAGACAGACTTGGTTTCTTATGAAGCAGTTACTTTAAAAAAGGTGGGATTACATTGAAGGAAAAGCTTAAAACATTTTATATTACAACACCTATATATTATCCAAGCGGCAATCTGCATATTGGACATGCCTATACAACTGTAGCCGGTGATGCTATGGCTCGATATAAAAGAATGCGCGGATATGATGTTATGTATCTGACAGGAACAGATGAACATGGTCAAAAGATCCAGCGGAAAGCTGAAGAAAAAGGAATTACACCACAGCAATATGTTGATGAAATTGTTTCTGGTATTCAAGATCTATGGAAAAAGCTTGATATCTCAAATGATGATTTTATTCGAACAACTGAAGACCGCCATAAAAAAGCAGTAGAGAAGATCTTTCAAAAGTTGATGGAAAAAGGGGATATTTACCTTGATCAGTATGAAGGCTGGTACTGTACACCGTGTGAATCCTTTTTTACAGAAAGACAGCTAGTCAATGGCAATTGCCCGGATTGCGGACGTCCTGTGGAAAAAGTAAAAGAGGAATCCTACTTCTTTAGAATGGGCAAATATGTAGACAGGCTTTTAAAATATTATGAAGAAAATCCTGATTTTATTCAGCCTGAATCAAGGAAGAACGAAATGATTAATAACTTCCTTAAGCCAGGTCTTGAGGACTTAGCTGTTTCGCGTACAACCTTTGACTGGGGAATTAAAGTACCGGGAAATCCTAAGCACGTTATTTATGTCTGGATAGATGCTTTATCCAATTATATTACAGCACTTGGATATGGAAGTGACGATGATTCCAATTATCTAAAATACTGGCCTGCAGATGTTCATTTAGTGGGAAAGGAAATTGTGCGATTCCATACCATCTATTGGCCTATCATGCTAATGGCATTAGATTTGCCGCTTCCTAAAAAGGTTTTTGCTCATGGCTGGCTATTAATGAAAGATGGAAAAATGTCAAAATCAAAAGGAAATGTCATTGATCCGGTTACTCTTATTAACCGATATGGTTTAGATGCATTGCGCTATTACTTATTACGTGAGGTTCCATTTGGAGCAGACGGCGTATTTACTCCGGAAGGATTTGTAGAAAGAATTAATTTTGACCTTGCGAATGATTTAGGAAATCTACTAAACAGAACGGTCGCAATGATAAATAAATATTTTAATGGTGAGATTCCTGCGTTTAACGGATCACAAAGTGAATACTCAAAACAATTAATAGACGCACAAGTAAATGTTGTTAAAAAGTATGAAGATTCTCTGGAAAACATGGAGTTTTCAGTGGCACTCTCCTCTATATGGGAACTGATCAGCCGCTCTAATAAATACATTGACGAGACGCAGCCTTGGGTATTGGCAAGGGAGGAAGCAAGAAGAGATGAATTGGCTGAAGTGATGGCCCATTTAGCTGAATCCTTACGTTATGTAGCCGTGCTATTACAGCCATTCTTAACTTCAACACCAAAGAAAATCTTTGAACAGCTGAACATTCACGACGATGCATTAAAATCTTGGGAAAGCCTTGAAGAATTTGGAGCCATTCCTGCAGGAACAAAGGTTGTTGAGAAAGGAGAACCGATATTCCCTCGTTTAGACCTCCAAGTTGAAGTAGATTATATTAAAGAGCAAATGGCAGGTCCTTCTGCTCCCGCTGAAGAAAAGAAAGAAGAGAAAAAAGAAGAAAGCCAGTCATTTGCTGAAATATCCATTGATGATTTTATGAAAATTGAACTGCGCGTAGCAGAAGTCATTCAAGCAGATCCGGTAAAAAAAGCGGATAAATTGCTTAAGCTTCAATTGGACTTAGGATATGAAAAAAGGCAGGTTGTATCTGGTATTGCTCAATTCTATAAACCTGAAGAGCTTGTTGGCCGTAAAGTAATATGCATAGCGAATCTTAAACCAGTCAAACTCCGTGGTGAACTATCACAGGGTATGATTTTAGCCGGTGAAAAAGATGGGGTTTTATCTGTTGCCAGTGTTGATCAGTCCCTTCCTAATGGTTCAATTGTAAAGTAAATGTAATAATTGGTAATTAGATGTAACATAACTGGGAAATTGAATAAATGAAAACAACATAGGGGTGTTTCACGTGGAACAAATGTCGACGTGAACCTCTATGTTTTTTCTTTTTTCCTTAAGGCTTTATAAATGTTATGGCAGACTATGCTGACGAAGAATGGAGAAATAGGGAAAATAAAAGAGACGCTCACCTAGCGAAACATTTGTTATTGAACTGAAAAGCTAAATAGAGGAATTATATTATAAAATATACCTATTAAGGAGAGTTTTTACTATGTTATTCGATACGCATGTCCACTTGAATGATGAACAATTTAAAGAGGATCTGGCAGAAGTGATTCAACGTGCTAAGGAGCATGGGGTTGAAAAGATGGTGGTAGTAGGATTTGACAGGCCTACTATTACGAGGGCGATGGAATTGATAGAGCAATACGATTTTTTATATGCAAGTATTGGCTGGCATCCAGTGGATGCGATTGATATGAAAGAAGACGATCTTAAGTGGATAGAGGAGCTGTGCAGTCATCCTAAGGTTGTGGCATTGGGTGAAATGGGATTGGATTATCACTGGGACAAATCACCAAAGGATATTCAAAAAGAAGTTTTCCGCAAACAAATTCAATTAGCAAGAAAAGTTAAGCTTCCAATTATTATTCATAATCGGGAGGCGACACAAGATATTATTGATATTTTGAAAGAAGAGCATGCCCAGGAGGTTGGCGGCATTATGCATTGTTTCAGCGGCAGTGCAGAAACAGCCAAAGTATGTGTTGATATGAATTTTTATATTTCTTTAGGCGGTCCTGTTACCTTTAAAAATGCTAAAAAACCTAAAGAAGTAGCTGTTGAGGTACCATTCGATCGTCTTTTAATTGAGACTGACTGCCCCTATTTAGCGCCTCATCCTTATAGAGGAAAGCGCAATGAACCGGGGTATGTCAAATTAGTTGCTGAACAAATTGCTGAGTTAAGAGGAGTAACGCTTGAAGAGGTAGCAAAACAAACAACAGAAAATGCAAAAAAACTTTTTGGAATTCAGGGATAAAGAAAGAAGCACTCCGAAATACCGCGGCATGAACATACACTTTCCTGCGTGTTCATGTCGTTTTCTACAATGAGGAATGAAAAACGATATACTTTGAATCTGACTGCTAGAAGGAGGCGTTTTTGTCATGGAAAGCACGAATGTCCGTATTTCAAGTTTATTAAGCAGACGAAGTTTCGCTATTTTGTTCACTAGTTTCCTCGCTTTTTTTATTACTTATGGATTCTTCTGTTATCAGGGAAGCGAAAAGACAGTGGCGATGTCTTTAAATGGCCAAAAAAAGTTAATTAAAACAAATGCTCAGACAATCAGAGACATGTTAAATGAACTTAATATGAAGATTAGTCCAAATGATCGTCTTTCACTATCCTTGAATACAAGAATTAATAAGGATTTAGCCTTTGAAGTTCAAACCGCCCATAAGATTACCGTCATTATAAAGGGGAAGGAACAGACCTTTTATACGTTAGCCCGTACAGTCAACGAGGCTTTAAATATGGTTAATATAAAACCGGGTATACATAATAGTATTTATCCAGACGGTAGCCATTCCATTTCCTCTAATATGAAGATTGAGGTTAAACAAGATTTTCCGTTTCTTTTAGTTAACGGAAGTAAAAAGAAAATCGTATGGTCCGCTTCGGCAACTGTCGCTGACTTTTTAGAGCAACAAGGTATTCAATTAAATCAGCTAAATGAGGTAGAGCCTGGGTTATTTCAGCCTTTAAAAGAGTATCAGACTGTAACAATCAAAAAGGTTCCAAAAGTCAGCGATGTTGTGGAAGAGCCTGTTTATTTTACTGCTGTAGGAAGCAGTAACGCAGAAATTACGCAGGGCATAAAAGAAATGGTTCAGTATAGGGAAAATACTGCAGCACAAAATACATATGAAGTAATGATTGAAAATGTAAAAGAAATAAAGCGTTCATTAACCGGAACAAGTATAGACAAAAGGAACAGGTCTAAGCCTAGAATGGGGGCAAGAAAGACTGAGAGCCAAGCACTGTCTTCTGTTAACACAGGGGGAGAAGAAATCTACGTGATAGCAACCGCCTATACAGGGGACTGCAGCGGTTGTTCAGGATATACAGCAACCGGGATTAATCTGAGGGATAATCCGAACATGAAGCTTATAGCCGTTGACCCCAGTGTCATTCCTCTGGGATCCAAAGTGTATGTAGAAGGATACGGATATGCTCTCGCTGGAGATACTGGCGGAGGAATAAAAGGGAATAGGATTGACGTCTTCTTTAATTCGAATTCTTCAGCCTGCCAGTGGGGTGTCAAAAGACTAAAAGTGCAAATCGTCAAATAAGATCATTTTTATGTCAAATCGTAACTGAGTTTATGAAAAAGAGCAAAAAATAAAGAACAGAGGCAAAAAAGCAGCACTACCCGCTCATAATAGAAAGAAATCTTTTTCTCTTGGGGTCAGTTTATTTCAGCTGACCCTTTGCTTATGCATGCCAGTGGCGTATTATTTTCAATAAAGACTCGTTAAAGGCTTTTTTTGCATAGATTTGTATGGATATATCTTTGTCTACCTGCCTATTTTAATAAGCCATTCACAAGTTTTAATCTAAACTTTTAATCGTTTTTTGTGTCAAATAGCAACAAAGTTTACGAAAAAGCCATGGTAAAAAACGAGCAGTATCAATATAGAATTTTTTTCACAGTGCCTTCGATAAAGTTTATTTTACTGGGAGATTTGTTTTTCTTTTACAATAAGCAATACTATAATAGAGAAAGTGCAAATGGAACTTGAATTGAATCCAAGAGTTCTGCCTGGAGGTTGGAATGAAGTTAAGAGAAATTATTGTGGTAGAAGGAAAAGACGATACAACGGCCATTAGAAGAGCCGTAGATGCAGATACAATCGAAACAAACGGCTCCGCTGTTTCAAAAGAAACGATAGAGAAAATAAAATTAGCCCAGGAAAAAAGAGGAGTCATCATTTTTACAGATCCTGATTTTCCTGGCGAAAAAATTCGTAAGACGATTAGTGATGAGGTCCCAGGGTGCAAACATGCATTTCTGGAAAAAAAAGAGGCGAAGCCAGCTTCCGGAAGAGGAATTGGTGTGGAGCATGCACAGCCTGAAGCCATTAGAGCTGCTTTGAAAAATGCTCACCTAATGGAATCGGAAATAGAAGAAATGATTACTCAGGAGGATTTAATTACAGCAGGGTTAGTTGGAGGGAGTAAAGCGAGATCCAGGAGGGAACGGTTAGGCGATTTATTGAAAATTGGGTATACAAATGGAAAACAGCTTCACAAACGCCTTTTAATGTTCCAAATAAGTAAAGAGGCATTTGCTGAAGCTCTAGCTAGAGTGCTACAGGAGGAAGAACATGAATAAGGATATTGCCACCCCGATTAGAACGAAAGAGATTTTAAATAAATACGGATTTTCCTTTAAGAAAAGCTTAGGACAAAATTTTTTGGTAGATCCCAATATTTTAAAGAAAATTACGGAATTTGCTGAGCTGACGGATCAATCTGGAGCTATCGAAATTGGTCCCGGAATTGGAGCATTAACGGAGCATCTTGCAAGGGCGAGCAAGAAGGTAGTAGCATTTGAAATTGACCAGCGCCTGCTGCCCATATTAGACGATACATTATCCCCGTATGGTAATGTTAAAATTATTCACCAGGACGTTTTAAAAGCCGATGTAAGCGAAATGATTCAGGAAGAGTTCCAGCAAGTGAAGGATTTAATGGTTGTGGCTAATTTGCCATATTATGTTACAACGCCGATTATTATGAAACTGCTGGAAGAAAGGCTTCCAATTAGGGGAATTGTGGTTATGCTTCAAAAAGAGGTCGCTGATCGGATTTCTGCTAAGCCGGGAACAAAGGATTACGGCTCTTTATCTATTGCTATTCAATATTATACAAAAGCAGAAGCCGTTATGATTGTACCAAAGACAGTATTTATGCCCCAGCCAAATGTAGATTCAGCTGTTATTCGTTTAACCAAGAGAGAACAGCCCGCAGCGCAGGTTACCAACGAAGAATTTTTCTTTTCTGTTACACGTGCGGCATTTGCTCAGCGAAGGAAGACGATTTTAAATAATCTCACAAGCCAGCTGCCGGATGGAAAAGAGAAAAAACAGCAAATCATTGATATTTTAGAAGAGGTAAATATTGAACCTTCCCGCAGAGGCGAGACATTGAGTATTCAAGAGTTTGCTGATTTAAGCAATGAGCTGTACCCTTTATTTAAAAGTAAATAATCTGGAATGTAATCCCCGCTCTATTCTGGCAGTGGGGATTTTTGTGATTTTTTTTGCTCCTTTTATTACTATAGCCTTTCAGCTGTGCTGAAAGGCGTGTGAAACGGCTGTTTCACACGAATGAACAATAAGCATTGTTTTTTGCAGCCGCCTTGATTAATCATAGTGTTTATCCCCTCTGCACCAATTTCAAGGGGATGCATAGCCTATGGGTAGGAACAGTTATTGATACTTATCCATTTTTGTGATGGAGTTGACCATTGTGAATGTACAAATCAATTCAATTGTTGGAAGAATGTCGTATCATTGTGATCTTTTATTTAGAGTCATTGATATAAAAATGAAGGATGGGAAAAAAATAGCAGTATTATATGGGGAGGATCTCCGCTTAATGGCAGATTCTCCATTTGAAGACCTGGTACCTATTGATCCTGATCAACGTTCTAGAATTTCCGAGGAGTATCGGTCATTAGAGGAACAATCCTTCGAGCTGTTTCAACAGGATATCCACCTCCTTCGACAAAAACAGGAATATCAGGCGACCCATGGATATAACCAGGAAATGAGCATATTTCAGATCCCCGGACGAGTACTCCACCTTGATGGAGACCCCAATTATTTAAAAAAATGCCTTGATCTATACGAGAAAGTTGGATTGACTGTTTATGGAGTGCATTGCTATGAAAAAGATATGCCCAGCCAGGTTGTACCATTAATTGAAAAGTATCGGCCGGATATTTTGGTCATTACGGGGCATGATGCCTATACAAAGTCCAAGGGATTGAAATCAGATTTAAATGCATATCGGCATTCTAAATACTTTGTAAAAACGGTCAGAGAGGCCAGAAGGAAAGTTCCTCATTTAGACCAGCTGGTTATTTTTGCGGGAGCATGCCAATCACATTTTGAGTCCCTTATTCATGCGGGAGCTAACTTTGCAAGTTCTCCCCAGCGGGTGAATATCCATGCATTAGATCCTGTCTATATTGTAGCGAAAATTAGCTATACCTCCTTTATGGAGCAGATCAATGTGTGGGATGTTTTACGAAATACACTGACTGGGGAAAAGGGTCTGGGAGGCATTGAAACAAAAGGTGTTCTAAGAACAGGGATGCCGTATAAACCGATCACCGAAGAGTAAGAAAAAAACACTAATGGATTACATTAGTGTTTTTTGATCGTTTCGGAAAGGATAAAATGCTAAACCTGTGAATATTTTTCTCTGTCCAGCTCCAGCGCCTATCAGCTAGCGAATGATCAAGGGGCTTACGATTTTCTTATGTTCCTATTGAGGTTATTTCCATTTCTTAGTTGGGTAATGATTGTTTGAGGCTCTTTTCGTAAACTTAATTGAGCGCCTGAAATGGAAATCAACAGTCAAGATAAAATGAGTTTAAAATAAATAAATAATTGGCAATAAAGCGGGAATACTAACATTGTAAAAAAAAGCATTATTTTGTAGAGCAAAATGTATTGACAGGATATTTGTTTCATTGATAAAATAATTTATTTGTTTGACCGAAGCTACATAATATGTTATACTATTCACAGTGAGGTGGAGCGAAATGCCAAAAACATTAACTGACATTAAAAAATCACTGGACTCAAATCTGGGTAAACGATTAATGTTAAAAGCGAATGGTGGTCGAAGAAAAACGATTGAACGTTCTGGCGTTTTGGCAGAAACTTATCCATCAGTTTTTGTCGTCGAATTAGATCAAGAGGAAAATGCGTTTGAACGTGTTTCCTATAGCTATGCAGATGTATTAACAGAAACGGTACAACTTACCTTCTTTGAAAAACAACAGGAAATTTAATATTTAGAAGCAGTAGACACCGTGTTTGCTGCTTTTTTTCTTTTGATTAGGTCTTTTGGTAAACTTTGTTGTTATTTACTTGAAAAATGAATGTGTCCGCTTGCCATTTCTTATCGAATAGATATTTCTTCAAATGGATATCATCCCCGAAAATAGAGAGTGAAAAGGTGACGCATACTACAAATGCGGCATAACTAAGGGGGAATTCGTAATGGGCAGACGAAGAGGCATTATGTCTGATCAATTAAAGGAAGAGTTAGCCAAGGAACTGGGGTTTTATGATGTCGTCCAAAATGAGGGATGGGGCGGCATTAAAGCAAGAGATGCCGGAAATATGGTGAAAAGAGCAATTGAAATTGCTGAAATGCAATTAGCTAACAGCGCCAGAGAATAAAAATCCTTTATATATAACGAATAACATCGATATGCCGCAAGGCCGGGTGACACCCGGCCTTTTTTTAAGGAAAGAATAAAATTTTAAAAAATAGCCTCCTAACTCCATACCCTATCGGATGAGCAAGGCGCTTGTGCCTTCCTTAAAGGTTGTTTTTGGATTATATGCAGATTCAATTCTTCAGCTACCTTCTACTCTTCCCTTTCCTAAAGAGGCAAACGCAGAGAAGAACCCATCAGGGAAATCAATAAAAAATACAATCCTTGAGACATTGCCAAGTATTAAACGTTTTGTGGTAAAATAGGACAAACAACATGTGGTGTAGCCACGACCGGAAAATATATGGATTGATTAGAGTAGGTGGATTAGTTGAAGCTATTAATAAAGGCACCGGCAAAAATAAACTTAACATTGGATGTTCTACATAAACGTGAAGATGGTTACCATGAGGTAGAAATGGTCATGACAACAGTAGATCTGTCGGATCGAATAGAATTGTCGGACATAAGGGAGAACGAGATTCAGGTAGTGTCTCAAAATCGTTTTGTTCCTGACGATCAAAGAAACCTTGCGTACCAGGCCGCGCATCTTGTGAAAAATCGTTATGGCATCCAAAGAGGGGTATCAATTGGGATTGATAAGATGATTCCCGTGGCTGCCGGACTTGCAGGGGGCAGCAGTGACGCTGCAGCAACCTTAAGAGGGTTGAACAGAATGTGGGATTTGGGATTGTCTATTGATGAACTGGCAGAATTGGGAGCAGAAATTGGATCGGATGTTTCTTTTTGCGTATATGGAGGCACAGCTCTTGCAAAAGGAAGAGGAGAAAAGATTACACATTTGCCAGCCCCTCCAAACTGCTGGGTAATATTAGCGAAGCCATCCGTTGGGGTCTCTACTGCGGATGTTTATCGGAATTTAGATCTTACCAGAATACAGCACCCAAATACCAAAGGAATGATTGAGGCACTTGAACAGAGCAGTTACGAAGGCATTTGCAAGTATACGGGGAATGTATTGGAAAGCGTTACCTTGAAAACGAACCCTGAGGTGCTGCAAATTAAGGAACAGATGGAACGCTTTGGCGCAGATGCAGTTCTAATGAGCGGAAGCGGCCCGACCGTTTTCGGGCTTGTCCAATATGAGTCTCGTCTTCAAAGAATCTATAATGGTCTTAGGGGCTTTTGTGATCAAGTCTTTGTTGTCAGAATGCTTGGAGATCGGTTTACTTGCTAAGAAAAGCTGACTCGATTTAAAAGTGATTTTTCAAACTATAAATACTCTTAAATACAGAATCTAAGAGCAATGCTTATCTTTATAGATTAGACTCTGTAAAAATTACCTGATGATTTCCAATCCAATCATCATTTGGTCTTTATCAGCATTGCCCCTTTACAGAGTTAGAACTTAAAAGCAGGAACATTTACGTAAAAGCCCTAGAAAAGGAATGGGACAGCTTTTAAATCTAAAGCTGGCGGTGATAATATTTAGTATATGAATGGATTTAACGGAGGTTTGCAGTATGAAGTTTCGTCGCAGTGAGCGCCTTATCGACATGACACATTATTTATTAATACGGCCTAAGGAACTTGTTCCTTTAACTGTTTTTGCTGAGCGTTATGGTTCGGCAAAGTCTTCCATCAGTGAGGACCTTGGCATTATAAAAGAAACCTTTGAAAAACAGGGAATTGGGACTCTGCAAACCGTGCCGGGCGCCGCCGGCGGAGTGAAGTTTATCTCCAAGGTAAAGCAGGAAGAAGCCCAGGAATTTATTGAACACCTTTGCAAGCTTATGGCCGAGCCGGATCGCTTATTACCCGGTGGTTATTTATACATGACTGATTTAATCGGGAATCCCCACATTGTAAATGAGGTAGGGAGATTGCTTGCATCGGCTTTTGCAGGCCTTGAAATTGATTTAATTATGACGGTTGCCACAAAAGGAATTCCGATTGCCCATGCAGCGGCATCCTTCTTAAACGTTCCTGTTGTCATTGTAAGAGGGGACAGCAAGGTTACAGAGGGTTCTACTGTCAGCATTAATTATGTATCCGGTTCATCCAAGAGGATACAAACCATGGTGCTTTCCAAAAGAAGTCTCAGAGAAGGCGCAAAAGTATTAATAGTGGATGATTTTATGAAGGCCGGAGGCACCATTAATGGAATGATCAGCCTTTTAGAGGAATTCAATGCCACTGTAGCAGGAATTGGGGTTTTGGTAGAGTCGGAAGATGCTGAGGAACGATTAGTAGACAACTATGTTTCCTTAGTGAAGCTCACAAACGTAGATTATAAAATTAAGCAGATTGAAGTGGTGGAAGGAAACTATTTCTCGTCTAATCAATCATTTTTAAAGGAGGAAGAATCATGAAGACTGTTTCTACAAAGGAAGCACCGGCAGCTATTGGACCATACTCACAAGGAATAATTGTAAATAATTTGTTTTATAGTTCAGGTCAGATTCCTCTTACTGCAGAGGGCACTCTTGTTACAGGTGATATAAAAGATCAAACGCATCAAGTATTCAAAAATCTTCAAGCGGTGCTGAAAGAAGCAGGAGCTTCTCTTGAAACCGTTGTTAAGGCAACAGTATTTATAAAGGATATGGATGAGTTTTCTGCTGTTAACGAAGTATATGCAGAATATTTTTCTTCTCACCGGCCGGCTCGTTCCTGCGTTGAAGTATCAAGGCTTCCCAAAGATGTATCCATTGAGATCGAAGTAACTGCCTTAGTTAAATAATCAAGCCTTTTCCTTGCTTTACTTGTAACCTCTCAGCTGTGCTGAAAGGCGTGTAAAACGGCCGTTTCACATGAATGAGCTGAAAAACAACAGAGTCTTTTAACAAAGCCTTTAAAATAAGGCTGTTTTTTTAATAACCTTTTCCTTAGTTCTGAATATTCCTTAAAATTTTTTCGAAATAAAGAAGGAGTTTCAGGGGCTCTGTGGAATAATTAAACTAGGAGTCTATCTAGGGGAAAAGGTGGTGAACAGGATGGAAGTAACTGACGTAAGATTACGCCGTGTAAACACTGAAGGAAGAATGAGAGCTATTGCTTCTATTACATTAGATAATGAGTTTGTGATTCATGATATTCGTGTGATAGACGGAAATAATGGCTTATTTGTAGCAATGCCTAGCAAGCGTACTCCGGATGGAGAATTTAGAGATATTGCTCATCCTATCAATTCAGGTACACGCAGCAAAATACAAGAAGCTGTCCTAGCTGAATATCATCGTTTAGGTGAAGAGGTTGAAGAAGTAGCATTTGAAGAAGCGGGAGCTTCTTAAAAGATAGAATATAAACACCAGGAGGCCTACTTCAAAAGTAAGGCCTTTTTTCTGTGTGCCAGGCATGACAACTATCTAGGTGGTGAAAGTCCACTGTAGGGGAACACATCGTTTTTGTAAGCGTCTATCATTTTTTCTTCAACCGGGTAACTGTCTTTCCTTATAATTCCTCATTTACTAATATTCACTTCTATTTTTAATGCTATCCAAAGAAATTTTACAAGCCATTCATATAAAAATAAAATATCCCTTCTTGACAAAAATTTGTACTTCTTCATGTTTCCTTGAAATCATCGCGTATTTGAGATATATTTTTTTATGGATAATAAGGTTTATTGGGGGACCTACTATGACAAATAGATTTGCTGTTGTTTTAGCTGCAGGCCAAGGAACACGCATGAAATCTAAGCTTTATAAAGTGTTGCACCCTGTATGCGGGAAGCCAATGGTTGAACATGTAATTGACCAGGTTTCAAAGCTGAATATAAATAAAGCAGTTACGATTATCGGACATGGTGCAGAAGCTGTAGAATCACAGTTGAAAGGTAAGTCTTCCTTTGCTTTGCAAGAGGAGCAATTAGGAACGGGCCATGCCGTTATGCAAGCGGAGGAGCTGATAGGTTCAGAAGACGGCACTACCATTGTAGTATGCGGAGATACTCCTCTTATTACAGCTAAAACAATGGAGGACCTTTTACAGCACCATATTGATCAGGAAGCTAAGGCAACAATTTTAACAGCTTATGCTGAAAATCCTTTTGGCTATGGTCGAGTGATTAGAAGCAGTGAAGGAAATGTTGAAAGAATTGTTGAACAGAAGGATGCCTCTGCAGACGAACAAAAAGTGAAAGAAATTAACACAGGTGTTTTCTGTTTCGATAATAAGCATCTTTTCCAGGCGCTTAAAGAGGTTTCAAATGACAATGCTCAAGGCGAATATTACTTGCCTGATGTCATTTCCATACTTGTAGCAAAGGGAGAAACGGTTTCTGCCTTTCAAACAGACGATATTGATGAAACATTGGGAGTAAATGACCGTATAGCATTGTCACAGGCTGAAAAAATTATGAAAGAACGCATTAATATGGATCATATGAGGAATGGTGTGACAATTATTGATCCAGCTAATACGTATATTGAACAAAGTGTAACAATTGGAAGAGACACGATCATTTACCCTGGAACAATGTTAACAGGGGAAACAGCTGTCGGAGAAGACTGCATCATTGGCCCTCATTCTGAATTGAAGGATTGTGCGGTAGGAAACAATACGGTGATTCGTCAATCTGTGGCGCATAACAGTTCTATCGGAAACAAGGTTAACATTGGGCCATTTGCTCACATTCGTCCACAATCGGACATTGCAGATGAAGTTAAAATTGGCAACTTTGTAGAAATTAAAAAGGCAAGCTTCGGCAAAGGGAGCAAGGCCTCCCACCTTAGTTACATTGGCGATGCGGAAGTCGGGTCAGATGTAAATATCGGATGCGGTACAATTACGGTTAATTATGATGGTAAAAATAAGTTCTTGACCAAGATTGAGGATGGAGTGTTTGTTGGCTGCAACTCAAATCTTGTTGCACCTGTTAAAATCGGAAAAAATGCTTATATTGCAGCAGGGTCTACCATCACAGAAGATGTACCAGAAGAAGCATTATCTATTGCAAGGGCACGGCAGGTAAATAAGGAAGACTACGTAAAAAAATTAAAACACAATCAATAATTGGAGGTCCATCATGTCTAACCAATATTTAGACCCAAATCTAAAAATCTTTACATTAAATTCGAATCGCCCGCTCGCAGAAGAAATTGCAAAGGTTGTCGGTGTAGAATTAGGAAAATGTTCTGTTGCCCAATTCAGTGATGGGGAAATCCAAATAAATATTGAAGAGAGCATCAGGGGCTGCGATGTGTATATTATTCAATCCACCAGCCTGCCTGTAAATGAACATTTGATGGAACTTCTAATTATGGTCGATGCTTTAAAACGCGCGTCAGCACGGACTATTAACATTGTTATGCCATACTATGGCTACGCACGTCAGGATCGAAAAGCCCGTGCCCGTGAACCTATTACTGCCAAATTGGTCGCAAACCTTCTTGAAACAGCAGGAGCTACCAGGGTCATTACACTTGACTTGCATGCTCCTCAAATCCAAGGCTTCTTTGATATTCCGATTGACCACTTAATGGGTGTTCCGATCC
This sequence comes from Heyndrickxia acidicola, assembly GCF_001636425.1. Classification (NCBI taxonomy): domain Bacteria; kingdom Bacillati; phylum Bacillota; class Bacilli; order Caryophanales; family Bacillaceae; genus Heyndrickxia; species Heyndrickxia acidicola. Next base: position 3,445,956 of record NZ_KV440953.1, read on the forward strand.
TTGCAGAATACTTCAAGAAAAAGCTAAAGGGTGAGGATGTTGTCATTGTATCCCCAGACCACGGAGGAGTTACCCGTGCCCGTAAGCTTGCAGAAAGGCTGAAAGCGCCGATTGCGATTATTGATAAAAGGCGGCCAAGGCCAAATGTTGCAGAAGTCATGAATATTGTGGGGAATATTGAAGGGAAAACTGCAGTGTTAATTGATGATATCATTGATACAGCCGGAACAATTACATTGGCAGCTAACGCTTTAATTGAAAACGGCGCCCGTGAAGTATATGCCAGCTGTACACACCCTGTTTTGTCAGGTCCTGCCATTGAACGTATCGATAATTCAAATATTAAAGAACTCGTTGTGACAAATACCATTTTACTTCCGGAAGAGAAGAAAATAGAGAAGATTGTGGAACTTTCTGTAGCACCTTTAATCGGGGAAGCTATTATTCGTGTGCATGAAGATCAATCGGTCAGCACATTGTTTGATTGATTCAGATAGCAAATAATTTGGCAAGGTACTGTTGCCTTGTAAGAAGCCTGTTTATTTTTAAGGCTTCTTTTTTTGTACACATATTACTCTGCAAAGACATTATTATGGATGCTCTAAAGCAGGAGAAAACAAATTTAGTGTTTAACCTCTTTTCATTTGGGGCATGGATATATAGAGATGCTACATAAAGTGAAAAATTTTTGATGATGTTTAAAAGAAAGCTGTAGGAGGATGATTTTTCATGGCAGAAATTCTTGAAGCAAAGAAACGAAATACTGCAAAAAGGTCAGAGGTTAACAGCTTGCGTAAAGCAGGAAAAGTTCCCGCTGTGTTATACGGATATCAGGTGGAAAATACATCTATTTATGTAGATGGACCTGAATTAATAAAAACGATCCGTTCAGGTGGAAGACATGGGGTTATCTCATTAAATATCGAGGGAAATCAACAAAATGTCGTTTTAACAGAATTCCAAAAAGACGAAATTAAAAACGAAATTACTCATATTGATTTTCTTGCAGTCAATATGAATTCCGAAATTGAGACAAGCGTACGAATAGAGCTATTGGGAGACAGTGCCGGTGTTAAGGATGGAGGCGTCCTGCAGCAGCCAATTCATGAGCTATCTGTTTCGGCAAAGCCTAGTGATATCCCTGAGTCGGTACAAGTAGATGTGTCCAGCCTTCAAGTGGGTGAAGCTTTAACGGTTGGAGATATTCGCAGCCAGTATTCTTTCACGATTAACCATGAGGACAGTGAAACGGTTGCTTCTGTCCTTCCTCCTCGCCAAGAAGAAGAAATCAGCACAGGAGAACAGCAGGAACCTGGAACTCCTGAAAATGTTGAAGGGCGAGAAACAAAACCAGAAGGTGAAACAGCGGAATAGGAGAGAACTTATTCTCTACAGTAAAGCTTCCATATGTTTAGAGTTTTTGGCTCATCTGCATTAAGCAATTGCTTTCATGCGGATGAGCCAAAAATGTGTGTTAAAGACCTTCCATAATGAGAGGACTCTGTTGTTTTTTAGCTCATTCGTGTGAAACAGGTGTTTCACACGAATGAGCTAAAAAACGAGCAGACATCTGCAGAGAAATTCAAAACATTATTGTGATTATCGGCTAGCGGATTTCTCCGTCTTCTCCCTACGATAAGTCAACATCAGCTCGTGCCTTGCTGTGTTTCCTTTATCTCAGTCAAAGACTGCGGAATCCGTACGCCGATAAGCAAGGCACTTCCGCTTTTCATTGTCTAGCTCCAGTGCCTATCGGCTAGCGGATTTCTCCGTCTTCTCCCTACGATAAGTCAACATCAGCTCGTGCCTTGCTGTGTTTCCTTTATCTCAGTCAAAGACTGCGGAATCCGTACGCCGATAAGCAAGGCACTTCCGCTTTTCTTTATGATAGCAGAACAACGAATTTTTCATGGAGTCAAAACGTATGTATAATAATAATATATCGTTTGAAAAAGCAAGAGAGTGGGAAGATCTGCACATCCTATCTATGGTTTTTTCATGATATGATATAGTAAAAGTTGGGGTGTACTGAATGAAACTAATTGTTGGCCTCGGAAATCCGGGAACTCCCTATAACCAAACAAGACATAATATTGGCTTTGAGGTTATAGACGAGCTGGCGAAGCATTTTCAAGCTGATTTGAATCAAACGAAATTTAAAGGTGTCTACACTGTTATACATAGAAACGGTGAAAAACTTATATTACTTAAGCCGCTTACATATATGAATTTGTCCGGAGAGTCTGTTAAAGCCATTATGGACTACTACGATATCCCGCTGGAGGATCTCCTGGTCATTTATGATGACATGGACTTGCCGGTAGGAAAAATTAGGCTTAGGCAAAAGGGCAGTGCTGGAGGCCACAATGGTATAAAATCGATTATTGCCCATACAGGCACACAAAATTTTAATCGAATTCGAATCGGAGTCGGCCGTCCTCCAGCCGGAATGGCAGTGCCGGATTATGTGTTAAGCAGGTTCCACAAGGATGAGTGGGCGCTTTTGTCAGATGTTATTAAAAATTGTACAGAGGCATGCGAAGAGTGGCTTGGGAAGCCGTTTTTAGAGGTTATGAATCATTATAACTAATCCATTATTATGAATATCTCTTTATAAACAAGTCCATACTAGTAAAAAATTGTTTATGAGGGGTTTCAACATGGCCATTCATTATCATTGCCGCCACTGCGGTACCAGTATCGGAGTACTTGACCGCTTTTCCGTGCATTCAGAACAAATTGGATTGAATATTTTATCCAGTCAGGAACGGCAGGAGATGATTTCCTATCTGCCGGATGGAAATATTTATATAAAAGCAATTTGCGAGGATTGCCAGGAAGCGCTAGAAAGAAATCCTCAGTTTCATGAGCAGGATTATTTAATTCAATAATCGCTTTGGAGATATTCCAAAGCATTTTTCTGTTGTTATACATGTGTGATTAAGAAAAAAGGTTGAAGGGGCGTAAAAGAGTAACCGTATTTTTTCGCAGCTTTCATCACTACAAAGAGAGGAGGGGCTTTAATGAAAGGATTACAAGACCTCATATTGAATCAAGATGAAACACAGTCGGTCATAACCGGCATAGAAGAAGGCTTGAGGGAACAGCTTGTTGCCGGCCTTTCGGGTTCAGCAAGATCCGTCTTCACTTCTTCCCTTTTTGAAAAGACAAAGAAACCAATTGTCATTATTACCTATAATTTGCTTCAGGCTCAGAAATTATTTGATGATCTAAGCCAGATGTCTGACATACCGGCACTTTATTTGTATCCTGCCAATGAACTCATTGCAGCAGAGATAGGGATAGCAAGCCCTGAACTCAGAGCACAGCGCATTGAAGCCTTGAATTTCCTTAGCTCAAAGCGTACAGGTATTTTAATCGTCCCTATGGCAGGCTTAAGAAAAATTCTTCCCTCCCCTGCTTCCTGGAGCGGGTATCAGCTTGTGTTTGAACTGGGGAAAGACATTCATGTCACAGAAACATTAAATACGCTTGTCACTATGGGCTATAACCGTGTCGATATGGTCGATGCACCTGGCGATTTCAGCTTAAGAGGCGGCATTATGGATATCTATCCGCTGACAGAGGGAAATCCTATCAGAATAGAGCTTTTTGATACAGAAGTAGACTCCATTCGAACATTTTCTGCAGACGATCAACGTTCTATTGAGAAACTGGATTCTGTTCTTATAGGACCTGCCACCGAATCGCCAATAAACGAAGAGCAAATGCTCACAATAGCTGACAAACTGAAAACAGGCTTATCCTCTACACTCAAAAAAGTTAAAAAAGAAAAAACCAAGGAACTTCTTTCCCAGAATATTGGCTATGATATTGAAAGGCTGAAAAATGGCCAAAAGCCTGAACAACTTTTTAAATATTTGTCCCTCGCATATGAGGAGCCTGCTAGTTTGCTAGACTATGTATCTAGCAGCGGCATCCTGCTTATAGATGAGCTTAGCCGAGTGATGGAAATTAATGACCGCTTAGAAAAAGAGGAAGCAGAGTGGTATACAGCCCTGCTCGAAGAAGGCCAAATAATTCATGACCTTGAGGTTGCTCATTCCTTATCAAAGCTACTGGCGCAATCTCATCTATCCCGCATCTATTTATCATTGTTTTTAAGGCATATTCCAAACACGAGCCCTCAAAATATTATTAATATTACCTGCAAACCTATGCAGAACTTTCATGGACAGATGAATCTTCTAAAAGCAGAAGTGGACAGGTGGAAAAAGGGCCAGTATACAATTGTATTTCTTGCTGCGAATGAAAGCCGTTTGAAAAAGCTGCACGCAGTATTGGAGGATTATGAAATTGAAGCTTCTCCAGGGAGGACGTTAGGTCCTTTATCAAAAGGAACCCAAATCTTAACGGGAAGCTTATCGACCGGTTTCGAACTGCCTATGTCCAAGCTTGCTGTTATTACAGAAGAAGAGCTCTTTAACAAGCAAGTTAAGAAAACGCCGAGGAAACAAAAGATTTCGAATGCTGAAAGAATAAAGAACTATTCAGAGCTTAAGGTTGGAGATTATGTTGTCCATGTTAACCATGGAATAGGTAAATATTTAGGCATTGAAACCCTTATTATCAATGGAGTCCATAAAGATTATCTCCATATTAAATATCAAGGGACAGATAAGCTTTATGTTCCGGTAGAACAGATCGAGCTTGTCCAAAAATACGTTGGTTCTGAAGGAAAAGAGCCGAAGCTGTATAAGCTTGGCGGAAGTGAATGGAAACGGGTTAAGAAAAAGGTTCAGTCCTCCGTACAGGATATTGCGGACGATTTAATTAAGCTTTATGCAGAACGCGAGGCGGCGAAAGGGCATGCATTTGCTCCGGATGGTGATTTACAGAGAGAGTTTGAGTTTTCCTTTCCTTATGAAGAGACGGAAGACCAGCTTCGCTCTATCGAGGAAATAAAGCGGGATATGGAAAAAGAAAGACCGATGGACCGCCTTTTATGCGGAGATGTTGGATATGGGAAAACAGAGGTGGCAATCAGGGCTGCGTTTAAAGCGATTATGGATGGAAAACAAGTGGCTCTTCTTGTCCCGACCACTATCCTTGCCCAGCAGCATTATGAAACCATTAAAGAGAGATTCCAGGATTACCCGATTAAAATTGGACAGCTAAGCCGTTTCCGCTCCAGAAAAGAACAGTTGGAAACGACAAAAGGCTTAAAGGCTGGGACGGTCGATCTTGTTGTGGGAACGCACCGGCTTTTATCCAAAGATATTCAATTTCATAATTTGGGCCTCCTGATTATAGATGAAGAACAAAGATTCGGTGTTACGCATAAAGAGAAGATTAAGCAAATGAAAACGAATGTCGATGTCTTAACTTTAACGGCTACGCCAATTCCTAGAACTCTTCATATGTCCATGCTTGGAGTCCGTGATTTATCGGTCATTGAAACGCCGCCGGAAAATCGTTTTCCAGTCCAAACCTATGTAATGGAGTATAATGGCAATCTTGTAAGAGAGGCGATTGAACGCGAGCTTTCGAGAGATGGCCAGGTTTATTTTCTATACAACAGGGTGGAGGATATTGAAAGAAAAGCAGAAGAAATATCTATGCTTGTACCAGATGCGCGTGTAGCATACGCACATGGACAAATGACAGAGTCCCAGCTTGAAAGTGTAATCCTTGGATTTTTAGAAGGTGAGTTTGATGTTCTGGTCACCACTACCATTATTGAAACGGGAGTAGATATCCCGAATGTTAATACGCTAATTGTTTATGATGCAGACCGTATGGGATTATCCCAGCTCTATCAGCTGAGGGGACGTGTAGGAAGATCTAATCGTGTAGCCTATGCCTATTTTACATACCGAAAAGACAAAGTGCTCACAGAGGTTTCTGAAAAAAGGCTTCAGGCCATCAAGGAATTTACGGAGCTGGGATCAGGTTTCAAGATTGCCATGAGAGATTTATCTATACGGGGAGCCGGAAATCTTCTCGGTGCTCAGCAGCACGGTTTTATTGATTCGGTCGGGTTTGATCTTTACTCCCAAATGCTAAAAGAGGCTATAGAAGAAAGAAAAGGCACTGATGTTGAAAAGGAAACTCCTGGTTTTGAAATAGAGCTTGAACTAGATGCGTATATTCCAGACTCCTATATTGCGGACGGCCATCAGAAAATTGAAATGTATAAGCGGTTCAGAGGAATAACATCTTTTGAGGACATTGAGGAACTAAAAGAAGAAATGGTAGACCGTTACAGCGAATATCCTAAGGAAGTCGAATATTTATTTACTGTAGCAGAAATGAAGATCTATGCAGCAAATGCCTATTTGGAATCGATGAAACAATCTAAACAGGTTATTACCATTTTAATGTCTGAGAAAGGCACAAAAAATGTTGATGGTCCAAAAGTAGTGGAAGTGTGCAATCAATTTGGCCGTTCGGTTGGTTTTGGAATGGATGGGGCAAGGCTGAAAATTACATTGAACACAAAAGGTCAGCAAGAGAGCGATTGGCTTGCGACTGCTTATAATATCATTAAAGAGCTTCAGCAGGCGATTAAACCAATGGAGCGTGTGAACTAAATCCCTCCTTTCATCAGGTGAGAAAGATAAAAATGGAAATTTTCATGTTTCCTTTACTGGAATTTGGGGAAAAGAGTTGATACAGAGATTAATAATGGAATTAACTCCAGATTATGGCGAGTAAAAGTAGAAAAATTAATCAATATGTATATAACTTCCCAGATGAAAGATACTAATCTCAACACAGGTAAAAGATTCATTTCATTATATGAATCTTTACCTAAAAAAATCATCTGATGAAAGTGAGGCAACATAAGTGAAAGCAACGGGTATTGTTCGTCGAATTGATGATTTAGGAAGAGTAGTCATTCCAAAGGAAATCCGTAGAACCTTGCGAATTCGCGAAGGGGATCCACTGGAAATTTTTGTGGATCGGGATGGAGAAGTTATTCTAAAGAAATATTCTCCAATTAGTGAATTGGGCGATTTTGCTAAGGAATACGCGGAGGCTTTATTCGACAGCCTGGGCAGCCCTATATTAATTTGTGACAGGGATGCTGTGATAGCTGTTGCAGGTGTTTCAAAAAAAGATTATTTAAACAAAAGCGTTGGAGAGAGAATCGAAAAAGCGATGGAAGAAAGAAATCCTGTTCTTGTTACTCAGCAGGGTGAGGTACCGCTTGTAGACGGGTATGATGAAGAACTCTCATCTTATACGATTTCTCCTATTGTGGCTAATGGTGATCCGATTGGCTCAGTCATTATTTTTTCTAAAGAGAAGCAAATTGGCGAAGTAGAACAAAAGGCTGCTGAAACGGCAGCAGGTTTCTTAGCAAGACAAATGGAACAGTAATAACCAGCCTTGTTTTACGGGTGGTACTTTCTATAATGACTAGAAAAAGCGGAGTCCGCCTGAGATAGGCAGACCCGCTTTTTCTAGATGCTGTGTTAAATATTAATGTTGGTAACTGCTCGTTTTTTAGCTCATTTTACAGTAAAGAAGGAACCAAAAGCAAACTTGTTTGCTTTTGGTTCCTTCTTTACTGTAACCTTTCAGCATAGCTGAAAGGCGTGTGAAAAGCCCGTTTCACACGAATGAGCTAAAAACAACGGTGTTCTTTAACAAAGCCTGTTTGTTAAATGAATTTTTCATAAGGCTCTTTTTGGATACAAAACGTGTGAATTGATCATTTTTATGTAAATTAGCAATAGACCTTCCTATATCATCAGCTTAATCTGCCAGGGATGCTGCATGCTAAAAAACCTGACAATTGCTCGTAAGAAACTCTATGGGACCCATTTATTCGTACATGAGCTATGTGCGTATGCTATAATACAAAAGATTTTAACTATAGGAGCAGCTAAAAATGACTCCTGAGTAAGCCAATATAAGTGGAAGGTCGAGGGAATACATTGCCTCACGAAGAATCAAAAACGTTTTTAAAGGGTGCCTTTATTCTTTCTTTAGGTTCCTTCATTACAAAAATTTTAAGTGCTGTTTACAGGGTTCCCTTTCAAAATATTGTCGGGGACATAGGTTTTTACATTTACCAGCAGGTTTACCCCATTTATGGAATAGTGATTGCTTTGGCGACATATGGATTTCCTGTTATTATTTCTAGGCTTATAGCAGAGAATAGGATACACGGAAAAGCGGAATTGGAAAAAGAAATAATAAGTGCCTCCTTTATGTTGCTATCAGCAGGAGGGCTGATTCTTTTTTTATTTGTTTTTTGGGGTTCTTATGATTTAGCAGATTGGATGGGCGATTTAAAGTTAAGGCCGCTAATTCAGACAATTGCTTTTTCATTTTTGCTTTTACCTTTTATCTCTACATTCAGGGGTTATTTCCAAGGCAACAATAAAATGCTGCCGACAGCTGTATCCCAAGTAATAGAACAATTTGTCAGAGTAATGACCATTATTATTCTTTCGGCTTACCTAGTGAGCAAAGGATTTTCTTTGTATCGTGTTGGTACGGGTGCAATTGCAGGCTCCATTACAGGGGGATCCTGCGCATTAATTGTTCTGTGCATTCTTTATTTTAAGGGGTCAAATCACCACCGTTTGGCGTTTTTCAGTGTGTCAGGAACGGTATATAAAAGGGTGGCAATGGCGTTATTTATAGAAGGATTTGCCGTATGCATCAGTGGTGCACTGCTTGTATTAATTCAATTTATTGATTCATTAAACCTGTTCTCTTTGCTTGTCCATTCTGGAATGGCTGCCAATGAGGCAAAGGCCGTTAAAGGCGTATATGATCGCGGTCAGCCCTTTATCCAGTTAGGTACAGTTGCTGCAACCTCTATATCCCTCGCATTGGTTCCTATGATTACGAGGGAATACCGGCTTAGAAATAACGCAGCATTGAGCGAGAAGCTGCGCATTGCTTTTAAACTGAGCATTATTATTGGACTCGGAGCAGCGGCAGGTTTAATTAATCTTATAAGGCCTGCAAATATTATGCTTTTTGAAAATGATAAGGGTTCTGCTGTGCTCGCTGTCTTCTCTATTTCTATTTTTTTAAGCTCAATAATTCTTACGATAACGGGTGCTTTGCAGGGGATGAGAAAAGTTTATTCGCCAGCGGTATACATTCTGTTTGGGATTTTTGTGAAATTCTTTGGAAATGAATATTTTGTTCCAAAGTATGGGACAATGGGAGCAGCAATGGCTACTGATGTATCATTAGGAATCATAGCAGTTTTTTTCATTATGAGAATAAAGAAGCTGGGGATTTCCATGCTTCCAGCTGGATTTTATGCTAAGCTTGCAGCTGCTGTTTGCCTTATGACTCTTGTTTTGCAGACATTGCTCTTCATTACCAGGACTATGCATTTAACAGGGCGGGGCATGAATGCGGGAATAGCTTTAGCAGGAGTAGCAGCAGGCGGATTTGTCTTTATTTGGAGTGTTATCCGCTTTAACCTCCTGGACGATAAAGATCTTTCTTTACTTCCGTTTGGAGAACAATTGCTTAAAATAAAAAAGATAATGGAATGAGGTCTTTTATGAGTCATACAATAAAAGTTATCGGGTTAGGTGCCGGGGATTGGAATCAGCTTACATTAGGGGTTTATCACATATTGAAGTCTGCTAATAAGCTGTTTCTCAGAACGAAAGAACATCCAGCTGTAGATTCCTTCCAACAGGAAGGAATACAATTCACTTCCTTTGATGCGGTCTATGAAGAAAACGACCAATTTGAAGATGTTTATAAACAAATTACCGAAAGGCTTCTCACAGCTGCTTTGGATGAAGACGTGGTGTATGCTGTTCCTGGACATCCTCTTGTTGCAGAAAGGACCGTTCAGCTCTTATTGAATGAAGGCCCTAAAAGAAACATTGAAATAGAAATCAGCGGAGGCCAAAGCTTTTTGGACGCTTTGTTCACAACTGTTAAAGTGGATCCTATTGAAGGCTTTCAATTGCTTGACGGGACGGATTTTCATGCAAAGGATATCCATTCAAATCAGCATCTTATTATTGGGCAGGTATATGATGCTTTTGTTGCATCAGATGTGAAGCTTACTTTAATGGAAAAGTATCCGGATGACCATAGTGTAAGCATTGTAACCGCTGCAGGAAGCCAGCAAGCGTCTGTGAAAGAAATTTTGCTATATGAACTTGATCGGGTAATGACGTTGAATAACCTTACCAGCGTTTATGTACCTCCATTGGCAGAAGAGAACCTACGCGAATTTACCAGTCTGCGGTCTATTATTAAAATCTTGCGGGGACCGAATGGGTGTCCGTGGGATATTAAACAAACTCATCTATCTTTAAAGAAGTACTTAATTGAAGAAGCATATGAATTGTTGGAAGCAATTGATGTGGATGATATTGATCACATGATAGAAGAGCTTGGTGACGTTCTCCTTCAGGTCATGCTTCATTCACAAATTGGAGAAGATGAAGGAATGTTTACAATTGAGGATGTAATTGAGGGTGTTTCCTCAAAAATGATCAGGCGCCATCCGCATGTATTTGGAAACGTGGAAGTACAGAGTGCTGAAGATGTAATTGCCAATTGGAAAGAAATTAAGGCTGAAGAAAAAAAGGATACAAATTCTGCTTCTGTTTCTGCTTTGGATGGCATTGGAAAAGGCCTTCCATCTGTGATTCGAGCATTTGAAATACAAAAGAAAGCGGCTAAAACAGGATTTGATTGGGAAAAAGCAGAGGATGCCTGGCTAAAAGTCAAAGAAGAAATAGAGGAATTTCAAACTGAGTTATCGAAAGAAGATAAGGAAAAGCAAATTTACGAATTAGGGGACTTATTATTTGCCATTATTAATACGGCAAGACTCCTGTCTATTCATCCGGAGGAAGCTCTTGAACGAGCAAATCAAAAGTTCATAAGACGTTTTTCATATATCGAACAACAAGTTCACAAAAGCGGAAAGCCTATAGAAAGCTTTGATTTAAAAGATCTGGATCAATTCTGGGATGAAGCGAAACGAAAAGGTTTATAAGAGGTGAGAAAATATGACTGCCATGCGCTTAGATAAATTTTTAAAGGTTTCAAGAATTATTAAAAGAAGAACACTTGCAAAGGAAGTTGCTGACCAGGGGAGAATAGCGATCAATGGGCAGCAGGCAAAAGCAAGCTCTACGGTAAAAGTGGGTGATGAGCTAACCATCCGCTTTGGAACGAGGGTTACTACGGTTAGAATAGAGCAGCTGCAGGAGAATACCAGAAAAGAAGATGCAGCAGGTATGTATACAACAGTTAAGGAAGAACGTTTAAAAGATGAGGAATAAATGAAAGTAAAAGAAGATGACTCAAAAGGTGGTGATAAGCGGCCATTTGAGTCACCTCTTTTTTATTTTTGGACAGAAAAAGGAAAAGGGGAGAACATTTGGTGTGAATAATACCATGGTGTCTCTGTTGAAAATTGATTTGAGCAGAAAAGAACAGGCAGGACGAATAGTGCTGAACATATCTAGTAATACCCAATAATCGTTTGGATTCAACGTTGATTAGAGTGGAAGGCAAATGACTCCTGCAAGTTAAGCAAGTTATTAGGGGGATCCAGCAAAAGAATACAACGATATGGTTCCACTACTGCCCGCGGAAAGTGACCCTGCAGCGGAAATCAACCCAGCAGGATGATCAGAAAGCAGCCTATGTCTATGTACAATCCCCATTTGGATTTAACTTAAACGTTAATTGAAGCGAAAAAAATGCCTGCAGTAGGAACCAACAAGAAAAAAAGTTGCTGTGTTTCCTTTATCTCAGTCGAAGACTATGAAATCTGTACGCCGATAAGCAAGGCGCTTGCGCTTTTCTTGTCCAGCTCCAGCGCCTATCGGCTAGCAGATTTCTCCGTCTTCTCCCTACGATAAGTTAACATCAGCTCGTTCCTCGCTGTGTTTCCTTTATCTCAGTCGAAGACTATGAAATCTGTACGCCGATGAGCAAGGCGCTTGCGCTTTTCTTGTCAGCTTGTTCTTTTTTTTCCTTGCTACTCATACATATAATACAAAGCTTGGACCAATAGCAGAGGTGATATCAGTCTGGTGAGAAGGGGGATGCTTTCTCATTGCACTCAAGCAAATTATGTAAAGTGGGGGATAAAGTATGAGCCAGTATTATGATCATTCATCGAATGGCAAGGCGCCGATGCAGGAGCATGATGTGATAATGAGAGGGCGTAAATTACTGGATATAACAGGTGTTAAGCAAGTAGAGAGTTTCGATAATGAAGAGTTTTTATTAGAAACCGTCATGGGTTTTTTGTCCATCCGCGGGCAAAATTTACAAGTAAAAAACTTAGATGTGGATAAAGGGATTGTATCTATAAAAGGGAAGGTATTCGATTTAGTTTATTTAGATGAGCAACATGGGGAGAAAGCTAAAGGTTTCTTTAGCAAGCTGTTTCGATGAGTTTGACTGTGCAATTCTATACAATGCTTGCCATGATTGCCATGGGAAGCTTTTTTGGTGCATCCCTTGACACATATAACAGATTTCTCAAACGCGGAAAAAGAAAAAGATGGATCATCTTTTTAAATGACATTCTTTTTTGGATGCTTCAGGGACTGGTCATTTTTTATATTTTATTTCTTGTGAATCAAGGGGAAGTCCGTTTTTACATTTTTATAGCATTAGTTTGCGGATTTTCCTTTTATCAGGCACTATTAAAGGGCATTTATGCAAAGCTTCTGGAAGCCATCATTCAAGTAGTTGCGACGGTTTGGATATTTTTCATCCGCTTTCTTAACGGACTGATTATTTCACCTCTGAAATGGATTGTGATCTTAGTAGTCTCCATTTTTATTGGCATTGGGAAGGTATTATTAGGTCTTGTCCAAATTGGATTAAAAGTGCTATTATGGATTGTAAAGGTCATCATTACACCCATTAAATGGATAGGGAAAGGGCTGTGGCGTTTATTCCCTAAAAAAGTAAAATTTGCCGTCGAAAGGTTTTGGACTTCTTTTGCAGGGAAATTAAAACACAGTAAGAATAAACTAATTAATGGAATGAAATGGTTATATACAAGGTTTAAACGTAAACCATAAAAAATATATATAATAACGAAGAAACGAAGAGAGCGAGGAGGTATGCAAATGAGTGGAAGGCCGGAACGCAATATAGCACCATTGGACAATGCTTTTACAAAACAGCAGCAAATGAAAGATAAAGTAACAGCCAGAAAACGTAAATTATTACTTCGACGTTTAACTTTATTCGCAATTATTGCGGGTGCTATCACTTATTTACTTGTCTCTACACTAATTTCTAAGAACAGCGAGCTTGCTGCACAAAAGGTCAACAAGTCTCAGCTTGAAAACCAAGTGGCTGACCTGAAGTCGGAAAAAACGATGCTAAAAGATCAAATTAATAAACTGAATGACAATAACTATATAGCGAAGCTTGCCAGAACGGAATATTTTCTTTCTAAAAAGGGAGAAATCATCTTTAATATTCCCCAATCGGATAAGAAAGGGTCAGATGAAGACGCGTCTTATTGACACTTTTTTTTGACCTTCGCTATAATATAAAGAAGGTTTATTTTTTATCTTTCTAAGGAGGAACTATTTTTTTATGTCGATCGAAGTAGGCAGCAAGTTACAGGGAAAGGTCACTGGCATTACCCACTTTGGAGCATTTGTTGAATTGCCGGAAGGTATAACAGGACTCGTCCATATTAGTGAGGTCGCTGATAATTATGTTAAAGACATTAATGAACACTTAAAAGTCGGCGACCAAGTTGAAGTAAAGGTTATTAATGTGGAAAAGAATGGAAAAATTGGTTTGTCCATTCGTAAAGCAAAGGATCAGCCTCCGCAATCCCAATCTCATTCAAAATCTCAATCACACTTGCACCAGCAGCGCCCGCGTCATAATAACAGAGGAAACAGCCCGCGTAACAAAGAGGATTTTGAATCTAAAATGTCTCGTTTCTTAAAGGACAGTGAAGATCGTTTGTCTTCATTAAAAAGAAATACTGAATCCAAGCGCGGTGGTCGTGGAGCTAGAAGAGGTTAGCTTGCTGTCTATTTAAAATATAGCAGGTTTTATGTTAAAGATCTAAATGTGGGATGGCATTACGCCATCCCTTTTTGTGCGAGGATAAGAAAGTGTCAAGCTCTAGCGCCTATCGGATTTCTATGTCTCCTCCTTGCGATAAGTTCACAACAGCTCGTGAAAGACCTCATGGTGTGTTTCATAAGTCAAAGACTACAAAATACGTACGGTCATGAGCAAGTCGGGTGCACTTTCCTTAAACATTCTGGAGACTATTTGATTAATCTCTCCCTTAGAATGCAGGATTGTTATGAAATTATTTCCGAAGGCTTGTCGTCTTGAGCCTTTTAGCTTTAATATGCGATAAAAACCAACAAAAAAACAGATGCATATGCATCTGTTTTTTTGTTTACTTTATGATGACCCGTACGGGATTCGAACCCGTGTTACCGCCGTGAAAGGGCGGTGTCTTAACCGCTTGACCAACGGGCCATTTTATTATTTTATTATTATGGTAGCGGCGGAGGGGATCGAACCCCCGACCTCACGGGTATGAACCGTACGCTCTAGCCAGCTGAGCTACACCGCCATAATCATTTCGTTTCTTGAAAGCACATTTTCTATAATACAGCGATATTCTACTAATGTCAATTATTTTTTTAAAAGAATTTTGTAAGATATAGTAGAGATTCACATGAAAGAAGTCGAACTTTTCTTTCAATTTCATTCTTCATTTTGACAAACTTTTAGGCTTGTCCTGTTTATAATGACAACAAAGATAACAGATGGGGAGTGTTTTTTAATGATGGAGAAGGTAGAACAAAGTATTATTGCACCTGGAAGCAATGTGGATTTTGAAGATACAAAAGTAGAGGTTTCAAAAGGGTTGGAACGTCTTCAACAAAAGCTTGAAACAATTTTTCTTCAGAAAGGGATCGTTCTGCTCCTTATAGGATTTTTACTGGGACGAGCACTTATACTATCTCACTTAACTCCTTTTGCACTTCCTTTCTTTGCTTCTGTTTACTTATTAAGAAGAAGGAAGGCTCCAATAGTTCTAATTGGATTGACTGCAGGCGGGTTAACCGTTTCACTCGGGAATGCTGTTCTTATATTTATTTCAAGCTTAGTCTTTCTTGTTTCATTTAAATTATTAAGCAGATTCCAAAAAGATGAGATCAAATCCCTTCCGTATTTTGTACTTGCCACCTCTTTTTTTTCAAAATGTGCTTTCCTATATATACAGCAGAGCTTTCAATTTACCATCTACAATGGTTTGATGGCAGGAGTTGAGGCGAGCTTAACCTTCATTCTTACCCTCATATTTATGCAAAGTATTCCTTTATTATCACTTAAAAAAAGAAAAAGGTCTCTAAAAATAGAAGAAGTCGTGAGCTTAATTATTATGCTGGCATCGGTTTTGACCGGAACCATTGGATGGAAATTCTATGGATTATCAGCAGAGCATGTGCTTTCAAGGTATTTAGTATTGGTCTTTTCTTTTGTGGGAGGGGCAACGGTGGGATCGACAGTGGGTGTGGTTACAGGACTAATCTTTAGTCTGGCAAACGTATCGAGCTTCTATCAAATGAGTTTGCTTGCCTTTTCAGGTCTTTTAGGTGGACTTTTAAAAGAAGGGAAGCGGGCAGGAACCGCTATCGGTTTATTTATTGCGACTTTATTAATTGGGATGTATGGAGAAACCAACACCCCTTTGGACGTGAATATATATGAAACAGCTATTGCTATTGTTCTTTTGTTTTTAACTCCCATCAATTTAATCTCACAGCTTGCGAAGCATATACCAGGAACGAATGAGCATACCCAGGAGCAGCAGCAATATATGCGAAAGATAAGGGATATCACGGTGCATAGAGTGGAGCAATTCTCTTCTGTTTTTCAAGCATTATCAAATAGTTTTTCTCAATATGACCAATGGCGGGAAGGTGACCATGAAGAAAGTGATTTTGACTATATTCTAAGCAATGTTACTGAAAAAACATGCCAAACATGCTTTAAGAAGGAGAAGTGCTGGACTGCAAATTTTGATAAAACCTACGAAATAATGAAAACTGCCATGCAGGAAATGGAAGACGGAAACGGTAATCTATCACCTAAATTGCGGAGAGACCTTGATAAGCATTGTTCAAGGGTACAAAAAGTAGAAGAGGCTATTTTTCAGGAGGTAAGTTTTCTCCATGCAAATAAAAAACTTAAGCAGCAGGTACAGGAAAGCAGAAAGCTCGTTGCAGAGCAATTGCTAGGTGTTTCTGAAGTAATGGGGAATTTTGCAAAAGAAATACAAAGGGAACGTGAGAATCACCAAAAACAGGAGGAGATGATCTTAGACGCTCTGCAGGATTTTGGCCTTGATATTGAACAAGTAGAAATTTATAGTCTTGAGGAAGGAAATGTAGATATAGATATGACACTCCCAACTGTAAATGGCCATGGAGAAAGTGAGAAGATTATCGCTCCGTTGCTTTCAGATATATTAGGAGAAACCATCATAGTCCAAATGGAAGAGCAATCCCCTTTCCCTAATGGATTTAATTATGTTACTTTCCGGTCAGCTAAAGCTTTTACAATTGATACCGGTATTGCCCATGCAGCCAAAGGAGGAGGATTAATATCAGGAGATAGCTTTTCAACCATTGAACTGGGAGCAAGGAAGTATGCTATTGCCATCAGTGATGGAATGGGGAACGGGGAAAGGGCACATCATGAAAGCAATGAAACTCTCCGATTACTTCAAAAAATTCTTCAATCCGGCATAGAAGAAAAAGTAGCGATTAAATCTATTAATTCTATTCTTTCTTTAAGGACACCTGATGAGATTTTTTCGACTCTTGATTTGGCCATGATCGACTTGCAGGATGCAAGTGCCAAGTTTCTGAAAATCGGGTCGACCCCAAGCTTTGTTAAACGAGGAGACCAGGTATTAAAGATTGAGTCCAGCAATCTGCCAATGGGAATCCTTCAGGAATTTGATGTAGATGTTGTGTCCACACAGTTGAAGGCAGGAGATCTGTTAATCATGATGAGCGATGGGATTTTTGAAGGTCCTAAGCATGTTGAAAATTATGATTTGTGGATGAAGAGAAAAATTAAAGAATTAGAAACAGAGGATCCACAGCAAATTGCAGACCTAATTATGGAGGAGGTTATTCGTACACGGTCTGGTTCAATAGAAGATGATATGACCATTGTTGTTGCCAATATTAAACATAATACACCAAAATGGTCTGCCATTCCTTTTGGAAAAAAGGCTCTTATTTCTTGAAAAATGGACCAATTGGATACTTTTATGGTATGCCCTTTTTCTCAAGGTTTATTTCGCACTGGGAGGAGGGCTATTTCTTGTCTTTCCTGTGCTGATAAAGGTTTCCTTTATCTCAGCCAAAGTGTCCAGTCCGTACGATGCTGAACGTCGCCCTCCGCATTTCGTGTATATCCAGCTCCAGGTGCCAACGGCTCGAGGTCATAAGCCAAACCGTCTATGAGGTTAAAGGGCAAACCTCACAGCCGATTCGTCTTATGCTGGTCGCCGTTAAGCAGGCACCTTACGCTTTTATGGTATAAAATTCTTTTCATTCGTCGATGATGGACAGTAGGATAGCTGTTAGGACGGCAAACATCAAGGCAATTACGTTCCCTTTCAGCGCCATAGTAATGGATGAATGAGGAGGAGAGCCTTTTGAAAACAGGCACGTTGAAGCAAATTTTATTAATCACGGATGGGTGTTCAAATCAGGGCGGAGATCCTGTTGCCATGGCAGCTTTAGCAAATGAACAGGGAATAACAGTAAACGTAATTGGCGTTATGGAAAATGACATTATTGATGATAAGGGCATGAAGGAAATTGAAGGGATAGCGTTGTCAGGGGGAGGTGTTCACCAGGTCGTATACTCCCAGGCACTATCTCAAACCGTTCAAATGGTAACAAGAAAAGCAATGACTCAAACTCTTCAAGGAGTAGTTAATCGTGAGTTGAAACACATTCTTGGGAATAAAGTGACAATGGAAGAATTGCCTCCTGAACAGCGGGGTGAAGTTATGGAAGTTGTGGATGAATTAGGTGAAACGGTAGATCTAGAAATCTTGATTCTTGTCGATACAAGTGCAAGCATGAAGGAAAAGCTTCCAACTGTGAAGGAAGCCTTGCTGGACTTGTCTTTAAGCTTAAATGCAAGAATGGGAGGAAATCAGTTTGCTGTTTTTGTATTTCCCGGGAAAAGGAACGATGTCGAAAAATTAATGGACTGGACTCCAAAATTAGAAGCATTAACAAGTATTTTTCCAAAGCTTCAGGTGGGCGGCATAACACCTACTGCTCCTGCTATCAAAGAAGCACTCGGTTATTTCAACAAAAAACGATCTTTAAGGGGATTGCTATCACGTGATGATGAACAATACTTTGAGGACTCAATTTAACTTTTCTCCTGGCACAATCGTAAACGGGAAATGGCATAAAAATCGTTATAAATTGATAAAAGAGCTGGGGGCAGGAGCGAACGGCATTGTTTATCTTGCAGAAGGTTCTAAGGGATATGTTGCCTTAAAGATGAGCGATAATTCTGCTTCTGTCACTTCAGAAGTGAACGTACTGAAGGCATTCTCAAAGGTCCAGGGAAAATCCCTTGGGCCTTCCTTGCTTGAGATGGATGATTGGGAAGCAGGAAATAAGATTGTGCCGTTCTACATAATGGAATACATTCATGGGCTTGACTTATTATCCTTTATTAGGAAAAAAGGGCAATCTTGGACTGGAGTTTTGATTGTTCAGCTGCTGAATGATCTTCACTTGCTGCATAAAGAAGGCTGGGTGTTTGGGGATTTAAAGCCAGAAAATTTAATTGTGACTGGCCCTCCCGCTAAAATCCGATATATTGATGTAGGGGGTACAACAAAGCAAGGAAGGGCCATAAAGGAGTTTACCGAATTTTTCGATAGGGGATATTGGGGAGCTGGTACTCGAAAAGCAGATCCTCAGTATGATTTGTTTGCGGTTTCAATGGTTGTCGTGAATCTGGCATATCCAAAAAGATTGACAAAAAGCGGGGATTATAAGGTGCAAATTAGCAACGCCATTAAGCAGCATTCTGAGATAAAGCATTTGGAGCCAGTCCTTATGAAAGCGATAATGGGCCGATATTCAAGTGCTATGGAAATGAAAAAAGATCTCCTTGGAATTTTAACGAAAAGCGGAATATCTGATTCACGAACGTTAAACAAAGTAGTGCAGCCCCCAAAACCCCGAGCGTCCGTAAGTACTGGCATGGCTAGCAGATCGGATGCTGTCAGGCAAAAGAAACGGAAAAGAAAAAAGATGATTGGTTTAGTTGAAACGCTCATGATTATTGTGGTTGTCTCTATTCTCTATGCACTTTATATCTATAGGCAAGTATTATAAAGCAGTATTTTATTCTGAATTTCTTAGTACTAGGATAAGAAAGTATGCAATTTGTTAGAGGACGCTGTTGTTTTTTCAGCTCATTCGTGTAAAACAGCTGTAAAATGAGCTGAAAAACGAGCAGTTATCAACATAGAAATTTAACCGGGGCTTTTATTTAAGTAATTAACCAAATTACATTTCAGTCGAAGAATGCAAATTCCGTACACCGATAAACAAGGCGCTTGCGCTTTCCTTACTATTCAAATTCCTCTTGTCTTTTTGTCTATTTTACGTTTAGTTAAGCATAATAATTGGTACATTTAAGGAAGGAATCAATACTCGTTTTTTCCTTTCAATGTTACTATAAGGAAAAGATTGTTTTGGTAAAGGATAAGAGAAAATGATTCCATTTGAATTAAAAATAGCAAACTTCATTAATCAGAATGAACTAATTGCAAAAGGTGATTCTGTTTTAGTGGGTGTATCCGGAGGACCGGATTCGCTGGCGCTTCTTCATTATTTAATTGAGCATCAAAAAAAGTACAGCATTAGCGTTTTCGCTGCTCATGTTGACCATATGCTAAGAGGGGAGGAATCGTATCAAGATTTGCTTTTTGTTCAGAAATTCTGTAACTCATACGGAATTCCCCTTTTCGCAACCCGAATCAATATTGCAAAAGAACGGGTTAAACTTAAAAAGGGAGAAGAGGAAACAGCAAGATTATTTCGTTACGAATTCTACCAAAAAGTGATGGAACAAAACAAAATGAACAAACTTGCTTTGGGCCACCATGGCGATGATCAAATTGAAACCATATTAATGAAGTTGACTAGAGGGAGCTCTGGAAAAGGAAGAGCCGGTATTCCTATCAAAAGAGTCTTCCATTCAGGTGAGCTGATACGGCCGCTTTTATGCTTAACGAAGAGTGAAATAGAAGACTATTGCCAATTCTATAAACTGAATCCCAGACATGATGCCAGTAACAGTAAACTGGATTTTACAAGGAACAGATTCCGCTTGAAAGTCCTGCCATTTTTAAAAAAGGAAAATCCTCATATCCATGAGCATTTTCAACGATTTAGTGAACAATTAACAGAAGATGAAACCTTTTTGCAGGAATTAACGTTAAAAGAAATGAATAAAGTATGGAATAAAAACCGCAGCGAAATATCCTTAAATATTCCTGCTTTTCTTGCAATGCCTATACCTTTACAAAGAAGAGGGATTCATCTAATATTAAACTATCTTTACAAAAGTAAGACATCATCTTTAAACGCGTTACATACAGATGCTATTTTTCGATTGCTATCAAGTAACCAGCCTTCTGGAGCGTTGGATCTCCCATTAGGATTAAAGGTCAAAAGGTCTTACCAAAAGTGCTTTTTTTCTTTTTATAAGGATGAAATTTCATCAGACTTTTATTATGAACTGTATGAGAATGAGGAAGCGGATCTTCCAAACGGCTGCAAAATCAAGTTATTTGCCAGCTCTGGGAGCAAACCGCCAGAAGGTGAAACAATATGCCTTTCTAAAAAGGATGTTGAGCTGCCGATCATCATTCGAAACCGTAGAGATGGAGACCGCCTTAAAGTAAAAGGATTAAACGGCACTAAAAAAGTGAAAGATATATTTATTAATGAGAAGGTTCCCGTAAAGGAAAGATTATTTTGGCCTATTGTGACAGATCAAACGGGTAAGGTGCTATGGGTGCCTGAGTTAAGGAAATCCTCTTTTGACAAATTACCCGAGGCTAACCATGACTACTACTATATACAATATTGCAAGCAATCATCTTCTAGGGGGAAAGCGAAGGAATGAAACAGGATATTGAAAAGGTTTTAATTACAGAAGAGGAAATCAAAAAGAAAACAACGGAACTTGCGGAACAACTCACCAGGGAATATGATGGCCGCTTTCCTTTGGCAATTGGCGTTTTAAAAGGGGCCATGCTATTCATGGGTGATTTGGTTAAACAAATTGATACATACTTGGAAATGGATTTTATGGATGTATCAAGCTATGGCAGATCAACTGTATCTTCCGGAGAAGTTAAAATTATAAAGGATCTGGATACTTCTGTTGAAGGCCGGGATATTTTAATCATTGAGGATATTATTGACAGTGGTTTAACATTAAGCTATCTGGTGGAGCTATTCCGTTATAGAAAGGCAAAATCCATTAAAATAGTGACACTTCTGGATAAGCCTACCGGAAGAAAAGCTGATATAGAAGCTGACTATGTTGGCTTTAATGTTCCCGACGCGTTTGTAGTTGGATATGGGCTGGATTATGCAGAAAGATATCGAAATCTTCCTTATATCGGAGTATTAAAACCAGAAGTGTATAGTAAGAGTGAATAAACAGCAAAATAACTGTGTCTATTTGTTGAAAAAAGGTGACGAAGCGATGCTAATAGTTGAAAAGTTAAAATTTACTATGATACTATTTAAGTTAGTTTTTTGAACGTGGGAGGAGGTAAGGAATGAGCCGGATTTTTAGAAATACAATATTTTATGTACTGTTATTCCTCGTTCTGATTGGAATTGTAAGTTATTTTAATAATAACAATCAGCCCACCAGGAATATATCATACGATCAGTTTGTATCCTACTTGAATAAGGGTGATGTGGACAATTTCTCCATGCAGCCTGAAAGAGGGGTATATGAGGTAAGAGGGCAGCTCAAAGGGTATAAAAAGGATGAATATTTCCTGACTTATGTTATGGATAGCCAGTCCTCCCTTAACCGTATAGACAAAGCTGCTGCAAACACAAAAGTTAATGTCATGATGGCAAAAGAAACAAGTGGTTGGGTATCCTTCTTTACGTCCATCATTCCATTTGTTATTATCTTCATTCTCTTTTTCTTCCTGTTAAATCAGGCCCAAGGCGGCGGCGGAAGAGTGATGAACTTTGGAAAAAGCAAAGCAAAGCTCTACAACGATGATAAGAAAAAAGTTCGTTTCCGTGATGTAGCCGGTGCAGATGAAGAAAAACAAGAGCTTGTTGAAGTCGTTGAATTTTTAAAGGATCCTCGGAAATTTGCTGAGCTTGGTGCACGTATTCCAAAGGGTGTCTTGCTTGTCGGACCTCCAGGAACGGGTAAAACATTACTTGCACGTGCAGTTGCAGGCGAAGCGGGTGTACCATTCTTTTCTATCAGCGGATCTGACTTTGTAGAAATGTTTGTTGGTGTCGGTGCATCTCGTGTCCGTGATCTTTTCGAAAATGCGAAAAAGAATGCGCCTTGTATTATTTTCATTGACGAGATCGACGCAGTTGGACGTCAGCGTGGTGCAGGACTAGGCGGCGGACATGATGAGCGTGAACAAACACTCAACCAATTGCTCGTTGAAATGGATGGATTTGGAGCGAATGAGGGAATTATCATCATCGCAGCTACCAACCGTCCGGACATTCTGGATCCCGCGTTATTGCGTCCAGGGCGTTTTGACAGACAAATTACTGTTGACCGTCCGGATGTTAATGGACGTGAGGCAGTGCTTCGCGTTCATGCCCGCAATAAGCCGCTGGATGGAGACGTTAACTTAAAGGCTATTGCCCAAAGGACTCCTGGATTCTCAGGTGCTGACTTAGAAAATCTTTTAAATGAAGCAGCGCTTGTAGCAGCAAGACAGGACAAGAAAAAAATTGATATGACCGATATCGATGAAGCAACAGACAGAGTGATTGCGGGTCCTGCTAAAAAGACACGGGTCATCTCTAAAAAAGAACGTAATATTGTTGCTTATCATGAAAGCGGCCATACTGTTATTGGTTTAGTTTTGGATGAAGCAGAAATGGTTCACAAAGTAACAATTGTTCCTCGCGGGCAGGCTGGCGGTTATGCCGTAATGCTTCCTAAAGAGGATCGCTACTTTATGACGAAACCTGAGCTTCTTGACAAAATCACAGGTCTTTTAGGCGGCCGTGTTGCAGAGGAAATAACGTTTGGCGAAGTTTCAACAGGTGCCCATAATGACTTCCAGCGTGCAACAAGCATTGCGCGGAAAATGGTTACTGAATTTGGAATGAGCGATAAGCTTGGACCGCTGCAATTTGGCCAATCACAGGGAGGTCAAGTATTCCTGGGCCGGGATTTAAACAACGAACAAAATTATTCGGATAAAATCGCTTACGATATCGATACCGAAATTCAGCGTATCATAAAAGAAAGTTACGAAAGAGCGAAGAAGATTATCATGGAAAACCGTGATAAGCTTGAAGTAATTGCTAAAACGCTCTTAGAAGTGGAAACACTGGATGCAGAACAAATTAAACATTTGTATGATCACGGGACACTTCCTAAAAGAGGTGCTGGCAAATCCAATGTTTTAACAGAGGATAATGCGGATCTTAAAGTGAATATCCAAAAGAAACATGAGGAAGCAACTGATCATCAAAAGGATGAAAGTGAAGTAAGGCCGGTTGAAAATCGCCCTGAAAAGCTAGGTCCAACGAAGGTTTCGGATCCATTAAAAGATCCTAAGGAAGATAACAAAGATTCTCAAGAATAATCATTTCCTTTAAAGGACATCGTTAGTATATAATAACGATGTCCTTTTTCTTTGGATTAAAATTTTTGCTCTGTTCAATTTCTATGTTGATAACTGCTCGTTTTTCAGCTCATTTATTTGAAACAGCTGTTTCACACGAATGAGCTGAAAAACCACAGAGTCCTCTAACAAAGCCAAATTTAAAGAAATTAGGAGTCTGCAGCGAAAATTAACTGCGCTCGCAATTTTCTTATATCCCGCTGCAGGTACCTATTGCTTGCTTTTCTTGAAGTGCGGGTAACGAATGATAAGTCAATATGGTGATATAAAATATTTGTGGTATGATGTTTGCATGTGATTTAGAAAATAAACAAAGTGGTGAGAATATGCTATTTGTATTGGATGTCGGAAATACAAACATTGTATTGGGTGTTTATGATCATGATTCATTAAAATATCATTGGCGTGTCGAAACGAATCGTTTTAAAACAGAAGATGAGTATGGAATGATTGTCAAATCATTATTTCTGCATGTTGGAATTGACTTTCCAGATATAAACGGAATCATCATTTCCTCGGTAGTTCCACCAATCATGTATACACTAGAAAGAATGTGCAACAAATATTTCCATGTGAAGCCTTTGGTCGTAGGTCCTGGAATTAAAACCGGCCTGGATATTAAGTATGAAAATCCAAGAGAAGTGGGTGCTGACAGAATTGTAAATGCTGTTGCGGGTATTTATGAATATGGCAGTCCGCTTATTATCGTGGATTTTGGAACAGCAACAACTTACTGCTATATTAACGAAGAAAAGCAATACATGGGTGGAGCGATAGCGCCAGGTATTGGCATCTCAGCAGAGGCGCTTTATTCAAAAGCTGCCAAGCTCCCAAGGATTGAAATTGCTCCAACGGATGATATCGTTGGAAGAAATACGGTTTTAGCTATGCAGGCAGGAATTGTGTATGGTTATGTTGGACAAGTAGAGGGTATTGTATCCCGTATGAAAGCAAAAAGTAAAAAGGATCCGGTTGTTATTGCTACAGGCGGGCATGCGAACCTTATTGCGAAAGAATCTAAAATTATTGACATAGTGGACCCATTCCTGACATTAAAAGGTCTGCGGTTAATTTATAAACGGAATACAAATGAAAGGATGGAAGTTAGTGAGCGATTATCTAATTAAAGCACTTGCATATAATGGCCAGGTACGGGCTTACGCAGTTAACAGTACTGAAACAGTTGGAGAAGCTCAAAAACGCCATTATACATGGCCTACTGCTTCTGCAGCCCTTGGCCGTGCAATGACTGCTGGGGTCATGATGGGTGCCATGTTAAAAGGCGATGATAAAATTACTGTTAAGGTTGAGGGCGGCGGCCCAATCGGAGTAATTATCGTTGACAGCAATGCTAGGGGAGATGTACGAGGGTATGTTACAAATCCGCAAACCCATTTTGATCTAAATGAGCATGGAAAACTGGATGTTCGCAGAGCAGTGGGTACGGAAGGTACGCTGACTGTAGTAAAGGATTTGGGTCTTAGAGAGAACTTTTCTGGTCAGGTCCCGATTGTGTCAGGCGAACTGGGAGAGGATTTCACATACTATTTTGTTGCATCTGAGCAAGTTCCGTCATCTGTTGGTGTAGGGGTATTAGTGAATCCGGACAATTCGATTCTTGCATCTGGAGGATTTATTATTCAACTTCTTCCGGGAACGGACGAAAGTGTTATTGAGGAACTGGAAAAAAGAATTCAAACCACTCCTCCTATTTCTAAACTGATTCAACAAGGATTAACGCCTGAAGAGATTTTGACAAGCCTGCTTGGTGAAGGAAATGTAAAGATTTTAGAAAAAATGCCCATTCAATTTAAGTGCAATTGCTCAAAGGAAAGATTCGGAGCGGCCATTATTAGCTTGGGCAAAGAAGAAATTCGCGACATGATTGAAGAGGATGGACAAGCTGAAGCCCAGTGCCATTTCTGCAATAATAAGTATAAATTCTCTAAAGTAGAACTCGAAGAACTTTTGGAAGAAGCGAAATAAACATTTAAACTATCTCTAATGTGAAGGATTACTCTTTTCACATTAGGGTTTTTTCATTTTGAAACAAAGAAGGAGACTGGGAAAATAAACCTAGTATCATCACATAATATTTGAAACCGCTTCATATATTTTTCTATCCCATTTGAAACACCTCAGGAAAAAGTGCAGGAGTATAGCAGGGTATTAGTAAAAGTGCTGCTTTTACAGTATTGCAGATTGTTTGACTTTCCTGTATGAGAGTGCTAAATTCTAAGTATTAATACCTACAAAAATTGTCGGAATAAGGGGCTGAGAATATGGCACGTTTAGTAAATTCCATTGCAGAGTTAGTGGGGAATACTCCAATTGTAAAGGTGAATCGTTTAGCGGACGAAAATAGTGCGGATGTTTATTTGAAGCTTGAATACTTTAATCCCGGGAGTAGCGTAAAGGATCGTATTGCGCTGGCTATGATAGAAGCTGCAGAAAAAGCGGGGAAACTTAATGCAGGAGATACCATTGTGGAGCCGACAAGCGGAAACACAGGCATTGGCCTTGCTATGATTGCTGCAGTAAAAGGATACAGCTCGGTATTGGTGATGCCGGATACTATGAGCTTGGAGAGACGGAATTTACTTCGTGCCTATGGTGCCGAGCTCGTGCTTACACCTGGAGCTGAGGGGATGAAGGGTGCCGTAGCAAAAGCTGAAGAACTTGTTAGGGAAAAAGGCTATTTTATGCCTCAGCAATTTCAGAATGAAGCAAATCCAGAAGTACACCGCCAGACAACTGGTAAGGAAATCGTTGAATCGATGGGCAGCCAATTGGATGCTTTTGTAGCCGGAATTGGTACAGGTGGAACGATATCCGGAGCTGGCGAGGTTTTAAGAAAAGCCTATCCTTCCATTAAAATTTATGCAGTAGAGCCGAAGGATTCTCCGATATTAGACGGGGGAAAACCGGGTCCGCATAAATTACAGGGGCTCGGAGCAAACTTTGTTCCTGCTACGTTGAATCGGGAAATCTTTGACGAGATCATTCATGTTAGCACAGAGGAGGCTTTTGAGGCAGCGCGCGAAGCCGCTAAGAAGGAAGGCATTCTTGCAGGAATCTCCTCTGGAGCAGCTATCCATGCAGCTTTAAAAGTGGCGAAAGAGCTTGGAAAAGGGAAAAAGGTAGTAGCGATTATTCCTGATAATGGAGAACGTTATTTAAGTACACCTTTATACCAATTTGAAGATTAATCAGTAATTAGGATAAAGAATGAGGCAATCGGGATTTAAATGCCCCGGTTGCCTTTGTTTTTGATAAAGGCTGTTTTCGCATAGATTGTTGCTTTACGTACAAAGGAATACTCCGTGCGTTGTCTGTCTTTGTGCTATCTTTTCGTAAGCTCTTCAAAAGTTTTAATACTGAACATATATTTAAAATGATGTTTTTTTGTCCAATAGCAACGAAGTTTACGAAAAGAGCCTTGATACATAAATTATCTAACCAAAGCAGTTCTTGCATAGCTCCCATGCTTAACTCTCGGAAGATTTTACGTCTCCTCTCTACGTAAATTCATAACACCTCGTGAACTGCCAAGCTGTGCTTTCTAAAGACCAAGACTATGAAATCAGTAGGCAAATGAGCAAGAAGCTTTGTACTTTTCTTTTTTTCATAAAGAAAAGTACATGATTCAATTGCTCGAAAACCCCCATATCGTTATTCTTTAATAAAAGAAAAACGATATAAAAAGGAGACAAGCAGCAAATATGACAATTAAATGTGGACCTTACAATCTTGATTATCATAATAAGACATTAATCATGGGAATTTTGAATATAACACCTGACTCTTTTTCTGACGGAGGACATTTCTTTAAAACGGAAGAAGCTATAGACCATGCAAAGCAATTGGAGAAGGATGGGGCAGATATTCTTGATATTGGAGGAGAATCTACCAGGCCGGGGCATGATCCTTTGTCAGCCCATGAAGAAATTGCAAGGGTTATTCCTGTTATTGAAGCCATTGCAAAGGATGTTACAATCCCGATTTCCATTGATACATATAAGGCTGAAACAGCTAAAAGGACGATTGAAGCGGGTGCAGTAATGATTAATGATATTTGGGGAGCAAAAAAAGATCCTGAAATTGCGTCGGTAGCTGCCGATTATAATGTTCCCATTATTTTGATGCATAATAGGGAAGAAAGAAATTATGAGAGCTTTGTCCGTGATGTTTTACAAGACTTGTACGAAAGTATATCAATAGCTAAAAAGGCTGGAGTCAAAGACCATCAAATTATTCTGGATCCAGGAATAGGATTTGCAAAAGATTTTAAGGAAAACTTATTAATGATGAGGAATCTGGATAAGCTTGTTGGACTAGGATACCCTGTACTGCTGGCGACCTCCAGGAAAAGAATGATTGGACATGCTCTTGATTTGCCTGTGGATCAAAGAATGGAAGGTACAGGTGCGACGGTATGTTATGGCATTGAAAAAGGGTGCCATATGGTCAGGGTTCATGATGTGAAGGAAATGAGCAGAATGGCAAAAATGATGGATGTTCTCATTGGCAAGGGGGATACAAATGGATAAGATCTACCTTAATGAAATGAAATTTTATGGCTATCACGGAGTACTACCGGAGGAAAACAGGCTTGGACAGCGATTTTGGGTATCGATTGTCCTATCTCTGGATTTGAAAAATGCGGGCATGTCTGACGATTTGCATGACACCGTCAGCTATGCTGATATATTTGAAGATGTAAAGGGGATTGTTGAGGGAAGACCATTTAAACTATTGGAAGCAGTGGCAGAATCCATTGCTGCGGTCATTTTATCTAAATATTCAAAGGTACATTCCGCTAAAATAAAGATTATCAAGCCTGACCCTCCTATTCCAGGCCATTATAATTCCGTAGCGGTGGAGATTGAAAGAGGGAGAGAAATTGAATAAAGCCTATTTGTCACTTGGTTCAAATATTGGAAATAGAAATGAATTCCTGGAACGGGCAATAGAAGAATTAGTAAAAATAAAGGAAATTAAAGTAACAGCGCTGTCATCCATTTATGAAACAGATCCCGTAGGCTATACAGACCAAGCCCCTTTTTTAAATATGGCTGTTGAGTTAGAGACATCCTTAACGACAAACGATTTGCTGGATGCGTGTTTAAAAATTGAAAGTGAATCAGGAAGAAAAAGGGAAATTAAGTGGGGGCCGAGGACATTAGACCTTGACATTTTACTGTATAATAACGAAAATATTGAAGCAGATAACCTTATAATTCCTCATCCGAGGATGCATGAAAGAGCTTTTGTTTTAATTCCATTACTGGAAATAAACCGTACTTTATGGCATCCTTTGATGGATGCTCCGTTAACTCGCGTCCTAGATGAAATCGATGATAAAGAGGGAGTTCGGTTATGGAGACAGATAAATGGGGAAGACGCATCCGCGCTTTTCGAAAATTAAAAGGCTTTACTCAGGAAAGCCTAGCTAAAGAATTAAATGTATCTGTATCGGTGCTCGGTGAAATTGAAAGAGGGAGCAGACAGCCTTCAGAAGAGTTCTTAATGAAAGTTACCGCGCTTTTTAACATAACCCTCGAGGAGTTAAAGCCTGCTCAACATTAATATATATGCTTGGAATGTAAATACAAAAGGAGGAACCATAATGCTCAAAATAGGGAATGTTGAAATGAAAAACCCTGTCGTACTTGCACCTATGGCCGGGATATGTAATTCTGCATTTCGCCTTACGGTAAAAGAATTTGGTGCAGGGCTCGTTTGCGCTGAAATGATCAGCGATAAAGGGATTGTCTTTCAAAACGAGAAAACAATGAACATGCTTTACATTGATGAGCGTGAAAATCCGTTAAGCCTTCAAATCTTTGGCGGTGAGAAAGAAACACTTGTCGAAGCGGCTAAATTCGTGGATAAAAATACAAATGCAGATATTATTGATATTAATATGGGATGTCCGGTGAACAAAATCATTAAATGCGAAGCAGGTGCAAAATGGCTGCTTGATCCGAATAAGATCTATGAAATGGTATCAGCAGTTGTGGACGCAGTTGATAAACCTGTAACAGTCAAAATGAGAATTGGCTGGGACGATGATCATATCTTTGCCATAGAAAACGCTAAGGCTGTTGAACGCGCAGGCGGTGCTGCTGTTTCTATGCATGGCCGTACAAGGGTTCAAATGTACGAAGGAACGGCAAACTGGGATATTATCCGTGAGGTAAAACAATCTCTTAACATTCCGCTGATTGGGAATGGGGATGTAAATACGCCTGAAGATGCGAAACGGATGCTTGATGAGACGGGTGTAGACGGAGTTATGATTGGAAGAGCTGCCCTGGGAAATCCATGGATGATTTACAGTACGGTTAAATACCTGGAAACAGGTGAACTTGTTAGCGATCCATCTATTCGTGAAAAAATTGATGTCTGCCTTCTTCATTTAGACCGATTGATTGCACTGAAGAATGAGCATATTGCTGTAAGAGAAATGAGAAAACATGCAGCATGGTACTTGAAGGGCTTGCGAGGAAATGCAAAAGTAAGAAACGGCATCAATGCCTGCAATACGCGCAATGACCTGGTAACACTTCTGACGAACTATGTGGAAGAAGTAGAATCTGAAGACAGCGATGTTAAAGTAGGATAATGAACTAGTAGATTGAACTGCCAGGGCACACTGGCAGTTTTTTAGCGTAGGGAACAAAACGGTCCTCTTGAAAATAAAATGGTGAAGCTGAATAGCAGTTGCCCAACTATGATTGATTCAATTTGATGAATAAAGGCCTTGCTTGCTGGGTCATTCACCATGAGCATAGTCGGACCATTAAAAAGACGTTAGCTTTATGGGGTTGTGTTCGTTGGAGGGTCTATTTAATTGATTAAATTAAAAGTTTTTTGTATTGTAAAGAAAAACAATATCTTAGGGGATGCTTGAATATATAATTTTGTGTAAAATAATAGGATGAGCAAAAAAAGATTTTACCGATCATTATATAATATTACGTATAAATGAATGAATTTCGGTCAAGACCTTAAACAATAGATTGGAGTGGGAAGAATGAGTGAGGAATTAAATGACCTCTTACAAGTTAGAAGAGAAAAACTGGCGGCATTAAGAGAAAAGGGTTTAGATCCATTTGGAAAGCGTTTTGATCGTACCCATACTACCCAAAGTATTAAAGACCTTTATGAAAACCTTACTAAAGAAGAATTGGAAGAAAAAGATATTACGGCAACGATAGCCGGCCGTATTATGACTAAAAGGGGTAAAGGGAAAGCGGGCTTTGCCCATGTCCAGGATTTACAGGGACAAATTCAATTATATGTTCGTAAGGATGCAGTCGGAGAAGAGCAATACGAAATCTTTGACTCTGTTGATTTAGGAGATATTGTGGGTGTTACTGGTACTGTTTTTAAAACAAAGGTAGGAGAATTATCAATAAAAGTGAAAGATTTTGTATTACTGACAAAGTCTTTACGTCCGCTTCCTGATAAATTCCACGGTTTGAAAGATGTTGAACAGCGTTACCGTCAGCGTTATTTAGATCTCATTATGAGCAATGACAGCAAAACTACTTTTGTTACAAGAAGCTTAATCATTCAATCTATGAGGCGCTATCTTGATAATAACGGTTATCTTGAAGTGGAAACACCAATGATGCATGCTATTGCAGGGGGAGCGGCAGCGCGTCCGTTCATTACGCATCATAATGCTTTGGACATTCCTTTATTTATGCGTATTGCCATCGAATTGCATTTAAAACGCCTTATTGTCGGCGGTCTTGAAAAGGTATATGAAATTGGGCGTGTTTTCCGTAATGAAGGCGTATCTACAAGACATAATCCTGAATTTACAATGCTTGAATTGTATGAAGCATATGCAGACTATAATGATATTATGAATTTAACTGAAAATATGGTAGCCCATATTTCTAAAGAGGTTCTTGGAACTACTTCTATTCAATATGGTGAACATGAAGTAAATCTAGAGCCTGAATGGCGCAGACTTCATATGGTAGATGCAGTTAAGGAATACACTGGAGTGGATTTCTGGCCTGAAATGTCTATAGAAGAAGCCCGCGCGCTAGCAAAAGAACACAATATAGAAATCACGGCACATATGGAGTTTGGGCATATTGTAAATGAGTTTTTTGAGCAAAGAGTAGAGGACAAGCTTATTCAGCCTACGTTCATTTATGGGCATCCGGTTGAAATTTCTCCTCTTGCTAAGAAGAATGACGAGGATCCAAGGTTTACAGACCGTTTTGAGTTGTTTATTGTTGGCCGTGAACATGCAAATGCATTTACGGAGCTTAATGATCCTATTGACCAACGTGAAAGATTTGAGAAGCAATTGAAAGAGCGCGAACACGGAAATGATGAAGCTCACATGATGGATGATGACTTTGTTGAATCCCTTGAGTACGGTATGCCTCCAACAGGCGGATTGGGTATCGGTATCGACCGGTTAGTTATGTTGTTAACTAACGCTCCTTCTATTCGTGATGTTCTATTATTCCCTTTAATGAAAAATAGAGATTAATCACAATTCAGAAAAGCCTCTGCGTAAGCAGGGGCTTTTTAACAGGATAAGAAAGTGTAAAAGGTTATAGTAAATAGAGTATTTAATCAATATAGTCTCTGTCTAGCACAGGCTGGATGGTTACAAACCAGCCTTCCTAACCCTCGGCTCGAGGTCATAAGCCCAGCTGTCTAGAAGGTAAAAAGGCAAAACTTCAAGCCGGCTAGTCCTATGCTTTCCGCCTAAAGCTGTGCGCTTTTCAATTTTCTTGCGTATTTATTCATTAATTTTTAAAAAATCTATTGCGTAAATAATTTTAAGGTGGTATATTATTATTCGTTGCCAAATACGGGCTAACAACGCAATAAAATAAATTAAAAAAGTTGTTGACAGTAACATTTGAAAGTAGTAAGATATAAAGGTCGCTGAGAAAACGACGAAAATGATTGATCTTTGAAAACTGAACGAAACAGAAACGTCAACGTTAATTCTTTGTCTTATATAGACAACAACTTTAAGAGCTAAATCAACTCTTTTTTGGAGAGTTTGATCCTGGCTCAGGACGAACGCTGGCGGCGTGCCTAATACATGCAAGTCGAGCGAATCAATTGGGAGCTTGCTCCCTTTTGGTTAGCGGCGGACGGGTGAGTAACACGTGGGTAACCTGCCTGTAAGACTGGGATAACTCCGGGAAACCGGGGCTAATACCGGATAACTTCTTCCTCCGCATGGGGGAATATTGAAAGATGGCTTCGGCTATCACTTACAGATGGACCCGCGGCGCATTAGCTAGTTGGTGAGGTAACGGCTCACCAAGGCAACGATGCGTAGCCGACCTGAGAGGGTGATCGGCCACACTGGGACTGAGACACGGCCCAGACTCCTACGGGAGGCAGCAGTAGGGAATCTTCCGCAATGGACGAAAGTCTGACGGAGCAACGCCGCGTGAGTGATGAAGGTTTTCGGATCGTAAAACTCTGTTGTTAGGGAAGAACAAGTACCGTTCGAATAGGGCGGTACCTTGACGGTACCTAACCAGAAAGCCACGGCTAACTACGTGCCAGCAGCCGCGGTAATACGTAGGTGGCAAGCGTTGTCCGGAATTATTGGGCGTAAAGCGCGCGCAGGCGGTTTCTTAAGTCTGATGTGAAAGCCCACGGCTCAACCGTGGAGGGTCATTGGAAACTGGGAGACTTGAGTGCAGAAGAGGAGAGTGGAATTCCACGTGTAGCGGTGAAATGCGTAGATATGTGGAGGAACACCAGTGGCGAAGGCGACTCTCTGGTCTGTAACTGACGCTGAGGCGCGAAAGCGTGGGGAGCGAACAGGATTAGATACCCTGGTAGTCCACGCCGTAAACGATGAGTGCTAAGTGTTAGAGGGTTTCCGCCCTTTAGTGCTGCAGCTAACGCATTAAGCACTCCGCCTGGGGAGTACGGCCGCAAGGCTGAAACTCAAAGGAATTGACGGGGGCCCGCACAAGCGGTGGAGCATGTGGTTTAATTCGAAGCAACGCGAAGAACCTTACCAGGTCTTGACATCCTCTGACAACCCTAGAGATAGGGCTTTCCCCTTCGGGGGACAGAGTGACAGGTGGTGCATGGTTGTCGTCAGCTCGTGTCGTGAGATGTTGGGTTAAGTCCCGCAACGAGCGCAACCCTTGACCTTAGTTGCCAGCATTCAGTTGGGCACTCTAGGGTGACTGCCGGTGACAAACCGGAGGAAGGTGGGGATGACGTCAAATCATCATGCCCCTTATGACCTGGGCTACACACGTGCTACAATGGATGGTACAAAGGGCTGCAAGACCGCGAGGTTTAGCCAATCCCATAAAACCATTCTCAGTTCGGATTGTAGGCTGCAACTCGCCTACATGAAGCCGGAATCGCTAGTAATCGCGGATCAGCATGCCGCGGTGAATACGTTCCCGGGCCTTGTACACACCGCCCGTCACACCACGAGAGTTTGTAACACCCGAAGTCGGTGAGGTAACCTTTTGGAGCCAGCCGCCGAAGGTGGGACAGATGATTGGGGTGAAGTCGTAACAAGGTAGCCGTATCGGAAGGTGCGGCTGGATCACCTCCTTTCTAAGGAAAATGAAGCTTCGCTTCATAAAAAGACGTTTTTCGTTTCGTTCAGTTTTGAAGGTTCAATCCTTCAAAACATTGTTCTTTGAAAACTAGATAAAAGAAGTAACCAAGTAAAACCGAGAATCGCCACTTTATGGATTTCAATCCATTTTAGTAGTAATAAAAACCTTTTAGGTTAAGTTAGTAAGGGCGCACGGTGGATGCCTTGGCACTAGGAGCCGATGAAGGACGGTACTAACACCGATATGCTTCGGGGAGCTGTAAGTAAGCTTTGATCCGGAGATTTCCGAATGGGGAAACCCACTGCCCGTAATGGGGTAGTATCTTTACCTGAATACATAGGGTACTGAAGGCAGACCCGGGGAACTGAAACATCTAAGTACCCGGAGGAAGAGAAAGCAATTGCGATTTCCTGAGTAGCGGCGAGCGAAACGGAATTAGCCCAAACCAAGAGGCTTGCCTCTTGGGGTTGTAGGACACTCTATACGGAGTTACAAAGGAACGAGGTAAATGAAGAGGTCTGGAAAGGCCCGTCAAAGAAGGTAACAACCCTGTAGTTGAAACTTCGTTCCCTCTTGAGTGTATCCTGAGTACGGCGGGACACGTGAAATCCCGTCGGAAGCTGGGAGGACCATCTCCCAAGGCTAAATACTCCCTAGTGACCGATAGTGAACCAGTACCGTGAGGGAAAGGTGAAAAGCACCCCGGAAGGGGAGTGAAAGAGATCCTGAAACCGTGTGCCTACAAGTAGTCAAAGCCCTATGCATTTATGCAGGGTAATGGCGTGCCTTTTGTAGAATGAACCGGCGAGTTACGATTTCATGCAAGGTTAAGCTGATAAGGCGGAGCCGCAGCGAAAGCGAGTCTGAATAGGGCGAATGAGTATGAGGTCGTAGACCCGAAACCAGGTGATCTACCCATGTCCAGGGTGAAGGTAAGGTAACACTTACTGGAGGCCCGAACCCACGCACGTTGAAAAGTGCGGGGATGAGGTGTGGGTAGCGGAGAAATTCCAATCGAACCTGGAGATAGCTGGTTCTCTCCGAAATAGCTTTAGGGCTAGCCTCAAGAGAAGAGTATTGGAGGTAGAGCACTGTTTGGACTAGGGGCCCTCATCGGGTTACCGAATTCAGACAAACTCCGAATGCCAAATACTTATTCTTGGGAGTCAGACTGTGAGTGATAAGATCCATGGTCAAAAGGGAAACAGCCCAGACCACCAGCTAAGGTCCCAAAGTATACGTTAAGTGGAAAAGGATGTGGAGTTGCTTAGACAACCAGGATGTTGGCTTAGAAGCAGCCACCATTTAAAGAGTGCGTAATAGCTCACTGGTCGAGTGACTCTGCGCCGAAAATGTACCGGGGCTAAACGTATCACCGAAGCTGTGGATTGACACCGTAGGTGTCAGTGGTAGGAGAGCGTTCTAAGGGCGTTGAAGCTAGACCGTAAGGACTGGTGGAGCGCTTAGAAGTGAGAATGCCGGTATGAGTAGCGAAAGAAGGGTGAGAATCCCTTCCACCGAATGCCTAAGGTTTCCTGAGGAAGGCTCGTCCGCTCAGGGTTAGTCGGGACCTAAGCCGAGGCCGAAAGGCGTAGGCGATGGACAACAGGTTGATATTCCTGTACCACCTCTTTTCCGTTTGAGTGATGGGGGGACGCAGGAGGATAGGGTAAGCACGGCGCTGGATTGCCGTGTCCAAGCAGTTAGGCTGATGATGAGGCAAATCCTTATCATTAAAGCGGAGCTGTGATGGCGAGGGAAATATAGTACCGAAGTTCCTGATTCCACACTGCCAAGAAAAGCCTCTAGCGAGGAAAAAGGTGCCCGTACCGCAAACCGACACAGGTAGGCGAGGAGAGAATCCTAAGGTGAGCGAGAGAACTCTCGTTAAGGAACTCGGCAAAATGACCCCGTAACTTCGGGAGAAGGGGTGCTCTGGTAGGGTGCAAGCCCGAGAGAGCCGCAGTGAATAGGCCCAGGCGACTGTTTAGCAAAAACACAGGTCTCTGCGAAGCCGCAAGGCGAAGTATAGGGGCTGACGCCTGCCCGGTGCTGGAAGGTTAAGGAGAGGGGTTAGCGCAAGCGAAGCTCTGAACTGAAGCCCCAGTAAACGGCGGCCGTAACTATAACGGTCCTAAGGTAGCGAAATTCCTTGTCAGGTAAGTTCTGACCCGCACGAAAGGCGTAACGATCTGGGCACTGTCTCAACGAGAGACTCGGTGAAATTATAGTACCTGTGAAGATGCAGGTTACCCGCGACAGGACGGAAAGACCCCGTGGAGCTTTACTGCAGCTTGATATTGAATTTTGGTACAACTTGTACAGGATAGGTAGGAGCCTTTGAAGCCGGAGCGCCAGCTTCGGTGGAGGCGTCGGTGGGATACTACCCTGGTTGTATTGAAATTCTAACCCGCACCCCTGATCGGGGTGGGAGACAGTGTCAGGCAGGCAGTTTGACTGGGGCGGTCGCCTCCTAAAGAGTAACGGAGGCGCCCAAAGGTTCCCTCAGAATGGTTGGAAATCATTCGCAGAGTGTAAAGGCACAAGGGAGCTTGACTGCGAGACCTACAAGTCGAGCAGGGACGAAAGTCGGGCTTAGTGATCCGGTGGTTCCGCATGGAAGGGCCATCGCTCAACGGATAAAAGCTACCCCGGGGATAACAGGCTTATCTCCCCCAAGAGTCCACATCGACGGGGAGGTTTGGCACCTCGATGTCGGCTCATCGCATCCTGGGGCTGTAGTCGGTCCCAAGGGTTGGGCTGTTCGCCCATTAAAGCGGTACGCGAGCTGGGTTCAGAACGTCGTGAGACAGTTCGGTCCCTATCCGTCGTGGGCGTAGGAAATTTGAGAGGAGCTGTCCTTAGTACGAGAGGACCGGGATGGACGCACCGCTGGTGTACCAGTTGTCTTGCCAAAGGCATCGCTGGGTAGCTATGTGCGGAAGGGATAAGTGCTGAAAGCATCTAAGCATGAAGCCCCCCTCAAGATGAGATTTCCCATAGCGCAAGCTAGTAAGATCCCTGAAAGATGATCAGGTTGATAGGTTCGAGGTGGAAGTGTGGTGACACATGGAGCTGACGGATACTAATCGATCGAGGACTTAACCAATAAATAAAACGATTCAAGGTTATGCTTGGTTTCTCATATCTAGTTTTGAAGGAGCAATCCTTAATTAAATACGGTCTGGTAATTATGGCGAGAAGGTCACACCCGTTCCCATCCCGAACACGGAAGTTAAGCTTCTCAGCGCCGATGGTAGTTGGGGGCTGTCCCCCTGTGAGAGTAGGACATTGCCAGGCATTATATTGGAGGATTAGCTCAGCTGGGAGAGCACCTGCCTTACAAGCAGGGGGTCGGCGGTTCGAACCCGTCATCCTCCACCATTATTAGCCGGCCTAGCTCAATTGGTAGAGCAACTGACTTGTAATCAGTAGGTTGGGGGTTCAAGTCCTCTGGCCGGCACCACTTTTATGGAAATTAGTACGAGCCATTAGCTCAGTCGGTAGAGCACGATGAATAATCTTCACTGAATTATCATCAGCGTACCAATCGAGCTGCATCTTGCAAGACATCCTGAGATTGGGACGTCGTAGATGCCACAAGGTTTAGGCTGTATACTATAAATCAAGGTTTTCATTGTTTGAGCCATTAGCTCAGTCGGTAGAGCATCTGACTTTTAATCAGAGGGTCGAAGGTTCGAGTCCTTCATGGCTCACCATTTAAATATGCGGGTGTGGCGGAATTGGCAGACGCACCAGACTTAGGATCTGGCGCCGCAAGGCGTGGGGGTTCGACTCCCTTCACCCGCACTTATTTGAAATTTTGCGGAAGTAGTTCAGTGGTAGAACACCACCTTGCCAAGGTGGGGGTCGCGGGTTCGAATCCCGTCTTCCGCTCCAAACACCCTTGCCGGGGTGGCGGAACTGGCAGACGCACAGGACTTAAAATCCTGCGGTAGGTGACTACCGTACCGGTTCGATTCCGGTCCTCGGCACCAAAGTTTTTTGCGGCAGCAAAATAACTTTTCTTTAAGCGCCCGTAGCTCAATTGGATAGAGCGTTTGACTACGGATCAAAAGGTTAGGGGTTCGACTCCTCTCGGGCGCGCCATTAAATATTTTTATATTATATGGTTACAAACGGGAAGTAGCTCAGCTTGGTAGAGCACATGGTTTGGGACCATGGGGTCGCAGGTTCGAATCCTGTCTTCCCGACCACTAATATGGGGCCTTAGCTCAGCTGGGAGAGCGCCTGCTTTGCACGCAGGAGGTCAGCGGTTCGATCCCGCTAGGCTCCACCAATAAGAATGAATTGTTCCTTGAAAACTGAACGAAACAGAAACGTCAACGTTAATTCTTTGTCTTATATAGACAACAACTTTAAGAGCTAAATCAACTCTTTTTTGGAGAGTTTGATCCTGGCTCAGGACGAACGCTGGCGGCGTGCCTAATACATGCAAGTCGAGCGAATCAATTGGGAGCTTGCTCCCTTTTGGTTAGCGGCGGACGGGTGAGTAACACGTGGGTAACCTGCCTGTAAGACTGGGATAACTCCGGGAAACCGGGGCTAATACCGGATAACTTCTTCCTCCGCATGGGGGAATATTGAAAGATGGCTTCGGCTATCACTTACAGATGGACCCGCGGCGCATTAGCTAGTTGGTGAGGTAACGGCTCACCAAGGCAACGATGCGTAGCCGACCTGAGAGGGTGATCGGCCACACTGGGACTGAGACACGGCCCAGACTCCTACGGGAGGCAGCAGTAGGGAATCTTCCGCAATGGACGAAAGTCTGACGGAGCAACGCCGCGTGAGTGATGAAGGTTTTCGGATCGTAAAACTCTGTTGTTAGGGAAGAACAAGTACCGTTCGAATAGGGCGGTACCTTGACGGTACCTAACCAGAAAGCCACGGCTAACTACGTGCCAGCAGCCGCGGTAATACGTAGGTGGCAAGCGTTGTCCGGAATTATTGGGCGTAAAGCGCGCGCAGGCGGTTTCTTAAGTCTGATGTGAAAGCCCACGGCTCAACCGTGGAGGGTCATTGGAAACTGGGAGACTTGAGTGCAGAAGAGGAGAGTGGAATTCCACGTGTAGCGGTGAAATGCGTAGATATGTGGAGGAACACCAGTGGCGAAGGCGACTCTCTGGTCTGTAACTGACGCTGAGGCGCGAAAGCGTGGGGAGCGAACAGGATTAGATACCCTGGTAGTCCACGCCGTAAACGATGAGTGCTAAGTGTTAGAGGGTTTCCGCCCTTTAGTGCTGCAGCTAACGCATTAAGCACTCCGCCTGGGGAGTACGGCCGCAAGGCTGAAACTCAAAGGAATTGACGGGGGCCCGCACAAGCGGTGGAGCATGTGGTTTAATTCGAAGCAACGCGAAGAACCTTACCAGGTCTTGACATCCTCTGACAACCCTAGAGATAGGGCTTTCCCCTTCGGGGGACAGAGTGACAGGTGGTGCATGGTTGTCGTCAGCTCGTGTCGTGAGATGTTGGGTTAAGTCCCGCAACGAGCGCAACCCTTGACCTTAGTTGCCAGCATTCAGTTGGGCACTCTAGGGTGACTGCCGGTGACAAACCGGAGGAAGGTGGGGATGACGTCAAATCATCATGCCCCTTATGACCTGGGCTACACACGTGCTACAATGGATGGTACAAAGGGCTGCAAGACCGCGAGGTTTAGCCAATCCCATAAAACCATTCTCAGTTCGGATTGTAGGCTGCAACTCGCCTACATGAAGCCGGAATCGCTAGTAATCGCGGATCAGCATGCCGCGGTGAATACGTTCCCGGGCCTTGTACACACCGCCCGTCACACCACGAGAGTTTGTAACACCCGAAGTCGGTGAGGTAACCTTTTGGAGCCAGCCGCCGAAGGTGGGACAGATGATTGGGGTGAAGTCGTAACAAGGTAGCCGTATCGGAAGGTGCGGCTGGATCACCTCCTTTCTAAGGAAAATGAAGCTTCGCTTCATAAAAAGACGTTTCTGTTTTTGTTTAGTTTTGAGGGAACTATCTCTCAAAACCATCAAACGAATCAGCAGCAAGAAGGTCGAGGAAGCGAACGAGCGATCACCGGAACGTATGACAATACGTGAGGATGAGAGTGAGTGAAGCTGACGAAGAGATTCGAAGTTGATCATTCGTTTGAGTATTGTTCCTTGAAAACTAGATATTGAGAATAACCAAGCAAATAACCGAGAATCGCCACTTTATGGATTTTTTCCATTTTAGTAGTAAAAACCTTTTATAGGTTAAGTTAGTAAGGGCGCACGGTGGATGCCTTGGCACTAGGAGCCGATGAAGGACGGTACTAACACCGATATGCTTCGGGGAGCTGTAAGTAAGCTTTGATCCGGAGATTTCCGAATGGGGAAACCCACTGCCCGTAATGGGGTAGTATCTTTACCTGAATACATAGGGTACTGAAGGCAGACCCGGGGAACTGAAACATCTAAGTACCCGGAGGAAGAGAAAGCAATTGCGATTTCCTGAGTAGCGGCGAGCGAAACGGAATTAGCCCAAACCAAGAGGCTTGCCTCTTGGGGTTGTAGGACACTCTATACGGAGTTACAAAGGAACGAGGTAAATGAAGAGGTCTGGAAAGGCCCGTCAAAGAAGGTAACAACCCTGTAGTTGAAACTTCGTTCCCTCTTGAGTGTATCCTGAGTACGGCGGGACACGTGAAATCCCGTCGGAAGCTGGGAGGACCATCTCCCAAGGCTAAATACTCCCTAGTGACCGATAGTGAACCAGTACCGTGAGGGAAAGGTGAAAAGCACCCCGGAAGGGGAGTGAAAGAGATCCTGAAACCGTGTGCCTACAAGTAGTCAAAGCCCTATGCATTTATGCAGGGTAATGGCGTGCCTTTTGTAGAATGAACCGGCGAGTTACGATTTCATGCAAGGTTAAGCTGATAAGGCGGAGCCGCAGCGAAAGCGAGTCTGAATAGGGCGAATGAGTATGAGGTCGTAGACCCGAAACCAGGTGATCTACCCATGTCCAGGGTGAAGGTAAGGTAACACTTACTGGAGGCCCGAACCCACGCACGTTGAAAAGTGCGGGGATGAGGTGTGGGTAGCGGAGAAATTCCAATCGAACCTGGAGATAGCTGGTTCTCTCCGAAATAGCTTTAGGGCTAGCCTCAAGAGAAGAGTATTGGAGGTAGAGCACTGTTTGGACTAGGGGCCCTCATCGGGTTACCGAATTCAGACAAACTCCGAATGCCAAATACTTATTCTTGGGAGTCAGACTGTGAGTGATAAGATCCATGGTCAAAAGGGAAACAGCCCAGACCACCAGCTAAGGTCCCAAAGTATACGTTAAGTGGAAAAGGATGTGGAGTTGCTTAGACAACCAGGATGTTGGCTTAGAAGCAGCCACCATTTAAAGAGTGCGTAATAGCTCACTGGTCGAGTGACTCTGCGCCGAAAATGTACCGGGGCT
Organism: Heyndrickxia acidicola; assembly: GCF_001636425.1. NCBI lineage: Bacteria > Bacillati > Bacillota > Bacilli > Caryophanales > Bacillaceae > Heyndrickxia > Heyndrickxia acidicola. The sequence continues at coordinate 3,487,923 of NZ_KV440953.1, forward strand.
AAACGTATCACCGAAGCTGTGGATTGACACCGTAGGTGTCAGTGGTAGGAGAGCGTTCTAAGGGCGTTGAAGCTAGACCGTAAGGACTGGTGGAGCGCTTAGAAGTGAGAATGCCGGTATGAGTAGCGAAAGAAGGGTGAGAATCCCTTCCACCGAATGCCTAAGGTTTCCTGAGGAAGGCTCGTCCGCTCAGGGTTAGTCGGGACCTAAGCCGAGGCCGAAAGGCGTAGGCGATGGACAACAGGTTGATATTCCTGTACCACCTCTTTTCCGTTTGAGTGATGGGGGGACGCAGGAGGATAGGGTAAGCACGGCGCTGGATTGCCGTGTCCAAGCAGTTAGGCTGATGATGAGGCAAATCCTTATCATTAAAGCGGAGCTGTGATGGCGAGGGAAATATAGTACCGAAGTTCCTGATTCCACACTGCCAAGAAAAGCCTCTAGCGAGGAAAAAGGTGCCCGTACCGCAAACCGACACAGGTAGGCGAGGAGAGAATCCTAAGGTGAGCGAGAGAACTCTCGTTAAGGAACTCGGCAAAATGACCCCGTAACTTCGGGAGAAGGGGTGCTCTGGTAGGGTGCAAGCCCGAGAGAGCCGCAGTGAATAGGCCCAGGCGACTGTTTAGCAAAAACACAGGTCTCTGCGAAGCCGCAAGGCGAAGTATAGGGGCTGACGCCTGCCCGGTGCTGGAAGGTTAAGGAGAGGGGTTAGCGCAAGCGAAGCTCTGAACTGAAGCCCCAGTAAACGGCGGCCGTAACTATAACGGTCCTAAGGTAGCGAAATTCCTTGTCAGGTAAGTTCTGACCCGCACGAAAGGCGTAACGATCTGGGCACTGTCTCAACGAGAGACTCGGTGAAATTATAGTACCTGTGAAGATGCAGGTTACCCGCGACAGGACGGAAAGACCCCGTGGAGCTTTACTGCAGCTTGATATTGAATTTTGGTACAACTTGTACAGGATAGGTAGGAGCCTTTGAAGCCGGAGCGCCAGCTTCGGTGGAGGCGTCGGTGGGATACTACCCTGGTTGTATTGAAATTCTAACCCGCACCCCTGATCGGGGTGGGAGACAGTGTCAGGCAGGCAGTTTGACTGGGGCGGTCGCCTCCTAAAGAGTAACGGAGGCGCCCAAAGGTTCCCTCAGAATGGTTGGAAATCATTCGCAGAGTGTAAAGGCACAAGGGAGCTTGACTGCGAGACCTACAAGTCGAGCAGGGACGAAAGTCGGGCTTAGTGATCCGGTGGTTCCGCATGGAAGGGCCATCGCTCAACGGATAAAAGCTACCCCGGGGATAACAGGCTTATCTCCCCCAAGAGTCCACATCGACGGGGAGGTTTGGCACCTCGATGTCGGCTCATCGCATCCTGGGGCTGTAGTCGGTCCCAAGGGTTGGGCTGTTCGCCCATTAAAGCGGTACGCGAGCTGGGTTCAGAACGTCGTGAGACAGTTCGGTCCCTATCCGTCGTGGGCGTAGGAAATTTGAGAGGAGCTGTCCTTAGTACGAGAGGACCGGGATGGACGCACCGCTGGTGTACCAGTTGTCTTGCCAAAGGCATCGCTGGGTAGCTATGTGCGGAAGGGATAAGTGCTGAAAGCATCTAAGCATGAAGCCCCCCTCAAGATGAGATTTCCCATAGCGCAAGCTAGTAAGATCCCTGAAAGATGATCAGGTTGATAGGTTCGAGGTGGAAGTGTGGCGACACATGGAGCTGACGAATACTAATCGATCGAGGACTTAACCAATAACGATTCAACGTTTTACTTACTTCTTTATCTAGTTTTGAGGGAACAATACCTCAACAGTTTCATAGTCCGGTAATTATGGCGAGAAGGTCACACCCGTTCCCATCCCGAACACGGAAGTTAAGCTTCTCAGCGCCGATGGTAGTTGGGGGCTGTCCCCCTGTGAGAGTAGGACATTGCCGGGCATTATTAAAACCCACAGATGAAAATCTGTGGGTTTTTTACTATTGAATTAATTATTTATAACTAAAACTATACCGCTTTGGCAGCCATCAGTGCTGGTCTAAGTATTTTTTCTATTCCAAGTGGTTTTATTTTCATCCAAGGTGGCAAAACTAAAATAAGAATTATCCGATTGCCTTTTTAGATCTATTTCATGTATAATTAAAGTCAAATATAGTCAAAGTCAGTTGGGTGAGGAGGTGGTACTATGATGAGAAATATTTCCGATATTATAGAAAACTACCTCAAACGGGTATTGGAATTGAACGACAGCGAACTAATTGAAATAAAAAGAAGTGAGATTGCCGATAAATTTCAATGCGTGCCCTCTCAAATAAATTATGTCATTAATACACGTTTCACAATAGAAAAAGGCTATTTAGTTGAAAGTAAGAGAGGCGGAGGCGGGTATATAAGGATTATGAAGGTAAAACCTCATGATCAGGCTCACCTGATCGAGCATCTGCTTATTTTAATACAGGAACGCATCTCGCAATCCAATGCTGCTGATGTTGTTTTTCGCCTTGTAGAAGAGGATGTCATTTCAGAACGGGAGGCTAAGATTATGTTAAGCGTAATGGATCGTTCCGTTTTATATATTAATCTCCCGGAAAGAGATGAATTAAGAGCAAGAATGTTAAAGGCCATGTTAATTTCACTAAAGTACAAATAGCAAGAGGTGAGGAGAATGATCTGTCAAGAGTGCCATAAACGGCCGGCCACTTTGCATTTCACTAAAATTGTAAATGGCGAAAAAAATGATTATCACTATTGTGAGAGCTGTGCCCAAGAAAAGGGGGAAGCCTTTATGTTTGGTGATGAGCCTGATTTCTCCATCAATCATTTGCTGGCAGGTTTATTCAATTTTGATCCCAGCTTTCAGCAGGTCAAGAAGGAAGCTCTTCCTAAGCACGACGTTTTGCAATGTGATCATTGCCATATGACAATTAATCAATTTCTAAATGTGGGCCGTTTTGGCTGTGCAAATTGTTATGATTCTTTTAAAAATCAACTAACTCCTTTATTAAAGAGGCTGCATAGCGGAAATGTTGAGCATCGGGGAAAAGTTCCGAAAAGGATTGGCGGATCCATTCATATTAAAAAACAGATTCAGGAACTAAAACAAACGCTGCAGACTGCGATTCATCAAGAGGAATTTGAAAGGGCTGCTGAAATTCGTGATAAGGTCCGTGCGCTGGAAGGGTCGCTTCATGATCAAAGAGGTGAATCATCGTGACATTAGAGAACTTCTTAAATAAGGCTGTGAGTTCATGGATGTGCCAAAATGGACCTGAATCTGATATTGTACTTAGTTCCAGGGTAAGGTTAGCCAGAAACTTAAAGGATTATAAGTTTCCTGCTCTTTTCAGCAGCGAGGATGCCCGTGATATTATCCTGAAGCTTGATCAGCCGCTGATAGAGGAATTTGAAAAAAATGCAGGAATGCTTGAATTATTAAGGATGGATGATCTGCAGCCCCTCCAAAAAAGGGTGTTAGTAGAAAAACACTTGATTAGTCCCCATTTAGCAGATGATTCTTCTCATGGCGCCGTTCTTTTATCAGAGGAAGAGGATGTAAGTATTATGCTGAATGAGGAAGATCATATTCGCATTCAATGCCTTTTTCCCGGTTTGCAGTTAACAGAGGCGTTGGCTAGGGCAGAAATGCTGGATGATCTGATTGAAAGCAAAATTGATTATGCATACGATGAAAAGCTTGGGTATTTGACAAGCTGCCCTACAAATGTGGGAACTGGCTTAAGGGCTTCTGTTATGGTCCATTTACCGGGACTTGTGCTTACACAACAAATGAATCGAATTATTCCTGCTATTAGTCAACTGGGATTAGTGGTAAGAGGAATATATGGAGAAGGCAGTGAAGCGCAGGGGAATATATTTCAAATATCCAATCAAATCACTTTAGGAAAGTCAGAGCATGATATTGTTACAGACTTAGTAAGTGTTGTACACCAAATAATATCTCAGGAAAGACATGCCAGGGAAGCATTGATAAAATCATCAAACATACAATTAGAAGATAGGGTTTACCGATCATATGGTGTCCTTACTAACAGCAGGATCATTGAATCCAAAGAAGCAGCAAGATGTTTATCAGATGTCCGTTTGGGTATAGATACAGGATATATTAAAAATGTATCTAAAAGTATTTTAAATGAATTAATGATTATAACACAGCCAGGTTTTTTACAGCAGTATGCTGGAGGTCCGCTCCGTCCGTATGAGCGGGACATCAGAAGGGCTACACTCATAAGAGAAAGATTAAAATTAGAGAAAATGAATGGTTAGGAGGAAACCTTTATGATGTTTGGTCGTTTTACTGAAAGGGCACAAAAAGTACTTGCTTTATCCCAAGAGGAAGCAATTCGTTTAAGACATAACAATATTGGAACAGAACATATTTTACTTGGCTTAGTACGAGAAGGTGAAGGAATAGCTGCCAAAGCACTGTTTGGCCTTGGATTAAGCCCGGATAAAATTCAATCTGAAGTTGAAAACCTAATAGGCAAAGGGCAGGACTCCGGCCAGAATATTCACTATACTCCTAGGGCTAAAAAAGTCATTGAACTTTCAATGGATGAGGCACGCAAGCTGGGTCATTCATATGTAGGCACAGAACATATCCTTCTGGGACTAATTCGTGAAGGAGAAGGTGTAGCTGCGAGAGTTCTTAATAACCTTGGAGTCAGCTTAAATAAAGCGAGACAACAGGTTCTTCAATTGTTGGGCAGCAATGAAGCAGGAGGAGTACAGGGCAGCAATGCATCAAATGCAAGCACACCTACACTCGATAGTCTGGCAAGAGATTTAACTGCAATTGCCCGCGAGGATACGTTAGATCCTGTGATAGGGAGAAGCAAGGAGATTCAAAGGGTTATAGAGGTTTTAAGCCGAAGAACTAAAAATAACCCGGTTTTAATTGGAGAGCCCGGGGTAGGTAAGACAGCCATTGCGGAAGGGCTGGCCCAGCAAATCGTAAATAACGAAGTACCTGAAACCCTGAGGGATAAACGGGTTATGACTCTTGACATGGGTACGGTTGTGGCTGGTACGAAATACCGTGGGGAATTTGAGGACCGCCTGAAAAAGGTGATGGATGAAATACGCCAGGCAGGCAATATCATCTTGTTTATTGATGAACTTCATACGCTGATCGGTGCCGGCGGAGCAGAGGGTGCAATTGATGCATCCAATATATTGAAGCCATCTCTAGCGCGCGGTGAACTTCAGTGCATTGGTGCGACCACATTGGATGAGTATCGTAAATATATTGAAAAAGATGCGGCTTTAGAAAGGCGCTTCCAGCCTATACAAGTGGATGAACCTTCTATTGATGAATCCATTCAAATCTTAAAAGGTTTGCGCGATCGTTATGAAGCCCACCACCGTGTCTCTATTTCAGATGATGCAATTGATGCAGCGGTTAAATTATCTGATCGTTATATTTCTGACCGCTTCTTACCGGATAAGGCGATTGACCTTATTGATGAAGCAGGTTCGAAGGTCCGCCTCCGTTCTTATACAACACCGCCTAATTTAAAAGAGCTGGAAGTGAGATTAGACGAGATACGCAAAGAAAAAGATGCCTCTGTACAGAGCCAGGAATTTGAAAAAGCGGCTTCTTTGCGGGACGCAGAGCAAAAGCTTCGTGAGCAGCTGGAAGAAACGAAGAAATCTTGGAAAGAAAAACAAGGGCAGGAAAACAGTGCTGTCACTGTAGAGGATATTGCAAGTGTAGTTTCAACCTGGACTGGAATTCCCGTTTCAAGATTAGCTCAAACAGAGACTGAAAAGCTTCTTAATTTGGAAAAAATACTGCATGCCCGTGTCATTGGCCAGGAAGAAGCTGTTAATGCAATTTCTAAGGCTGTGCGCCGCGCAAGAGCAGGCTTAAAGGATCCTAAACGTCCAATTGGTTCATTTATCTTCCTTGGTCCTACAGGTGTTGGTAAAACGGAATTAGCAAGAGCACTAGCTGAAGCCATGTTTGGTGATGAAGATGCTATGATTCGTATCGACATGTCTGAGTATATGGAGAAGCACTCTACTTCACGGCTAGTGGGTTCACCTCCTGGTTATGTAGGTTTTGAAGAAGGCGGCCAATTAACGGAAAAAGTCCGCCGCAAACCATATTCTGTTATTCTTCTTGATGAAATTGAAAAAGCTCACCCGGATGTTTTTAATATCTTGCTGCAGGTGCTTGAAGATGGACGATTAACGGATTCAAAAGGCCGTACTGTTGATTTCCGCAACACTGTGCTGATTATGACTTCCAATGTTGGAGCTGAGGCTTTAAGACGAAATAAATATGTTGGATTCAATCTTCAAGATGGGAAACAGGACTATAAGGATATGAAAGGAAAAATGCTTGAGGAGCTTAAAAAAGCTTTCCGTCCTGAGTTCCTTAACCGTATTGATGAAATGATCGTATTCCATGCATTGGAAAAAGAACATTTAAGCAATATTATTACGCTTATGTCAGATCAATTAGTGAAGAGGTTAAGAGAAAAAGATATTGATCTTGAATTAACAGAAGCAGCAAAAGTAAAGCTTACTGAAGAAGGATATGATCCTGAATACGGAGCAAGGCCGCTGCGCAGGGCAATTCAAAAGCATATAGAAGACCGGTTATCAGAAGAACTGCTTAAAGGAAATATTAAAGATGGCCAGCAGGTGACAATTGATGTGCAAGATGGGGAATTTGTAGTAAATCCTGCAGCGGTATCTGGAACTGTTTCCTAACATTCTAAGAATATTTTAAGATTTGCTTGGTATAACAAAAGGGGTACATGAGTGATAAGCTTGTGCCCCCTTTTTTAAAGGTTAAGCATAAAATCTTAAATTAAATAAAGGATTAAACTAATCAGTTTTTGTCTAGCTTCAGCTCCAGCGCCTATCGGCTAGGGAGAACTGTTGTTTTTTAGCTCCTTACAGTAAAAAAAGGAAACAAAAGCAAACAAGTTAGCTCTTATTTCCTTTCTTTACTGTAAACTGAGCTGAAAAACGAGCAGTCATCTTAAAAAGCCCACATAAAACAGCCTGTGAGGGACTGACTATGGGGAACGCAACAAATTAAACAAAAACATCCAAGATAAAAAGGCTGAAGGAAGCTGTTAGAGGGAGAAAGGGAGTCTTTTATGGCCAAAAAAACAACCAAGTTCATTTGCCAGTCATGCGGGTACGAATCACCCAAGTGGATGGGACGGTGTCCAGGTTGCGGCGAATGGAACAAGATGGTTGAAGAAGTAGAAATTACAAGCAAGCCTAAAGGGGTTTTTTTACACACGGCAGTCGGAAGTGAAACCAAGGCAGCCCCTATTACGTCTATATATTCAGAGCAAGAAGATAGAGTAGAAACCAAAATGCAGGAGCTCAACAGAGTACTAGGCGGTGGAGTGGTACCAGGATCACTTGTTTTGATTGGCGGCGATCCAGGTATAGGAAAATCAACTTTACTGTTACAGGTTTCCTCACAGCTTTCTTCTGAACATAAGGTTCTATATATATCGGGTGAGGAATCTGTGAAACAAACGAAACTCAGAGCAGACCGTCTTCATATTTCCTCTGAAAATCTTTATGTATACGCTGAAACCAATTTGGAATTGATCCATCAAACCATTGAGGATATTAATCCCCGTTTTGTCATCATTGACTCTATTCAAACCGTCTATCACCCTGAGGTAACCTCGGCTCCGGGAAGTGTTTCTCAGGTAAGGGAGTCGACCGGCCAGCTGATGAGAATTGCCAAAACAAAAGGAATTGCGATTTTCATTGTCGGCCATGTGACAAAAGAAGGATCCATTGCTGGACCAAGAATGCTAGAACATATGGTGGATACGGTTCTTTATTTTGAAGGAGAAAGGCATCACACGTATCGTATTTTACGTGCTGTCAAAAATCGTTTTGGCTCAACCAATGAGCTAGCAATATTGGAAATGAAGGAATTTGGCTTAGAAGAAGTAGAAAACCCTTCAGAAATCTTTTTAGAGGAACGTTCAAAGGGAGCTGCGGGCTCTACCGTCGTTGCATCTATGGAAGGGACACGTCCTGTATTGGTGGAAATACAGGCACTCATATCGCCTTCTATGTTTGGGGTTCCAAGGAGAATGGCTACAGGTATTGATCATAATAGGGTTCCGCTGTTAATGGCAGTATTGGAGAAAAGAGTCGGAATGCTGCTTGCCAATCATGATGCCTATTTAAAAGTAGCTGGCGGAGTAAAAATTGATGAGCCGGCAGTTGATCTGGCTGTTGCCGTCAGTATTGCTTCGAGCTTTAGAGACCAGCCTACAAGGCCAGATGACTGTATCATTGGCGAGGTTGGATTAACGGGTGAAGTAAGGCGCGTATCACGTATTGAACAACGTGTTTCTGAAGCAGCAAAGTTAGGTTTTAAACGGGCTGTCATTCCAGCAAACAACATTGGCGGCTGGAAAATTCCCGATGAAATAGAAGTGATTGGAGTGTCATCTGTTAGTGAAGCGTTACAACAAGTTTTAGGGGGATGAGTGAATGGAAGAAAAAAAGCCCCAGCAAAAATCCATGGCTGAAATTTTGCAGTTAATCGCACCTGGAACACCTATTCGTGAAGGAATTGACAATGTACTGAGAGCCAATACGGGAGGATTAATTGTTCTTGGCTTTAATGAGGCAGTAAAATCGCTTGTTGACGGCGGTTTTTCCATCAATAGCACGTTCAGCCCAAGTTACTTATATGAATTGGCAAAAATGGATGGAGCCATTATTTTAAATGAAACGGGGAATAAAATTCTCATTGCTAATGCACAGCTGGCACCTGACCCCTCGCTTTCATCCTCTGAGACAGGAATGCGGCATAGGACAGCTGAACGGGTCGCCAAGCAGACGAAATCACTGGTTATTGCCATTTCACAAAGGCGCCATGTTATTACCTTATATCAGGGAAGCTTTCGCTACGCCTTAAAAGATATTTCGGTTATTTTAACAAAAGCAAACCAGGCGCTCCAAACATTGGAAAAATATAAGCTGATTCTGGATCAAAGTACAGCCAATTTATCCGTGCTGGAATTTGAAGATCTGGTTACATATAACGATTTCCTTCAAATTCTTCATCGGGTGGAGATGGTAATGCGGATTAAAAAGGAGCTTGTTACCTATCTGAATGAACTGGGAACAGAAGGAAGATTGGTAAGGTTGCAAATGAATGAGTTAATTGCTGATATTGAAAAAGAAGTCCTATTGCTCTTAAAGGACTACAGCTTTGATCAGCAGGTAAAACCATTGGATCTGCTTTTGAGGCTTCAGGACTTGGTTGGTCCCGAAGTGAGCGATGATCATATTCTTATGAAATTGCTGGGGTATAGCAATTATATCCATTTGGATGAAGCTGTCTATCCAAGAGGCTATCGTATTTTAAATAAAATTCCGCGTCTTCCCGTAGCAATAGTCGACAATCTAATCGGCAAGTTTGGGAGATTAACGAAAATTGTAAAAGCAAGTGTTGCTGAACTGGATGAAGTCGATGGCATTGGAGAAGTCAGAGCCAGGAAAATTAGAGATGGTTTAAAACATATTAAAGAGCAGATCTATACAGATCGTCAGCTTTAATAAGGAGTTTTGATAGAAAAATGGAGAGAGAGAAGACGATAAATCAAATAAATATGTCTTTTTATTTACAGTATAAAAAATTTCCTGATTTCCACGTTTTAAACCTAGATAATTGTTTATAATGATTAAAGGAGGTGAGCAAATGTTAAAGAAAATTGTTCAAGCGTGTTTTATTATAATCGGAGGAACGCTTGGTGTTTTTTTAATACCAGATTTACTGAAGCTAGTGGATCTATCAAAATTAGTATTGCTTAATAACCCTTATAGCACAGCTATTTTAGGCGCCATTATCTTTTATATTATAACTTTTTGGGCTGTTGATTATATTGTGGGTTTTGTGAAATGGTTTGAAGATTCAATTGTAAAAGCACCTATTTCTGAAATACTTTCCGGAAGCCTGGGGTTAATCTTTGGTTTAATTGTTGCTTATTTAGCAGGCATCTCCTTTAATACAACGAAAATACCGATTGTCAATACAGTTATTCCTATCCTTTTAACTTTGCTTCTTGGCTATCTTGGATTTCAAATCGGCTTTAAAAAACGTGAAGAATTAACCAGTTTATTTTCCATCTCCTCTAAGGGCCAGAAGAAAAGAGGGTCTCTTGACGGGGAAGAGGAAAAAGACCGCTCAAAGGTTTTAAAGCTTCTTGATACCAGTGTTATTATTGATGGGCGGATTGCAGATATCTGCCAGACCGGATTTTTGGATGGCATCATCGTGATTCCTCAATTTGTTTTAGAAGAATTGCAGCATATTGCAGATTCATCTGATGTGCTTAAAAGAAACAGAGGCAGAAGAGGGCTTGATATTCTTAATCGCATACAAAAAGAGCTTCCGGTTGAAGTCCAAATTTATGAGGGAGACTTTGAGGAAATACAGGAGGTTGACAGCAAGCTAGTCAAGCTTGCAAAGATAACAAATGGGATTGTCGTAACGAATGATTTTAATTTAAATAAGGTTTGCGAGCTTCAGAGTGTACAAGTACTCAATATCAACGATTTGGCGAATGCTGTTAAGCCGGTCGTTCTTCCTGGAGAAGAGCTGAATGTCCAATTAATAAAAGATGGAAAAGAGCACCATCAGGGCATTGCCTATTTAGATGATGGTACAATGATCGTAGTGGAGGAAGGCAGAAATTATATAGGGAAAAGAATTGACGTACTGGTTACGAGTGTTCTTCAGACTTCTGCCGGCAGAATGATTTTTGCCAAACCGAAGCTGCTTGAAAAAGCATTGTAAGATAAACGATTGAATATAAAGATGGGAAGTTAGGGAAATCGTTATGTAGACCGTGGGTTTATGTAACTCATTCTCTTAATTTCCCTTCTTTCCTTTTATAAAGGAATATAAATGAATAGGGGAACAGGGGCTTATGAAGTATCATGTTATTATACCGGCTGCAGGACAGGGAAAACGCATGGGGGCAGGCAAAAATAAATTATTGCTGGAGTTGGACAATGAACCCATTATCCTGCATACATTAAACATTTTTCTGCAGGATGCTGATTGTGAAAAGGTTGCTGTTATCACTCAAAAGGAAGAGGCAGATGTTTTTTCCGGTTTTATTAATAAACTGAAAAATAATGCGAAGGTCTTTTTTGTGAATGGTGGACAGGAACGCCAGCACAGTGTTTATAATGGGATGAAAGCTTTAGGCAATGAAGAGTGTTCTGTTGTACTCGTTCATGATGGTGCAAGGCCGTTTATTAAGAAAGAGGTAATCCGCCAATTAGTAAAAACCGCAGAAGAGACAGGAGCGGCTATTGCTGCTGTTCCCGTTAAGGATACGATAAAAAAAGCGGACTGCTTACAAGTTAAGGAGACCGTTGAGCGGTCCAATCTTTGGCAGGTACAGACACCCCAGGCATTTCAATACAATGTCCTGTGGAAAGCCCATAAAAGGGCGATTGAAGAGGATTTTCTGGGTACTGACGAGTCCTCTTTAGTTGAAAGGCTTGAGTACCCGGTACAGATAGTAGAAAGTGATTATGATAATATAAAACTTACAACGCCTGAAGATCTTTACTTCGCAGAGGCAATAATAAAAAAAAGAGCATTTAGTTAAAATGTATCTATAAAGGAGTATAGCAATGTTTCGTATCGGACAAGGTTTTGATGTACATCAACTAACAGAAGGACGCCCGTTAATTATAGGGGGAATTGAAATTCCTTATGAAAAAGGCCTTCTTGGGCATTCAGATGCAGATGTTCTTTTACATACAGTTGCGGATGCTTGTTTAGGAGCAGTAGGGGAAGGAGATATTGGAAAGCACTTCCCGGATACGGATCCGGCATTTAAGGATGCGGATTCAGCAAAACTATTGTCTCATGTATGGGAGGTAGTTAAAACAAAAGGCTATTCACTAAGCAATGTGGACTGCACCATAATAGCCCAAAAGCCTAAAATGGCTCCGTATATCGAAAAGATGAGAGAGCGGATTGCCGAGCTTTTGGAAGGAAGCATTGATCAAGTAAATGTAAAAGCAACGACTACTGAAAAGCTCGGTTTTACAGGACGTGGCGAAGGAATCGCTGCACAGGCCGTTATTCTTTTACAGAAGCTTTAGTTCATGTTGTAACCTTTCAACATGCGTTGATTGGTGATAGAATAAATCAATGTACATCAGTTTAAAAAGTGAATTCTTATCATAGGAGGAATACAACCATGTCAAATGATATTCGGGTTCGATACGCACCGAGTCCAACTGGACATTTACATATAGGTAATGCTCGTACAGCCCTATTTAATTATCTTTTTGCAAGAAGCCAAGGCGGTAAATTTATTATCCGTATTGAGGATACTGACCAAAAACGTAATATTGCCGGTGGTGAAGAAAGCCAGCTCAAGTATTTAAAGTGGCTTGGAATGAACTGGGATGAGAGTGTGGATATCGGCGGTGAATATGGCCCGTATCGCCAGTCTGAAAGGAACGACATCTATTCAGTCTACTATAATGAACTGCTTGAAAAGGAATTAGCCTATAAGTGTTATTGCACCGAGGAAGAACTGGAAGCTGACAGGGAGGCGCAAATTGCCCGAGGTGAAATGCCGCGTTATTCCGGCAAGTGCCGCCACTTAACAGACGAGGGCCGTGAAAAGCTAGAAAGTGAAGGCAGGAAGCCAAGCATTCGGTTTAAGGTACAGCCAGGTAGAGTCTATTCATGGAATGATATCGTAAAAGATGAAGTTTCCTTTGAAGCTGATGGAATTGGCGACTTTGTCATTGTAAAAAAGGATGGAATCCCAACCTACAACTTTGCAGTGGCACTTGATGACCACTTGATGGAGATCTCTCATGTATTGCGCGGAGATGATCATATTTCCAATACGCCAAAACAGCTGATGGTTTATGAAGCATTTAATTGGGAGCCTCCTGTATTTGGACATATGACTCTTATTGTAAACGAAAGCCGCAAAAAACTGAGCAAGCGTGATGAAAGTATTATTCAATTCATTGAGCAATATGAAGAGCTCGGCTATCTGCCAGAAGCGCTTTTCAACTTTATTACTATGCTTGGATGGTCTCCAAAAGGGGAAGAAGAGATCTTCTCAAAAGAGGAATTTATTGAAATTTTTGATGCAAGCCGCTTATCCAAGTCACCGGCGCTATTTGATAAACAAAAATTAATGTGGATGAATAATCAATACATGAAGAAGCTTGATCTGGACAAAGTGGTTGAGCTTTCATTGCCGCATCTTGTAAAAGCAGGACGTGTAGACAAGGATCTTTCCCCTGCTGATATGGAATGGGTTAGAAATCTTATTGCTTTATATCAAGAACAAATGAGCTATGGCGCAGAAATTGTTGAGCTGTCTGAGTTGTTTTTTAAAGAAGACATCGAATACAATGAAGAAGCGAAAGAAATAATAAGTGAAGAGCAAGTGCCTGAGGTGCTCAAAGCTTTCTTGGAAGAAGTGGAAGCTCTTGACGTTTTTGAAGCTGCAGAAATTAAAGCGGCTATTAAAAATGTTCAAAAAAGCACCGGCATCAAAGGGAAAAAATTGTTTATGCCGATCCGTGTAGCGGTTACGGGACAGGCACATGGACCAGAGTTGCCAAATTCCATTGAGTTATTGGGAAAAGCCAAAATAAAGAAGCGCATTGAAAACATTATTGGTTAACATTTGAGGGAAATTGTAATATAGTATCTTTATAAATAATAAATAAAGACAATTTTCTATATAAGAAAGTGTTGATAAGGAAAAGTAATAAAGCTATGCCTTTTTAGAGAAAACCACCACCGGCTGAAAGTGGTTTAGGCCCCTTGCTTTATGAAGTGCCCCTTTGAGTCTTAGTCCGAACAAAAGCAGTATCAGTAGGATTGAGCGGCTGCCACCCGTTAAAATGGAAGAGTTGGAATACACGGCTTCTTGTTGTGTGTTCAAACAGAGTGGAACCGCGCAGGAAAAAGCGTCTCTGTCTATACAGAGACGCTTTTTCTATTTTTTTCTCTGTTAAAGTTCAATATGGATATGGCTCTAGAGGAGATTAGAGCGGAATTCAACCGGCAAGTTGAACAGAACTATTTAAAGGCCATTCCTGTAAGACTTGTCTGTCTTTAGTGTAGCTTAGGCTGTATTCGCATAGATTGTTGTTTTTCGCAAACGTGTTAAATCAATATCGAGTGAGCCATCGTGGCATCTTTTCTTCTTAGTCCTTTAGTTTACAGGCGCTTAGCCTTGTGTATCCTAGATTTAATTTACACACGCAGCTTCAAAGTTTACGAAAAGAGCCTTAGCGTAAGATGCAAAAACGCAGCCTATTTATGAGAAAGGAGCGGCGGAGATGTTTAAACGGATAAAGGAAGATATCGAGGTTGTGTTTGACCAAGACCCGGCTGCCAGAAGTTATTTCGAAGTTATTCTAACGTATTCAGGCTTACACGCTATTTGGGCACACCGCATTGCTCATGCTTTCTACAAAAAAAAGTTTTTCTTCATTGCCCGGTCTATCTCTCAGATAAGCAGATTCTTCACCGGCATTGAGATTCATCCGGGAGCCAAAATTGGCAGGCGGTTTTTTATAGACCACGGGATGGGAATAGTCATAGGAGAGACCTGCGAAATCGGGGATAATGTAACAGTTTTTCAAGGAGTCACCCTTGGAGGAACAGGAAAAGAAAAAGGAAAACGCCATCCTACTATTGAAAACAATGCATTAATTGCCACCGGTGCCAAAGTATTGGGATCCATTACAGTTGGGGAAAATTCAAAAATAGGAGCGGGATCAGTCGTTCTTAAAGAAGTGCCCCCCAATTCAACGGTAGTGGGAATTCCAGGTCGTGTAGTCATTCAGGATGGTGTTCGAATAAATAGGGACTTAAATCATAGTGATCTTCCGGATCCTGTCTCAGATCGCTGTGTTGATATAGAGAACCAGATTAACATGTTAAAGGCAGAAATAGAGCTGCTGAAAAAGGAAGGGGCTAAAAAGCAATATGACCATACAAATATATAACACAATGTCACGTAAAAAAGAGCCATTCATCCCGCTTGAAGAGGGAAAAGTAAAGATGTATGTATGCGGTCCTACTGTATATAATTATATTCATATAGGGAATGCACGTCCCGCAATTGTTTTTGATACGGTTCGTCGTTACTTGGAATATCGGGGATTTGATGTCAACTATATTTCCAATTTTACCGACGTCGATGATAAGCTGATTCGTGCAGCAAGAGAGTTGGGCGAGGATGTGCCTACAATTGCTGATAGGTTCATTGATGCTTATTTTGAGGATGTTACAGCATTAGGCTGCGAAAGAGCGGATGTACATCCAAGGGTAACAGAAAGTATGGATATCATTATCGAATTTATCGAGAAGCTGATTGAAAAAGGATATGCCTATGAATCAGCCGGGGATGTTTATTATCGCACAAGGAGTTTTGAAGAGTACGGCAAGCTTTCTCACCAATCCATTGATGAACTGAAGTCAGGGGCAAGAATTGAAGTCGGTGAAAAAAAGGAAGATGCATTGGACTTCGTATTATGGAAAGCCACCAAACCAGGTGAAATATATTGGGAAAGCCCATGGGGGCAAGGAAGACCAGGATGGCATATAGAATGCTCAGCCATGGCACGAAAATACCTTGGAAATACAATAGATATTCATGCTGGCGGACAGGATTTAGCTTTTCCGCACCATGAGAATGAAATAGCTCAATCAGAGGCATTGACAGGAGAACCCTTTGCACGTTATTGGATGCATAATGGGTATATAAATATTGATAATGAAAAAATGTCCAAATCCCTTGGGAACTTTGTATTAGTACATGATATTATCAAGCATCATGACCCACAGGTACTGAGATTTTTTATGCTTTCTGTCCATTATCGCCATCCAATTAACTACAATGAAGAATTGTTGGAGAATGCAGGAGCTGGTTTAGAAAGGCTAAAAACTTCTTATGATAACTTAAAGCACCGGAAACAAGCCAGTACCAGCCTTACGGATAATGATCAGGAGTGGCTGGAAACCATTAAAGGGATCCAAGCAGATTTCGTAAAGGAAATGGACGACGATTTCAATACAGCGAATGGCATCGCAGTATTATTTGAGCTTTCAAAGCAGGCAAACCTGTACTTGCGTGAAAAGAACACCTCCGTACATGTGATTGATGCATTCCTAAATGGCTTTGAAGAATTATTCGGAGCCTTAGGGTTAAAGCTTGGTGGAGAAGAGCTTCTGGACAGCGAAGTGGAAGAACTGATTGAAAAAAGGAACACAGCGAGAAAGGAACGCAATTTTCAGCTGGCCGATGAAATTCGCGATCAATTAAAGGAAATGAACATTATTTTAGAGGACACACCGCAGGGTATTAGATGGAGACGTGGATAGAATATGGTAAACAAAAGTAATGCAGATTTAAAACAGATTAACAGCCTTGCGATTGCTTATATGGGTGATGCAGTGTACGAACAATTTATTCGGCATCACCTTCTTTTAACCGGCAAAACAAAACCTAATGATCTCCATAGGATTGCAACACGGTATGTCTCTGCAAAGGCCCAGGCTGCTATTTTGAAGGTTTTTTTCGATAGAAACCTTTTGACAGAGGAAGAGCTTTCCGTTGTCCGAAGGGGAAGAAATGCAAAGTCAGGGAGTATTCCAAAGAATACAGATGTACAAACATACCGCTACAGCACTGCATTTGAAGCGCTGTTTGGCCATCTTTACTTGCAGGAAGAGCATGAGAGGCTAAAGGAATTAGTAGAAGTGGCTATTAATATTGTTGAAAACAAGAAAGGAGGAGACCCCGTATGAATCAGGAGCAGGACTTAATTGCAGGAAGAAACCCTGTTTTAGAAGCGTTAAGATCAGAGAGGGAAATCAATAAAATTTGGATAGCAGAAGGATCTCAGAAAGGGCAAATGCAGCAGGTAATCCATCTTGCAAAGGAAGCACGCATACTTGTGCAGTTTGTTCCAAAGCAAAAAATTGACCAAATGACAAATGAGGTTCACCAGGGGGTAGTCGCACAAGTAGCGGCATACGAATATGCAGACCTGGATGATCTTTTTGAAAATGCCCAAAAGAAAAATGAAACGCCCTTTTTCTTAATATTGGACGAGCTGGAAGATCCCCATAATTTAGGGTCGATTCTCAGAACGGCTGATGCAGCAGGAGTCCATGGCATTATCATTCCTAAAAGAAGGGCAGTAGGCTTAACCGCCACTGTAGCAAAGGCTTCGACAGGAGCAATCGAACATGTGCCTGTAGCCCGTGTAACCAATTTGACGAGGACGATCGCAGAGCTTAAAGAGCGTGGTATTTGGATTTTCGGTACAGATGCAAAAGGAAGCGAAGATTATCGCAAGATGGATGCATCCATGCCTTTAGCCATTGTAATTGGCAGTGAAGGAAAGGGAATGAGCAGATTGATAAGGGATAATTGTGATTTTCTTGTCCATTTACCGATGGTAGGGCATGTAACCTCATTGAATGCATCGGTTGCAGCCAGCCTATTAATTTATGAGGTTTACCGCAAACGTTCTCCTATAGGTGAATAACGATGAATGTCCTTCTAGTTGATGGGTATAACATCATTGGGGCATGGCCGGAGCTTAGGAAGCTCAAGCAAACGAATCTTAGTGCAGCACGTGACCGTTTGATAGAAATTATGGCTGAATATCAGGGATACACAGGTTATAAAGTAATTATTGTGTTTGATGCCCATTTTGTAAAAGGGATTCAAAAGAAATACAATCACTATAAAGTAGAGGTCATTTTTACAAAAGAAAACGAATCTGCGGATGAATTAATTGAAAAGATGGCCATCGAAATGAATAATTTAAAAACCCAAATTCATGTTGCCACTTCCGATTATACGGAGCAGTGGCAAATATTTGGCCAGGGGGCATTGAGAATTTCTGCCAGAGAATTATTGACAGAAGTTGGATCTGTGGACAGCAGTATAGAAAAAGATTTAAAGAAATCCCGGGATTATAAGCCGGCATCTAGAATCCCTTTGAGTAAGGAAGTAGCGGAAATGTTCGAAAAATTGCGGAGGGGTAAGCTGTGAGCTATTGACGCTTGAAAATTCAGTACTGTATAATATTTCTATCTATTGCTTTGTACGGGCGGAGGGATGAATTGTGACACCAAGTGTTGAAATCCTGGAACACGAAGAATATGCAATGCTGGAAGATGAAAATATTATTGAGCTGGTTCATTGCGGTGAAAGTGAAGCACTTGATTATTTGATTCAAAAATACCGGAATTTTGTCCGGGCCAAAGCACGTTCTTATTTTCTTATCGGTGCCGACAGGGAGGATATTGTCCAGGAAGGCATGATTGGTCTTTATAAAGCAATTCGGGATTACAAAGAGGACAAGCTTACCTCCTTTAAAGCTTTTGCAGAGCTTTGTATTACAAGACAGATTATTACGGCTATTAAGACTGCCACCCGCCAAAAACATATTCCGCTGAACTCCTATATCTCATTAGATAAGCCTATTTATGATGAAGAATCGGACCGGACTCTCATGGATGTTCTAACTGGTGCGAAAATATTGAATCCAGAAGAACTTATTATTAACAGAGAGAAATATGTCAATATAGAGGGGAAGATAACTGAGCTATTAAGCGATTTAGAAAGAAAAGTATTGGCGTTATACTTGGACGGACAATCCTATCAGGAAATTTCTGAAGAACTGAACAGGCATGTGAAGTCGATAGACAATGCTCTTCAACGTGTAAAAAGGAAGCTCGAACGTTATTTAGAGGTGCGAGAAATAAGCATGTAATAAACCTTTTATTGACAAACCCTGATTTTGCATGGTACTTTTTTAAGAAGAAACCGTAGTGAAAAGAGGTTTCTTAACAGGTCCATATACCTAAGAGGTTTATATATAGATAGCGGGTGTTATCCATGCAAAAAAAGATTGTACTGGCTTGTTCTCAATGTGGAACACGCAATTATTCCACGGCAGCTACTAAGCAATCTCAAACAGTCAGACTTGAAATGAATAAGTTTTGTAAACGTTGCAACGCGCACAGCATTCATCGAGAGACCAAGTAAGGCATCATAACTTATTTTTCAAATTTTTTGGGGGTTAAAACCATGTCCATAACGAAGTTCTTCCGTAATGTTACATCAGAAATGAGGAAGGTTAGTTGGCCAAAACGGAAAGAGCTGACCAGTTATTCGGTAACGGTAATTGTAACGGTTGTCTTTTTAGGTGTTTTCTTCTTTCTAGTTGACTTAGGCTTATCTTCTCTAGTACGATGGTTTTTAGATTTAAAACAATAGAATTTCAATCTTTATCTTGAATAACAACTATTCATGCATGGTATAATGTAAGTAATAACATTTATCTCGAGCCCGGTTAACGGGTTTTTTCATTTGCATTAAAAAAATTAAGCTCTGTTAAAGATAACTGTTTGTCAGCTGAAGGGTTTTTAGCCTATAGAATGCTGGCCATTCAACATTAGCTTGAAAGAATAATTTAGTAATATATTTCTATTACGTACGGGGAGGGACGGACATTTAGGTCCTCAAAAATGGAAAAGAATTGGTATGTAGTTCATACGTATTCAGGTTATGAAAACAAAGTAAAAGCGAATCTTGAAAAACGTGTGGAATCAATGGGTATGCAGGATAAAATCTTCCGTGTGGTTGTGCCGGAAGAAGAAGAAACAGATATTAAAAACGGTAAAAAGAAAGTAACAAAGCGCAAGGTGTTCCCTGGTTATGTGCTAGTGGAAATCATCATGACAGACGATTCATGGTACGTAGTGCGAAATACACCTGGGGTAACAGGCTTTGTAGGTTCTTCTGGATCTGGATCTAAACCAACTCCATTGCTGCCTGAAGAAGTAGTCGTTATTCTTAAGCATATGGGCATGGATGAAAAACGCATCGATGTTAAGTTTGAATTGGGGGAAACGGTTACCGTAAAAGAAGGGCCGTTTGCTAACTTTACCGGGAAAATTGAAGAGATTGATAAAGACAAGGGAAGAGCGAAGGTTATGGTTAGCATGTTCGGCCGTGAAACCCCGGTTGACCTTGTTTTTGATCAAATTGATAAAATATAATTTGAAAGAACTTGAAATCTTGAAATAGAAATGGTAATATTCTTTAAGTCAGTATGTTCTTCTGAACAGGCACTGAACAATTATAATTTATCTTTTTAAATAAAAGATTCTTTTACATGATGAGTGGGAGGGGCGATCCCCTATTACCACATCACGGACTTAAGGAGGTGTGTCTCGTGGCTAAAAAAGTAGTGAAAATTGTTAAATTGCAAATTCCTGCAGGTAAAGCAAATCCTGCTCCACCGGTAGGTCCTGCATTAGGTCAAGCTGGTGTTAACATTATGGGATTCTGTAAAGAATTTAACGCTCGTACAGCAGACCAAGCTGGATTGATTATTCCTGTTGAAATTACGGTTTTTGAAGACCGTTCATTTACATTCATCACAAAAACTCCACCTGCTGCAGTTTTACTTAAAAAAGCAGCTGGTATCGAGTCAGGTTCTGGTGAACCGAACCGTAACAAAGTTGCGACTGTTAAGCGTGACAAAGTACGTGAAATCGCTGAGTCAAAAATGCCTGACCTTAACGCTGCAAGCGTAGAAGCAGCTATGCGTATGGTTGAAGGTACTGCACGCAGCATGGGTATTGTAATCGAAGATTAATCCATGCATTAACAATTGGTTCTGTCCGACGGGGTTGCGATGCTGAAACTCTTCACTCGCAACCTTTATTCGTGGGAGGATATTCCGTTAAAACCACATTCGAGGAGGAAATTTAATTATGGCTAAAAAAGGCAAAAAGTATGCAGAAGCTGTTAAGCTTGTAGATCGTGCAAAAGCTTACTCAGTTACAGAAGCAGTAGAACTAGTGAAAGAAACTAGCTACGCAAAATTTGATGCAACTGTTGAAGTTGCTTTCCGTCTTGGTATCGATGTTAAGAAAGCTGACCAACAAATTCGCGGTGCGGTAGTTCTTCCAAACGGAACTGGTAAAACTCAACGTGTATTAGTATTCGCTAAAGGCGAAAAAGCAAAAGAAGCAGAAGCTGCAGGCGCTGACTTTGTTGGCGATACTGATTATATTAATAAAATCAGCCAAGGCTGGTTTGATTTCGATGTTATCGTGGCAACTCCAGATATGATGGGTGAAGTTGGTAAACTAGGTCGTACACTTGGACCAAAAGGTTTAATGCCAAACCCTAAAACTGGTACTGTTACATTTGATGTAACGAAAGCTGTTAACGAAATCAAAGCCGGTAAAGTTGAATACCGTGCTGACAAAGCTGGTATTATCCACGCTCCTATCGGAAAAGTATCTTTTGATGCTGAAAAGCTAGTTGAAAACTTCTCTACTATTTATGAAACTCTTCTTAAAGTTAAACCATCTGCAGCAAAAGGAACTTACATGAAAAATGTTTCTGTAACTTCTACAATGGGACCTGGCGTTAAAGTTGACCCATCTTCTTTCGCTGTAAAATAATTATTATTGACTTATTAAGTCAATTGAATTATAGTAAATGATGTTGTTATAAATTAAACATTTGTACCGTAGACAGCAGGTGCTTATCTGATAAGCTTAATATCCAGCCGAGGTAATGCGATATATTACAGCCGATTGGGCTGTTTGCATTAAACCTCCATGCTGTAGCGCTTTGGAGGTTTTTGTTTTTCGGTATAAATGTTCATCGAATCCACAGGAGGTGTAAAGATGAGCAGTGCAGTTGATCAAAAGAAACAAATAGTAGAAGAAATCGCTGGTAAATTTAAAGCGAGTGTTTCTACTATCGTAGTTGACTACCGCGGCTTGAACGTTGCTGAAGTAACTGAACTTCGTAAACAACTTCGCGAAGCAGGTGTTGAATTTAAAGTTTACAAAAACACAATGACACGCCGTGCAGCGGAAGCTGCTGATTTAGCTGGCTTAAACGAAGCGTTGGTTGGACCGAATGCGATTGCATTCAGTACTGAAGACGTAGTTTCTCCAGCAAAAGTGTTAAACGACTTTGCTAAAAAGCACGAAGCACTTGAAATCAAAGCAGGTGTAATTGAAGGTAATGTAGCGACTGTTGAAGAAATTAAAGCTCTTGCTGAACTTCCTTCACGCGAAGGTTTACTTTCTATGTTGCTTAGCGTACTTCAAGCACCAATCCGTAACCTTGCTCTTGCTACTAAAGCAGTTGCTGAGCAAAAAGAAGAACAAGGCGCGTAAGTTTTTTGAGGATTTAACCATACAAAATTCTTTATATAATGAAAATCTAGGAGGATATTAAAATGACTAAAGAACAAATCATTGAAGCTGTCAAAGAAATGACAGTTCTTGAATTAAACGATCTTGTTAAAGCTATCGAAGAAGAGTTTGGCGTAACTGCTGCTGCTCCAGTTGCTATGGTAGGCGGAGCTGCTGGTGGCGAAGCTGCTGCAGAAAAAACTGAATTTGATGTAGTACTTGCTAACGCTGGTGCACAAAAAATCAAAGTTATCAAAGTTGTTCGTGAAGTAACTGGCCTAGGTCTTAAAGAAGCGAAAGAACTTGTTGATAACGCTCCAAAAGCGCTTAAAGAAGGCGTTTCTAAAGAAGAAGCTGAAGAAATCAAAGCTAAGCTTGAAGAAGTTGGAGCTGGCGTAGAAGTTAAGTAATTTTTCTTCTAGTGGATGAAGAAGCTCGCTGTTTATAGCGAGCTTTTTTTGTCTAAAAATAAATACTGGTATGTTTGTCATTCTGCGACGGGATACGCCAGCAGAGCTATGGGAATGATAAATTTTATTCTCTGTTGATTTTGGCTCATTTGTGCAAAACGTCCGTTCTACCCGAATGAGCCAAAAAATGTGATGAATCAACGGATATATGGCAAACTCAAAAATGAAATCTATAGCTGCGAAGGCAGAAAAAGGAGTGTTGGCATGCCTGATCATTATTATTCGCGGAACCCAGGTGTTGAAAGCAAACCAATCTTTTGGGATTTTACTTTAAGAGACAACACATTTCATTTCAAAACAGACCAGGGCGTTTTTTCTAAGAATGAAGTAGATTATGGTTCAAGACTTCTTGTGGAATCTGTTGAACTGCCAAATGTTGCTGGGCCGCTCTTGGATGTAGGATGTGGTTATGGTCCTGTTGGTTTGTCTTTGGCAAAATCTTTTTCGAAAAGATTGGTCCATATGGTAGATGTGAACCTTCGCGCTCTTGAGCTTGCTTCAGAAAACGCAAAGCATAACGGGATAGAGAATGTTAACATTTATGAGAGCGACAGGCTTCATTCGGTTGCTGAAGAAAATTTTGCTCTTATTGTGACGAATCCGCCAATCCGTGCAGGAAAACAGATTGTTCATGATATTCTCACGCAAAGCTTTCAGCATCTTGCTCCAAGCGGAGAGCTCTGGGTGGTTATTCAAAAGAAACAAGGTGCTCCATCAGCTAAAGCTAAGTTAGAAGAATTATTTGAAGATGTGGATATTGTGAAAAAAGATAAAGGCTATTTTATAATTAGGGCAAAAAAACATTGACGGGTATTTCGTTATGTGATAGCATTATAAAATGCCAATATCATATTTTCACTATTTATATTTAATTGATGTATGTCAAGTATAAATTTTGGTTAATATGGAAAATACTTATAAAATAATAGCACGTTATGCAGGAAATGTGGTTTTTAATAGAAAAACCCTTTTTCTTTTTGTCTTACAGCAGGGTGGTTGTCCTGTTGTAAGATGTGAATAGATGCAACTAAAACGCTTGATTTGAGGGGTGAATCAGTTGACAGGTCAACTAGTTCAGTATGGACGACACCGCCAACGCAGAAGTTTTGCGCGTATTAGCGAAGTTTTAGAATTACCAAATCTTATCGAAATTCAAACATCATCTTATCAATGGTTTCTAGATGAAGGTTTGAGAGAAATGTTCCAAGATATCTCCCCGATTGAGGATTTTGCCGGGAATTTATCATTGGAATTTATCGATTATAGTCTTGGTGAACCAAAATACTCTGTAGAAGAGTGTAAAGAGCGTGATGTTACATATTCTGCTCCTCTTCGCGTAAAGGTGCGTCTCGTTAATAAAGAGACAGGTGAAGTGAAAGATCAGGATGTATTTATGGGTGATTTCCCGTTGATGACAGAAACAGGAACGTTCGTTATTAACGGTGCGGAACGTGTTATTGTATCACAGCTCGTACGTTCACCTAGCGTTTACTTTAATGGAAAAGTAGATAAAAACGGTAAAAGAGGTTTTGCTGCAACAGTTATTCCTAACCGTGGGGCTTGGCTCGAATACGAAACAGATGCAAAAGATGTTGTATATGTTCGTATTGATAGAACAAGAAAGCTACCCGTTACGGTTCTTTTGCGTGCGCTTGGGTTTGGCTCTGATCAGGAAATCATCGATTTGATTGGTGATAATGAGTACATTCGCAACACGCTTGAAAAGGACAATACGGAAAGTACCGAAAAGGCGCTTTTAGAAATATATGAGCGTCTTCGCCCGGGAGAACCGCCTACAGTAGAAAATGCTAAGAGCTTGCTTGTTTCACGTTTCTTTGATCCAAAGCGTTATGACTTAGCCAATGTAGGTCGTTATAAAATTAACAAAAAGCTTCATCTAAAAAACCGTTTGTTTGGACAGCGTCTTGCTGAAACACTTGCTGATGCTGAAACAGGTGAAGTTATTGCTGAAAAAGGCACTACCCTTGACCGCAGAACATTGGATAAAATTTTGCCGAACCTGGAAAATGGTACTGGTTTCAAAGTGTTTTCCCAAGTTGGCGGAGTGGTTGAAGACGACATCGTACTGCAATCCATCAAAATTTATGCTCCAATCGATGATGGTGAAAAAGAAATCAGCATTATTGGAAATGCAAATGTAGAAGAGGCTATTAAAAACATTACGCCTGCAGACATTATTTCATCCATCAGCTACTTCTTTAATCTCCTTCACGGAGTAGGCAATACCGATGATATTGATCATTTGGGCAATAGACGTCTGCGTTCAGTAGGGGAATTGCTTCAAAACCAATTCCGTATCGGTTTGTCCAGGATGGAACGGGTTGTTCGTGAAAGAATGTCTATTCAGGATATTAATACAATTACACCTCAGCAGCTTATTAACATCCGCCCGGTAATTGCAGCAATTAAGGAATTCTTCGGAAGCTCCCAGTTATCGCAATTTATGGATCAAACGAATCCGCTTGCTGAATTAACACATAAACGCAGATTATCTGCATTAGGACCTGGCGGTTTGACTCGTGAGCGTGCCGGCTTCGAAGTACGTGACGTTCACTATTCTCACTATGGCCGTATGTGTCCGATTGAAACACCTGAGGGTCCAAACATCGGGCTTATCAACTCGCTATCTACTTTTGCGAAAGTAAATCGGTTTGGCTTTATTGAAACACCATACCGCCGTGTTGATCCTGAGACTGGAAAAGTAACTGGACGCATTGACTATTTAACAGCAGACGAAGAAGACAACTATGTTGTTGCACAAGCAAATGCCCGTCTTGCTGAAGATGGCTCATTTATTGACGATGAAGTATACGCACGTTTCCGCGGTGAAAACACTGTTGTAAAACATGACCGTGTTGACTATATGGATGTATCTCCTAAACAGGTAGTTTCGGCTGCGACAGCTTGTATTCCTTTCTTGGAAAACGATGACTCCAACCGTGCCCTGATGGGAGCGAACATGCAGCGTCAAGCTGTTCCGCTTATGCAGCCTGAAGCTCCAATTGTCGGAACCGGAATGGAATATGTTTCAGCGAAAGACTCTGGTGCTGCGGTTATTTGTAAGCATGACGGGATTGTTGAACATGTTGAAGCCAGAGAAGTCTGGGTTCGCCGTATACAAGAAGTTGATGGCCAGGAAGTGCAGGGAGACCTCGATAAATACAGGTTCCAAAAATTCATTCGTTCCAACCAGGGAACTTGCTACAACCAGCGTCCAATTGTAAGTGTCGGCAACCGTGTAACAAAAGGAGAAATCCTTGGTGACGGTCCATCCATGGAAAAAGGTGAGCTTGCTTTAGGGCGAAATGTTATGGTTGCCTTCATGACATGGGATGGCTATAACTACGAGGATGCCATTATCATGAGTGAAAGACTCGTTAAAGACGATGTCTATACTTCTATTCATATTGAAGAGTATGAGTCAGAAGCGCGCGATACTAAGCTTGGACCAGAAGAAATGACACGTGATATTCCGAATGTCGGTGAGGATGCGCTTCGCAACCTTGATGAACGTGGAATTATCCGTGTAGGGGCAGAAGTTAATGACGGTGACCTTCTTGTTGGTAAAGTAACGCCAAAAGGTGTGACAGAACTGACTGCTGAAGAACGTCTATTGCATGCAATATTCGGTGAAAAAGCACGTGAGGTTCGTGATACATCCCTTCGTGTGCCTCATGGCGGCGGCGGCATTGTCCTAGATGTGAAAGTCTTTAACCGTGAGGATGGAGATGAACTTCCACCAGGTGTGAACCAGCTTGTTCGTGTATATATCGTTCAAAAACGTAAAATTCACCAAGGTGATAAAATGGCTGGACGTCACGGTAACAAAGGGGTTATCTCTCGGATTCTTCCGGAAGAAGATATGCCTTACTTACCTGATGGAACACCTGTTGATATCATGTTAAACCCTCTGGGTGTACCTTCTCGTATGAACATCGGTCAGGTACTTGAATTACACTTAGGAATGGCAGCAAGATATTTAGGCATCCATATTGCTACTCCGGTATTTGACGGTGCGAGGGAAGAAGATGTATGGTCTACCATTGAAGAGGCAGGAATGGCACGTGATGCTAAAACGGTTCTTTATGATGGACGTACAGGTGAGCCATTCGATAACCGTGTATCTGTCGGAATTATGTACATGATTAAGCTTGCCCACATGGTTGATGACAAACTTCATGCTCGTTCTACGGGTCCTTATTCTCTAGTTACTCAGCAGCCTCTTGGCGGTAAAGCCCAGTTCGGCGGTCAGCGCTTTGGGGAAATGGAAGTTTGGGCACTGGAAGCATACGGTGCAGCTTATACATTACAGGAAATCTTAACTGTTAAATCCGATGACGTAGTGGGACGTGTGAAAACATACGAAGCGATTGTTAAAGGTGAAAATGTTCCTGAACCAGGGGTTCCTGAATCATTCAAGGTATTAATTAAGGAACTTCAAAGTTTGGGTCTGGATGTTAAGATCCTTTCAAGTGATGATCAAGAGATTGAAATGCGTGATCTTGAAGATGAAGAAGATCTGAATCAAGCTGACACGTTAAATATAGCTCCGGAATCAAAAGAAGAAACAGAAACTGTAGCAACTAAAGAATAAAGCTTTTAGTTTGAAGTCAGATGTCGGAAAGGCCTTGGATAAGGGGAAACGAATATCATTCATCCCTCTAGGAGTTTTTCTGACATCTTGACTTTGTTCATAAATCTGTTTGAGGGTAGAACCTGTAGACTGAAAGGGAGGTAGGCCCCTTGCTAGATGTTAATAATTTTGAGTATATGAAAATTGGTCTTGCTTCACCGGATAAGATTCGTTCATGGTCTTTTGGTGAAGTTAAAAAGCCAGAAACAATCAACTATAGAACACTAAAACCTGAAAAAGACGGCTTATTTTGCGAACGTATTTTTGGACCTCAAAAAGACTGGGAATGCCATTGCGGTAAATATAAGCGCGTCCGTTATAAAGGTGTTGTCTGTGACCGATGTGGTGTAGAGGTTACAAGATCTAAAGTTCGCCGTGAACGTATGGGCCATATTGAGCTTGCTGCTCCAGTATCCCACATTTGGTATTTTAAAGGCATTCCTAGCCGTATGGGTCTTGTTCTGGACATGTCCCCGCGTGCCTTGGAAGAAGTTATTTATTTTGCTTCTTATGTTGTGACTGAATCTGGAGACACAGCACTTGAAAAGAAACAGCTGCTTTCTGAAAAGGAATATCGTGCATACCGTGAAAAGTACGGGAAAAAGTTCCAAGCAGCGATGGGTGCTGAAGCGATTAAAAAGCTTCTTCAGGACGTCGATGTAAACAAGGAAGTAGACTTCCTTAAAGAAGAACTTAAAACGGCTCAAGGACAAAGACGTACACGGGCAATCAAGCGTCTTGAAGTACTTGAAGCATTCCGTAATTCAGGAAATGCCCCTGATTGGATGATCCTTGATGTGCTTCCGGTTATCCCTCCAGAATTAAGGCCTATGGTTCAGCTGGAAGGCGGACGTTTTGCTACGTCTGATTTAAACGATTTGTATCGCCGTGTAATTAACAGAAACAACCGCTTAAAGCGTCTATTGGATTTAGGTGCTCCAAGCATTATCGTTCAAAACGAAAAGCGTATGCTTCAAGAAGCAGTCGATGCACTGATTGACAATGGCCGCCGCGGCCGTCCGGTTACTGGACCTGGTAACCGTCCGCTTAAATCTTTATCGCATATGCTTAAAGGTAAACAAGGGCGTTTCCGTCAAAACCTTCTTGGTAAACGTGTTGACTATTCAGGCCGTTCCGTTATCGTTGTTGGACCTAACTTGAAAATGTATCAATGTGGTCTTCCGAAAGAAATGGCAATTGAATTATTTAAGCCGTTTGTCATGAAGGAGCTTGTTGAGCGCGGTCTTGCTCATAATATCAAGAGTGCCAAGCGTAAAATTGAACGTCTTCAGCCTGAAGTATGGGATGTATTAGAAGAGGTTATTAAGGAGCATCCAGTTCTGCTTAACCGTGCCCCGACGCTTCACAGATTGGGAATTCAAGCTTTTGAACCTACATTGGTAGAAGGCCGTGCTATTCGTCTTCATCCGCTTGTATGTACAGCATATAACGCTGACTTCGACGGAGACCAAATGGCAGTTCACGTACCTCTATCTGCAGAGGCACAGGCTGAAGCGCGATTATTGATGCTCGCAGCCCAAAACATCTTGAATCCTAAAGACGGCAAACCAGTTGTTACACCATCACAGGATATGGTATTAGGTAACTACTACCTGACTCTAGAGCGTGAAGGTGCTGTTGGTGAAGGCTCAATCTTTAATGATATAAATGAAGCACTGTTAGCTTACCAAAATGGCTATGTGCACTTGCATACACGTGTAGCAGTTCACGCACGATCCATTAATAATCAAACCTTTACTGCAGAACAAAAGAGCAAATTGCTTATTACAACTGTAGGTAAGTTGATTTTCAATGAAATCTTGCCTGACACGTTCCCGTATATGAATGAACCTACAAAAACAAATCTGGAAGAAAAAACACCAGATCACTACTTTGTAGATACAGATGTAAATGTCAAAGAACACATTCAAAGTCAGCCGGAAATTAAGCCGTTCATTAAAAAGTTCTTAGGAAACATTATTGCTGAAGTCTTTAAACGCTTTAAGATTACAGAAACTTCCAAGATGCTTGACCGTATGAAGGATCTAGGCTTTAAGTACTCAACAAAAGCAGGTATTACTGTTGGTGTTGCCGATATCGTCGTACTTGGTGAAAAAGAAGCCATTTTATCTGAAGCTCAGACGAAAGTGGATAATGTTCTTAAACAATTCAGACGTGGTTTGATTACTGAAGAAGAACGTTATGACCGTGTTATTTCGATTTGGAGTGCTGCCAAAGATACAATTCAAGGCAAGCTGATGGCATCCTTGGACCGCCGAAATCCAATCTTTATGATGAGTGATTCTGGTGCCCGTGGTAACGCCTCTAACTTTACACAGTTAGCTGGTATGCGTGGTCTGATGGCCAACCCGGCTGGACGTATTATTGAATTGCCGATCAAATCAAGTTTCCGTGAAGGCTTAACGGTACTTGAGTACTTCATCTCTACCCATGGTGCGCGTAAAGGTCTTGCTGATACAGCCCTTAAAACAGCTGACTCTGGATACCTTACACGCCGTTTAGTTGACGTTGCCCAGGATGTCATTGTTCGCGATGATGACTGTGGAACAGACCGCGGTCTCCTTGTCAGCTCGTTAAAAGAAGGAACTGAAGTTATTGAAAGCCTTGAAGAACGATTGATCGGTAGATATGCTAGAAAGACAATTAAAAACCCTCAAACTGGTGAAGTCATTGTAGCTGAAAATGACTTAATTACCGAGGACCTTGCAAAAGAAGTTGTCACTGCTGGTAATGAAGAGGTTTGGATCCGTTCTGCGTTTACTTGTAATACACGACATGGCGTTTGTAAAAAATGCTATGGCCGTAACCTTGCAACAGGTCAAGAGGTTGAAGTCGGTGAAGCAGTCGGTATCATTGCTGCACAATCGATCGGTGAACCAGGAACTCAGTTGACAATGCGTACGTTCCATACAGGCGGTGTTGCAGGAGACGATATTACACAAGGTTTACCGCGTATCCAAGAGCTATTTGAAGCACGTAACCCTAAAGGGCAAGCTGTCATTACAGAAATTTCAGGTGTTGTTACAGCCATCAATGAAGGCCGTGACCGCCAATACGAAATCGTGATTCAGGGAGATGTAGAGTCAAGGACTTATACTGCTCCATATACTTCAAGATTAAAGGTCGGAGTAAACGATCAAGTATCAAGAGGCCAAGTATTAACAGAAGGATCTATTGATCCAAAAGAACTACTTAGAGTCCGAGACACCACAACGGTTCAAGAATATCTCCTGCACGAAGTACAGAAGGTATATCGTATGCAAGGAGTGGAAATCGGCGATAAGCATATTGAGGTTATGGTTCGTCAAATGCTTGGTAAGATCCGTGTTGCGGATGCTGGAGAAACAGACGTATTGCCAGGATCGCTGCTGGATATTCACCAATTTACAGATGCAAACCAAAAAGCGCTTCTTTCAGGAGGAACACCTGCTACTGGACGTCCGGTATTGCTGGGTATTACGAAAGCATCTCTTGAAACGGATTCCTTCTTATCTGCTGCATCATTCCAGGAAACAACAAGAGTCCTAACTGATGCTGCTATTAAAGGAAAACGCGATGAACTTCTTGGTCTGAAAGAGAATGTAATTATTGGTAAACTCGTTCCAGCTGGAACAGGAATGCAGCGTTACCGTAAAGCTACTGCTGAAATTGTTGAAGAAGAAGTAACGGTTGAACAGTAGAATAAATACAGATTGCAGTGCTGGTTTTAATAACCAGTACTGCTCTTTATTAATATTTTATTTTTAATGTTGACATTAAAAAATGAAAATGATACTATATTCAAGGTGCTCCTATCAATAACCTGTAGCTTTGGAGGATATCATAAATGTCTTATGAAAAAGTATTGCAGGCCAAAGAATTCATTGTAGGAACGAAACAAACAGTCAAGGCATTAAAGTCAGGCAAAGCAAACGAACTAATTGTGGCGGATGATGCTGATCCAAACATTACAGTTAAAGTAGTGGAGATTGCTCTGGAAAATGATATACCAGTACACCATGTGGATTCTATGAAAAAGCTTGGTAAGGCATGCGGTATTCATGTTGGTGCTTCAGCTGTTGCTGTTATTTATTAAAACTGTTTTTGCAACTCTATTTGCAAGAACTTTGTTTTTACTTTAAAATGAACCACCTGGATGTGTGGGCTTCAACAAAAGCGAAGGGAGGAAACAAAACATGCCTACTATTAATCAGTTAGTGCGCAAACCACGTCAATCAAAATTGACTAAATCAAAATCACCAGCACTTAACAAGGGATATAACAGTTTCAAGAAAGTAAACACAGACTTATCTTCACCTCAAAAACGTGGAGTATGTACTCGTGTTGGTACTATGACACCAAAAAAACCGAACTCAGCTTTACGTAAATACGCTCGTGTTCGTTTAACAAATGGTATCGAGGTTACTGCTTATATTCCTGGTATCGGCCACAACCTTCAAGAGCACAGTGTTGTTCTTATCCGTGGCGGACGTGTTAAGGACTTACCGGGAGTACGTTACCACATCGTTCGCGGTGCATTAGATACTGCGGGTGTTGACGGACGTAGACAAGGACGTTCTAAATACGGTACTAAGAGACCAAAAGAAAAAAAATAATCTTAAATTAATTAGTTAAAAGATAGATTTTCTGAAAGGAGGAAAAACAATGCCACGTAAAGGACCTGTTTCAAAAAGAGACGTATTACCAGATCCTATTTATAACTCAAAATTAGTTACACGTTTAATCAACAAAATGATGGTAGACGGCAAGAGAGGTAAATCTCAAACTATTCTTTACTCATCATTTGATTTAATTCGTGAACGTTCAGGCAAAGATCCAATCGAAGTGTTTGATCAAGCACTTAAAAATATTATGCCAGTACTTGAAGTTAGAGCGCGCCGTGTAGGTGGTGCAAACTATCAAGTACCAGTAGAGGTACGCCCAGAAAGACGTACAACTCTTGGACTTCGCTGGTTAGTAAACTATTCTCGCCTTCGCGGTGAAAAAACTATGGAAGAGCGCCTTGCTAACGAAATTCTTGATGCTGCTAACAATACTGGTGCTGCAGTTAAGAAACGTGAAGACACTCACAAAATGGCTGAAGCTAACAAAGCATTCGCTCACTACCGTTGGTAATCTAACAAACACACTAAAATTCATCCTAAAACTAGGAAGGAGAAAAAGTAGATGGCAAGAGAGTTCTCCTTAAATAATACTCGTAATATTGGTATCATGGCTCACATCGATGCTGGTAAAACAACAACTACTGAGCGTGTACTTTATTATACTGGCCGTATCCACAAGATCGGTGAGACTCATGAAGGTGCATCTCAAATGGACTGGATGGAGCAGGAACAAGAGCGTGGTATCACCATTACATCTGCTGCAACAACTGCGCAATGGAAAGGTCACCGCGTAAACATCATCGATACTCCAGGACACGTAGACTTCACTGTTGAAGTTGAACGTTCTTTGCGTGTACTTGATGGTGCGGTTGCTGTTCTTGATGCTCAATCTGGTGTTGAGCCACAAACTGAAACAGTTTGGCGCCAAGCTACAACATACGGTGTTCCCCGTGTAGTATTCGTTAATAAAATGGATAAAATCGGTGCTGACTTCTTATATTCTGTAGGCACATTGCATGATCGCCTTCAAGCTAACGCTCAAGCAATCCAATTGCCTATCGGTGCAGAAGACCAATTCGAAGGCATCATTGACCTTGTAGAAATGAAAGCTATTTTTTACGGGAATGACCTTGGAACTGATATTGAAGAGCGCGAAATTCCAGCTGAATATCAAGACCAAGCTGATGAATATCGTGAAAAGTTAATTGAAGCTGTAGCAGAGCTTGATGAAGAATTAATGGAAAAATACCTAGGCGGAGAAGAAATTACAAATGCTGAACTTAAAGCAGCTATTCGTAAAGGTACTGTTAATGTAGAATTCTATCCAGTAATCTGTGGATCTGCTTTCAAAAACAAAGGTGTTCAATTAATGCTTGATGCAGTTATTGACTATCTTCCATCTCCAGTAGATGTACCTGCTATCAAAGGTACAACTCCTGATACAGATGAAGAAGTTCTACGTCCTTCTAGCGACGAAGAGCCATTCTCTGCTCTTGCATTCAAAGTTATGACGGATCCATATGTAGGTAAGTTGACATTCTTCCGTGTATACTCTGGAACACTTCAATCTGGTTCTTACGTACAAAACTCAACAAAAGGCAAGCGTGAACGTGTAGGACGTATCCTGCAAATGCATGCGAACCACCGTGCTGAAATCTCTGAAGTATATGCAGGAGATATCGCTGCGGCTGTTGGTTTAAAGGATACTACTACAGGTGATACTCTATGTGATGAAAAGAGCCTTGTAATCTTAGAATCAATGGAATTCCCTGAACCAGTTATCCAATTGTCTGTAGAACCAAAATCAAAAGCTGACCAAGACAAAATGTCTACGGCGCTTCAAAAACTTCAAGAAGAAGATCCAACTTTCCGTGCGCATACTGACCAGGAAACTGGACAAGTTATCATTGCTGGTATGGGTGAGCTTCACTTAGATATCATTGTTGACCGTATGAAACGTGAGTTTAAAGTAGAAGCAAATGTGGGTGCACCTCAGGTTGCATACCGCGAAACATTCCGCAGTGCAGCACAAGTTGAGGGTAAATTTGCCCGTCAATCTGGTGGACGTGGACAATACGGACACGTTTGGATTGAATTCTCTCCAAATGAAGAAGGTAAAGGCTTTGAATTCGAAAATGGCATCGTAGGTGGTGTGGTACCTCGTGAATACATCCCTGCTGTTCAAGCTGGCTTAGAAGATGCGTTAGACCGCGGTGTTCTTGCTGGTTACCCATTAGTAGATATTAAAGCTAGACTATACGATGGATCATACCATGACGTAGACTCCTCTGAAATGGCGTTCAAAATTGCTGCATCAATGGCATTGAAAAATGCTGCATCTAAATGTAATCCGGTAATCCTTGAGCCAGTTATGAGAGTCGAAGTAGTTATTCCTGAAGAATACCTTGGGGATATCATGGGAAGCATTACAGCTCGTCGTGGACGCGTTGAAGGTATGGAAGCACGCGGAAATGCACAAGTTGTACGTGCAATGGTTCCACTTTCTGAAATGTTCGGTTATGCAACTTCATTACGTTCAAGTACTCAAGGTCGCGGAGTATTCTCTATGCACTTTGATCACTACGAAGAAGTTCCTAAATCTATTTCAGAAGAAATTATTAAAAAAAATAAAGGTGAATAATTGATTTATTCCTTTTATTAAAGTATAACTACTTTATAAGCTATGATTGCCTTAGAGAACGTTCTACGTCTTTGAGGCACCATATATACTTACATTTCATTTAATATTAAGGAGGAAATTCAAATGGGTAAAGCTAAATTCGACCGTTCTAAAGAACATACTAACATTGGAACAATCGGTCACGTTGACCATGGTAAAACTACTTTAACAGCTGCAATCACTACTGTTCTTGCTAAATCAGGTAAAGCTGAAGCTCGTGCATACGATCAAATCGACGGTGCACCAGAAGAACGTGAGCGTGGTATTACTATCAATACTGCACACGTAGAGTATGAAACTGAAAAACGCCACTATGCGCACGTTGACTGCCCAGGACATGCTGACTATGTTAAAAACATGATCACTGGTGCTGCTCAAATGGACGGCGGTATCCTAGTAGTATCTGCTGCTGATGGCCCAATGCCACAAACTCGTGAACATATCCTTCTTTCTCGTCAAGTAGGTGTACCTTACCTTGTAGTATTCTTAAACAAATGCGACATGGTTGACGATGAAGAATTATTAGAATTAGTAGAAATGGAAGTTCGCGACCTTCTTTCTGAATATGATTTCCCTGGTGACGATGTACCAGTAATCAAAGGTTCTGCTCTTAGAGCGCTTGAAGGCGATGCAGCTTGGGAAGAAAAAATCATTGAATTAATGAACGCAGTTGATGAGTATATCCCAACTCCAGAACGTGACACTGACAAACCATTCATGATGCCTGTTGAGGATGTATTCTCAATCACAGGTCGTGGTACTGTTGCTACAGGCCGTGTAGAACGTGGACAAGTTAAAGTTGGTGACGTTATCGAAATCATCGGTTTAACTGAAGAACCAAAATCAACAACTGTAACAGGTGTTGAAATGTTCCGTAAGCTTCTTGACTATGCAGAAGCTGGGGACAACATCGGTGCTCTTCTACGTGGTGTTGCACGTGAAGAAGTACAACGTGGACAAGTTCTTGCTAAGCCAGGAACAATCACTCCACACACTAACTTCAAAGCTGAAGTTTATGTATTATCAAAAGAAGAAGGTGGACGTCACACTCCATTCTTCACAAACTACCGCCCACAGTTCTACTTCCGTACAACTGATGTAACTGGTATCGTTCAACTTCCAGAAGGCGTTGAAATGGTTATGCCTGGCGACAACATCGAAATGACTGTAGAACTTATTTCCCCAATCGCTATCGAAGAAGGAACTAAATTCTCAATCCGCGAAGGTGGACGTACTGTAGGCGCAGGCGTTGTAGCTTCAATCTCTAAATAATTGAGTAGAAAAGCAGATGGATGGCCACCATCTGCTTTTTCTATTTTTATATTATTATTTAGGGGGGGATTTGTAATAAAAGCCATGCTCCTGTTTAAACTCCCAGTTTCATATTTTTTCAAAAGATATCTGCATAACCAAATCTTCTTTTAGTTTCTTCTATAAATATTACTTCGATAAATTAACATATTTAACAAGCTGTATCTTTTAAAGATTTTCTTGAATGTGAGTTGATATCTATGTATAATAAATAAAGTGTAGTTGAGCCCATAAAATTTTATTATACAGTTGCATATCAGCTATGTTTTATGTATAATAGACAATGTTGGTCTTTGACTGCGATGAAGTGGAAGGTTGCTGACACACCCGGCCGCTTTGCCATGGCGAGTGTGTGGGAAATTTCCATGGAGAATGTCTATTTGAAAATAGGCGATAAAGGAGGGAAAATAATGGCAAAACAAAAAATTCGTATACGTTTAAAAGCGTATGATCACAGAATTCTTGATCAATCAGCAGAAAAAATCGTTGAGACAGCAAAAAGATCTGGTGCAGCTGTATCTGGTCCGATTCCGCTTCCAACTGAAAAATCTGTTTATACAATTCTTCGTGCGGTGCACAAGTACAAAGATTCTCGTGAACAGTTCGAAATGCGCACACATAAACGTCTAATTGATATTGTGAATCCAACTCCACAAACTGTTGATTCATTAATGCGTTTAGACTTGCCATCAGGTGTAGACATCGAAATTAAACTTTAATGATAAAATGATAAAATCTAGGAGGTGTGACTCATGACCAAAGGAATCTTAGGAAGAAAGATCGGTATGACGCAAGTATTTGCTGAAAATGGTGACCTTGTACCTGTAACTGTTGTTCAAGCAACTCCAAACGTTGTTCTTCAAAAGAAAACAATTGATACGGACGGATACGAAGCGATTCAGCTTGGATTCGACGATAAAAGAGAAAAGCTGTCCAACAAACCGGAAAAAGGTCATGTTTCAAAAGCAAATACTGCCCCTAAGCGCTTCGTTCGCGAATTTGATGCAGTAAATGTTAATGAATATGAAGTTGGTCAAGAAGTCAAAGTTGATATATTTGCAGAAGGTGACATCGTAGATGTAACTGGAATTTCTAAAGGTAAAGGTTTCCAAGGTGTAATTAAACGCCACGGACAATCACGCGGACCTATGGCTCACGGATCTCGTTATCACCGTCGCCCTGGTTCAATGGGACCTGTTGCTCCAAACCGTGTATTCAAGCAAAAAGCTTTGCCTGGACGTACTGGTGGAGAGCGTATTACAGTTCAAAACCTTCAAATTGTAAAAGTTGACGCAGAACGCAATCTTATCCTTGTAAAAGGAAATGTTCCTGGTCCGAAAAAAGCATTGCTTACAATCAAAACAGCGATTAAAGCAAAGTAATTAATAGATAGGAAAGGAGGAAACAGGAATGCCAAAAGTAGCTCTATATAACCAAAGCGGATCACAAGTTGGAGAAGTAGAATTAAATGACTCCGTATTTGGAATAGAACCAAATGAACATGTATTGTTCGAAGCAATCATTATGCAAAGAGCTTCCTTACGTCAAGGAACTCATAAAGTAAAAAATCGCTCTGAAGTTAGCGGCGGTGGCCGCAAACCATGGCGTCAAAAAGGTACTGGCCGTGCTCGCCAAGGTTCAATTCGTTCACCACAATGGCGTGGTGGTGGTACTGTATTTGGTCCAGTTCCACGCAGCTACAGCTACAAATTACCTAAAAAGGTACGTCGCCTAGCTATCAAATCTGCACTTTCTTCAAAAGTATTAGGTGAAAATATTCTAGTGTTAGAATCTCTTTCATTCGATGCGCCTAAAACAAAAGAATTTGCAGCTGTTCTAAAAAATCTATCAGTTGGCAAAAAAGCCCTTGTAGTAACTGACGGATCTAACCCAAATGTTGCTCTATCAGCACGTAATATCCCTGGTATTACTGTAGTTGAAGCAAACGGAATTAACGTTTTAGACGTGGTTTCTCATGATAAATTAATCGTGACTAAAGCCGCTGTTGAAAAGATAGAGGAGGTGCTTGGTTAATGGATGCACAACGAATCATTAAGCGCCCCGTTATTACTGAACAATCTATGGAATTAATGGCTGATAAAAAGTACGTTTTTGACGTAGATGTGAAAGCTAATAAAACTCAAGTTAAAGATGCTATTGAAGAAATCTTTGGAGTTAAAGTTTCTAAAGTGAACGTAATGAACTACAAAGGTAAATTCAAACGCATGGGTAAATATGCCGGTTATACTAACAAGCGCCGTAAAGCAATTGTTACTTTAACTGCTGAAAGCAAAGAAATCGAACTATTCGAAGCGTAAAAACTAAAATTTAGCTATTGAAGAGGAGGGAATAACATGGCGATCAAAAAATACAAACCTACCTCTAACGGACGTCGCGGCATGACTGCTTCTGACTTTGCAGAGATTACTACTGACAAACCAGAAAAATCATTACTAGCGCCTCTTAAAAGAAAAGGCGGCCGTAACAACCAAGGTAAGTTAACAGTTCGTCATCAAGGTGGCGGCCATAAGCGTCAATACCGTATTATCGACTTTAAACGTGATAAAGATGGTATACCAGGACGCGTTGCTACAATCGAGTATGATCCAAACCGTTCATCTAACATTGCACTAATCAACTACGTTGATGGTGAAAAGCGTTACATTCTTGCACCTAAGAACCTTATAGTGGGCATGGAAATCATGTCTGGTACTGATGCAGATATTAAAGTAGGAAATGCATTGCCGTTAAGCGATATTCCAGTGGGTACAGTTATCCACAATATCGAATTAAAACCTGGCAAAGGCGGACAATTAGTTCGTTCTGCAGGTACTTCTGCTCAAGTTCTTGGTAAAGAAGGTAAATATGTTCTTGTACGTCTTAATTCTGGTGAAGTACGTATGATTCTTGCTACTTGCCGCGCTACTGTTGGTCAAGTAGGTAATGAACAACACGAATTAATCAATATTGGTAAAGCAGGTCGTAATCGCTGGTTAGGCAAGCGCCCAACTGTACGTGGATCTGTAATGAACCCTAATGACCATCCACACGGTGGTGGTGAAGGACGCGCGCCAATCGGACGTAAGTCCCCAATGTCTCCATGGGGTAAACCAACTCTTGGTTACAAAACTCGAAAGAAGAAAAACAAATCCGACAAGTTTATCGTACGTCGTGGTAAAAAATAACGCGGTTGATCTACGGTTCATAAGAGGGACCGTAGCACAATCACGAAGGGAGGTTCAACCATGGGTCGCAGCTTAAAAAAAGGTCCATTTGTTGATGATCATTTAATGGTAAAAGTTGAAAAACTTAATGAATCAGACAAGAAGCAAGTTGTTAAAACTTGGTCTCGCCGTTCAACAATTTTCCCAGCATTTATCGGACACACTATCGCTGTTTATGACGGTCGTAAACACGTACCTGTATACGTGACTGAAGATATGGTAGGGCATAAGCTTGGTGAATTTGCACCAACTCGTACTTATAAAGGTCACGCTAGTGATGACAAGAAAACAAGACGTTAATGAGAGGAGGGCATCCTGATGCAAGCTAAAGCTGTTGCGAATACAATTCGTATTGCTCCTCGTAAAGTACGCCTAGTAGTCGATCTAATACGAGGAAAGCAAGCAGGAGAAGCGGTAGCTATCTTAAAGCTAACACCTAAAGCTGCTTCACCGGTTGTAGAAAAAGTACTAAAGTCTGCTATTGCTAACGCAGAGCATAACTATGATATGGATATTAATAACCTAGTTGTTACTGAGGCTTATGTAAATGAAGGACCAACACTGAAACGTTTCCGTCCACGTGCTATGGGCCGCGCAAGCCAAATCAACAAACGTACTAGCCACATTACAATTATAGTATCAGAAAAGAAGGAGGGATAATTCGTGGGTCAAAAAGTACATCCAATAGGTCTTCGAATCGGCGTGATTCGTGACTGGGAATCAAAATGGTACGCAGAAAAAGACTACGCAGACCTTCTACACGAAGACATCAAAATTCGTGAATACATCAGCAAAAGATTATCTGATGCATCTGTTTCTGGTGTTGAAATTGAACGTGCTGCGAACAGAGTGAATATTACAATCCGTACAGCGAAGCCTGGTATGGTAATCGGTAAAGGTGGTACTGAAGTCGAAGCACTTCGTAAAGCCCTTAACGAACTAACTGGCAAACGCGTACACATCAACATCGTTGAAATCAAAAAAGCTGATCTTGATGCGAAATTAGTTGCTGAAAATATTGCTCGTCAATTAGAAAACCGTGTATCTTTCCGTCGTGCCCAAAAGCAAGCAATCCAACGTGCATTGCGCGCAGGAGCAAAAGGAATTAAAACACAAGTATCTGGACGTCTTGGCGGAGCTGACATTGCTCGTGCTGAACATTACAGCGAAGGAACTGTTCCACTTCATACACTTCGTGCTGATATCGATTATGCTCATGCAGAAGCTGACACAACATACGGTAAACTTGGAGTTAAAGTATGGATTTA
Source organism: Heyndrickxia acidicola (assembly GCF_001636425.1). Lineage (NCBI taxonomy): Bacteria > Bacillati > Bacillota > Bacilli > Caryophanales > Bacillaceae > Heyndrickxia > Heyndrickxia acidicola. The sequence goes on from NZ_KV440953.1 coordinate 3,528,429, forward strand.
TCGTGGAGAGGTTCTTCCTACGAAGAAAAAATCTGAGGAAGGAGGAAAATAATCATGTTATTACCTAAACGTGTGAAATATCGTCGTGAACATCGTGGTAAAATGCGCGGTCGTGCAAAAGGCGGTACAGAAGTATCATTTGGCGAATATGGATTACAAGCTCTTGAAGCTTCTTGGATCACTAACCGTCAAATCGAAGCTGCTCGTATTGCAATGACTCGTTACATGAAACGTGGCGGTAAAGTTTGGATTAAAATCTTCCCTCACAAGCCATATACTGCAAAACCTCTTGAAGTGCGGATGGGTTCCGGTAAAGGTGCTCCTGAAGGCTGGGTAGCAGTAGTTAAACCTGGAAAAGTGATGTTTGAAATCGCTGGTGTTTCTGAGGAAGTAGCTCGTGAAGCTTTACGTCTTGCAATGCACAAACTTCCAGTTAAGTGTAAGTTTGTAAAACGAGAAGAAATTGGTGGTGAATCAAGTGAAAGCTAATGAAATTCGTGACTTAACCACTGCAGAAATAGAACAAAAAGTAAAATCTTTAAAAGAAGAATTGTTTAATCTTCGTTTCCAGCTCGCAACTGGTCAACTTGAAAATACTGCTCGCATTCGTGAAGTTAGAAAAGCGATTGCTCGTATGAAGACAGTGATCCGTGAGAGAGAGATCGGTGTTAACAATCGATAATGAGAGGAGGTTTGCAGAATGAGTGAGCGCAACCAACGTAAAGTTTATACTGGCCGTGTAGTTTCAGATAAAATGGATAAAACTGTTACGGTTCTTGTAGAAACTTATAAAAAACATTCACTTTATGGCAAACGCGTGAAATACTCTAAGAAGTTTAAAGCGCATGATGAAAATAATGAAGCTAAAACTGGCGATATCGTACGCATCATGGAAACTCGTCCGCTATCAGCGACAAAGCGTTTCCGTCTTGTAGAAATCGTAGAAAAAGCTGTTATTATCTAATATAAGTTCGGATTCGTGTTTATTCCGAAGGGAGGTAAACAAAAATGATTCAACAGGAAACTCGTTTAAAAGTTGCTGACAATTCTGGTGCTAGAGAAGTTTTAACAATCAAAGTACTAGGCGGTTCCGGCCGTAAAACAGCTAATATTGGTGATGTCATCGTTTGTACTGTGAAACAAGCAACACCAGGAGGCGTTGTTAAAAAAAGTGACGTTGTTAAAGCAGTAGTCGTTCGTACGAAGAGTGGAGTACGCCGTACAGATGGTTCATATATCCGTTTTGATGAAAACGCATGTGTAATCATCCGTGACGATAAGAGTCCTCGTGGAACACGTATTTTCGGACCGGTTGCACGTGAACTACGTAACAACAATTTCATGAAAATCGTATCCTTAGCTCCGGAAGTTCTTTAATATAAAACGATTTGAAAATCAAGGAGGTGCGATTAGGATGCATGTAAAAAAAGGCGATAAAGTAATGGTCATTACTGGCAAAGACAAAGGCAAGACTGGCGTAGTCTTAGCTGCTTTTCCAAAAAAAGACCGTGTGATCGTTGAAGGTGTTAACATCGTAAAGAAACACTCAAAACCTTCACAAGTTAATCCACAAGGTGGAATCATTAATAAAGAAGCATCAATTCACGTATCAAACGTTATGCTATTAGACCCAAAATCAAACGAGCCTACTCGTGTTGGTTACAAAGATGTTAATGGCAAAAAAGTACGTGTAGCAGTAAAATCTGGTGAACAAATCGATAAATAGTCTCAAGATGAAGGGAGGTACACTAAATGAACCGCCTAAAGGAAAAATTTGAAAAAGAATTAAGCCCTGCTCTAGTGAGCAAGTTTAACTATAAATCAGTAATGCAAGTACCAAAAGTCGAAAAAATCGTTATCAACATGGGTGTAGGTGACGCTGTTCAAAACGCTAAAGTTCTTGACAATGCTGTTGAAGAACTAGCTTTGATTACTGGTCAAAAACCTGTTGTTACAAAAGCGAAAAACTCTATTGCGGGATTCCGCCTTCGTGAAGGTATGCCTATCGGTGCGAAAGTTACACTTCGCGGTGAACGTATGTATGAATTTCTTGATAAGTTAATTTCTGTTTCTCTTCCACGTGTACGTGACTTCCGTGGTATCTCAAAAAAATCTTTTGATGGCCGTGGAAACTACACACTAGGTGTTAGAGAACAACTTATCTTCCCTGAAATCGATTATGATAAAGTAAGCAAAGTCCGCGGTATGGACATCGTAATCGTAACTACTGCTAAAACTGATGAAGAAGCTCGTGAGCTATTAACACAACTCGGAATGCCATTCCAAAAGTAAAAGGGAGGCGAGAACGTGGCTAAAAAATCTATGATCGTGAAACAAAAGCGCGAACCAAAGTTTAAAGTTCAAGGCTATACACGCTGTGAACGTTGCGGACGTCCACATTCAGTAATCCGTAAATTCAAGCTTTGCCGTATTTGTTTCCGTGAACTTGCTTATAAAGGTCAAATTCCTGGCGTTAAGAAAGCTAGTTGGTAAACCCGAAATTGGGAAGGAGGTTAATATTATGGTTATGACAGATCCAATTGCAGATTTGCTTACACGTATTCGTAATGCAAATATGGTACGTCACGAGAAATTAGAAGTTCCTGCTTCTAAAATCAAAAGAGACATCGCTGAAATCTTAAAACGTGAAGGTTTCGTTCGTGATGTAGAATATGTTGAAGATAACAAACAAGGCATCATCCGTATTTTCTTGAAGTATGGTGCTAACAACGAACGCGTTATCACTGGTATTAAGCGTATCAGTAAACCAGGTCTTCGTGTTTATGCAAAATCAACTGAAGTACCTAAGGTACTTAACGGTCTTGGTATTGCGATCGTTTCTACATCACAAGGTGTCTTAACAGACAAAGAAGCGCGCAACCAACAAGTTGGCGGAGAAGTATTAGCATACGTTTGGTAAAACGTATTATGAATGGAGGTGCAAAGGAATGTCACGTGTAGGTAAAAAGCCTATCGAAATCCCATCTGGAGTTACTGTAACTTTAGATGGTAATACTGTCACTGTTAAAGGTGCAAAGGGTGAGCTTACTCGCAGCTTTAACCCGGATATCACAATCAGTGTTGAAGAGAATATCATTAACATATCTCGTCCATCTGAAGCAAAAGCACACCGTGCATTGCATGGTACAACTCGTGCGCTACTTGCTAACATGGTTGAGGGTGTATCTAATGGATACCAAAAATCATTGGAACTTATCGGTGTAGGTTACCGTGCTCAAAAACAAGGTGCTAAACTTGTTTTGAATGTTGGTTATTCACATCCGGTTGAATTCGAAGCTGAAAATGGTCTTGAAATCGAAGTTCCATCTAATACAAAAATTATCGTTAAAGGAATTAGCAAAGAACGCGTTGGTGCTCTAGCTGCTAAGATCCGTGACGTTCGTCCGCCAGAGCCATACAAAGGCAAAGGTATTCGTTATGAAGGCGAATTTGTACGTAGAAAAGAAGGTAAAACAGGTAAATAAAGCTTCCTAGTCAGAAGAAAGGAGTGACTTCGATGATCACTAAGCCAGATAAAAATCAGGTGCGCAAAAAAAGACATGCTCGTGTACGTTCTAAGTTAAGCGGAACAACTGCTCGTCCGCGTTTGAACGTTTACCGCTCTAATAAGCATATCTATGCTCAGTTGATCGACGATTTAAAGGGTATTACTTTAGCCAGCGCTTCCACGCTTGATAAAGATGTAAATCTTGAATCAACAAGTAATGTTGACGCAGCTAAAAAAGTCGGCGAAATAATAGCAAAACGTGCTGTAGAACAAGGCGTGAAAGAAGTTGTATTCGACCGCGGCGGTTACTTATATCACGGACGAATTCAAGCTCTTGCTGATGCAGCTCGTGAAAATGGATTACAATTCTAATAAAAAAGGAGGGACAAATAGATGCGTCAAATAGATGCTAACAAACTTGAGTTAGAAGAACGCGTTGTTACTGTAAACCGTGTTGCAAAGGTTGTTAAAGGTGGCCGTCGTTTCCGTTTCTCTGCACTTGTTGTAGTTGGTGACAGAAATGGCCATGTAGGCTTTGGAACAGGAAAAGCACAGGAAGTACCTGATGCGATTCGTAAAGCGGTTGAAGATGCTAAGAAAAACCTGATTGAAGTGCCAACGGTTGGTACAACAATCCCACACCAAGTAATTGGACGCTTCGGTGCTGGTCAAATCTTAATGAAACCAGGTTCTCCTGGTACAGGTGTTATCGCCGGCGGTCCTGTCCGTGCGATTCTAGAATTAGCTGGTGTAGCAGATATTACCTCTAAATCTCTAGGTTCAAACACACCAATCAATATGATTCGTGCAACTATGGAAGGCATTAAGCAATTAAAACGTGCTGAAGATGTTGCTAAATTACGTAATAAATCAGTAGAAGAACTGTTAGGATAAGGAGGGACTTATAATGGCGAACAAATTAGCAATTACCCTCACTCGCAGCTTGATCGGTCGTCCTCAAGATCAGCGCGATACTGTTCAAGCTCTTGGTTTGCGAAAAGTAAATCAAACAGTTGAGCAAGCTGATAATGCAGCTATTCGCGGCATGATCAACAAGGTATCACATCTTGTAACAGTTAAAGAACAGTAATAAAATCTTACTTATATAAGGAGGTGCCGACAAAATGAATCTTCATGAATTAAAACCTGCTCAAGGTTCACGTAAAGAGCGTAATCGTTTAGGTCGTGGTATTGGATCTGGTAACGGTAAAACTGCCGGTAAAGGCCATAAAGGTCAAAAAGCCCGTTCTGGCGGTGGCGTTCGTCTTGGATTTGAAGGGGGACAAACTCCTTTATTCCGTCGTTTACCAAAACGCGGTTTCACGAACATTAATCGTAAAGATTATGCAATCGTAAATCTTGAAGCATTAAATCGTTTTGAAGATGGAACTGAAGTTACTCCAGCTCTTCTAATCGAAACAGGATTAGTAAGCAAAGAGAAGTCAGGAATAAAAATTCTTGGCAATGGTAAGCTTGAAACTAAGTTAACAGTTAAAGCTCATAAATTCTCCTCTGCTGCTAAAGAAGCGATCGAAGCTGCTGGCGGACAAACTGAGGTGATCTAATGTTTCGCACAATCTCCAATTTTATGCGCGTACGTGATATAAGAAATAAAATTTTTTTCACGCTATTAATGTTAATTGTATTCCGGATTGGCGCACATATTCCCGTTCCGGGTGTTGATGCAAGTGTATTGATGTCTACGAGTCAATCATCTGGGTTGCTCGGACTTCTCAATACATTTGGCGGTGGTGCTATGAGCAGATTCTCTATCTTTGCAATGGGGATCATGCCATACATCACTGCATCTATCATTGTTCAACTCTTGCAAATGGATGTCATTCCTAAATTTACAGAGTGGTCTAAACAAGGTGAAGTAGGCAGACGCAAGCTGGCACAGTTTACGCGCTATTTCACTGTTATCCTTGGCTTTATCGAAGCTCTTGGTATGTCTTACGGCTTTAATAACCTGTCGGGCGGACAACTAGTTATAAATCCTGGAATTGGCACTTATATTACAATTGCTTTGGTTTTAACTGCCGGAACTGCATTTTTAATGTGGCTTGGTGAACAGATCACGGCAAAAGGAGTAGGCAATGGTATTTCAATCATTATCATGGCTGGAATAATTGCTGCAATCCCTAATGCAATTACTCAAATTTATCAGCAGCAGCTTCAAAATGCAGGACAGCAGCTTTTCATTAAGCTTATCATTCTCTTGCTTATTTTAGTTGTTGTGATAGCGATCACTGTTGGAGTTATTTTTGTGCAGCAGGCGTTGCGGAAAATACCGATCCAATATGCACAGCGTCAAGCTGGACGCAGCCCTGTTGGAGGCCAAACGACACATTTACCGCTTAAAGTGAATGCTGCAGGAGTTATCCCAGTAATCTTTGCGGTATCGTTTGTTTTTGCGCCGCAAACCATTGCTTCGTTCTTTGGTTCCAACAACGTAACATCCACCATCCAATGGATCTTCGATTATACGAAGCCTCTTGGTGCCGCAATCTATATTGCCTTGATCATCGCATTTAGTTATTTTTATGCATTTGTTCAAGTCAATCCAGAGCAGGTTGCAGAGAACCTTAAAAAGCAAGGCGGATATATTCCGGGCATTCGTCCGGGAAAAAACACACATGAATATCTTAATCGCGTTCTATACCGATTAACATTCGTGGGTTCAATCTTCCTTGCAGTTATTGCTATACTTCCAGTTCTATTCACTCAGCTTGCAGGCCTGCCGACGTCTGCCAGAATTGGCGGAACAAGCTTGCTTGTAGTAATAGGAGTAGCGCTTGAAGTAATGAAGCAATTGGAATCTCAACTGGTTAAGCGCCACTATAAAGGCTTTATTAAATAAATAATATGTTGGGTTTTGGGTATAGCTGATATACCCAAAATCTTTAACAGAGTTTAGGGGGATTACGAGTGAATTTAGTATTGATGGGCCTTCCAGGAGCTGGAAAAGGTACTCAAGCCGAAAGAATCGTAGAAAAATATAAAATCCCTCATATCTCAACTGGCGATATGTTCCGTGCTGCCATGAAAGACGAAACAGAGCTTGGTCTAAAGGCTAAATCGTTTATGGATAAAGGCGAACTTGTACCTGATGAAGTGACAATCGGTATTGTCCAGGAACGCTTAAGCAAAGAGGACTGTCAGAAAGGCTTCTTGCTTGATGGTTTCCCAAGAACTGTTGCACAGGCTGAAGCACTTGAAGACATTTTACACGGATTAAATAAAAAGATTGATTACTGCATTAATATTCAGGTTGATCTTGATAGCTTAATGGAACGTTTAACCGGCCGACGCATATGTAAAAGCTGCGGTGCGACGTATCATCTTGTATTTAATCCTCCTAGTAAGCCAGGCGTTTGTGATCGTTGCGGCGGAGAGCTATATCAACGCGCAGATGATAATGCAGAAACGGTTCAAAATCGTTTGAATGTCAATATTAAACAAACGAAACCTCTTCTTGATTTCTATAATGCGAAAGGCTACTTGCGCAATATAGATGGAGAACAGGCCATTAATAAGGTATTTGCTGATATTGACCATTTGCTTGGGATCTTGCATGCATGATTCAATGTAAGTCTCCTCAAGAAATTGAGATTATGAGAACAGCAGGTAAGATTGTTGCTTTGACTCATAAAAAATTGAAACAACAAACCGCTCCGGGAATTACAACCAGAGAATTGGATGTAATTGCTGAAAAATATATACTTGATCATGATGCATTTCCTTCTTTTAAAGGTTATAATGGATTTCGTGACACGATTTGCATATCAGTAAATGATGAGTTGGTTCATGGAATTCCGGGCGACCGTGTGTTAGCAGAAGGAGACATCGTTACAATAGATATTGGTGCGAAATATCTTGGATACCATAGTGATTCTGCTTGGACATATCCTGTGGGTTCAATAGATAGTGAAAAACGAAAGCTATTAGATGTGACTGAAGAGTCTCTCTACCAGGGGTTGAATGAAGCAAAACCTGGTGAGCGTTTATCGAACATCTCTCATGCGATTCAAAGTTTTGTTGAAACAAAAGGCTTTTCTATTGTTCGCGAGTATGCCGGGCATGGGATTGGTCAAGAATTACATGAAGAACCAATAATACCTCATTATGGACCGCCTAATAAAGGCCCACGTCTTCAGCCCGGAATGGTGCTCTGTATTGAACCAATGGTAAATGCGGGTAGCCGTTTTGTTCGTACACTGGAGGATCAATGGACAGTAGTGACTGTTGATGGCAGGATGTGTGCGCATTTCGAGCATACAATCGCAATAACTGACACTGGATATGAGATATTAACGGTAGAGTAGGTATTTTTCCTTCTACCATATTTTATGGTGGTTATATTGGTTGAAAACTGATATAATTATTCTGTTTGCCATATGTGTAAAATATATGGGGCGTTGGCCATAATCTTTTATATCCAGCATTAGACCTGCGTTCTTACAAGATAAACCTGATGGGCACTTCATAAGAGTCCATAAATGATATTAGAAGGGAGAATGGTTCGATGGCGAAAGATGACGTTATCGAGGTAGAAGGCACTGTTAGTGAAACTTTGCCAAATGCCATGTTTAAGGTAGAATTAGAGAATGGTCATACTGTGTTAGCTCATGTTTCAGGTAAAATCAGAATGCATTTTATTCGTATCTTGCCAGGAGACAAAGTGACAGTTGAACTTTCTCCGTACGATCTAACACGCGGAAGAATTACGTATCGTTATAAATAAACCAATATGCACTCCGTACTATTAAGGAGGTAAATCAGATGAAAGTCAGACCATCAGTTAAGCCAATCTGTGAGAAATGTAAAGTTATTCGCAGAAAAGGCAAAGTTATGGTTATTTGTGAAAACCCAAAACATAAACAAAAACAAGGATAATATTAAAGGAGGTGCGCTAATAGATGGCACGTATTGCTGGTGTTGATATCCCACGTGACAAACGTATTGTGATTTCATTAACTTATATTTATGGTATTGGTAAACAAACAGCTCAAAAGGTACTTGCAGAGGCAGGCGTTTCTGAAGATACTCGCGTTCGCGACCTTACAGAAGATGAATTGAACAAAATCCGTGATATCATCGACAAATTAAAAGTTGAAGGTGACCTTCGCCGTGAGATCTCTCTTAACATTAAACGCTTAATGGAAATTGGATCTTTCCGTGGTCTTCGCCACCGTAGAGGCTTACCAGTTCGTGGACAAAATACGAAGAACAATGCACGTACTCGTAAGGGTCCTCGTAAAACTGTAGCAGGCAAAAAGAAATAATTAGTAAAGGAGGTTCATTAAGTTATGGCACGTAAAACACAAACTCGTAAACGTCGTGTGAAAAAGAATATTGAAACAGGTATTGCACACATTCGTTCTACATTCAACAATACAATCGTAACAATCACAGATTCTCATGGTAATGCTATTTCTTGGTCTAGTGCTGGTGCTCTTGGATTTAAAGGTTCTCGTAAATCTACTCCATTCGCAGCACAAATGGCAGCTGAAACAGCAGCTAAAACATCTATGGAACATGGCATGAAAACTCTTGAAGTTACTGTTAAAGGACCTGGTGCAGGCCGTGAAGCTGCTATCCGTGCACTTCAAGCTGCAGGACTAGAAGTAACTGCTATCAAAGACGTTACACCTGTTCCTCATAATGGATGCCGCCCACCAAAACGTCGTCGTGTTTAATTTTTCTGTATAGAATTTGTATCCCTGTCTATAATGGGATATGATATGTATTTTATTGACAGAAATGATTAATCCAGTTGTTGTGCACAAACGGGAAGTTAACATGAGGAATTTCGGTGGATGATGACTTGTCTCCGGGGTTTCGACGTTTTGAAGGAGGGTAAATTTGAATGATTGAAATTGAAAAACCAAAAATTGAAACGGTTGAGGTCAACGATGATGCCAAATATGGCAAGTTCGTCGTAGAGCCGCTTGAGCGTGGATATGGTACTACTTTGGGTAACTCCTTACGTCGTATCCTATTATCCTCACTCCCAGGTGCAGCTGTCACGTCTATTCAAATAGATAGTGTCATGCATGAATTCTCAACAATTGAAGGCGTCGTAGAAGATGTTACGTCCATCATTCTTAACATTAAGAAGCTAGCTTTAAAAATTTACTCCGACGAAGAAAAGACGCTTGAAATTGATGTGCAGGGAGAAGGAGTCGTTACAGCCGCTGATATTACCCATGATAGTGATGTTGAAATCTTAAACCCTGATTTATATATTGCTACATTAGGTAAAAACGCACACTTCCGTATGCGTATGTCAGCAGTGAGAGGCCGCGGTTATACACCGGCTGACCAAAATAAACGTGAAGACCATCCAATTGGGGTTATTCCAATTGACTCCATTTTCACACCGGTTCAACGTGTAAACTATCAGATTGAGAATACACGTGTTGGCCAAATGACAAACTATGACAAGCTTTCGCTTGATGTTTGGACAGATGGAAGCATTGGACCTAAGGAAGCTATTTCTCTAGGAGCAAAAATCTTAACTGAGCATTTAAATATATTCGTTGGTCTTACCGATGAAGCTCAAAATGCCGAAATCATGGTTGAAAAAGAAGAAGATCAGAAAGAAAAAGTTCTTGAAATGACGATTGAAGAATTAGATCTTTCCGTTCGTTCTTACAATTGCTTAAAACGTGCTGGAATCAATACTGTTCAGGAATTAGCTAATAAAACTGAAGAAGATATGATGAAAGTGCGCAACCTAGGTCGTAAGTCTTTAGAAGAGGTTAAAGCTAAGTTAGAAGAACTTGGTCTAGGCTTAAGAAAAGACGACTGACATTAATATATACATTACTTCAACAAGGGAGGGAAACTTCATGTCTTACAGAAAGTTAGGACGTACTAGTGCCCAACGTAAAGCGTTGCTTCGTGACTTAGCAACAGATCTAATCATCAACGAACGCATCGAAACAACTGAAGCTCGTGCGAAAGAATTACGTTCAGTTGTTGAAAAAATGATTACTCTTGGCAAACGCGGAGATTTACATGCCCGCCGTCAAGCTTCTGCATACATCCGCCACGAGGTAGCAAATGCAGAAACAAATCAAGATGCTGTTCAAAAATTATTTGCTGACATTGCTCCACGTTATGCAGAGCGCCAAGGTGGATACACTCGTATCATGAAACTTGGACCTCGTCGTGGTGACGGTGCTCCTGTAGTAATTATTGAATTAGTTTAACGTTTGTACACATTAAGGGCAGGACAGTTAGAAATGAATGATAACTGCTTCTATGCCCTTTTTGTATAAATGAATACGACGATGTAATGAAGCTATAGAGTGTAATGATGGGCACTTTCAGATGACCCGTCTAGCTCCTTGCATCCCTCTCCGCCTCTATATTCGATAGAGATATGATGATCAGGGTACGTTTAAAAGCCCTGGAGAGGGATGCAGGCTTTTTTATTATGTCTGCATAATAGGATAAAAAGAGACGAGACTAGCGATATGAGTTCGATAGATGAGAGGAGGAATCATGAAGGTGAAGCCGTTAATTTCTCTTAAAGGGATATCTTTTCGTTATCCTGACCAAGAGTCATATGCACTGAAGGATGTAAATATTTCAGTATATGAAGGTGAATGGTTAGCGATTGTCGGCCATAATGGTTCAGGAAAATCCACGCTGGCAAAAATTTTAAATGGGCTTCAATTCCCGGAAGAAGGCTCTGTTTTCGTGGATGACATTCCGTTATCAGAAGAGACGATATGGGATATTCGTAAACGGATTGGTATGGTATTTCAAAATCCCGATAATCAATTTGTCGGTACAACAGTACAGGATGATGTGGCTTTTGGTTTGGAAAACAACGGTGTGCCACAGGCCGTTATGGCAAAACGGGTAATAGAATCGTTGGAGAAAGTTCATATGTCCAGTTTTCTTGATCAAGAGCCGCACCATCTTTCCGGAGGGCAAAAGCAAAGAGTGGCTATAGCAGGTGTCATTGCTCTACAACCAAAAGTGATTATACTGGATGAAGCCACTTCTATGTTAGATCCTCTTGGGCGTGCTGAGGTTCTCGAAACGATTAGAGAACTGAAAGAAGAAGCAGGACTCTCGGTTATATCCATCACTCATGATCTTGAAGAGGCAGCTAAAGCTGACCGGATTGTGGTGATGAATCAAGGGCAGGTTTATAAAGAAGGTGTTCCAAAGGATATTTTTCAAATGGATAAGGAATTGGTTGAATTGGGGCTGGATATTCCTTTTTCTATTAAAATGACGAAAGCATTAAATGTGAGGGGCTTTGGCTTCTCTTCAATTTATTTGACAGATCATGAATTGGTGGATGCATTATGGACATTACACTCAAACAAGTAGAATACAAATATCAACCCAATACACCTTTTGAACGATTAGCCCTGCAAGATATTAACCTTGAGATCCCATCTGGAACCTTTTTAGCCGTCATTGGACATACAGGTTCAGGAAAGTCAACCTTGCTTCAGCATCTTAATGCTTTAGTTAAGCCAACCAATGGCACTGTCCAAATTGGTGACCGTGTGGTGGAAGCAAAGCGAAAAGAGAAGCATTTACGTCCTATCCGCCAAAAGGTAGGCATTGTATTCCAGTTTCCAGAGCACCAGTTATTTGAAGAAACAGTAGAAAAGGATATTTGTTTTGGCCCTATGAACTATGGTGTACCAAAAGAAGAAGCCATTGAAAGGGCAAAGACATTAATTCATCAGGTAGGACTCCCTGAAGAAGTTCTGTCCAAATCCCCGTTTGACCTGTCTGGAGGACAAATGAGAAGGGTTGCCATTGCCGGGGTATTGGCAATGGAGCCGGAAGTCCTTGTCCTGGATGAACCGACTGCTGGTTTAGATCCCCGTGGAAGACGGGAAATCATGGATATGTTTTACCGTATCCATAAGGAAAAAGGTCTGTCCACCGTTCTTGTGACACATAGCATGGAAGATGCTGCACATTACGCAGATGAGATTGTGATCATGCATCAAGGCCAAATTAAACGCAAGGGTAAGCCACGGGAGATTTTTTCTTCTGCAAAGGAACTGGTTGCTTTAGGATTAAATGTTCCGGATGTTGTTCATTTTCAATACATGGTAGAACAAAAGCTTGGAAGGAAGCTTGGGAAAACGTGCCTCAGCATTGAAGAATTAGCAGATGAACTGAAAATGACAGCTATGCGAGGTGATCTATCATGATGGATAAATTGATTATCGGTCGTTATATCCCCGGTGATTCTATGATTCATCGATTGGATCCCCGTGCAAAGCTTCTTTTTGTTTTTCTCTATATCTGTATTGTATTTTTGGCCGACAATGCTGTCACATACGGTATTCTGATTATATTTACACTTGCTTTAATTTTGATATCGGGAATATCCTTCCGCTTCTTTTTTAATGGATTAAAGCCTATCTTATGGCTGATCCTGTTTACCCTTGTGCTGCAGTTATTCCTTACACGGCAAGGGCATGTGGTTTTTCATTATAAATTTATTTCTATTTATGATGAGGGGGTCCGCCAAGGGATCTTTATATCCATCCGGTTTATGCTGCTGATATTTTTAACTTCTTTGCTGACTCTTACAACAACACCGATTTCGTTGACAGACGGCCTGGAATCTTTATTGAATCCTTTTAAGAAGCTTCGTCTTCCTATCCATGAATTAGCACTGATGATGTCCATTTCCTTAAGGTTTATTCCTACATTAATGGACGAGACCGAAAAGATTATGAAGGCACAGATGGCAAGAGGAGTGGATTTTTCCAGCGGACCGATAAAAGAAAGGGTTCAAGCAATTATTCCACTGTTAATCCCTTTGTTTGTGAGCTCTTTTAAGCGTGCAGAGGAATTGGCCATTGCTATGGAGGCGAGGGGTTATCAGGGCGGAGAAGGAAGAACGAAATACCGTCTGCTTTCCTGGAGGTTTTCTGATACGTTTTCTCTCGTTATTTTAGTGATTCTGACGGTGTTATTAATCTTTTTTAGAAAGTAAGAGGTTTACCGATGAATCGTTACAAAAGTGTGATTGCCTATGATGGGTCTAGTTTTTCCGGTTATCAAATACAGCCAAATGGACGAACTGTTCAGGGGGAGCTCGAAGCCGCTCTTCAAAAGCTTCATAAAGGAGCTAATGTGAAAGTCGCAGCTTCAGGCAGAACCGACGCGGGTGTGCATGCCATCGGGCAGGTTATACATTTTGATTCTCCTCTTGAAATACCGGAGGATAAATGGCCCACTGCGCTCAACGGATTGCTGCCGAATGACATTTCTCTGCAGAAAACCGAAAAAGTTCACCCTGATTTCCATGCGAGATTTTCTGCTGTAGGGAAGGAGTATCGCTATAAAATTTATACATCCTCCTATCGCAGCCCATTCAAGCACATGTATGAATGCCACTATCCGTATGCATTGGATTTAGATGCTATCAAGGCGGCTATTCCATCCTTACTCGGTACACATGATTATACAAGCTTTTGCTCTGCAAAAACCGAAGTAGAAGATAAGGTAAGAACGATACACAGCATTGAGCTTATTCAAAAGCACGACGAGCTGGAATTCATTTTTAAAGGAAATGGATTTCTTTATAACATGGTCCGCATTTTGATGGGAACATTGCTTGAGGTAGGAACAGGGAAAAAGAGTGCAAGTGATATGGGGTGGATTCTCTCTCAAAAAAATCGCATCCATGCAGGAAAAACGGCGCCAGCAGAAGGTCTATATTTATGGAAGGTATACTATTCTTCAAGTAATGAGGAAGAGGAAGTAATTTAAAATAATAAGGATCTGTTAAAGCGAGGCGTAAGGAGCGAGACTCTGCTGGTTGAGAAGCTGCGAGGAGTGCCAAATGGCCTGCTAAAGAGCGAGATTCAACAAACAGGACAGCAGAAATAAAAAAATTTGCCATAACAACTAATCCAGGTGTAACATTGTCTTGACATTGACGTTATAAAAAGATATTATAACCTATGGTATTGTTTTTAACCCCACGATAAGCCCCGGAAACTTATTGTGAATAAATACATGATTTTATGAAATTTTTAATTTTTTAGGAGGGTATCGAATGCGTACTACGTATATGGCTAATGCAAATAATATCGAGCGTAAATGGTATGTAGTAGATGCACAAGGCAAGACTTTAGGTCGCCTTGCAACTGAAGTTGCGTCTATTTTACGCGGTAAACATAAACCTACATTCACACCTCACGTTGACACTGGTGACCATGTAATCATCATCAATGCTTCTGGTATTGAATTAACAGGTAAAAAATTGACTGATAAGATCTACTACCGTCATACACAATTTGCGGGTGGTCTTAAAACTCGTACTGCTAACGAAATGCGTACAAACTATCCAGAAAAAATGCTTGAACTTGCTATCAAAGGCATGCTTCCAAAAGGCTCTCTTGGTCGCCAACAGTTCAAGAAATTACATGTATATGCTGGAGCAGAGCATCCACACCAAGCACAACAACCAGAAGTGTACGAACTTCGCGGATAATTTATAAGGGAGGGTTTTATTTTGGCACAAGTACAATATTACGGAACAGGACGTCGTAAAAGTTCTGTTGCACGTGTTCGCTTAGTACCAGGTAACGGTCGTATCGTTATCAACGATCGTGAAGTAGACAACTACATTCCATTTGCAGCATTAATCGAAGTTATCAAACAACCGTTAAATGCAACGGAAACTCTTGGTAACTATGATGTATTAGTAAATGTTAACGGCGGCGGTTTCACTGGCCAAGCTGGAGCAATTCGTCACGGTATCGCTCGTGCGTTATTGCAAGCTGATCCTGAATACCGTGGAACACTTAAGCGCGCTGGATTATTAACTCGTGACGCTCGTATGAAAGAACGTAAAAAATACGGTCTTAAAGGCGCTCGTCGTGCACCTCAGTTCTCAAAACGTTAATTTTACGTTTCAAGGCTCTCAGACCTTTTGGTTTGGGGGTCTTTTTTGATTTAAAAAGTCGTTTGTAGCCATATTTTGACCATGTATGACAAAATTAAAGCTCAATATACTTTTGAAATTTAGCCGCTGTTTGTTCTTTTAAGGTGTTTATTACGTGGGTGTAGATATTCATGGTCATTTAAATATCGGTGTGCCCTAACCGTACTAACTTGTACCTCTTTTATCTGTTAAATTTAAATGTTGATATCTACTCGTTTTTTAGCTCATTCGTGTGAAACGGTTGTTTCACACGAATGAGCTAAAAAACAACATTGTCCTTTAACAAAGCCTTTCATTAAAATATTTAGCTTTTAATCAAAATATGCTAATCGCAATATGTGTTTCATCATGTCTTGTAAAAACAAAGTTATTATCATTATCTAATCCACAAGCTAAGAACTCTTCTTTTGGGTTTATAGCCACTTTTTTAGTAATGAAAGGGTTTAGGGGCTATGGGCGGTGGCAATAATTCCCTCTGTTTGACTACATTGTGACCACAAAACATATATAATTTTAGTAAGGAAAACTTATTCGCCACACCTGATCACAATTATGGATCAGTGTACCTTTAAAATTTTTGTGTATATGTTTCTTTTAGATGGTTTGTAATATGTGTCTATCTATTCGTTGTCCTTTGATGTCAGAGTGGCCTAATCACTCTTATACTTCTTTTATGCTTGCCCCTGACTTCAAATAACAGTGAAGCGTGGGCATGATAAAATACTCCTTTCCTTGTTATGTTATCGTTCATATTAACACTGGCTAATTTCGCTTCTATTTGACCTATATGCCATATTATAGATAAGATAGAGGTTTGGGTATAATAGTGGATTAAACGCTTGTATTCTTTTGTTTTAGGCGTTTGAAGCTGTTCTTTCTTTTCGGTAAGCCTTCTAATGTATTGTAAGGCACGTAAAACATTCGCTTCTACATGAATAAGAGCCTAAAAACAACAGAGTTCATTAACAGATCTTAATTTGCTTTTCGAACAATGGTTAAATCCGTAATCTGTCAGTCTTTGTGGCATCTTTTCGTAAGTTGTTCACATTTATACTGGAACTGAAATTTAATCGTTTTTTTTGCTGATTTGCGCTAAAAAGTGAGTGGAATATCTCTTTCTGTGTTTAAAATTATTTTCATTACTGCTAAAATAAAGTCTTTATTATGCATAGAGATCATGATGGAAGAGCCATTATGTTCTTTATATTAACTGTTTGCTGAAACTTATATATTATTTACATAAGAGTTGCATAAGTGAATTGAAATCATTAATTTGCAGAAAAAAATCTGGAGTTAGGCAATGGGGAATCTGAATAAAAAAGCTTGCCATGATTCCATAATTTAATTCCTCAAGAATCCAAGCAGATTTTTTATTCCGTATCGCTTGGCGATATAACTTGCCAATTCATCTAAAAACCTTCATATTAATAGAAAAGGAGGTCCGATATGCGACGCGATATACAACCAAATGAACGAGCATTTTCTACCAAAGAAGTGGCAGAAGAAGTAGGGATTGCATCGCCTACTGTTCGAAAGTATGGCCAAATCCTAGAGCGTAATGGATATGAATTTTTAAAAGATGGTGATCGGCGTATCTTTGTCCAATCTGACATCGGAGCGCTTATAGCGTTACGCGATACGGAAAAGCCTCTGGACGATACAGCTAAAGAACTTGTGCATCAACAAAAAGAAAGATTAGAAGTACCCACCGAAACAGAGATAACGATAACCGATACAACCGATACATATGAAAATTTACCCCACGACCCCAATCAATTAAAAGAAATCCTAATGTTTTTGGTCAATGAGGTTGCAGCCACACGCGAAATGAATATCCAGCTGAAGAACGATATGTCTGATCTTAATACTAAGGTTTCTCGCCTGCAGCAAGAACATCATGTTATAAGCTCCAGTATTGGGAATTCGGCTCAAAAAACAAATGCTAAAATTGAAAAATTAACGGAACAACAAAAAGTGCATTACGAAACATTGCTGCAACAAGAAAAACAAAAAAGTGAATTATTACAACAAGAAATACAAGAAATGCGGGATGAGCAGAAAATAGAATGGCGTACACAAAACGATTTTAATAAACGGTTAGAAGAAGCGATACAAAAACCTAAAGAAAAATGGGGAGGGCTTTTCTCCTTATTCAGAAAATAAGATGCTACTATAAGGATTTTTCTCCTAAACAGTACAAAGATTTGTGGAGTATTGCTTTTGTTGCTATTTGTGCTGAAAAATAAATAAACAAAAGGTTCAATATACAAACCTTTGAATAGTGTACGAAAAGATACTCGATGACTGGCCATAAAGCAAATCCAACAAACTTCAATAAAATGATTGTGCCATATTTGATTCACAACAAATCAAAGACTTTTGAAAGAATGAATGTTTAAAAAACAAGGGAAACCTGAGGATACTGTAAAATCCTCCTGTCATCTCTTACTAGGGTTAAATAACTTTTTTGTAAAAAACTTGGCAGTATATCCAATGGGCCGAACGATTTACCAGAAACACACGATTTCCCAATGTAATTCAATGAAGGTCTAAGCAAGTACACATCAAGACTAAATACACTAATCGAAGTAAGTAAAAAAGGCATGTTTGATAAGGTGAGAGTTGAGGATACTAAAGAGCATTTGAATATGTTCCTTAATATACTGGGGACCGATATCTTAGAACTCGTATCGCGGGGCGATACGAATTGAAGCCGTTATCTTTAATAATAGAAGGTGGGGCTCACAACAGATGGCAATGCTATTGTTCAATTCAGTATCGCTTAAATAGTGTTGTACGATACGGCCAAGCGCTAGGCGATACAGCTAAAGGCCAAGAAATAAATGGGTCAATGAAATAGAGGTTGCAATACCTGATTTAAATGATCCCAAAAGCCCAACCAACTAACCTTATTGCAGCAATTGTTAAGAATTTAATTACCTAGAAATCGTATCGCTGGGCGATATACGAATTCAAACCGTTATCTTTATTAGTAGATGATGGGGCTCACAACAGATGGCAATGCTATTGTTCAATCCAGAATCGCTTATATAGCGTTGTACGATACGGTCAAGCGCAAGGCGATACAGCTAAAGGACTAGAAATTAATGGGTCAATGAAATAGAGATTGCAATGCCTGATTTAAGTGATTTCAAAAGCCTAATCAACTAGCCTTATTGCAGCAATTTTCAAGAAATTAAAACCTTTGATAATAAGTGGGTAAATTTGTTTTCGGATGTATTATTTTTCAAATTTCAATAATTCCCGGGAAATATCTACAATTTCCGAGTCATTATCGACAAAATTAGAAGCTTTTAAATATCCCTATAGATTACTGATAACAAAGCAGACATACTATAGAGTTCAAACTCTGCCCATTCTTTATTCAATTACGGAAATAAACTTTTAAAGGAAAGAAATTTTATAAAGATAATAAAGGTGTCTTGTCATTTAAAGTCGCTCAGACCTATTAGTTTGAGGGTCTTTTTTATTGAGAGGGAGAGCTTATTCTTTGAACTTCAAATAAAAAAACGCAGCAGGAGCTACGCTTTATCATGATTCTGTTCTTTTTCGCTGGCATTCTCAATTTTTTCTACAAACATATTAAAGACACTTCTTTTGTCTTCCAGCTTCTTTAGCTGCTGCTTAAGCTTGTTATATTTCTCTTCAAATGGTTTTTGATAAGTGCTTTTAATATTATTAATCATTTCTTCATTAATTGTTGATTGAATGACTTGTTTGGTGATTCCGTATTTGAATGAATAAAGCTGTAGTTCAAGCTTAACCTTTTTGTATTCTTCATCAATCTCTTTTTTTTGGTTTTCAATTTCTTCCTTCCATTCAAGCAGAGCATCCTTTACATATGGCTCCATTTTTAGCCTCCTTTAACTGTCCATTCTGTTCCCTTATTTTATGTACTCAATAAACTATTTCAAAAGATATCTTCTTTTTTGGGGGTAACGAAGGTTTTGAACAAATAATCCTGCTTTAAAAAGTGCAATCTAGGGCTGAGTTCTTTCTCAAGATATAGGAAAACTTAATGAAATCTTTATATCATTTACAAACGGGTCCGATATACTTTCGCATAATAAGGCTTTCTGGAAGGCTTTTTTTCATTAATGGCTAAACCAGTTTTTTAAAATAACTAAAGGAGATCTATGGTGATTCTAACATTCATTATTCGGTTCATTTTACGGAAGGGGCCTTACAAAAAAATCCTGAACACATAAGTGAGGTATTTTTATGCTGATAAAGGAAAATAGGTTTGGGAAGCTGGCTTCAAGGATTTTGTGTGTGGTTACAGCTCTTATGTTTCTTTTTATATCTTATTACTCATTTATGGATATAAAAGTGAATGCTTCTGCAAAGTTCATTTTGATAGGAGGAATCTTCATTATGGCTGTCCTTATAGCCATTTTCTCTTATCTTGTGAACCGTTTTTTATCTGCTAAGTCCTTTCTTATTATTCTTCTGGCAGTGGGGTTTGGGATGAGAATTGTGTGGATTATGATGGAGAAGACACCTCCTGCTTCCGACTTCGGGGTTATGTACAGAAGTGCTCTTAAAGCGGTAAGGGGAGATTTCACTTTTTTGCATAGCCCCTATTATTCCAGCTGGGTTTATCAGCTGGGGTTTACTTATTATGAAGCACTTCTGCTTAATCTTTTTGGGAACCAACTTTTTATGTTAAAGCTCTTTAATGTGTTTTTTAGTATGGGCACGACTGTTCTCATCTACTTGATCGCCAGAAAAGGGTTAAATGAATGCAGTGCCCGGGTGGCTGCCTTGCTTTACACTCTCTATATTCCGAATGTCCTTTATTGTTCTGTTTTAACTAATCAATACATTTCCACTTTTATGTTTATTCTGGGCATATATTTTTTAATTGGAAAAGGACTGTCTGAAAAGTACATCTGGTTATGGATCGGGTTAGCTTTAGGAATGGGAAATATGATGAGACCGCTGGGGAGCTTTTTTTTATTGGGAATGGGTGTATTTGTTTTTATATACATGATTCTCCCTTTTAGAAAAAAAGAGAGCATATATTATATAAAAAGGCTTGCTGGAGTATTGCTGGTTTATATTATCTTTCAACAGCTTATCAGCTTTGGCTTCCTTCAAACAGGCCTATCTGTTAAACCGCTCTCCAATCAGGAGCCGTATTGGAAATTTACACTTGGACTCAACGCTCATTCTAACGGGACCTGGAATGCTGAAGATCAAAGATATGTAAACCAGTTTAAGGTTGGTCAAGCCCGCAATCAGGCTGAAAAGACTCTTGTACAAGAAAGGTTAAAAGATAGAAAAGGGGTTATCCGTTTGTTTGGAAATAAGTTCAAAGCCTTTTGGGGCAAGCCGGATGCCGGACCATACTGGGCCTTCCGTGGACTAAAGCAGCCCATTCTTCAGCTAAGCTTAGTGATCTATGAGCGGCTCATGTACATCGTGTCCTGTCTGCTTATCATAGGGAATGTGCTATTAATGAAAAAAGAAAATAAACTATTACCATTGCTTTGTATTTTTGCTGCGGGCTATGCTGCCGTTCACCTGGTTATTGAAATTCAAACGAGGTATCGTTTTGATATCCTTCCTGTTCTATTTTTATTAGCGGGGTATGGAGTTTACGGTTTTAAACAGTATATACAGGATAAACTCATCAATCGGCTGAATTAGTATGCAAATATTTTGCTTAGGCTAAGCCCAAAACCAGATGCATTCCATTTTCGCTGTATTTGTTTTTTCTTACTGCTGATATTGTCCTGAATTGGTAATGTTTTAATCGCAGAGGGATGGTATTAGAACAGGGGAAAGGTTGAAAAATACAGGTAGGAGGAATGACTTATGAATGTTATAACAACATTGTCAGCCAAGCGCAGAGAAAGGCAAATGAAATATGAGAGAAGCCTTTTGCGTGAACTCTCCATCCAGAGCTTGAAAAAAAGTGTTCAGGAGCATTTTGGTTCCCAGCGAATTGAAGGGGGAGTTTGGCTGGAGCAAGGCATTGAAGAAGGATGTTATGATGTGGCCATTGAAGCATTCATTTTAGGTGCACAATATTCCCGTTTCGGGCATTATGGCGAGCCAATTGATGTGATAAAAAAAAGGTGCGAGAAGGAATTCAAACACCTAACAGATACCTTGTTTAATTTTTGGCTTTATTGGACGTTTGGGGAACAAAATTTCATTCAGGAATCCTTATTTTTTGCATGTGAACAGTTTGTAGATAAATGGTGGTTAGAGGGATACCGCCAGGCTGAGAAGAGAAGAAAGCTCAGACTTCATTAATTTTCGGTTCTAAACCCCTTCCTTGTCCCATAAGATTTGTTGTAGGACTAGGGGGGACAAGGAAAGATGAAACAAAAGATAAAAGTGTTTAGTTTTGTTTTAGGAGTACTCCTTCTTTTTTTAATTCTCCAATTTCAATTTTTCCATAAAGATACCTGGCGTTCCTGGAGCCTGCCGCTTTCAGGCAAGGTTATTTATTTGGATCCTGGTCATGGAGGGCCTGATGGAGGCGCCGGCGATCAGGAGGCGCTTGAAAAGCATATCGCATTATCAGTTGCCTTTAAAGTACGGGATTATTTGCAGGAGCAAGGTGCAATTGTCCTTATGACGAGGGAAACGGACAAAGACTTGGCAGATCCGAAAACAAGAGGCTATAGCAGAAGAAAGGTTGAGGATTTGCAAAAAAGACTGAAAATGATTAATTCTTCCAAGGCAGATTTATTTATCAGCATTCATTTGAACTCCATTCCAGGACCGCAATGGAAAGGAGCCCAAACCTTTTTCACTCCTTATTTTCCGGAGAATAAGCGGGCAGCAACGTTTATACAGGACGAATTAATACGAAATCTGGAGAATACCGATAGAACAGCGAAAGTACTTCAAAATGTTTATATATTAAAAAATGCTAAAAAGCCTGGAGCTTTAGTGGAAATTGGATTCTTATCCAATCAAGAGGAAAGAAAAAATCTGATGTCGGTGAGATATCAGGAGAAAGTAGCAGCATCGATTTCCCATGGAATCACTCGATATTTTACAGATGAAAAAAGCATTAAATAAACAGCAGGCACTGCGGGAGGGAGAAGATAAAATCTTCCTGCGGTGCTGTTTTATTTTGTTCACGTAAATTCTCCTTCTGCTTTCTTTCTTTTCTATAGATTTCGTCTTTCAGAATGGTTAGGGTATTTAGCAAATTGCGTGTGGTAGCAGGAAATATGGTATATACTGAAATCAGTTGTAAACGAATACTTGCAAAAGGGATGGTGTACATACATGTTAACTGAACAGAAGGTATTGAATTTGCTAAAAGGATTGCAGGATCCTTTCCTACATAAAACGTTAGAAGAAACGAATGGAATTGTTGAGATTAAATTAAAACCGGAGAAAGAACATGTAAGTGTGAAAATAGCCATTGCCAAAACAGGCACTGGGGAACAGCTTCAAATGCAAACAAACATTGTTAATATATTGAAAAATGCCGGAGCCAATACAGTAGGAATTCGATTTGCTGAACTTCCTGACGAGGTGCTTCAGAAATTCCGCGGTTCTGAACCGAAGCAGCAGGGGGAAAGCCTTTTATCTCCTGACAGCAAAACAAAATTTTTAGCGATTGCAAGCGGAAAGGGCGGGGTTGGAAAATCAACCGTATCTGTAAACCTTGCAGTGGCTCTTGCGCGTCTTGGAAAAAAAGTTGGCCTTGTTGATGCGGATATATACGGCTTTAGTGTTCCGGATATGATGGGGATTACACAAAGGCCCATTGTAAGAGGAGAAAAAATTATTCCTGTTGAGCGGATGGGTGTAAAAGTGATTTCAATGGGCTTCTTTGTAGAGGATAATGCACCTGTTATTTGGCGAGGCCCTATGCTTGGGAAAATGCTGAATAATTTCTTCTCGGATGTAGAGTGGGGAGAACTGGATTATCTTCTCCTGGATTTACCTCCTGGAACAGGTGATGTAGCCCTGGACGTTCACAGCATGCTTCCAAAATGCAACGAAATCATTGTCACTACTCCTCATCCAACGGCAGCATTTGTTGCAGCACGTGCAGGGGCTATGGCTTTAAGGACAGAACATACTATTTTGGGTGTTATCGAAAATATGTCTTATTTTGAAAGTGAATTGACGCAGGAAAAAGAGTATGTTTTTGGACAAGGCGGAGGAAAGAGATTATCTGAAGAGCTTCAGACCGTATTACTCGGACAGCTTCCATTGCAGCAGCCAGATTGGGATGAAAATGACTTTGCCCCTTCTATCTACGGGGCAGATCATAAGCTGGGTAAAATATACGGAGATATCGCTGGTAAAGTCGTTGATTTATTAGCCAATCGATAAAATTTATTTGGCCTAAAAGAATGATTAAAACAGCAGACATGAATTCTGTAAAAAGTTATAAGGGCAAAATGAAAGCTGGTGTGATTGAAGCACCAGCTTTTTTTAAAAGAAAGAATAAAGTTTTTTATTGAATTTTTAGCCCATCGGATTTTCTGTGTCTCCTCCCTGCGATAAATCAAAATATATAGTTTTCTTTATCTCAGTCAAGACTGAAATTCATTCGCCGATGAGCAAGGCGCATCTACTTTTTTAAATGCATTACCATTTTATCCGCCGCTTGGTCCGCCTTGGCCGCCGCCTTGTGTGCTTTGGGTCTTTCCTTGTTCTTCGCTAGGTTTTTTTGCCGATTTTGAAATGGCATCCTCCAGCTTTGTTTTAAACAACGGACTGTCAACAGTTTCAAGAATCGAGCTCTGGAGATATTGTCGATAATCTTTGCTTTTTAATAAACTGGCCATCGTTTTCTGATAGTCAGGGTCCTTAAGAATATCCAGCATCATTTTTTGGTAATCAGGATCCTTCATTAGCTTCTTCAAAAGCGCTTCATTTTCTGTCTTCATTCCTTTGGCCATGGCCTCGCTGAATTTAGGGTCGTTGAATGCCTTTTTCCAAAATTCAGTGCCTTTTTCGGATGTTAATGTATTTTTAATGGTATCAGTAACAACTGCTTGATCCATAATCAATTCCTGTTTCAATTGACTGTCAGTCATTATATCCTTAATGGCTTTTTTTCCATCATCTGTTTTAAGAATATCGACCATCATTTTTTTTGTCTGGTCATAATCCATTGGCTGGCCTGAGCTAGAAGCGCCGGCACAGGCTGACAATATGAAAACAAGGGTGAACAGGAGCAGTGCTGACTTTTTTTTCATATGAAAGCCTCCTCTCCTTTTGTTGCAGTGTACGTATAGTTAATATGTGAGGAATGCAGGGCTAATATGCATCTGTTAAGGAAGTTCTAGATTTTTCAATACATGGTTGGTACAATTAAAGTGTGAATAGTAAAAAGAGTCAAATTCTTTAAGTGGTGGATTAATTACATAGACAAAATGGAGGAGCCTATTTTGACTAGCCGAAACTTAGTGAAATTCTTTTTAACTACGTTGGTGATGGGTGGACTTACAACGGGGGTGTTGGGTTATATTTTGCGCTGGCACGAATTTGCGCCTTATATTGCCCAAGGGAAAATTTTATCTGCTGTGTTATCCTTTGTATGGCTGGTTGGTGTCGGGTTCATTTTCAGTCTGATTAGCCAGGTAGGGTATTTTGCCTATTTAACGATTCATCAATTTGGATTAGGCATCTCCCGTTCCCTTGCTCTTTGGAATGCCATTCAGATTGTCTTTATTCTTTTTGCGTTATTTGACCTGGTGTACTTTCGATTTGAGTACTTCGGTCATGCTCAAGCAGCCATTTCCTCTTATTTGATTTTGCCTGCTTTCATTGTTGCGGCTGGTTTGATTGTCTCTACGCTGAAATATAAGCAGTCCAAGAATCATACATTTATTCCTGCCCTTTTTTTTATGATTGTTTTTACTATAGTTGAACTGGTACCTGTGCTAAGGGTTAATAAGAGCAGCTGGGTTGAGCTGATGACTTTGCCTTTATTACTTTGCAATGGGTATCAAATGCTGATACTGGCAAAATTTTTAAAGCGCTCGGAGGAAGAAAGGGCGCTGTCAAAATTACGTTATTCCGTTAAACAATCCGGTGAAAACCCTGTTCATAAGTAATCTTTAAAAGCCATTGCATTCTCAATGGCTTTTTATGTTTAGGGTTGGTTGTTTTAGCATTGACTATAAGTTTTCGTATCTTGCTTGTTGATTTCCGCTGAAGGCACTCGCTTTCCGTGGGCGGTAGCGGAGCCTCATCGTCGAAAGCTCCCAAGGGGTCTCCCCTAATCTTATGTAATTTAGTGTGCAAGCTTTAACCCTTTGTATCCTAGAATAAATTAAACAAATACAAAAATTTACTAAAAGAGCCTTTCGAAAAGAGCGTTAGGGTTTAACACCATGCAGAAAAAGAAATGGTATAGGAAAGAGATTTCGGGGTTATACCAATCTTTAACGGAGGGGTTTTGAGATGAAGAAAATAGTTCTGATTCGCCACGGACAAAGTCTGTGGAATTTAGAGAATAAATTTACAGGATGGACGGATGTCGATCTATCGGATAATGGCCTTGAGGAGGCTAGAAAAGCAGGCAAGATTCTAGCACAAAACGGTTATTGCTTCGATCTTGCTTATACATCAGTATTAAAAAGATCCATTCGAACATTATGGCTTGTTTTGCATGAAATGGACTTGATGTGGATCCCGGTATTTAAGTGCTGGAAACTGAATGAAAGGCATTATGGAGCTCTTCAGGGACTCAACAAGCAGGAAACGATAGAGAAATATGGAGAAGAGCAGGTTCATTTATGGAGAAGGTCTGTTGATGTAAGGCCTCCTGCACTCACCCCTGATGACGAACGATATGAAGCGGATGATCCTAAATACAAAAGCCTGAAAAAAGGAGAATTCCCGCTGACTGAAAACCTTTCAGACACTGAAAAAAGGGTTGTCTCCTATTGGCATGAAAAAATTGCACCTGCTATACTGCAAGGTCAAAAGGTGATTATCTCGGCCCATGGCAATACGCTTCGGGCCTTAATAAAGTATCTGGACCAAATACCAGGAGACGGGATAGCCAGTTTAAATATTCCTACAGGTACACCGCTTGTTTATGAACTAAATGACAATCTTGTGCCTATAAGACATTACTATTTAGGGATAGAAGGACCAATCCCGCAAGAAAATATACCAAGGCACATCATTCATTCGCCAAAATAAAAGAGAAGTGCTTGTTTCCTGCACTTCCCTCTTTAAAAATTTCCTCATTGTATAAGAGTCGTCTTAACTTTGCCATTTGCAATCATATCAGTTACATTAATAAACCTTCCTTTACTCCGTAAATCATTAATAATTGCCGGCAGCGCTTTTTTTGTTTGTTTTGCCGAGTCAGAGGCATGGAATAAGATAATATCGCCATTATTAGCTTTTGATGCGTTTTTAACAATTTGTTTTACACCCGGATTTGTCCAGTCCTCCGAATTAATGCTCCAATGTACAACGGTATAACCTAACTGCTCAGCTACTTTCAGGGTTTTGCTATCAAAGTGTCCGGTTGGAGAGCGGAGTAGTTTAGCCGTTTTAATATTCATTTTTTTGAAAACCTCTTGTGCTTTTAAAACATCCTGTCTAATTTTAGATTGATCAAGCTCGGTGTAATCCTCATATGCATAACCCAAATTTCCGATTTCATATCCTTGCTTTGCAATTCTCTCTACAATTTCAGGATGTCTTTCCGCCCAGGCACCTGAAAGAAAGAATGTTGCTGACTTTACTCCTTCCTTCTCGAGGGTATTTAATATAGGTCCTGCTTTCTCATCCCCCCATCCTATATTAAATGTAAGAGCGATTCCCTTTTCTCCTTTGAAGACAGCCTTAGGTCCATCTTGTGAGGAAAATACAGGTGTTTGTGCAGTGGTTTCCGAGTAAAAAAAGATGGCTGTGAATAATGAAATGACCACTACCATGAGGTATTGTTTTAGTTTACGCCCATTCAATATCATAAAGAAATTCATATAAATCCCCCTATAGACAAGTTCCTTCTAGTTTATGCATGTGAAATAAATAAATATGTCCAAATTATTTTAGGTTTATAATTTGGCGTTTATTGGAAACAACTAGTGGTACAACAAAGAAAGGGTGAAAAGGGTGCTGGGTCTTTTAATTCATGAGAGAGAAAAATTAGAAATACAATATTTGCTGAAAAGAGAGATGGATGAAATATTATATGATTTAGAAGAACCTAGAATTGATCATGTTGTGAAAAGAGCAATGAAGGAAAGGTATAAAATTCTTTTTTCTTTGTTCCAGCGAATTGCACCGCAAAATGAATGCGTCAACTATATCATCTCAAAAAATAAAAAGGAGAAAATGTAAGAATAAATTAGGCACAGGGAGAGAAAAAAGTATTGACCATGTTAAAAATTCCTGATATATTATTTTTTGTCATTTAAGCAATAGATGATTCTTATAAAAAAAATATTTGACCATATTTCAAATGAATGATAATATAAGAAAGTTGTTCCTTGAAAACTGAACGAAACAAAACGTCAACGTTAATTCTTTGTCTTTTATAGACAACAACTTTAAGAGCTATATCAACTCTTTTTTGGAGAGTTTGATCCTGGCTCAGGACGAACGCTGGCGGCGTGCCTAATACATGCAAGTCGAGCGAATCAATTGGGAGCTTGCTCCCTTTTGGTTAGCGGCGGACGGGTGAGTAACACGTGGGTAACCTGCCTGTAAGACTGGGATAACTCCGGGAAACCGGGGCTAATACCGGATAACTTCTTCCTCCGCATGGAGGAATATTGAAAGATGGCTTCGGCTATCACTTACAGATGGACCCGCGGCGCATTAGCTAGTTGGTGAGGTAACGGCTCACCAAGGCAACGATGCGTAGCCGACCTGAGAGGGTGATCGGCCACACTGGGACTGAGACACGGCCCAGACTCCTACGGGAGGCAGCAGTAGGGAATCTTCCGCAATGGACGAAAGTCTGACGGAGCAACGCCGCGTGAGTGATGAAGGTTTTCGGATCGTAAAACTCTGTTGTTAGGGAAGAACAAGTACCGTTCGAATAGGGCGGTACCTTGACGGTACCTAACCAGAAAGCCACGGCTAACTACGTGCCAGCAGCCGCGGTAATACGTAGGTGGCAAGCGTTGTCCGGAATTATTGGGCGTAAAGCGCGCGCAGGCGGTTTCTTAAGTCTGATGTGAAAGCCCACGGCTCAACCGTGGAGGGTCATTGGAAACTGGGAGACTTGAGTGCAGAAGAGGAGAGTGGAATTCCACGTGTAGCGGTGAAATGCGTAGATATGTGGAGGAACACCAGTGGCGAAGGCGACTCTCTGGTCTGTAACTGACGCTGAGGCGCGAAAGCGTGGGGAGCGAACAGGATTAGATACCCTGGTAGTCCACGCCGTAAACGATGAGTGCTAAGTGTTAGAGGGTTTCCGCCCTTTAGTGCTGCAGCTAACGCATTAAGCACTCCGCCTGGGGAGTACGGCCGCAAGGCTGAAACTCAAAGGAATTGACGGGGGCCCGCACAAGCGGTGGAGCATGTGGTTTAATTCGAAGCAACGCGAAGAACCTTACCAGGTCTTGACATCCTCTGACAACCCTAGAGATAGGGCTTTCCCCTTCGGGGGACAGAGTGACAGGTGGTGCATGGTTGTCGTCAGCTCGTGTCGTGAGATGTTGGGTTAAGTCCCGCAACGAGCGCAACCCTTGACCTTAGTTGCCAGCATTCAGTTGGGCACTCTAGGGTGACTGCCGGTGACAAACCGGAGGAAGGTGGGGATGACGTCAAATCATCATGCCCCTTATGACCTGGGCTACACACGTGCTACAATGGATGGTACAAAGGGCTGCAAGACCGCGAGGTTTAGCCAATCCCATAAAACCATTCTCAGTTCGGATTGTAGGCTGCAACTCGCCTACATGAAGCCGGAATCGCTAGTAATCGCGGATCAGCATGCCGCGGTGAATACGTTCCCGGGCCTTGTACACACCGCCCGTCACACCACGAGAGTTTGTAACACCCGAAGTCGGTGAGGTAACCTTTTGGAGCCAGCCGCCGAAGGTGGGACAGATGATTGGGGTGAAGTCGTAACAAGGTAGCCGTATCGGAAGGTGCGGCTGGATCACCTCCTTTCTAAGGAAAATGAAGCTTCGCTTCATAAAAAGACGTTTCTGTTTTTGTTTAGTTTTGAGGGAACTATCTCTCAAAACCATCAAACGAATCAGCAGCAAGAAGGTCGAGGAAGCGAACGAGCGATCACCGGAACGTATGACAATACGTGAGGATGAGAGTGAGTGAAGCTGACGAAGAGATTCGAAGTTGATCATTCGTTTGAGTATTGTTCCTTGAAAACTAGATATTGAGAATAACCAAGCAAATAACCGAGAATCGCCACTTTATGGATTTTTTCCATTTTAGTAGTAAAAACCTTTTATAGGTTAAGTTAGTAAGGGCGCACGGTGGATGCCTTGGCACTAGGAGCCGATGAAGGACGGTACTAACACCGATATGCTTCGGGGAGCTGTAAGTAAGCTTTGATCCGGAGATTTCCGAATGGGGAAACCCACTGCCCGTAATGGGGTAGTATCTTTACCTGAATACATAGGGTACTGAAGGCAGACCCGGGGAACTGAAACATCTAAGTACCCGGAGGAAGAGAAAGCAATTGCGATTTCCTGAGTAGCGGCGAGCGAAACGGAATTAGCCCAAACCAAGAGGCTTGCCTCTTGGGGTTGTAGGACACTCTATACGGAGTTACAAAGGAACGAGGTAAATGAAGAGGTCTGGAAAGGCCCGTCAAAGAAGGTAACAACCCTGTAGTTGAAACTTCGTTCCCTCTTGAGTGTATCCTGAGTACGGCGGGACACGTGAAATCCCGTCGGAAGCTGGGAGGACCATCTCCCAAGGCTAAATACTCCCTAGTGACCGATAGTGAACCAGTACCGTGAGGGAAAGGTGAAAAGCACCCCGGAAGGGGAGTGAAAGAGATCCTGAAACCGTGTGCCTACAAGTAGTCAAAGCCCTATGCATTTATGCAGGGTAATGGCGTGCCTTTTGTAGAATGAACCGGCGAGTTACGATTTCATGCAAGGTTAAGCTGATAAGGCGGAGCCGCAGCGAAAGCGAGTCTGAATAGGGCGAATGAGTATGAGGTCGTAGACCCGAAACCAGGTGATCTACCCATGTCCAGGGTGAAGGTAAGGTAACACTTACTGGAGGCCCGAACCCACGCACGTTGAAAAGTGCGGGGATGAGGTGTGGGTAGCGGAGAAATTCCAATCGAACCTGGAGATAGCTGGTTCTCTCCGAAATAGCTTTAGGGCTAGCCTCAAGAGAAGAGTATTGGAGGTAGAGCACTGTTTGGACTAGGGGCCCTCATCGGGTTACCGAATTCAGACAAACTCCGAATGCCAAATACTTATTCTTGGGAGTCAGACTGTGAGTGATAAGATCCATGGTCAAAAGGGAAACAGCCCAGACCACCAGCTAAGGTCCCAAAGTATACGTTAAGTGGAAAAGGATGTGGAGTTGCTTAGACAACCAGGATGTTGGCTTAGAAGCAGCCACCATTTAAAGAGTGCGTAATAGCTCACTGGTCGAGTGACTCTGCGCCGAAAATGTACCGGGGCTAAACGTATCACCGAAGCTGTGGATTGACACCGTAGGTGTCAGTGGTAGGAGAGCGTTCTAAGGGCGTTGAAGCTAGACCGTAAGGACTGGTGGAGCGCTTAGAAGTGAGAATGCCGGTATGAGTAGCGAAAGAAGGGTGAGAATCCCTTCCACCGAATGCCTAAGGTTTCCTGAGGAAGGCTCGTCCGCTCAGGGTTAGTCGGGACCTAAGCCGAGGCCGAAAGGCGTAGGCGATGGACAACAGGTTGATATTCCTGTACCACCTCTTTTCCGTTTGAGTGATGGGGGGACGCAGGAGGATAGGGTAAGCACGGCGCTGGATTGCCGTGTCCAAGCAGTTAGGCTGATGATGAGGCAAATCCTTATCATTAAAGCGGAGCTGTGATGGCGAGGGAAATATAGTACCGAAGTTCCTGATTCCACACTGCCAAGAAAAGCCTCTAGCGAGGAAAAAGGTGCCCGTACCGCAAACCGACACAGGTAGGCGAGGAGAGAATCCTAAGGTGAGCGAGAGAACTCTCGTTAAGGAACTCGGCAAAATGACCCCGTAACTTCGGGAGAAGGGGTGCTCTGGTAGGGTGCAAGCCCGAGAGAGCCGCAGTGAATAGGCCCAGGCGACTGTTTAGCAAAAACACAGGTCTCTGCGAAGCCGCAAGGCGAAGTATAGGGGCTGACGCCTGCCCGGTGCTGGAAGGTTAAGGAGAGGGGTTAGCTAAAAGCGAAGCTCTGAACTGAAGCCCCAGTAAACGGCGGCCGTAACTATAACGGTCCTAAGGTAGCGAAATTCCTTGTCAGGTAAGTTCTGACCCGCACGAAAGGCGTAACGATCTGGGCACTGGCTCAACGAGAGACTCGGTGAAATTATAGTACCTGTGAAGATGCAGGTTACCCGCGACAGGACGGAAAGACCCCGTGGAGCTGTACTGCAGCTTGATATTGAATTTTGGTACAACTTGTACAGGATAGGTAGGCGCCTTTGAAGCCGGAGCGCCAGCTTCGGTGGAGGCGTCGGTGGGATACTACCCTGGTTGTATTGAAATTCTAACCCGCACCCCTGATCGGGGTGGGAGACAGTGTCAGGCAGGCAGTTTGACTGGGGCGGCCGCCTCCTAAAGAGTAACGGAGGCGCCCAAAGGATCCCTCAGAATGGTTGGAAATCATTCGCAGAGTGTAAAGGCACAAGGGAGCTTGACTGCGAGACCTACAAGTCGAGCAGGGACGAAAGCCGGTCTAAGTGATCCGGTGGTTCCGCATGGAAGGGCCATCGCTCAACGGATACAAGCTACCCCGGGGATAACAGGCTTATCTCCCCCAAGAGTCCACATCGACGGGGAGGTTTGGCACCTCGATGTCGGCTCATCGCATCCTGGGGCTGTAGTCGGTCCCAAGGGTTGGGCTGTTCGCCCATTAAAGCGGTACGCGAGCTGGGTTCAGAACGTCGTGAGACAGTTCGGTCCCTATCCGTCGTGGGCGTAGGAAATTTGAGAGGAGCTGTCCTTAGTACGAGAGGACCGGGCTGGACGCACCGCTGGTGTACCAGTTGTCTTGCCAAAGGCATCGCTGGGTAGCTATGTGCGGAAGGGATAAGTGCTGAAAGCATCTAAGCATGAAGCCCCCCTCAAGATGAGATTTCCCATAGCGCAAGCTAGTAAGATCCCTGAAAGATGATCAGGTTGATAGGTTCGAGGTGGAAGTGTGGTGACACATGGAGCTGACGGATACTAATCGATCGAGGACTTAACCAAATAGAAAAGCGAAAGCGACTGTTCAGTTCCGACAAGCATAAGATGGATTGCGGCGTGGTGCCTTTTGCCACAGAGCAATACAGATTATGACCTCGAGGAACTAGGAGTAGGAAGGTTTGCTTTTTAACCTTCCACTGTAGCTGGACAATATAAAAGACGATTCAACGTTTTACTTACTTCTTTATCTAGTTTTGAGGGAACAAAAACTTTTAAAAAAGTTTTTAAAAACCTCTTGAAAAAAAATGAATTTCTGGTATAATAATACTTGTCCGATAAAGAATTGCTTATGCAGAGGTTGAAGGGCAAATTGAAGATCCGGTAATTATGGCGAGAAGGTCACACCCGTTCCCATCCCGAACACGGAAGTTAAGCTTCTCAGCGCCGATGGTAGTTGGGGGCTGTCCCCCTGTGAGAGTAGGACATTGCCGGATTTGATTATTCCGCAGTAGCTCAGTGGTAGAGCTATCGGCTGTTAACCGATCGGTCGTAGGTTCGAGTCCTACCTGCGGAGCCACGCTTCCATAGCTCAGCAGGTAGAGCACTTCCATGGTAAGGAAGAGGTCATCGGTTCGAGCCCGATTGGAAGCTTACCTTTAAAAAACATCTAGATTGGCCCGTTGGTCAAGCGGTTAAGACACCGCCCTTTCACGGCGGTAACACGGGTTCGAATCCCGTACGGGTCACCATAAAAAAATATACAATAATAATGGAGGATTAGCTCAGCTGGGAGAGCACCTGCCTTACAAGCAGGGGGTCGGCGGTTCGAACCCGTCATCCTCCACCATTATTAGCCGGCCTAGCTCAATTGGTAGAGCAACTGACTTGTAATCAGTAGGTTGGGGGTTCAAGTCCTCTGGCCGGCACCAGCGTTATTCGGAGGGGTAGCGAAGTGGCTAAACGCGGCGGACTGTAAATCCGCTCCTTCGGGTTCGGCGGTTCGAATCCGTCCCCCTCCACCATTTCTTTCATATGAAACTCAACTGGACATCATAAAAATGTCTTTTTTATTTGAAACAACAACTCACCATATATTGGGCTATAGCCAAGCGGTAAGGCAACGGACTTTGACTCCGTCATTCGTTGGTTCGAATCCAGCTAGCCCAGCCATTCTTTCATTTACAATTACTGTTTGAAGATACATAGTTATGAGCCATTAGCTCAGTCGGTAGAGCACAGAGAATATACTCCATTGAATTCTCACCAGCGTACCAATCGAGCTTCATCTTGCGAAACCTCCTGAGATTGGGACGTCGTAGATGCTTACAGAGTTCGTAAAACAATCATCAAATTAGTTATCAAAATATATGAGCCATTAGCTCAGTTGGTAGAGCATCTGACTTTTAATCAGAGGGTCGAAGGTTCGAGTCCTTCATGGCTCACTTTTTTAGCTTGTTGACAAGTGCGGAAGTAGTTCAGTGGTAGAACACCACCTTGCCAAGGTGGGGGTCGCGGGTTCGAATCCCGTCTTCCGCTCCATATCTGGGGCCTTAGCTCAGCTGGGAGAGCGCCTGCTTTGCACGCAGGAGGTCAGCGGTTCGATCCCGCTAGGCTCCATACAAAAAATCTTAAGTCCATTGGACTTAAGATTTTTTGTTTTTAATTGAAGTTAAGTAACAATTTAATACGCTGCTCTCTTATCCAGCGTGGAACATACCAGGTGTAATGGTTAAATTTTGTATATAATATGAATAATTTTACTTATTTTGGAATTATATATGCTTAATTTTAAGTGTTTCATGACGGTGTGATGGTATGTTTATACGTAATTATGCACGGTTGAGTCATTTGATTTTGACGTATACAATAGAATTATAGCAGAATAGGGGGTACAATTATGAAAAGTAAAATTACTATCGTGGGAGTTCCTATGGACCTTGGGCAAAGAAATCCAGGAGTTAATATGGGGCCAAATGCTATGCGTTATGCAGGAGTTTCAGAATATTTGGAAGGCCTCGGATATAAGGTAACAGATTATAACGATATAGAAATAGGCAAGGCTGAATATTTAGAAGATCCAAAAATTAATTTACGTAATTTGAAAGCGGTTGCAGATGCAAGTGAAACTCTTGGTGAGAAAGTGGACTCCATTGTGAAAAGCGGTGAGTTTCCTCTCATTTTAGGCGGGGACCATAGTGTTGCAATTGGCTCACTTGCAGGAATAGCTAAGAACTATAAAAAACTTGGGGTAATCTGGTATGATGCACATGGTGATTTAAATACTCCGGAAACTTCACCATCTGGAAATATTCATGGTATGCCGCTTGCAGCAAGTCTTGGAATTGGACATCCAGCTTTAACCAATGTGCTGAACTATAGTCCAAAAGTAAAACCTGAAAATATCGTTATTATTGGTGCCAGAGACTTAGATGCCGGTGAAAGAGAGTTAATAAAAGCGCGGGGCATTAAAGTATATACTATGCACGAAATTGATCGGTTAGGAATGACAAGAGTAATAGAAGAAACAATAGAGTATTTAAAAGATAGGACAGATGGGGTCCACTTATCTCTGGATTTAGATGGACTTGATCCTGCTGATGCACCAGGCGTTGGAACACCGGTAATCGGCGGAATCAGTTATCGTGAAAGCCATTTAGCGATGGAAATGCTTGCTGAAGCAGATATCATTACATCTGCAGACTTTGTAGAGGTAAACCCTATTTTGGATGAAAGAAACAGGACGGCTGTTGTAGCTGTTAAATTAATGGGCTCGTTATTTGGTGAGAAACTGCTTTAAAAACGAAAAGCGGAAGCGCCTTGCTCATCGGCGTACGGATTTCATAGTCATCGACTGAGATAAAGGAAACACAGAGAGGCCGTTCACGAGCTGATGTTGACTTATCGTAGGGAGGAGACGTAGAAATCCGCTAGCCGATAGGCGCTGGAGCTAGACAAAACCCCTCTAAAATAAACGATGTCCATTCGATTGGAAAAATTCATCTTCAATCGAATGGACATTATTATTTTAAAATTATATATTTTAATGTTTTTCAACAATGGTTAATGTGTGATATGTATGGATCAGTCTGTCAAGATCATCACTGATCTTCACTACGCGTTCATCAATAAAAGAGGAGGTTAATGCAAGTTGAATCATTGCATGACGTCTTTCTTCTATTCTTTGCATTAGCTCTTTCTTCGTAGACAGCATCTTTATCCCTCTTTCCAATAAAATTAGCTTCTTAAATACCTCAAATCAATCAACTATTTTTCCAATTATTATGTATATAACCATTTTATCAAATAATAAACCCCTAATTGCCCATTATTTGGTATTATTAAGAAGAAATTATTTTGAAACCTTTATGTTTTTCATACGTAAAAATAAATGCCGCATGAGGGCGGGGGTATAACTAAATGGAAACACTGGTTACAAAAAGAATCAAACAAGTCTTAAAAGGCGACCAGAACGCTTTTGGCGAGATTGTTGAGATATATAAAGATAAAGTTTTTCAAATCTGTTTTCGTATGTTGGGAAACCGCCACGAAGCAGAGGATATAGCACAAGAAGCATTTCTGCGCGCATATGTGAATATTTCCAGCTTTAATCAGGATAGAAATTTTTCTACATGGTTATATCGAATTGCTACAAATTTATGCATAGACCGTATTCGAAAGAAGAAACCTGATTATTATTTGGATGCTGAAGTTCCCGGAACGGAAGGCTTAGATATGTATTCACAAATTGCAGCAAGCGGTATATCCCCTGAATCAGAGGTTGAGGGAATGGAGCTCCAAGAAATCGTCCAAAAGGAGATTTCAGCCTTGCCCGAAAAATATCGTTCCGTTATTATTTTAAAGTATTTAGAGGATTTATCATTAAATGAAATTAGTGAAATACTCGATATGCCTCTTGGGACCGTTAAAACGAGAATTCACAGGGGCCGTGAAGCTTTGAGAAAGCAGCTTCGAAAATTATAGAGAGGATGAGAACAAAATTGAGCGCTTGTTCGGAAGAAATGATTCTCTATATGCACGATTATCTAAACGGAGAACTATCTAAAGACCGTGAAGAGGAATTGAAAAAGCATATTCAGTCTTGCCAAAGCTGCCAGAAGCATTTTCAGGAATTAAAGAAAACAGATGCTTTTATAAAAAGTGCTGGGATAATTTCTGCACCGGAGGGATTTACAGCTGCGGTAATGGCAAGGCTCCCGCAAGAGAAAAAGAAAATGAAGTTCCAACGCTGGCTGAGGAACCATCCAATAATGTCTGCGGCCGTTTTATTTATTGTTCTAATGGCAGGAAGCGTGTTCTCAAATTGGCATGACCAGCAGGAGTTTTCCTTTACTAAAAACCCTCATCTGCTTGTCAAAAACCATACTGTTATCGTTCCAAAGGGTGATGTAATTAAGGGTGACCTGGTTGTGAAAAATGGTAACGTACGGGTAGAGGGGAAAGTAGAGGGAGATGTGACGGTCATTAATGGGAAGCAGTATATGGCTTCTGCCCGCAATGTGTCAGGGAATATAGAGGTTATAAACCAGGTATACGATTGGATTTGGTTTAAGATAAAGGGATTTGGAAAAAGCCTCGTCCATCTATTTCAATAGGCTTTAAGCATAAATTAAACGAAATAGCATAAATTTGATGAGGGGAACACATATGGGGTTCCCTTTCGTTTTGGTTTTAAAAAATATGGTATACTATAAAAAAGCTCTATCTTTTATAGAATAGATACTAAGTAAATAGACCTTCTGCGGGCTTTTTAGTATAATCATCAAACACAGGCAAAAAGCTTCTTCTGCTAGGATTATTATGCAAGAAAAGGTCAAACCGCTAATAAAGAAAGCTTTTTAAAATAGGCTCTGATAAAGCTCAATGTTATTTTTAATCATATGATGATGAAAGCGGAAATCAACAGATAAGAGTAATAGAGCTTAAAAATAAAGCGAATTCGTGCTTTGATATAGAATAATGGAGGATGGAAAATGAGTTTGTCGGACTTTACCATCATGGATTATCTTTCAAATATCGTTGATATACTTCTTGTTTGGTTTGTTATATATAAACTAATCATGGTGATCCGGGGAACAAAGGCTGTACAGCTGTTAAAGGGCATTTTTGTCATTATCATTGTACGGTCATTAAGTGAGTTTCTTGGATTCCATACTTTAAGCTGGATGATGGAGCAAGCTCTTACTTGGGGCTTCCTGGCTATTATTATTATCTTCCAGCCAGAGCTGCGAAGGGCATTGGAGCAATTGGGAAGAGGCAGATTCTTCTCAAGGGCGAATATGCAGGAAGACAATGAACAGGCAAGAGTAATAGAAGCCATTGTCAAAGCAACAAGCTACATGGCAAAACGGAGAATCGGTGCCCTTATTTCAATCGAATTGGGAACCGGAATGAGTGATTACATAGAAACGGGTATTCCGTTAAACTCAGTTATTACTTCGGAGCTTCTGATTAATATTTTTATTCCCAATACACCCTTGCACGATGGTGCCGTTATTTTACAAAAAAACCGTGTGGCTGCTGCAGCCTGTTATCTGCCTCTTTCGGAAAGTCCTTTTATATCTAAAGAGCTTGGAACCCGACATCGGGCAGCAATGGGAATCAGTGAGGTTACGGACAGTTTAACAGTTGTGGTCTCTGAAGAAACCGGAGCTATTTCATTAACTAAAAATGGAGAGCTACACAGGGATGTTAAATTGGATGAGTTTAAAGAACTATTGGAATTAGAATTGATTCACTCTAATAAGCAAGCCTCTTCATCG
Organism: Heyndrickxia acidicola; assembly: GCF_001636425.1. Lineage (NCBI taxonomy): Bacteria > Bacillati > Bacillota > Bacilli > Caryophanales > Bacillaceae > Heyndrickxia > Heyndrickxia acidicola. Next base: position 3,566,952 of record NZ_KV440953.1, read on the forward strand.
AAATGGAATTGGAGGGTGAAGAAGCATGGATAAATGGATGGATAGTCCCTGGTTCATACGGGCAATTGCATTAGTCCTGGCTATTTTATTGTTTACATCTGTTAATAACGAACTTAGCGGTTCTAACCGTGATATTGGATTTGCGCAAAATAGTGATCAGGAAACGGTACAGGGCGTGCCGGTTGAAATATACTATGATACGTCCAATCTTGTTGTCTATGGGGCTCCAAAGAAAGTTGATGTTACCATTTCTGGTCCAAAGAGTATTGTTCAAAATACAAAGGCTGTCCGAGATTTCAGCGTATATCTTGATTTAAGGAACGCTAAAATCGGCACCCAGCGAGTGAAACTTAAAACAAAAGATCTTTCTACTAAATTAAATGCAAAAATTAATCCGGCTTATGTCGACGTTTCCGTTCAGGAAAAGGTTTCTGTGAACTATAAGGTCGAGCCGGAGTTTAATCAGCATCTTCTTGCAGACGGGTATGAAGCCAAAACTCCATCAGTCGATCCCCAAACGGTTACGATTACCGGCGGGAAAGATGTGATCAGCCAAATTAGTTATGTGAAAGCATCGATAGATTTGGATGGTGAGATCAACTCAAGCTTTACCCGGGATGCAGAAGTCCAGGTGCTTGATAAAAATTTAAACAAGCTTGATGTGAATGTTGAGCCTGATACAGTCCAGATAACCGTTCCCGTAGACAATCCAAGTAAAACGGTGCCTATAACTGTAAATCCGGTCGGGCAGGAAAGCTCAAATATAGCAATAAAAAGTATCACCACAACACCTAAGACCATAAAAATATACGGGAGAAGCGATGTTCTGAAAGATATAGATGCTTTACCTGTAAATGTCGATATCAGTAAAATAACCAAAAGCCAGGATATCAGTGTTCCGCTTTCGCCGCCGGATGGCGTTAACAAATTAAGCGAGGGTACTGTTACCGTACATGTAGAAACAGAAGATAAAGCGGAACACAAAACCTTTTCAAACCTGAGTATTGATACAGAAGGGCTGCCGTCAACAGATACTGTACAGTTTATAACTCCCCCTAATGGGAAAATAGACTTGACTGCCAGCGGAAAAAGCGGGGATGTGCAAAATCTTTCATCCAGTGATTTTCAGGTATTTGTAGACTTAAGCGGCTTAGATCCAGGTGATCATACAGTTAATGTGGAAGTCAAGGGACCAAATAAAGTTGATTGGAAAGTTTCAACACAAAGCGTAAAAGTCACTTTAAAAGACAATCAGCAAAGCAGCAATACTTAATTGCTTGAACCGATAGAAGAAGGAGAGAAATTTTAGATGGGTAAATATTTTGGTACAGATGGAGTCAGAGGAGTAGCTAATGCTGAATTAACGCCAGAGTTAGCATTTAAGCTTGGCAGATACGGAGGATATGTATTAACGAAGCATGCAGAGCGTCCAAAAGTTCTGATTGGCCGCGATACGAGGATTTCAGGGCATATGCTTGAAGGGGCCCTTGTTTCCGGCTTGCTGTCTATTGGTGTAGAAGTCATGAGGCTTGGTGTGATTTCGACTCCCGGTGTTGCCTTCTTAACAAAAGCTTTAGGGGCACAGGCAGGTGTCATGATTTCTGCTTCTCATAATCCGGTTGCAGATAACGGGATTAAGTTTTTCGGGTCGGACGGATATAAGCTTTCCGATGATCAGGAAGCAGAGATTGAGGAATTGCTGGAAATGGAAAATGACTCTCTGCCTAGACCAGTTGGAGAGCATCTGGGAGTAGTAAGCGACTATTTTGAAGGCGGGCAAAAGTATTTACAATTCCTAAAACAAACAGTTGATGAAGATTTCTCCGGCATCCATATTGCTTTGGATTGTGCCAATGGAGCTACCTCTTCTTTAGCTACCTATTTATTTGCCGATTTGGATGCCGATCTTTCAACAATGGGAGCATCGCCAAATGGCTTAAATATTAACGAAGGTGTGGGATCAACACATCCGAAAAGCCTGGCTGCCTTTTTAAAGGAAAAAGGTGCAGATGTAGGCTTGGCCTTTGACGGGGATGGCGACAGAATTATTGCCATTGATGAAAATGGGGAAATTGTTGATGGCGACCAAATCATGTTTATTTGTGCCAAATATTTAAAAGAAGAAGGACGCCTTAAGCAATCAACAGTTGTAGCAACAGTAATGAGCAATCTTGGTTTCCATAAGGGAATGAAGGACCTGGGAATTAAGGTTGTCGAGACAGCTGTAGGGGATCGCTATGTAGTGGAAGCTATGAAGGAGAACCAATATAATCTTGGAGGGGAACAATCCGGACACATTATTTTCCTTGACTATAATACAACGGGCGACGGCCTATTAACAGGATTACAGCTAGTCAATATTATGAAAGCTACGAAAAAACCTCTGTCTGAACTGGCTAAAGAAATGAAGAAATATCCTCAGAAGCTGGTAAATATAAGAGTGACAGATAAGCATTCTGTAACAAGCAATGAAAAAGTAAAAGCGGTAATTGAACAGGTAGAACAGGAAATGGCCGGAAACGGAAGAATACTTGTAAGACCTTCAGGTACTGAGCCTTTAGTCAGGGTAATGGCTGAGGCGCCTACAGTTGAAGCATGCAATGAGTATGTAGAAAGAATTGCTCTTGTGGTTAAAGAAGAAATGGGACTGAAGGAATAAATGGAAATCAATGCATAAGGGGAACCAATTCATCCCCTTATGCATATTTTTTATTTATAAGGCTCGAGACTCTTGCCGCCCGCGGAAAGCGAGTGCCTGCAGCAGCGGAAATCATCAATCACAGAGCCATTTATAATACAGCATACATTTAGGTAAAGAAGCCGTTTACCTAGTCACTATGAAAAAAACAATTTCCATTTCAGATTAGAAGGATAAAGGAGGTTTGACATCGTGGCGAAAAATAGTGTATGATTGTTGTGTTTTCTCATATAAAAAAGAAAGGAGATTAGAGGGTTACCAAGATTTTTTTCTAAAGCGCCAGAACTATTCATCGGACGCTGAGGTGATTAGTTGACGAGGTGGAGGACTATCGAGTATTTCGGCGGATACCTCCCGGCTGCCCACACAGTCGAAGTCTTTTTCTTAAAACATGCAGGTGACTGGATGGACAAAGGAAAAAGAAACGTGAGAGAAAACACGAAAAATTTTTGTTTGAATGAAACCAAAAACTAATTTAGAGATGAGGGGGGCAGGGGTGCCCCCGGTACTCTTGCCCCCTTTTTCAGGGAGGAAGAGAAGAACTATGTGCGGTATTGTAGGTTATATTGGAAACCAGGATTCAAAGGAAATTTTATTAAAAGGTCTGGAAAAGCTTGAGTATAGAGGATACGATTCTGCTGGGATCGCAGTGAAAAACGAAGACGGAGTTCATGTTTTTAAAGAAAAAGGACGTATTGCGGAGCTTCGCCAAATCGTTGATCAGGAAGTTGCAGCAAATATCGGGATCGGCCACACACGCTGGGCTACTCATGGAGTTCCAAGCAAGGAAAATGCCCACCCGCACCAAAGCAACTCCGGCCGTTTTACATTGGTTCATAATGGAGTCATTGAAAACTATTCACTACTTCAACAAGAATATCTTCAAGGTGTAGAGCTTAAAAGTGAAACCGATACGGAAATTATTGTTCAGCTTATTGAGAAGTTCGTACAAGAAGGCATGGATGTAGAAGGTGCTTTCCATAAAACTCTCACATTGCTGACAGGTTCCTATGCTCTTGCTCTTCTTGATGCAGAGAACAGCGACATCATTTATGTAGCAAAAAACAAAAGTCCGCTTTTAGTAGGCGTTGGTGATACGTTTAATGTTGTAGCAAGTGATGCAATGGCTATGCTCCAAGTAACAGATCAATATGTTGAGCTTATGGATAAAGAAATGGTTATCGTGACGAAAGACAATGTTACTATCAAAAATATGCAGGGTGAAATTGTTGCACGCAATCCATACACTGCCCATATTGATGCAAGTGATATTGAAAAAGGAACATACCCTCATTATATGCTTAAAGAAATTGATGAACAGCCCCTTGTTATCCGCAAGATTGTTCAGGCATACCAGGATATTAACGGTGAACTGACCGTGGATTCCGATATTGTTAATGCATTGAATGAATCAGACCGGGTTTATATTATTGCGGCCGGAACAAGCTACCATGCTGGGTTAGTAGGCAAGCAGCTAATTGAAAATATGGCTAAGGTTCCTGTTGAGGTGCATGTATCCAGTGAGTTTGGATATAATATGCCGCTTCTTTCTGAAAAACCATTGTTTGTCTTTATCTCACAAAGCGGTGAAACAGCTGACAGCCGTGCAGTTCTTGTTAAGGTGAAGGAGCTTGGCTACAAGTCCCTTACCATTACAAACGTTCCAGGATCCACTTTATCCCGTGAAGCGGATTATACTTTGCTGCTTCATGCCGGCCCTGAGATTGCGGTTGCTTCTACAAAAGCATACACTGCCCAGATTGCTGTTCTAAGCATATTGGCAAATGTGTCTGCTAAATCTCGCGGTATTGCACAAAGCCTTGACCTTGTTCACGAGCTTGGGATTGTTGCCAATGCCATTGAAGTTCTTTGCGATTCCAAAGAAGAAATGGAGAAAATTGCCCGTGAATATTTAACGGTTACGCGCAATTGTTTCTTTATCGGCCGTTCCATTGACCATTATGTTGGTCTTGAAGGAGCTTTAAAGCTGAAAGAGATTTCTTATATTCAGGCTGAAGGCTTTGCTGGAGGAGAATTAAAGCATGGAACTATTGCTTTAATTGAAGAAGGCACACCAGTCATTGCATTAGCTACTCAAGCTAACGTAAACTGGAGCATTCGCGGAAATGTTAAAGAGGTTGCTGCCCGCGGCGCTTATCCATGTATTATTTCCATGAAAGGCCTCGACACAGAGGGAGACCGTTTTGTGATCCCTGAGGTTCATGAATTATTGACACCCCTTGTCTCTGTTATTCCTTTACAGCTTATCGCGTATTATGCTGCTCTGCACCGCGATTGCGATGTTGATAAGCCGCGTAACCTTGCGAAGAGTGTAACGGTGGAATAAAATAAATATACTAAAATAATGTACGCTTTTTCCCCTTTTAGACTGTGATGTCTAAAGGGGTTATTTTATATAAAAATAACCGAAAAACTTACAATTGAACTTTGCTTTATAAAAAGGATTATAGAAAAAATGGGTTAAAATATTTATTTTTGAGAAGCATTTAATGAAAGCTTATTAGCGCTTATAATGAAAAGAGAGAAAAACAAAAGCTTAAAAAAGATAGGAAAGAAAAATGATGAATATACATGTACGTGATGCAGCCTTAAATGATTTACCTGTGATTGTGGATATATATAATTCGACAATACCAAGCCGTTTAGTCACTGCAGATATCGAGCCGGTTACAGTGGAGAGCAGGCTGGGGTGGTTTCATGAGCATTCCCCTGATAGACGGCCATTATGGGTAATAGAATGTGACGGCCTGATTACTGGTTGGGTCAGCTTTCAATCCTTTTATGGAAGGCCGGCATATGAGGCTACAGCGGAAGTGAGTATTTATTTTCACCAGAATTTCAGGGGCAAGGGAATGGGCAAATTTATGCTGGAAAAAGTGATGGATTCATGCCCGGAACTGAAAATTAAAAATCTATTAGCCTTTATTTTTGGACACAATGAACCAAGCCTTCGTTTATTTTACCGTCATGGTTTTGAGAAGTGGGGGCATCTGCCTAATGTAGCCGAGCTTGACGGTATAGAAAGAGATCTTCTGATTTTAGGCAAGAAAGTTTAATAAAAAAAGACGAATTATTTGCCCAGAGGGTGACTCAAAATGCGGTTATAAGCGGCCTTTTGAGTAGCCTCTTTTTTATTTTTGGATAGAAAGAGGAAAAAGGGAGAAGAACAATTGGTGCGAATAATAGCAAGGTGTCTCTGATATAAATTAATTTTGGCAGAAAAGAACAGGCAGGACGATCAGAACGCTGGTTATGTCTATGTACAATCCCAATTTGGATTCAACTTAAAGATTGATTAAAGCGAAAAGAAATGCTTGTAGTGGAAACCAACAAGCAAAAATAGTTGCTGTAGCCAAGGTCACTTTGATTTCATTGAACCATTTGGGACAGCCTCGTATTTAATAGAGGATAGTGGAGTGTTTTAGTGCGTTAAAGCAAAGAAGGGGTCAGACCCCTTCTTTGCTTTAACGCGAAAAAGCGCCACCCGAGTATTAGCAAAAAATTTTGTTATAGGCCTTCATTTAGTTAAAAAAATAGTTCTTCCGCAATATCCTTAAGGGAAAATTAAGAAAATCTCTCCATAATAAGCTTATCCCAAAGCAGCTTGCCAATCTGATCGGATGATGAAGAGCAGGCAAAGAAGGCTGCAGTCGAGAGAATATATGGAAGAGAGGAAAGCATAGTGAAAAATTGGGTAACAGCTATTATTATTATTGTCTTATTAGTCGGCGGGGGCTATTGGTACTTCGTTAAAGCAAAGCAGAATACACAAGCGGCTAGCACTACTATTACGCAAACCGCAGCAGTCCAAAAAGGGAATATAGATGTAACTGTCAGCGGGTCAGGTGATGTTGAATCTGCGAACAGTGAAGATGTAACATCCGGATCATCAGGCCAAGTGGACGAGATACTTGTTTCAAATAATGAAACGGTGAAGAAAGGCGAGGATCTGGTTACTTTTACAGATGGCAGCGATCCAATTACTGCACCGATATCAGGAACCATTACATCCTTAACGGCTATAAGCGGCCAGCGGTTGAATCCGGGTTCTGTTGTCGCTCATATTACAGATTACAATAATTTACAGACGACAATCAAAGTAGATGAGCTCGATATCCCTCAAGTACAAACAGGCCAAACAGCTACAATTAAGATAAATGCATATCCTGATCAATCTTTTACAGGCAAGGTTACAAGCGTGGCACAAGAAGGTAATGTCTCAAATGGTGTTTCCACTTTTGATGTGGTAGTGAGTATTTCAGATCCAAAATCCATTAAAATTGGAATGACCACAGAAGCAGATATTTTAACTGCGAGCAAGAAAAATGTTCTGTATGTACCAGTCGAAGCTGTCCATACGAATGGAAATCAAAAATTTGTTATCGTTTCGGGAGCAAATTCCAGAGGAACTCAAATGGTTAAAACGGGCGTCCATAATGACAGTAATGTTGAAATTACTAGTGGGTTAACATTAGGTGAACAGGTAATGCTTCCTTCAATAGCGAGAAGCTCTACTAATGGATCTGCAAATGGAAGCAGATTCGGAATGGGCGGCGGATTTGGCATGTACGGCGGAGGAATGGGAGGAATGCACAGCGGCGGCGGATACGGCGGAGGAAACGGCGGTGGATACGGCGGCGGATACGGTGGCGGAAACCACGGAGGTGGAAACTAACCATGGCTGAATCCATTATTTCCATTCGTAATCTTGTTAAGACCTATACCTTGGGCGGAGAGACTGTTACAGCTCTCCATCGTGTTTCTCTTGAGATCGAGCACGGTGAATTTCTTGCCATAATTGGCCCTTCAGGCTCGGGCAAATCAACTTTAATGAATATGATCGGCTGCCTTGATAAGGCGGAGTCAGGAGAATATATGCTTGAGCAGCAGAATGTCGGGAAGATGAATGATAACCAACTGGCTGCCATACGCAACCAAAAAATAGGCTTTATTTTTCAAAACTTTAATCTTTTATCAAAGCTGACGGCACTGGAAAACGTTGAATTACCACTTATTTACCAGGGGGTTGGGACAAACGAGCGCCGCAAGAGAGCACAGGAATGCCTTCAAAAAGTGGGGCTTGAGGAAAGGGCTGCCCATCTTCCTACACAGCTCTCAGGCGGTCAGCAGCAAAGGGTGGCCATTGCAAGAGCACTTGTATGCAATCCGGCAATTCTTTTAGCGGATGAGCCTACAGGTGCGTTAGATAGCAAGACCAGCAGTGAGATTATGAACGTTATGAAGGGCTTGAATGAATTAGGCCATACCATTGTTCTCATTACGCATGATTTGGATGTCGCAAAGCAGGCAAAAAGAATCGTGCAGATCAGAGATGGAAAGCTCTTCGAGTATGGAGGTGATTCAATTGAAGCTGCTTCCCTCTATTAAGCTGGCATTAAAAAATATTAGAAGCTCAAAGCTAAGAGCAGTGCTTACGATGCTGGGAATTATCATCGGAGTTTCATCCGTTATTGCTCTCGTTTCCATCGGACAGTCTTCTACACAATCTGTTGCACAGCAAATTAATAGCTTAGGTACGAATCTCTTATCTGTGAATGTAATGGATACGTCAGAAGGTCAGCTGAAAGAAAGTGATGTAGATTCATTCAAAAAATTATATGGGGTGAAGGATGCAGCACCTGCTGTTAACGGCAGAATTACTGCGGTAAATGGAAAAACCTCCACTCAGGTCAGTTTGATTGGTACTACAGAATCCTATCAAAACATCCGTGATACGAAGGTAGCAAACGGAAGGTTTTTAGCAGATATTGATAATGAATACAGAGAGAAAATCGCTGTGCTGGGTTCCGATACGGCAACGACCTTATTTGGTGCGGATAATCCGGTAGGGAAGGAAGTGCAGCTCAACGGAAACTCCTATAAGGTCGTAGGGGTTCTTGAATCAAAAGGAAGCTCGATCGGCCAAAGCGGTGACAGTGTAATCATTGTTCCCCTGTCAACGGCACAAAGGGTTCTGGGAACAACAGACATTCAATCTGTCTATGTACAGGCACAAAATGCAAATGTCCTGACATTTGTCCAAAATGAATTAGAACGTTCCTTGATGCCGTTATTTCATAATAATACAGATAGCTACAGTGTGACCAACCAGCAGGATGTATTAGATACCATGAGTTCTGTCTCGAAGACTATGACAATGCTGCTTGGAGGAATTGCAAGTATTTCGCTTTTAGTCGGCGGTATAGGAATTATGAACATCATGTTTGTCTCTGTTTCTGAAAGAACGAAGGAAATCGGAATTCGCAAAGCCATTGGAGCCAAACGCAAGGACATTCTTATGCAATTTTTAATTGAATCGATTGTTCTGAGTGGTCTTGGGGGAATAATTGGAGTAGGAGTAGGCTTTATTGCCATTAAAATATATGCGGTTATCACCAATACGAGCGTAACCTTCTCGCCTCCGTTTACATTTATTGCCTTTGGGTTTTCACTTGTGGTAGGAGTAGTTTTCGGAGTATTTCCTGCTAATAAAGCATCCAAACTTCACCCAATTCAGGCGCTAAGGTTTGAATAAAAGCAGAGAGAGAGCGGCGGCTTCTGATCAGCAGATTCCATCAGTTTTACGTCGCTGATTGGCTGCCTTTCGCTTTTCTTTAACAAAAAGTGATTGCGGGACTGCGCAATCACTTTTATTTTAGGATAAGGAAGTATAAAATTTTTATTAATAAATGAATTAATCAATGCAGTCTTTGCCTAGCTCCAGCGCCTATCGGCGTATGGATTTCTCCGTCTCCTCCGTACGATAAGTCAACATCAGCTCGTACCTCGCTGTGTTTCCTTTATCTCAGTCGGAGACTACGGAATCCGTACGCCGATAAGCAGGCGCTTGCGCTTTTGTTGTGGTATTATAGGAAAAAATGGAGGAATGAACATGAGAATCTTAATTGTAGAAGATAATGAAGCTCTTTTAGGTTCAATGTGCCAGATCCTAGAAGACGAATATGAAATAGATACAGCGACTGATGGAGAAGAGGGGCTGTTCATGGCTCTTCAAGATATTTATGATGTCATCCTTTTGGACGTTATGCTTCCGGATATGAATGGTTTTGATATTTTAAAAAAGGTTAGGGAAGAGCGGGTCGGTACACCTGTTTTATTTGTAACGGCAAAAGACTCCTTGGAAGACCGCGTAAATGGTCTTGAAATCGGGGGAGACGATTATCTGGTCAAACCCTTCCAGGCACCTGAATTGAAGGCGCGGATCCGTGCTCTTTTAAGAAGAAGCGGGAATTTAACGGTTGATCACACCATACGATATCGCGGTATAGAGCTTTTTGGAAAAGAACGTGAGATTATGATCAACGACATCCCATTAAAGCTGACTATTAAACAGTACGAGCTACTGGAATACTTGATACAAAACAGCGGAAAAATTTTAACAAGAGAACAAATATATGATCGTATTTGGGGATTTGAATCTGATACGACGGTAGGAATTGTAGAGGTTTACATCTACCATTTACGAAAGAAATTTGAGCCGTATGGGTATCACAAGGATATTCAAAACGTTCGGGGAATCGGGTATATCTTAAAAGAACCGAAGGAGTAATCTATGTTTCAAAAGACGAGATTGAAGCTCACCCTTGTTAATTCAATTGTGTTCATTTTGGTGCTTGGAATTTTGGGCAGTATTGTATATGGATACGTTCGGACCCATACGTACCACCAAGTGGACGATTCCCTGCTGCAATCGATTCAGGAGACGTCCAGGCCTGGTTTTAGAGGGCATTTGGAAAACCGTAATTTATCCCTTTTAATTTGGGACAATAAAAACAATTTAGTGAATTTTGATTCATTGCCCTATCCTGATCAGCTGCTTTTAAGCAAGTATTCCAAAAACTTTATTCCTCATAATTTAAACACGCTGGACGATGTAAAAGCGGGACCCTACCATTTTAGAACCATCACAGTCAATGCGTTATTTCAAGGGAATTCCGTTAAAGTTGAATTTATTCGTTCAATAGATGCAGAGGCAGCAATGCTTAACACGCTTCTGATTATTTTGCTGGTGGGCTGCGGAGCCGGGATTTTACTATCCGTGTTAGCCGGCTTTTTACTGGCGGATAGAGCGTTAAAGCCTATACAGAGATCATGGAATAAACAGCAGCAATTCGTATCAGATGCGTCTCATGAGCTAAGAACGCCTCTTTCTGTCATTCAAACAAGGGCAGAAATTTTAATTCAGGACCCTATGGCAACCATTCAGGATAAGCTGCCTGATATATCCGTGGTTTTAAAAGAATGCCGCCGCCTGTCCCGGCTTGTTGGCAACCTGCTTACTCTTGCAAGGTCTGATTCCAACATTATAGAGATGGACAAAAAAGAATTCTACCTAGACGAGCTGCTAAATGAAATCGCAGAGCATTTTTCTGAGGTAGCCATGTTCCAAAACAAAACCATTTCTGTTACTTCTGCTCCCCCTATCACTTTTTATGGAGATAAGGATCGCATACATCAGCTTTTAATTATCCTTCTTGATAATGCTATGAAATATACTGGAGAGAACGGTGAAATAAAGCTTTCCTGCTTTCAAACGAAACATCATATTGGATTAGAGGTAGAGGATAATGGAATTGGCATTAAGGAAGAAGATCTTTCGAAAATATTTGATCGTTTTTATCAGGTTAGCAAATCAAGAACGAAAAACGACAGCCTTGGCTTAGGGTTATCTATTGCCCAATGGATTGTGGAAAAGCATTCAGGAAAATTCAAGGTAGATAGCGAGCCGGGGAAAGGAACCAGATTCGAAATTCAGTTTTCAAAACGAAAACAAGGTGAATCAGCTATATGGAATAAAAGAAGCGGATCTTAACATAAGATCCGCTTCTTATTTTATTTGCTTATCTCGTAATCAGGAGATTTTAGTATCCAGATTCCGTTTTTTGTGATTTCTTTTTGCCTGTCCAAGAATAATTGCCATTACAAGGCCTGTACCGGTTAATAATAGCATTCCTATTCCTGCAATTAACCCAATTATGCCAGAATGCAGCTGCCTGATCGTTTGGCTAAAAGAGCCTGCTCCTCCTTGTGGACCAAAATTCCCTCTTCTAAACGACCCATTTCGGAAACCTCCCTGTCCATTGCCGGAAAATCCGCTTTGGCTGTTTTGGCTTACATTTGTATTGCCGGAATTTGATGACCCCTGCCCATTTTGAAATTGGCCTTGCATTTGAAATGCCCGTGCGCCCGTATGGCCTCCTCTGTCATTTCCGTCAAAGTACATGATAATACCAGATAACGATTCTACAAATAAAAATATGGAAGCAATAACTCCGATCCAAAAGTGGACTCTTCTTACTTTTTTCAATTTCTCAATCTCCTTTTGTTTACTTGGATCTGTTAAATATCTATGGTGATCCCTGCTCGTTCTTAGCCCATTCGTAAAACGGCCATTTTACACAAATGAGCTGAAATGTCCTTTAACATAGCCAGTTACTTAATAACTTGATTATGGAGCATCACGCTTAATTTTTGCTTAACCTTTAGGAGGACGTATTTTTTGACCTCATGAGAAGGAGAATGATAGAGTAAAGAATATTAAGTGTTGAAATTTTTTGAATTGGAGGAGGATGATGTATGGCAGAAACTCAAAAACAAATTAAATTGAAAAAACGCCCGTTAGGGACTCCTGTGATGGAAGATTTTGAGTTTACAGAGGCATCTGTACCAAGCCCTTCGGAAGGAGAAGTACTGGTTAAGACGCTATATATCAGTGTGGATCCGTATTTACGCGGACGCATGCAGAATACTAAATCCTATGTTGCACCATTTGAACTGAATGAAGTGATAACAAGCGGCGTAGTTGGCCAAATTGCAGAATCGAAGTCTGAACATTTTTCAAAAGGAGATTATGTAATTGGTATGTTGGGCTGGCAGGAGTATACTCTTGCAAAAGAAAAAGAAGTAAGAAAGATTGATCCCAATCTTGCACCAGTGACAGCGTATTTAAGTATTCTTGGGCTGACAGGCTTGACTGCCTATTTTGGGCTGCTTGATATTGGTCAGCCCAAAGAAGGAGAAACCGTAGTCGTTTCTGGTGCAGCTGGAGCAGTTGGCTCCGCGGTTGGACAAATCGCCAAAATTAAAGGTGCGCATGTCGTAGGGATAGCTGGTTCAGAAGAAAAAATCCGTTATTTGACCGATGAGCTGGGATTCGATGAAGCCATTAATTACAAAACAGAAGATGTTCCTGCTGCATTGAAGAAAGCTTGCCCTAACGGCATAGATGTCTATTTTGACAATGTTGGCGGAGAAATTTCCGATGCAGTCTTCCCGCTTTTAAACCGCCAGGCACGTATACCGGTTTGCGGAGCGATTTCTGCCTATAATAAAGTAGAGGCTGATGTAGGTCCTCGTGTTCAAACAGCCTTGATTAAAACAAGCTCATTGATGAAAGGTTTCACAGTCGGAGATTATTCCAGCCGCTTTAAAGAGGGAGCAGCCGATCTTGGACGCTGGCTGCAAGAAGGAAAACTGAAATATGAAGAAACCATTACAGAAGGCTTTGACCAAACAATTGATGCGTTCCTGGATTTATTTAAAGGCGCGAACCTTGGCAAGCAGCTTGTAAAGGTAGCCGGCGAAATCGAATAGACTTGTAAAAGCAAACTCTTAGGAAAGAAGGGTTTGCTTTTTTTAAAGGTTAAACTTTTTTACTGAACAGGCGCTTTTTTTACAGAACCAACCGAAGTATTAAGAAGTCATTTTATATGATAAGGAAAAGCCCAGGCTCTTTTCGTAATCTTAATCGCTACTTGATACACAAAGTGATGAAAAACCTCAGGTTGAATAGTAATAGCTTACAAAAAAATGCCTTAAAGGCAACATACGGAATGATCCTTTGTACGCAAAGCAACAATCTATGCGAAAACAGCCAAAGCCCAATAAATGCATTTTTCCAGCCTTTTGAAAGCCTATTAATAAAGGAATAAAAACTTCCTGTTCTAAATCTTACATAGAAAAGGCCTGCTATTGGGTATAATCTTATCGAATAAGGCAGATAAGGAACGGAAAAGCGGGGAAGTTCAGATTGTTAGTATAAAACAGCTAAAGGAGAGACAATGATGAAAAAAGTAAGAAAAGCGATAATACCGGCAGCAGGTTTGGGAACACGATTTTTGCCTGCAACCAAGGCAATGCCTAAAGAAATGCTGCCAATCGTTGATACCCCCACAATCCAGTATATAGTCGAGGAAGCGGTCCGGTCCGGCATTGAAGATATTATTATTGTAACCGGAAAAGGAAAACGAGCTATAGAGGATCATTTTGATTATGCTGTAGAGCTGGAGCAAAACCTACTTTCAAAAGATAAACTTGATGTACTGGAAAGCGTAAGGAAATCTTCTGAGATGGCAGATATTCATTATATCAGGCAAAAGGAACCGAAGGGATTGGGGCATGCGGTTTGGAGTGCAAGGAAGTTCATTGGTGACGAACCGTTTGCAGTGCTGTTAGGTGATGATATCGTCGTTTCCGATATTCCAGCAACAAAGCAGCTGATGAATGTTTATGAAGAAACAGGTTCTTCTGTTGTGGGGGTAAAAACAGTTCCCCGCGAAGAGACAAACCGTTATGGGATTGTTGACCCTGTTAGCCAGGACGGCCGATCCTATGAGGTTGGAAACTTTGTTGAAAAGCCTGCTGTTGAAGATGCGCCTTCAAATCTGGCCATTATGGGAAGATATGTCCTTACTCCCGAGATTTTCAATATATTGGAGAATCAAGAAACAGGTGCAGGAGGAGAAATTCAGCTTACGGATGCTATCCAAGAGTTAAATAAGCTTGAGAAGGTGTTTGCTTATGATTTCGAGGGTACCCGTTATGATGTAGGAGACAAGCTTGGATTTATTTTAACTACGCTTGATTTTGCCTTGAAAAACAGCGAATTGAAGCAACCTCTGCTGCAAAGAATGGGTGAAATCCTTTCAAAAGAGAATGTTTCAAATAATAGGTAAGGCCAACGTTAAGGGTTAGGAATTGACTCTAACTCATAGACAATAAAAGAACCACTAAAATAAACTGTACCTCCAAACAAATTTGGAGGGCAGTTTATTTCTGTCTTATGCAGATTGCCGGGTTTTTCATTCATAGATGAATTCCTCTCTTTATTTTTCACACTCTGTTGCTTTACATCTATCCATTCCTCTTTTAAAATATTCCTAATGTTTCTATGCTAGGACAGGAGGCAAATGTACGTGTTCGAACTAAAAAAAATATATTTATCAGAAGCGATTTTGCTTCGCCAGAAAGTTATTTTACCTAATTCAGCATTAGAAGAGTGTAAGTATGCTGGAGATGAAAGCAAGGAAACCATTCATGTGGGTGCGTATGCCAAGGGAGTGCTTGTAGGAGTGGCATCCTTTTATAAGGAGTACAACTCAAAACTGAAGGGGAAAAAGATGTACCGCTTAAAGGGTCTGGCCATAGATCCGGATCATCGCAATGAACTAAGAGGCCAAACTCTCATCCTTTTTGGGGAAAATCTGCTGGCTCAAAATGAAATGGATACTCTTTGGTGTAAGACAAGAGCTTCAAATCTGCCATATTATCAGCATTTAGGATTCCATGAAACGGGAGAAACCTTTAATCACAAAGTAAAAGGTCTTCAGGTTTTAATGGTCAAACATTTTTAGTTTTAAGAGAATCGTAAATTTGTGTATAAACATAGTAAGATTTCATACCGGAATCTTAGACTGTCGGCAGTATCTTTTTAATAAGGAATTGCCGGCTTCTTGTATAGTAAAAATTTCTGCATTTATTGAATTAACAATGCTGTTCCAGGAAGAAATCTACCTAAAAGAAATATATTTAATTATTGGAAAAAAAATATTTTTTATCTTTTTTTGTAAATTAGATAAATTGAAACGGACTTTTGTGTTAAAATAAAGGTAGTTGAAATATGTAGGGCTTAATTGACTTTTTTTAGTCACTCCCTATTGTAAGGGAGGGCAAAAATTGGATAAAATAAGTGTTTTTTTAGATGACTATCGAAGAGAACCAGAGGGATATGTGCTAGTCCAAACAATGGATGAATGTATAAAAATCCTCCAAAATTATGAGATTGAACATCTGTCCTTAGACCATGATTTATTAAGTAAAACGAGAAATGGTTATATGCTTGTACAAAAAATGGTCAAACAAAAATTATTTGCAAACCGCATAACGATTCATTCCGCTAACTTTGTAGGTGCAAAAGCCATGTATAACTATTTAAAACAGGCCCAGATGAATTTATTGATGCCTCGCTCCATAGAAGTGTCGATAAGGGCATTACCTCTTCATTACTTTCCCCCAGGATACCTGCAATTTTACAAAGAAACCATGTAAACTTCCCTGTTCAAATTACACAATTTATCTTTTTACACTTTGATGTGTGATATTAAAAATAGTCCTCAGTAACTCAGCAAACGTTCCGGCTGGTCATTGAGGACTTTATTTTCGTTTAGGAAATTAATGTGAATATTTTTCTTGTCTAGCCTCTACGTGTCCTGCCTGCGATAAGTCAACATCTAGCTTCCTTTATCTCAGTCGAAGAACTAGTTCGTACACCGATGAGCAAGGCACTTGCGCTTTGTTCCCCTTACGTTGCTTGATGGTGAAATGTAACAGGCACCCAATTTCTAACACTGTTGATTAGCCAAATTCTTGTGCAATGCTGCAATTCTTTTTTCAAAATGATTCTTTCTTGGATCTTGCCCTCAGCAAGCAGGTCCTCTCGCATGGTACCGGAAAGTAAACCGCAGGAGACAGGAGGGGTCCATAATTCTCCGTCTATTTCAAAAACCGCATTTCCAATGGTGAATTCCGTCAGCTCACCTTTTTCATTCCAAAGCAATACATCAAAGATATTGGGAGATCCTGAATGGTGGGATTCATAGCCTTTTCTTTGGGTGGTTTTATGATAGAAAAAGACATTCTCTGAAGAAATTGGCGTTTCAGCAAGTATTACCCGCGGCTCTTTCGGAAGTTGTGTCAAAGGAGACGCCATAATAGAAAGTGCACCATTTTTCTTCAACAATAAGCGAACTTTATGAATACCGGTCCTGTTTTTTTCAGCAAACTCATCCAGACTTTCAAGAAGCTCTTTTTTAGAAACCTCAAAATTAAAATATTCGGCTGATTCAAGCAGTCTATCCACATGCCTGTTCAATAAATAGTAGCTGCCGTTTTCCAAACGGAGGCTTTCAAGCAGATCAAATACAGGACGCTCAGCTGTTAGAAGGGAGGCTTTTGTTAATATTTCATTGTATTCTCCTTCAGCAGATGAATCCCATGTGACTCCGCCGCCCACGCCATACGTTGCTTTTCCTGTTTCATGGTCGACCACTACGGTTCGAATCGGCACATTGAAAACAGCTTCGTTTTTTGGAGTGATAAATCCAATGGCACCGCAATAAACTTCCCGGGGAGTATCCTCCAATTCTGAAATCGTCTTCATTGTACTGACCTTGGGTGCACCCGTAATGGAGCCGCATGGAAATAGAGCTGTGAACAAATCAAGAAGGCGAGTATGTTGAGGCGTTTTAGCCGCAACGGATGAAGTCATCTGCAAAACGGTTGGATAGCTTTCAATATCAAATAGGGAAACAGCCTTTACTGATCCAGGCACAGCAAAAGACCCCAAATCATTTCTCAGCAGATCTACAATCATCACATTTTCTGCCTGATCCTTTATTGATTCTCTTAATATTTGTTTATTCTGCCTGTCCTGTTCCGCCGTGAGTCCTCGCTTGATTGTTCCTTTCATAGGCCTTGTCACGATCTTGTCTTTGTCCCACCGAAAAAAGAGCTCAGGGGAGGCGGACAAAATATCATATCCGTCCAAGTGAAGGTAAGCGCTATAGTTGGAGTCCTGGGCATGGGACAGCTGCTGATAAAAGGAAAATGAGTCTCCAGTAAAGTCTGCCTGCAGACGCAGAGTGTAATTGACCTGATAGGTATCCCCATTTTCAATGGCAGCTTTGATTCGGTCGATTCCCTCGCTATAGGCTGCTTTCTTAGTAAGAGGCTCCCAGCTGGATACGTTAAATTGGCCGCTGTGTTCATTAATCATAGGTTTTTCAGTTGAAGATTCGGTAAAGATGCCAAACCACAGAAGAGGCATTTTGGCATTCGTATGGACTATAAAGGCAGGATCAAATGCAGGGGCTGCTTCATAGGAAAGATAGCCGGCGGCATAAAATCCCTGGTCAACCGCTTGCTGAACTTTTTCTAAACAATCGGTCACTTCATTTACTTCATAGGTGGAAATAACTTGTACAGGGTTTTTAAAATGACGAGGATGGATGTCTCCATTCGCATCTGCAAACTCAAAAAATAGAAAAGGGTCTGACTGGTCTTTGGTGTTCTTCATGTTTTCACTCCTGTCCAATAAGCTGATGATGTAGGGATGCAGACAGATGAGCCTTGAAAAAATTCTCCAAAAGCTTTAGCCCGTGTTCGGTCATTATTGCTTCGGGGTGAAATTGCAGGCCTTCTACTGGATACTCCCGGTGGCGGATGCCCATTATCTCTCCGTTCTCACTAAGCGCTGTAACCTCAAGGCAATCCGGAACTTTGCCGGAATCCACTACTAATGAGTGATACCTGGCCACACGAAAAGGCGAAGGAATTCCCTGAAAAGAGGATTTGCCATCGTGCTGAATAGTGGAGACCTTTCCATGCATAGGCTTTATGGCTTTGATGATCGATCCCCCGAACGCCTGAGCGATGGTTTGATGCCCCAAACAAATCCCGAGGATAGGCAGCTTATTATAAAAAGCATGTATGGCTTCTAATGATATGCCTGCCTCACTTGGATTGCCCGGTCCCGGAGAAATCAAAATGGCATCGGGTTTTCGTTCTACTATGTCTTGTATCGTCAGTACGTCATTTCTGGCAACCGTTACATCAATTCCAAGCTGCTTTATATACTGAACGAGATTATATGTAAATGAATCGTAGTTATCAATGACTAGAAGCATATCAAGTTCCTTTCAGCAACCGATAGTCGGGTATTTATCTTAATTATATTGTCCTTGTATGGTTTTTTACATAGAAAAAAATTAGAATTACATGCTTGAAATGCAATATAGTGGGAATAGAGGGGAAAGCATAGGCATGAAAGAGGTTTTCTTTCTAAAATTATAAGGCTTTGGAGCAGGGGGCTCTTCTTTATCCATCTGAGGGACGATTCTCTGAGTTTTTTGGTGGCAAAAGTCCTTCATCAAGCCAATGAAGGACGCTTCTTGAAATTTATCCCTGGTAAAAGTCCTTCATCAAGCCAATGAGGGACGTTACTCGAAATTTATCCCTGGCAAAAGTCCTTCATCAAGCCAATGAAGGACGTTACTCGAAATTTGTCTCTGACAAAAGTCGATCATCCTGCTTATGAAGAACAATATACTCTCATCATCTGATAAATCCAATCATCATACCAAAAACGCTTTAGTGTGCTAAAGGGGTCTGACCCCTTTTGTGCTTTAACGCAAAAAAGAGGCTGATAATTTTCTTTTCAGCCTCTTTTTTTATGGAGCATGTGTTCAGTTGTGCCGTTCATCATCTCGTCGATTCTTTGGTAAGAGAACCCGCGTTTAGGCAGCTCCGCAAGCACATCCTTCAATGCCTCAATGGTGTAGGAGGGGGCATCAAGATTGGCTCCCCACGTTTCACCGCTATCGTGCAATAAAATAACGTCTCCGTTTTTCACATGGTTCAGGATACCGTTTTTAATTTTTGCGCTTCCGCCTTTGCTCCGCCAATCTCCTGTCATCAAAGACCACAGGATAATGTTATATCGTTTTAAGAGAAAGAAATCAAAAACAGCCAAGAGGCCCCAGGGCGGGCGATAGTAAATCGGACGGCAGCCTGTTATTTTCTCTACAATATCAGCGGACCGATCTAAATCACGCTTGATTCGCCATGGTGACATGGTCCAATTTGATCTGTGGACATAATTATGAAGACCAATTAAATGTCCTTCCTGGTGCATTCTCCATATCAAATCCGGATGGTTTGCTGCCTTTTTTCCAACCACAAAAAAGGTAGCCTTGACCTGGTGCTTTTTTAAGAGATCTAATAGCTGAGGTGTATAGTGTCTATCCGGTCCGTCATCAAAGGTCAAGGCGATATAAGAGCTTTGGGATCCTTTGCGAAACACACCATACCCGAACAAGGATGTTAACAGATAGGGGAGAACGGTGTATCCAAGGATAAGAATGAGGATAAAGATAAGAATTAATAATAGCATCAGCATTCTCCTATGTTCCTTTCCCGTTTAGTTATAGCTGGCTGCGGTTATAGGATACCACTTTTTTGGGAGGGTTGTAATGCTCCCATTTGTAATCCTGCTTTAAAAGTTCGGAAATAAAAAAAGGACGGTTCACCATGCATTGGTTAATAATGGTTAAAGCTTGAAAAACGGCTGCTTTATTTCCTAAGATCCCGACTTTTTTCTTCATATCCTTTAAACAAAATGTATCAGAAACTAATCTGTGAATATGGTGTAATAATTCTTTTATGCTGGCTGCTTCTACTGCTGCTCCTTTTTCCGTAAGATAAGCAGCGTTGTCCTGTTCCTGGCCAGGAAGGGGCTTGTATAAAAGAATTGGCAGCTCCATTGCCGCTGCTTCAGCAGTTGTGACTCCTCCGGGCTTTGTGATAATTAAGTCTGAGATGGCCATTAATTCATGGACATATTCAGTAAAGCCAATTACGGTAATGGAATGTTTGGTTGAGACGACCTGATTCCTCAGCTGCTCTGCAAGACGCTTATTGCGTCCGCATACAACGATGAACTGCAGCGGTTCAGGTATCGAATCAAGGGCATGAGGTGATAACAGTCCCTCTCCAATTAATCCATCCCCTCCGCCCATAACAAGAATGGTTGGAAGGTTTTCTTTAAGTTGATACTTTGCGCGCAATTCCTTTTGCCGAAAGGACTTTTGGAATTTAGGATGAACCGGTATGCCGGTTACCCTTATTTTCGATGCCTCCACACCTGACTGGACAATCTGGTTTTTGACCCATTGGGATCCTACAAGGTAGCAATCTGTATAGGGATAGATCCAGAAGCTGTGGTCAGTGTGATCCGTTATAACGGTTATGCTGGGTATATCGGTTAAATGATCCTCTTTTAACTTTGCAATCATCGCTGCAGCAAATGGAAAGGTGCTTACGACGATAGAAGGCTGAAGCTCTTTCAAAAGCTCAAATAACTTTCTGGCTCCAGAAGTGAGGACATGATTCATTTTCATCGAAAAAGAATTATGATAGCGCGTTTTTTGATACAAGTATCCATAAAGCTTAGGGAATGTTTGAATGCTTTTCATATAGGCATAACGGCTTAATGTATTCAAGTATGGATGAAGCCACTCAAAAACGTCCACAACGATTGGCTCTGCATCAGGGATACACAAAGGAGAGGCATCACTAATTGCTTTTGCTACCTGCTGATGGCCATTTCCGAAAGTGCCTGACAGAATAAGCATTTTCTTTTTCCTGCTTTGTTTCATAATGGTTACTCCTCTATAAATGGGTTTAATTCATTTATTATAGTCTCCAGTTGTGCATCTTTTTAAAGGACAGATCTATAAAATAAAAAGTTCAATTACTTCCAAGCATATTTGCTTTATCTATTATACTAAAAAATAAAAGCTTATAAGCAAGAGCCTATAAGCTTTTTTAAGTTTTCTTAAGAATTCATAAGCTGTTTTCATCAAGAACAAGAATCGAAACGGCGGGCTATTCTGCCTTTTTTCGATTGAAAAAGCGGTTATATACCCATGTGATACTGAATCCAAGGGAGAACCATAAGACAATTAAAAAGATGACCCAACCGATTAAAGGAAAGTTAAAAGCCGACACAATCAGGGCAGAGCCTGTTAATTCCACAAGCCAATTGGATTTTCCATCCACCCAGCTGATCCGTTTCCCCATTTCTGCACTTAGGAGAACCATTCCGGCAATAAAGGCTGCCATGACACCCAGCAGCATTAAAATGACCACGGGTATACCAATTACGACAATGGTTAGAAAAAAGCTTAAAGCTCCTATTGCCAAACTTGCCATTAAACCAGTAACAATCACTCTGCCCGGGTTTATAAACAGGTTTCGTTTTTCTTCAGCTGCCCGAAGCCGTTTTCTGGCTAACAAACCGGCTAATACAGTGATGGCGACTATGACGATGCTTCCGGCAAGTTTTAAAATCCAATATCCTAAGAATAGCATACCGCCCAAAATAAAACTATCCTGCGTTTGATGGTTCATATTTACAGAGATGATTTGTTCACTGACATGAGCGCCTTTTTCCTGCTCGACATTGCCTCCAATGACGAGGACAGGCCCCGTAATATCTGCTGTTTTATTAATTTTTAAGTTTCCGTTTATAACAACAACTGAGACTCTTACACGTCCATTGATCGTAGCGTTATCTCCAAGCACAACAAGGTTTTCTACATTCTGATCCTCCGGGACAATGGTCTCTTTTTGATTAAAAATATTCCTCGCATCTGCCCAAGCCGGCTTAACTAAAATAAATGAAGCAGTGAGCAAGAACGCAAGACTGAGTAGAACAAGCTTTATTCCTCTCATAGCCTAACTAATCCCCTTACCCTATTGTTTTTGTTTTCAACAGGTACCGTACCGAAAAAAAGGAAATACCTAAAATGATTATGGTTGTGAATAAGAAAGCCTCAAGCAGAAATGGAATGGCTGAAACCAATCCAGCAAGGGCATGAAGGAGGCTCATACTCACTTTGAAGATGGCTGTAGCAAATTTGACTACAAGGTATATAACGGGTCCCAATATGGCGGAAAGGGAGAGAAAGAAAATTCCGCCAAGCAAAATGAAAAGCCAATTGATTCTGTGTGCAGCAAACCCCATGCCAGCATTGCCATTAATTTTGCTTAAAACGGACTGCTCAAATTCCAATCCTGGAATATTAACATTTTCATATGCCTGAAAAAAAAGTGTTTTTAATTGTGTTAGCTCTCGAAGCTCCTGTGCACATTCTGCACACCCCTCCATATGACTTTCAACGAGCTGGCGAGTCTCTTCCTGCAACTCGCCGTCTACATATTCAGAAAGATAATCTTTGACATGCTTACCCATTTTCATCACCTCTTGAAAGCTCCTTTTTTAAAGCGGCCCTTGCCGAATTAATCCGTGATTTAACGGTTCCTAAAGGAATGTTTACAATATCTGCAATTTCTTCGTAGGAATAGCCCTGGATATCCCTCAGGACAAGGACGGTCCGATGCTCAGCAGATAAAGTCTGCATGGCTTCTCTTATAATCAAGCGTAAATCAGCTGGATCTCGAGTAGATCGGTTATTTAACAGATGCTCTTGTTTTTCTTCATCCGAATCAATCATCTTAATATTTTTGGCTTTTTTCAGCTTATCGTAACAGAGATTCGATACAATTCGGGTCAGCCAGGAAACAAAAGCGAATTCATTATCCAGCTTCTTTAAGGATAAAAATGCTTTTACGAATGCCTCCTGAGCAACGTCCTCAGCATCCTGATGGTTGTTGAGCACGGCATAGGCATGGCGAAAAACATGTCCTTTATATTTTGTTACCAGCGTTGAAAAAGCTTCTTGATTGCCATTTTTCGCTTCTTTTATAAGCCGGTTTAATTCCAAATCCACATTTTCAACTCCCTATGGCAACCACCCATGACCAACTATTCTCTTCTTAGTTTGGAAAGGACCAGCGGCCAATATTCATGTGGTTCGGGAAAGAGACAATATGAATATGAATGCTGGATTCCTTTAATAAAAGGACAGAGCGGAAAGTCTTTTTGTTCAGGAAAGCAAAAAAAATACATGTAAAAGTAACCGCCAGTCTGTTTTTAAAAGCTTATTTCGTAAGCTATTATGTTATTTGATATATTGAAGAATTAAAATACCTTAATTTAGGATAAAACCTGTGAATAGCTTACAGAAAAAGTAATGACGAAAAAACACGGATTTATTCTTTGTATGTAAAAATAACAATCAATGCGAAAACAACCTTTTTAAAATAAGTTTCCGTCAGTACGTATATTGTTATTTTTTCCTGTAAGAATATATTTAATATAGCTTTTTTTGGGTAAATTATTTTAATGGTATACTATTCCTAAAAGAAAATGCGGAATTTTAATAATTCCTTCATAAAGACAGTTTATTATAAGTGGTATGGGCATATCAATGATGCCCGCTTATGGTTATGGAAAACAAGAACGATGAATGAACCTGTAAACAAGTCGACGAGTCATTTACATACAAGAAAAAGTTTTTTGGCTTATTGCAGGTATTAAGCTATCTATTCTGACAAAATTAATTTATTTCAGGTTTAGGAGGAGTAATATGAATCAGCCATTACTCACAATTGCCGTTCCATGCTATAACGAAGAAGAGGTGCTTCACGAAACAGCCAAACAGTTAACCGCTGTGATGAATTCATTAATAGAAGAAAACCTAGCATCTGAAGAAAGCAAATTGTTATTCATAGATGACGGCAGCAGGGACCAGACATGGGCAATTATTGAAGAATTGAGCCAAAAAAATGGATTTGTTACGGGCATAAAGCTTGCACGCAATGCTGGACATCAAAAAGCGCTTTTAGCGGGACTTGAAACAGCTATGGGATTTTCAGATTGTGTCATTTCGATTGATGCAGATCTTCAGGATGATATATCTGTCATTCGAGAATTTATGATTAAGTTTCACGAGGGATATGACATAGTATATGGTGTCCGGGATAACAGGGAATCGGACACATTCTTTAAAAGGGTGACCGCACAGGGCTATTACCGCTTTATGAAGAAAATGGGCGTAAACCTTGTATACAACCACGCAGATTATCGTTTGATGAGCAAACGGGCGCTTGAGGAATTAAGTCGTTATAGTGAACAGAACCTTTTCTTGCGCGGTGTTGTTACACTTATCGGCCTGAAAACAACAGAAGTATATTATGCCAGAAAAGAACGATTTGCGGGAATATCAAAATATCCGCTCAAAAAAATGCTTGCCTTTGCCTTTGAAGGAATAACTTCTTTTAGTATTGCCCCTATTCGCTGGATTACACTTATCGGATTCCTTTCCTTCATCAGCAGTAGTATTGCAGGGATATATGCCATCCTTGTGAAGGTTATGGGGCACGCAGCTATTGGATGGGCTTCTCTCATTATCTCTGTATGGTTCCTTGGAGGGTTAATGCTAATGAGTATTGGATTAATAGGAGAATACATTGGAAAGATCTATCAAGAAACAAAGCAAAGGCCGCGGTATGGAATTGAGACTGACACTTTTTCAAATGCTTTTATCCAGAGAAAGGCCGTTTCTAAAGCGGATACTGTCACAAGAGTAAAATGATTCGTCATTCTTTTGTGCGTTTTATTATTGTCGGTCTGTTAAATACCGCTGTCGGACTCTCTGCCATGTATCTCTTTCTTCATTTATTCGGTTTGACTTACTGGGTGGCAACTTTTACTGGAAATGCGATTGGCGCCTGCGTCAGCTACGCATTAAACCGTGCCTTTACCTTTAAAAGCAGCGCTCCAGTCGGAAAAAGCATGATCCGCTTCTTAACGGTTATATTAATTTGTTACTTCCTATCCTATTACTTAGGAAGACAGCTATCCTTATGGGTATTCTCTTTAATTCCCGGTTTCCCGTCAGGCTTGGCAACTGATGCGGCCATTTTATTTGGTACCGGCATCTATACCATTGCCAATTACATTGGGCAGAAGGCCTTTGTATTTAAGGAACCAGTAGGAGAAAGTGTGTAGCAAGAAAAGTAAAAAAGACAATCCATTCGTTGGATTGTCTTTTTTATTAGCTTTGTTAAAGAACTCTATTGTTTTTTAACAGAGCCCATTTTTATGAAGTAAAGTAATCAATTAACCAATGTAGTCACTGTCTGGATCCAGCGCCTATCGTCTAGCGGATTTTTTCGTCTCCTCCCTACGATAAGTCAACATCCTCTCGTTCCTCGCTGTGTATCCTTTATCTCAGTCGGAGCCTGCAAAATCCGTACGCCGATGAGCAAGGCGCTTACGCTTTTCTATCTTTCAATAAACTCACATTGTTCAAGAGGAATTACTTTGGTTTTTTTAGTAAATTTATAGCCAAGCCATACGATAATGAACAATGGCAGACCGATATAGGATACGAAGACCCCGTTCCAGTCAACCTTACCGCCTATAAAAGCAGGATAATCCTGGCCAATAATGACAACTGCACAAAGGATAAAGGCAAAGATAGGGCCAAATGGGAACCACTTTGCTCTGTAGGGAAGATCATTAAGGTCCCGCCCCTGTGCAACATAGGCCTTGCGGAAGCGGTAATGACTGATAGCAATTCCCAGCCAAGCAATAAATCCGGACATTCCTGAAGCATTTAGGAGCCAATTATAAACAACGCCATCTCCGAATAAGGAAGCCAAAAAGGCAAGGGTTCCGACAAGTGCTGTTATAATTAATGCATTTACAGGGACACCTTTTTTATTTAATTTGCCGAGAAACTTAGGAGCATGTCCTGCCTGGGCAAGATCCCAGAGCATTCTTGTTGAAGCATACATCCCTGAGTTGCCGGCTGATAATACGGACGTCAGGATTATCGCATTCATAACAGAAGCAGCAAAAGCTATACCTGCTTTATTGAAAACCAAGGTAAATGGACTCATTGTAACTGCTCCATTGGAAAGGCTTTGGTTTGTATAAGGAATTAACAAGCCAATTACTAAAATAGCTAAGACATAGAATAAGAGAATTCGCCAAAATACCTGTTTAACAGCACGTGGAATATTTTTTTCAGGATTATCACTTTCTCCTGCGGCTACACCCAGAAGTTCAGTCCCTTGGAAAGAGAAACCGGCTGCCATGAATATACCAAGGAGCGCCATAAAACCTCCGTGGAATGGAGCATCCCCAATCGTCAGGTTTTTCAATCCAACTGGTTTTCCGCCCATAATTCCAAAAATCATGAGGAAACCAGTAATAACAAAGATGATGACGGTCACAACCTTTATAAGAGAAAACCAGAATTCAGCTTCTCCAAAGCCTTTAACGGATAAATAGTTGATAAGAAACATGATGATAAGGCAAATTGCACTCCAGATATAGGACGGAGTATCAGGAAACCAGAATTTCATAATCAGTGTAACGGCACTTAATTCTGCTGCTATGGTAATAGCCCAGTTATACCAATAGTTCCAGCCCAATGCAAAGCCCAATGAAGGGTCGACAAACTTGGCTGCATACGTACTAAAAGAACCTGATACCGGCATATAGGCCGCCATTTCTGCGAGGCTCGTCATAAGAAAATAAACCATAATTCCAATTAGTATATAGGCGACAAGGGCACCGCCGGGGCCAGCTGTATGAATGGCTCCGCCACTGGCAAGGAAAAGGCCCGTCCCGATGGTTCCTCCTAGAGAAATCATGGTTAAATGGCGCGATTTCAAGCTTCGCCTTAATTTCTGAGAAGATGGTGTAGTATTTATATCTTCCGCTTTGGGTTGTTCTTGTTGTAATGACTGCACTGTATACACTCCTTTTGGTAGTTTGGAAGGAGTGGGGAATAAAAAATGCCGTCGATGAACGTCGACGGCAGCTCTATTACACCCGCATCATACCTTCCGAAAGATAGCTCAACACGTTTGTTCGGTTAAAACAAACGTGACAGTTCTGTTCCTATTAGGAGACAGCCCCAGCCTATGTGCCAAGAGATGGCAAATAGACTTCGGCAGCCTTTCCTTTCAAGCGGAGTCATAGATCATCTCTTCATCTCGTCCGTCCTACTCATAAAAGCTGCGACCTCTACCTCACCGGTTTGATGAGGATTTTTCTATTAAATTAGTCATGTGTCATTATAAAGGAAATTTTGTTGAATTCCAACTGTTTTTTATTGGTTATTTGAAATTGAAATTCGTAAACTTTGTTGGTTTTTAGCTCATTTATGTCATTCAGACGTTTCACACGCCTTCCAGCTAAGTTGAAAATGAGCTAAAAGCGAGCAGGTTTCCAGTTAGAATGTTAACAGTGCCATTTACATAAAAAACAATGGCATTTCTATGTACTTATTGTATAATGATTGAGCAATAGTAAACTTAAAGTTTACACTCACAAAACAATTGTTATTTTTTGTTTAGTAAATGTAAACAAAAGAGGGAAGTAAGTATGCAGATTGGCCAAAAAATAAAAAATCTTCGCCTGAAAAAAGGCTTAACTCAAGAAGAGCTTGGAGAAAGAACAGATTTAAGTAAAGGGTATATTTCTCAATTGGAACGTGATCTAAGTTCCCCTTCTATCGATACACTTTTTAATGTTCTGGAAGTACTGGGCTGTCCTCCAAAAGAATTTTTCGATGAAGAGGAAAGAGTACAGAAGGTCATTTATAAGGAAGAAGATAGAACGTCATATGTGGATGATGAAAAAGGATACGGAATAAAATGGCTGGTTCCGGAGTCCAATGAAAAAGAAATGGAACCAATTCTCCTCACTTTTGATAAACAGGGAGAGTTTAAAAAGTTTGAACCTTCTCTTTCAGAAACCTTTGCCTACATATTAGAGGGTGAGATAGCCATCCAGCTTGGAACCCGGCGTTATTATGCGAAAAAAGGGGAAGCCATTTACTTTTCTGCATCAGACCGCCATCAATTTATTAATGACTATGATGGTCCGTCCGTCTTGTTATTAGTGGCGACCGATTCTTATTTGTAGAGTGCAGCCAAAAGCAGCTGTGTGGCTTCACCTTCAGCCTTTGATAAGGGCTGTTTTGCATAGATTATTTCATTTGCCACACTGGATCGTTGCGTTTTCTGTCAGTCTTATTTAAGAAAAAAAGCTAAGATGAGAGACAATCGGCAGATAAATACAGCCAAGCAGACAAGATGGAAACAGTAAGATTTTAGAAATGTAAAAAATGAACAATTTATAGATAAAAGGGAGGCTATTATGTCATATGAGTGATAATACTATTATTCGATTTGAGCAGGTGACCAAGCAATATGACCAGGATCCTGCAGTATTGGATAACGTAAGCTTTGAGATTGAACGGGGGAAATTCTATACTCTTCTTGGTCCATCAGGCTGCGGCAAAACAACCATTTTACGTTTAATTGCAGGGTTTACAGAACCGAGCGCTGGCGATATCTATCTAAATGGAAATATCGTAAACCATGTGCCTGCAAACAAACGGCAGGTGAATACTGTATTTCAGGATTATGCATTGTTTCCGCATTTGAATGTATTTGAGAATGTTGCCTTTGGCTTACGAATTAAAAAGCTGAAAAATGCAGAAATCAAAACCAAGGTGCAGGAAGCCCTGCGTTTTGTGAATCTTTCGGGATATGAAGAAAGAGAAATTAATGAAATGTCAGGCGGACAAAGGCAGCGTGTGGCAATTGCCAGAGCGATTGTGAACGAGCCTGAAGTCATTCTTTTGGATGAGCCCTTGTCAGCTCTTGATTTAAAGCTTCGTACTGAAATGCAGTATGAGCTTCGTGAGCTTCAGCGCCGCCTTGGCATCACCTTTATCTTTGTTACACATGACCAGGAAGAAGCGCTGGCGATGTCTGATGAAATTTTTGTTATTAATAAAGGAAGAATTCAGCAAAGCGGGACGCCTACGGATATCTATGACGAACCGATTAATCGATTTGT
Source organism: Heyndrickxia acidicola (assembly GCF_001636425.1). NCBI lineage: Bacteria > Bacillati > Bacillota > Bacilli > Caryophanales > Bacillaceae > Heyndrickxia > Heyndrickxia acidicola. The sequence continues at coordinate 3,596,318 of NZ_KV440953.1, forward strand.
GGCGGATTTTATCGGGGAATCCAATATTGTAGAAGGCAAGATGATTGAAGATTTTAAGGTGGAATTTGCCAATAAGCAGTTTGAATGTGTCGATAAAGGGCTTCATTCCAATGAGCCTGTTGAAATTGTTATCCGTCCTGAGGATCTTGAAATTACACGCCCGGAAAATGGAAAGCTTCAGGTACGTGTAGATTCTCAGCTTTTCAGGGGTGTTCACTATGAAATTTGCTGTTATGATCAATCAGGCAACGAGTGGCTGGTCCATTCAACGAAAAAGGCAGAAGTAAATTCAGAGATAGGTTTAGATTTTGAGCCGGAGGCCATTCATGTCATGCGCTTTGGTGAAACAGAAGAAGAATTTGATAAACGTCTGGAAGCTTACAATGGATAAATTAACAAGCAAATCACGCAATATTTATCTTATTCCGTATGTCTTATGGATCTTATTATTTGTCGTTACACCTATCCTGCTTATTGTTTATTATTCTTTTTTTGATATTGAGGGCCACCTTACCCTTGATAATTACCGGAAATTCTTCACGCCTGTTTATATGCAAATGACCCTTAGCTCTTTTTGGTATGCTTTTTTAATCATGGCCTTCACCCTGATTATTGCTTATCCTGCAGCATACTTATTGACGAAGACAAAGCACAAGCAGCTCTGGCTTTTGTTAATTATTTTACCGACCTGGATTAATCTGTTATTAAAGGCGTATGCCTTTTTAGGAATATTCGGGACGTATGGAGCGGCTAATGCCTTTTTAAGCCTAATTGGCATAGGGAAACAGCAAATTTTGTTTACCGATTTCAGTTTTATATTCGTATCTGTTTATATTTTTATTCCGTTTATGATTATGCCTATATTTAATGCATTGGAAGAATTAAACCCTTCCCTCATATCAGCGGCAAGGGATTTAGGGGCCTCTCCATGGAAAACCTTTCTGCGTGTCATTTTTCCATTAACGTTGGATGGAGTGAAGTCTGGCTGCCAGGCTGTTTTCATTCCAGCATTATCTTTGTTCATGCTGACAAGATTGATTGCAGGTAACCGGGTCATTACGCTTGGTACAGCCATTGAAGAACATTTCCTTGTTACACAGGACTGGGGAATGGGCTCGACGATAGCCGTCTTTTTAATTATTGCCATGGTTATCATCATGATTGTAACGGGCGGCAGGAAGAGAGGGAAGAGCCTATGAAAAATAAACACAAACTCTCAAACCTCTATCTGGTGGTTGTGTTCGTTATTTTATATGCCCCTATTTTTTACTTGATGTACTATTCCTTTAATAGCGGAGAAACCATGCATGCGTTTAAAGGCTTTACGTTTAAATGGTATAAGGATGTATTCCATGACACACGCCTGATTGTCATCGTTCTCTACACCCTGATTATTGCACTCTTATCCGCTTCTATTTCGACCATTCTGGGTGTATTTGGAGCGCTTGCGATCCGAAATGTTAAAAGCAATAAAACCAAGAACGCTCTGCTATCCTTAAATAATGTGTTGCTGGTAAGTCCAGATGTCATTATTGGAGCATCCTTCTTGATACTATTTACAACAATTGGAATGAAGCTTGGAGCGGGCTCCGTGCTGATTTCGCATATAGCATTCAGTGTACCGATCGTGGTGATCATGGTACTGCCAAAGCTCCAGGAAATGAGCGTAACGTTGATTGATGCAGCCCGCGATCTTGGAGCGAGCAGGTGGGAAGTCCTTTCCAAGGTTGTTATTCCTTATATCACTCCGGGCATAATGGCAGGTTTTTTTATGGCCTTAACGTATTCATTAGATGACTTTTCCGTTACGTTTTTTGTAACAGGAAATGGTTTTTCTACTTTGTCTGTTGAGATTTATTCCCGTGCACGCCAGGGAATTTCATTATCTATTAACGCGTTGTCAACGCTGATCTTTTTATTCACTATCATCTTGGTTATCGGCTATTACTATATCAATCAGCGAAACAATAATCGTGTGAAAGGATGGGGGGCAGGAAAGTGAAACAGTTGATTCGAATGCTGGCCGTTATCGTGATCGTTGCATTTGGCTTAATGTACGTAGCTTCACGGTTAAATGCTACACAGGGCGCCTCATCCAAAAACACCATTACTGTTTATAACTGGGGTGACTACATTGATCCCGATCTCGTATCAAAATTTGAAAAACAAACAGGAATTCATGTTATTTATCAAACCTTTGATTCCAATGAAGCGATGATGACAAAAATAGCGCAGGGAGGTACTACTTTTGATGTGGCAGTTCCGTCAGAATATGCCGTTGATAAAATGAAACACGACCACCTGCTGCTGCCGATTGATCACTCTGAGCTTCCAAATTTAAAATATATTAATCCATATTATTTAAATTTATCATTTGATCCTCATAACCAATATTCTGTTCCGTATTTCTGGGGAACCGTCGGAATTGTGTATAATTCCAGTATGCTGGGAGGAAAAAAGATTACGAGCTGGAATGATCTTTGGGATAAGAATCTGCGCAATCAGGTGCTGCTTGTAGATGGTGCCAGGGAAGTAATGGGAATGGGCTTAAACAGTCTTCATTATTCCTTGAACGATACGAATGAAGCCCATCTGCAGCAGGCAAAGAAAAAACTGGATTCGCTGACCCCGAATGTAAAAGCGATCGTTGGGGATGAAATCAAGATGCTGCTGGCCAATCAAGAAGCGGCAATCGGTGTTGTATGGTCCGGCGACGCATCAGAAATCATGAGCCAAAACGATAAGCTGAACTATGTTGTGCCAAAAGAGGGATCCAACCTCTGGTTTGATAATATGGTTATTCCAAAAACAGCCCGGAATATAAAAGGTGCCGAGAAATTCATGAATTTTATGCTGGATCCTAAGAATGCTGCCCAGAACGCGGAGTACGTCGGTTATTCAACGCCTAATCAGGCTGCGTTGAAGTACCTTCCGAAAAGCGTTTCAGGAGATAAACGCTTTTATCCTGACCTTGGTGCCAATAAGAATCTTGAAGTGTACAAAGATCTTGGAAAGAAAATGCTTGCTCACTATAATGAGCTTTATCTTGAATTTAAAATGTACGGAAAATAGCTTACAGCAATGAAAGAGAGGGTGACTCAAAAAGCGGGACTATGCCGCTGAATGGAGTCACCCTTTTTTACTACTGAATAAAAAAGGGGAAAAGGTAGGGGGCTTTTTTTATAGTTTTAGACTAGGATACCCTGAAAATCACTTTATACGAGTTCAACAATCAAGCCCAACCGACCTATGGTAATCATAATTGCCTTATCGATATGGAAGAAAGAACTTATGAGGGTGGCCACTGAAAAAATCGATGTTGATCTAACCCTTATATTGACTAATGGAAGTGAACAGGCAGGACAAACAGGGTTACGCATATAGGAGTAATACCCAATGTTCATTTTAAATCAAAGTTGATTTCCGCGGAAATCAACGAGCAGGAAAAAAGATGCTGTATCCAAGGTCGCCTGATATCATTGGACCTTTTGTGGCAGCATCTTTTTTTATTGTTCTCTTTGTAATTGAGCCGATCCCATAAGCCCGTAAAAAAATAACTCTACCAAATCAATGAGGGCATCTTTGCTAAGCAATCCTAAGCCCTCTTTTTTTTGAGTTGTCTCAGTGAAAATGTGAATGTAAAAAAGAATGGCTTCTGTTGTCAGCTTTGGATTAATATAGCCTTGTTTTTTTCCTTGATCAATCAGTTCCATGGCAAGTGGCATGCTTTTTTCATTCGTGTACTCTTCAAAAAGCGCCTGGATGCCCGGGTCAGTCAGTGATTGAAGAAACTCCGGGCTCAGCTCCTTTGCCGTTTCGGTTTTGCGGAAGATAACCTGCTCTATTTTTTCAGAAAAAGGGCGGTCCGAATAAATTAATTCACGGTATTCTTCAAATGATTTATCCATATAATCGACTAATACAGCCCTTAGCAGTTCGTCTTTACTGCCAAAATAATTATAAATGGTTACGGGGGAAACATTTGCTTTCTTACTGATTTCTGCCACGCTGACTTTATCTGCGCCATAGGAAGAAAAAAGATTAAGTGCCGCCTGTTTAATCATCTCTTTCTTACGTTCTGTCCTCCGTTGATATCCGTCCATTGTATTCACCTCTAAAACAAGGATACAAAATGATTTGAATAAAAACAATTAAAACAGTTCAAAACTTGTTGATATTCTCATTGGTATCCCTTATTATGAACTCAATAAACTATTTTTATTCAAAACATTTAAAAAGGGGATTGGGAAATGGGAATTCAAGTCGCACATCTAACGAAAGCATTCCCAAATGGAAAGGGGATTTTTGATGTCTCCTTTGAAGTGCAGGAAGGGGAGGTTTTTGGTTTTTTAGGACCAAATGGTGCCGGAAAATCAACTACTATCCGCCATTTAATGGGATTTATGAAGCCTGGCTCAGGAAACGCTGCTATCAATGGGAAGGATGCTTGGAAAGAAAGTCCGGCTATACAAAAGGTAGTTGGGTATCTACCCGGGGAAATTGCATTTGTTGAGGGAATGAATGGAAAGCAATTCCTTGATTTGCTTTCAGGAATGAGGGGATTAAAGGATTTCACAAAACGGGAACAGTTAATTGAACGTTTTCAATTTGATGTAAAAACCCCCATACGGAAAATGTCCAAAGGCATGAAGCAGAAAGTAGGCATTGTCGCTGCTTTTATGCATGATCCCGAAATTCTTATTTTAGATGAGCCGACTTCAGGGCTTGATCCTTTAATGCAAAATATTTTTATAGATTTAATTCTGGAAGAAAAAGCAAAAGGAAAAACCATTTTAATGTCCTCCCATATGTTTGGGGAAATTGAACGGACCTGTGACCGTGTCGGAATGATTAAGGAAGGAAAACTGGTAGCTGTGGAGAAGGTACGCCATATGCAGACTATGCAGAGAAAGCTTTTTGATGTAACAGTAAGTTCCCGGGAGGAAGCGGAGAGCATTCGGTCGGCCGGCTTCACCGTAATCGAGTCAGAGCCTTTGCGGTTAAAGGTTGCTGTGCAGGGTGATTATGATCGCTTCATTAAGGTCCTATCCCATTGCCAGGTCAACAATCTGGACATTCATTCACAGTCTCTTGAAGAAGTTTTTATGCATTATTATGAAAGAGAGGCGAAAGGATAATGAGTTCAGCTCTTTTAATAGCGATGTTAAAGACAACTGGAAAGAATATTTTCAGTTATGCCTTTGGTGCTGCATTCTACGTTATTCTAATTATTTGGATATACCCATCTGTAGCTCATTCAGATGCGCTGAATCAAGTTTTGAAGCAAATGCCTTCAAACTACCTAAGTGCGTTTGGGCTTCAAGGAGGAATGGCTGGGAATTTAAGCGGCTTCTTGGCTGGAGAGTATTATGGCCTTTTGTTCATTATTATTTTAATGATTTATAGTGTCATGACGTCTTCACAGCTCATTGCCAGGTTTATAGACCGAGGTTCAATGGCCTATCTGCTCTCTACACCCAATTCACGGGTGAAGGTGGCAGGAACTCAAGCCATACTGCTGGTATTTGGGTTATTGATGATTGTTCTATTTACAACGATAGCCGGCTTAGCTGGGGCAGCCTGGATGATAAAGGGCGGAAACCTGAGCGTTTCTCGTTTTGTGACCATCAATCTCATGGGCTTTCTGCTTTTCTTTGTCATTACAGGCTATTCTTTTTTATTTTCATGTCTGTTTAACGATGAGAAACGGGCCTTAACGCTTTCCGGATTGCTGACCATTATCTTTTTTGCTCTTGATTTAGCAGCAAAACTGAGCGACCGATTGAGTTGGATCAAGAGCCTGACGATCTTCACCTGCTTTCACCCTTCAGATATTGCCAGAGGAGGCGTAAATATCTGGCCATCAGCAATTGGATTAGCCATTGCGGGTGTTCTTCTGTATAGCATTGCTCTTTATATTTTTAAGAAAAGAGATTTGCCATTATAAAGCGGAATAGCGAATGTATAATGGCAAGCCTTAACAATGCCATCCAAATGGCGAAAAGGCCAGTGCCAATTCACAAGTATTTTTATATACAGGAGAGGTCGTGGCAATACCGAAAACAAAATATAATATAGTATCGATTCTCTTAATGCTCAGTGATATAAATCCGAGACTCCTGCTTTGAAAAGTGAGTTAAGGACACCCTGCAAGGTTAGAAGCAGGTCAAGATAAAAGCATCGTGCAGACAATAAAGAAGCTGAGAACCTATATTTGGGTCTTCGGCTTCTTTTTCTTATTTATATATTTTCCAAGTAGACTCTGTAGAAGCCAGGAAGATCCTTCCCGCAAAAAGGAGTGCCTGAAGCGTAAGTCAACCAGCAGGATGATCAGGGCAGGCCCCCCTAATCTTGATTTCCCCCATGTTTGAAATCAAATCAACCAGCAGGAAGGATTGGAGCCTAGCCAATGTCAATGTGAAGGCCCAAAATAGAATTAAACTCAATGTTGAATGAAGCGGAAGGCACGAGACTCCTGCGGGAAAAGCAGGCTTAGGGAGACCCGGCAGGAGCCTGCGACGAGGAGGCTCCCGGCGCCCGCGGAAAGCGAGTGCCTGAAGCGGAAATCAACCCAGCAGGATGAACAGAACGCAGCCTATATCTACGTACAATCCCAATTTAGATTTAATTCAAAGGTTGATTGGAGTGAAAGGCATAAACTTCTGCGGGATAAGACGTGATATGGGAGAGTGCCTTTAAAATACAAATGTAAAAGAAAGGAATGCAAGAAAAGAAAGAGAATACAGAACAATAGTGCATGAACTGGAGTAATCAACAAAAAACTGTTTGGAAGTATTCGTCTCGAGCTTCCATACAGATAGGGAGGATTTATCAGTTGAAAGATCAAAGAGAACAAAACAATGAGTATAGAGGAAATTATTATGAGGAAATTGGAAACTATATAGGAGGAGAAGGTTATCTTCAATATGGGTTTACAAAAGGAACACTTCAGGAAGTAGAATTTTTAATAGAACGAATGAGGCTTAAACCCGGTTCTGCCATTCTCGATGTTGGCTGTGGACCAGGCAGACATAGTTTGGAGCTTGCCAGAAGAGGTTTCGATGTTACCGGAGTTGATATTTCCTCTGAGTTCGTCCGATTTGCGGAGGAACAGGCAGCAAAGGAAAAGTTAAATGCCAAATTTATTAAGATGGACGCCCGTTCTTTGCAATTAGATAAAACGTTTAATGGAGCCATTTGTCTTTGTGAAGGAGCTTTTGGGCTTGCGGGAAGCCTTGAGAGCCATCGTGATGTATTAAGAGGTATAAACGGAGCTCTTGTTACGGGTGGCCTTTTTGTCCTTACCGTTATCAATGCTTTTAATCTTGTCAGAAATCTTACATCCTTTGAAGTATTCAATGCCTATACATGTACGATAAAGGATACAGAAACAGTAAAAAGTCCGAATGGCGAGGAAAAACAGGTAGATATTTTTACGACTGCTTTTACTTACCGTGAACTGGCACTCTTACTGGAAGACATAGGATTTGAAGTCATAGATGCCTATGGATGCACTGCAGGTGAATTTAGTGAAAAATCCTTGGAAGCAGATGACATGGAAATCATGATCGTCGCACGAAAAATATAACGATTTGGGGTCCCTTTTTCCCTGAAGAAGGGACTCTAGTTACTTTATTTTTTTCCGAAAACCTTCGGAAAGCCGGTACATAGTAAAAATATTGAAATAAAACCCATATTATTACGGTTATGTATATTATATTCATTGACTTCTCAAAATTCTGATAATATACTTGTTACATTCTTCTGAGAAGGCTTTTTTCATATAATTGTTGGTATGAATTGGGTCTTTTTCGTGTTCACAGCAATTTTTTTATGAAAAACAAAAGCTTACCAAAAAGCCTTCAATAATAACAACAATAGAAAATAGATTTGGGTGAACAGCATGAAAAACACATTATTAAGAAAAAAGTCTATTTCAGATATGCTTGGGCAGAGCAGCAAAAATGGCTTAAAGCGTTCTTTAGGCACCTTTGATCTAACCCTTTTGGGAGTTGGGGCCATAATAGGGACAGGTATCTTTGTTTTAACTGGGTTAGTGGCTGCTACAACTGCCGGTCCTGCTTTAATCATATCCTTTATACTAGCAGGGATAGCATGTGGTCTTGCTGCACTTTGTTATGCTGAGTTTTCTTCAAGCATTCCTGTGTCCGGGAGCGTGTATACGTATGCCTATGCTACACTGGGAGAGGTCTTCGCCTTTCTGATTGGCTGGGATCTTATGCTGGAATACTTATTGGCTGTATCTGCCGTGGCGACAGGATGGTCCGCATATTTTCAATCTTTTATTTCAGGTTTTGGGATACACATTCCGAAAGCACTCACTTCAGCGCCTGGTGCCGGAGGAGGCGGAATGGTCAATTTGCCAGCCATGATCATTATTTTTCTTGTCACTGCTTTGCTTTCTAAGGGTGTCAAGGAAAGTGCCAGGGTGAATAATATTATGGTTATCGTTAAGCTCGTGGTCATTATCGCATTTATTGCGATTGGTGTGGGCTATGTAAAGCCGGCTCACTGGACGCCTTTTCTGCCTTTTGGCTATTCCGGCATCATAGGAGGAGCTGCAACAGTCTTTTTTGCTTATCTGGGGTTTGATGCTGTATCAACTGCTGCAGAAGAAGTGAAAAATCCTCAAAAAAGTGTTCCGATTGGCATTATTGCTTCTTTATTTATTTGTACGATTTTATATATGCTGGTGACACTGGTGCTGACCGGAATGGTTCCTTATCAGCATCTAGGCGTCGATGATCCGGTATCATTTGCTCTTCGATATGTAGGTCTAGATCGTATGGCCGGGTTTATTTCGCTGGGGGCCATTGCAGGAATGACCACAGTCCTTATCGTAATGGGATATGGACAAGTACGGATTTCCTATGCTATGAGCCGTGACGGATTGCTTCCAAAATTCCTTTCGTCAGTTCATCCAAAGCATAAGACTCCTTATGTCAATACCTGGGTGACAGGTTTGGTGGCAGCAGTCATTGCTGGTTTTGTAAACTTAAAAACACTGGCTGAACTGGTCAATATCGGAACACTGGCAGCTTTTACGTTGATTTCAATAGGGGTCATTATTCTTAGAAAAACGCATCCTTCATTAAACCGGGCATTCAAGGTTCCGTTTGTTCCAGTTCTTCCGGCGTTATGTGCAGTGTTTTGTATCTATTTAGCTACCAGCCTGCCTGCTATGACCTGGAAAGTCTTTGTGATCTGGATTGTTGTCGGCTTTCTTATTTACTTTTTTTACGGGAAAAGGCATAGCATATTAAACACAAAAGAAAAATAAGATGTAAGAACGGCAGTAGGAGTACAAGCAAGAAGGTGATCCTGTTCAACTGCCGTTCTTTTTCTTTCCTTGAGAGGGGGTCTTTTGGCTATAGGAAAAAACACACAGGGGTTTATAAAACAGGTTGTTTGGGAATGTAGTTAATAACTTAGTTATTAAGCTAAAGCTGATTATGGGATGCTTTTTAATGAAAGGTTCAGTATACAATCTTTTGCATAGTTTGCAAAAGTTAATTGCTTTGGAAAGCAACACTTGAAACCAAAATAACCTTGATGAAATGTGTCTCCTTAAAATGTATAGGATTTGGGGTGTGGAAATGAAAGAAGAACCCGTATTGACTTCAAATAAAGTAGAGGATGAAGACTTAAAGAGAGGACTAAAGCCAAGACATCTAATGATGATTTCACTTGGCGGTGCCATTGGTACAGGGCTGTTTTTGGGAAGCGGTGCTGCTATTTATACAGCGGGTCCAGGCGGGGCTTTGCTTGCCTATATCATTATCGGAATCATGGTCTATTTTATCATGACAAGCCTGGGTGAACTAGCAGCGTTCATGCCGACGAGCGGCGCATTCAGTACCTATGCCACACGATTTGTAGATCCTTCCCTTGGTTTTGCACTTGGATGGAATTATTGGTATAGCTGGGCTATCACCCTGGCAACAGAATTATCCGCCTCCACGCTGGTAATGAAGTTTTGGTTTCCGCATAGTCCATCTTGGATATGGAGCGGACTTTTTCTCCTGCTAATTTTTGGGTTGAATATCCTGTCAGTAAAAGGATATGGGGAAGGCGAGTACTGGTTTTCATTTATTAAAGTGGCGACCATCATCATTTTTATTATCGTCGGCATCTTGATGATCTTTGGAATCATGGGCGGGCATGCCATTGGATTTAAAAACTTTACGTATAAGAATGCTCCTTTTAATGGAGGTTTCCTGACCATTCTTGGTGTTTTTATCACAGCGGGTTTCTCCTTCCAGGGAACAGAGATTGTCGGGGTGGCTGCTGGGGAAAGTGAAAATCCTCAAAAAAATGTACCAAAAGCCACAAGAAGCATATTTTGGCGTATCCTGCTATTCTATGTGTTGGCCATCTTTATCATTGGTTTGATTATTCCGTACACAACAAGTTCACTTAAAAGTAATGACATTATGGTGAGCCCTTTCACGCTGGTTTTTAAACAAGCAGGTCTTGCTTTTGCAGCATCCGCAATGAATGCCGTAATTTTAACGGCTGTGCTGTCTGCAGGAAATTCCAGCCTTTATGCATCTACCAGAATTCTGTACGCAATGGCGAAGCAGGGGCAGGCACCCAAAATTTTAGGGAATGTAAACAAAAGAGGCATTCCTGTTGCGGCATTAATCGTCACAACATTGGTCGGTGCACTGGCTTTTCTTGCCTCTATTTTCGGTGATGGAGCCATCTATATTTGGCTGCTGAATGCATCTGGAATTACCGGTTTTATATTCTGGCTGGGGATCTCAGCGAGCCATTATCGATTTAGACGGGCTTTTGTGGCACAGGGCCATTCCGTAGACAGGCTCCCATACAGGGCAAAATGGTATCCATTCGGACCAATCTTTGCTTTCATTGTCTGTTTGATTGTCTTATTAGCTCAAAACTACCAGGCATTTCTGAGTGGCTCCATCAAGTGGAGCGATGTTATTGCATCCTACCTGGGTATCCCCTTATTCCTCGTTATGTGGTTTGGATACAAACTGATTAAAAAGACAAAAGTCATTCCATTAAAGGAATGTGACTTTGGCTTTGAAGAGGAAGCTAAAGAGGAAAAATAACCAAAAGTAAGAGCGGAATCGTGATGATTCCGCTCTATTTAGGCTGTTTTCAGCTTTTGTCCGATGAACCAGGCTTTTTTCGTAACCTTTGTTGTTATTTGAAACAAATGCAGATACCAAGCTGTATTAAAAGTTGTAAAAATGTTTCGCGGTTTGTCCTCCATCCTTGTAATGAAGGACATTTCGTTTACTTTTTATCTTCGTAAAGTCTTTCATCGGTGTAATGAAGGACGTTTCCGTCTCCTTTTATCTGAGTTAAGGTCTTCATCGGCGTTATGAAGGACGTTTCGCTCTCTTATTATCTGAGTAAAGTCCTTCATCGGCGTAATGAAGGACGTTTCGCTTACTTTGTTTCGCGCATTATCCTTCATTCTCGTTATTAAAAAATCTTCTCCTTCTTGAGTTTTAAGTATTGTCCTTGTGAAATGCTTACATAATGATGCTGGGAAGATGGGCAACATACAGATTTATCCCTTCCCTGTAAAGCAACAATCGAAGCGAAAACGTCATAACTAAAAGATACTATTTTAGAGGCATGCTATTTTTGACAAGATTTGTGATTTATATAGGAATTTAGGAAGTTATGGAAAATTTTTTTGACTGAAATGGTAAAAAAGCGACGGTTCTCCTTTATAATATACAATTGGGCTGGGCAATTGTTTCAATTGCATCCTGAATTCAAAAGTGAAATAGAAGCTGTGTTTAACAGCTCTGAAAATAAAGGAGTTACATTCGTGTCGGTTAAATTGCAAACCATAACGTCAGTGATGATTGCCGCTTTAATTATTTTGCTTTCTGCTTTCTTAAGTACGATTATTAGCCAAAAAGCTGTTCAAATTTTAAAAGGGAATGTGGGGGATTCGCTCGCTGAGGTATCCTATGAGATGTCGGATAAGCTGGATTCCTTTATGTGGTCACGGTTTGGAGAAATTAACGTTCTCAGCCAGCTAAATGCCTTCAAGGAACCAAACAGTAAAGCTGAAGGGCAAAGACTGCTGAACCAGCTTCACCAAAGTATCCCTTCTTTTTCCTGGGTAGGCGTTACGAATTCAAAAGGGGTTGTTCAGGCGGCGACAAATGGAATACTTGTCGGTAAAAGCATTTCAAGCAGGCCGGTTTTTATGAAGGCTCTCAAAAAGCCCTATATTGGTGATGTCCATAATGCTGTTCTGCTGGCAAAGCTGCTGCCCAACCCAACAGGAGTGCCCCTGCAATTCGTTGATATCAGTACACCGATTAAGGGGAGGGACGGGCAGTTTACGGGCGTACTGGCTGCTCATTTAAGCTGGTCCTGGGCGAAAGAAATTAAGCAGACCGTTTTGGATTCTTTAAAGAAAAAGAAGGAGGATGCAGATATCCTCATCATTAGCTCAAAAGATGATACTGTTTTGCTGGGTCCAATGGACTTGGTCGGCAAACCTCTGCACTTAAAAAGTGTACAAATGGCTAAAAAAAGAACCAACAGCTGGCTTGTAGAGAAATGGCCGGATGGAAAGAGTTATCTTACTGGCTTTGCTTTTGAGAAAGGCTATTTAAATTATCCCGGCCTTGGCTGGTCAGTGATTGTCAGGCAGCCGTCCAGCGTAGCCTTTAAGCCGGCAGCAGATTTACAGCATTACATTATGCTTGCAGGTGCCATATTGGCGCTTATTTTTGCCGTAATCGGTTGGTTCATGGCGAGTAAAATCTCTAATCCGTTAAAAAACATCTCTCAAGCTGCGAATCGGCTTAAAAATGGAGAAAAGGTGGCAATCCCGTCGTTCAGCGGCATAAAGGATTTAGAAATCTTGTCCTTATCTCTCAGGGAGCTTGTTTCTTCCCTTGATCATACGGAAACGAGGCTCGGAAAAATGGAGGATATTGCTTACCACGATGCACTAACGGGGCTGCCAAACCGCATTTCTCTTTATTTGCAAATAGATCAGAGGATCCAGGGAATTAACCGGGAGACCGATACTCTGGACTTTTTATTCCTGGACCTGGATGGCTTTAAAGGAGTAAACGATGGGTTTGGCCACCATATGGGTGATTTGCTTTTAAAAGAGGTTGGAAACAGACTTGCCGCCTGCCTTCTCGAAGGAGAATTTGTCGCCCGGCTTGGCGGAGACGAGTTCGTTATTCTTACTTCATCCAAAAAAGAGGAAGCCAAAACAAAGGGAAGATTCATGGGCAGCAGAATCATTCATGCGATTAATACACCCTTTATGATTAATGGCGAAAGCATCAAAATAGGGTGCAGCATTGGTTGGGCATCATGGCCTGAGCATGGGGATGATCCGGACGCTGTCTTACAGCTCGCAGATAAGGCACTCTATTATTCTAAAATCGGCGGAAAAAATACGATTTCGTTCTATCCATCCTGACCAGTAAAAAAATTTATTCAAAGCTTAAAAGAATGCTTAGCAAAAAAGGCAGGCCTGCACATGGTACAGATCCGTGTGCTGCCTGCCTTTTTTTAAAAGGATAAGTATAAAATGTTTTATTAATGGTAGTCTCTGTTTAGACCCAGCGCCTATCGGCTAGCGGATTTTTTCGTCCCCTCACTAAGATAAATTAACATCTAGTTTCCTTTATCTCAGTCGAAAACTCTGAAATCCGTACGCCGATGAACGAGAAGCCTGCGCTTTTCTAATAAGGTTACGCCTGTGCGTTGTTTTTTTGTTTTTGCGCTGTTTTAACTCGTGCATTTCCCATAACAGCAACTGTTATTGCAGCGATAACGATTGGAATAAGCGCGTAGAGGAAGATATGTGTAATGGATGAAGACATCGCATTCACAATTTTATCTAATATGAAACCAGGTATTTTTGAACGTTCACTTGATTGGAACAGGTTTCTTAAACTGTTTTGATCCATATGGAATTGTCCGTTATTTTGCATTCCTGCAAAGGCATCCTTCAGCTTGCTGGTCAAAAGCTTATTTTGAATGGAGCCAAAGATCGTGACACCCAGCGTCATTCCCAATGTACGGAGAAACGCATTGGTGGAGTTGGCAATCCCGCGGAACCGCGGTTCAAGATTATGGATAGAGGCAGTTGGAAGCAGGGAAAAGGAAAATCCCATCCCATATCCCACAATAATCATGAAAAGGGTCAAAAGAATTCTTGCCGTATCAGGTGTTAAAGTGCTTAACGAGTACATTCCGATAAAATAAGCAATGACAGAGATAATCATTAAATTTCTGTAGCTTGTTTTGGTTTGGAAAATACCGCCTGAGGCACTTCCGGCAACAGATCCCAGCATCATCGGTGTTAAAATGAGGCCTGCGTTTGTTGCAGCTCCGCCATAAACGGCTTGAACAAATATAGGTATATACACGGTTAAAATAATAAAGGTGCCGCCATACAAAAAGGCAAGAATCTGCGATGAGGCAAATAGCCGGCGTTTAAAGAGCCACAAAGGAAGAATTGGTTCTTTTGCATATTTCTCCAAAATAAAGAAGGTAACCAAAAAAACGGCGAAAATCACAAAAAGTCCGATAATCTGAACGGAATTCCATGCATACTTATCACCGCCCAGCTCTAAAGCAAACATTAGGCTGATAACCGAGATAACCAGGGTGATGGCGCCTCCCCAGTCAATTTGCTGTTTCGAATGCTGGAGGGATTCCTTGTAATTACGAAATACAAGCAGAAATGAAACAATGCCGATTGGCACATTAATATAGAAGACCCAGTGCCAGCTGATATATTCTGTTATATAAGAACCGAGCAATGGCCCGATTACACTGGATGCTCCAAAAACAGCACCAAGCAGACCTGTCATTTTTCCACGGTTTTCCGGAGGGAAGACATCAAAAATAATGGTGAACGCAATCGGCATAAGAGCGCCTCCGCCAATTCCCTGGATAGCCCGGAAAATACTAAGCTGGACGATGCTGTTAGCAAGTCCGCACAGAGCTGAACCAATCAGGAAGACACATAAGCCAAATACAAAGAATCGCTTTCTGCCGTACATATCTGAAAGCTTTCCGAAAATTGGCATCCCGGCCATGGATGCAACCATATAGGCAGAGGTTACCCAAACAAACTGATCAATGCCGCCAAGCTTTGACACGATGGTCCCCATTGCTGTGGCCACAATGGTATTATCGATGGCTGCCATGAAAATCCCGAGCAGGAGCCCGGCGACCACCAATTTAATGTTGCTTTTTTTATCAAGCATTTGATTTCCCCTTTCTCTTTTTTAAAAGTAAAATAAATACAAAAATAAGAAATAATTTCAGTACTCCCAAGTAATTATACGGCAGCCCATACTCGTTTACAATTTAAATCAGGCGGTCTTAGCATAACTTCTTTCGTTTCGTACATGTGGATAATTGAGATTTCTTTTAGTCGTCGTGCCAACTTTCAGAAATCAATCAAACGTTGTTTGTGAGCATTTTGTTTCGCTCGTATAGTTAAAAAGAAAGAAAAGGAGAGAGGCCAATGCATCCTCTCTCCTTTTGAAAGCATTATTTACTTTCTGCAAGCTTTTCCAGCTGTTCTTTTATATTGTCGGTGCATACTCCGCCGTGATAGCAAATGACCGTTTCAATATCATGGGAAGTAAATTTTTTAAGAGACTCGTAAGCCTGGTTTAAATCCGGTGTAACAGGAGGATTTGGACCTAGAAGCTTTCCGTTATCCGCTACGATTGCATCCCCGGTAATGAGGGTTTTGCTGTCATGGTGATATAAGCTGATATGTCCAGGTGTATGGCCAGGGGTGAAAATAACGGTAATTCCTCCTCCGTATGGAAGGTATTGTCCATCTTCAACAGTTGTATCCACCTTTGAAGTGATATCCATCTCCAGCATGGAAAGGAATTGTTCACGCTGCTCAGTAGGTAGTGCTTCGATTCTTTTGAGCATCATTTCTTTGTTCATTTTAATAAATGGCTTATCCCCTTCAATGTATGGCTTGTCTTCTTTATGTGCCAATACCTCAATAGGGCCGTCGAATTCTTTTAAAAGCTCCGGAAGGCTTCCAATATGGTCAAAATCCTGATGGGTAAGGATGACCTTGCTTAGCTTATGGAAGGGTACACCTGCTTCTTCAAAGGCTTCACGAATGGCTGGCAGCAGTCCAGGGGTTCCTGTATCTACTAAAATTGCTTCGTTTTCATCCCAAAGTAAAGTGGGGCAAATTTTGCTTACGTTTCCCATTACATTCATGGAGAGTTCAAGAGCTTCGATTCCGTTTTTAATTTTCATGGTTTTTGCCAAAGCTTAAAATCGCTTCAGCACACCTCCCTTTTCATATTTTAAATGCTAGGCAGGGTAGCCTCTATTTGTTACATTAATATAAAATGAGGCTATTGTACAACTATTTTACCTTGTAAAGTATTAATGAAGTGAAATGTAAAATGGTAGTGGAGCAGGGGGAAGAGAGATGGGAGAAAGGTTTAAGTTTGTGGCAGCGGTGCATCTTTTTATATTAAATGAAAAAAATGAAATTTTACTGCTAAGACGGTACAATACTGGCTATGAGGATGGTAATTATAGCGTGGTGGCCGGGCATTTGGACGGGAATGAAGAGGTTGCAGAGGCGGCATGCCGAGAGGCCTATGAGGAAGCGGGGATGATCATTCAAAAGGAAGATGTCCATGTCATTCAAACCATGCATCGAAAATCAAAGGAAGAAAGAATAGATTTCTTTGTAACGGTGGAAAGATGGTCAGGAGAGTTGACGAATAAAGAACCGGAAAAATGCGATGAGCTAAATTGGTTTCCTCTTGAAGAACTTCCTGAAAATACGATCCCTTACATTAGAAGAGCTATACAAAACTATCAGCAAAATCGAACGTTTGACAGCTTTGGATGGCAGGAAGATAGTGAAATGAATGCAGCATACATTGACAAATAAAAGAAACATTGCACCGGCCGCTAGCTAATCAGGCTGGTGTTTTTTTGGGGGGAGTGTGCAGCATTGGCGGGCTAATATGGTTTAGTGCTTTAAAGCGAAGAAGGGGTCTGACCCCTTTAGTGGAGTAAAGGATTTGCTGTGGAACTTAGGTTTTTGGTCAGGTGAGGTGCTTAGTTTATGCTTCATAGAGTTGACGAAGGAATATTGCGGAGAAAAAATCAGAGAACCGTCCTTCATAAGGGTGATGAAGGACATATTGCGGAGAAAAAATCAGAGAACCGTCCTTCATAAGGATGATGAAAGTCAAATCAACGGAAAAATCCCCATAAAAAGTCCTTCACTGCGCCCGAACCGTTCAACTCTTGTACTCCAAATAAGCCGCTTGGCAGTACAATTACAATTGCATAATCCCTAGTTTTTTCACGAAGGAGTCTTCCTAGCAAGACGACATTTCATCACTTCATCAATTTACCACTTTACTAAACTAAAGGATTTTAGTATGATAGATTTATATTAAACAGCACATACTTAAAATATATCCTTAGGGTTTTGATAGAAAGGTGAAGTCATCATGAACAACAAAAAATGGGGATTGTGGATTCTCACAACCTTCGTCATTGGAAATATGGTTGGAGGCGGAATTTTTATGCTGCCGGCAAATCTGGCTCAGGTTTCGAGTCCATGGGGATCAACACTTGCATGGATTGCTACAGGTCTGGGTGTTTTCATGATTGCCCTTGTGTTCGGGAATCTGTCTGTTCGGAAGCCTGAATTAAAGGCAGGCCCGCAAAGCTACGCACAGGCCTTAATGCCTTCTGCCAAATCAGGTAAAGTGGCAGGGTACAGCATGGCATGGGGCTACTGGGCAGCAAACTGGTCTGCTACAGCATCTGTTATTATTTCATTTGCGGGTTATTTGTCTACGTTCTTTCCGGTTATGCAAAGTACAAAAGTGCTTATTACGTTAGGTTCTTTTCAGCTTGAGATCGGCAAATTTATTACGTTTATGGTGTGTACGGTTATGCTCTGGGGGATTCAATGGATTTTGGCAAAAAGCTTTAATGCAGCTGGCAGCTTGAATTTACTTGCCACAGTAGCAAAAGTCATTGGTTTTACGCTTTTTGTGGTAGTTGTTGTTTTTGTTTTTAATGCGGCTAACTTTGGAAATGCAAATGATTATATAAATGCAAAAGGCCACCATGTGCTATTGGGAGGCCAGGTGAATGCAGCAGCTATTGCGACACTTTGGGCATTCATCGGTATTGAATCAGCTGTTATGCTTTCGAACCGTGCCAAATCGCAGGGGGATGTAAAGAAAGCAACGATTCTTGGTCTCATCATTTCCATTTTAATTTATATCGGTATTACCCTGCTGACAATGGGTGCACTTACCCAGCATCAATTAATGAATTCACAAAAACCGTTAGTGGATGCCCTGAAAGAAGTTGTTGGTTCAAATGGGGCCTATATTCTGGCCATTCTTGCTCTTATTTCTTTATTTGGTTCAACTGTCGGCTGGATTGTGGTAAGCTCTGAGGTTCCGTATCAGGCGGCTAAAACAGGATTATTTCCGAAGTTCTTTGCAAAAACAAACAAGAATGGCAGTCCCAAAAATTCATTAACAATCACCAATGTGATGACGCAGCTGTTTTTATTTTCTACCATATCCGGAACCATTTCCACAGCTTATAACTTTGTTATTGTGGTTGCAACACTCGCCTATCTGATTCCATACCTGGTTTCAGCGGTTTATCAATTAAAGCTTGTGATCACAGGAGAAACCTATGACCAAATTAAAGGTTCCCGTGCGCTGGATGGGATTATTACAGTGCTTGCGTTGATTTACTCTATTTGGGTCATTAAAACAGGGACCAGTGATATGAAGACCTTCTTTTTGGGTATTGGCCTGTTCGTTGTTGGGTTGATCTTATATCCTTTTATTATGAGAGAAAAAGAACAAATGAAGATTTAATGCTTTTTTCGTATAAAGCAACAGAACAAACATACAGAGCAAAAAAAACCGGCAGGAAATCTGCCGGTTTTTTGCTTATATGGCCCTAGCCTAGCCTATATAAAGTTTAGTGAAGAAAGTGTAGTTAATTAGTTATCTTGTGACTCTTCTTTTTTGTTGTAATCTTTATCGTGATCGTTTTTGTTTTTATGATCTTCGAATTTCTTCAGTGCAGGTTTGAAATGCTTGTGAAGATCCTGAACTTTTTTGATTTCTGACTTGATAGCATCCTGTAGGGAAGTCATTTTAGCAGTAACGCTATTCAATGTAACAGTAGCTGCTTCATCCTTTTTCGTTACAGCGTTTAATTGTTTTTGAATGCTTGTAAGCTGGTGACTGTAAGCCATTAGTTTTCCGAGCGTGCTTTTGTATACACCCATTTCAGCTTTTTTGGTTTCAGGTTTAGCGTAAAAAGCATCGACTTTTTTAGTAAGAGCCTGTACCTTTTTATTTTCCATGCTAACTTTGTTAGTTAGAAAAACATCCAGCTTTTTAGCTTCTACTTTTGTAGCTTCTTTTTCGTTCAGCTTTTTTGAAATATAATGAATATCTTTTACTTTTGTAATGTGTTGACAAGTCTCATCCTTATGTACGTGTGTTGATGCAGAAGCATTGATTGAAGGTGCAGCGATTAACCCTAAAGCTAATGCACAGCCCGCAGCTTTTAATACTGTTTTTTTCATTTACTTCATCTCCTTGTTCTTTTATTTCAATATAATTTTCGGGGCATATATCGATTTTATAGGGAGTGCTGAAGGAATTTTCAAAAAACGAAACCATAGTACCGGCAAAGAGAGAATAAATGGATGGTACAGGTTCATTAGTAGGATAAAACACAAAAAGCTGGCCCTATAATTAGGACCAGCTTTTTGTATATAAATTGAAATTAAAGGCTCATACGAAGGATTTCGCGTACATCGTCTTCGCTAAGCTTTTTGAAGTTGCCGATAGGACCGAATGGAAGTGCTTTTTTCGCCATTACATCCAGCTTGTCGTCACCAATGTTGTAGTCAGCTAAACGGCTTGGAGCACCGATACGGTCAAAGAAGGAACGAACGGCTTGAATCCCCTCTAAAGCAATTTCTTCATCCGATTTGCCTTCAGGATCTACATCCCATGCTTCAACAGCAAAGCGTTTAAAGCGGGATACATCTTCTTTGTACACATATTTCATCCAGTTCGGGAAGATAATCGCAAGGCCGCCGCCATGTGGAATGTCATAAACAGCACTGACTGCGTGCTCAATGGAGTGGGTAGCCCAGTCGGTCTCCACACCCATTGCCAAAAGGCCATTTAATGCCATTGTAGAGCTTAGCATTAAATTAGCGCGTGCATCATAGTCTTCTGGATTGTTGATTGCTTTTTCGGCATTGTTTACAACGGTTTTAATGATTGTTTCAGCTAAACCAGTTGTAAGAGGCACTTCAGGTGTATGGGTAAAATATTGCTCAAACACATGAGATAATGTATCGGAAATTCCGTAAATGGTTTGGTCTTTAGGAACAGAGAAAGTATTTTCCGGATCTAAAATAGAGAAGGTTGGAAAAGTCATACCTGCCCCATGCTTTTGCTGCGTTTCCCAGTTTGTTACAACAGAACCGCGGTTCATTTCAGAGCCAGTTGCAGAAAGAGTCAGTACAGTACCGAGTGGAAGTGCATCCTTTACAACAGCTTTTCTTTCATAAAAATCCCACACGTTTCCATCATATTTAGCTCCGCCTGCCATGGCTTTAGCAGCATCAATAACGCTTCCTCCGCCAACAGCCAGAATCCATTCAAGGCCGTTTTCGTGAATAAGATCAATCCCTTTTTGGACAGTAGTCAAACGAGGATTTGGTTCTACGCCGGAAAGCTCAACAACTTCAGCGTTTTTTTCGTTGAAAATGGCTTGCAGTTTGTCATATAATCCTGACTTTTTGATGCTGCCGCCACCATAAACGAGCAAAAACTTATTGCCTAGCTGATCAATTTTGTCGCCTAGTTTCTCAAGCTGGCCTTTTCCGAAAATCAATTCAGTAGGATTATGAAAAACAAATGAATTCATTTTAAAACCTTCTTCCATAAGTTTTTTGATTTTTACAGTAAGCACCCAGCATCTGCATGCTGGTTTCTTGTGAAAAATAATAATGCTCCCGTTAAAATGGGCAATTCCACATTATTATTTGTACAACGAGTAATTTTAGCACAACTTCTTTTTGGAATCATTTAAGATGCTTTAAGCCTTATTTAATTTTTGGGCTATATCCTATAATCAGGAAATAAACCTGCTTGGCGGCTAGGAGGCAGACAAAAATGGGGAGCTATACTGCAGAGCTTATGAATACTGAATTTTATATTGAAGTATCAGATCAAACAACTCCTGGCTGGGAGGAGCAGGTTGATCATTGGCTTCGCTATGTAGATGCGGAATGGTCAAGGTTCAGGAACAATAATGAGCTTGATCAGTTAAACCGGGCGCCGATAGGAACAGAACTTGTGCTCTCTCCTCCTTTGTATGATGTTTTAAGAACAGCGGATCAGTATCGAATTAAAACACAAGATCGATTTTCTCCTTATTTAAAAAAAGCATTGGAGCAGCAGGGATATAACCGGAGTTTTCCATTTTCCTCATCGGAAAGCTCAGTTCTTGAATCCTTTATTGTCGAAGAGAACCCGTACGTATTTAAAGAAGACTTTACTGTTGTCAAAAAAACAGAGAGGCAGATTGATCTTGGGGGTATCGGCAAGGGATACGCAGTGCAAGGGGCTGCAAAGTGGCTTCAGGAGCACGGCGCGGTTTACGGGCTTGTAGATGGCGGCGGCGATATGGCAGTCTGGTCTGATGGGGAAAAACAATGGAAGATTGGTGTTTCCGATGCTTGGGACAGCAGCAGGCAGGCTGGGGTGTTTACTTTTAAAAATGCAAGTATTGCAACCTCCAATCGGGTGTATCGAAGCTGGACACAGGGCACAGAACAAGAACAAAAGCACCATTTGCTTGATGGGCGGACGGGAAAAGTCCTTGATTCTGATATTGTACAAGCAACAGCGGTAGCGTCCAATTGTGCAGAAGCGGAGGTTGCGGCAAAAATGTGTTTCTTGTTAAAGGAAGAAGAAAGAGAACAATGGTTTAAGAACGAGATGCCTGATGTCCATTACTTATTGTTGAAAGCGAATGGAGAATTGGTGCCAAGGAATAAAGGAAAAAATAATACTAAATTAAGAACTGGCAGGGGATCAGCTTTTCATTAAGGGGGGCGAGTGCTGCAGTGAAAATCAACCTGCAGGAAATACACGGCACTGTCTTTGTCTCTTTTAAAGCCCGTTATTAAACTGATCACATTGTTGATTTGAGTGGACGAGACTCCTGCGGGGACGTGTTAGGAGAGACCCTGCAGCAGCATGCGGCGAGGAAAAGCTACCTGCAGCGGAAATCAACAGGCAATATTAATAAAGTCCTTTAAAAATAAGAGAAACAAGAGGTGTGATAAATTGAAACAAAATAAAAAAGCAAAATGGATTGTAGGCACAGCGGGTGTAGCCTTTTCTGCTTTTGTTTTAAGTCAATTTAGTCCTGTTCAAACGGCAAATGCCAATCAAACGGGGGCTCAGCAGGAACAGCAGCAAAACCAAGACCAGAATAATGCGTCATATGGTTTTTCCGGCCGCGATAGCCAGTTCAGCAATAACAGTGACAACAGTGCAGGCCAAGACGGCGGATCGGAATGGAACTTTGATCCATCTCAGGGCAGCCAGAATTTTAATCAAAATGGATTTACTGATAGGCAGTCGGGAAGGTCATGATAGCAGCGATAAGAGGATTGAATGTGTCCCAATACCTTCAGCTATTTGATACATGGCATATTATTAGGCTTTTAGGCTTTCTGGGATACTTTTTCTTTTCCATGTCATTAGCTTTTGGAATACTAAGCAGGATGTCGGTCTTTAAGAAGAAAAAAGGCTTTTTCAACCTCATCCATATGTCTGCAAGCTGGGCAGGACTTTTTTCGGTATTAGGGCATGTACTCGTCTTGCTGATCGATCATTATCAGCCTTATACAATTCTGGAGATTATTGTTCCTTTTGCAGCCCGCTACCAAACAGTGGCTTCTGCGTTGGGTACAATTGCCTTTTTCATTTTTGTAATAGTCCTGTTTACCTCGGATGTTTTAATAACCAAAATGAAAAAATCTACTTGGAAATGGATTCATTTGTGGGTGTTTCCATCGTGGATATTGATGTTGTTTCATGGAGTTTTTATCGGAACCGACAGCTCAACCCGATGGGGAGCGTGGGTGTATGGTGCCTCAGCTGCTATTATCGTTCTTCTTTTCGTGGTTAAGGCAATGGACAGAGGTCAGCGGAAAACGAATGAAATGGGAATGAGAGCAAGAAGATGATTATGATGAGATGGAATGAACAAGTCAGCGAATAGTCGTTGGCTTTTTTTATTGGTTCCTGCCAGCTGCTTTGGACATTATGGTGAAATGATGGAAAGCCTATAGGAAAAAATAATTATGTGAGAAAAACTAACATGTTTATAGAATATACTGTATTTTCATAATAGGATAGAAAATATAACAAATGTATGTAATTAAAATTCACATAAAAAGGGGGACGAAAGATGGATTCGGTATTTATGTTTATATCCACCGTGATAGTTTGGGTGATGACACCGGGAATTGCGCTTTTTTATGGGGGGGCTTGTCCGACGGAAAAATGTTTTGAGTACAGCAATGTATAGCTTTGGTGCTATAGCAGTTGTATCGATTTTGTGGATTGCTGCGGGTTATTCCCTTGCTTTTTCGACGAAGGGCAATGCATTTATTGGAGGGTTGAATTGGCTGGGACTTAATGGGGTTGGGTTTCATCCGAATGCGGATTACAGCTCCACTGTCCCGCATAATTTATTTATGATGTTCCAGTTGACCTTTGCGGTTTTAACGGTAGCCATTATTTCGGGAGGCTTCGTTGAGAGGATGAGGTTTTCGGCCTATCTGCTATTTATTGTTCTTTGGTCTTTATTGGTTTATTCTCCTGTTGCCCATTGGGTTTGGGGTGTAGGCGGTTGGCTTCGAAATTTGGGGACACTGGATTTTGCCGGTGGGAATGTTGTTCATATATCGTCAGGGGTAACGGCTCTTGTAATGGCTATTATGCTTGGAAAACGCAAGGATTTGGAAGAATCTCACCAGCATAATTTAACGCTGACGGTTATAGGAGGGGCGCTCATCTGGTTCGGCTGGTACGGATTTAATGTAGGGAGTGCTTTAACGCTGAATTCGGTAGCAATGACGGCTTTTGTGAATACCAATACAGCGGCGGCAGCCGGGATTATTGGCTGGGTACTTTTTGAGTGGGTAGTTAAAAAAAGACCGAGTCTTGTAGGGGCTGTGTCTGGTGCGATTGCCGGGCTTGTAGCCATTACGCCTGCTTGTGGATTTGTTACTCCGCTTTCTGCTGTGATTATAGGTTTTCTTGGAGGGGCCATTTGCTTGTGGGGTGCAACGTATCTTAAAACAAGGTTTGGATATGACGATACTCTCGATGCGTTCGGTTTACATGGAATCGGAGGGGCGTGGGGAGGGATTGCTACAGGGCTTTTTGCTACTACTTCCGTTAATTCGGGAGGAGCGAATGGTTTGTTTTATGGTGACCCGGGCTTGCTTGTAAAACAGCTTATTGCCATAGTGGCTACGGCAGTTTTTGTTAGTGTAGCAACGTTTATTTTGGTGAAAGTGGTAAATGTCTTTGTGCCGATGAGGGTAAATGAAGAGGATGAAAAGGTAGGATTGGATTTAATCTTGCATGGGGAGAGAGCTTATCAGGATTAATGGGTAATTTTTGGGGGTGCACGGTGAGCCGCTTTGCTGATTGGCAAAGAGGCTCTTTTTTAGTGAATGGGGAGTAGTAGATTTCTTTTGTATGGTAAAGCGTTAAAGGGGTCTGACCCCTTTAGTGCAGTGAAGTGTTAAATTGCAGTGGCTCTGTGGCTCTTATAAGTAATAAAAAACCTGTCCCCGAGTTGGGACAGGTTTTTGTTCCGAAATACGACTGCAAACATTAGCCTTGTTTGTACTTCTGTATGTCATGCTTTCGATTAATCGGAATCCGGATAATAGGGATTTAGGTGAATCAGAACCTCCTGGATATGATCGTTTTCCTTCATAAGGGCATCCTTGATATTTCGGCCCAAATCATGCCCTTCTTTGATGGTTTTAAAATAATCAATCGAAATGCGGATATCGACCAATATGTAATTGCCATGCTCTCTTGCCCGAATGCGGTCAATGCGCCTTACTTCGGGGAAGGAAGAGATGGTGGAAGAAAACTCTTCGATCAGTTCGTTATCGATGTTGCTTTCCATTAAGATGTTAAAGGAATTGGATAGAAGCTCTTTTGCGATATTAAAAATAAGGTAAGCGACAAAAATACTGGCAAGCTTATCTCCATATAATAAGAAAACGACATGAAGCTTGCTTCCTAGAATGGATAAGACAACCCCGAGGGCTGCTGCGATGGAAGCGACAATATCTGCTTTGTGGTCGAATGCGATGGCTTCAATTGCTTTGCTGTTATAGTTTTTGGCTACTTTCATAGAGTAATTATAAAGAAGTTTTTTGGCAACGAAGGAGAATAAGGCAACCCACATGGCGAGAAGTGTCGGTGCTTCAAGCGGATGGAAGATTCCCATAACAGCCTCGTACACAACGTATAATGAGACGAGTAAGAGTAAAAGTCCTACTATACCTGATACAATTACCTCCGCTTTTCCGTGTCCGTAAGGGTGGTCCTCGTCTGCTGGTTTATTTGCCAGTTTAATGACAAGCACAACAATGACAGATGCGAATACATCAGCCGCTGAGTGTATCCCGTCTGCGAAAACTGCGTCACTATGTCCGTAGGAGCCGAGAATGACTTTTCCTAATGTTAGGGCTATGTTGCTCCATACGCTGATCCATGCAACTCTTTTTGCGATGGACTCCCGGTTTATTTCCATTTATTCCACCTCTAAATGCTATATAAAATGAGTGCTTTTTAATAGTAGCATTCCCAATTAGTGTGGGTCTAGAGCAAGTAATTTAAACTTATCAATACTATTGGTGAAACTGAAATTGTCTTAGGGGGAATAAAAAATGTTTCGCGCGGGCAAAAAAGGTTTTTATTTTGGCGGATAAAATAGAAAATTGGTGTGTAAAAAAAACGCTCTTATCATATAGGAGCATTCAATTAAATCTAGGGGTATTTGGAAAAAAACAGCTGTACTTAAACATAAATTAGTAACCTATGCAAAAGATAGTCTTAAAAAGCATAACATTTAGAGTATTGATTTAAGTGGGAAGTAAGGTATGTAAAGCGTCAAGGGGTTAATAATGAGTTGTAGGTAGAAGAATGAATGCAGATGTGGTAAAATAGGTGAGTGACACTGTTCGTGAAATGAAGTATATATTTATCTAATATAACATTAACATAAATAACGCTGGGTGTCAACTATTTTGTTTCTTTAAGGAGGGTTCTTATGGATATTCATCATGATGAATGGATAGAAGAGCAGAAAAGAGTGGACGACACCGTCGATAAGGTAAAGAGAAAGGAAGAGAATTTAAAGGCCAGTGTAGAGCTGGTAAAAGCAGAAGCCACTGAAATTAGAAAAAACTTTTGGGAAGATGTGACGGTGAACCTTGATGAGCCTGACGATGTGGCAGAAACCCATACAAGTATACGCCAGCAGGCAGAGCTGCTTTCTGAGCGGGAAAGAAGCTACGGACATGCTGAGGAGAATGTAAAGACTCTTCGAAGGCTTGCCTATTCCCCTTATTTTGCAAGGATTGATTTTCAAGAAGCGGACGAACCTCTAGAAAAAATCTATATAGGGATTGCCTCGTTCATCAATGAAAAGGATGAGCATCTTGTGTATGATTGGCGTGCTCCCATATCAAGTATTTATTATGACGGCGTACCGGGGCCTGTTTCATATCAAACACCTGATGGATTCAGGGAAGGAGAAATGACGCTTAAAAGACAGTTCTTGATCAGGAGCGGAAAAATCGAAGCGATGTTTGATACAGGCATGACAATTGGGGATGAGATGCTCCAGGAAATGCTTGGGGAGAAAGCAAACACCTATATGAAAAACATCGTATCAACCATTCAAGAAGAACAGAACAGAATCATAAGAGACGCCAAAAGCAATCTGCTTTTTGTTCAAGGTGCAGCCGGAAGCGGCAAAACATCTGCTGCTCTGCAAAGAATTGCTTTTCTGCTTTACCATTTCAGGGATTCTTTGCAGGCAGAACAGATTATTTTATTTTCCCCTAACAAGCTGTTTAATAGTTACATTTCAAAGGTCCTTCCCGAACTTGGGGAAAACAATATGCAGCAAACCACTTTTCTTGATTACGCACAGTCCCGTCTTGGTCCCGCATTTGAGGTGGAAAGCTTGTTTGAGCAGTTCGAAAATAGGGTGAATGACGAATTGGCTGAAGCAGTGTGGAGAAAAGAGGCAATCAGATTAAAAGGAAGCAAAAGCTTTTTCAATGCCGTTCAGTCCTACGCAGAAAACGTAATGAACGATGGACTTATGTTCAGGGACATTCGTTTTCGAGGAGAGACGCTTATTGGGAAGGAAACGATTGCGGAGCTGTTTTATTCTTATGGAAGTTCCTACTCGATGCCAAACCGGATGAACCTTGTGGCAAAAGAGATATTGAGAAAGTTGGCTGTGTTAGCGAAGGAGCAGGAGAAATCTGAATGGGTTGAAGCAGAAATGGAGCTTTTAGACCGCGAAGACTACTTAAAGGCGTACCGCCATTCACAAAAGGGAAGTAAAAAAGAAGGTATCCGCTTTGATTCCTTTGATAAAGAGAAAGGGTTTCTTGCAAAGGAAATTGTGAATCAGCACTTTGCCCGTTTGAAAAGAATGGTAAAACGCTATCGCTTTATAAATCTTAAATCTCAATACATGGATTTCTTAAAGAAGGTTCCTGATTTCATGGACCAACCTCTCCTTTCTTTTAAAACAGAAGAATGGAGCAGAATTATAAAACATACGGAAGAATATATGCAGAAAAAGCGGATTTACATGGAGGATCTCGTTCCTTTCCTTTTTCTTGGAGATTTAATTACAGGAAAAAGATCACAAACATCCATGAAGCATGTTTTTATTGATGAAATTCAAGATTATTCCGAAGCTCAGTTAGCCTATCTTAAGTTTTTGTTTCCTTTCAGCAAATTTACAATGCTTGGAGATATTAACCAGACGATATACGGGTTTGGCCAACAGAATCTTCTCGACTCCATTGTGAAATTGATGGGGGAGGAACGGGCAGAGATAGTCCGTTTGAAAAAAAGCTATCGTTCCACACTTCCGATTACGAGATTTACAAAAGAAATCTTAAAGGGAGGAGAGGAAATCGAGCTGTTTGAACGAGATGGCGACCTGCCTATTGTGGCTGTTGTGCCAGACAAAGCGTCACAAATCGAGCTGATTGCCAAACAAGCAAAAGAGCTGGCAAAAGAAAGCCGTTCGGTTGCGATAATCGGAAAATCAATGAAGGAATGCGAAGAAGCATACAATTATTTGAGTGAGAAGCTGGAAATTACCTTAATGGGTGAAAAAAATACCGAGTTAACAGAAGGTATTATTCTTCTTCCTTCTTATCTTGCAAAAGGCCTGGAATTCGATCATGTGATGATATTGAATGCCTCGAAGGAGAGGTACACTGAAGAATCGGAGAGAACGCTTTTATATACCATGTGTACAAGGGCTATGCATCACCTGTATGTCATAAGTGTGGGAAGGCCGACACATTTACTAGATGATGTACCAGAAGAGTACTACGAGCTGCGGCAGTATTAGTCAAAGGCTTTTTTACTTAGTTTGTTGCATTACGTACAAAGGATCATTCCGTATATTGATTGTCTGTCTTCACGGCATCTTTCTGTAAGCTGTTAAAAAAATTTAATACGGAACCTGAGTTTTTAATCATTTTTCGAGTCCAATAGCAATAAAATTCGAAAAGAGCCTAATCAAAAATGAGAGAAAGTGGTGTCTCTATGGGGACGCTGCTTTTTTGTTAGGGAATGATAAAATGCTTATCATGTGGATATTTTTCTTGTTCAGCTACAGTCGGAAGGTTAGAAACCAAACCTCCTAACCATCATCTCGAGTCTTAAGCCCGGCCGTCTAGAAGGTTAAATAGCAAACCTTCAGCCGACTTGACATATGCTTTTCGCCGATAAGCAGGCCCCTTGCGCTTTTGTTGTTTCGACAGTTACTACAACATTATGATAGTAAATGACAAATTGGGCATAATCGTTTACTCTGTAAATATATGAGAAGAATGCAAGAGTAAACATGGTTAAGGGTATAAGTAGAAGCTCTCCTGTGCACCCATGATTTTCGATAAGTTTTTCTCTTTAATTAGTGAAAGGAAAGGGAGATGCTATCATGCAGATTAAAATTATAAAACGGGAGGCAAGGCAGATATTGCGCGGTAATTGGGGGCCGGCAATACTTGTTGCACTTCTTACGTATGTCCTTAGCGAAGGAGTGCCATTTGCGATTGAACAATTCATCGGAGGAAACGATTCTACGCAAGGGCAGTTATTCAACTTTTTTGTTTCGATTTTATTGTCTCCCCTTACGATTGGATGCACATGGTCCTTTTTATATTTGGCAAGAAGCGGGTCTGCATCGTTTGAACAAATTTTCAGTCCGTCTGCCGAGTTCAAGGATTATCTGAAGTCGCTTGGGCTTTATCTGTTAGTTTATATTTATTCATTCCTGTGGTATTTGCTGTTGATCGTACCGGGTATCATTAAAAGTATTGCTTATTCACAATCCTATTATCTGTATAAAGACCATCCTGATTACACCCCGAATCAGTTGATTACGGAAAGCAGAAGAATCATGAAGGGGCATAAGTGGACGTATTTTTTGCTTATTCTCAGCTTCATAGGGTGGTTTATATTAAGTTTGCTGACACTGGGAATCGGGCTTATTTGGTTAGTTCCATATGTTAAGACATCATTGGGTGTTTTTTATATAAAAATTAAGAATTCAGAAGTATACTAAGAAGGACGGCAATCCGGCAGAATGGCTGGGTTGTTTTTGTATTAGGGGTTTATCGCAGGGAGGAGACGTAAAAATCTGCTAGCCGATAGGCTCCCTTCAACCTGCTAGTTGATTTCCGCTGCAGGCACTCGCTTTCCGCGGGGCGTCCGGGAGCCTCCTCGTCGCAAGCTCCTGCGGTGTCTCCCTATGCCAGCTTTTCCCGCAGGAGTCTCGTGCCTTTCGCTTCAATCAACTTTGGATTCAGTTCTTACTCCAGGCTCTTACTTAGGTATGGGGTAGCACTCTGTTCATCACGCTAGTTCATTTCCGCTCAATCTATAGGTGTAAAATCAGCATAGATTATTAAAATACTTTCTTCATCATATAGGCTTTGGCTAGGGACTTTCTTCCTGTAAGGCATCTTTTTGTGAGGGCTCTTATCGTAAACTCTGTAGCTATGACCAAAAAAGAGGATTGAAAATTAGGTTCTGTATTAAAACTTGTGAATAGCTTACGAAAAGATGCCAAGAAGACAGAAAACCTGCGAAATGATCTATTTGTTTGTAAAGCAATACTCTATGCGAAAACAACCGTATATGAAAGAGGGAGAGAAATGGATTGGAAAGGGAGTATTAATCATCTTCTGTTTTCGGTTTCCGATTTGGAACGTTCGATTGCGTTTTACAAAAATGTTTTTAATGCAAAGCTTTTAGTGAAAGGAAGATCGACCGCTTATTTTGACATGCATGGTCTCTGGCTGGCATTAAACGAGGAAAAAGAAATTCCGAGGAAGGAAATCAATCATTCGTATACGCATATTGCGTTTGATTTGAAAGAAGAAGATCACGATGAAATGGTTAAAAAACTGGTTTCTTTAAAGGTAACTATTCTGAAAGGTAGAGAAAGGGATGTACTTGACAGGAAATCAATCTACTTTACTGATCCCGACGGCCATAAATTTGAATTTCATACTGGCTCCCTGAATGAAAGAATGGAGTATTACAAGCAGAAGAAACCCCACATGAAATTTTATGAGTAATGACAGCTCATATCCTTCTATAAAGGTGATCCTTTTTGCTTTCTGATAAGTGTGAACCCCCAAACAAAGTGGATATGGTAAGACTTTCATGATATGATGATTAGTAGATTGCATGGAAAAGAGGAGGAACATTTTAAGTGAATAAAAAAGAAGTTCTTTCATGGATTAAATCCATTTTGATAGCCTTGGTCATATTCGTTATTATTCGACAGTTCATTTTTGTTCCGAGTGTGGTCGAAGGTGATTCAATGTTGCCAAATCTGCAGAATGGAAATCGGATTATTGTTAGCAGGCTGGGCGATATCCATCATTTTGATAAAATAGTCTTCCATGCTCCGGATGCAAATGAAAATTATGTGAAACGAGTTATTGGAATGCCTGGAGATAAAGTCGAAATGAAGAATGACGTTCTTTATATTAATGGCAAGGCTTATACAGAGCCGTATTTAAAGAAAAATAGAGAGAAACTTGCACCTATGCAGAAACTGACAGGTGATTTTACTCTTAAGGAATTGACGGGTAAAACGACTGTGCCAAAAGGAGATCTCTTCGTTTTGGGGGATAACCGTTTAATTAGTAATGACAGCCGTTATTTTGGCTTTGTTCCGATGAAATCTGTTATTGGGAAAGTGGAGCTCAGGTTCTGGCCTTTAAATGAAGTGGGCGAACCTAAATAAATAATCGAGTGAAAAAAAGGGTTCTCCTATTATTAAAGAGAAACCCTTTTTATTTTTTGCTTTGTTGAAGCCGCCTATCCTATCTAAAGTGAAAGAGCGCTGTTTAAGGGGCCAGTTTACTCGCTGCCTGGTTCAAGGGGAAGGAGAATGGAAAAGCAGGTTCCTTTCCCTTTTTTGCTTATGACCTTTATTTCCCCGTGCATTGACTCAATAATTTTATAGCTTACCATTGTGCCAAGTCCCGTTCCAGATTCTTTTGTAGAATAAAAGGGCAGTCCGAGCCTTTGTAATTCCTCAGGGCTCATTCCAATCCCATCATCTTCAATCTCAATGACAGCTTGTTTGTCTTTTTTCAATATCCGTACATTAATTTTGCCTTTTCCTTTTTGCTGTATTGCTTCTACACTGTTTTTAATAAGATTTAACAGCACCTGTCGAAATTTTTCCCGATTGCCTTTTACGAATAATTTAAAAGCGGGGTGATGGAAGTTAAGAAGAACGTTGTGCAAAGCGGCATAAAAACTGACCGATTTCTGGATGAATAGTATTTCTTCTGCGATATTCAGCCTCTCGATATGGACATCTGTCTTTGCCAGGGATAGATAATCCTGAATGATGCTATTAGCACGGTTGATTTCCTCTAAGGAGATGGAGACATAATATTTATGCTCGGACGATAAATGAGAGTCCTGGCTGAGCATCTGCAGGAACCCTTTTACGGTAGTAAGCGGATTGCGTACTTCATGTGCCACGCTTGCCGCCAGCTGCCCAACAATGTGGATTTTTTCCGTACGTTGAACTTCAAGGTGAAGACGATCATGTTCATCAATGTATTCTCGGATCCAAATATAGCACCAAAGGGTAAGCACCGTGAGAAAAGCCAGGAAAATAAAGAAAGGCAGGCTTTGATAGCTCATATCGGGAATAAAGACGTAGCTTAAACAAATGATTGCTACTATATTAAAGCTGGAAACGGCAATGCCGTATTGAATTTTTTTGACGAGATTTACCCTAATAAAATAGTTGTTTGTTAATAGTAAAAAAACGGCTGTAAGTGGATAGACAATGAAAACGGTGTACATACCGATACCGCCGAGCCAATAACGAAAGGAACACAACACAATGGTTGTCGCAATTCCTACCCAGCCACCTCCATACATAATGGAAAGCATCCAAGGGATAGACCGCAAATCGTAAATTCCGCCTTTTCCTATAACTACCGGATAGGTCATGCAAATGACAATAACAATTGAACAGACAGCAGCTGTAATGAAACGCTGAGCGAAGATATTGCTGATTTTTTTCTTAATATAAGAGTGATGAAAAAGTAATGGAAAAATAATAACAATAACTTGAAATAATATCTCCTTGATCATATAAATCTTCTGGAATCCCCCTATATAAGAAAGTCGTATTTGGAACCAATTCAACTTGGCAGTTTTTAAATGCTGTTTTCGCATAAATTGTTGCTTTACGTACAAAGAATAATTCCGTACACTGCCTGTCTTCGTGGTATCTTTTCGTGGTTTTAAAAAGGGAAAAATCCCCTAATTCTTAATATCTTTTTTTCTCCATTATAAGCTAGATTTTACCTTTATGAAAGTATAGAAGTATTGTCAGCTTTCATATAGGACAGAAGCAGCAAAGTGCGTGACATAGCGGAATCGTTATTTTCTAGTCTGCGAAGGTTTCGCGGCTATGCGGTGAGTAGTGGTTTGCTAAAAACGAGATCCTGGCGGAAAATAAAAATCAAGCAGCCTTATACTGCTTGATTTCCCTTTCATCATTCTCTTTATTCCTTATTAGCTCTACTCATTTTAATTTGTCTTTTTGCGAGAGAGTTAAAGATAATGTTGAACATCAAAACGAAGAATGTTGACGGTGGTATTAATTATTCTTATTGCATAAACCGACTGTCGGTATGTAAATAGGTTGTAATATATTACATTTTGTTAATGGGACTCTATTGTTTTTTAGCTCATTCGTGTGAAACTACCGTTTCACACGCCTTTCAGCTCAGCTGAAAGGTTACAGTAAAGAAAGGAAGCAAAAGCAAACAAGTTTGCTTTTGCTTCCTTTCTTTACTGTAAAATGAGCTAAAAAACGAGCAGTTTCCAATATAGAATTTTTGAGAGACCACCATGCTACTCGATTCGCATCATGGCGCATGAAACCTCTTAACGATATTGCATTTATTATTACCGTAGGTCGGTTTGGCTTGATGCCTCGAACTCGAAATAAAGATATTTTTAGGGTAGCCTTTAAAAAGTGAGCCAAAACCAACAGCAAATAAAAAACCGCTGCCATGCCATTGGGCTGCTAAGCGGTTTAAATAGGGTGAATGCCAGTCTTTTAAAGGCGGAGCGGTACACCCAATTATTCTTTAGGATCCTTCTTAAGGTCCTTCTTATCTGGTAATTCCTCGTCTTCCGCAAATTCAGTGATATAGGCCATTCCCGGGTTAAAACCTGCGGCAGGGGTCCGGCTGGATTCATAAGCTGAATCGGTGCTGGTAAGATAGCGGTGAACCAATACTTCTGCTCCAGTAATAATGACTGCTGAAATAATGCTGCCCCATGCAATCTGCATGTAATTGGTCAGTAAAATGCTTCCAAATATCCAAACGCTCATATAGGCCAGAAGAAAATCGGCAATGGCTGCCGCTTTACTGTTGAAGTGCTTTAGTACAATAAGCTCTCCAAGCAAATAGGAAGCTACCGTTACAGTCAAGCTAAAGGATAGAATATCTACATAATCGGCATCAAAAAACAAGTCTAATCCGATTCCAAACGCAATGGTACACGCTATAAATTTAATGATTAAAACAGTTACATGTCTCATTTTGTATAACCTCCCTTTTCTAA
Source organism: Heyndrickxia acidicola (assembly GCF_001636425.1). Classification (NCBI taxonomy): domain Bacteria; kingdom Bacillati; phylum Bacillota; class Bacilli; order Caryophanales; family Bacillaceae; genus Heyndrickxia; species Heyndrickxia acidicola. The sequence goes on from NZ_KV440953.1 coordinate 3,630,889, forward strand.
TCAGTTTGAGTAAAAAAGGGAGAGTTCATACATCTGAGTGAATATTTTCTTCTATTTTGGAACTGATTGTTTATTTTAAGGCAGTTTCCTTCAAAGTGAGGCCCTATTCAGTAACTGAGGAAACCATTAAAAGAGAATACAGTTATCTATCTGTTTTGGGATTCATCTGCGAAGGGAAACCATCCAGGTGTATTCACAATGGCATTCCACAGCCCGTTTGGAATGACAAGTCGTTCCTGGTCATCTTTATGCAGTACTGTTTGGATTTCCTCTTCTTTTCCTTCTTTGACTTTCTGAACCCAATGCGGTTCAATGATCAGTTCGCGTGCAAGCGCCAGAAGAGGAACGCCGGAAGTCATAGCTTTCGCTGCATCCTCAGCAGAATAGATAGACCCCACACCGATTACGGGTACACGTCCGGCGATTCTGTCTAAAATAATTTCAATACGGCTTCTTGTATCCTCTGTCCCTCTGCGCGGCTTAGACCAAAATTCCATTAGAGAAATATGAATATAATCAAGGTTTTTTTCTGTTAAAGCATCAAGAAGACCAAATGTATCCTCCATTGTAATTCCTTCGGCTTCAGGTTCTTCAGGAGAAAGTCTATATCCAACTAGGAATGGGGACTTAGCATGCTCTGCAACGACCTTTTTCACTTCATCCACGATAGCTAAAGGGAAGGCTAAGCGGTTTTCGATGCTTCCGCCAAAACGGTCATTTCTTTTATTTGTATGGGCAGAGAAGAACTGCTGAATCAGATAACCATTGGCACCATGGATTTCAACACCATCAAATCCGGCTTCGATTGCCCGTCGGGTTGCCTCGCCAAATGCCTTTATCAAACCTTCCACTTCATCAGTGCTTAATTCGCGAACTTCAATACCGCCTTCTGTAGTGGATGCGCTTGGTGCGACTACGTCATGGTTAGGAACAAGGTCAGGAGGGCAGGCACGGCCGCCATGATGGATTTGAAGTACGGCTTTGGCACCGTGGGATTTGAGGGTGGATACTAGTTCTCTCATTCCGCTGATGGTCTCATCACGATCCGCTCCCGGTTGTCCTGGAAAGGCTTTGCCGTTTGGTGTTACATTGGCACAAGCTGTAATGATCATGCCAGGTCCTTCTGCCCGATGTGCATAGTAACGCAACTCATCATTGGAAATGGTGCCATCATCATTGGAAAGGAAGTGAGTCATAGGGGCCATTACGACACGGTTGTTTAGTTGTACACCGCTTTTTAAGGAAAGCGGTTCAAATAAAGCAGTTAGCTCTTTTTTCATTTTAATACTCCTTTGTGGAAGATTTAGTTTATGATGCGGAAAAACAATTATATTATCCATTGAAATAACCCAAAAGGAAAATTATCTGCTTAGGGGTAATTGTATGTGGAGGTTGAGTATAAGTCAGACTTATCTTTTTAATTAAATAATATCTAATTTTCTTATATATCTTTTTTCTGTATAGTTAGGTTGTGACGTAAATGACAAGAACAGAGGGTCAGAAAGAGCGGGGGATTATTATGAAAAAAATAAATATAAGAGCATTTCATCCAATTGTTTGGGCCTTGCTTTTAGGAACGGTATTTGCACGGGGGGCAAGCTATATGGCTATGCCATTTTTGGCCCTGCACTTATCCCGTTCAGAAGGCATCAACCCTGTTTTGATAGGGGCTATTATTGGAGTAGGCCCTTTAATGGGAACGATTGGAGGTTTTTTTGGCGGCAACTTATCGGATCGATATGGAAGGAAGGTTGTCATGCTTTCATCCATTTTTGTATGGACGTTTGTCTTTCTTGGATTTGCTTTTGCAAGCAGTCCGCTTGTCTTCTTTCTATTAAATGCATTAAACGGAATATGCAGATCCTTTTTTGAACCGGCAAGCCAGGCTCTTATGGCAGATGTTACTGAAAAGGATTTGCGTCTGCGTGTATTTTCCATGCGATATACAGCCATTAATATTGGTGCGGCAGCCGGGCCGCTGCTTGGAGCCTATTTTGGAATGAAATCAGCAGGATTGACATTCGAGATTACCAGTGCATCTTATTTGATGTATGGAATAGCCATTGCCATGTTGCTTAGCAAATATAAAGTCAGAAACACCGCTTCAGCAAAAGGCAGAACAGCGATGAAAGAGGCTTTCCAAATTATCGGAAGGGATAAGGCTTTGCGCCTTTTCATCTTGGGGGGGATTTTGGTCAATATCGGATATTCTCAGAACGATTCTTCTCTTCCTCAGCACCTGGGCCAGATTTTAAAGGATGGAGTTGTGCTGTATTCTGTCCTTCTATCAGTTAATGCTGTGTCAGTTGTTGTACTGCAGATTCCTCTTAGCCGGCTCGTTGAAAAGTGGAAGGTGCTGCATGTGATGGTGCTGGGCAGTGCTTTTTTTACAGCAGGTTATATTGGATTTGGACTATCGCTTGGGTGGGCAGGCTTTATCACTTCCATGCTGATTGTCACGATCGGTGAGATATTTTTGTTCCCTTCGACAAGTGTGTTCATCGACCAAATTGCTCCAGAAGCGCTTAGAGGAACCTATTTCGGGGCTGCTCAATTCCGTTCTATCGGAAATTCAGCCGGACCGTTAATGGGAGGTTTTCTGCTTAGAAGTGTTCATGGACATTGGCTTTTTTGCATAATGGCTTTTCTGGTGGGGGCCAGCAGTTTTTTCTTTATAGCGGGCAATAGGCTTCAATCAGGCCAGGCTGTCCCTGGTGCAGCTTTAAACGAAAGCAGTGTGAAGGGGTAGGCGGCTCCAGAAAGCAACGTTGGAATCTAAGTAGAAGATCAGGACGCAGAATGACTAAGTGGGTAACAGATTTTAAGGTAACAGATTGAAAATAAGCCGGCTCTTTTCTAAAGGCTGTTTTCGCATAGATTGTTGCTTTTCGCAAAAGTGTTAAATTCGTGTAAAGTGAGTCTTCGTGGCATCTTTTCGTAAGCAATTCACAGGTTTACTACAGAGCCTGTGAATTTCATTTTTTGGTGTTATATAGCAACAAAGTTTACGAAAAGAGCCTTTCTAAAAGAAGAGCTGGCTTATTTTGTCAGGGAGGCCGCGGCTTCCGAGCCGCCTGCAATTAAAGCTGATCCAATGCTTTTTCAATCTCCACGTCGCCAGAGAGAATTTCGAAGGTCTTGTTGAGCGTTTTTTCATGATTCAGGGATGCAACGATGGTGTTAGCGACATCCTTTCTGGGAATGGATCTTCCTTTTGTGCTCTCGAAGTGAGAGGATAGCTCGATTTTTCCTGTCGGCTCATCAAAGCTTAAGGAACCAGGCCGAATAATCGTGTATGGAATGCCGCTGGATTTTAAGTGTTCATCTGCATTCCGCTTTGCTTCCAGATATTGCTCAAGCGGCCCTCTGGGGTAATCGGCTCCCACTGAGCTAAGCATTACAAAATGCTGGATATTTGCTTTTTTACCTGCATCTATTAATCGTTTTGCTCCCTCCTGATCCACTGAGATGGTTTTCTCAGGGCCGGTTTTGGAGCCGGAGCCTGCATGCTACTAAAACTTTCATAGAAACACTCCTTTTTGAAATGATACCAGTTATTCTACCCTTGTATCTGTCTACCAAACGTTCAGGCGATCTTTAGGACAGGAAGAGAATGGGGGGAATCGAAGGGGACTTTCAGCAAATGATCATGAAAAAATTTACTCTTACACAAGGCTGATATGAGAGTATGATTGCGAATGTGAAAGTTTCATAACCTATCGCCATTCGCAATGGTTTGAGATGGATTAGCAAATAGCGCAAGCACCTTCCTCATAGCTGATAAGCGCTGGAGTTAGTCACTGTTAATCCTGCTAGGTGATTTCCGCTGCAATCAACGTTGAATTCAAATGAACAATGGTTTTACTCAGATATGCGGAGCGTTGTTTGTCCTGCCTGTTCATTGTCACTCAATCAATATGGGTGTTAAATCAACTGGGATTTTTAACAGAGAGCACCATAAAAAAATCTATCTTGTCCAGTATGTTGTTATAAAGTCTTACCTATTTTCTTTTTAACCTGTTCACAAATCAGCCAGAATGTAAGCTTAATGGACATGCCAAAAAGGATGAAATCCATGTACGAATAGATATGTTTCCAATGATCCATTGAGAATAACCCAAAGTGGATGAAAAGAGGTTCTACAATGAATGAAAAAACCGAAGCCCATATGACAACGGATAAAAAGAAGGCGTACCAGGATTTGCAATATTGATACAAAAGCATGGATGAGACCGGAATGATTCCAAGATCCGCTGGAAGCAGAGGGGTGAAAAAATAAAATAGCTTTACCGGGTACCCCCACCATAAAAGATTAACTCCCACGATATCCAGAACAACCGCAACAGTTCCGGATAACAGCCCATAAGAGAACAGCTCAAAGAAATGGCTCTTATCCACAAGCTTCCACCAAATGAAATAGGGAGTAACCATTGAAGCGAAAAGAAACCACCAGGCAGGTGAATAAAGATCGTGCTGAAGCCAACGGGCATACAGCAGATCATTAAGCTGCTGCCGGGTTTCTTGTATATTGGTATAGGTAGCTGTTTGCACGTCCAGATAAAAGCTCACGGATACACCCGCTCATTTTGTATTTCTATTTATTTTGCACAGATGAAGCGGATTTCATGTACCAATTATTTGATTCAAATCTAAACCGTCCGCGGAAAGCGAGTGCCTGCAGGTGAAATCAACAGGCAAGTTTAACAGAGACTTTGCAAAAGTGATCCACCTTGGTGCCGCACCGTTTTAAGCAGAATGCGAAGCCAAACAGCGGACACAGCTTTTTTTAAGGAGTTTTCAAGATTGGCAAGGCTCTTTTCGTAAACTTTGTTTTTATATAACACAAAAAAATTATGAATTTCACAGCCTAAGTAGTAAACCTGTGAATTGCTTACGAAAAGATGCCGCGAAGACTCATTTAACACAGGATTTAAGACTTTTGCGAAGAGCAATAATATATGCCAAAACAGCCAAAAACAAAGAAATTGACAAACGAAAGAGCTCATGATAGTTTTAAAGTTAATTTAATGGTACTTCTTATCAAGAGAGGTGGAGGGATTTGGCCCTTGGAAACCTCGGCAGCAGACTTTATGTATTAAAGCACTGTGCCACATCCAGCAGGCAAGAAAAGCCTGATAGATAGGAAGAGCGGATTTCCATATGTTGAAAACCCCTCTTCGAAACTGTAGAGGGGTTTATTTTATGTTTAGGTAAGGCTCTTTTCGTAAACTTTGTTGCTATTGGAAACAAAAATATCATTGTAAATATATGTTAGTATTAAAAGTTATAAAGAGCTTACGAAAAGATGCCACGAAGACAGACAACAAACGGGATAATCCTTACGTAAAGCAACAATCTATGCGAAAACAGCCTAACGTAATTATAAACTGCTTAACAGTTAACCAATAGTGTCTTTGTCTAGCTCCAGTACTGAGGGCAAGGAGTTTGAACTTTTCTTGTAATACCAACTAAGTTTATTGGATATATGGGTTTTAAAAATGGAGGTGGCAGAATGGAACAGCAAGTTATGATTGAATGGCAGGAGAAGGGATTAGCAGCTACTGTCCATTATCCTGAGTCACTAAGCAATACAAGCCGTTTTCCGCTTATCATTATATGTCATGGCTTTACGGGGAGCAGGCAGGGGGTGCATCGCCTGTTTGTTAATGCGGCAAGAAGGCTTGCGGAGAAAGAGTATGCTGTACTTCGATTTGATTATTCAGGCTGTGGAGAAAGTGAAGGAGAGTATGGGCGCACGTATTTTGACGAGTTTATTCAGCAAACCCGGCAGGCCATAGCATTCGGAAGGCAGCTTGAGTACATTGACAGCGCGAATGTCATATTGCTTGGACATAGCCTGGGCGGCGCGATTGCCCTCTATACAGCAGTGTTGGATGGGAATATTAGCAGGCTGATTTTGTGGTCTGCAGTGGGAAACCCCTTTGAAGATATTGTCAGCATTGTTGGAGAAAAGGCATACAGAAGTTTTCAGGCAGAGGGTAAAGCTTCCCTGGATTATTTGGGGTACAGCTTTACAAAAGACTTTTTTGATTCCATGATACCCTATCAGCCTTTATTAAAGGCTTCAGCCTATAAAGGAGATGTTTTTATCATCCATGGGACAGCGGATGATGAAATCCCATCTGCTTACAGTGAAGAGTATGACAAGAAGTTTTGTTCACGACAAAAAGGAATGTGTGAAAGCTACTTCATACAAGGTGCAGGGCACACCTACTCCTCCTGCGGTGAGAAAGAGGAGCTGGTCCGCCATACGCTCTCTTGGCTTTTTAAAACGGAAAAGCAAAACGAAAATGCAGAGATCCCCAATTAAACAAATAATTCAAGCGTCCTGCTCTTTGAGGCAGGGTGCTTTTTAGATCCTGTGATAAGGGGTATAAAACTTACAGTTAAATAGTATGATTAGGCTCAGCTAAAGCTCTATGTTGATATGGTCCCATGCTGAAATGAAGGGAAAAGCAGATTCCCGCTAAAAAAGGCGCGGCAAGGGAGCATCCCGATTTTAAAGGCGGCTGAAATATTATCGTCCCACCTGAATCCTGGTGCAGGTTAAAACCGCTAAAATGAACTGAGCCTGGTATTCAAGGATTAAACTAGTACCTATGAAGGGAATGAAATATAATATAATCGAAACTGTCATTTGTCAAAAGCTTGAAAAATGAAATACTAGTCAAGCTTGAGCTAATAGACAGGATCGTTCTTTTTTTGCACTTTGGTGCCTGGATGTGAGGTTCCTTAAATTTTGCTGCTATTGAAGCGAAGACAGACAATATATGGGTTTATTCATTATACGGGAAGCAATAATCAATGCAAATAGCTTAGGCATAACACCTTTCTGTATACTTCTTATAATATGAATACTTTTCGGACGAAAGCAGTCTCGATAAAAGAGTTATATATACGTTAGAGATCTAAACCAAAGATAAGAATGGGGATAAAATAATGCATAGAAACCAAGAGTTATACCATTTTTTATTAGGAAAAGCGGAGCAGCTTACGGAAGATTGGTTTAATTCCCTCGATAAGGTGAACCTTGGCGGAGTATACAGTGCAACAGATCCGGAGGTAATTAAAACACTGAAAAGGCAAAACTATGAATTTCATCTTCATCTTTGCAAGGTATTTGTTGAAGATGAGCAAAGCTTTTTTAAGGATTTTGAAAAATGGATTTACACGGTTTCCCGCGACAGCCAGCATTTAAATACGCCTGTTCATTCTATTATAAGTGAATTTATGAGAGTTAGGACACAGTATCTTGATTTTATCGACCAATTTGCAGAAATGAAAAAAGACGTCTATGAACCTGAGCGGGTAAGAGCTTGGATAAACGTTATCATTAGAGCCTTTGATCAGGTCATTATTCAAACAACGGAAGAAACCTACAATTATTCAACAGAACTGCTGAGAGCCCAGCAGGAAATGATTTATGAATTGAGCTCACCGGTTATCAAACTGGACAATAATAGAGCGCTGCTTCCTCTGGTGGGAGATATTGATACGGCACGTGCCAAGCTTGTGCTGGAAAATACACTGGAGCAATGTGCTGAAAAAGGAGTCACACGATTGTTTATTGATTTATCAGGTGTGGTGATGGTGGATACAATGGTGGCTCATCAAATTTTTCAGCTAATAGAAGCGCTGAACTTAATTGGTGTGAAATCTACTCTTTCCGGGATCAGGCCTGAAATTGCGTCAACGGCTGTTCAGCTGGGGCTGTCTTTTGAAAACATCTCCATCGAATCCAATTTATCACGTGCGTTAACTGCCAATAGGGGATAATGCGTCTGCTGAAAGGTTACAAATGAGCAAAAAAACGAGCACTTTTCAACATAGAAAATTAACAGAACTTATTTATAAAAATGGTCCGATGAGTGGGAAAGATGGGATGTATAGGTGACAAATAAAAACATGAATCCTAAGATTGATGCCTATTTCACTGAGGGATGTATGCGCTGCCCTCTGGGAGGAACCCCTACCTGTAAAGTCCATAGTTGGCAGGAAGAATTGAAGAAATTGAGAATAATCCTTCTAGACTGTGGACTGACTGAAGAATTGAAGTGGTCTCAGCCTTGTTACACATATCAGAAACGAAACATCGTTCTAATGAGTGCATTTAAGGAATATTGTGCTATTAGCTTTATCAAAGGTTCCTTGTTAAAGGATGCCCATCGTATTCTAGTTAAACCTGGAGAGAATACACAGGCGGGGCGCCAGATACGGTTTACCAATGTCCGAGAGATAATCGAGATGGAATCAATCTTGAAAGCCTATATTTGTGAAGCCATTGAAGTGGAGAAATCCGGTGCTAAACCGGATATTAAAAAGAATCCAGAGCCAATTCCTGCAGAGCTTCAAAAGAAATTAGATGAAATACCTGCCTTGAATACAGCTTTTAATGCTTTGACGCCAGGACGGCAAAGAGCATACATTCTTTATTTTTCAGCACCCAAACAATCAAAAACGAGGGAGTCAAGAATAGATAAATGTATGCAGCAAATTCTCAATGGAAAGGGACTAAATGATTAGTATATTCTGCTTGTACAATTGCTTTAGTTCTAAAAACGGTATAAACCAAAAAAATGGCGTGTCAAAGCTGGTGTCAGCTGTCACGCCATTTTCGTTGCCGATTTTACATATGCTCCAAGGAGGGGCTTTTATTTATTTTCAATTTTGCAGAACTCGGAATGGAGCAAGGAATATACAATGGTATCGTGGTAGCGCTCTCCATCAAAATCGGTCTGGCGGAGAGTGCCATCTTTATGAAATCCATATTTCTCAAGGAGTCGTCTCGAGCCTATGTTGTCTGCAAAAATATCTCCGACAATGCGGTTAAGTCCAAGGGTTTGGAAGCCGAATGAAAGTACTTCTTTAAAGATCTCGGTCATGGCTCCTTTTTGCTGAAAATCTTTGCGAAGGACTGCCTCCAATTCAGCTTTGCGGTGCCAGAAGTGAAGTTTATGGAATCGGAACATGCCGATGACTTCTTCTGTTTTTTTATCTATAATTACCCATGGGATTTCCTTCTGCTGTTCAAATTGGCTGAGGCTTTTGGCAATCATTTTTTTCATCCCCTCTAACCCTTGAACAGGGTGCGGAGTCAAGTATTTCATGGTGTCATGGTCACTCATAAACACAAGCAAGCTCTGTGCATCAAGTAAACGCATGCCTCGAAGCAAAAAGCGCGGTGTTTCCAGTTCTGGAATGGCTTCTAGCCTTACATCCTTTTCCATCCTCAAGCCCTCTTTTAGGTTATTTTAAAAAATCAGGGTTTCGGCTTAAGTATCCTTCCCAGGCCAATTTTGTCCCTTGTTTGAGTTCACCCTGGGAAGCATGCAGCCTTTTCTCGGAATCGCCATACCCAATTTCTTCTTCACCTTTATACAATCCTTTAAAAATGCCATCGGCAAAATCATCGAGCGGGGCACCAAATGTATGTAAGCCAACTCCTCCTAAATCGGTATTAACGGCAGGTGGAAATACCTCGATGACTTCAATGCTTGTATCAGCAAGCTGATGTCTCATAGAGGCAGTAAAGGAATGAACTGCAGCCTTTGTTGAACTGTAAACCGGCACCCAGGCACCAGGACTTAAAGCCAGGCCAGAAGAAACATTGATAATGGCTGCGGTCTCTTTTTTTCGTAAATGGGGAATGAACAACATAGATAGATGAATAGGGCCGTCTATGTTAATCTCTATTTCCTTTTTATAATAGTCCCAGTCATGTTCAATGTTTAAGAGATTTACTCGCTGCTGGATGCCAGCATTATTTACAAGCACATTGGTTTCTGGAAATTGATTTGTTACCCATTCAAAAAGAGCTTTTCGCTCCAATTCGGAGGAAACAACGCATGCCTTTGTATGAAGCTTAGGGGATTTTTCTTTTGCTTCCTCCAGTTTTTCCTTTCTTCTCCCTGCAATAATAACTTCATTGCCAGCCTGTAAAAAGCGCTCAGCAAATGCAAGGCCGATACCAGAGGCCCCTCCAGTAATCAAAATAGTATTTCCAGACATGTTCATCTCTTTTCCTCCATTCCATTCGTGAATCTTTCAAGCAGTATCATATCCTTTTTTGGATTAAATTCCACTTAAAAAGAATCAGGAGAATTAAAATTTGATAATCTATCTTTAATGATGTTTATGAAAGAAAACACTTAGGCATTAAGAGCTCTGTTTCAGGGTAAAAGAAAAGGAAGTAGGAATTAAAACAGGTTCTAAATAAGGCTCTTTTAAAAAGCATGTTTGAATTTACATCGACAATGATTGGAGCGGCAAGGGCAAGACTTCTGAAAGCGGGTGCCTGCAGCGAAAACAACAGGCAAGAATAACAGAGCCTGGAAAAAGCAAAATATGAGGTGGTTAGGTGAAACTCTATACGTTTCATGTGAAACAAATTTTACCGATTACAGTCGAAATTGCGTGGGAATTTTTCTCTGATCCGAAAAATCTTGCTGTTATCACACCGCCCTCCATGTATATGAGCATAAGCAAATCTTCTTTGGGTGCCATGTATGAAGGAATGCAGATTTCTTATAGAATGAGTCCGCTTTTCGGTATTCCATTAAACTGGACGGCTGAGATGAAAGAGATAAAGGCAGCGAAATCTTTCATTGACGAGCAGATTAAGGGGCCGTATAAATACTGGCGCCATCAGCATATTTTTACACCTGCGGAAGAGAATTCGGTTATCGTAGAGGACTTTTTGCAATATGCGATGCCACTTGGTTGGGCGGGAAGAGCTGTACACCGTTTAATTGTACATAAAAAACTAAAGGAAACTTTTCAATATCGCAGGAAAAAGCTTGTTGAACTATTTGGTTGATAGTGATAATTAGTGAAGGAAGGGCGGGATAGGTAGTGAAAATCGCTATTGCGGGCGGAACTGGATTTATTGGGCGTGTATTGCAGGAGAAGCTGGTAAAGGAAGGCCATGAGATTTATGTTTTAACAAGAAATCCCGGTAAAATTAAAACAACAAACAGCATTAGGGCTGTTGGATGGCTAAAGGAATACAGTTCGCCTGAAAAAGAATTGCAGGGGATCGAGGCCATCGTCAATCTGGCAGGCGAATCTATTAATGGGAGATGGACAAAAGAGAAGAAGCGAAAAATTATTTCAAGCCGTATGAAGGTGACGGGGGAGATTATCAGGATTTTAGAGAAGATGGAGCAAAAGCCGCAAGTGCTCGTCAATGCATCTGCTGTTGGGTATTATGGGATGAGCGAAACGGCATGTTTTACGGAGGAATCCACCCCGCATGCGGATGACTTTTTAGCTAGTGTCGCGAGGAAATGGGAGGCAGAGGCTGGACGTGCAGCAAAAAAAGGTGTAAGAACGGTATTCACACGGTTCGGGGTCGTCCTTGGGCATGATGGGGCGCTTCCTTTAATGGTGCTGCCATATAAGTGGGGGATAGGCGGTACAATTGGGTCAGGCAGGCAGTGGCTTTCCTGGATCCATGTAGAGGATGTTGCAGGAATTATTCACCATGCGATTCAAACCAAAGCGCTAGAAGGTCCGTTAAATGCAACGGCACCGCATCCGGCTAGAATGAAGAAATTTGGTAAAACCGTTGCTTCCGTTCTCCATCGGCCGCATTGGCTCCCGGTGCCCGAATTTGCTTTGAAAATCGTTCTGGGTGAAATGAGTGACATGCTGCTGGGAGGCCAGCAGGTGCTGCCAAAGAAGGCAGTTGAAACAGGTTACAGCTTCCAATATCCAGAATTAATGCCTGCTCTTAAAAGTATTTTGAATGGTTCATAGACAATCCTGGCAGGTTCGCAGCAACAAGGGTCGTAAAAACCCAGGATTTTCCGAAATAAAGTATTCTAAGCCTCAATTAATCGTGATATGATCACTTTATTAACAGTTTCCTTATAAAATGCTGTCCTGCAGGAATAAAGAAAGGAAGAAATGGGAATGAAGTGAATAATCGGCAGGGGTGAAGCGATTTCTGCATAAAAAGTAGAAAAGGCAGATAGATTGAGAGTGTGAAAGATAGGGGGAGGTTTAATGGAAGAAAGAATTAGAAGTATATTTTTAAGAAAAGGGTTTAACCGGTTTATCATTTTGGCAGTCTTAGTTCTGATTCTATATCTATTGCGAAGCATGATGAATCTACTTTTGTTAACCTTTATCTTTACGTATTTAATGAACCGGCTTGAAAAATCTATATCAAAAAGAGTGCCGATAAACAGAAAAATTACGGTGCCAGTTTTATATATCCTGATATTCGGGCTGCTAATCTTTGGGATTGTTGAATATTCACCTGTGATTGTGACAGAGATTACTGAGCTTGTTAAGCAGTTAATCGCTTTTTATACAAAGCCTCAAAGCAATCCTGTCTTAAACTATGTCGTCAGTGCAGTGGAAAAAAAGCAGATTACCAATTACTTAGAACAGTATGCTACTTACATTGTTAAATATTTTACAGATATAAGTAAATTCGGGCTGCAGCTATTTATGGCTATTATTCTCAGCTTGTTTTTCCTCCTTGAAAAGACAAGGATCATTCGCTTTACCCATAAATTTCGCCAAAGCAAGCTGGGGCCATTTTATGAAGAGATTGAATACTTTGCCCAGAAGTTTACTGGAACGTTCGGAAAAGTAATTGAAGCACAGGTGATCATTGCCATTAACAACTGTGTGCTGACTACTATCGGTCTTTGGATACTGGGCTTTCCGCAGCTTTTTGGCTTAGCCATCATGATTTTATTTCTTGGCTTTATTCCAGTGGCGGGGGTTATTATTTCCTTCATACCTCTTGGTTTAATCGCCTTCAGTATTGGCGGGCTTATTAAGGTCCTGTACGTCGGAATTATCATTATCATCGTGCATGCCATTGAGTCTTATGTATTAAATCCTAAGCTGATGTCTTCTAAAACCAACTTGCCGGTTTTTTATACCTTTATTGTTTTGTTGTTTTCAGAAGAGTTTTTTGGCATATGGGGACTGATACTGGGCATTCCAGTTTTTGTCTTCCTGCTGGATATTTTGGAGGTTCCAGTGGTGGACCATAAAGATCGAACAGAAAAGTAGGCAGGATGCGGGAGTACAATGTACCTCGTTCACGGAAATACCTTTTATAGGCTGAGGGGGAATTTTCAAAAAAGACCTTGACTTTAAGAATGAGCGGCTGTATATTCATTCTTAACATTTAAATGAATGGGAAAAACAATGATGAGGACCAGTAAAATGCTTGAAGTCTTTTTCAGAGAGGAAATGACCTGGTGAAACATTTCCAAAAGACCGCATTTGAACCTGCCTTCTGAGTTCTGTATCGACGAATACTAAGATACAAGCGGGTCATTCCGTTATCTGTTTTGAGTGTATAGCTTGGCGTATGGCCAAAGCTGTAAATAAGGGTGGTACCACCAGGCCTCGGTCCCTTTTACGGGATGGGGGCTTTTTTGCGTTCAAAAAATAATTAAAGGGTGATGAGCATGGGAAATGTTAAGAAGTTTGTAGAAGAAATAACCTCCATGGATGTGGATTTTGCACAGTGGTATACCGATGTTGTCAAGAAGGCTGATTTAGTCGATTACTCCAGTGTAAGAGGATCGATGATTATCAGGCCCCATGGATATGCGATTTGGGAAAACGTACGGGACGTATTGGATGCGAAAATTAAGGAAACAGGCCACGAAAATGTGTATCTGCCTTTATTTATTCCTGAAAGTCTTCTGCAAAAAGAAAAGGATCATATTGAGGGCTTTGCACCTGAAGTGGCTTGGGTTACACATGGCGGATCCGAAGAACTGACGGAGCGTTTGTGCGTCCGCCCAACATCAGAGGTTTTATTCTGTGAGCATTATGCAAACATTATTCATTCCTACCGTGACCTCCCTAAGCTTTATAATCAATGGAGCAATGTAGTGCGCTGGGAAAAGACGACGAGACCGTTTTTACGTACACTTGAATTTCTATGGCAGGAGGGCCACACGTGCCATGCCACAGATGAAGATGCGCACGAGGAAACAAAGAAAATGCTTGAGGTATACGCCAGCGTATGCGAAGAGTACCTGGCTATTCCAGTATTGAAAGGGCAGAAGACGGAAAAAGAGAAGTTTGCAGGAGCAAAATTCACTTATACCATTGAAAGCCTTATGCATGATGGAAAGGCACTTCAAACCGGTACCTCCCATCATCTCGGCACTGGCTTTGCTGAGGCGTTCGGCATCCAATATACAGATCGTAATGGAGAGCTTCAGAACGTCCATCAAACCTCCTGGGGCATCACAACACGATTAATCGGCGCTTTAATTATGGTGCATGGGGATAATCGCGGCTTAGTGGTCCCTCCAAGGATTGCCCCTACTCAAGTGATGATCGTTCCAATTGCGCAGCATAAACCAGGCGTTCTGGATAAAGCATACGAACTAAGAGACCAACTGAAGAAAGTGGCTAGAGTTGGGATTGATGCCAGTGATAAAATGCCGGGCTGGAAGTTTAATGAGTATGAAATGAAGGGCATCCCGCTGCGTTTGGAAATCGGACCAAAAGATATCGAGAACGGGCAGGCCGTCCTTGCCAGAAGGGATACGGGTGAGAAAGTGCAGGTAAGGCTGGACGAACTGGAAGCAAGGATAGTAGAGCTTTTAGAGGAGATTCAACAGAATCTATTGAAAAAAGCCCGAGAGCTGCAGGCTTCAAAAACGAGAACAGCTGTTACAATGGAGCAGTTCAAAAAAGAGCTTGAACAGAATCCGGGGTTCATTAAAGCGATGTGGTGTGGAGATTTGGCCTGTGAGAATTTTATCAAAGATGAAACCGGTGCGACCTCCCGCTGCATTCCATTTGAACAGGAAAGAGTGGCGGACACCTGCGTTTGCTGCGGCGGCGAAGCGAAAGAGCTGGTTTATTGGGCCAAAGCGTATTAATGGTAATGACAACCGGGAAATTTTTGAGGCGTGTATCTCCTGGATCAGGAACCAACAAACTTGAGCAGAAAAAGAGCGAGAACCTGCCAAATAGGCCGCGAAATGGCAGTGTAGAATAAAATGAAGCCGCACGGGAGAGAGCCTTCTGTGTGGTTTTTATTTTACTTTATTAACCATGGCTGTATTCGAATAGATTGTTGCTTTACGTATAAAGAATCTATCCGTATGTGGCCTATCTTCGTGGCATCTTTTCGTTAGTTATTTAAAAGTTTTAATACTTTTATCACTTTTTGTGTCAGATAGCAACATAGTTTACGAAAAGAGCCTTAATCATCAATCAAATTTGTTTTTAAGACGAATTTTTTCTTAGAGCTTAGTTAACAGTGTAAAATCTAAGGGAAATCTAAAGAATAATTTATATAATAAGATTGCACTACTTTTAATTCTGGGAATGCTACAAAGAAAAGGGTGAAAATCGATGCATATATTACTCGTAGAAGATGACGCTCCGCTTCAAAAGATTGTTTCATCTATTCTCAAGGACGAAGGCTATACGATTGATCTTGCCGATGATGGCCTTGATGGCCTTTTAATGACCAAAACGGGTATTTACGATCTGCTGATCATTGATATTATGCTTCCGAGCCTGGATGGTTTAGCACTGATAAAAGAATTGCGCAAAAGCGGGTTCTATACACCGTCTCTCATTTTAACCGCTAAGGATAGTGTAGAGGATAAAGTAAGCGGTCTGGATGTCGGGGCAGATGATTATTTGGTGAAACCTTTTGATACACAGGAATTTCTGGCAAGAATCCGCTCAGTGCTCCGCCGTGCCGGCAAGCTGGGAAATGAAGGGAAAATACATTACGGACCGATTGTGCTGGATACACAAGAGCATCGGGCATTTATTGGCGAACAAGACTTAAAGCTGACCATTAAAGAATATGAGCTCTTTCATTATATGATTCAAAATCGGGAACAGCTGTTGACAAGGGAGCAGATTTTTGACCGTATTTGGGGGCTGGAGTCCAACACGGGTGACGCCATTGTTGACTTATATATTCATTACGTAAGAAAGAAGCTTTCTGCTTTTAAGTGCGATTCCATCATCCGCACGATTCGCGGAGTCGGATATATGGTGAAAGCAGAGGGACAAAATGTTTGAAAAAACAAGAATTAAGCTGGTTGTATTAAACTCTATTGTCTTTTTTATTATTTTAAATAGCTTTGGTGTTTCTTTATATTTTTATATGAGATATCACTTATATTCTCAGGTAGATAAACAGCTTTTGGATGTGCGGACTCATCTTCTTAACGAGCCGGAGCATCATTTTGAAAACATGATGAATCCTGAAACAGAAGGAACCCGGCAAATTGAGTATTTATTTTGGGGGACGGATGAAAAAATAAAAATGACGCTTCCGGAGCATACGCTTGTTCCCAGAAATGTTTATCCGCTATTGGAGAAGGTCAGTGGCAGCGAGAGTCTGCACACCATCACAAAAGCGGGTTCTTCTTATCGGTTTGTCAATATTCCGGTACAATATGATGTCACTATTAAAGGAAAAAAGGAAGCGATTGAGAAGGTACAGCTTGTGTACAGTCTTTATGGCGAACAGGAGCTGCTGAGGCATCTATTAATGGTGGTTGCAGTAGGAAGCCTCATGAGTATCATAGTGGCGATTTTAGCCGGTTTCTATCTGGCGAACAGGGCATTAATTCCTATTAAAAATGCCTGGAATAAGCAATCACGGTTTGTCGGGGACGCATCACATGAGCTAAGGACCCCTTTGTCCGTCATGAAGCTGAACCTTGAGAGGTTATTTCGCCATCCAAACCGTACGATCGAGGAAGAAAGTGAAAACATCTCAGAAGCGATTCAAGAGATTAATTATATGACCAAATTGATATCCAACCTTTTGACCCTTGCCAGATCGGATAGTGATCAAATGGAAATAAACCGCGAACCGATCCGGCTTGATAAAATCCTTTCAAAAGTATTTTACGGATTTGAGGAATTGGCCAAGCTAAAGAACATTGCGATGGATGCGTCCATTGCTTCTCCTCTTGAAATCATAGGAGACCAGGAAAGGATCCGCCAGCTTTTTGTTATCTTGCTGGATAATGCAGTGAAGTATACAAAAGAAGCAGGAAAGATCACGGTCCAGGCATCCGCAAAAGGCTCTCAGGTAAGAGTGGAAATCATCGATACGGGAGTAGGGATATCAAAGGAAGAGCTTCCTTTTATCTTTGACCGGTTTTACCGCGGGGACAAATCGAGAACGCGAAATTTTGAAGGCTCCGGTCTGGGGCTTGCGATTGCCCAATGGATTATCCAGTCACATGATGGAAAAGTCCGGGTCAAGAGCCAGCTGGGAGAAGGAACGGAAGTAAGTATTAGTTTTCCAATATGTAAAGAATGATAGAAAAACTGTATCCACGCTGGGTGCAGTTTTTTATCGTTTAGGAATAAAATGAAAAAGTTTTTGTCCCTGTCTCATTCGTTTGTTGTTTAGGCTCTTTTCGTAAACTGTATTGCTATTTGGCTCAAAAAAGGAGCATAAACCCAGGTTCAGTATTAAAACTTTTATTAACTTACGAAAAGATGCCACGAAGACAGACAGCATACGGAATAATCCTTTTATACGTAAAGCAACAATTTATGCGAAAACAGCCATTGTTTATGAAAGTGAGTTCGCCGCTTGTAAAAAAATTTTGCCCTTCTAAGTAAATTCAAATGTTCTCTTTTTATACTTTTTATTATAGAAGAATCAAAGGACTATTGGAGGCATTAAACATGACGAAGATGAGCAATAAAATGATAGGGCTCTGCTCTGCAGCTATTAGTGCCATTTATATAACAGGATTGGTCACAACGCAGGAAGCGCAAAGTAAAGCGGTAAACCAGGAAGCTGGGCCAGTCTCTAACCAGCTAACTCAGCATCAACAGTATAGCAAGCCGGCAGAGCAGCAGATTAAGACAACAGGAACAACACCCTCTCCCAAGCACCTAATTCATAAGCAACCTCAATCTGCCAAAAGCCCCAAAATATATAAAAACGGTACGTATACAGGTTCCGCTTCTAATCGGATTGGCTCGGTAACGGTAGCAGTGACGATTAAACAGGATAAAATCACCAATGTAGCCATTACAAACTGTGATACGCATTATTCAGAAGCCCGCATTGATGGACTGCCTCAGCAGGTGGTTGCAAGACAAAGCGAAAATGTAGATATTGTTTCAGGTGCAACATTAAGCTCTGAGGATTTTCAAACTGCTGTGGAACAGGCATTGCAGTCCGCTAAAGTGTAAAAAGGCAGGTGACCGTAATGATTAGCCCCATAAAAAAGAAGAAATTCGAAAAGACAGAAGTCTATATGGACACGTACGTTACGATAAAAGTGATAACAGAGCAGCCTGAAAAAAAGGCGGAAGCATGTATACAAAAGGCTTTTCAGCAGTTTTACTATGTAGAAAGAGTCTGCAGCCGTTTTGACGCTGCCAGTGAATTAAGGCAGTTGTCAATGCATGTAGGTACTCCTGTCAAACCCAGCGAGCTTCTTTTTCAAGCCCTTGCCTTCGCGGTGGAAATGGCAAAGCTTACAGACGGGGCATTCGATCCCTCTATTGGACAGACTCTTGAAAAGGCCGGCTTTAATAAAAATTTTCGCTCAGGTGAAAAAATCCAGTTTGAAGCACAGGGCACAGCCGACTACCGGGATATTTTAGTGGATGAAAAGGAACGTTCCATCACGTTGAGTAAACCGATGGTGCTCGATTTAGGAGCTGTGGCAAAAGGGCTCGCAGTCGATTTAGCGGTGAAAGAACTGGCGGGGGTTGAGAGCTTTGTGATAGACGCTGGAGGCGATCTTTATGTGCATGGATTAAATGAAAATGATGTGCCTTGGCGTGTTGGGATTCAGCATCCGCATAAAAAGACGGAGCTCCTTGGTACAGTGGAATTAACCGATTCTGCCGTCTGTACTTCTGGAAACTATGAGCGGATAAGTGAAAAAGGAATTCACCATCTTTTGCATCCTCATACGAGTGAAGCGGTAAAAGGTGTGACAAGCTGTACAGTCATTGCCCCTTTTACGATGCTTGCTGATGCCTTTTCTACCGCCGTTTTTATAATGGGCCCGCAGGAAGGCTTAAGGTTATTGGAGGAAAATGGGCTGGAAGGAATCCTTATGACATCTGAAAACGAATTGATTATGACAAAAGGAATGGAGAGATATGGTTATGCAGCATGCGGATCCGAATGAGCGAAATATCAGCCGGCAGCGTACAAATTCAAGCGAACGGACTACACGCACTATGGGACCAGGCTATCCGGAAAGTAGAAGAACAAGGGTGATGCCTGAAAAAAAGAAAAAGCCCAGTCAGTTACAAATTTTTAGAAGGTCCCCAAAAGGTTATTTACTTGGCATTCTGTTAGTTTTGGCGATTGTGGGAGAGTGGAATTCAGATCCCGCAGGTGGGCTGAAAAACATGGTGATTGCAGTCGTCACTGGTCTTATAGTAGATATGGGCGTTTCAATTTATCAAAAAAGAAAGAGGATTTTTCCGGATGGGGCAGTGTTAACCGGTTTGATTATCGCAATGGTGCTGGGCTCAGATGTACCCTGGTATCAGACCGTTGCCGCTGTAATTTTTGCGCTTATCTCAAAGCACGTTTTTGTTACGGGAAGAAAGCCTATTTTTAATCCGGCAGCCTTCGGTTTATTTTTAGCTCTTCTTTTATTCCAAAGTGATGAAAGCTGGTGGGGAAGCCTCACCCTGCAGCCATGGTGGTTTACTTTTGTCGTCATTATTGGAGGGTTTATCATAACCAATAAGGTTCAAAAGTTCCCTCAGATACTGACATTCTTAGGAGTGTATCTTGGTTTGTTTTTAGTCATTAGCTTAGCGCATTATAAGGACGTAAGTGAGGTCTTTCTTTCTCCATTTATTAACTCGGCCCTATTCTTAGCATTTTTCATGCTGACAGATCCTCCAACCTCGCCCGGGAAAGACAAGGATCAAGTGATCTTCAGCTTGATTGCTGCCATTATAAGTGTAGGCTGCTATGTCTTTTTTGGAGGTTTATCCTACTTGTTTATTGGATTACTTGTCTCCAACGGCTGGAAGGCGTGGAAAGCGAAGAAGGCAGGCCAGTTAAGAAAGCAAAAACAGCTTGCCTAACGAAGGATATGGATCCATTCATTTCCAATAAAACCCTCTTTTTAATGATAAATTATTAAAAAGAGGGTTTTGCTTTGGAGAAGGAAACAGTGTTAAAGGAAGAAGGTCAATTGGTGATGCTGGATGCTTTGCTTAATGAGAATCCACAGTTTAAATGGTTTTATAGGGACTTGGAAAAAGGGTTCCTTTTTTAAAATCTTCAAAGCAAATGATCTGTAAAGACTCAATGCAAATTTTTTAATCATATAAATTGAACGTATACCCAGGGCTCCCCTAACATCAGTGGATAGCAAGTGCCTGCATCGGAAATCAACAGGGCAAGCTAAAAGAATGGTTATGTTCTCTAGTGAATAGGGAAAATCTATAGTATATTCATTCTAAAAGCAGCTTGTACTAATGCTGACGACTATAGGAGGCCACCAGTGAAAAGGAAAAATTGGATATACGTTGTCGTAGTAGCCGTACTTTGTGCAGCCGTTCTATTTATTGTCTTAATGCCAGGGCGTGACATGCAGAATGTAATGGCACCAGGGAAAAAAGTGAAATATGTAAAAAAGGAATCGCTGCCTGTACCTAAACACATTGTCATCGTAATGGAAGAAAACCATTCGGATCAAGAGATTATAGGGAATTCCAAAGCCCCTTATATGAATAAGCTTGCTAAAATGGGAATGAACTTCACCAATATGCATGCGATTACACACCCAAGCCAGCCAAATTATATCGCTTTGTTTTCAGGAAGCACACAGGGCGTAACAAGCGACAGCTGCCCACATTCCTTTAATGCACCGAATATGGCTGAGGAACTAACAAAGGCAGGCAAAAGCTTCGCAGGCTATTCTGAGGATCTTCCAACCGTTGGGTTTAAAGGCTGCAGTTCCGGATTGTATTATCGGAAGCATAGTCCCTGGGTCAACTTTACCAATCTCCCGGCTAGTGTGAATAAGCCGTTTTCCATGTTCCCGAGCGATTATTCCAAGCTTCCAACGGTGTCCTTTGTGATTCCTAACCTGAACAACGATATGCATAATGGAACAATAGAAGAAGCGGATAAATGGTTAAAAACGAATATCGATCCTTATATTAAATGGGCCAATAAGAACAACAGCCTTTTCATCCTAACCTGGGATGAAGATGACCATTCCAGTACCGAAAATAAGATTCCGACCATTTTTGCGGGACAGATGGTGAAATCGGGCAAAACGGATCAAAAGTACAATTTATACTCCATTCTCAGAACCATAGAAGACATGTATGGATTGCCAGCATTAAAGAACAGCCAATATGAAGCGCCTGTTCTTGGAATCTGGAAGCCTTAATAATGTTACCTTTTTTAGGGCTTGAAATGGTTGGAGAGACAAGACTTAGGCTAATGATTTTGGATTGAGAATAATGGATCAATGAGGTAGTACAATGAATGAAGATGAACGCAAAACGATTGATTCAAAGTATATACAGCAGCATCTGGCGAATGAACGCACCTTTTTAGCATGGGTCCGGACTGCTCTTGCGTTGGTCGGGGTTGGATTTTTAATGTCAAATCTGCATTTTTCTGCTCAGTGGGTGCAGCTTGAGAGAGGGGGCACCCTGGCAAAAGCTATTGGCATTTGTTCTTTTGTATTGGGTGTCATCATAGTAGGAATGGCAAAGTTCAGCTATTTCAAAAAAAGCATAGACATTAATGAACAAACCATTCGCTTTTCGAAAACGCTCGTCTTACTTCTCGCCGTCTCAACAGCCCTTGTGATAGCGGTCTTTGGTTTCTACTACCTGTTTGTGTGGGAAACAGCCCATTAACCCGTTAACCTTCCTTGCTGGGAAGGTTTTTTTTATTGGTGTTATCGCTTTAATACAGTAAAGCGAAGAAGGGGTCTGACCCTTTTAGTGGAGTAAAGTAGTAAAGTAAGATAGTGGTCTTGGTTAGGTCTATTTACCTAATTCGCCCGTAAATCTTATTTTTCGCCCGTAAGTCTGTTTGGAGAGCCCTAGGAGCTTATATTACGTGTGAAATTTTCTTTTGCAAAGGCCTGCGGAGATACATTCAGTCTTCTCAGAGCAGCAAAGTATAAACAGAGTACTAAAAATCTCTAACTGCATATAATTTATTCCATTAAACTGGTACGATATAG
Source organism: Heyndrickxia acidicola (assembly GCF_001636425.1). NCBI lineage: Bacteria > Bacillati > Bacillota > Bacilli > Caryophanales > Bacillaceae > Heyndrickxia > Heyndrickxia acidicola. Next base: position 3,653,097 of record NZ_KV440953.1, read on the forward strand.
ATATTCATAATGGCAAAGGGGCGCTTGAAGATGTCCAGGGAGTCTATAATTGGTTTAGCCGTTTCAGCAGCGCTGCTGGCTTATTATCTTTTTGTTTTCTACCAACAGGGGATGCTGCAGCTTAAAAAAGGAAAAATACTATATCCGGATAAACCTATTCAGTTAAAAGATCCCCATAATTTTCCGTTGCGGCTAAAAACGTACCCTCAAGGAAAAATGCGATTATTCCTGATTATTCTTGTCTTTGGCGTTGGAATCAGTATAGTGTTGATGTTCCTGTGCCTTTCAGGAAGAGTGCCTGAGCTGACAGACTTTTATGCTGCCGTTATTCCGTCACTAATTATCCTTCCATATTACTTGCCTTTTGAAATCAGGGAGGATGGAATCGTCTTTCGCCGCTTTATTAAATGGTCTGCTATAGGCTCCTGCACATTCGAGTATATTGGTGTTTATCATACCCACTACACACAGACAAGTCCTGAAGAAACCTGTTTTACCATGCATTTCAATAACTATGAGGATAAAAAAATGACTAGAGTGCTTGTTGTAACAGAGGAGCAAAAAGCTAAAATTGAAACACTCCTTGAACATTACGGCATAAAAACAGTAGAGAAGAAGGCTGATAATACCTTCGCATACTAATCAAAAAAGAGGCGTAATCGATCATCGCCGCTTTTGCTTGTGTCCCACAGCAACTACAATCCTATTAGAGGGAAGTTTGTTATTCATTGCATCATAAACCAATATTCAGATTGGTCAGCCTTGAAATATGCCCGGCTAAAAGCAAGCGGACAATAAGAGACAGATATCTGCTTTAAGTATCTGAACAGCTGCTCTTTTTACAGGAAATATCTTCAATGCTTTTTGAATGGCGCAATGGGGAAAAATTAAAAGAAAACAGCATGATGTAATGGTAATAAAAGACGGACGGCAGGATTTTTAAGCAAGTCATCAAACGGTGGAGTGAAACAATTAACGAATCGCTGAGGTAGGGGAGTGCGCTATGGAAGAACAACCATCAATACGTGAAAAGCGCAAGGATGAACATGTTCGCTTGGCTTTAAATACAAATCAAACGCAGCCATCGGACTTTGATGCTCTCTATTTAGTACACCGTTCACTTCCCGAGTTGGATAAAGAAGAGGTTGATTTAAGAACTCGTTTGGGCAATTTAACATTAGCATTTCCGATATATATTAATGCCATGACAGGCGGGAGTGAGAAAACAGGAGCCATCAACGCTGCCTTGGCTGAAGCAGCAAAGGAAACGGGCATTGCAATGGCTGTTGGTTCACAGCATTCCGGCCTGCGCAATGAAAAGGTAGCTGATACTTACAGGATTGTCCGCAAGAAGAATCCGAATGGAGTCATTTTTGGCAATGTAGGAGCGGATGCACCATTGGATTATGCCCTGAGAGCCATTGATATGCTAGAGGCAGATGCTCTTCAGATTCACTTAAATGTTCCGCAGGAGGTTGTGATGCCTGAGGGAGATAGGCATTTTTCAGGAATACTTAAGAAAATAGAAACCATTATAAAAAAAACCTCCATCCCCGTCATCATAAAGGAGACCGGTTTTGGCATGTGCAGGGAAACACTGGAGCAGCTAAAAACATGCGGCGTTCAATTTGTAGATGTAGGCGGAGGAGGAGGAACTAATTTTGTTCATATTGAAAATGAGCGGCGGGAAAAAAGAGATTATAGCTATCTAAAGGGCTGGGGACAATCAACCCCTATTTCTCTGCTTGAGGCTCAGCCATTTCTGAAGGATATGACGATTCTTGCTTCAGGAGGAATTCGAAATCCACTGGATGCTGTTAAATCGATGGCTCTGGGGGCATCGGCGGCCGGAGTGGCAGGGGCTTTTTTGAGGGTCTTAGATAAGTGCGGCACAGAAGGCTTAGTAGAGGAAATGAAAGCATGGAAGGAGCATCTGAGGATGATTTTTCTAATGCAGGGTGCACAGTCTTTGGAACACATCGCCAAATGTCCAATCATTGTGACAAAGAATGTTCGCGAGTGGTGTGATCTCCGCGGATTGGATGCAGGTATACTCGCTTCGAGAAGCCTGAATTGATTTCGATGGGGTTTATTTCACCTGCAATACAAAAATTGTCTTATATGAATAAAATTAGTACCGCATGTCCCTTTAACAACGTTTGAAAAAGGTGTATAATAGAAAGGCTTCCAGCATAGTCTTTACATTTAATGCAATGAAAATTTTAAAAAATCTGCATTATATGTTAATATGCGGATACAATGTAATAAAGATTTATAAAACATAATTTATTGGGGGTAACAATATGCCTGATCCTGAACCGGAACCTATTTTTTGGCATCCTGATAAAGCTGACAGGGTGCAAGGGTATGGTAGGAAAATGGGAAATGCAATGACAGATATGGAGTTTAAACTGAATCGGAAAGGAATTTTTTCTAAAAAAACAGGGACACCTGTGATGCCGAAGGAAATTCGCCGTATTGGCCTTGGAGCCATTGGTTTTTTAGTCCTGATGCTTGTTGCAGCCATTATATTGAATCTCATTGAAATTTTTATAAAGTAAAAAATTTGCTTCCATATATGTTTCTGTATATGGAAGTTTTTTTATTTTTTCCCGGTCCGAATCAACTCTAATGAGAATTATTTCTGAAGAAAGGTTTAAAAGAGTGGGAAATAGGTTAATAGAATAATGTTAAAGACATACATAGTATTTAAAATATTGAGGAGCTTATTAGGGGCTATGATAAAGAGTGAGTTAGAATGGATGAGAGAAGAGATTAGACAGCTTAAAGAACAAATAAGCGAATATGAACATCTTATTAAAGACATATCCGCTCCCATTATTCCATCTGTAGTGCCAGATACGATTTTGGTTCCAATTACTGGCCGATTGTCAACTGATAGATTTCACATAATTGTACAAAAGATACTGGATACTGTACATACAAAGCAAGTCGGCACGGTCATTATTGATTTTACTGCCATTACGGAAAAGGAAGCCGGAGAAATAGAGGTTCTGGGAAGGAATATTGAAAAATTGATTTCTTCCTTGGGGTTAATGGGTGTTCAAGTGATTTTTGTCGGGTTTTCACCTTCTATTACACGGGTCCTGGTCAAATCTAAGCTGACTGTGCTTGGTGAACTGAAAACTTTCCTGAGTTTTCGGTCAGCCCTTCAATTTTTAATGAAACAAAAGGGTTTAAAATTTGAGAGCATTATATAACAAGGCTCTTTTTATAAAAACATTGCTTCTATTAATAATAGTTTAGTATGTAAATGCTTAAAATAATGGACGAAATGATGCCGCGACGATGGGCAAGGTACAGAATTGTCCATTGAACGAAAAACAGTAATAACACCTGCAAAAGGACTTGTGGGTGTTTTTGCTGAGGGATGTTTTACCTCGTCTGTTACACTATGGGAAATAATAGAAAGAGGTCTGAAAATGATTCCTTTTGAAAAAGAACGGTTGGTACCTATAAATCAACATTTGTTTAATGTGAAATCTGTCCTGTGGCTGAAACATAATTTCCATTTATTAGAACAATCTCCCAATCAGACAGGCTTCGAACGAATAATTTAATATGAGAGACATACAGATTTACCAAATATAGATAAAAATTATAGGTATAAATAACTGAATAATGGTATGATTCAGTTAATAATTGGCGTTTTTTATAGCGAGAGTTGTAAAATAGCATAAAGAGGAGAAAGGAGCTGTCTTCTATGGTTAAACGTATTCAGATTCCAGGAAGTGAAAGGTCTGCATTGCCGAAAGCGAAAAAAACAGGTCCAGCAATGCTGGATCATGAGATTACTGTAACGGTTTATCTCCGTCGCAGCTCAGGGAATGAAGACTTGACTGAGATGATGAAAAATATGGCGGAAAGGCCATTCTCCCAACAATACCTGTCCAGAAGTGAATTTGAACAAAAATATGGACTTGAAGACGAGTCTGTAAAAAGGGTTGAAGAATTTGCCCGAGAATATAATTTGAAGGTAAAAGAAACAAATACGGCTTCTGGTACTATTATGCTCTGTGGAACAGTAGAAAATTTTAACAAAGCTTTTAATGTGGAGCTTTCAGAATATGAGCATCCAGATTTCAAATACCGCGGACGTACAGGTCCAATTGAGGTACCTGAAGGACTGAGTGATATTGTCCTTGCTGTGCTGGGGCTGGATAACCGCCCGCAAACAAGGCCGCATTTTCGGGTGCTGAGTGAATCCAGGACGGGAAACTTCGCTCGCAGCCAAGCTTCAAGAAGCTCTTATACGCCAGTGCAAATTGCTGAGCTTTATAATTTTCCGCAAAACGTTGACTGCAGCGGACAATGTATTGGCATTATTGAATTAGGCGGGGGCTATACAGATAATGATTTACAACAGTATTTTTCTAATCTTGGTATGCCAATGCCTGAGGTAACCGCTGTAAGCGTGAACGGAGGAAAAAATGCTCCGGAGGGAAATCCAAATGGTGCAGACGGAGAAGTCATGCTGGATATTGAGGTAGCTGCCGCTGTGGCACCTGGAGCAAAAATTGCTGTATATTTTGCACCTAATACGGATGCTGGTTTTTTAAATGCCATCACAACTGCTATCCATGATAAGAAAAATAACCCTTCCGTCATCTCCATCAGCTGGGGTTCCGCGGAGGCTAATTGGACCAGCCAGGCTATTCAGGCCATGAATCAGGCATTCCATGATGCCGCTGCTCTTGGGGTCACCATTTGCAGTGCTGCAGGAGATAATGGATCCTCAGACGGGGTAAACGACGGTTCGGTTCATGTTGATTTCCCAGCATCCAGCCCGTACGTTTTAGCCTGCGGCGGTACTAAGCTGCAGGGATCTGGCCAAACCATTTCAAGTGAAGTGGTCTGGAATGAACAGAATAATGGTGCAACAGGCGGGGGTGTCAGCACTGTATTCAGCCTTCCGGATTATCAAACAAATGCCGGTGTTCCTGCGCTGGCAGGCAATGGCGGCAATAAAGGCCGCGGGGTTCCAGATATTGCTGGAAACGCAGATCCTGTAACAGGATACGAAGTCTTAGTGGATGGCCAGTCCTTTGTTATTGGAGGGACCAGCGCTGTAGCCCCTCTTTGGGCAGGTCTGGTAGCCATTTTTAATCAGCAGCTTGGACGTCCAGTAGGCTTTTTGAATCCGGCCCTCTATCAAATTGGGCAAAAGGGAGGAAGCTTCCGCGATATCACAAGCGGAAACAATGATACATCCGGAAGCGGCTCTTATACCTCCGGGCCAGGATGGGATGCATGTACAGGCTGGGGCAGCCCTAATGGAGTAAACCTCCTTCAAGCCTTGCAGGCGATGCAGCCTGCGGAAGTGTGATGCTTTTAAAGGATTTTAGTAGTACAAGAAAAAGTCAGCTTTTAAATAAAGACCATCAAAGTGCTGACGAAAAGAGTGCAAGAGAATATTTAAAAGAAAGAGTCCCTCTTCAGTGTAAAGAGGGACTCTTTCTGTTTAGCAGGAGCAAGGTTCTTTGTCCAGTAACTGGCTCAAGGAGACTGCAGACTTGTCTTTTTTTTTCAATCAGTCAGACATTTATCCAATTAAACGTTGAAACCTTTCTACTTGGTATCAACCACTTTATATTTTGCCTGGGTTAGATTGATAACGGTACTGGTAGGGTCGTTATCTTTGAATTGAACAGCTGTAACGGTATATGTACCCGGCTTCAAGTCATCTCCCGATAGATTGACGAAGGATTGAGTATCTCCGGTTACTTCTTCGGTTGATGCGAAGGTTTGGTTAATATAAAGGAAAGTTAAGAGCCTGCCGTCAAAGTTTGTGTAATAGGTTCCCAGCTGATCCACAATGTCTGTCTTTTTTGCATCTACAATAACGGCTTTATTCCTCGACGTATCTCCATTTTGGTTACTTAAAATTAATTGGGCTTTTCCTTTTTGAACGGGATTTTTAGGAAAAGGATAGGTGCTTGTTGTTTTGGTATTTTTTCCTTCCGCTTGAGGGGGAGGGGTGTTTGTTTTTCCGTTTTGTCCTGTGCAGCCAGCTAAACCGATAGCTAACGCTGCTGCAATCACACTTGTACAAATTTTTCTCATGACTTTCATCCTTCTCAAGTAATTCCGCAAATATAACGGTATATTTTGTGAACTTTCTTTGTATGGTTATCACAAAAACATTAATTTTTAGTTATTTTATATCCTTACCAATTTTCCTAATATCATCATACCCCTAATGGGAGAATGTTTCTATACTTTACTGCACAAAAGGGGTCAGACTCCTTTTGTGCAGTAAAGTAATAAAGGATTCACTTTGTTGCGATTGTCCGATGAGATATCGCAGATGTAAAGGCAGCTATAGCAAGGGCGCTCAAAATGGTATTATTTGATATTATTTTTTCAAAAAGCAGGTTATATTTGATTATAATGGGTAAATAATTATTCGGAGAAGTTATATGAAAATGAGGTGCATAATTGTATGGACACCTACGAATATCTACTTATAATGAAAGAATTAAGCCGATTATTCCGGGATTATGAGAAGTGTTCTGATCCTGGAATAAAAAGAGAAATATGTACAGACATTGAGCTTTTAAGCGAGGTTATAGCGTCTTAACCTAACCATCTTCAAATAATGGCTGAGATAGAGGATCCATTTTAATAGCAACGCTTATTCCTCCTTTTTTAATACATTCTTACATTTAAATGCATGCCGTTTTAGGTATGTATTTTTTTATGTTTATAAGGGCTGGTTAATTAAAAATCGGATCCCGCCGGATCCGATTTATGGTGATACACGGTAAAAAGCTTTAATTAAGGCTCTTTTCGTAAACTTTGTTTCTATTGGACATGAAAATATCATTTTAAATATATATTCCGTAATAAAACTTGTAAAAAACATACGAAAAGATGCCACGAAGATAGACAACACACGGAATAATCCTTTGTACGTAAAGCAACAATCTATGCGAAAACATCCTTAATTAAACGTTTGATTAAATCCTTATTTGAGGATGTGTTTAGCGCCAATATAGCGGTCTTTCCAATATTTATCAGACATGTTCACTGTTTTTACCCCTTTAGAAGTAGCTCCAATGAATTTTCCTCCTCCCAAGTAAATCGCTGCGAAGGAGACCTTCCCTTTTACTGGGCCAGTTGCATAGAAGACCAAATCGCCTTGTTTTAAATTCTTGAGGCTGACGGCTTTCCCTATTTTATACTGATCTGCGCTAGTGCGCGGAATAAACAGCTTTGTTGCTGCTTTTTTATAGATATATTGGGTAAAGCCGCCTGCATCAAATCCGCTTGGGCTGGTGCCACCATATTGATAGGTTTTTCCTTCATACAGCTTAGACACGGCTCCTACTTCTTCGCCATAGTTAATTGATGCTGAGGCTTTGGCTAGTGGAGTATACAAAAAAGCTGCAGCCAATGCAAAAATGGCAGCAATGGCAATGAAGGATTTTGTTTTTCTTACCTGTAAAATCATCATCTCTTTTCCCCCTATTATCTTTGTTCTGTTTAATACGTTTCAATTTATGTGTGCATTATCCAGAAGATTCCAAAGTTGTAATTTTCTAAAAACGAGATCTCTTATCCTCATTCAAGATTAATTGTTAACACTTTGTTATCACAATGTAATGAATAAAGAGTGTATTTATAATGAAAACGGGTATATATCTAGTAAAGACAAGGAGGAAGATAATGATGGCAAAAAAAAGTGCATATGTCTTAGCTGGGCTTGGTGTCGCAGGGATTTCTTATTTTTCTTCTAAAGAGAACAGACATAAAACAATGATCACATTTAATAACTTGAAAAAACGGGCAGAGTCATGGATGAATAAACAAAAACATCCAAATAACACGATGACCAAAGCCGGCCATCCTGACCCAATGGATGTAGCAGATAATAAAATGGTCGATGAAGGTGCCCAGTATAGCGTTCATTACTATAATAAAGAAAAACAACAAAATTAAACTGGGACGTGCTCTAATAAGCCGTTCTACTCATACAAAAATATACGGGGATTGAAATTGTCAAAAAGCAGTGGATTCGAGCCATGAATCGCACTGTTTTTTTATTGCATTAACGCACGAAAGGGGTCTGACCCCTTTTGTGCGTTAATGCGTTAAAATATTTAATTGCCAGATTCTTAGTTTCTAAATTATGGTATAGTGATGAAAAGAGCTTTGTTTGAATATACCTGTATCTAGGAAGAGAGAGCGGGGGGCAGGGTCTTGAACAAGCAAATCGTACTTTCGGATATAATATGCTATTTGATTTTTCCACTGGTGATTTGGCATGTATGCAGAAGCATGCTGGGAGATTATCCTGCAATGCTTGTATCATCTATTCCAGGTATTCTTTATACGGTTTACCGGTTTATTGCCGTTCGGAAAATGAATATTTTCGGTATTTTTATGGTGACAGATCTGGTGATTGGGACGCTGGTTGATGTGACAGCCGGGTCAGGCACTCAAATGCTATGGAATGAGGCTGTTTATTCTATCATCATGGGAGTGTTTTTTGGTTTTACTATATTCATAAACAAGCCTATTGTGCTGTATTTCTGCCTCGATTTTACTGAACTGCAGGGACATAATCGTAAAAAAATGAAACCGCTCTTTTACAGGAAAGAGATCTTACGAATCTTTAATCTGATTACTTCTTTATTCATTTTAAGAGAGCTCTTGGGAGGCATTCTGAAGATGTGGCTGGTATCTGAGTATGGAGCAGACGCATTCAATAAGGGGATTATTGAAAAGCAAATTCTGAATTGGGGAATATCTGCACTTGCCGTTTTTGGCTTCATCTATATTTCGAAAAAGCTGAACGAACAAAAGCCCCCGCCCCCAGCTCTCAATAAAGAGGAAGCGAATAAGGCTTAGTATTAATTTGATTGCGTCTCTATTCGCAGCAACAATATTTCTGCGCTGATTTAAACGGCGTAAGACAAGCAAAATACGGACTTGCTGATTGTACGAAAACCAACAGCTATGGTAAAAAACTGTATAAAAGGAGTGAAAGCAATGGGAATTAGTCTTGTTCCTGTCTCCAGAGAAAACTGGGAAGAGGCATTGTCGCTGGAAGTTTTGGAAGAACAAAAGCCGTTTGTCCCCTCTGTCGCTGTGTCGCTAGCAAAGGTTTATATAAAACCGGATGGAGAGAATGTGCAGTATCTCCCGTTTGCTGTTTATGCAAGCAATCAAATGGCAGGCTTTATCATGCATGCGTTTGTAGAACAGACAGACGATATGTATTGGATGAATGGATTTTTGATTGACCGCAGATTTCAGGGGAAAGGATATGGAAAAGCAGCAATCAACGCAATGATTCATTGGATTCAGAAGCAATTTCCTCAGTGCCGCGCCATTCAGCTGACTGTCCATCCGGATAATCAAACGGCAAAAGGTCTATATAGGAGCATTGGCTTTGTTCAAACCGGTGAAAAAATGGGGGAAGAGGAAGTGATGAAGCTATCCGTATAAGGGTTTTCTAAAGCAGTCTCGTTGAGTCTTTCAAGCTTATACGAGACTTTTTTTCTATTCGTTCTCATAAAAAATGCACCCTCATAGACAAGGTCCTAAAGGATTCCAGGATGTGGCGATATGCGCGTACTGCGTCTGCTTTTAAATTTATGTACGACTTTGTACACCTCCTTTCTAGGAATATGCGTCATCTTGTTTTTAATTCCTTCAACTTACAGAATTCCATTAGAACTAAAGCTTTGCAAATGCTCAATGTAGATATTGACTTAAGAATGCAGCGATCAGGAAAAAGAGAGCTAAACAAAAAACTCAACAGAAGCCACGCCCTTTGTTGATTGAAGCAGAAGGCACAAGACTCCTGCGGGAAAAGTGCGTTAAGGGGGACCCTAACTGCCCGAGGCAAATGAAATAAAAAGGTAAAATTCGTCTTATAAATAGGTAATTTGTACCGATAAAGATAGAGAGGGTTTGTTTAAAGGATAGATTAAGAGAGAAATTCTCCACTTGCTCCAACAAGGAATTGGGAGCAGCATTTTAAAACTGTTAAGAGCACTGAAAATAAAAATTGAGGTCAAACGATGCAGGCAAATAAAGAACAAAAGCAGGCCTTGAGCGTAATGGCAATTCATATCCTTTTCTATTACGTCTGGCTTATCTATTTTAAGGGAAAGCATGGGATACTGATGGCTGGTGGGGACACTTTCCAAATTACGGCCCCTGTCATCTCCGCTTATTATATTTTTCGAAATGGATATAAAAAAAGTCGAAAGGATCATGTTTTTTGGCTGATGATTGGGATGGGAAGTATTTGTTTCTTCCTGGCCCAATCCGTTTGGAATATGGATGAATGGTTTTTAAAGATAGAACCGCCCGGTTTTGGGGCATCGCATGTTTTTGGGGGAGCAGAAGTCATTTTGTTTTTTGCTGCTATGATTGTGAAAATGGTGCAGTTAAGCTCTCATAGAAAAACAATAAAAATGATGTTCGATATCTTGATTGTCATGGTAGTCGCCACTACCCTGAGCTGGGAATTTTTACTGAAACCGAATTGGGCGCATTATGCAGGAACCGATTGGCTTTCAGTGCTGCGATTTGCTTTTACCCCTATTGGAGATTTAGGCCTTTTGTTCGGGGCTCTTGCTATTACTTATACATCAGAGAAATTGAAAGCGGGTGCTTTAAGCTTCCATTTTACAATGGGAATGATGATTTTGGTTCTGGCAGACTCCTACTATTGTACAGAAGGATTATCCGGAGTTTATGCTACTGGAAATTTAATTGATCCTCTATGGTCTATTTCCCTGTTTTTAATTACGCTATCATCTATATATAGCCAGTCATCCATTAACGGGGAGCAAGAAAATCTTCATGAAAGAAGATTAAGCGTGCAGGTTGATCAAAAGCCGTTAAGCGAATATTTTTATCTGGTATTACCCTACTTTGCTGTTGGTTTATTGTTTTGTATTATGCTGACAAAAGTTCAGCTCGATGCCATTTTTATCGGGCTGGCTATCTCCATTGTTCTTATTATATTGCGCCAAATTCTCACGCTGCTGGAAAATGAGGACATTTTGAAAAAATATCGTAAATTAACCTTTGAGCTGGATGAAAAAGTAAGAGAGCGAACGCGGGAGCTCGAGTATATTGCGTTCCATGACCAGTTAACAGGCCTTCCCAACCGCAGGCTGTTTGAACTGTTTTTACGGGAAGCCATCGACAAGGCTATAGAGGAAAATGAACAAATTGCTGTGCTGCTGCTGGATTTGGATCGTTTTAAACAAATTAATGACGTACTGGGGCACAGCATGGGAGATCTTCTGCTTGTCAGGATGGCAAATCGTTTAAAGCTGGCTGTTCATCATCACGGGAAAGTTTTTCGGCTTGGCGGTGATGAATTTATTATGATTTTGCCAGGGGTGACATTAGAGAAGGTAAAGGATCAAGCTGAAAAAATTAAGCGGGTTATAAATCGCCCCCTGAAGCTGGAAAGTGAAGAAATTAGAATATCAACAAGTATAGGGATTTCGCTGTTCCCGAATCATGGAACGGATGCGGCTACTCTCATGAAACAGGCCGACGTGGCTATGTATCAGGCAAAGGAAGCTGGGAAAAATGCCTATCAATTTTTTACGAATGATATGAAAAATCGCATATCAAAACAAATGATGCTGGAAAAAGGGATAGAGGATGCTTTGAAAAACAACGCCTTTCAACTCGTTTATCAGCCGCTTGTGTCTACCAAAGACAGCCGAATTGTCGGGGCAGAAGCCCTTCTGAGGTGGGAGCATCCCGAGCATGGCTATATTCCGCCGCTGGAGTTCATTCCAATTGCCGAAGAGACCGGACAGATTACTGACATTGGCTACTGGGTATTAGAGCAAGCGTGCAGACAAGCTGTCATTTGGTATGAAAAGGGCCATCGTCTCCACTTATCCATCAATATATCGGTTACACAGTTCAAGCAGGCCGACTTTATAAAAAGAGTAAACCATATCCTAGCAGTAACTAAGGCAAGGGGAGAGCTGCTTATTTTTGAAATAACCGAAAGTGTTGCGATATTGGATGCAGAGATGGTGTATAAAGTCCTTAATCAGTTAAGAGAGCTGGGAATCAGAATAGCCATTGATGATTTCGGTACGGGATATTCCTCTTTAAATTATTTGAACCGATTTCCTATTAGTACACTGAAGATTGATAAGTCTTTTATTGACCACATTGCTGAAAGCTACGAAGACAGGCAGATTGTCTCAACCATTATCGGGCTTGCTGAAACGATAAAAGCGTCCGTAATAGCAGAAGGTGTTGAAGAGGCTTCACAGATGGAAATTTTGCAAACCCTTGGCTGTTTTTACGCCCAAGGCTACCTCTTCAGCAAGCCTTTAAAGCCCCAGGACCTTGAAAAGAAACTATTGGGAGATCCAGTTGTACCCGTAATATGAGAAAAGCCGCTTTTTTATACACTGTCTAGCTTCAGCGCCAAACGGATATCGGATTTTTACGTTTCCTGACTGCAATAAGTCAACATCCCGTGTGAACGACTTCTGCGTGTTACCGATATCAAAGTTTTCTAAGACTAGAAATTATGACGCCGATAAGCTAGACGCGTAATCCGCTCAAAAATAAAATTAAATAAAAAAAAGAAGCTGAAGACCCACTGTATAGGTTTTTGGCTTCTTTTTTGTCTGCTCTGGTTTTAAAAAAAACGTTACTTGCCTCCTTAGCAGCGATGAGGAAGCGCCCCAACTGCCCGAACCGACCGCGGCGCAGAAAGCGAGTGCCTTTAGCGTAAATCAACCGGCAGGAAGAACAAAGTGCTGCTGCATAAGCATGTTAAGAAAGATAGGATAGAAAGGATTTGTGGGAATTTTTAAAAAAATAGTTAAACCTATTATTTTAAAGGGAATGGAGTAAAGGGTTCAATGCAAAGGAGGGAGAAAAATGGCATTTCACAGTCCGCAGCAAATCGCTCAGGCAACAGTGGATGCAGGGGTTAGGAAGGCGAGCCTGCCGCTTCGCAGTATGACTGTACTTGGTTTTCTTGCAGGTGCATTTATTTCTATTGGTTTTTTATTGGATATTAGAGTATCGGCTGATCTTCCGAAAGCCTGGGGCTCATTCGGGACATTCCTTGGGGCAGCGGTATTCCCTTTGGGTCTTGTTTTAATTGTCCTTGCAGGAGGGGAGCTTTTAACAGGAAACATGATGGCAGTTCCGCTTGCTGTTTTTATGAGAAGAGTTTCAGCCAAAAAGCTGGTATACAACTGGATCATCATTACAATCACTAACTTTATAGGGGCATTATTTGTTGCTTATTTTTTTGGACATGTAGTCGGTTTGACGGAAACCGGCCCTTTTCTTACAAAAACGGTAGCGATCGCACAGGCAAAAGTGGGAGAAAACTTCTGGGAAAGCCTTGTCTCTGCGGTGGGCTGTAACTGGCTTGTGGGGCTTGCGGTCTGGCTTGCTTATGGGGCTGAAGATATGAGCGGCAAAATTCTTGGAATCTGGTTTCCCATTATGGGCTTTGTCGCCATAGGATTCCAGCACGTAGTAGCCAATATGTTTGTTATACCTGCTGCCATTTTTGCGGGCAAGCTGGGCTGGGGGGATTACATTATGAACTTCATTCCTGTTTTTATAGGCAATGCGATTGGCGGATGCATCTTTGTTGCAATGGCCTATTGGCTGGCGTATAAGAACGATCTGGAAGCGGATCGTGCAGGCAGGATATAAGGATAAAAATTAGCGGAGATTCTTACGGGGAACTCCGCTCTTTTTTGTGAGTGTATTCGTAGTTTCAAACGGGGAGTAATGGCCCTTGGGATTCCCTTTAAATGGGAATTGATTGGCATAAAATGACCAGAAGGAGAAACAATACCTTTGTCTCGGTTGACGCGACAAAGTTAGTTTTCTTCTTTGTTGTGAAAGGGCTCTCTGTGCCGTAGCATTAATAGTGTAAATTATATATGAAAGGAAGAGCGCATATGGCTCAATCTAATATAAAAGTAGCTGTGCAAAAGTTCGGCAACTCTTTAAGCTCCATGATTATGCCAAACATCGGGGCGTTTATTGCCTGGGGACTTATTACTGCTTTATTTATACCTACTGGCTGGCTGCCTAATAAACATCTTGCTACGCTTGTAGGACCGATGGTTACCTATTTATTGCCGCTTCTGATTGGATATTCAGGCGGTAAGCTTGTCCATGGCGACCGTGGAGCAGTGGTAGGTGCGATTGCGACAATGGGTGTTATTGTCGGTACCAATGTTCCAATGTTTTTGGGAGCAATGATTATCGGGCCGCTTGGCGGTTATTTGATTAAGCAGGTGGATCGATTATTTCAGGATAAGATTCGTCAAGGCTTTGAAATGCTTATCAATAACTTTACGGCAGGGATTGTTGGTGCTATCTTAGCAGGCCTTGCTTATTTTGGAATCGGACCTGCAGTTGAAGCCTTAAGTAATCTGCTGGCTTCCGGTGTTAATTTCTTAGTTAAACATCACTTAATTCCTTTAGCCAATATCTTTATTGAACCAGCTAAAGTTCTGTTCTTAAATAACGCAATAGGAAATGGAATTCTGGTGCCTTTAGGAATTGAACAAGCAAAAACCGCAGGAAAATCGATTTTGTTCTTGCTTGAAGCAAACCCTGGTCCTGGTATCGGGCTGCTTTTGGCATACTGCTTCTTCGGTAAAGGAAATGCGAAGCAATCCGCTCCTGGTGCAGCGATTATTCAATTTCTTGGCGGGATTCATGAAATCTACTTCCCATATGTATTAATGAAACCACTTCTTATTCTTGCTGTCATCGCAGGCGGAGTTTCCGGTGTATTCACACTTTCCGTCTTCCATGCGGGCCTGGTTGCTCCGGCATCACCGGGAAGTATCATAGCTGTTCTGGCCATGACACCTAAAGGCGGTTACTTTGGAGTGTTAGCTGGTGTTATCGTAGCAGCGGTTGTGTCTTTTGTTATCTCTGCAATCATTTTAAAAACCTCAAAAGATAAAGAAGGCGATATCTCTGAAGCAGCAGCAAAAATGGAACAAATGAAAGGAAAGAAAAGCTCAGTCGCTGGTGCATTAGCATCCAATCCGGGAGCCCTTCCTGATCAAGTAAATAAAATTGTTTTTGCCTGTGACGCAGGTATGGGATCAAGCGCAATGGGAGCATCCCTTCTCCGCAAAAAAGTAAAAGAAGCTGGTTTGAATCATATCTCGGTTACAAATACCGCGATTTCAAACATTCCTTCAGATGCACAAATCGTTGTTACACAGGAAGAACTTACACCGCGTGCTAAAAACAAAATTCCTGGCGCTTACCATGTGTCAGTGGACAATTTCTTATCAAGCCCTGAGTATGACAGGTTAATCGGCCAGCTGAAAAACGGCGGCGATAAAGCTGAGGTTCATGAAGTGGTCGAAGAGGCGGAAGATAACACACCGCATCCTGATCAAAACGGAAATGCCGATCAAGGACTTCTGCTTGAGAAGAATATTTTCCTTAACCAGGAATTCTCCAGCAAGGAAGAAGCCATTCGCTTTGCCGGAAGAGCCTTGGCGGACTCAGGCTATGTGAAGGAAAGCTATATTGAAGCCATGATTGCGAGAGATCAAATGACCTCTACGTATATGGGTAATGATGTAGCCATTCCACATGGTACAGAAGAAGCGAAAAAGGATGTACTTCAATCAGGCTTTACGGTCCTGCAGGTGCCAAATGGCGTTGACTTTGACGGCCAAAAGGTCCGATTAATTTTCGGTATTGCCGGTAAAGACGGCACACATCTTGAAATTTTGTCAGGCATTGCTGTAACATGTTCAGAAATGGAAAATATCGAGAAGATGGTTGCTGCTAAAACAACCAGAGAATTAATGGACATACTAAATAGTAAATAATCATTTTGCAGAATAGAAAAGCGTATGAATGACGCTTTTCTATTCACTATTTCTCGGGTCTATAAATAGAAATGGGTTGATAGTATGTTTATTACCTCCAGGGAAAAGGCCATTATCGAATTAATTATCAAGACATCCGGAAGACACACGGCTTTGTCCATCGCTACTTTTCTGAATGTAAGTGTTCGGACCATTCAGCGTGATTTAAAGTCAATCGAAAAAATTCTAAAGGATTTCGATCTTCAACTAATCCGTAATCCGAATGATGGGCTGGTCATTGAAGGGAAAAATGAAAAAATCTTTAAGCTGATCCAGCATTTAATGGGGATCCATCCGGTAGATCTGCCGCCTCAAGAAAGAAAGCTTCAGCTTTTATTGGCATTGCTGCAAAAGGAAGAGTCCTATAAAATACAAGGATTGGCTTTTCAGCTAGGTGTCAGTATTACGACCCTCACAGCCTATCTCGATGAATTGGCAGACTGGCTGGCTAATTTCCATGTCAAGCTGACAAGGAAGAGGGGAGTAGGCGTTGAAATTACAGGGAAGGAATTGGATAAGCGAAAAGCATTGGCAGGCTTCTTTCTGCTGTATTTCAATGAGGAGCTAATTGAAAGCTTATTTTTACTGGAAAAAGGGAATTGTTCAAATGAAAAGGTGCTGTACTTTTTTTCCCCGTCGTATCTTCATCAAATTGACAAAGCAGTGAATGCAAGCATCAACACAGGAATGGCGCGTCTTGCTGACAGTGACTACATTGGGTTCATTGTCCATCTCTGTATTACGATGCAACGGGCGGAAGAAGGATTTTTTCTGGAAGAGGAAAACAGCAGCCGAAGCGACGTAAGGGATGAATATCAATTAGTGGCAGATATTTGCGGAGCTCTTAAAGAGAATTTTTCCATACCCTTTTCACATGAAGATATTCATTATTTGGCTGTCATTCTTAAAGGGTCAAAGCTGCAGGCAGCCGATGCGGTGCCGTATGATAGTGTGGTGCTGGGGCAAAGAATTAAGAAATTAATCCAATATGTTTCCACTCAGCTGCATGTGGATTTAACGAAGGATTTTTCTTTGTTCCAGGGGCTGTTGGCACATATGGAGCCATCGCTATTCAGGATTAAGCAGCAAATGGGGCTATTTAACCCCTTAACAGAAGAAATCAAACGCAAGTATCCTGTTCTGTTTATGGCCATTAAGAATGGTGTGGAAAAGGAATTTGAAGAATTTGGTTTTTTTCCGGATGATGAGATTGCGTTTATTGTGCTTCACTTTGGCTCGGCGCTGGTCATGAGGGAAGAGGATCTGCCGATTCACGCTTTGGTTGTTTGTCCTACCGGAATTGGAACGTCAAAAATGCTGGCAAGCAGAATCAAGAAAGAGATTGTTGAGATTGATTCTGTTGAAGTGAAGTCCATAAAAGAAATGCAGGAAGGAAATTATGACCGCTATGATGTCATTATTTCTACCGTTAGGCTGCCGTTTATAGATATGGATTATATTCTCGTCACACCTCTTTTGAGTGAGGAAGATATAACGAACATCCGGGATTTTTTAAGAAAAAATATTGAGGCTCTCACTCAAAATAAGCATTATATTAAGTCGACGCAAAAAGAGCCTTCTGCACCTAAAACAGCGAAGCGGCCGATTACGGAAGTTCTTCAGGAGTTAAATGATACACAGCAGAGCATGGCCTCCTTGCTGACCAACTTTAGAGTATACCGCCTGCATCATTTACAAAGCCATGAACAGACGCTTTCAGAAATGGTCAGGCAGGCAGAAGAGGATAAGCTGTTAACGAATGGCCAGGACGTAATGGAGACGCTTAAAGAGCGGGAAAGAAAAGGCGGGCTTGGAATTCCCGGCACCAGCATGGGATTATTTCATTGCCGGAGTGAACACGTTAAACAACTCGTTTTTCAAATCTCTCATTTAGAAAATCCTTGTCTTGTAAAAGGCATGGACGGAAAAAACATGTATATGAAGAGTCTGCTGCTAATGCTTGCCCCAGAAGAATTAAGTGCAAGAGAGCAGGAAATTGTAAGTCTGGTCAGCACCAGCCTGATAGAAAATAATGAAGCGATTATGATTTTTTCATCATCGAATGAAGAGATGATTTTGGAAAGGCTTGAATCCATCTTTCTGGAATATCTCCATACTAATTTAATAAAGGAATGATAAGAATGAAACAAGCAGTACATTTTGGAGCAGGAAACATCGGCAGAGGGTTTATCGGAGCATTATTTTCACAATCCGGCTATCATGTAACGTTTGTGGATATTGCAGATCAAATTATTTCTAAATTAAATGAAGAAAAACAGTACCAAGTAAACTTGGCAACGGATGCCCATGAATCTATGACGATTGACAATGTGTCAGGCCTGAATAACCTGACACAGGAAAATGAAGTAATGGAAGCCATTAAAAATGCCACTTATCTGACGACAGCGATCGGACCGAATATCCTTCCTCGTATCGCTCCGTTAATGGCTAAAGGAATTGCTGAGAGAATAAAATCCAACAGCGAAAAGCTTTACGTCATTGCATGTGAAAATCAAATTTCTGCAACCGAGCTTTTAAAAGGCTATATTTTAGAAAGCCTTGATGAGGACACAAAAGCGAAGCTGGAAGGGCAGGTTTACTTCTTTAATTCCGCAGTTGACCGTATCGTGCCAATCCAGAATAACCAAGGCTCCTTAGACGTACTGGTTGAGCCATATTATGAGTGGGTTGTGGAAACAACAGAAACCATTCCTCCAGTAGAAGGCATGAAAATTGTTCCGGATTTGGCCCCTTTCATTGAAAGAAAGCTTTTTACCGTTAACACAGGACATGCTGTTATTGCTTATCTAGGATACTTAGAAGGAAAAGAGACAATCGATCAAACGCTCCAGGACGAAGAAATTGTGAAGCAGGTACAAGCAACACTTGGTGAAACAGGTGCCTACCTCATTAAGGAATACGGCTTAAATGCTGAGGAGCATCAGCAGTATATCAACAAAATTATTAATCGTTTCAAAAATGCTTACCTGAATGACGGTGTAACTCGTGTTGGACGTTCGCCGCTCCGCAAGCTTGGACCAAATGACCGCCTTGTACGCCCGGCTGTCCAAGCGCAAAAAGCAGGACTTTCCTATACAAACCTTGCAAAGGCGATGGCTTCTGCCTTGATGTTTGATTTCAATGGCGATGAGGAAGCTGTTAAGCTCCAATCCCTAATCAAAGAAAAAGGGATTCGTGCAGCATTGAGTGAAGTAAGCGGGCTGGACGAAAATAGTGACATTACAAACGAAATTGTCCGCCATTACGATCAATTAAAGAAATAAGTTGAAATGTTTCCCCCTGAATTTGTATTCGGGGGGATTTTTTTTTGGAACTTTTAACGGATTTCTAAGTCATCTGCCTGCGATACGTCGAAATCAGCTCGTGAACTGCCTTTATTTCCGTTAAGACTCTGAAATCCGTACGCCGATGAGCAAGGAGGTTGCGTTTTTCTTAGGCGGAGGAGGGTGGTAGCTGGAGAATGATGCGATTTTGGGATGGAATGTTGCAAAAGCCTCATCCAGGCGTTTTAAGATAAATGCCCGAGAGTCAGCAGCGAACCTTCACTCGCAAAAAACACCGATCGGCAAGAATCAGTGTTCTTCAGGATAATCACAGTACTCAATGATGGTTCCTTCGGTATCTGCAGGGTTTAAATAGATTAATCGCCTTCCGTGCTTATTGATTCGGAGGCTTCCCTCCAGTGTCCGAATTCCTTGTTTATCCAGCTCTATTAATGCTTCATCAAGGTTATCGACCCGGTATGCCAAATGATGGACACCCTTTCCTTTTTGCCTGATAAACCGTGCGATCGGGGAAGTCGTATTGTTAGTAGGGGCCAGCAGCTCAATGCGGCTGCCGTTGACCTCCATAATCGCCACATCACTTTCCACGCCAGGAACCTCGCTTCGGTACCTGTCAATAAGAGTTCCGTTTAAGACATGTTCGTAAAAATGAATGCTATCCTCTAGATGACGTACTGCAATTCCAATATGGTCCAATGTTTTTTCCAATACAATCTCTCCTAGCTGCGTGTTTCATTTATTGTATCACAGGCGGCTGTTTATTCTGCGCAAAAGTGCAAGAGCGGGATAAGGCTTATCATTCACTGCTTACGGCCTGCAGGCAACAAATCGTGTTTCTGGAAGAAATCTTTATGATGTGAGAATCCAGAACATCACGGCCATGACAGCAATATTGGCTTGACTGCTCCGGGTTTTGCGGCTGATAAAGCCTGTTAAAAGCCCGATCACAAAGGCGCAGAGCATGACAGGAAGGGAATGGCTTTTAACAAAGAATCCGAGAGCGAATAGCAGACTTTGACCTGGGATAGCGAAGAATACTGGCCATCCCCATTTTCGAAAAAACACTTGAAGGATATTTCGAAAATACACTTCATACAGCACGGCATTTATGAGGGTGCCGGCTATCATGCCAATTGAGACAGGGTGCATCAAAGGGTTCACCTTTTTACAGAGAACGGTCAACACAAAGGAAGCAGCAAATAAAGGCGACAGTTTTAAAAAATAGATCCATGCTGCTTTTTGCATTTTCCTCGTGGCGGATGCCTCAGGCAGGTGAGAAGGATTGATGGTTAAAATGGTTATCCAGGCACAAACGGAATAAATGGAAAGAATCCATTGATCCTTGGCAGTTACAAGGGAGCCAAACGTATAGATTGCAGCTAGACCCGTAATATCTAGGGACAGCCGTGCCAGATTTAATTTTTTTCTTGCCTGTGGCGAAAATCTAAAGAAGGGTGTAAATGCATTAGCAGTTTTCAAAGCTTTCGCCTCCCCAGGTATGCCAAAAGGCAATATGCTCAGGCTTATATCGTTTGTCCTGCTGGGTCAAACGGCGTTTGGCCGCCTCCATTCCTGTGCTGAAAACAGAGGAAGAGGGGTAGCCAAAGGCTGTAATTACGACAATCCGATAAGATTCCGGAACTTGCAGCAGATTCTTAACTTCCTTTTCGTCCCAGCCAATCATTTGCCTGCAGCTTATTCCCATGATTTGAGCCTGGTAAACGAGGCTCATCATAGCTAACCCGCAGTCATATAAATAATAATCCTTCCCTGAAACACGGTCATCATCGTCCGGATTGGCCGCCTGCACAACGAATCCTGCAGCTTTTTCTGCCCACTTATTGGTACGGTGGAAGGCGCTGCATAATTGTTTCATTCTGTTTTTCTCTTTTAATAATATATATCTTGCCGGCTGGTGATTCCATGAAGAGGGTGCCTGCCTTGCTGCTTCGAGCAGCAGCCGCCATGCTTCATCACTTACGGTTTGAAGGGTCCAATTCACAACACTTTTTCTTTCGGTTATCTCCATTGCCAGGCTAGTAATTTCATTGTCCATGTTCATTTCTTCCTTTCCAATATTTTTCATTTCTTTTATTATGGAAGTAGTATACATAGGAATGGAGTCACAAACATATCCACTTAAGTCATAAGAAAGTCATGAAAAAAATGAGGGATGAGATGAATCGGTTATTTGTGCTGCTTCGGCTGGTGAATTACGCATTGCCAGTTGGATATGTTATCTATTTTCGGGGAGGGCTGACACTCTGGCAACTTTTGCTTTCTGCAATGGTATGTATGTTTGGTGTTTGGGATATATGGAAAAAGCCCGATGAGAAGGCCGGCAGAATGCGGCTGGGGGTGTGGCTGGAATTAGCAGGTGTGGGTCTATGGATCATAGTCATTCCAAACAGCATCCTGTTTTGTGCATTGATTTCTCCGATTACGCGTTCAGCCATTCATTTATCCTATGCAGACAGGCTGGGCGTATACTTTTTCTCATTAGCGGGAGCCCTTTTCTACTTCTGGATTTATCCAATAGATCTTCCGTGGATTGCGATGATTGTGATAACAGGTATCCTTCTTTACAGCTCTGTAATCGGTGAACTGATAAGGGAACGTGAGCTGGCAAGAAGGCTGGTTGCCTTGTCCGTTTTCGATCAGGAGCAGGCAGCAAGTGATCGTGAAAGAGTAAGAATCAGCCGCCAGCTTCATGATACGACAGGGCAATACTGGACGGCTGTCATCCGGGCGATTGATGTTGCTCTGGCACTTCCACAACCAGAGAATCATGTATATTTGAAAAAAGCCAGAGAAGCAGCCGGCTTGGGATTGCAGGAAATGAGAAGGCTGGTACGAAGCTGGGATGAGGGGGAGAGAACAGCAGAGCAATGGTTAAGGTATGGAATAGAGTCCCTTAAGCAAATGGAAGAGCTGACAAATGTCGAGATACAGCTTCAGCTTTCTCCCATTGACTGGAACGCTTTTAACCAGCCTGATGAAACAGGTGAAGCAGTCGCCAGAACAATGATGGAAGCCGTAACGAATGGAATTCGGCATGGAAAAGCTACTAAAATGGCAATTTGGTTCCAAGAAAAAGAGGATGGGATTTCTCTCTATATAAGGGATAATGGAGCTAGTTTTTTAAGTGAAACGAAGGGAATCGGACTAAAATCCCTTCAGGAGCTGGCGATGGGCTTAGGAGGGAAGCTTCTGATAGAGGGGGTGCCCTCTCGTGGAACAACCGTTCATTTAATCGTGCCTTTTAAGGGATATGATGCTGTTAAGGAGGAGAAACTTTGATTCGTATTGGCATTGCAGAGGACCAGGCGCTGGTTCGGGAAAGTCTTTCTATTGTTCTGGGACTTGAAAAGGATATGGAGGTTGCATGGCAAGCCGCAACAGGCAATGAAGCAGTAAGGGCTGTAATGGAAAAGGCCGTGGATGTTGTGCTGATGGACCTTCGTATGCCGGAGATGGATGGTGTTGCAGCGACCATGCATATCGGTTCATTATCCAATGAGTGTACGATTATTGTTTTAACGACCTTTGACCATGATGAATGGATACTGGATGCCATCCATGCTGGGGCAGAATGCTGCTTTCTGAAGGATATTCCTCCCGGTCTATTAATTAAAGCTATTCGGCTCATTCTTTCGGACAGATTTGATCTGCAAGAATGGAGTCCTGAATGGCGCCTTTATGCACCAGAAATACAAGTAAGTGCAAGAATCCGCTCTTCTCAAATAGCAGGCAGGCAGGTGAGAACAGGCGAGGTTCACCTCACTCCACGGGAATGGGAGATCTTAAGAAGAATCAGTCAAAATCAAACGAATACAGAAATGGCTAAAGCGCTCTTCCTAACACAGGGGACAATTAAAAACTATGTATCCCAGCTTTATATGAAAATCGGTGTCAGCAATCGGGCTGAAGCCATTCGATATGCGCTCGGGAAAGGGATTCTCTAAAAAAGTGAGCTACAGGGGCTAATAAAGGTTCATTGTTGGTACTGACCAATGGTGATAGCAGCGGAAGGCGGGCGCCTGAAGTGGAAATCATCGGCAAAATGACCGGAGACAATGAAATAAAGTCATGCCATGAAAAAAGCAGCTAATGGCTATGAATCTGACCGTACAATAGCACCATTTTAAGAATTCATAAGAAAAGACGTTTATAAACTTGGGAGATTTGGGAATAAAATAATTAGAAGCTACGTTTCATATCTTTTAAAACGGGCTAATGGAAAGAAAAAAACTAACGTCCTGGGAGTTTTAATTATGAGAAGAAGCACAAAAATTGTATTAACCGTTTTGTTTATTGCAGCAGCAGCTATTCTTTTATCTGCATATCTCAAGCATCTTGGATAACTCACCAGAGGCGGCTTTGCCGCCGTCCCAACCGGCATGAAAAATGCCGGCTTCTTATTTGTGATGAGCTTTTGTGCAGTGCAGTACTAAAGGGGTCTGACCCCTTTAGTGTAGTAAAGTAAAAGAGTGGGATACCGATATTTTTGAGTTTTTGGAAAAATCAGTAGATTATTTGATGAGAGCGGTGTATGATGAAGAATACAACTATAAAATGGAAAAATATACGTGAAAACGGTCTTGTTTATAGAGAAAGGGACAATCTTATGCGAGTGTATGAAACGAAAGACTATGAACTTGTAGCAAAATTAAATAAACCAGTTCAGGAGCTGCATGCGAAGCTTTTTCCGGATCTTTTTTTTGGCTATGACGAAGCAAAAACGAAGGAGTTCTTTAAAGCGATCATCAATAAAACAGACTATTTTTTTCTTGTAATAGAAGACCAGGAGCGGCCTATGGGCTATGCATGGATAGAAGTAAAGGATCGTCAGGAAAACGCTTCTAAAAAAGGCAGCCGTTCCATTTATGTCCACCAAATTAGCGTGGAGGGAGCAATGCGTCATATGGGGTATGGCAGCAGGCTTATGGACGAAGTTGAAGAATTAGCGAAAAAATATAAGGCCGATAGAGTAGAGCTGGACTATTGGGTAGGGAATGAAGGAGCAGAAGCTTTTTATAAAAAACGCCAATTTGAGCCTTTTCGCAGACATGTTTATAAAACGATAAGTACTTAAAAACATATTCGTCTATAACAAATCTCCGCGAAGCATTGCGCGGAGATTTTCTATAATGGTAAGGTGTACTGCATCATTTACTAGGCACGCTTGTAAGTCTCGTATTGAAAATAATAAAATGCTAAACATGTGGAAATTTTTCTTGTTTATCTCCAGTTGGAAGGTTACAAGCCAAACCTTCCTAATCAATGGTTCGGGGGTATAAGACAAGCTGTCTAGATGGTTAAAAGGTAACTTTAAAGCTGAGTTTTGTCTTATGCTTGTCGCCTAAGCTGACTTGCGATTTTCATGTTTTCTTTATAAGTTTTGGTGAAAAATTCGGAATATATGGATATGTTATCTTGCAAATATTATACTAGAATAAAAACAACAAAAAGATGTACAGATAGAGATGGAGGAGGAACAATGTCGAGGGAAAATAAAAGCTTCTATGCTTTGTTGGGGGTTCTTCTTTTAGGGCCGGCGACAGGATATGAAATAAAACAAACCATTGAAAAGTGGCTCAGCCATTTTTGGTGTGAAAGCTACGGCCAAATATATCCGAATTTAAAGAGACTGGTAGAGGAAAATCTTGCAACAGTTAAAACGGAGGTGCAGGTTGGGAAGCCCAATAAGAATATATACTCCATCACTGACAGAGGCCGCCAGGTATTAACCGAATGGCTGATGAAACCCATCGTAAGCCATCCTCCAGTCAAAAATGAATTTCTGCTCAAGCTTTTTTTCAGCCAGAGTATTCCTTTAGAAGAAAGTATTGAACAGGTGAAACAGCATAAGCAGAAAATGCTTGAAATTTCAATGTTCTTTGAGCATTTAAAGATAGATGCAGCTGCCCAATGTCAGGAAGAAACGGAAACACTCTATCGTTCTTTAACGTTAGATTATAGCTATAGAGCGGTTAAAGGTATTATTGAATGGTGTGATGATTGTATTCACCGGTTGGAAAAAAGTAAATCACCAGTAAAAGAAGAGGTTCGGTAAGAGAACAAAAGAATGAATACATAAGCTGCATAAAGGCTAAAATCGGCTTTTAATACAGGAATTGAAGCCTGCTTGCAAACCTTTTTTGTTTAGTCTGTTAAAGTTCCAGATTGATATTGACCCAATGGTGATTGAAGCAGAGAACGAGCACTCGGTGAGGTAAGGAGAATCAGAGCATTACCAATATCTATGTTAAGGTGAATATGAATTTGAAGCCAATGGTGAGTGAAACTTTAGGACAAGAGACTCCTACAGCCTAAGCCGACAGGGAGAATGCTGCACTAGATATAAAACTTATTTTTGGCATTTTTCATCAAGGCTGTTTTCGCATAGATTGTTGCTTTACGTACAAGGCATCATTCCGTATGTTGTCTGTCTTCGTGGCATCTTTTCGTAAGAAATTCACAGATTTACTACAGAGCCTGTGAATTTCATTATTTTTTGTGTTAAATAGCAACAAAGTTTTCGAAAAGAGCCTTCATCAAAAAGGAATTTTACAGACTAGAAGGGATATAGTACCAGTGGAAAGAAGTAGTAAGAGAGACCTTTCGAGGATGGACGTATACAACAAACTTGAGAAAAGAATTGAGAAGCAAGGAGGAGAAAGCATGGAGAATCAGGAGCTATGGGATGATATCGTAAGCCAGATGAAGAATAAATTAGGGCCGAATGCGTACAACACATGGTTTAAGCACTCCAATCTAATTACAGTAGAAGAAAAAAAATTAGTGGTGCAGGCATCCAATGAATTTGCTGCTGACTGGATCCGCAAGCATTATCTCCATGAAATAGAAAAAGCTGCCGAGAAGGTATTTAAAAGAAGCATGTCTATTACCATCACGAATAAAAATGCAAAAGCCTATCAGCAATAAATCTACAGAAAGTGTGGAAGAGAAAATGGACGATCCGATCGAACGGTTATCCAGCTGGCCGCAGGCACTGGAAAAAATCAATACCGATCAAGCAGATGAGTATTTTGCCCCTTTAGCAGAAGGGAAATGGTCGAAGGCAGCTATGATTGCCCATATTCTTTTTTGGGACCAGTTCTTCCTGGAGGAAAGACTTCCTTTCATGGTAAAAGGAGCAGCATTAAGCAGATTAAGCAGCGACGATGTGGAAGAGCTGAATCAAAAGGCATGGGATTACGCGCATTCCGGAATCGCTCTTAAACAGCTTATTGGGGAGGCAATCAACCAAAGGGAGAGGCTGATTCACTACTTGGAAGATAAGGACCTGTCCACGGCTTTTACCATTGGAGGCAAGGTCTTGTCGCTGGAGGAATATACACAAAGCGAAGCTGAACATGATGAGCACCATATCAGGCAGCTAGGGCCGCCGGCTAATGTAAAAAGTGAAGAATAACTGTGCTTCAAGGGGGGATACATGCAATCCTTCCTTTTTAATTTAAAATACAGTTATGTTGTATAGAATGGAGGACGGAAACTCCTTGGAAAAGTGATGTCTAAAAAACTGAAGCTATTTGAGATTGTCCATTAATACACGATTGTTGGGCAAAAGCTTTCCTTTTTTGAACCCGCACTTTTCATAGCAGCTTATCGCACGCCTATTATCGCATTGTGGGTCCATAGCAATCATCTGTGCGTTTTTTTTCAGTAAATAGGAAGCAAGACATCGTTGTTACCAGGAGTGTCCCCATCCCTTTTCCCCATATTGCGGGATTTCCAATTAATTGGTCCATTCCAAAGGCAGGATTGCTTTTATCATAACCATATTCCATCCTCTCTGAGCTATTCAGCATATAATATTGGACAAATCCAATAGGTCCATCGGCTGTTTCAGCTATACAAGGAATAACAGGAATGCTTCCTTCTATACGGGGCGTGTATTTACGAGCTACTTCCTGTGCACTCATTCTTGGGCCATAAAAAGCAGTGATGGCTTCATTAGCAAGCCATTTTGCCATCAGAGGCAGACGGAATGAGTCGTGAGTCTGATAGAGAAAGCGCCATTTTTCACGAGACTATGAACTTTATTCATTTTGCCACCGTCCTTATAGTTGTTAGTATAAAATAGACATGAGAACCTGAAAAGCTGCCGGTGTGAAAAATGGAAATGGCAGGTGGGAATTGGCTATAATAAGAAAAGGCTCTTTTTACATAGAAATGCCTTTGATGGAATAAGAATTCAAAGCTTTGAATAAAACACAGCACGGGAGGCAGAAAGGGGGAGGTTTGGCGATTGGAGTCGATCACATCCTATGTTGATCATTATGGTTACATTGTCTTATTTGTTGCTTTGCTGCTAGAAATGATCGCTTTGCCAGTTCCGGGAGAAATCCTGATGAGCTATACGGGGTACTTGGTGTATCAGCATCATTTGAATTGGTTCTTAGCCATTTTTGCTGCCGGCTTTGGGACGTCAATGGGAATGACCCTGTCTTATTGGATCGGAAGCATACTGGGCGGTCCTTTTATAAAAAAGTATGGCAGCTTGTTCCATTTGGGGCCAAAACAAATGGAAAGAACCTCCTCCTGGTTTAATCGATATGGGAATAAAGTGCTGATTATAGCCTATTTTATTCCCGGCATCCGTCATATTACAGGTTATTTTTCCGGTATCACAAGAGGGAATTTTCGTGCGTATGCCATCTATGCCTATGCAGGTGCTTTTTTTTGGACGGGGACGTTTATCTCGATTGGAAAATTACTTGGACCAAAGTGGGATCAATTCCACAATTCTGCTATAAAGTATATGGGCATCGGCATTGTCATTATTGCCCTTGGTGTGGCTGCTGTATATGTCTATCGAAAATACAGCCTGCAAATCAAATCCATCGCCTATGCACTTGTTCTTTGGGTGTTCAGTATTTTTAAAACCAGAATACGAACAGAATTTGTGATTGCGGGAACGGCTATTGTGACATTAGGGTTTGCTGTCCTGATGATTAAAATGATACAGTTCTTTGTCGGAAATGAATTTCAGGATTTTAATGGAGTAGTGAATGTCTTCGTTCCATTGATGTTTGATCGGCAATGGAGCTGGGTGATGGATTTGTTCCTTCAGCTTGGAACGCAAAAAGCCCTAATGACGGTGATTATTCTCACAATTATGTGGATTCTTTTAAGAGGAAAAGACAAAACTCATGAGATTTTAACTCTATTTATTCTCACCATGGGGGGAGAGCTTTACGAAGAAACACTTAGAAGGGTGTTTCATCAAGTAGAGGCCAATCATTTTATCACTTTGGATTATGTCACCAGCTTTCCAAGCGATGGCTCCATAATGATTTTGATTGTATACGGATTTGCCGTCTATATGCTTGTGCGGCATTCTCAAAGAATATGGATCCATACACTGGCGGATGTACTGCTTGTTGTCTGTTTGCTCTTGATTGGGGCAAGCCATGTCTTTTTTGGCCTTCAGCAGCCCAGTGATATTGCGGCAGGCTTTACTTTCGGCGGAGTCTGGCTCGGATTAAATATACTGCTGCTCGAGCTGTTTCGCCTGCTATAGATAGATGATTTTTGAATGTCCTGCGGCATGAAGGCAAAGCTGCTTTCCTGTCCGCATGAAAATATAAGAAGTAAGATGTAGGAGGAAGAGGATGTCTGGTATTGTCCATCATTTATTAACAACCCTTGTAAGTCTTGGGTACTTTGGAATTGCCTTAGGATTAATGGTTGAAATTATTCCGAGTGAGATTGTTTTAGCCTATGCAGGGTATTTAGTGTCAAAGGGAGAAGTGAATTTTGCCGGAGCGGTTATTGCAGGGACGATCGGAGCGCTGATTGCCCAGCTGATCCTGTATTGGATTGGAGCATATGGCGGCCGTCCGTTTTTAAGAAAATATGGGAAGTACCTTTTTATTCATGAAAAACATATTGATTTGGCCGATGAATGGTTTAAGCGTTATGGTGCAGGTGTGGTGTTTACAGCCCGTTTTGTTCCTGTATTAAGACAGGCGATTTCCATCCCGGCCGGTATTGCCAAAATGTCGTATGCCAAGTTCATTGGCTATACGGTTCTTGCGAGTGTCATCTGGTCCATTTTGTTTATTTATTTGGGAGATAAGCTGGCTGCGAACTGGAGCAAGGTAGATACGTATGCCAAGCCGTTACTGGAGCCTTTAATGATTATAGGATTCCTTGTAATTATTGGATATGTAATTTTCAGTATTTCGCGGCGCAAGAAAAAAATATAACGACTGCAGGTTTGTAACTCGATGAAAAAAGCATCCAAGAGAGTAACGGGTTCTGTTTTCGAGTACAAGTTCATAAAAAGCATAAGAAATGGGGCATCAAATCGCATATGAATTGGATGTCCCTTTTTTATTGATATAAAGGCATTTTAAATGAAAATTGAGTGTTTTTGGTATAGTAATTCGCACATAAAATAGTAACGTTACACAAGTTTCTGTAACTGCACTAAATGGACCGCTTTTTTAAGTGCGAATTCATCTCCATTTTTAGTATTTATGTTACATTAATAATAGATATTGTGAAGAAATGTACTTGAACTGCGTGCTATACTTCAATCAATGGGCGAAGAAAAAGCAGGAAAAGAACTGACAACTTTATTACCAACTCTTAAACGTTGGAAAAAAGCATAACTCTTTCTATTGATGGTTTAATAAGCACCGAAAAAGGAGTGACATAATTTGCGTGTTCGTTTTCGAAACGTAGTAATAATTGCGGGAGTGTTCCTCGTTTTAATCACGCTATATGTTGTTTGGAAATATGAACAAATCAATTCATATGGACGTTCAATAAAACCTGTAAAATCTGACGCAATTATCGTACTTGGAGCAGCAGTTGTGGGTAAAGATCAACCGAGTCCCGTTTTACAGGAACGCCTTACCTCGGCACTCACTCTCTATCGCCAACATTATGCTTCATCATTTATCCTAACTGGAGGACAAGGTGTAGGTGAGTCTATAGCCGAAGCGGAAGCGAGCCAACGGTATTTGGAGAGTAAAGGAGTACCTTCGGCAGTTATGTACCTAGATAATAAATCCAAAAACACTTGGGAAAATTTGTTCAACGCAAAACAGATTATGCAGAAACAAGGGATGCATACAGCAATCATTGTGACGGACTTCTATCATCAGGAACGTGCCCAACTCTATGCTCGTGAACTAGGTATGAATACAAGCGGATATGTTGGACAAATTCCACCTATGACCAACCCAAAGGAAACGTTACGTGAAGTGATTGCAATTACTCTAGAAAGACATTAGCAACAATCTTTATGAAAACGGCTTAAAAAACGAAGGAAACCTTGATAAACTGGGTTCCCTTAACGGTGTTTTTTCAATGCTATTTGGTATGCTATTTAACTTGCTTTTTCGAGTTTTGTACTTCAAAACAGAACCCGTTACCAAGAGGGTGCTTTTTTTTTGCGTGCTGGGTAATATAACGTTAAATGAAGCAGAACTGACGATTTAAAGAGGGAAGAGCCTTTACATCGTTTTTTCTTCTTCCTTTTTCTTTTGGAATCGTTGCTTGATGTATTTAACAATCGGATATTTTTCTTTTATATATTGAAAGCCATATAAAAGCAGCGCTCTAGAAAACAGGATGGATACATATTGTAATGGATTTATCCTAACAAAGGATACGATTCCAAAGCGTTTTAGCATGTTTACCACGGGATAAGCGAAAATGAAGTGCATGATGGTATTCACCACAAGATAGAGAAAGAATTTTCCGTAGGTCCACTTCATGATCCAAAAAGTAGTGAAAAGATAAGGCCCTAAAATAAAGGACATATCGCCTTTGGCTTTTGAATGTACCTGGGTGTAAAACCACCACCATCTGCGGCGAAAGGCAATAATATTCTCCAGTTTGACAATAAAACTAGTGAAAATAGCCGCAGGGAGAAACCTTTTTATTGTCTTTTTCCCCAAAAACAGAAGGGAAGACCAAGGGATAATCATCATTAATAATAATAAAAACCGTGAATTTTTCACTTCAGGCACCTCCATTTCTTACAGTCTCCAAATCCCGGTAAAATATTACTAAAATTTGGTTAAGTTACTGCGCTAAAGCACTAAAGGGGTCTGACCCCTTCTTCGCGTTAATGCACGAAAGTGTTTTTCTTTTGGTTAGCTTTTGTTAGTATTTACCTTGAGGGGGGATAGGAGAATGAAGCATTACATTTTGAGCAGGGAGCGGTCACGGAAAATTGAAGTGTTCAACAGCGAAAAGGTTACGCTGAATCCTATTATGAAAATGGAGCATCCTGCCCAGGTCGTTCGAATGGATTTTGAGCCCGGCGGTATACTTGGCATGCACCCTGCGACATGTGACCAGTTATTTTTGATTGTAGAGGGAGAGGGCTGGGTCCGGACAAATGAAACAGAGAAAATATTACTAAAAGCTGGTGAGTCTGCTTTCTGGAGAAAAGGGGAAGAACATGAGTCTGGGACAGTCAATGGAATGAAAGTGATGATAATTGAAGGGGATCAATTGAATCCCGAATGCCTTATGCTTGAAGAGTTGAAGGGAAAATGATTGAATAGCAGAGCAGATAAAGCATCTCCATGGCGGCCATTTCCATTGGAAGATGCCTTTTTTATGAAGGTTCTGTTAAAGCTTAATGTTGATTTTTATACCCATATTGATTGGAGCTGCTGCCGTGAGACTCCTGATTAGAAAAGCGGGTTTAGAAGAGACCCCGTAGGAGCATGCGGCAAGCAGGCTCCCCTGCCGCCCGCTGAATGTGAGAAACTGCAGCGGAAATCAACAGGCAGATAACAGAGCCTTTTTAAAAAAGGAAGGACGGCCTTTAATTTATCTTATAAATAATGAAATCCTACAAATACTAATCACGTATCGGAAAAGTGGCAGGAGTTTACTGTAATACACCTGCCTCCTGCAAGCAACCATGGGTCGATACACCTGCAATAAAATTTAGATGGATATGAAAATAGAATGACTAAGTGCTTAATATTAGCTACATCTAATCTTTTTACCCATTTTTCATATGGAAAATTGTTCAGAAATCTCTTGTATTTATCTGAAAAATCCTATGACACATTTGCCAGATGTGGGTATTATTTTTAGACTATTTTCGCCGTTAATCTGCAATATCTATATTAATTTTCCCTTATTTATTATAGAATATCGATAACAGTGTCTATAAAAAGCTGTTATCTTGGAGCTGAAAAAGCTCGCTTCATATCTTAGCGTGGACTTCACGAAAGACTATAAAAAATGAAGAGGTATGTTATGGACTCAAGAATTAGAAAGAAGAAAAAACGAAAGAGCAGAAAAAGAAAACTGCTTTTATCCTTAATCATCCTGATTATTGCCGTTATCGGATATTCCGCTATTCAATATTATCAAGGTGTTAATCAAACGGCTGAATCTGACCGTTTAAAAATGGACAATGTAAAGTTCAATGGCCAAAAGGACCAGTATGGCAGAACCAACGTACTGCTGCTTGGAGTAGATGCAAGGGGCGGACAAAAAGCCTCCAGAACCGACTCAATTATGATTGCTCAATACGATCCGAATAAAAAAACGGTCAAGCTTGTATCGGTCATGCGTGATATTTTCGCCGATATTCCCGGGTATAAGCCGTATAAAATCAATACAGCCTACTTCCTGGGCGGACCGGAGCTTTTAAGGCAAACCCTCAAGCAAAACCTTGGAATCGATGTTCAATACTATGCAATTGTTGATTTTAATGGATTTGTGAAAGTCATTGATACTCTTGCTCCTGATGGCATTGAGGTTACTGTCCCTCATGATATGTCCAAAAATATTGGTGTCACTTTGCATAAAGGGACGCAAAAGCTTCACGGAAAAGAACTTCTTGGCTTCTCCCGTTTCCGCCATGATTCACAAGGAGACTTTGGACGAGTAGCCCGTCAGCAGGAAGTATTAAAGGCAATTAAATCGCAAGTCCTAAGTATTAGCGGAATTGCTAAAGCACCGAAGCTGCTTGGAACGATTGCGCCATATGTGGCGACTAATATGAACACAAGTGACAGAATGGGAGTCTTGACTGATCTCTTGCTTCATCCTGGAATGAAAATAAAAACCATGACGATACCGGTAAAAGGGACTTATCAAAATGCGCGGAGCTCGTATGATGGAGATGTGCTGGAAATTGATAAGGAAAAGAACCGCGAGGCGCTCAGTGCATTCTTGGGAGAAGATTTAACAACAGGACAGTCTGCTGATACAACCACGGATGATACAACATCTACATTTAGCCAGTCGGGTTCATCCAATCAATCAGATCCATCCAGTCAGTCGAATTCGACCGATAACACCGGGCAATAATTCATATAATTAAAAACGGCTAGTCCAATTTTTAAAATAAATGGACTGGCCGTTTTTTTGTAGGTTTGATGAGTGGTTTTAGTGCGTTAAAGCAAAAAAGGGGTCTGACCCCTTTAGTGGAATAAAGTAATCCATCTGGGCATTTGGACCTGTTTTACCCGATTATCCGCACATTTTACCCGATTCTATCGAGTTTTTACCCGATTATCTTTCAAGTTTGCCCGATTAATGGGATGTTTTACCCGATTTTTTTGTCTGAAAGGCAAGGGGCGTTTGTAGGTGGTTTTAAATCCATTCCTGTTTGTTATTTACACGGTACTGGCAAAGGAAAAACATAATGATTGAAGATTCAGGGTCTCTAAAACGGATAAAGGTTACAAATAAGTAGAGAGAAAGCCTTTTAAAACATTAAAAAACCTGCCTTTTATCGAAGGCAGGAATTAAAGGAGATCATCATTTTTATATCAGGTCTCCAAGCTTTTTTCCACCATGAAATGAGAAATATACACATCTGGAGCTATTTCGCTTTTGCCGGTTTTTTGAAACCCGAAGCTATGATATAACCGAACAGCGGGCTCATTTTTTTC
The DNA here is from genome assembly GCF_001636425.1 of Heyndrickxia acidicola. Classification (NCBI taxonomy): domain Bacteria; kingdom Bacillati; phylum Bacillota; class Bacilli; order Caryophanales; family Bacillaceae; genus Heyndrickxia; species Heyndrickxia acidicola. Next base: position 3,687,225 of record NZ_KV440953.1, read on the forward strand.
TCCTGTGCTGACTTTGAAGCAGGACGCTTCAGGGTAGGAATCAACGACGTGCTGCAATAAAGCGCTGCCAATTCCCTTTCTAAAATGAAGAGGATGGACAATCAATCTGCATATGACTAAATGGTTGTCCTCAAAGCTAATCGATATGACCCCGGCCAATTCATCCTCTTGATAAAAGCCAAAAAAGGTTTCGCGGCTTTCTAGCAAAGAGTTGACAGTCTCATGCAACGGAGGTATGTCGTAGAAATTTAATAGCTTCGCTTCTATATTATATGCAGGCAGTTGGATGCGTAAAACGCTTTCGGCTGCCTCTACATCTGTTATATCTAAAATCTTAATCATTACCATACCCCCTGCATGATAGACTTTTTTACTATTATACATACAAATAGAGGAGACAAGGAGAGGTTTTTTTAGGAAAATGAAATATTTTTCTGAAAAATAACTTTATTCTGAGATAAATTGGATAATCACGAAAACAGGATGAGAATAACAGGTTCTATTCTTATTAATTTCCCACGCTTTAATCTATTGTACGCAAAGCAGCAATCTATGCAGAAACAGCGTCCGCTTTTAAAGAAAAGGGTTGATGTTATAGAAGGAATGTTGTAAATTGTATAATAAGAATTAATTTTTCGAAATATAAAATTACATAGTTGTATCTTATCAAGAGAGGCGGAGGGACTGGCCCAGCGATGCCTCAGCAACCAGTCAATTATATTGACCCGGTGCTAATTCCAGCAGGTGTAAGCCTGGACGATAAGAAGAATGTGACGATTCTAAAGGCCTTCTTCTTAAAGAAGGTCTTTTTATTTTTAGGTCTTATAAAAATGACCGAATGAGCAGGAACAATAATCTCTTGCAAAAAATTGGATTAGATGCTCTCAAAATTCGCCTAGAGAAAAACAGTTTAAGGATCAGCAAGAAAAACAATGAAGGAGTGATAGGAGCATGGATTTACTGAAAACCCTGGAAAAACGGATTCTGGTAGCTGACGGAGCGATGGGAACACTACTTTATTCGCATGGGGTGGATACGTGTTATGAAGAGTTCAACCTGATTCATCCTGAAAAGATAGTGAATATTCACAGGGCATATATACAGGCCGGTGCAGAGGTCATTCAAACCAATACCTACAGTGCCAATTATTTTAAGCTGGAACAGTATGGACTGGAAGAAAAGGTGAAAGAAATCAATACGGAAGCGGTGCGGATTGCCAAACAGGCCGCTGGAAACAATACATTCATTCTGGGATCCATGGGCGGCTACAGGGGTGTTCGGAAATTGGAGATACCGGATGCAGAGATTAAGCGCTGCTTTAGAGAACAGCTTTTTCACCTGCTAAATGAGGGAGTTGACGGGATTCTTCTCGAAACCTATTTCGATGTGGAGGAGCTTTATTCCGTAGTGGAAATTGCCAAGAAGGAGGCAGCAGTACCGGTAATTGCCCAGGTTTCCCTGCATGAACCAGGCGTTCTCCAGAACGGGCGGCATGTGACCGAAGCGCTTAACCAGCTTGAAGGGTTGGGGGCAGATATTATCGGTCTCAATTGCCGTCTCGGCCCTCATCACATGATACAATCCTTTGAAGAAATCCCCTTGCCGGAAAAAGCCTATCTGTCTGCCTATCCTAATGCGAGTTTACTGGATTACGAGGACGGCAGGGTAACCTTTAGGGATAACGCTCGTTATTTCAAGGATAGCGCGATACAGCTGGTGGAGGAGGGTGTCCGGCTGATTGGGGGCTGCTGCGGTACCACACCTGAGCATATCCAAGCAGTGGCTGAAGGTGTAAAAGGGCTGACGCCTATAAAAGAAAAGACACCTAAAGTTCCGAGAGCACGAATCGAGCTTTCGAGTTCAAGTGGAATCGAGCCGCCCATCCATCAGATTGCAAAGGAAAGAACGTCGGTCATCGTTGAATTGGATACACCCAAGCATTTGTTGACAGATCGCTTTTTTGAAGGAGCAAGGGCTTTAAAGGAGGCCGGAATTGATGCCTTAACCATGGCGGATAATTCACTTGCGTCGCCGCGGATCAGCAATATTGCGATGGCTGCGCTTTTAAAAGAAAGGGAACAAATCCGGCCGCTTGTTCATATTACCTGCAGAGACCGCAATCTGATTGGGCTTCAATCTCATTTAATGGGGCTGGATGCACTTGGAATCAATCAAATACTGGCGGTAACGGGCGATCCTTCTAAAATCGGTGATTTTCCCGGAGCGACCTCGGTGTACGATTTGTCTTCCATGGATTTAATGCAAATGATCAAGCAGTTTAACGAAGGAATATCGTATTCCGGCAAATCGCTGCAAAGAAAAACCTCGTTTTCTGTAGCGGCAGCCTTTAATCCGAATGTTCGCAACCTGGATAAAGCTGTCCTCCGCCTGGAGCGGAAAATCAGAAGCGGAGCAGATTATTTTATTACACAGCCGCTTTTTAGCGAGGAAAAAATCATTGAAGTCTATGAAGCAACCAAACATTTAGATGCACCAATTTATATTGGCATCATGCCGCTTACAAGCTATCGGAATGCCAGCTTTCTTCACAACGAGGTTCCGGGCATTACGCTTTCGGATAAGATTCTCGGAGTCATGGAGAGGGCAAAGCATGACTCGGCACAGGCCGCAAGGGAAAGCATGGCCATTTCAAAAAATCTGATTGATACAGCGATGAACTATTTTAACGGAATCTACTTAATCACCCCTTTTGACCGCTATGACCTAACGGTTGAGTGCACCCAATACATTCATTCAAAGGAGACTGTCACCCATGGCACAAAGGTTATTTGAGGAGCAGCTAGAGAAGAAGATTTTGATATTGGATGGGGCAATGGGAACCATGCTTCAGGCCTGCAATCTTACAGCCTCTGATTTTGGAGGGGAAGAGTATGAGGGCTGTAATGAATACCTGACGCTGACGGCCCCCCATGTCATTCAGCATGTCCATGAAGAATACCTTCGGGCAGGTGCCGATATTATTGAAACGAATACGTTTGGAGCGACCAGCATTGTACTGGATGAATATGGACTGGGACATCTTGCGGAAAAATTGAATCGGGACGCTGCTAAAATTGCAAAAAGGGCAGCGGAGCGTTTTTCAACCTGCGAGCGTCCCCGTTTTGTGGCAGGCTCAATGGGACCCACAACGAAAACACTTTCTGTGACCGGAGGAGCTACTTTTCAACAACTGAAAGAGGCTTATTTTGAACAGGCAAGAGGGCTGATAAAGGGCGGTGCGGATGTACTGCTCATTGAGACCTCTCAGGACCTGTTGAATGTAAAAGCTGCCTTTCTCGGGATAGAAGCAGCGTTTAAAGAGCTTGAATTCAAGGTCCCCCTTTTAATATCGGGAACCATTGAACCGATGGGCACAACTCTTGCCGGGCAGAACATTGAGGCTTTTTACATATCGGTTGAACACATGAACCCTGTTTCGGTTGGAATTAACTGTGCAACAGGGCCGGAGTTCATGGCTGAGCACATCAGGACGCTTTCCGGCCTTGCTTCGACTGCGGTGAGCTGCTATCCCAATGCAGGGCTCCCGGATGAAGAAGGCCATTACCATGAGAGCCCTGCATCACTTGCTCAAAAGCTTCGCGGTTTTGCAGAAAAAGGGTGGATCAATATTGCAGGGGGCTGCTGCGGCACCACTCCAGCTCATATTCAAGCACTAGATGAGGCGCTTAGGGATATTCATCCGAGAACGCCGCAAAAGGGACATCCGCATGCAGTAGCCGGTATTGAGCCATTTATTTATGAGGACCCGAGCATCCGGCCTATTTTTGTAGGAGAAAGAACCAATGTCATTGGATCCCGAAAATTTAAACGGCTGATTGCAGAGGGGAAAATAGAAGAGGCAAGCGAGATCGCTCGAACACAGGTGAAAAATGGCGCCCATATCATTGATATCTGCCTTGCTGATCCAGACCGCGAAGAGATTGAGGACATAGATGCGTTTATTCAGGTAGCTGTAAAAAAGGTGAAGGTACCGCTGATGATTGATTCAACGGACGATGCGGTGATTGAGCGGGCTTTAACCTATACACAGGGAAAAAACATTATTAACTCAATCAATCTTGAGAACGGGCAAGAACGTTTTGAAAAAGTGGCCTCGCTTGTGCATCAATACGGCGCAGCGGTTGTGGTCGGAACCATTGATGAAGAGGGAATGGCGGTTACGGCTGAACGCAAGCGTGAAGTGGCGCAGAGGTCCTATGAGCTTCTTGTCGGTAAATATGGACTTGCGCCTGGAGACTTGATCTTTGATGCTTTGGTTTTTCCAGCTGGAACGGGTGACCAGCAATATTTTAGAGCTGCAAAGGAAACAGTCGAAGGGATCCGTCTGATAAAAGAACATTTTCCAGAATGCCAGACGATACTTGGGGTCAGCAACGTTTCCTTCGGTTTGCCGAACGCAGGACGGGAAGTGCTGAATTCTGTGTTTTTGTACCATTGTACAAAGGCAGGGCTCGATTATGCCATTGTAAATACGGAAAAATTGGAGCGGTTTGCTTCTATCCCGGAAGAGGAAGTCCGGATGGCAGAGGAGCTTTTATTTGAAACAAGCGATGAAGCTCTAGCTAGATTTACTGATTTTTATAGAGAAAAGAAACAGGAAGTGAAGGCAGCTGCTGAAACTCTCCCGCTTCCGGAGAGGCTGGCGAACTATGTGGTGGAGGGAACGAAGGAAGGCCTGCTGCCTGATTTGGAAGAAGCCCTTGAAGAATATCCAACTCCGCTTGCCATTATTAACGGCCCTTTAATGGCGGGAATGGCAGAGGTAGGGCGTTTATTTAATGATAATCAGCTCATTGTGGCGGAGGTGCTGCAGAGTGCTGAGGTAATGAAGGCGGCAGTAGCATTTTTAGAGCCCTATATGGAAAAAAATCAGGAAACCAGTTCGAAAGGGAAGGTCCTTTTGGCAACAGTAAAGGGCGATGTCCATGATATCGGCAAAAATCTAGTAGAAATTATATTAAGCAATAACGGTTTTGAAGTAATCGACCTTGGAATCAAGGTGTCACCTGCTGAGCTGATCCAGGAAGTGAGGAGGGTACAGCCGGATATCATCGGGTTGTCCGGGCTGCTTGTAAAGTCTGCGCAGCAAATGGTTCTCACCGCGCAGGACCTAAGGGAGGCAGGGATTTCCATTCCTATTTTAGTAGGAGGGGCGGCTCTTTCCCGAAAATTCACTTTAAATAAAATTGCCCCTGAGTATGAAGGGCTTGTGCTGTATGCAAAAGATGCAATGGATGGACTGTCTTTGGCAAACCGTCTTCAGAATGAGCTGGAGAGGGAGGTTCTTTTACGAGAGCAGCTGGAAAGCCAGGAAAAGCAGCGGAAAATCGCTCAGGAAGTAAAGAGACCTGAAAGTAAGGCAGTGGTTCGATCTGCAGTTTCAAGGGATTCACAGATTTTTCAACCCCAGGATGTGAAACAGCATGTTTTGCGCAATTACGAGGTCAGCCATATTGAACCTTATATCAACCGGCAAATGCTGATCGGGCATCATTTGGGGTTAAAGGGGAAGTTAACCAGTCTGCTCGCAAAAAAGGATGAGAAGGCATGGAAACTGACCGAGCAGGTCGATGAGCTGATGGCGAGGGCGAAAAATGAAAAGTGGATTGAGCCCTCTGCCGTCTATCAATTTTTTCCGGCTCAGTCACAGGGAAATGATGTGCTGATTTATGATCCTTTGGACACGAGCAAAGTAATAGAACGGTTTACTTTCCCCCGTCAGGAATCGGAGCCGTTCCTTTGTCTGGCTGATTACTTGCGTTCAGTTGAGAGCGGTGAAATGGATTATGTGGGCATGTTTGCTGTGGTGGCAGGAAAAAATATTCGCCTTGAGGCACAACGTTTAAAGGAGGAAGGACGCTATTTTGAGAGCCATGCATTACAGGCGATGGCGCTGGAAACGGCAGAAGGCTTTGCAGAAAGGATTCACCAGCTTATGAGGGACCAATGGGGCTTTCCGGATCCTGCTGAATTTACGATGAAGGAAAGGTTTGCGGCAAAGTACCAGGGCCAGAGGTTTTCCTTCGGATATCCGGCTTGTCCAAATTTGGAGGACCAGGCCCGGCTTTTCCGGCTGCTAAACCCTGCTCAAATCGGGCTGGAGCTGACTGATGGCTACATGATGGAACCGGAAGCTGCCGTTACAGCCATCGTCTTTGCCCATCCCGAAGCCAGGTACTTTAATGTACTATGAGCATGAAACACCAGGCCTTACTAGACGAATAAAGAAAGGGAGTACCTTAGGTGGTGCTCCCTTTCATGCGTTAAAGCAGATCAGGGGTCAGACCCCTTTCGTACGTTAAAGCAAGTCAGCGTCCTTTGTTTAGAACCTGAATTGCGCGAGGAAGTTAAGGAATTGGGTTTCCTTTGGGTGCTCATATTTCAGGATGGCATAGGTTCTGGCAATGGGCAGCTCAAGAAAAGGACATGGTGCCTCAAGCAGCCTGCCCTCCAGGAGCTCACGTCTGACAGTGGAGGAAGGCAGAAAAGAGATACCAAGGCCTTCAATGATAAAACGCTTTGTAACATGAACCTCAGACACCGTCATGGTATGGAGGGAGTGAATGCGCGCCTGCAAGGAACGGAGCAGGTGATCCCAGTATTCTGGATGATTATGGGTAATCAATTTGTGCTTTGACAATTGCTCATCGCCATCAAGAGGAGGAGCCATTTCGCTGTCCCTGCCGTCATGCGGCACAATTAATACCACCGGATCTTCATACATGGTTCGGCAAATAAGATCCGAATTAGAGACGTGCTGCCTGGAAAGCCCCAGATCCACCTCTCCATTTAATACCATGTCGGCAATAAGGTTGGATTGGCATACCTCAATAGAAATTTCGAGCTCAGGATTCAGGGTCATATACTTTTTTAACACAAATGGCATAATGGACTCGGCAATAAGCGGGGAAATGGCAAGCGTCAATTTTTGTGCATAGCCCTGACGGAACCGGTTTAAATCAGCCATGCTTTCTTCATATTGGGCAAGGATTTGCCTTGCATGGGGCAAAAACCTTCGTCCTTCCTCGGAAAGGCCGATTTTTCTTCCGTTTCGTTCAAAAAGAGGACTTCCGACTTCCTCTTCCAAAAGCTTCATGTGAATGGTAACCGTAGGCTGCGAAATGTAAAGTTCCTCTGCCGTTTTACGAAAATTTTCATGCTTTGCAGCGATTAAAAAGGTCGTAAGCCATTTTAGATCCATTTTCAACGCTCCTTAATTAAAATTGTTAATCGAATCAATAGAGAATATTCAATATTTTTTATCAATTATATCACTTATAATAAGGTCAACAAGGAGCTTTGGTACTCCCAGAATCAAATTAAAACGAACATGGAGGGTTTACTATGATTCAGCACGGATTAAAAGGAGTTATCGCAGCGGAAACAGCCATCAGCTACATTAACGGTGAAAAAGGAGAGCTCATATACAGGGGATATGAAGCGAAGGACATTGCACTTCACTATACATTTGAGGAAGCAGCCTATTTATTATGGTATGGGAAGCTGCCGAATGAAAATGATCTGAACGTTTTAGATAAAGAGCTCAAAGCGGGCAGAGAGCTTCCTGATTATGTTAAAACCATTATAGATCAACTTCCGCGTGACATGGAGATGATGTCTGTCATAAGGACAGCAATATCGGCACTCGGCGTTTCGAGATTTTCCTGGAAGCCGAAAATCGGGGAAGCCATTGAACTGACAGCCAAGGTACCTACCATTATTGCTTATCGGAAAAGAGCACTTGAGGGGCTTGAAGAAGTTGAACCAAACGATCAATTTGGCCATGTGAAAAACTATTTGTATATGTTAACGGGAGAAGAGCCTTCTGATGTCCATGTAAAAGCGCTTGAAACCTATATGGTGTTAACACTTGAGCACGGCATGAATGCCTCAACATTTTCAGCGAGGGTGACAGCCTCAACGGAGTCGGAGATGGTGTCTGCGATTACATCAGCTATTGGAACAATGAAAGGTCCCTTGCATGGGGGAGCGCCTTCAGATGTTACGAAAATGCTGAATGAAATTGGAGAAAAGGAAAAGGCGGAACCGTGGCTGCGGAGAAAATTGGAGAAGGGTGAACGCCTAATGGGATTTGGGCACCGTGTTTATAAAACCAAGGACCCAAGAGCCATTGCATTAAGGCAGAAGGCGCTGGAAATTGGAAGTGAGGATCCATGGCTGGCATTGGCTTTGCACGTTGAGGAAACTGGCAACCGTTTGTTAGAGGAATACAAGCCAGGACGTAAGCTGTATACGAATGTGGAGTTCTATGCAGCAGCGGTCATGCGGACCATTAATATGGACGATGAGTTATTTACTCCAACCTTTACTGCCAGCAGGATTGTCGGCTGGGCTGCCCATGTTCTTGAGCAGGCTGACCACAATGTCCTCTTCCGTCCGGAATCAGAATACATTGGCAAATTTCCCGCGGACAAAACGGCTGCATCGCACTAAAGCACTAAGGGGGTCTGACCCTTGCACTGATTTAACGCATTAACCCAATAAAGCAATATCGATGGTATAGAGGGATGCCTGTCCTTAAGGGGAATGGGATTGTCATTACTTTCACGCACTAACGCAAAGAAGGGGTCAGACCCCTTCTTTGCGTTAGTGCACTAAATTATTATTTTTTTCGCCCAATAACAGCTGCTAAGAAAATGATGACTGCAAGTACCATGGCGGTATAGGCTACTATGGCCGATGAGTGCAGGTCTTTGACGAAAATTCCGATGTAGGCCCAGACAAAGACCAGTGGATAAACCCAATCTTGATTTCGATATCGAAATTGAATGGCAATGACAGCTCCGACTAAAAGCATAAGCAATGTCCAAATCACATCAGGAGTACCGAGGATAAGCAATCTAAGGTATGCCAGGGTATAGCTCAAATTTGCTATAGTCGCTACACTCACCCAACCAAGGTATACAGAGTAAGGCACCCGTCCCCAAAAAGTATCTCCAATCCTGTTTATTCTCCTATATATGGCGGCCAATGTAACAAGCAGTCCGATGATAACCAACACGCATATAACAAAATAATTATATTGCCAGAGGAAAATCCAGGCGCAGTTTAGAATACAGCTCAAAATGAAAAGCGGGCTTGTTTTTCTGTAAATCTCTGATTTCCGGTACTTTTTTAAAAGCATTCGAAACACCCACACAGCTAGCAGCAGGTAAATGACTCCCCAAATACTGAATACATATCCTGCAGGTGTAAACAGGACGGGAATCCTATTTGAAATTTCCTGTGTAGTCTGTCCATTAAGCGGCAGATAAATGGCCAAACCATTTACCACAATGACTAAAAGATACGCCAGAAGATTGAAAAAAAAGAGCATCTCGCGAAATCATCCCTTCGATCTAAGTATTAGTGTGTCCGGGGTTTAAAAGTCTTTTCTTAAAGGATTTCTGCATCTTCATCTGCAGGATCAGCTTAAACGGTCATGCAATTACGCTCTCAATAGCCTTAACATGGAACAAAGCCTGAAAAATAATGCTCTATAAAAAAATAAAATCGATTGCTACATAGTATGCTCGTACTAGGCAATCGATTTCAATTTTTACCGCTGGATTGAAAATTGCTGGAAAACGGTATGGGATGGAACGGGGTAATGCTCCTGTCCGGAGATTTTGTTAATAATTCTTTGGTTGCGCTGAACGGCAAGCTCTAAATCATCAGCACCCGTTGCAGCAACATGCTCTAAATTTGTGAGAGAAAAGAGCCTGTGCGGACGTTCTTTTTTAAATACAACCTCATAATCCTTTGTAACTTTAAATCGTTTTTCATCCTCCCATACAATCTTTTCCTTAAGCGGATTAATCCATGCTGGCACATTTGGCCTGTAGCCTGTAGCTAAAACAACTTTCTCAGTAGGGTAATGGAAGGTGATATCCTCCTGTGTATGCCTGCATTGTAAACGGTAGGAACCGGCCTCAATTTCATAGCCTACCAGCTCAATCAAAGGCTGAATGGTTACCTTTAATTCCAGGCCGCCAATGGAACGGCGGTAAAGTAAGTCATAGATGGACTTCAAGGTTTCCGGACTGATTCCATTGCGGAGCGTATGAAGCTTGGGAAGGATCTTCATCCTTTCTGACAGTGGAAGATCATGATAATAATCCACGAACTCAGGCGAAAATACTTCTTCACTCAGCTTGCCGGATTCAAGCTGCATAAATCCAGAAGAGCGTGTGAACCAGGTTAAATGATATTTGTATATGTCCTGTTCAAGTAGAAGGTTGTGGAAGGTTTCAGCTGCGCTCTGGCCGGACCCGATTACGGTAATGGATGCCGATTTTTTTAATTCCTTTTCATAGTAAAGGTACTGGCTTGAGTGAATGATATCCGCTGAAGGTGCACTCTCAAACCCATCCGGCACAATAGGGATAGAGCCGGTGCCAAGTACAATATTTCGAGCAAAATAATGTTCGGTTGCGTGTGTCTGTGTATCTTCAATCACTGCTTCATAGCAGTCATCATGATCGATGAGTTCAATTACTTTTTTTCCAAAAAGACACTGCTCCAGCTGCTCAGCTACCCATTTGGAATAAGCCTGATATTCTTTTCTTGGAATCTCCAAATGTTTATAAAAATAAAAATGATAGAGCCTGTTATGTTTAAATAAGTAGTTCAAATAGGAGTAGTTGCTTGTCGGATCGGCAAAGGTCACAAGATCAGCGAGAAAAGAAACCTGCATATCAGTTCCTTCGATCATCATGCCCGGATGCCAGTCAAATTGTGTTTTTTGTTCGAAAAAGAGTGCACTGATTTCCTCAAGCGGATCGGTCAAGGCAGCTAGGCTTAAGTTAGACGGACCAATCCCAACACCAATGAGGTCATAAATTTTTTCAGGGATCATGTCTCTCACATCCTTCAATAAAATTTATTTATGTATAGACTTTTTAATGGAAAAAAAGTGATTTGATGAGGCTTCTGCTAAAACCTTAACTCAATATACTAAAGCGAAAAGAGTTCTATGAATTAAACTTAAAAAAAGAAAAAGCCCCCCTTATGGAAGCTGTAAAGTATAAGGGTGTTGAGTTGTAGGCATTTTACAGCTCATAAAAAGGGGGTGAGGGGTAAGTGCAATTAGCAAGTAAAGAAAAGCATGTGCTAAAGACTATAACCAGTCTGAAGCAGGTATTTTATTTAGAGAAAAGATCCTTTGCTTGTCCAACCTTTTCCTGGACTTTTCCTTTTGCATTATCTGCGTGTCCTTCAGCTACTTTGCTGTCATCATTCGTCATTTTGCCGTAGCCTTTTTTTACTTCACCTTTTAATTGGTTGCCTTTCCCTTTCAATTTGTCATCAAGACCATTATTGTTTGTCATGATACAATTCCTCCTTCAATATATTTAAAAATCATAAATACATTTTAAAATTAAGGCATGTCCGCCTGCCTTGCATAACCTATTCCCGTGGGATAGAAGAAATAAACATTAAAAAAATTTACCCAATTAACGCACGAAAGGGGTCTGACCCCTTTCGTGCGTTAATGTATAAAAGAACAAAGAATATGCCAATAATCCGGCTTTTATGGTTTGTCTTTGTTTGGTAAAATGAATTAATAGAAAAATCAATAAATAATAAGGTGAACTCTGCTTGCAGAAGTAAAGGAGCTGAAAAATGAACGGAAAGAGGAACCAACTAATCTTTTTTGGCGTTAGTACAGCATTTATTGTAGCGGGTATTGCAATAGCATTATATTGGATTCATTTGGCTCATAAATAAAATGGCTCAACAGAGGCTTGAGCGTAATGACCTCGTTTCCGAAATGGAAGGGAGGATTTTTTATGTGCCTTTATCTTGTTTTGGAAAGGAAAGGCACTGTTTGTAAACCTTTGTACAATAGAAGCTCTCTATGGTGTAAAAAAGATGCCAAGAAGATTTGCAGAACATGCTTTATGCAACAACGAAAATAACAATTTTAGCTAGTATGGCCTTTGGGGCGAGAGGTGAATGCTTTAGTCTGCTAAAGGGGTTTGATCCCTTTTGTACGTTAATGTAGCAGAGTGGTGAGATAACAGTTTTTATTCCAGATAGGATATTGTATAATATTTTTGAATATATTAATCATTCTGCGAGGTGGTTTATTTGCCAAGAAAACCGCGTGTGTGGTATCCCGGTGCGACCTACCACATAACGGCCAGAGGGGTTCGCAAGATGGATATATTTCTGGATACCCTCGATTTTCAAACTTATTTAAAATACCTTCTTGATGTCCGCGCCAGACACCCCTACACACTTCATGCCTACTGTTTAATGAACAATCATCTCCATCTTCAGCTTGAAACGGTAAAAACTCCTCTTGATATCATCATTAAAGATCTTCATTCCCAATACGCCATTTATTTCAATAAGCGTTATGATGCGCATGGACACGTATTTCAAGGCAGATATGGAGCTGAAATAATTGAAAATTATCCGTACTTCCTTAAGGTGAGCTCTTATATCCATTTAAATCCAGTGGCGGCCAGCATGGTGAAAAGGCCAGAGGATTACCGTTGGAGCAGCTATTCAGCTTATATAGCTGCTGCAGACACTAAAAACCCCTATGTCAGTATGGAAAAAACACTGTCTTATTTTTCTGCTCCCCATTCAGCAAACCCGCAAAAACCTCCAAGACAGCACTATAAAGCATTTGTGGAAGCATTAGGGGGCCAAGCCCAAACTATCTTAGTGAACTAAGATGGTTTTTTAGTGCTGTAAAGCGTAGAAGGGGTCAGACCCCTTCTACGCTTTACAGTAAAAAAGCAATCAATCGCTTGTTTAAAATGGGGGAGGTTGAGGGAACATTAAGGTGTAAGTAGTGTACAGCTAGAAAGGTGGTTTATCAGTTTGAGTGGAATACTTTTAGCCATTATTGCGGCCATTGCCTGGGGAAGTATTGTGCTGGTCAGCAATAAGTTAGGCGGAGATGCTAACAGCCAAACGATTGGAACAACGTTTGGTGCACTTATTTTTGCAGCAGGTGTTTATATTTTCACCACTCCGCATATGTCTGCACTTGTATGGAGCGTCGGTATTATATCCGGTATCTTCTGGACCATAGGCCAGAAAAATCAGTATGGTACCGTTAAATTTCTTGGGGTAGCCAAGACAGTGCCCATGTCGACGGGTTTGCAATTAATCGGAACGACCATATTTGGCGCACTTCTTTTCCATGAATGGAAAACGAAAACTCAAGTAATCGTTGGAATTTTGGCTTTGGCATGTATCATTGCAGGAGCTGCCCTGACTTCATTTGGACAAAAAACCGAAGAAAAAGACGGAGGCAAGGACTTAAAAAAGGGCCTCATGATTCTTCTCGTTTCAACGGTTGGATATGTGGTATATGTGGTAATTGTGAAATGGTTTAATATCAACGGATGGTCAGCCATTCTTCCTCAAGCGATCGGTATGGTTCTATCCGGCATTGTCCTAACAATTCGGCATCATCCTTTTAACAAGTTTGCAGCACGGAATCTCCTCACAGGATTGATATGGGCAACAGGGAATCTTACACTGCTGCTTTCACTTCCCTCCATTGGAGTTGCGACAAGCTTTTCTCTTTCGCAAACAGGAATTGTCATATCTACACTGGGAGGCATTTTCCTTCTCGGTGAAAAAACATCAAAAAAACAGGTGATCAGTGTCATTATCGGATGCCTGCTGATCATTGCGGGCGGCGTTATGGTAGGACTAACGAAAAAATAAAGGAGCTGGTAATATGTATCAAGATTTAGAAGGCAAAGTTGTCGTCATCACAGGTGCATCAACAGGACTTGGAAAAGCAATGGCAGAACGATTTGGACAAGAAAAGTGTAAAGTAGTAATCAATTACTACAGCAGTAAGGATAATGTGCAGGAAATCATCGATTCTATTGAGAAGTCCGGCGGAGAAGCAAGTGCCATTCAAGGGGATGTCACTAAAGAAGAGGATATAAAAAGACTCATAGATCATGCTGTTTCAACGTATGGATCTCTGGATGTGATGATTAATAATGCAGGAATTGAAAATGAAGTCCCTTCAGAAAAGCTGTCATTGGATGATTGGAACAAAGTCATTAATACCAACTTGACCGGACAGTTTCTGGGCTGCCGTGAAGCGATTGATTACATGGTTGAACATGATATTAAAGGCGCTATAATCAATATGTCCTCTGTGCATGAAGTCATTCCTTGGCCGCATTTTGTTCACTATGCAGCAAGTAAAGGCGGAGTGAAGCTGATGACAGAAACACTGGCACTGGAGTTTGCCCCTCGTGGAATTAGAGTGAACAGCATTGCGCCAGGTGCGATTGATACACCAATCAATGCAGAAAAATTTAAAGACCCTGATAAGAAAAAAGGCGTTCTGGAGCTGATTCCAATAGGCTACATCGGAAAGCCTGAAGAAATTGCAGCCTGTGCGGCATGGCTTGCATCCAAAGAAGCAAGCTATGTAACGGGCCTCACCTTATTTGCAGATGGCGGCATGACGCAATACCCTGGATTTCAGGCTGGCCGCGGCTGATATCACACGAAAAAGCCTGTCTCTTTTGATCAAAAAGAGGCAGGCTTTTTCGCTTTAAAGCATTGAAAGGGTCAGACCCCTTTTACACGGTGAAGCACGATAGGGGTCAGACCCCTTCTGTGCTTTAGCGTGTGAAAGGACCTGCCATCAGCCCATTCCAGAATAGCTTTAGGATGGAGCCTGCGGTTTCCTCAGTTGAAGGAAAAAGAGGGGTTCCTTCAGGGGATTTGTAATTTCCGACTCGGAGAAGGGCATTGTAGGCATGTGCAGCAAATTTAGCCCCCACAGGAGGAATTTCCCCTTTGTCAATGGCATCCTGAATGGCAGCTTCAATGCTTTCAAACATTCTCTCCTCAGCAATCAGCATATCCTGTACCTGCTCATCGGAAAGGGAAGATTTTGACTCCCGCATAAAGCTGTCCAAATCAAGTGACGTTGTCGCATGTAAATGTGCAACCGTCACATCCATTAATCGGTCATACAAAGGTTTATCAGACTCAATCAGCATTCTGATCCGCTCGCGAACCCGGGCCATCATAGCGACCATCGTCTCCTTGAACAGCTCGGCCTTGGAGCCATAATAATAGTACACCGTTGCTTTCGTCATACCGCCCGCCTTCGCCACATCATCAATGGAAACCTTTTGAAAACCGTGCTCTAAAAATAAACGGGAGGCCACCTGGAGGATTAATTCCTTTTTCGGTGTTTGAATCTCGGATGCCTTGGGCCTTCCAGGTGCCCGGCCCCGTTGTTGATTAACCATCTTCCATCGCTCTCCTTAAAAATTTTTTTCGATTTATGAGGTTAGGATTTGAAAATTAACCGACCAGTATATATAATTAAAATGAAATTAATCAACTCATCAGTATATATTAATACTATACCCAATTTGCAACAGAAAATAAAGGAGGGGAACAAGAGCATGAAAAGCTTTTTGCTAAGCATGATTCATGCAGTAACAGGCAAGAAAGGGAAGTGGATTACGCTTGCAGTGTGGATTCTTTTAACAGGCGTCTTATCCGCCGTTTTTCCCAGCGTACAAAAAATGACCGATGACAGTGCAGCGAATTTGCCTAAATCGGATATGTCTGTTCAGGCACAAAAAATTGCCGATAAATATTTTCCAAACAATGCAGGAACACCTCTACTTGTAGTGTGGTACCGTTCAGGGGGCCTTGAGGACCAGGATTACAAGCTCGTCTCCAAGATGTATCAAAAGCTTGAGGATCAGCCCTTAAAGGCACAAAATTTTATTCCGCCATTTGCAAAGATTCCGTCGCAAGCCTTAAAGGCCCAGGCATCTAAGGATGGAACATCACTTGTTACACCTGTATTTATGAAGAAAAATGCCAGTACCAAACAGCTGGACAGCGATTTGAAAAAGCTTCAAAACCAAATCGAAAACGAGGGATCTTCCAAAGCAATCTTTGATAAAAAACTCAGCAGCTCTGGCCTGCATGTTCGATTTACAGGGCCGGTTGGAATTGCAACAGATGCTACAGCTCTATTCAGCAAAGCGGATGTCACGCTGCTGATTTCAACAGTTCTTTTAGTTCTAATTTTATTAATTCTGCTTTATCGTTCACCAATTCTAGCCATTGTCCCATTGATTGGAGTAGGATTTGCCTACGGTGTAACAGGCCCGATTCTGGGCATGCTCGCAAAGCAAGGCATTATCACCATTGATTCGCAGGCTGTCTCCATCATGACCGTTCTGCTATTCGGTGCCGGGACGGATTACTGTCTCTTCTTAGTATCCAAATACCGGGAATGCCTTTTGGAGGAAAAAAACCCGACCAAAGCGCTTCAGCAGGCTATTCAGCATTCCGGCGGTGCGATTATGGTCAGTGCCATTACCGTGGTAGTGAGCCTGTGTACGCTGCTCCTGGCGCAATTCGGCTCCTACCAGCGCTTTGCAACACCATTTAGCTTGGTCATTCTCATTATGGGCATTGCCGCCTTAACGCTTCTGCCGGCCCTGCTAAGTATCTTTGGCAGAATTTCCTTCTTCCCATTTATCCCAAGAACCGAGGAAATGACCCGGGAACTGGAAATGAGAAAAGGGAAAAAAATCAAAAGGCGCGAAGCACATGGGAAAATCAGCAAAAGACTCGGAGTCTTTGTTACAAATAAGCCTTGGACTGTTATTGTTATCAGTGTGATTGTACTTGGGGTACTGGCAGCCTTTGTTCCCCGCATACAGTACACTCAAAACCTGATTTCATCTTTTCCGAAGGATATGCCGTCACGTGAAGGCTTTGACCTAATGGCGAAGCATTTCTCTCCGGGAGAACTGGCACCGGTACAGGTGATCGCCAATACGGAAGGGAAAAATCCAGATCTTAAAAAAGCTCTCAGCGGACTTTCATTTGTGGATTCAGTGTCAAATCCTGCTGTCAGTACAAAGAACAAACAATATATCTCCTTAAATGTAAACCTGAAGGATGACCCATATGATAATAAATCGGTAAAAGATATACCAAAAATACAAAATAAGGTAAAAGCAGCGTTAAATGATGCGGGGGTTAAGCCGGAAGGCCATTATTGGATCGGCGGAGAGACCTCCAATCTGTATGACACGGAAAATGCAACAGACCGTGATTTTAAAGTGATTGTCCCAGTGGTTACTTTAATCATTGCCGCACTGCTGCTTGTCTACCTTCGTTCCATTGTAGCTATGGTGTACCTCATTGCCACAGTGGCACTTTCGTATCTCTCAGCATTGGGCGCAGGCTGGCTTCTGATCCACTATGGAATCGGTATTTCAGCGATCCAGGGACTTATTCCGCTTTACGCATTTGTTTTCTTAGTGGCTTTAGGGGAAGATTACAATATCTTTATGATCTCGAGTATTTGGAAAAATAGGAACGCCCAGCCGCATAAACTTGCCATTGCCAATGGTGTAACACAAACGAGCAGCGTTATTACATCAGCAGGCTTAATTCTTGCCGGAACCTTTGCGGTGCTGGCGACACTTCCAATTCAAGTGCTGCTGCAATTTGGGCTTGTCACAGCGATTGGTGTCCTGCTTGATACGTTTGTTGTTCGTCCGCTTCTTGTACCAGCCATCACAACCGTCCTTGGACGCTATGCATTCTGGCCAGGAAAGCTATGGAACAAGCAGGATGAAATTCAGGCAGCGGCAGATAGAGAATAAGATTTTTTCAATTCGACGGTCCTGGCGCGCATCTATAAAAAAGCGAATGAAGAGAAAATCTTCATTCGCTTTTTAAGTGGGCAAATCCGTATTTTGCCTGGATTTGAGGAGTCTTTTTGCAAGCTGCATATTGAACCGAGCTTTGCGTTAAAAGGAATAGTAGAATCTTTATTAGCAGGAGGGAAATCTTCAATCTGCATTGTAGCGGGAATCTTCTGGGAAGTGGATGCAGGAGCTTTAAAGACTAATGGGCAAAGGACGCAAAATGACCTTTATAAATCTTGGCATGAGAAGTTTTTCCTGGGCTTCTTTCAAGAAAATATACATGGCTTTTCCACCGATAGAATTTGCAGAATGAATGGTAATCCGGTCAGGGAACAGCTTCTGTTCTACAATCCACCGTACAAGTGTCATACCGTTTTTTTGCTGATCGACCAGGTCATAGTCCAGGGAAAGGTGATGGACAGAAAAGTTTGTCAAAAGCTCGGCACATGCGTCGATGTCCTTAACAAGGATATGGCCTTGTGGACAAGAGCGGATATCATCGAGAAACACATTTATTTTCATGGTCCTACCTTTCTTGAAATCTAGATTTACACCAGTGTAACATACTTTACTGGCGATATTTAGCGAACGAGAGGACCGCTTCATGTCGAAGAGCAGATCAGGTTAAGCACTGAGCGCATGTTGGGTAGAAAGTCATTTTTTTGCTAAAAAAAAGTCCCTCTGGGAGCCAAGCTTTTATGAAAATCGTGAACGCTGCAGCTTTTGAAATGAGGACATCGCCAGCGGACAGAATGATAAGATTAATCGAAAGGCTAGTCACCATTTCTTTAATTGAGCTGAAAAAAGGGTGACTAGTAATAGTGTGTTTCTTAGGAAAGTATAAGAATAGCATGGTAGAATGTTTTGATAGTTTTGTTTTAATATGTAAAAGAGTTTATTTTTAAAAAAGCTCTTCAGCTTGCCTGTGGATTATGAGTTATTCACCATGGGCCAAATGAAAGGACGCCCGAAATAGGAGGGGAAATCATGTTTAACGAAGTATTCTCGCATATTCATCCCATTATGGTTCATTTTCCGATCGTCCTCATTCTTCTTGCCGCCGGTTATGATTTATTTTTAACGATCACAAAACAAAGAATTTCGCCTAAGCAGGGCTTTTTACTGTGGGCAGCAGCGTTTATTTTTGCCTGGATTGCAGTAGGGACAGGCCCTGAGGAGGATGCCAGAGGAAATACTAACCTTTTTAAGTATCACAGTACACTGGCAGATTTAACAACGGTGCTGGCAGCGGTTGTAGTAGCCTTCCGTCTGTTCTTTATTATTAAAAGGAAAGAGCTTTTAAAATCCTTGCTGGCTGTTTATTGTGTGCTTTCCATTATCTGTGCCATCGCCATTCTTTCTGTTGGTTACTTTGGCGGTGCAATGGTATACGACCAGGGTGTTGGAGTTAAAATGCATGGCAAGTATGTCAATCCCCCGCATCCAGGAAAGTTCGGAAATCATGGTAATTAAATAGAGTGTCAAAATAAAACGGATTGCAGAGGCAATCCTTTTTTTAGTGGCAGGAGTTCTAAAGAACGAAAGTGAATTAAGTAGGGTTGAGTAAAAATATAGAATAATCGGCAGCAAGGAACATGGCAGACACAAACTAGCTCATTTCACATAGGGCGCATAATGCTGGCTTTTGAATGGGATTAAAAACGCATCAATACGAATGGATACCTTTTTCAGACGGAGCATTGGAACCAGAAGATGTGCTGGTGTGGAAAAATGAGAAGGGCTTCCTCCTTCATGCTTGTTATTATCTGGGAAAAGGTTACTTTTTTTAATATAAATGGACATTTCTTTGTTAACCCCTGGCAGCTGGTTTCAATGGATGCATTGTATGAGATTTGGGAAAATGAAGAATGGAAGCCTACAGGCGTATAAAACCTTAGTATTTTAATGGGTTTGGGCAATCCTTTTTTTGACCATTTTCCAGGAAAAGATCTCAGCCAATTAAAGGTATTTTTACAGCCAATACAGAAGTATACTCAATAAACTTTTTTAAAAAAGCGCGGGTAGAAATGAATCGCATGGTTCCTTGAGCTTTGAAAAATGAGGAAAGCCGACAACTTGACAACTGATACGCCTTCAATTCATTCGGTACGCGATTGATCTGTTGTCTAATATGTCATACCAAGATAATGGGGGATTTTAGGAGGGGCAGAGGTTGAGCAAAAGTCTTTTTACCAATCGTTCATTTCTTTTTGTTTGGGCAGGAAACTGGATATCCGAATTGGGCGGGGCATTTGGGACGTTCTGCAACTCGATATTAGTGTATCAGCAGACCGGCTCCACGATGGCACTCGGCGGAATGTGGCTGTTGTATTTGATTCCTTCCCTGATTCTTCAATTGTTTATCGGGCCGTTTATTGACCGGTGGAGCCGAAAATGGATCATGATTTTCTCACAATGGGCGAGGGGAGTAATTTTCCTCATTCCGCTGCTTGCGTTAGCAACAGGCGGCTTTCATGTATGGGATATATTTGTGGTTCAAATGGTGATAGGACTGATTACACCACTTTACACACCGGCCAATCAAGCGATTACTCCTTCCATTGTTCCTGAAGAGAAGCTTAAGTCTGCTAATGCAGCCATTGATGGAACTGTCCGGATCATGACCTTCCTGGCGCCTGCTCTTGGCGGGATGGCGGTCGAGGCGGCCGGAGTAAAGCCTACGCTCATTTTTGTATGCAGCATGCTGCTGATAAGCGGAACACTGCTGCTATTTATAGAGGAAAGAAGAGTTCAACAGCCTGTTCGAAAAACCTGGCTTCAGCAGTTTAGTCAAGGCATTACGTACTTTTTTAAGCAGCGTTTGATTGTATGGCTGGGAATTTTTTTAGCTTTTGTCCAATTTGGCGTAGGCGTGACGATGGTGGTCACCCTTCCTTATATCACAAAGGTTCTGTCTGGGACGTACGCTCAGTACGGTTATTTCATGGCAAGCTTTCCACTTGGGTATGCAGCTGGAGCGCTTCTCATTGGAAAAATGAAATCTGCAAGCAGAAGAATGCTTATGCTTGGGGCGCTTGTCACTGGCGGGTTAACCTATATTTTCTTAGGGTTTAATACAAATATTTATTTCTCCTTTGGGACAGAAGCCATAGCAGGTGTGGCAATGGCGATTTTTGGCGTCCATAATATGACGCTTTGCCAGCAAATTGTTCCCAATGAGATGATGGGAAAAGTGTTTTCGGTACGGTTGTTCATCATAAGAGGCGCCCTTCCATTAGGAGTTTCTGCAGGAAGTCTCCTTAGTGAGCACTGGGGAATACGGCCGCTTTATATTTTGATTGGATCCATCATTTGCCTGGTATCGGTTTTGGGAATCCTCCTTCCGTATTTTTCGTTTATGGATGAGGAAAGCGTGGAGAAGGCTGCTTCCTGAGAAATTAGCCGCGGATGAGGCTGGCTGCAGGCTGGGGTTGCAATGGTTTAAGGAGCTGCTCGTTGCGGTAAAGAAAAGAAGAGAATAGTTTTAGCAGAAGAAGCGAAACATGATAAAAAAACCATGTATTTTAAGGGGGTGATGTAAATGCTTATGGGATTTCTTACAGCCATATCCGTTCTAAGCCTTATTCCATCCGTTGTCATGTTTTATGGGATTTCCAAACAAAGGAAGAAAGCATAAATGGTGTTTTGGCCTTTCCCTTCAGGCGGAAGGAAGTACATAGCAATATAAATAAAAATGAAAGCGGATGCTTTTTCTAACTCAAGTGTCCGGAAGGGATGCACAAGAGACGGTGCATCCCTTTTATTTAGATCAGCGCTTTAACGCACAAAAGGGGTCAGACCCCTTTTGTGCGTTATTGTGTTAAAGGATTCCTACCCATGTGCAGAGGATGATAAAGATGATGTAGGTTGCCAGTGAGTAGAGGCTTATAATATATTGGTTTTTGTTTTTGCTGAAGAGCAACTCGAGGATGGATCGAAAGCTAATAACAAATATTCCAAAATATAAGAAGAGATGAAACTGAAATCTTTGGGTAAAGGACATGATGGCAATAAACATTAACAGTAAAATGGTTTCGATCCAATTGAGGGCTTTATCCAGCCGATAAGAGGAATTCTTGTGTTTATTAAGCTTCAGGATTTTCCCAAGCCAAAGCTCTCCCAAAGCAGTAATAGCAATATAGACAAATATAATAATAAATGTCATGATGCTGCCCCTTTCCCCTGGTGAATCCTTCCCCGAATGTATTTTGCAGCGCTTAGGAAAGTATATGCTTGAATAAGCAGGAAATTCTTCTGTCACTCTATGCTCTGCTGCCTGCTGGGTACACCGAAATGCCGGATAAAAGTCCTTAAATTGGCCAGGCATATAGACGATGTGTTCAATGTACAGAAACAGGTATGGACAGAGGCTTTGCAGAGCATAAAAAGACAGCAAGTGCCTGCCTATATGCTTTGAGGGCTATCCATTAATCTTAAATTGGCCGCCGTTTGCCAAATCGAGTTCTTTCAGTTTTATAGAATGATTAAACTTTTTAGCAAAGCCTGCAAGAATGCCCCGGTTAAAGGCAGCAGGATAATGAGGGGTGTGGCAGAAAACGGTCATTTCATTTTTTACATCCGTGTATGGCAGGTACTCGCCTATGTATGCAGAGCTTTTATGATTAAGATGGAAAATACGATTTAACTGCTGCAGGGATTCTTCAAAGCTTTGAACTGTTTGGGGAAAAATGCAGCGTTCAGGAACTATTTCTCCTATGCTTTCAACAGCCTCATTTCCATATTTTTCAGAAACAGCAAGCAGTAAAGTATGTATGACATCAATAGAATACCACTCAGCATGACGAAGGAGGTCCGGATTAAATTCAAAAGGGAGCTCGAGTTTTTCTCTTGAAGCCACTTCCAAAATGCTGGTGATGGCATTCGAATGAACCGCAGCTTTCCGCACTGTTCCTTTGGCGGGACTGTTACGCACCCGGAAATGAAAATTCATAAACCTTTCCAGCTCTCGGCTCGCACGCAGTGTTTCTTCAGAGGTCAAATGGCTAAGTCCGATTGCTTCATATAATTGCTGACGTTTATCTTCAATAATGTTCTTCATCATGCTTACCATCCTTCTAATATGAGAGGCCAGTTCTCAAGTTGTTTTTACTCATCATTATACTGTAAGTGGAATATTTTGAATATACGGTTTTTTGGATGGCTAAGTAAAAGATTAATGTTACGGGAATGTTTGCGAGAGACTCTTCAGGCAGCGCTAGGGGGCTCACGAGCTGCCTGTAGAACGAGTGCCTTGTGTATAAATCAACCTGCAGGATGATTAGAGCACTACTAATGTTTCAGTTAAAGCCTATGATGATTTGAAACCAAAGTTGATTGAAGCGAGTGTCTATAGCGGAAATCAACCAGCAGGAAGACCAGAACTCAACCCATGTCCGTAAAAGCCCACAATTGTATTTGCACCCAATATTACTTGAAGGCTCAAGGACACAGCTGGATCAAAGAAAGTGCATGGAGACGAATTTTGCAAAGGAAGAAAATAAGAAATAAAGGAGAGAAAAAGATGAACTGCTTTATTTGTAAAACCTGCGGGGTTCAGTATGCGAAATCCGAAACGGAACCGGATAGATGTGTTATTTGCTCAGACGAACGGCAATACGTACATCCTTCGGGACAGGTTTGGACGACTATGGAAAGCATGCGTGAATCAAGAGAATACAAGAATGAAATAGTAGAAGATGAAAAAGGGTTGTACAGTTTGACGACCAAACCGTCCTTTGCCATAGGGCAAACAGCCTTTCTTGTTCAGTCAGAAGGGTTTAATGTTTTGTGGGACTGTATCACGTATCTGGACGATACAACGATTGATAAGGTGAAAGAGCTTGGCGGAATCCAAGCCATTGCCTTGTCGCATCCCCATTATTACTCCACCCAGGTGGAATGGGCAGAGGTGTTTGACGCGCCTATCTACATACATGAAGACGACAAAGCGTGGGTAACCAGGCCAAGTGACCGGATTATATACTGGTCAGGAGACAGGCTTGAGCTGGAAAAAGGAATGATTCTCCATCGTTTTGGCGGTCATTTTAAAGGCGGGGCCGTACTGGAATGGAAAGAAGGAAATGATCAAAAAGGAGTCCTGCTGTCAGGAGACATTATTCAAGTGGTGGCCGACCGACAATGGGTCAGTTTTATGTACAGCTACCCTAATCTCATCCCTTTGCAAGCATCTAAGGTACAGGAGATAGCCAATGCTGCCGGAAAGCTGAAGTTTGACCGGCTGTATAACGCCTTTCATCGCATCGTGCAAAAAGACGCTGGGGAAGCTGTCCAAAAATCAGCCGAAAGGTATGTGGCTGCCTTAAGCGGAACGCTGTTTCATACCTGAATCACTCGATTTACTGCAGCTGCTAAAAAACCATCGGGCTTTCATTCCTGATGGTTTTTTTGAGAATATAAAATTTGTAATCTCTGTCCGCTCCAGCACTTATCGTCCAATATAACCCTTCCCTGCGATAAGTCAATATCAGCTCAAAAGTGACTTCGTCGTGTTTCCTTTATCTCAGTGGAAGACTACGGAATCTCTACGCCGATGAACAAGGCGCTTCCGCTTTTCACTGTCTAGCTCCAGCGCCTATCGGCTATCGGATTTCTTCGTCTTCTCCCTGCGATAAGTCAACATCAGCTCAAAAGTGACTTCGCAGTGTTTCCTTTATCTCAGTCGAAGACTAGGGAATCCGTACGCCGATGAACAAGGCGCTTCCGCTTTTCTACCCTATAAATTTTAATGCCTGCTCTAGATTGCTTTTTATTGTGATGCCCTGCAGTGCTAAGCCGAGTGAAACCATGGTTTGCGCAACCTCCGGGCGAATTCCCGTTAGGATGGTTTCGACACCGGTGAGTTTAAGGGCATCGAATACCTGGAACAGCTGCTGAGCGACCATTGTATCCACGATCAGAACTCCGGATAAATCAAAGATAAGATGATTTAAATTTAATTTGCTAGAGTTGCTTAAGGTTTCTTCCATTAAGAGCTGAGCTCTTTCAGTGTCAATATTGCCAATTAGCGGCAGCACTCCAACGCCTTTGGTTAAAGGAATAACGGGAACCGATAGCTCGATAAATGCACTTTTGGCGTTTTCTAACGTTTTTTGATGGTATTCTACATAGGCAAGACTGAAATAATAAGCTGCCTTATCCAGCAGAGGATCAATGATGGAAATCGCCCGAAAGACAGTGGGGAGGGATACATCGTTTGCCAGTGCCTCTTTTTCTACAGCCTTCCATATATAAGTTCGATAAAAGCTTGCATCTTTTAAAGCCTCATCTAAGGGGACGCCTAATTTGAAAAAGCTCTCACCGTTTTCCTTGCCCCATTTCAAAATGGCTTCATCAGTTTTTTTAGGGTTTACATCAATTAAGGCACGGCCAAACAGTTGAATAAAATCGGCTCTCGTTTTTAATAAAGAAGGCACAAATTTTTGAAATTCATTACTTTCTTCTTCCGTCATAGGGACTCCTGCCATTCTGTCCGTATGCACTTCCATGGCGATGGCGTCTTTTTGGCTAATAATCATTTCACCTAAAAGCTGTAGTTCCTTGTCCATAGTATCCTCCATCATTTTTATATTAATGTGGTAAACGAAACATTTATATCTTAATAGTTAATTGTCATTCCCTTTAAAATTTTACTAGTAAATTAGTAGTATATCAATGTAAAAAAATCATTTCCTAGTAAAACCAAAACGTTGTTGGCTTGGGAAAAGCTGTCCGAACGTAAAGCAGCATTCATACGAAAACAGTTTATGAGGTTCTTGGAACAAAAAGGAATATTGGGAGAAGTACAGAATGTAAGAATAGGTAAATTACCAGACGATTAAAAGGAGATAGGACATGCTGCTTTATCATTTTAGTGAAGATCCTTCTATTAAAAAGTTTGTTCCATTACCCCATCCTACTAAAAGCGAAATGCCCCCTGTTGTATGGGCAATCGATGAGGAGCATGCACCTCATTATTTTTTTCCAAGAGATTGTCCCCGTGTTGTTTTTTCAAAATCTGACAAACTTAGCAAAGAGGATGAGAGGCTATTTTTTTCACAAACAAGTGCCAGCAAAGTGATAGCAGTTGAATCAAGGTGGATTAGCCGCATTCAACAAACCACTCTGTATCAATATACATTTGATTCTGCAGGCTTTGAGCTTTATGATGCTATTGCCGGCTACTATATTTCAAGGTTTACTGCGGTACCTCTTGCTGTGGAACCTCTGGAGAATTTGTTGGATTGCCTTACAAGGGCGGATGTGGAGCTTCGGATCACACCGGATTTGAACCCGCTTCGGGATGAAATTATTTCCTCGACGTTAGATAACTTTTCCATTATTCGCTTTCAGAATGCAAGTAAACGGTAGTTATGGAGAATTGGATGGATGGTGAGAAGAGCTTTGTTCACTTTAAGAGACCTTTCGGTTAAAGGTTTCTCAACAGGTGATTGAAAAGTGAGGGTTTTGAGGGAGCATTGCAGAAATTATTTTTTGATTATAGCTATTAAACTTCATAAATTAAAAACTGAATTTTCATATAAAAATAGTTTGACGTTCCGAAACGTTTTGGAATATACTTTGTTTGAAAATGAAACCGTTTTAAATATAGGGATTTCACCTGCTTTAAAACGGTTTTAATCATATGCTAGAACTTGATTGAAGGAAAATCGCAGAAAGATAGAAAAGTCATTTTGGGGGAGTGAGTTTTGTAACTCTTACCTCATTAATGACTGTTGCCATACTGAAGCTTAATGGTGTCTGTTTATGACCGTAATGAAAGGATGATCTGAAATGTTAAAAATAACTGATTTAATAGAAGAAATAAAGAATCCTGATGAACGTTCGTTTTTAACACCTGGAACCCGTATGCATTTAATTGGGGCTCAGAATGGGGGATTCCCTGCTTTTGGGCATCATATTGAGAATGAAATGGGCGGAATATGGATGCATCCAATTAAAATTTTGGATGGATTTTGGATGGGTTTAAAAGTAGACGGCAGACAGTTTGAATGGTTAAAACAAGCTTCGATATTTCGAAATCACCCTTTTTATAATGAACATATTTATCAGGCTCATGAACTCGTGATAACAAGGTTTCAATTGGCCCCTCAGGAAACACCCGGGTTGATTGTACGATATATTTTAGAAAATAAGGAAGACTATCCAGTATTGATTGAAGGAGATTTTGTAGTTAGGTCAGATCTTCGCCCGGTTTGGTACTCTGAAACAGAGAATATTATTCCAGGGAAAGATGAAGCGTGGATAGATAATGATTGTGTTGTTGTAAAAGACAGCGATCATAATTGGTTTGCACGAGTTTATGCTCATTGCCCTCACGCAATCATAGAAATTGATGAGCAAATTGAAGGGTATGAACAAACGTACGGGGAGGGGGTTGGAGCGAAATGGAATTTTCGAACAACCGTTGAACCTGGGGAATCCTATGTATTCACTGTACATATAGCTGGTTCCATAAAATCTGAAAAAGAAACCTATGAAACGATAAACAACATGAAGAATGTTGAAAAACATTTTGAGCATAAAAAGAAACACTATCAAGGTATCTTAGATAGAGCGGCTATCGATATTCCTGATGAAGAATTAGCAAAACAATATGCTTGGGTAAAATGCCATATGGAGTGGCTAACGATTGATGTTCCTAGTGTGGGACGCGGGCTGGCAGCAGGAATACCAGAATACCCATGGTGGTTTGGCTGTGATAGTGCATACTCTCTTGCGGGTTGTGTTCCAGCAGGTTTTCATAAACTTGCAGAAGATACGTTGGATGTTGTAGCTGAAGCGTCATTAAGGAAGAATGGAAATGGACGTATTGTCCACGAAATTAATACATTTGGTATTGTAGGAAATCCGGGTAATACACAAGAAACTTCACATTTTATTCGTGCTGTGTACGATACATACAAATGGACCGGGAATAGAGAATGGCTCCGCAGTCATTTTGATGAAATAAAAAACGGGTTACGTTGGCTTTTGGAAGAGATGGATACAGATAAAGATTTGTTTCCAGAGGGATATGGCATCATGGAGATCCTGGGTTTGAATGGCGAGCTGATTGACACTGCTGTATATACTGCAGTAGCGTTGGAAAATGCTGCTGAAATGGCTGAGCTTTTCGGTGAGGAAATACAAGCAAGGAAATATAAGGATTTAGGGGAACAATTAACAAAAAAGATAACAGAAGAAATGTGGTTGGAAAAAGAAGGGCTTTATGCGGATATACGGATCCCAGGCAAGGACTTGTACCCGCGCTTAGATGATTTTATTCATCAGGCCAGGCTGGGGAATGATTTGCACTTAATTCCTTATTACGAAGGAATGAAAGAAGAGCTAATCACAAATGGAATGGCGGAAAGTGAAGATGATACGGCATGGTGTTTTAAAAATTGGGTGATTAACACTCCTCTTGAAATGGGATTATCTGAAACTGGATCAGCGTTACAGGCACTTAAGCGATTGAATGGCAAAGAGTTTACTGGAGAATATGGTATGTATTTATCCGGATTAGAACAGAATCGTATGATGACAATCTCAACAGCAGTCCAAGTTAATGCAAACTTACGTTATCATCAAACCGATGCAGCCTATCAACAAATACAAAATGTAATGAAAACGTTTGGTATGTATCTTCCTGGGTCCATTTCTGAAATGTCCCCCGACTATGGATGCTTTGTACAAGCTTGGACATCTTACGCTTTACTTAGCCCAATTATTTGCGGCTTTATAGGTATTAGGCCTAATGCCGCTGTTAAAGAAGTAACGTTTGAGCCTCAGCTGCCAACTAATTGGGAAAGAGCTAGAGTCCAAAAGTTAATGATTGGCACAAATGAATTGGACGTACTTGTAGAACGAGATATAAAATCCGAAAACGGTTATTCCGTCATTGTACATTCTAAAGAAACTGGTTGGACTTTTCATGGTGCAACAGAAACTTGTTTGATAAATTGAATGATTTTTTATCATAATCTCTTCATCTATGAGAGATTATAAATGAAGTTTAATAACGGGAATTGTGTATTACATCTATAAAAAAAAGAAGCCTCGCCGGCTCCATTCAATTGACTATGTTTTTTTAAAGGTATAGGGCTTCTTAGCATGCTGAAATTCAACAGGTGCAAGCTGCTTGCTTAAAACGCCGAATTGATAATGCTTCTTTTTAAGCTCCTCAATGATGTACGGCAATGCTGCTGCAGTATCTTTTTTATCGTGCATCAAGATGACCGGAGTTTTAAAACCGGGTTTTCTGTTCAGCTGCATTTCGATATTTTTGACGACCGCTTTAGGATCGGAGGTAGCCCAGTCCTTGCTGTCAATATTCCAATCCCAGATTGAAAAGCCTGCTCCGTTCAGTGCCTGTCTTTCCTTAGGGCTTAGAAAAGGAAAACTCCCGTAAGGAACGCGGATGACCTGAGCCTGTTCGCCGGTGTATTGCTTTAATGTGTCGGAGCACTCTGTCATTTCACCTTTTGCACTTTTAGGGCTTGCATAAAATAGTCTAAGTTTATGAGTCACCCCGTGGCATCCCATTCCGAAGCCAAAGTTTTTCATTTCCTGAAGGGCATTGGGATAACGGTCCATGTTATGTTTTAACATGAAAAAAGTGGCCCGAGCATGATCTTTATTCAATATAGAAAGAATTTGAGGAGTATATTTTGTTGGGCCGTCATCAAATGTCAGATAAATGGTACGGCCATCCGGCTTTGTTTGCTCTGTGCCTGCCTGGCCTTGTTGGGTGTTGCTTCCATCAGCTGATCCACTCTTGCCCGTTTGTGGAGTT
The DNA here is from genome assembly GCF_001636425.1 of Heyndrickxia acidicola. Taxonomy (NCBI): domain Bacteria; kingdom Bacillati; phylum Bacillota; class Bacilli; order Caryophanales; family Bacillaceae; genus Heyndrickxia; species Heyndrickxia acidicola. The sequence continues at coordinate 3,716,736 of NZ_KV440953.1, forward strand.
TTGCTTCCATTTGTATGTGTTTTGGTTGGCGTCAGGTTACTTGAAGCACTTTTCTCAGTCTTTGAATGGTGGAAAATCGCAATAACAGTAATCAGCAATAGAAAGAAAACTAGGATTAAGAGGATTTCCCCATTTTTTTTCATGCTAACTTTCATGTACTGCATCCCTCCTAAGCCTTTTTTTTATCACTATACCCTAGATTATTTGGAAATAACAGGGTTTACTTTGAAATGTGTCGGATTTTGGCAGGGATGGGGAGGAGAGAGGAAGCTCTGGTACGTCTCAGCAGAGGGGAAAAGTATGGCGGCATTAGCTGACTAATAGTGGAAAGGGGAATTTTATTGCTGTCAGCTCTGGTAGTGTTATTTTTTAGAGGGATTGCCGTTCATAAAGCCCTGCTGGGGACTATGCTAATGGTAGAAAGGAATCTGTTGTTTTTTGGTGCTATCTACCTGGTGATATCTTTTATGCTTGTTTTAGCATCCTTTGTTATGGATAATATGCTGCGGCGGGAGAATCTTTCGTAATAAATGTCGACTTTAAAAGACACGGTTGCAGAAAAAAGGTGTCTTGTATTTAGTAATCAGCTGACATGATGTAGGGATCGTCTCAGCAGCTCAAGTTTGAAAAATTGGATATTATTGTATCTTTACTAAACAAGGTACGTTTGTCATAATATACTCTACAGTAGATTGTATTTTCTGTCAGTTATAGTTTTTGGAGAAGATCCATAAAATATAAAGATACACTAATAAGACTACCGGGGGAATAAATGTGATTGAATTTGAGAAAGGAACCATTGAGGAAATCTTAGTCAGGCTGCATGATATCGGGCTTCAGCTGAATGACAACAGCAATGTTAAGAGTGTGCCTATGGAAAAATATAAGGAACTCCTTGATCTCAGCATTCATGTAGCAAGAAAAACCATCGATTTTTCCAATACCATCGATGAAATTATCGAGGACATGGAGAACAAAACCATCGTTTAATTAGGTTTTAAACCGTATGTATTATCAGCCGCTGGACATATATCTTGATTGCACGGGCCGTATCCCTTCAGGTGGTATGGCTTTTTTGTATGGATGCTGCTTTAATGCAGTAACGCACGGAAGGGGTCTGACCCCTTTAGTGGAGTAAAGGTAGGTCTTTTTGCCTAAAACGCTCGTAAGGTTACTGTTTTCGCTCGCATTCAATTGAATTTCGCCCGTAAGGTCCGCCTAGCGTGAAATGGGTACTCAACTTGAAGGGAATTGAAGCGAAATTCAAAGTAAAAACTATGATTTTACTCCTGCAAGCGTTACGATAGGATTAAATAGATGTGAAGCGAGGCGGAAGAGAGTGGCAATATACAATAAGCTTGTTCGCGACAGAATTCCGGAAATCATTGAAAGCAATGGTGGAAAAGCAACGGTCAGAGAACTGGACTCTGCAGCTTTTCTACAGGAATTGAAAGCAAAAGCAGAGGAAGAGTGGAAGGAATATTTGGAATCAGCGAGTGATAATCAGGCGATGGAAGAGCTATGTGATCTGCTAGAGGTGCTGCATGCTTTGACTCATGCGCATGGAAGCGGTTTTGAAGAGCTGGAAGCAATCAGAAAAAAGAAAGTCCAGGAGCGCGGCGGTTTTGAAAAACGGTTGTTTTTGGTGGAAGCCGAATAGAGGAGCGTCCTGCACTATGAACCAGCACAAAAAAAGACTCTGTGCGAGTCTTTTAATGTCCGTGAAACGGTGGCTAATGGCCATCTTTTATATGTATATTCCCATTTCTAAAAGGTCTTTTTAGGTGCATCTTTTTTATAGATGAGAGCGCTCCCAAATCCCATAATCACAAAGAGAAATACGAGCAATTCGTTGTTGGTAGCGACATAAAAAATAAAAGACAATATAAAGTAACTGATATTATTTGTTATTTCAAGATATTGATTGAACAAATTGCTTGATTTGATTATTTTAAAATAAATAAGATTGCTTGAAACCAGCAGGATGGCTATGGATGAGATGATCATCGTTCCGGCTGAAGTTTGAAGGCTGAACCTGAGTAAGCATAGGGCAAGAAAAATTGTAGCCATACTTAACGTAATAAAGGTTGAAACCCAAAATTTTTTATCCAAATAGATATCCCCCTCACATGATAGACTTACCACATAGTATATCAGGTCGTATTAGAGTTGGAAAAGATATTTTTTGTTTATTTAGAATAATTAGTGAAGTTTTAAGGGAGTAAAAGTATCATTGTAAATACCCAATGCCTATTTCTCCGTGTACAGGTCTTTCGAATGAAGCGCCTGTTTTAGGTTACAATGGTAGAAAAAGGAGGCGTAAAATTGGGGGATGAGGCATTACTCGCAATAGGGATTTTCATCATTACATACGGATTCATTATTTCTGAAAAAATTCATAGAACCATTATTGCCATGCTCGGCGGCGGCAGTCTGGTATTGCTTGGGATCGTTAAACAAGAAACAGCCATTGCGCACATAGACTTTAATACATTGGGACTGCTGGCTGGCATGATGATGATTGTCAGCATTACGGCAGAAACGGGAATTTTTAAATATGTAGCCATATGGTCTGCCAAAAAAGTGAAGGGCAAGCCTCTGGCCATTCTCGCAGCTCTCTCTCTTATTACGGTGATTGGATCTGCTTTTTTAGATAACGTTACAACGGTTCTCCTGATAGTTCCGATTACGTTCAGTATCACAAGACAGCTGAATGTGACGCCCATGCCATTTTTGATATCAGAAATTTTGATGTCCAACATCGGTGGGACGGCTACTATGATTGGGGATCCGCCTAATATTATGATAGGAAGTGCGGTTCCGTCGCTTACATTTGGAAAATTTATTACGAATTTAACGCCGATCATACTGATCATTGCAGTTGTAACGATTCTGCTGCTTATGGCTATTTACCGCAAGCAGTTAAAAGTGGATGAACGGGTCAGAGAGAGAATTTTAGATTTAAACGAGAAAGATGAAATTAGCAATCCGTCTCTCATGATTAAATCGCTGAGTGTCATGCTGTTAACGATAGCAGGGTTTTTTCTGCATCAAATCATACATGTTGAAACAGCTGCGATTGCTTTAATGGGGGCCTTTCTGCTGCTTTTATTATCAGGCGAAGGCTATCTGGAGAAATCGCTGGCTAAGGTGGAATGGACAACGATTTTTTTCTTCATCGGCTTGTTTGTCCTAATCTCGGGACTTGTGGAAACTGGCGTGATAAAGCAAGTCGCTTCTTACGCTGTGGGGTTAACAGGGGGGAACCAGACAGCAAGCGCGTTCCTTGTCTTATCCTTAAGCGCGATTGCATCGGCCTTTGTGGACAATATTCCTTTTGTCGCAACGATGATCCCGTTAATCAAGCAAATGGGTGAATTAGGCGTCCAGCATCTAGAACCGTTGTGGTGGAGCTTATCTTTAGGCGCCTGTCTTGGGGGAAACGGCACGTTAATCGGAGCCAGTGCGAACCTGGTTGTAGCGGGACTTGCCGGCAAAGAAGGCTATAAAATTTCCTTCGTAAAATATTTGCTAATTGGTTTTCCATTAATGCTGGTCTCTATCGTCATTTCCATGGTGTATATTTATGTAAGGTATCTATGACAGGAGGAGAGGTATGACAAGGCTCAAATACTCAGTTGCGGCTGATAAAATCGACTTACAAGAAAATCGGCGCGATGAAGATATAGAATTTGAAATTAGGGTGAAGAATTCGGAAATCATAAAAGATCTGCGGGAGCTGAGGCATTTTTTTGAAAGTGATGAGATCTTTACGGATATCCTTTTTTATACCTTTAAAGACCACATCCAGATCATTGTGAAAAAAGAAGCCTATATTACCCTGCTTCTGGGGTTATTCAAGTGGAAGCTTCTGGACAAAGTGGAATGGGTCGATGAGAAAAATGAAGGGGGTACAATGTGAAGAATGTCTATGCCCTCCAAGAAGGCATCTTGCTTACGACCTCTAGGACATGTTCAGGAAACAAAGGAGTTACTCTTTCTATTATATGTCTGACCAACATTGGGATACGATAATATAAACTTTACAAAAAAACGTAGCAACAGGTGGTATCGACCCCCGAAAGTTAGATTCTTCACTCTAACTTTCGGGGGTCGATACCTCGCGGCTACGTTTTTTTGCTATCGATTTTGTATCGATTTTATTGATGTAGATTTAAATAAAATAGCATTATCTGGATCATTGCCGACTGAAAAATAATCCACAGATCCAATGAAGCCTGCAATACCTATCATAGGATTTTCAGTGGACAATTTTGATGCCCCTCCATTAATGGAATTGCTATAAACCTTTTCAAGACAATATTCTTTTTTAGAATCATCAAAAGTAACTTTATAACCGTTTAGGATTGTATCCTTTTTAATATGTAAAGTTTGATCATTCAAAAAGGAAACAATGACCATAATAATCCCCCCTTTATTTATATCCTATCAGATTAAATACAGATATAACTGGATAAATATTACTGTTTTTTAAAATTGAAAAGGCTCTTTTCGTATACTTTGTTGCTATTTGTATCAATTAATATTGGATACACAGGGTTCAAAGCCTGCAAACTAAATTCCTTAAGACGAAAAGATGCCACGATGACTCTCTTAATACAGATTTAACACTTTTGCGAAAAACAACAATCTATACGAAAATAGCCATTGAAAATGTAAAGCACTTGTAAAAACTGCGGTATAGTAAACAAATCTAACAAATTGTTCTTGATTTTCAGAAACAAGTAAAAGAATGGCTGTATAGGAGCTAAAAAAGGGAAAACAAGAATAGTAACTCTATCTGCGAATTCTGTCAATCTTTGAATGTAATAAAAAAGGGTTTTGGATGATTCTTATCGAATTAGGTAAAATAAGGGGGAGAAACGAATCTGACCTATTTGATTGTGCTGCAGACAAGCTGAGAAATCCCTTGTAACGAGGATGCAGCAAATTGACAATCCATAAGGAAAGGCGTTTCTCAAATAAATAGATAATAGGTGGTGAGGGGATTTGTCAGATCATTCAAAAACAACAGAATTTGTCCCGTATGTACCTGCATCAAAGTCTCTTCCGGAGATGACGCTTACAGCCATTATTCTGGGAATTATATTGGCGATTGTTTTCGGAGCGGCAAATGCATATTTAGGACTTAGGGTAGGGTTAACCGTGTCGGCCTCTATACCGGCTGCGGTCATTTCCATGGCGATTTTGCGGGGGCTGTTCCGCCGCAATTCCATTCTGGAGAATAATATTGTTCAGACCATGACGACAGCAGGGGAAGCAATCGGGGCAGGAGCCGTATTTACATTGCCTGCACTTTTTCTCTGGCATGTTCATGTAAGTCAGGGTTTATTTATTTTTATCGTATTAACAGGCGGCTTCCTTGGCGTCTTCATGATGGTGCCTTTGCGCCAGCTGTTGATTGTAAGAGAGCATGAGGTACTTCCATATCCGGAGGGTACGGCTTGTGCGGAAGTATTGAAATCCGGTGAGCAGGGAGGAAGCAGCGCGAAGCTTATTGGTATCGGCCTTGGTGTCGGTGCAGTAGTTAAAGGGCTTGGTGATGGTTTTAAATTATTTAAAACAGAAGTGGAAACGGGAATTGGCAACTTTAAAAATGCCCTTGTCGGCCTTGATACGCTTCCTTCCCTTTTAGGTGTGGGATATATTATCGGGCCGCGTGTAGCAGGAGAAATGCTGGGCGGCGGTCTGCTTGCATGGGTTGTGCTCATTCCTGCGATCAGTTTTTTTGGCAGCGGAAGCGCACACGCGATTTTCCCGGCCTCCATTCCAGTAAGCAAAATGGATGCATGGGCCATTTGGGATAACTATATCCGTTATATCGGTGCAGGAGCTGTGGCAGTGGGAGGATTGATTACACTTGTAAAATCTCTGCCGAGCCTATTTGGATCTGCCTTTGCGACATTCCGCGGAGTTACAGAAAATAGAGGGGGAATTAAGGCTGATCCGCTTCGCACACAGCAGGATATGCCTGCCAAGTATGTTTGGATTGGAATCATCCTTATTATTTTAATCATCGCTTTTGTTCCGGTCACAAAAGTCGGAATTATCGGAGCGGTTTGTATTGCGGTATTTGGTTTCTTATTTGTTTCCGTTGCATCCCGAATTGTAGGGATTGTCGGAAGCTCGTCTTCTCCAGTATCAGGGATGACGATTGCTACTTTGCTGATAGTTACGCTTCTTTATAAAGCGACTGGTTTTACAGGCAAAGAAGGTATGGTCGCAGCGTTGGTTGTGGCAGCGATTATTTGTACTGCACTTGCCGTTGCTGGGGATGTATCCCAGGATTTAAAAACAGGTTATATCGTCGGAGGAACACCGTGGAAGCAGCAGATTGCGATGATGATCGGGGTGGTGGCATCTGGTTCTATCATTGGGTTCATCCTGATTTTAATGGATAATGCTTATCATATGGGATCTGCAGCCCTTCCTGCACCAAAAGCAGCTCTAATGAAGATTCTGGCTGAAGGTGTACTGGGTGGAAATCTTCCATGGAACTTAATCTTTATCGGTGCAGCCATTGCCATTACGCTTGAGTTCTTTGGATTAAATTCACTAGTAGTGGCTGTAGGGATTTATTTGCCGGTTCATACAAGTATGCCAATCATGTTTGGCGGCTTTGTCCGTTACTTTATTGACCGCTTTTCAAAATCAGAAGAGGACCGCAGAGATAAAGTGGACAGAGGGATCCTGTTTGCATCCGGTTTAATTGCAGGTGAATCGCTTGTCGGTGTCATTATTGCGATTTTGATTTACGCAGGCGTCCCTGTACCTGAAGCAGCACTGTCTGCAAGCAATTTACTGCCGTTTATCATCTTTATTCTACTGTCGTTCCTGTTGTATTTTGTCTCGGTTCGAGGAAAGAAGCGACATGTTTAAACGGGTAAACAAGGAACAGAATTTGCTTGAAATGGTTCCCGTTCTGGAAACCAAGGTCCATTATCATGAGGAAAAAGGGAAAAGCGGCTGCTTGGTCATTGACCGTACCTCTTTTCTTGAACGGCTGTCTATCAAGTATTTAAAGCAGCCTTCTGTGAGAAAAATACATCTGGACAAATTTGGTTCCTTCACTGTAAAACAGTTTGAAGAATATAAAACGGTCGATGTCATCACCAAGGAAATGCAGCAGCAGTTTGGCGAGGAAGCAGAGCCGGCGCTGCCACGCCTGCTGAAGTTCCTGCAAACCCTGGAAGCGCATGAATGGATTAAATGGGAAGAGACCCACTAAAAAACATAGCAAAAAGGGAAGTGCGGAGAATGTTGGCCCGCACTTCTTTTATATACTTGGGAGTGGTTTCGTACACTAAAGCGCAAAAGGGGTCAGACCCCTTTTGCGCTTTAGTGTGGTAAAAGGATCAGACCCCTTTAGTAAAGTAAAGGATATGGCAGCTTGAAGCGAGTCATTTATTGTATTTTTTGGTTTTGGAGCAAGGAAGAAAGGGGAATGGGCATAGTAAAGTACATATACTTACAGGAGGGTTATGGATGACCGAACTGGAGCTGAAAGTAGATGCAAAGGCTGTTTTGGGAGAGGGCCCTTGCTGGGATGAGGATAGACAGCAGTTGTATTGGGTGGATATTATCCAAAAGACAATACATTTTTATCGCCCTGAAACCAATGAAGACAGAGAAATCCAGCTGGATCAATTGATAGGGGCGGTGGCTCCAATAAAAGGAGGGGGAATGGTCACAGCACTGGAGAACGGATTTTTTTTCTTAGATGAGGCGACGGGAAAGCTGGAGCCAATTTTCAATCCCGAGAGGAATATTTCGAATAACCGTTTTAACGACGGAAAATGCGATGCTGCAGGCAGATTTTGGGCGGGCACCATGGTGAAATCAGGTTCCGCTCAGCAGGGGGCTCTTTACTGTTTAACGCCAGGGCTTAAAGTGGAGACGAAGCTGAAAGACCTTGGAATATCGAACGGGCTGGCCTGGTCGCCAGATAATCGGTATTTCTATTTCATCGATACACCGACGGAAAAAGTACTTCAATTTGACTATCAATTAGACACTGGAGAAATATCAAACTCTAAAGAGATTATTTCATTTAAGAGTGAGGAAGGCATGCCGGATGGTATGACCATTGATGAAGAGGGGATGCTGTGGATTGCCCATTGGGGAGGGGGTAGAGTATCGAGATGGGATCCGGCTTCAGGCAAAAAGCTGACAGAGGTTGTCCTGCCTGTGAAAAATGTGACCTCCTGTACGTTTGGAGGAAAAGATTTAAGAGACTTGTATATCACCACAGCAAGACAAGGGCTGGATGAGGCGGAGATGGAGCAGTATCCCCATTCAGGCGGGCTGTTTTGCTATAAAACGGAGGTTAAGGGAATGCCTGCGTATACTTTTAACGGATAATTTAATAGCAGCAGGAACATCTCTGTTAGTAGTCAAAACATGGAGCTGATAGAGTTGAAGAGTGGCCAATGCCAGAGGATTAAGAGAGCTGAAATTTTTCAGCTCTCTTTGTCATTGTCCTGTACATTGGGGGTGGAGGGTTAGGGTGCTTTTATGCGTTAAAGTGTAGAAGGGGTCAGACCCCTTATACGCTTTAGAGCATTAAAAGGGTCAGACCCCTTTCGTGCTTTAGAGTACTAATATGTTAGCGTGTTCCTCTAGATAAAGAGTCCGCCATTTTCGTATAATGGTAGAAAATGTGGGCTTGGGGGATCAGCATGAAAGAAGGGTATATTTTAAAGTTTTATCGAGAAAAAGAGGGGCTTACCCAGGGACAGCTTGCTGAGGGGATATGCTCGATTACTCATTTAAGCAAGATTGAAAGAGGCATTACAGAGTATTCTCCTGAAATTACGAGGATGCTATCAGAACGATTGAACAGGGATCTTCAGAAAGAAGTAGAAAATTACCATCGATTAAGCCAACGGCTGAAGGACTGGCATGAGGCCATGATTATGCAAAGGATGGAGGATGCGGATCAGCTGAAAATAGAGATAGAGCGTGATCCAATGAAGGAGTTTCCAGATTTTCTCCTGCGTTATCAGCTGCTGTTAAGCCGTTATGAACTTTTTACGAACAAGCTGGAGCAGGCCTATAGCCGGCTTACGGACATCCAGCGCCAGGATCTCAGTCATTCTCCTTATGACAGCCATCTCGTCAAGCATTTACTCGGTATCTACTATTTTTTAACCGGCCAGTACCACTCAGGGATTGAAAGTCTTGGGGCGATTGACCCTGCACAATATGACAATGAAGAGTATTATTATCATTTGGCTTTAGCCTACCATTCCATTCACGCCAATATCACTTCCTATTACTATGCAGAAAAGGCGCTGCGCTTTTTCCGCAGAACATTGAATATGCTGCGGATTATTGATACGGAGACGCTCATGCTTGTTGAACTGAACTCAAAGGAGCTTCATGATTTTGAAGATACCAGGCAAAAATACGAAATCCTTTTGAAAAGCTGTGATATCTGCCATAACAGCATTGAAAGGAAGTCAAAGCTTTATAACAATTATGCTTTTGAATGCTTCAGAAGAGAAAAAGATCAAGAGGCGGCCAAGCTGTATGAAAAAGCCATGAGCTTATTGGAAAAGCAAAATCCCTTTTATTTGATTGCGCTAGATGGATATCTCCAGGCATGCAATAGGGGCAAGCTTCTTTCCAAGGAACGCCTGCTGGAGCTGGCAAGGGAAGGACTGTACGAAGCAAAAAAAGGGAAATTTACAAGAAAATGCATCGATTTTAAGATGCATATATGTCTTTTGGAAGAAGATTTCGAGCAATACTACCAGCTGATTGAACAGGAAGCGCTGCCCTACCTCAGACAAAGCGGGGAAATGATAATGATAGACCACTATGAAAAGAAGCTTTTTCACTATTATATGAGCCAAGAAAGATCAGAAGATGCCTTTCAGCTGGCAAAATCCATGATCGAATCGCAGAAAAGCTATTACGATCATAGGTGAGAAATGGGAGCGCCATGCTCCTTTTTTTATTTATATGAAGTGAAAAATCTCCTCTAAAAAAAGCCAGTATCCGACATCGTTCGGGGAAATCTATTTCCGCGGAAATAAGTCAAACGTTTGATTGAAAAGTTCACAATGCAGAGAGAGACTCTGTTTATCCATTAAGAGAGGCGCGGAATGTGACGAAGTAAGGTGACATGTATTTCCCTTTGAAACAAGGAATTTTGACAGGTGAAAGCGAAACCATGTTATACAAAGAAATCGGAGGAGGATACAGAATGAAAGCAGTCATTGTAAAAGCTTTTGGCGGGGCAGAAGAAATGGAGTACACAGATGTGGAAATTCCTAAAATCTCCTCAAGGCAGGTGCTGATTCGCGCTGAGAAATCGAGTGTAAATTTTGCAGACATAAAAGCCCGGAGAGGAAATAAGGGAAAAGGCACCCTGCCCTTTATTCCTGGTTTAGATCTAGCAGGTACCATTGTAGAAGTAGGAACGGAAGTGCAGCATTTTAAGAAGGGACAGAGGGTAATTGCTTTTCCTGCAGGTGGATCGTATTGCGAATATGCGGCTGCCGATGAACAGCTAACCTTTTTGCTGCCGGATAACATTGATTTTGAAACAGCAGCAGCTTGCCCAACCGTAGCTTTCCTTGCTTATAAGCTGCTCGCAAATATCGCACGAATGGAACGGGGAGAAACAGTTTTGGTTCATTCAGCTGCCGGCGGAGTAGGCTCAACAGCGATACAGTTCGCCAAAGCTCTGGGGGCTGGCATGGTGATCGGCACAGTAGGAAACCGGGCAAAGGCACAAACTGCACTTGATGCAGGGGCGGACTATGTGCTTTCCTATGAACAAAACGACCGTTTCGCTGAGCAGGTAAAGGAATGGACAGATGGAAAAGGTGCTGACATTATTTTAGATTCACTTGCCGGTACCATAACGGAAAAAAGCCTTGATTGCCTGGCGTTATACGGGCGCCTTGTGCAGTTTGGAAATTCCTCTGGAAAAAGCGGGAACTTTACCACAAATGATGTTCATTCAAGCTGCCGTTCGGTCCTCGGCTTCAGTCTCGGAACCACCAGGAAAGAGAGGCCGCATGTATTGCAGGAAACAGCCAAGCAGGTTTTTCGCTATCTTGAAACGGGACAGGTGAAAATGGAAATCGGCAAAATCTTTGATCTGAAGGATGCTGCTGATGCCCATCGATGGGTGGAAAGCAGGCAAAGTACCGGGAAAGTTCTGCTGCAGATAGCAGAGTTGTGAAAAAGTGCAGGGGAGATTTTTATGATTATTAATATCAATTTAGTATCAAGTCTAATAAACGAACAGTTTCCAGAATGGTCTCATTTATCTATTACCCCTGTGAAAAATGGCGGAAATGATAACCGAACTTTTCATTTGGGTGATCATATGAGCGTAAGGCTGCCAAGTGCGGAAGGTTATGCACCCCAAGTGGAAAAAGAGCAAAAGTGGCTGCCGATTTTAGCTGAAAAACTATCACTGCCAATTTCCGTTCCCATCGCAAAAGGACATCCGAGTTTATCCCTGGTCATGGTCCATCTATAAGTGGCTTGATGGTGACCCTCTATCTCGTGTCAATAGTGTTAACCGCAATCATATAGCAAAGGAATTGGGGTTATTTTTAAAAGAATTACAAGCTACCGATGCCAGTCAAGGTCCTTTAGCTGGCAAGCATAATTTTTATAGAGGCGGGTCGTTATCTATTTATAATGGTGAATCTCAAATGGCCATCGAAAACAATAAAGAATTGTTTGATAGCGGCTTGCTGAGTGAAATATGGAACTTAGCTTTAGAATCTGAATGGGAATCAGAGCCTGTTTGGGTACACGGAGATATCGCGCCAGGGAATTTGTTAGTTCAGGATGGAAGGCTTTGTGCAGTGATCGATTTTGGCATTTTAGGAACAGGAGATCCTTCTTGTGATGCGGCAATCGCCTGGACTTTCTTTGATGATACAAGTAGAAAAGTGTTTAAGAGTGAATTAAATTTTAACGAGGAGACTTGGAGTAGAGCACGAGGGTGGGCTCTTTGGAAGGCATTGATAACATATGATGCCTACAAAGATTCTGATACAGGGAAAGCAAAAGAAGCGTTTAATACTATTTTCACAATAATGGAAGAGTACAAAAGAACGTGATGGCTGATTCCTTAAAGTTGCACGCTGCATTTCCGGAGAGCAGTACGCAGAATTTTTACCAGTGTCACAATCTACTAGCAATATCTCTATTTATTCTAAGTAAAACCCCCTTTCTTAAAATGAAGGGGGTTCTTTTATCAAGGATGACTAAGTTTATTGGAATGGCGATGTTTTTCTCCAAAAACATGATTCTCAAGGTAGTAATGGAAAAACCATTCTCCAGCACCAATGACGATAGTAGAAATGATAGAGGCAATCACAATATGATGTCCGTTGCCAAGGAGCGCAGCGCCCATCAGCCAAATGACCAAAAATGCAAGGACAGCATCGGAAATGGTAGCCATAACATTTCGTTTGCGATAGTTTAAATGGCTACCCGAATGCCGGAAGATGGCAAGATCTCCAAAGAGGTAGGCTAGCACGGTGAGCACAAGGCTAATAAGGAGTGTTTGTCCAAAATCAGCTTGAAAAATTCCGCTTAAAATGACACCGAGAACTACAGCAATCATCACGAATTTCATTGCGATCGCTTTCATCTGATTCATTTTCAATCCCTCCTATTTTTTTATATATACTGTATACCCCTGTCATGAATGGGGATGCATAGATTAGGTGGAATGAAAAAAATTGGAAGCGGTTAGGAGGTAAGGGCATGTGGTCGAAAGCAGGTCTTGGGGGCAGATTTGAGTGGTCAGGCGTATGCACCTTTGATTCTTCTTAATATAGGGGTAGTTGGCATCCTCTTCGCTTATTGTCATGAACTTACAACAAGCACTTTCTGCAATAAAAGCTTTTTCGCCTGCAAACGAATAAGCTGCTCATGCGACGTTGCTTTTGCACATTAACGCGTAGAAGGGGTCTGACCCCTTCTACGCGTTAATGTGCAAAAAACTCCTCAAGATGAATGAGGAGCAATTGTATGAAACCATTTTTTCCAAGAGGCCAGGTCATTAGCAAGAACGTAAGGCCGCAGGGTCTCGGAAATGTCAGGGGAAGCCTGGCCTCCAATAATAAAGGTAAGCCCAAGTTTACTGTCAGATAGCTCTTTTATGACTTTTTCAAGATGTTTGGCATGGTCTTGGTAAGTGACGGACATACAAATGAATTTTACATTGTTCATTTGAATAAGTGGAAGGAGATCTTCGGTTGGCGTATTTTCTCCCAAAAACAATACATCAATCCCGCGCCGCTTTAAGAATAAAGAAAAAAGCAGCAGGCCAATATGATGGTGCTCATTTGGCGGACAAAAGGCAACAGCCCGCACATTGCTGGTATTGACGGTTAAATCCTGGAAAAAGGACAGAAGCCTTCTCTCTAAAAATTGACTGATAAAATGCTCCTGGATTACGGATAATCTATTTTGCGCCCACTCATCTCCAACTCTTTTTAGAATCGGAACAATTATATAATGAAATACATCTTCAAAGTCAAACATGGAAAAGCACAGATTAATCATTTGATTGGCTGCCCCTGTATCATAGTGAACCAGCGCCTCAAGGATACGGTCAATGTGAATTTCGTACAAATCCTTTGGTTTTTGCTCCTTGATCGATGGTTCTGCTTCCCGTTCCGGAAGAGAGAGCAATGGTTCATCTACTTTGTTTTTTAAGAGCTCCATTGCTTGATGTACGGGAATGCCGAAATCTTCCTTTTGATGCTTAACCCAAAGAAGATCCTTCACATCCTTTTGTGAATATCTTCGCTGCCCTTTTTCCGTCCGGGTAGGCTTAATGACATCGTACCGCCTTTCCCAGGCTCGCAATGTAACAGGCGGAATACCTGTGAGCTCCGCTACCTTTTTAATGCCAAACACCGAAACCACTCTCTTTCAACTCATTGTATAAGCTTAAAGTCAAGATGACTGAAATGATGTAATAATAAATAGTCTACTCGTAAAGGTATGGGGATTTTACAATACCCCCTAAAAGTCCCTTTATAAAAGGAAAAATAGTTACGCTTAAATAAAACCATAAACGTTATTTTACCATATTTATTCCCAATACCATAGCTAAGTTCAATAGAGTAGAGTTATGGTGGAGGAGAAAGTGCAAGAAAAAAGCATTTTTGTACACTAAAGTGCTAAAGGGGTCAGACCCTTTTAGTGCTTTAAAGCAATGAGGGGGTCAGACCCCTTCTGCCCTTTAAAGTGTTAAAGCTCTTTAGATCCCACTGTTCTGCATTGGGATCACCTGAATTTCAGGTGGTTCTATAAGGAAGCCTTCGATGGATTTTACAAATTCATTAAAGTGGGAACCTTTTTTGTGCGATTCCAACGCCGTTTGATCGACCCATTGTTCCAGTGTCAAAAAGACATTCGGCTGATCGACTTCTTCAAAGAGGCGGTATTCTGCATTGCCTTCCTCTGCCCGCGATTGCTCAACTGCACGGCCGGCAATTTCAAGGAATGCGGCGCGGTACTCAGGGTTTACCTTTATTAAGCCATGAACCATGATCATCCTAATTCCTCCCGTTTTCCATATATGCCATACAAAACAAATTCAACCAATTCGGCGATCTTGGATGGCGTAAAGTAAGTGCCGGCTTCCTTGTCATGAATTTCATGCTGGTTCATCACAGCTAAAATGGCTGAAATCAGCCCTACCCTAAAAAGGAAAAAATCGGAAATCCCTTTAATAAGGCCTTGATCAATCCGCCTTTCAATTTCCGTTTCAGCGTCATTTCGCTGATAAAACTGCTTCACATATTCAGTTGATAGCTCTGGATGATGAAGCGTCTCATTAAATAAAATCTCAAACTGGCAGCGATTTTGGACAATCAAATTCAGTTTATCAGTTACATACCCCTTTATTAGCTCCTCTAACGGGACATCGCTAAGATCGCTTTGAAAAAATTTCTTCTCATTGCCATCAGCATAGTCAGGTGTCACACAAGCCATTAATAAATCGTTTTTACTTGTAAAGTATTTGTAAATGGTGGCCTCCGATATACCGCATGCTTTGGCAATTTCGCTCGTTTTTGAAGAATCAAACCCTTTTTTGGCAAAAAGTTTCCTGGAGTGCTCAATAATCAATTGTTTGGTGCTTTCCCCCTTGCCCACATAGATCCCCCTTTTTTAAATAGCCTTTCGTATAGATAGTTGCTTTTCATACAGGAATAAGCTTTCGTAAGCAGTTCACAAGTTTTTTTACAACTTTTAAAAAAGACCAGCCAACGCTGATCCCTAAAATGATTTATTTAAATGAGGTATATCCGTCGTCCACCATAACCACACTGCCGTTAATTGCATCGGCTTCGTCAAGGGTAAGCAGAAAGGCAGCATTCGCAATCGCTTCTGGAGTTAGGAGCTCCTTTCGCATTTGCTGTTTCTTCATATGGTTTAAAAGACCGGCGTCCTTATAGTCCTGAATTATGGGCGTATCCACACCGCCAGGAGCAATTGCAACAACCCGGATGCCGTAGGGTGCCAGCTCCAGCGCAGCATTTTGTGTCATCATCCTTATAGCGCCTTTTGTTGCCTGATAAGCAAACGTTCCATGGCTGGCAAGATACCCAAAGACAGAGGCTGTATTAATGATTACGCCTTTTACATGAAGATCACGCATCTTGCGGCCTGCTACCATGATTCCATAGGCCACGCCATGCTGATTCACATTGACCACCCGGTGATAATCCTCAAGTGTTGTATCTAAAAGAGGGGATGTTGATCCTATGCCTGCATTATTGAACATAATGTCAAGAGTTCCGTAAGTTTCAACCGTTTTTTCAATCAATGTTTCCACATCATCAAAAATGGCAACATTGGTGGGTACAAAAATAGCATCTCCGCCAGAGGACTTAATCATTTCAACGGTTTCCTGGCCGCCAGTTTCATTTAAATCCGCCACAACCACCTTATCGCCTTTACTCGCAAACTTTAAACTGGCTGCACGGCCGATTCCGCTGGCGCCGCCTGTAACGACTGCAACTCTTGCTGACATTTTTTATTCCTCCAATTCAAATTAAGCGTTTACATAAATGAATAATTTGAAAAGTAAGTACTTACTCACTTTTAGGGAAATTATAATCCTGCCATATCCAAAAAGCAACAAAAATAACGCTTAGGGGTCTGACCCCTTCTTCACATTAAAGCGCAAAAGGGGTCAGACTCCTTTTGTGCTTTAATGCGGTAAACTGTTTATAGAACAGAATTTTCTAAAAAATGCTTGCATCGATCAGTGTGTTTGATTATTATCTAATTAGATAAACTTTAAATTAGTGGGTGTAGATATGCAGTTAAATAAAATTGTTGAGTTTCATAAGGCATTGGGAGACCTGACGAGGGTCCGGATTGTGGCATTGCTGCAGCAGGGCCCGCTTCACGGCCAGGCTATCGCAGGAAAGCTGGGGCTTAAGCCGCCGACCATTACCCATCACATCGCCAAGCTCCGCGAAGTAGGGCTGATCAAGGAAAAGCGGGACAAAAATACGATCTATTTTTCCCTCAATACCAAAATACTGGAAGGCAGCGCCCAGGCGATTTTGACGATCGGAAAGGAGATTACAAACGTGGAATTTGCAGTCACAGATCAAGAAAGAGCAAGTATTTTAAAGAGCTTTTTCACGCATGACGGCAAGCTGAAAAACTACCCGGCCCAGCGAAAGAAGAAAATTGTTGTACTTGAACTTTTAGTAAAGGGGCTGGAATTCGGAAGGGTGTATCCGGAAAAAGAAATCAATGAATACCTAAAGCAGTATTTTGATGACTATGCCACGCTTCGCCGCGAATTAATCATTTGCCAATTCATGTACCGGGAAAATAACCTATACGAGCTTAATCCGCCGGAATTATGGGTGTTAAAATAAGGACCGCTTTCTTACAGATGTTGCTTCTCGCATCCTGTACACGGAAGTTCTTTTACCGCAAATAGGAGAAAAGTTTACGATAAGTGCCAGCGAAACAAAACAATGACTGCACGCTGGCATTTCTTTTTACATATCTAATTAGATATAAATCAAATTAGACGAATATAAAAAGGGAGAGTACTAGGATGTTTTCCATTTTAAAAGAGGAAAAGTGTTACAGAAAGCTGTTTGCCGCAGGGATTATCAATGGAATAGGCGACCGCTTCAGCCAGGTGGCCATGCTCGGACTTCAGCTTCAGCTTACCGGCTCGGGATTTGCCGTAGGGCTTACGATGTGCTTAAGACTCGTTCCCTTTCTTTTTTTCGGTACACTTGGTGGAATTCTGGCCGACCGCCTGCCGAGAAAAACCATTTTAGTCGTGACAGACCTTGTAAGAATACTGTTCGCCTTATCCTTTCTTTTCGTCCATAACAAGGAAAATGTTTGGATTATATACGTCAGCTCTTTTGTGCTTGCAATCGGTGAAGCCATTTATGCACCTGCACGAAAATCTTCCATACCCCAGCTGGTCAAAGAGATAAACCTTGTCCAGGTGAACAGCATGGAACAGGTGCTGACTGGGGCAGTACTGATCGGCGGTGCTTTTTCAGGAGGGATCGCGGCCTATTTTTTCGGCCCCCAAATCCCTTTTCTGCTCAACGCGCTTTCCTTTTTACTAGCAGCTGGAATCCTATCTACCATACCGTTTCCTGAAAAACAGCAATTCGAACAGACAAAGACAGAAACAAAGCAAAGTCCTGCTTTTTGGACGGTAAAAAAAGTACTGTTTTCATCCTTTGCCTTGCAGATCCTTTTTTTAGCCGAAATGGTCCTGCCTTTTATAAGCGGGTTTGATAACGTGTTAATCAGTGTGTACGCGGTCAAAGTATATGCGCTGGGAGACCTGGGGGTGGGACTTTTCTACGGCGCACTCGGCATCGGGCTGATGCTCAGTTCATTGGCTGCGAATCGCTTGAAAGGAAACTTGCTGGCACCGGGAACTGTATTTATGATTCTTGAAGGGCTCTCCATCGTCATCCTCAGTCAGGTGAAACATCCGGCACTTGCTGTTCTCTTTTTTATCTGCAATGCGTGGATGGGCGGAATAGGGGGAACTTGTTTTGACAGCGTGTTGATGAAGGAAACACCAAAAGAGCACCAGGGAGTGATTTTTGGACTTCTGGCTACAATCGGTAACACCATTATTGGCATAGCCATGCTGGCCGCCGGTGCTGCCCTTGATTTTGTCCCTCCAAGGGTGATGGGTCTTTCAGCTGGCCTTGCGCTAATGGTTGTCGGCCTATGCTTTATGGGGTTGATTTTTGTGAAAAAAACACATAGGCAGAGAGCCTGATAAGCCATCTGTCGGCTTATTTTTTCCAAGCCTCCGTTAATGCCATGCGAAAAAGGCCATCAAGCTCCTCTGCATAATCTTTTTTTGTCGCGGTTACGGTTAAAAGGGCATCCTTCAGCCTGAATAGCTGTTCTTCTAAAAAAGAAAAGACGACGGCATTTTTGGGCTCACGCTCTTTTGCAGCAGAGATTGCCTTTTTCGCTGCAAGCTTCGCCATTTCGCTTTTAAGTGATGGAGAAAGCGGGAGCTCTTTTAAAAGAACGTGGAAATCCAGCGGCGGAAAGGTATGCTTTTTCTCCATCCAAATGCATGACAAAATAGGGCGGAGCACGTAAAAGTACCGCTTTATCTGGACTTCGTCTCCCTTCAGAAAATCGTTAAAATTCCGTTTGGCCATTGAAAAATAGTGGTGCATACAGGCCTTTTTGGAAAAAGTTTCTTGGGCCAGTGCTTTGATTTGCCCAGTGATGATCGGTTTATCTAGGTAAATGACAGTGGACTGCAGCCATTCGAGAATGCCGGGGTTTGATTTTCGTAAAAGTGCCAGTGCCTTTCTGAGATCCCATCCGCTTATATCGAGTGTGCTGGAGACGGGAACTTCAATTACGTCACGCCTTTCCTGAATGGACAAGTACCAGTCGCTTGGGTGCAGGTAAAGGAAGCGCACATCATAATCGCTTGCATTCGAAGCGAGACCGGACGCTCTGCTTCCGGCTTCACAGGCATAAATCACTTTAACCTGATGAGTATGCTCAATCGAGGCGAGTTCTTCTTCAATCCTTTTTTGCATAGTTATCCCTCTTTCTTAGGGGTGTTTTTCCCATGGCTCGACTACGCCGATGATGGATGACGTATCCTCTCTGATCGCGTTCCAAACGCCGCTGGCTATTTCTTGGTTTGTAAGCCATCGGGACCCGTGTGATTCCAGGATGAATCCAAGCTTGACCTGCCGATAATGGCAGTGAGCGGGTGGGTTTATTTTTGACTTCATTTCAGCCAGATCGGTGCTGCTGCCAAGAATATGGAACAGGCGGAATTCCTCCTTAGTGTGCGCCGCTTCTTGCAAAATAATCGGCAGGGCGAGGGGCGCTGTGGAATGGATCCAAGAAACCAGCAGGAGAATAGGGCCGTGTGTTTTAATGGATTTCCTGACCATTGCTTGAAGCTCCGTACTGTTGCGGTAATCGACCGAGATGAGAGACAAGCATCGGCTGCTGGTCTTTTTTTCGCTGGGATCTGCTTTTTGAGCGAGCTGCTGGAGCCGTTCCTGACTGCGTCCAATCACAGAAACCTCATACCCCGCCTGCAGCAAATTCAAGCACACCTCCGAAAGCATCCCTGTCCCGCCAATCACCATAGCATGCATATCCATTCTCTCCTTTCGTACATTAAAGCAGTGCAGGGGTCAGGCCCCTTTCATGATTTAAAGTGCTGCAGGGGTCAGACCCCTTTCCCACACTACTATATTAAAGTGAGTACACCCAATTGTCTAATAATTTAAAATACTGTATGATGGTAGGGTGGAAGTTTGCTGGAAATCTGAAAGGGGAGTTTGAGATGGCAATTGATTTGAATGAGCTGACGGTGAGGGAGATTTGGGAGAGAATCGAGAAGCAGATGAATGCAAACCCTGAGCCGTATGCCAATTTAAATGCGGTTTACCAGTTCGATTTGGCGGGCGACGATGGAGGGACATACCAGCTCCAGCTGGAAAACGGTGCAGCAAGTACTTCAGAAAGAGAAAAGCTGGAACCTTCCTGCACCCTTCAAATGAAGGTGTCCGACTTTAAAAAATTCCTTTCTGGCAATATGAACAGTACAGCTGCTTTTATGATGGGAAGGCTTAAGGTAAAAGGAAACATCAGCCTGGCACTCAAGCTGGATGCTCTTCTAGGAAAATATGAATTTGAATAATATCTGTTTCTTCCTCTCTTAAAAAGAGACTTTAATAAAGCATCAGCCACATTATCACACATTATTGGTCTCTAAGACTGCCTCACCTATAAAAAACTGCAATATACCTTAAGCAGTATTTTTTAGCGAGAAACGAGTCCTCTGGGACAAGCGTGGCAGTGATAGAACCAGCAGGCTTAAAAGAAGGGATGAGAAGCCTCCAGTTTCTCGGAAAAGCGAGTGACTGCAGCAAAAATCAACACACAAGGTTAATAGAGCCAAATATAAAAAGCCTCTAGTAAATAGGGGCTCTTATAAAAATCAGCTATTTTCGACATTAATCAAATTAATGATGTGCTGGATGGCTCTTTTTCAGGCATGAGTGACAGATAGCGAAGCGCATTTTTAAGCTCCGGCTCCTTCACAAACCTCTCGAAGATGGTCAAATTCTCTGCATCTTCAACCCTCTCCCGCAGAACAATCCGCGAATATTCCTTGCCTGCTTCCTTACCCAAAACAAGGTAGGTAAAGTGCTCTAAAGGAATGGAATACACTTCTTTATTTTTTGGACTATTAATAAATTGAAAGTTTGTGGTAAAATATACCTAAAAAGGGGAGATATAGTTGGCGGAGATTTTTGTTAGTTTTCGAGAGGTAACCAC
Organism: Heyndrickxia acidicola; assembly: GCF_001636425.1. Taxonomy (NCBI): domain Bacteria; kingdom Bacillati; phylum Bacillota; class Bacilli; order Caryophanales; family Bacillaceae; genus Heyndrickxia; species Heyndrickxia acidicola. The sequence goes on from NZ_KV440953.1 coordinate 3,737,601, forward strand.
TCATGGATATCAATTAAATGATGATGTATTTTTAGTTTGTAATGGATTGCTCCTTGCAGAAAATAAAATTAAAATCAGTTCCCATTTTTCCATGCATCACGCCCTTCAGACCAGTACTTCAGAGCAGGATCATCCTTTTAGCCATTCCTATGTCATCATGACACCACTCCATGAAAAGACAGCAGTAAACATTGTTATTAAAGAAGGGGAGAAAGATTTTCACATACAATTTGTGTTCGATTTTCGCGAACGAAAAATATACCTGGAACAGGATGAGAGCCATAATCGTATGCTGTCAACTCAAATAGCAGCATCTTTGTTTTCTTGTTTTGGTATAAAAAAAGGGAAGAAAGTTTTTTATATAACCGATCGTTCTATTAGAAATATGCATGTAAAACATTAAATTTTTTTAAAAAAAGGTTTAAAGGTCCTATAACAGGGTAAAAACACATAGACCTATCTTTTCTCATAGAGGCATAATGGAAGGGCCACTTAGTATATAGAAGACTAATGGCCCTCTTTTTTATTCTAATCTATTTTACCCAAATGAACCGGAAGTCTTAGAAAAATAAAAGCGGTCATGCTATAATATCCGTAGACTGCAGATTTTGTAAGCGGTTGCTTTATTTTGTCAAAACAACTAGAAAAGAGAAAAAGGGGTAGTGCTATGAGTCGAAATTCAAAATTGAACATGGGACCTAATCAAGTACATGAAAACACACCTCTGCATCGGGGACTAAAACAGCGGCACATTACGCTTATGTCACTGGGATCTGCCATAGGAGTTGGGCTCTTTTTAGGCTCTGCAACAGCTATTAAACTAGCAGGACCGTCTATTTTATTGGCGTATGTTGTGGCGGGCATTGCTATGTTTTTTATCATGCGCGCCCTTGGTGAAATGGCCATACAAAACCCGGTAGCAGGCTCTTTCAGCCGTTATGCGCAGGATCACATAGGTCCGCTGACTGGATTTATCACAGGGTGGAACTACTGGTTTGTCTGGGTTGTTACCTGTATGGGTGAAATTACAGCCATTGGCGTTTATATGAATTATTGGCTTCCAGGCACACCTGGATGGATTTGGGCACTGGCGGCGCTAGTCATTATGTCAGCAGTGAATTTTATCAATGTAAAAGCATATGGTGAATTTGAATTCTGGTTTGCTCTCATTAAAATTGTCACAATTATCTTAATGATAATAATGGGTCTTTTGATCATCCTATTTGGGATTGGCAATGGCGGTGTGGCAACAGGCATACATAATTTATGGACCCATGGCGGATTCTTCGCACACGGATTCAAAGGATTTCTTTTCTCTTTCCAAATTGTCATGTTTGCTTACTTAGGTATTGAGATGATTGGACTGACTGCCGGAGAAGTGGAAAATCCGGAAAAAACCCTTTCCAAAGCCATTGATAATGTTTTTTGGCGTATTTTAATCTTCTATGTAGGAACTCTTTTTGTGGTGATGTCGCTTTATCCATGGAATGAAATTGGCACAACGAACAGCCCATTCGTTCTTACATTTGAAAAATTGGGAATACGCGGTGCAGCAGGGATTATTAATTTCGTGGTCCTGACAGCAGCTCTTTCTTCCTGTAACACAGGGATATTCAGTACAGGGCGCATGCTGTTCAACCTTGCTGAGCAGGGGCAGGCTCCCCGTTCTTTAGGAAAAGTAACCAAAAGCGGCATTCCAGCCAAAGCCGTTATCGTTTCCAGTATTGCTCTTCTAATTGGTGTCGTTCTGAACCTAACTGTTCCAGCCGAAGCCTTTACCTGGATTACAAGTATCGCCACTGTGGGAGCCATTTGGACATGGGCTGTCATCCTGCTATCGCAAATTAGATTTAGGCGGAAGATGTCAGCTGAACAGGCGTCCAGCTTGAAATATAAAACACCAATGTTTCCGATTGGTTCTTACTTGACGCTTGTCTTCCTGGTTATTGTCGTTGGGCTGATTGCCTGGTCTTCTGATACCCGGATTGCCATCTATGTAGGAATCGTCTGGTATGCAGTTCTCACGCTATGCTACTACATGTTTAAATCAAAATTTGTACCAAGCAAAAGATAACCGCAAATATGCAAAAGCAAAAAGTCCAGCAAAAGGCAAAAGCCTCTTGCTGGACTTTTTTACTGCACTAAAGGGGTCAGACCCCATGAGTGCAGTAACGCGTTAGTTTGTAGAAGGGGTCTGACCCCTTCTTTACTTTAATGCGCTAAAGTGCACGATCCTAAGCTGTTACACTCTATACAATACAGGTTTAATGAGCTAAGAAAAGAAACGATAAGAAATAAAGGCACATGTAAACTCCACCAAGATAGATCAGATCAAAGAGTACTGTGAAAATGCCCACTACCCATTTTCCAGTCCGGTCAAAAGTACCCAGCTTGCGGATTATTCGATAGTCAATAAGTGCAAGGAGGGCAATCGCAAACAATAAGAAAAAAGGCAAAACCCAGCTTCCTAAAACCACCGAACCATGCTGATTCATCCAGCGTGAACGATCTTGAAAATACCCTGTTCGAAATTTTATCGTCAAAGCTCCTATGATAAACACCAGTACGAGCCCGCCATTCAGGCCAAGAAACCACCCTTTAATCTTCCTTGGCAATCCCAGCACCAATAATACAACTAAAATATAGTAAACAATCGCAGCGAATTCCACGTTGACTCTCCTTTTAAAAATTATTTAGGAAACTAATCTATCTCTTTTTATGACCATAAATTGCGCGGTAAACAGCATAAAGGCCAGTGTTATGAAAAAGCAACAGAAGAATAGCTCTTAATAAAGATGTCAGGAAAAATTCCCCTTAAAACTCATCAGTCTGTTCTAAGGAACAACTCAGCGGTATCTTTCCATGTTCTTTATTTCCTATCCTTTCCACCTCACTGCAAACCTACACATTCAATACTAAGGATTCAAGAAAATGCACAGTATGTATACCAGTATTTTAGCAACAAATTAATCCATTAAAGCACTAAAGGGGTCAGGCCCCTGGTTTGCGTTAATACTTTAAAGCGCGATAGGGGTCTGACCCCCCCTTTAGCATATTAAAGCAAAATTAAAAGAGCTCATGTCCCCCTGAGCTCTGTTTCTGTTTCTATATTACTCATTTTTATATCTGTAGTGGGAAGTACTCAGTTAGCTGAGCCTCCTCCGTTAAAGTTCCTTTATATAGTAAAGACTTGCAAAACCCCTAAATTTCTTTTCACATGTACAATCAACCTCACAAAAATATCCACACCAAACACCAAACATCAACAAACCACAGCCCCTTCCTCAATCCCACCAAGGGTCCAGCGTAAACCCAGCTTTATCCCGCTTTGGGCCGAGGAGCCTCAAGTGGGCAAAGTAAAAGAGGCACGCCGACGCTCTTTCAAATTGCTGAGTAAAAATGTAGCGGGAGCAATTTAATTTAAGCTCCGTCTCATCCTTGAATTTGACAAAGAGCTGGCCGCCCTGCACCATGTACCGTTCAATATGGGCCATAAAGATCCATTGGCATTCCATATTATCAGGAGATGCTGTTGGAATGGCACATAGCATTTCCTCCGGGCTGATAATCAACGGCGTCTTCTTGGAATAGCGAAACGCCTTGCGAACGGCCGCGAGCCTTCCCTGATAGCTGGTGCAGTACCGGATGCAGGCTTCCTCAAGCAGCTGCCTCATGCTCTTCCGGCTATAAAAAATCCCATTTTGATCATAAATCTTTGTGCGGAGTTCTGGATGATGAAATTCTGTAATCGCTTTTGTCTTATGGGTGATCGCCCCGTTCTCGATTACATTCATATTGCTCATTACCTCCCCCTAATCATATGCCAGCCGCTTTCACCAAATGCCGAGAAAAGGACTTTTGGCTCAACAAGCTAACTAGGGCAATAATACTACAAAATTATGGTAATATCTACATATTTTTAAAATTATCAAAAAATTTCCTCAAAAAACCTCAAAAACTGCTAAAATTTCCGTTCCTGCCGCCAAACGTGAAGAATTCACCCAGAAACATACAAAATTCCACTTTAACGCCAATCATACTTTTAAAATCGCATTTCGACAGCTCTTCTCTAACCGATGTACAGTTAAACCAACCCGGGAATACAAGGACAGCGCGCTTTCAGAAAGGTCTGCAAAAGCATGAAAGCCCCATTTTCCGAAATTGCTGAACAATATCAAGAGCTGATTTACCATCTTATCAACAAGCTCCATATTTACCGTGACAAGGAGGAGTTTTACCAAACCGGCTTGATTGCCCTCTGGGAAGCCTATGAAAAATTTGATGATCAAAAGGCGGCCTTTCTCAGCTACGCGTATGCGTTGGTGAGAGGCAGAATGCTCGATCTTTTAAAACAAAAGAAGCGGCTGGAGGAGCGAAACGTGTACCCGGACGAGGAATTTTGGATGCACAAGGAAAACACCAGTGAGGAAACACCGCTCGAGCTTGATATTCTCCATCTCTATTGCATCGGAATGACGGAAAAACAGGTGAAGTGGACGATCCTGACTTTTTACCATGGAATGTCCGTCAAGGAAATTGCCAGTCTCGAACAAGTGACCATTTCAGCGGTGAAAAAATGGAAAAGGCTTGCCCTCGAAAGGATACGCCAAAACATTGAGCAGAACAGAAGAGACGAGCCCTTTTAAGTGCGGCAAACATATCCTTAAAATAGCAAACAGGCTTGCGTAAACAGCCGTCGCAAAACCGCAGATTGAATGGAAAAAGCCCCCATGATCAGAACAGGAAACCAGATTTTTTTCGGAAAATGGGGGACTGCCTTTACCAAATGGCAGAAGATGAATACACAGTAATAGAGAGCGTGAAAGGAGGAAAGAGAATGACAGAAGAACCAAAAAGCGCGAAGGACCAAATGAATGAAATTTCCCAGAGCGTGATGAACGTCATGGTAGGCAGCATTTTAAAGCGCAATAACGCGAAACTCAACAAAGATATTTCTGACGAAGAAAAAGCGAAGCTTAGGCAAATGGTAGAGGACTTGAAAAAACAGGTTGAAAGCTTTGTAGAAAACGCAAAGTCAGAGCCAATCACAGTAGAGCCTACAGCAGAAGAACAACCAGAAGAAAAGCCAGCTTCGTCTTCTAGAAGGAAAAACTGGAGAAGAAGAAACGAGACAGAAAACTAAAAAATACGCAAATTTCCTAGTGTGATTGTCCAGACACTTCTTCTAGAATCGCATTTAATATAGTATTGAAAGGAGGAAATGAACAATGACAAACAGAATTAACAGCTGGAATGCGTTAGATCCTAGCTCAACTCACCCAATGCAAGCTTTCTGCCAAGAACAGCCAACAGTTGAACAAGCGGCAGAACAAAAACAGGAAATGGTGCAATCTACTAATGAAAGCATCACAATCAAGAACTCTTGCGACATCCGTGTAGTCAGCACAGACACAAAAGTAGCTGTGTCCCTTCAAGCTGCTTTACAGGTAGCGATCGCTCTTGTAATCCGTATCTCCATCCTTGATGGTGATGAAGCTGACAGAGTTACCCAAGAATTGCTTCAAAGCTCTCAAATCAGCCAATCTACACGCAAAAGCGTCGTCATCGACAACTCTCGCAACGTCACAGTTACAGCTACTGACACAGATGTTGCAGTTTCCATCCAATTGCTTCTTCAAATCCTTGTCGCATTGCTTATTTCTCTTGAAATTCTGTAAATTGATTGCAAGCTCTCTTCTAGCAGAAGAGGGCTTTTTCCTATTTTGCTAGAAGACATACAGGCAAATGGACGAAGTAATTAACCAGCCATCTGTTAATCGGGCAAAAGCATAGACTAATCGGCTAAAAACACCCCTTAATCGGGTAAATACGCAGGCTAATCGGGTAAATTTCTATCGTAATCGGGCAAAACCTTTACTGATTCGGGTAAAAGAGGCACAAAGTCCTATAACACCCATTCAACCAAGCAGGAAATCAGCACGGACTTGCCGAATTCTACCAGAAACAAAAGAGAGGTGCAGATCTATGAACTATATGCGGATGCTTCGCCAGTACGTGGGAACAAGTCCAATCATTCTGGCTGGTTCGGCTGTGATTATACTAAATGAAAAAGGGGAAATCCTGCTGCAAAAGAGAGTAGACGACGGTCTGTGGGGAATTCCCGGAGGCGGCATGGAGCTAGGGGATTCGTTTGAGGAAACGGCAATAAAAGAGGTAAAAGAAGAAACTGGACTCACCATCAAATCGATAAAGCTGTTCAGCCTGTTTTCGGGAAAAGAATACTATCACCGCTATCCACACGGGGATGAATGCTACAATGCCTTAGCCGTGTATATATGTGATGACTATGAAGGTGAGCTGTACATATCTGATGGCGAAAGCTCAGAGCAGCAATTTTGGAGCCTGCACGACCTTCCTGAGCTATCGTCTATCACGAAAAAAGTGCTGGCCCGCTATCTGGAATAGAGCACAGCATACCCGTATGGAAATGTTTCATACATTCTGTTACAATAGCGGTATCAAATCGAAGAGGCGATGGAGTTCGCCGAAACTGCCTGTGGGCTGATGACTCCTACCAGTACTTGAAACTGGTAGGAGTCTGTTTTTTATCAAGTCTGTTTTCGCAGAGATTCCGTGTGTTGTCTGTCTTCGTGGCATCTTCTCTTATATTCTTTACACGTTTTCCAATAGAAACAAAAGAGCCTTTACCATAAAAATGAGGTGAATTATATGGCATACATCATCGTAGGAATCTCCGCCATCATCGGTGCCCTTTTGCGGTACTGGATTGGGCTCGCTGTAGGGCAGTGGCAGCATCCCAATTTTCCGGTCGCAACCTTGATGATTAACTTAATCGGCAGCTTTGCCCTTGCTTGGCTGACCACATTTGTCTTTAAACGAAATCTCATCCACAGCCATTTGGCAGCGGGGCTTGGAACCGGGCTGATCGGAGCCTTTACGACGTTTTCCACCTTCAGCGTCGAAACGGTGAACCTGATTCATGCGTCCAGATGGGGAGCGGCCATCCTCTACGTCATGCTCAGTCTGTGGGGCGGCCTTGCCATGAGCTATCTTGGATTTCGTCTCGGCAGCAGAATCTATGGCAAAAACCAATCAGAAGGAGGCAGCCTGAAATGATTCTGCATTCTATCTTGGTCGCTGTCGGCGGCTTCTTTGGGGCCATTGCACGTTTTGGAATTAGCAACTGGTTTAAAAAACATCTCCCTGTAAGCTTTCCCATTGCAACGCTGCTCATCAATTTAGCAGGTGCTTTTCTGCTCGGTATCATCGTCGGCAAAGGGCTCAGCCAATCCTGGCAGCTCCTGCTCGGCACAGGCTTCATGGGTGCCTTCACGACGTTTTCCACCTTTAAGCTTGAGAACATCCAGCTGCACGCCGATAAAAAATGGAGCATTTTGGTCTCCTACCTGGTGATCAGCTACACCTTCGGAATCCTCTTAGCCTTTCTCGGAATGAAACTGGGCGGGCTCCAATGAAAAATGCCATGCAGACGATGCATGGCATTTTATCATTTATCCGACGGTATTTTTTTCCACATAAAAGCTGGCCATCGTGCTGTTGATCAGCTTGGTGAGGGCAAGGGATCCTTTTGTATTTAAATGCACGCCGTCCGGGGTGAAATAGTCAGGATGGCTGATCGCCACAGCGTGCCAATCAACCAGCGTTACATTCGCCAGCTCGTCGTCAACCTGGCTTAAGGATTTGTTTACGGCTGCCTCCCAAGGCCTTGGAACCCTGGTATTAACGAGAAAAATGTGAGCGTGATGAAAATCATCGAGCAGCGAATGGATTTGATCCGATGTAAAATATCCATTCGTCCCGAGCTCAATCACGACAGCGGCATTCGTAGAATTAAAGGAACGATAGTCGTTCGCAAGCTTAAGCGCATCTGAAACCTGACGTCCGACCTTGCCGTCAATCGTAATATTGCCGTGTGTTTTCAATAAATCCTTTGTAATGTCCAGCATCACGGAATCCCCCATGGCGAGAATTTTCTCAGGGCCTGCCTGCTTTTTCTCATCCCTGCTTTTTCCGTTTTGGGGGACTTCAAGCTTTGTACCTGAATCGTGATTGTCGGCGAGACTATTATGGCTGATGGCAAGCTGCACCGGCTGGTGATCCGTTTGGACTTGCGGCCCTTTAAATACGGATGCCGGAATCGCCAGTCCGATGATAAAAAGGAAAAGAACACCTGGAATCAAAAATCTAGTTGTTTTATGAACGGAAGCTCCTCCAAAAGAAGCCTGAAGGAATGGCTTGAAGCCTTGTTTTCGAATTGGCAGCTCGATAAGACGGTAGGAGGCTTCGGTAATAAGTATGGTTGCGATAATCTGTAAAATCACATGCCACATGACCGGGTTCCCGATTTCACTTACTGGTGTTGTCAGCACAATTATGGGATAATGCCATAGGTAGAAGCCATAGGATCTTGTTCCAATCCAGCGAAGCGGTTTCCACGAAAATATTTTTCCAAGGAAGCTGCCTGGATGACTGATACAGGACAGGAAGATGGCTGTATTGATGCTGAAAAGAAACATGCCGCCTTCATATAAAAACGGTGTGTATTCATTCGTATCTACTAAACTGTAAAGCAGGATGACAAGAGATGCTGTGCCTGCTGCATCCAGCAGTATTTTTGCCGGGACAGGCAGTTTGTTGGACGTCAGCTGATTTATAGGCCATACCATTGCCAGATAGCCGCCGATCAACAGCTCAAAGGAGCGAGTGTCCGTGCCATAATAGATTCTGCTCGGGTCTGCTCCCGGGTGGTATAAAATGAACATGCAGACAGCGGAACAAAATGCGCCGCACAGGATGATTAAGGCAAAGGCACGTTTTTTGAAAAAAGCAAAGCCTAACAGCAATAAAAAGGGCCAAATTAGATAGAATTGCTCTTCAATGGCCAGAGACCATAAATTTTTCAACGGTGAAGGTGAACCAAAGCTATCAAAATAGGAGACTTTGTGAAAAATAAACCACCAATTAGAAGTATAGAAGAGAGAAGAGATGGCATCCCCTTTTAGCAGTGCCAGTAAATGCCGGTTGAACAGCAGGCAAAAGATGACGACCAGGATGATCATGGTATAAGCTGCAGGGAATAAGCGCCGTACGCGTCCCATCCAAAAGCGTTTGAGGCTGAGCCTTCCGTTCTGATTGTATTCGTTGAGAAGGATGGATGTAATTAAATATCCTGATAAAACAAAGAACAGGTCGACGCCTAAAAATCCACCTTGAAGCCAGGTGGGATTAAAGTGATAGGTGATGACGGCGATGACTGCCAAGGCGCGTAATCCGTCTAAACTATGTATGTATCTGTGACTCCTTGCTTTCTCCAAAACTAGTAAACCTCCTAAATACTTTCAAACCCATTATTTCAAATTTATTACAATATGTCATTTGTGTTAAGTAACTGTTACATTATTACATAAAGTGCATGCCGTGTATATTGTATTTTATTATTTATTTAGTAGAAAGATAGAGAAAAATCTGATAAAAAGAATGGAGGAGTAAGAGCTAATGGAACTTCAAACGGTGACTGAACAGGATAAACCCATTCTAAAAAACCTTTTGCAATTTTACATTTATGAATTCAGCCAGTTTGTTCCGGATATTAAGCTTGAGCCCGATGGAACCTACCAGCCTTTTGATCTTCAAAAATATAGGGAGGATCTGCACTCTCATGCCTTTATCATCCGTGAAGAAGGGGAACTGGCCGGACTGGCACTGGTAAAGGAGGGAACGAAGGAGGAACCAAGCATCATCGAGCAATTTTTTATCATGCGCAAATTCATGGGAAGGGGCATAGGCAGGGAGGCAGCCCTTCAGCTGTTTGACCGCTTCCCAGGCAAATGGAAGGTCTGGCAGATTGCGAAAAATGAACCGGCCCGCATCTTTTGGCGAAAGGTGATTTGCGAATACACTCATGGGCATTACAACGAGAGTCCAGGGGAAGAAGGAAGAACAGTGCAGGAGTTTGAGGCAGCGGGGCGGTAAAAAACGAAAAAGCCTTTCCGTATAGAAGGGGAGAGTTTCTTCCTCAAACTGACTGGAGTGGAATTAAAAATAAAGCTGGAGCTTTAAAAAACCCCCAGCTCAAAATGCTCTTCAAAAGCTCCTTGCTAACTAATTCATCAATCGTTTGATTAAATTGTAAAAGATCCATGCAGCACCTCCTGTTCAAGGTTGAATTCACTGCACTGCCGTGAAACTCCTTCCTTAGAAAATAAAAAAGCACCCGATAAAAAGGGTGCTAGTATCCTACATTCAATCAAGGCTGTATGGCCGCAAGCTCCTTTGCCATTACCTTTGACACCATTTGATAGCCTGCATCGTTCAGATTCAGCTGGTCTGTGGTATAGGTTTTCAGATTGCTTGTGGTCAGTCCGCTATCTGTAAAGAGATCGATGACAGGGATGGAATGCTGCTGGCAGACATCCTTGATTGCCTTGACGTAATCCTCAAGCTTGTAGCCCGCCGAGTTTTTCTTTGGATATTGCGGCTGGCCTTTGACATTTCCTCTAACTAATGGAGTGAAGAATACGATTTTGGCATTTTTCTGTTTAAGGGCGGAGAGCTTGCTGATGACGAATTGGAGGTCGCCGTAAAATGTCGCTTTGCTTTTATCATCGCTTAGCTTTCCTAATTCTCTGTTATTGGCGTAATCGTTCGTTCCACCGAACACTGTGATCAGGTCGATATTCTTTAGATTGTCCTTGGTAACATGATTCGCCATTGCTTGGATTTGCTCGTTGGCTGACGCATCTGTTTGTACAGATTTCAATTGTAAACTCGTTTTCACTATATTCTGATATTTGTTGCTGGAGGTAAGACTGTCGCCAATTGCATACCAATTTTTATTTTCCCATGGGGAAGCGGCTGCTTGGGTTTGTTCTTGGTTTTGCTGGTCTTTTTCAACGGAGATCGTAGCGGCTTCTGCTGTTTGCTGCAATCGATGCTGATAGTGTGAGCGCCCATATACTACAACGAAAAGGGCAGCTACTATTGCGGTAATGAATAGTGATTTGTTTATTGCTTGTCTCATCTTCCACCTCGTATGTATTAGAATGTTGGTTCTATTCTACCATCTAATTGGAAATGGAAAAGCAGCTTTCGTTCGTCAAATTTTGCGTTATAACGAACAAAATGAGAAAAAAATCGGCAAAGCCTATAATGCTTTACCGATTTTTTGTCTTGCTTTTTTATGGCTCCAGCTTGTCCATGCCTGATGTTGCCGCAAACTTATGAATAGAGCTTATCAACATGATACGACAGCTTCGCCTCTAGCGTACTTTTTATCTGAGCATCCAAACAATCGTTCAAAAGCATTTGGATATAATGAATTCGTAAGCAATGCCAGCGATTCTTTAATCTTGCTGAAAAAGACATGGCGATTCTCCCATCCTTTTTAAGAGAGTATACCCGTTTGGACAAAAGCGAATCTGATCGAATCGGCTTAGTCCAAAGGCGGCAGCCGGTGTTTCTTTCATCAAGAATTAAAGCTTGCTCGCAAGAAATGGCAATAGTGCGCCAAGTGCCACGACGATGATGCAGAATCCAGCTAAGAGCATGTTTTTCTTGCGCTGCTTTCGTTTAGCAGCTTCTTCAGGTATCAGGTAACGTTGAGACATGTGCGGTTCCCCTTTTTTATAGCCTTTCAAGTCCGTAAAAGGCCTCATTTTAGTCGATTATGAAGATAATTTGACAAACAGCGTGATGAAAAAGATCCATATTGGGAGAGAGAGAATCGTTCCCCACAGGCATCCTTTAAATACGCTTACAGAGTTATCGGCTCTCATGGATTGCCATGTCTCTTTGCTTTGCTTCTACCCGTTTGCTCTCATACCATTCCACAATCTTTCGTTCCTTGGCTGTTAAGTAGGTGCATTTTGTTCTTGGAGCATTTTTTCGCATGTTTTTTCGATTCAATTTTTTCCCCTCCTGTGCCATCGTACGGAGGATATATCTGTATTCGGCATCTGGCAAGCATAGTCCCAAAGACCTTAGCCCCTGTAGTTTTGCGTAACCATCTTTCAATGGTGCTGCCCTTTCGTACGATAGTTTACTTCAAAATATATAGTACCAAAGAAATAGCGAAATGTAGTGGGTAATTCGACTTATTTTGACAATGAATGTCGAATTTTCTAAGTAGTTCATCGGAGTTTTTCTCAATGAAAAAAAGCCGATTATAATCTAATATCGGCTTTTTTGTCGAAATCTTTATAGTTTTTTAAAAAACCTCTACTTTTTTCTCTTCGTACGGATCCCTGACCACAAAGCAATAATCAATCCTCCAGCAGTATCCGCAATCAAATCCTTCATGGTATCCGTATTTCCGTATTGCATATGCGTATGGGCAAGATGGTCACCGCTGAATTCATAGATTTCCCAGAGAACGCCGCCGAGTGTCGCCATTCCCAGCACAAACAAAAAGACAAACCAGGCCGACATGCCATTGCCTGCTTTTCGGAGAACCAGCCTTTCATACAAGGCGATCGCTGTAAACCCAAGGAGGATGCCGCTAATAAAATGCAGGAACGTATCCCACCAGCCGAGGCTGTACCACTGCAGCATGTCGCCGAATAAAAAACAGCCCAGCAGAAAAACAAAATAAAACGTAATAAGAGGCCGCTTAAACTCAAGCTTTGTAATCCAGACGAGAAGAAGAGGGAACAATCCGCAAAGAATGCCGCCGATGCCGACCCAGCCCTTTAAAGTGGCCCCGGCTGCGAAGTAATAAATAGCCAAACCTGCCATCAAAATCATAAAGGCGGTGCTCAAAACAACGGTGAAGGTCCGGTTCATGTTGTCACTCCCATACCAGCTTAATTGTACAGTCCTTTATATGCGGCAAAGCAACAGAATGTTTTCTGCATTACACCCGTTGTTTCCGCACTCCTGCATAAATGGATGCCAGCATAGCCCCTATACAGCCAGCGGTTAAATCCTCCATCGTATCGAAGTTGCCTCCGAGCTGCATAATGTTTGTCACAAGTAGGTCACCGGTATATTCCCAAATCTCCCAAAGGGTACTGGCCGCCATCGAAAGGCCTAAGCAAAACAGGAAAAGTGCCCACTTGGAAAGGTTTTTCCGTTCAGAATAAGGGATGAGCAGCTTATAAATCGTAATGGCAATCAGGCTTAAATAAGCGCCCTTATAAAAATGCATGGGAGTATCCCACCACTTATATTTCGTGTAAAAGCCCAAAATCGAACCGAAGAACAGGGACCAGACCATAAAAAAGTAAAAGCCGATGATGGCGAGAGTAGGGAAGGGAATCCTTTTTGCAAACAGCAGCCCAAGCGGAAGCGACCCTACAATGATCCCGCTCATCGCCAATAGCCATTGTGTTCTTTCTCCCTTGATGATAAAAATGACCATCACAATGGCCATAAACAGCATAAAGGCTGCAGCCAGCGTAATCAGTACCGTGCGTTTCAAAGAACATTCACCTCGAATATTCGTGATACCATTAAGGTGTCCCATAGAAGGGAAGGAAATGCAAAATCCAAACATTTTATGGTTTAAAAAAGAAAAAATTAAACAAAATGTAAATCAAACCGATAATTGGAATAGATAACATTACTTGAAAAAAACCTGATTAAAATGGACTAGCAGGAACTGAAAGATTTGTAGAATTCCGTCGAAAAAAGTTGGTTTTTGTCGAGTTCCTTCTATTATATATACACAAAAAAAGAACGACTCATTCTTGAGTCGTTCTTTTTATTTCTGTTTAAGATTTTTTATATAATAAATGACTTAATTAATGTCGTCTCTGTCTAGCTCCAGCGCCTATCGGCTAGCGGATTTCTCCGTCTTTTCCCTACTACGAGAAGTCACCATCAGCTCGTTCCTCGCTGTGTTTCCTTTATCTCAGTCAAAGACTACGGAATCCGTACACCGATGAGCAAGGCGCTTGCGCTTTTCTTATGCTCCAATAAAATAATGTTTCAAATACGTAAACCAAATCTGATTTCCTTTTGCATTCGGCTGGTTGTCCACAGTAAGATCCTTCTTCAACTTCAAAGAGCTTATAGCCGGCCAGGCTTTCCAATGATCAAGATACGGGATATGGTGTTCCTTCGCAAAGTTCTTTAATGCCAGCACATGCTGAGGATAAAAGGTTGCCTTGTATAATGGCTGGGCTGGCTGAAGCAGGACAACCGCCTTTTTGTTTTGTGCCTTCACCTCGTGAAAAAAGGCCAGTATATTTTTGTGCATATCGGCGTCAGTCAGATTTCCGGTATCGTTTAAGATAAAGGGCTCCCACAATACCAGGTCAGGTTTCATTGTCAACACCTGTTGATCCAGCTTTTCACCAAGGAAATGGTTAGACATGGTGTTATACGAGAATATCTGGACGTCAAGATGATTGTTTCCATAGGCGGCTAAAAGTGCTTTTTTCAGCTTTCCTGCCATCCCGCCTGTATTGGAACCGATGGATGTGGAGCCAACTATCGCCACCTTAAACTTCAATCCAGCCTGTATATCTTTTTTGAATTCCTCCTGGGCAGTTTTTGGCCAATGCTTCGTCTGATTTAGTAGTTGCTGATCCCCATCCGTCGTCATTGACGGTTTACTGGTTTGTGCCGGAGTGGCAGAGACAGACTCCTTATCAGACGCAAAAGCGGACACAGCTGTTTGTTTGCTCCAATGGGCTTTTCCAAGTATCAAAATCGTCACCGTTAACACGATGCCTAAAAAGGTCAAAAATCTTTTCATGCTCATCATCCTTTAGTAGTATTCAAAATGGTAAACTTTAGTATCATTAAATTTCAAAAAATATGTTTTAAAACCATTTTTTTTATTGTTTAATAGAAAAAGGGATTTATATTAAAATTATGTCAAAAAATTTATTAATTAACAACAAGACTGTGCTATAATATTACAGATTTTGAAGTTTTTAAAAAATAGTACTTTGTTAGATCAGTAGTTAATTGAGATGAAATACCTAAGGAGGAAATCATGGAAGAAACGATTAGCTTAAAGGAATTAATGCAGACGCTCCGCAAAAGAATGGGCATGATCATCTTCATTACACTGCTTGCCGTTATTGCCAGCGGGGTCGTCAGTTATTTTGTGATTACACCGGTTTATCAGGCTTCCACGCAAATTTTGATCAACCAATCATCAAAAACCGATCAGAGTGTTTATAATCCCAATGAGGTTCAAACCAATCTCCAGCTGATTAATACATACAATGTGATCATCAAAAGTCCCGCAATTTTGGACAAAGTAAGCCAGCAATTAAACTCCGGACTGACAGCTGACCAAATAAACAAGAAAATCACCGTTTCAAATGAAACCAATTCCCAGGTAGTGACTCTAGCCGTAGAAGATCCAAACCCTTATACAGCCGCAAAAATTGCCAATACCGTCGCAACCGTTTTTCAAGAGAATATTAAAACGATTATGAATGTGGACAATGTCAGCATTCTTTCAAAAGCCAGCGTAGCTACAAACCAGGCACCGGTTAAACCAAGACCATTAATGAATATTGCGATTGCTCTCGTTGTCGGCCTTATGGCAGGAATCGGCCTTGCGTTCTTATTGGAATATCTTGATAACACTGTGAAAAACGAACAGGATATTGAGAAACTTTTGGAGCTGCCTGTTTTGGGTGTTATCGGAAGCATTGAGGACCAGCAAGAACCAAAAGCAGCAAGAAAATCAGTAGGAAGAGGTGAATCACTTGGCGTCTAAGAAAAAGGAATTGCTGAACTCCCGTAAAAAATTAATAACCAAATTCCATCCCAAATCACCGATCTCCGAGCAATACAAAACAATTCGGACCAATATCAACTTTTCTGCTATTGATAAAGAGATTCGCTCTCTATTGGTGACATCTTCCGGTCCAATGGAAGGAAAGTCTACTACAGTGTCTAACCTTGCTGTTGTGTTTGCCCAGCAGGGAAAGCGAGTATTGCTTGTCGATGCTGATCTACGCCGGCCGACGGCTCACTATACGTTCGGAGTAACGAACACATTTGGCTTAACAACGGTGCTCACAAGGGAAATGTCTTTAATGGATGCCGTCAATACAACCGATGTGAAAGATCTTTATTTGTTAACGAGTGGCCCAATTCCTCCAAACCCTGCTGAGCTCTTAAGCTCAAGGGCGATGGATCATTTCTTTGAAGAGGTGTATGCAGAATTTGATATGGTTATTTTTGATACACCGCCAGTGCTAGCAGTAACCGATTCGCAGGTTTTAGCAAATAAGTGTGATGGAACCGTGCTGGTTGTGCTAAGTGGTGGTACCGAAATCGAAGCAGCCAAAAAAGCAAAAGAGCAGCTGGAATCGGTTAAAGCAAGAGTCCTTGGTGTTGTGTTGAACAACAAAAAGACCAAGGGGACAAATTACTATTATTACTATGGGAAAAAATAGTTACCATTCGACAATTTTCACCCCTTCCTTATAACGAACAAAGAGGATAAAATAAGGTAGGTAGTAAAAAAATACTATTATGTAAATGTTTTGTAAATAAGTAATAACGAATAAATGTTACTTACGAAATATATATACCAATAAAAAACATATGAAGGATGGAGGAGTGCAACATGATTGATTTACATTGTCATATTCTGCCGGGGGTAGACGACGGAGCTCAGAATCTGGCGGATAGCCTTGAAATGGCTAAGCAGGCTGTCAGCCAAGGCATTCATACCATTGTTGCTACTCCTCATCATATGAACGGCCAGTTTGAAAATCGAAAGACATCCATCCAAGAGAAAGTAACGGCATTAAACTCCTATCTCCGAGCAAATAATATTCATCTTACTGTCCTACCGGGGCAGGAAAATCGAATTTTTGGTGAAATCCTCGAAGACTATGAAAATGATGAGATTCTTACGGTCGCTGACCATTCCTCTTATATTCTAATTGAATTTCCTTCCGGGCATGTCCCGCGTTATGCAAAACCATTACTCTACGATATCCAACGAAAGGGATTAACACCGGTTATCGTGCATCCCGAACGAAATGCAGAATTCATTGAAAATCCAAATCAGTTATATGAATTTGTTAAAAACGGTGCTGCTACGCAGATTACTGCAGCCAGCGTGACAGGCAGTTTTGGAAAGAAGATTAAGAGATTTACAGAACAGTTAATTGAAGCAAACCTCACTCACTTTATTGCCTCTGACGCCCATAATGTCCATACAAGGTCATTCAAAATGGATGATGCCTTAGATGTAGTAGAAAGCAAATTTGGAACAGATATGGTTTATTACTTAACAGAGAATGCTCAATTGGTATTAAAGAATCAACACATTTACAGGGAAGTACCTGAGCCAATTAAAACAAAGAGGTTTCTGGGGATCTTTTGATCTTCGGATATGAATAAAACCGATTAAACTTAGCAGATAAGTTATACATAACGGACATGTCTCCTACTCCGATATCAGGGGAGGCACTCGGTCATGCTGTGGGTGAGCTGGGAAATCAACTTACCTTAGACGCCTGTCGTCAGAAGCATGATGTGAGGAGGGGTTAGATGCCCAAACTCTTTATTTTTTCTTTACTAAAACTATTATAAATGAATCAAAAATAATGAAATATAAAGATAGAAGAAAGAAGCCATAAATATTTAACGGAAGAGGACGGATGCCGTCGCTTTCCGTTAGATATTTATTTTTAAAAAATGTAGATGAAATACCACTTTGTTATAGGAGGAAATACATTCACCTGTAACTGGGGAGAAAGTTGTCTTTGTAAAGACAACAATCAACTTAGCTTTACATAGTTAGAGATGAAGTTGTTGAGTTTTTTAGAACAAATCTTAATTTCCTGCAAAGTGAAAAACTGAAATTCAAGATAAAGAGGGGGTTGCGAGTGGCTTATACACGTAGATTACCGCTGTTAGTGTTACTAGATTCTACAATTGTTTTATTTTCAATTTTTGTTGGTTATTTTGTCTTAAATCCTTATATGCATGTGTATACAATTCCGATGCTGTGGGTCAGTGCTATTACTTTACTATTTAGCCATCATTTATTTTCCTCGATTTATCGTTTGTACCAAAAGGCATGGGAGTATGCCAGTGTTAGTGAACTATTAGCAATTGTAAAGGCAGTTACCTTTTCAGCAATAACTACTGCAATTGTTCAAGTATTAATTACCCATGATATTTACATTAGAGTCCTAGGACTAACTTGGATGATGCATATCATATTAATCGGGGGATCAAGGTTTTCCTGGAGGGTTTTTCGAGAACATTATGTCGTCTCCGCTTCTAATAAGAAGCGAACGTTAATTATAGGAGCCGGAGCAGCGGGCACCATGATTGCAAGACAATTGTTAAAGAGCTCTAGTACTGATTTGTATCCTATTGCATTTGTAGATGATGATATCAAAAAATTAAAGTTACAAATATATAATATGAAAGTTGAAGGGAATACGTGGGAAATACCGCAACTGGTTAGTTCTTTAGATATTGAAAATATTGTCATTGCTATTCCTTCCTTGAAAAGAAACCAATTAAAAAGGATTTATGAGCAATGTACGAGAACGAAAGCAACAACAAAAACCATGCCGATGATAGAAGATTTAGCAACTGGAAAAATATCAATTAACCAAATTCGAGATGTAGAAGTTGAGGACTTGCTTGGTAGAGAACCGATTGAGCTAGATATGAGCAGTATTTCGAAAAAGTTAACTGGTAAAACAGTTTTAGTTACAGGTGCCGGAGGATCAATTGGTTCAGAAATATGCCGGCAAATCTGCAAATTTCAACCGGAGATGCTTCTATTACTTGGTCATGGCGAAAATTCTATTTATACAATTGACATGGAATTGAAAAAGAGCTATAGCGAAACGATTAAAATTGTCCCAATCATTGCAGATGTACAAGATCGTACAAGGATTTTTGACATTATGGACCAATACCAACCTGATGTCGTCTATCATGCAGCAGCACATAAACATGTACCTTTAATGGAATATAATCCAATGGAAGCAGTTAAAAATAATATTTTTGGCACTAAGAATGTGGCAGAAGCAGCAAATGCATTTGGAGTAAAAAGTTTTGTCATGATTTCAACGGATAAAGCTGTGAACCCTCCAAATGTAATGGGTGCTTCAAAGAGATTTGCAGAAATGATTATTCAAAACTTAGCAAAAGAAAGCCAAACTAATTTTGTTGCCGTTCGATTTGGAAATGTACTTGGTAGTAGAGGAAGTGTCATTCCTCTTTTTAAAAGGCAAATTAAAGCAGGAGGGCCGGTAACTGTTACCCATCCTGAAATGACAAGATATTTTATGACGATTCCAGAGGCCTCGCGCTTAGTGATTCAAGCTGGTGCTTTGGCGAAAGGTGGAGAAGTATTCGTCCTCGATATGGGGGAACCTGTGAAGATTGTAGACCTGGCGAAAAATCTCATTTCTCTCTCGGGATATACGGAAGAGGAAATTGGAATTGAGTTTTCAGGAATACGTCCAGGAGAAAAACTTTTTGAAGAGCTGTTGAACGAAAATGAGGTGCAGAAGGAACGAGTGTTTCCTAAGATTCACATTGGAAAGGCAGAACCTATGGGTAAAGTGGAATTGTATGATATTATTGATTCTTTAAATTCAAAAGGAATATCTGAAGTTAAGGAAATTCTTGTTTCTGTTGCCAACACTAAATTTAACAAAGATAAAGATTTATTAGCAAGTAATGGGTAAGAAAGCAAAGACGCTTTATAAAATTTCTGATAATCCCTTAATGTAAAACCAATTAGTAATTACATAGGATGGGACCAAGTTTGGAGTTCGTGTAGAAAATGGTAAAACCTTCTATGATAATTCCCCGGAATGGATAAACACGGCAGTAGAAAAAAGCTTGAATAGATTAGGCGCAGATTATATTGATTTGTATCAAGTTCATTATCGAGATAACAAGACTCCTATAGTCAATGTAATTGAGTCTTTAGAAAGATTTAAAGAACGTGGTCTTATTAGATACTTTGGGTTATCAAACATACACCAAGAAGATATTAAGGATTTGGAAGAGGTTAAAGGTAGATTTGTCAGCTTTCAAGATGAGTATAGCCTTGCTTGTAGAAAAAATGAAAATGATTTCTTTAACTTATCAAAAACATTAGAATTAACTCTATTAACTTGGGGGAGTTTAGGTTAAGGGATTTTAACAGGAAAATATAATATTGATACAAAATTTGACTCGAATGATAGAAGATCTCGTGAGGTTTATGTTAATTTTCATGGGAAAAAGATTATCACTACATTGAGGGTGTAGTGGTTAACTATTATAAAAATTAAAAGGGAATTTTATTTAATTCAAACTAAGAATAGAAAAGAGACGATAACATGATTTCAACTCAACTTAGAAATATTCCATTTTCTCCTCCAGATTTAACAGAAAAGGAGATTGAAGAGGTCATAAAAACTTTGAAATCTGGTTGGATCACAACCGGACCAAAAACAAAAGAATTTGAAAAAAAAATAGCTGAATATGTTGGAGTAAATAAAGCAGTTTGTCTAAATTCTGCAACAGCTGCTATGGAACTAACCCTTCGAATATTGGGTGTAGGCCCTGGAGATGAAGTCATAACTTCAGCTTACACATATACAGCATCTGCTTCTATAATAGAGCATGTTGGAGCAAAAATTGTATTAGTTGATACAGCTCCAAATTCATTTGAGATGGATTATAAAAAATTAGCTGAAGCTATTACAGAAAAAACTAAGGTGATTATTCCTGTAGATATTGCAGGGAAGATGTGCGATTACGACACTATCTTTGAAATAGTAGAAAGTAAGAAAGAACTTTTTAACTCTAACAATGAACTTCAAGGGTTATTTAATAGAGTGATCGTTATGACAGATGCTGCTCATGCATTTGGTGCTGAAAGAAGAGGAATGAAGTGTGGACAAGTTGCTGATTTTACTACTTTCTCTTTTCATGCTGTAAAGAATTTAACAACGGCTGAGGGTGGGGCAGTTGTTTGGCGAGATATTTTTGGATTAGATAATGAGTGGCTTTATAAACAATTCATGATATACAGTCTCCATGGACAGTCTAAAGATGCCCTAGCTAAAACACAAAAGGGTGCTTGGGAATATGATATTGTTTATCCTGCTTACAAATGTAATATGACCGATATTATGGCTAGTATTGGTTTAATCCAGTTAGATAGATATGAAAAGTTATTACAAAGACGTAGAGAGATAATTGAAATGTACGATAAGGCCCTCTCACCAATAGGCGTTCAAAGTATACAACATTTTGGTGAAGATTTTTCTTCCTCAGGCCATCTTTATTTAGCAAGAATACCTGAAATTAACGAACAGCATAGAAATGAAATCATTGTTAAGATGGCTGAGGCTGGAATAGCGTGTAATGTTCACTATAAACCACTGCCTATGTTTACAGCTTATAAGAATTTAGGTTTTGATATTAAGGATTATCCGAATGCTTACAATCAGTACGTTAATGAAATTACGCTTCCTCTTCATACTTTGTTGAGTGATGAGGATGTAGAGTACGTGGTTGGTAACCTAAAATGGAATTTAAATGAAATTTAAGGTGGGCTTAGCGAATGTATAAGTATTTTTTAAAAAGAATCTTTGATTTAATGCTAGCTTTAATAGCACTTCCATTTTTCTTAATTATCCTATTAATAATTGGACCAATAATTTATTTTCAAGATAGAGGATCTATTTTTTATAATGCTCCACGCTTAGGTAAGGATGGAAAAGTATTCAAAATGTATAAATTTCGTTCTATGAAGATGAACGCTCTGGACCTAAGAAATGAAGATGGATCAACCTTTAATTCAGAAGATGATCCGAGATTAACCAAAATCGGAAAGTTTATTCGTAAAACGAGTCTTGATGAAACACCACAACTGTTAAATATTATCAAAGGTGATATGAGTATAATCGGACCGAGACCAGACTTACCAGAGTTTATAGATGTTTTCACGGATTATGAACGAAGAAAGCTTAATGTTAGACCAGGAATTACTGGATATAACCAGGCGTATTTCAGGAATAGTAATACTTTAAAAGATAAATTTTCAAACGATGTTTATTACGTTGAAAGTGTGTCATTATTACTTGATTTAAAGATTTTTTTTAGAACAGTATTTGGAGTACTAAAAAGGGAAAATGTCTATATTTCTAATGAGAATGAACGGTCAAAAAATATTCTATAAAATTTTCGAGAATTACTATAAGAGGAGGATTCAATATGAAACTAGCATTAATGTCAAATGTAAATATTGATTCCATTGGAAAAAAGCTGAGGAAGAAAGTAGATATTTATACTCCAACTGGTTATGGGGTGGTATTAGAAGAGTTAATCAACCCAAATTCAAATTTGTGGGTAGAGGGTATAGATACCATTTTTTTATATATAGATTTATGGGAATTAACGGATAGTGGGGATAATCTAGCTAGCATAGAACAGTGGTTAAGTGATTTTAAATCTGTTTTAAAAAGAGATTGTACTTACTTCATCTTTAATGCAGACTGGCGTGGCGGTTATTCGACGGGCTATGATGGAATCTCATTGTCACTAGAACTTGAAAATAAGTGGAACACTGAATTAAATTCATTATGCGATGAATATAACAATTGCTACACTTTTAACTTCAAATCAATTATTGAGGAATATGGACGGGGTAATATTTATTCAGATAAGGTTTGGCTTCTAGGTAAAGTTCCGTTTTCTTCTTTTGGTGAAAAGGCTGTAATAGAAGAAATGGAGTTAATGATTCAACTTCTAATTAAACCATCTAAGAAGGTACTCCTATTAGATTTAGATAATACACTTTGGGGTGGCGTAATTGGTGAAGATGGACTAGGGGGAATTCAACTAGGAAAAGAAGGTAAAGGAGCAGCTTTTTATTATTTTCAGAAGAAAATTAAGGCAATAAAAGAAGCTGGTACTTTATTGTGCATTGTATCAAAAAATAATTATGATGACGTTAAAGAGACTTTTGAAAAGCATCCTGAAATAATATTGACTCTGGATGATTTTACAGTTGTAAAAGCAAATTGGGAACGGAAGAGTAAGAATATATTAGATATTGCTAGTGAATTAAATCTATCACCTGATTCTTTTGTTTTTATAGACGACAATCCAGTTGAGAGAAAAGAAGTTTCCACGCAAGTAACAGGAATAACAGTACCGGAATTTCCACCTGATGTTTCAAAATTAACCTCCTTTGCTAACGATCTTTTTAAGAGGTATTTTTCAAAGTTGCGAGTTACTACAGATGACTTGGCAAAAGCCAAAAATTATGCTGATAATTTTAATCGTAAAGAGAACCAAAAAAAGTTCTCGGATTTTGATGACTTCCTTAAAAGTTTAAAAATTAAAGTTGATCTTGTTGAAAATAATAAAGAATTTGTTTCTAGAATTCATCAGTTAATTAATAAAACAAATCAGTTTAATTTGACAACCCAAAGGTATACTCTAGCCGAAGTTAATCGTATGCTTGAGGATGAAACATATTTATTCTATTTATTTAATGTAAGTGATTGCTTCGGGGATAATGGACAAACTGCTCTAGTGTTATTTAATAAGGAATCATTTAGTATAGAGCTATTTATTATGAGTTGTCGAATAATGGGTAGAAAAATAGAGAACTATATTATCAATTTTGTAGAGGAAGATTTAATTGATAAAGGTTTCAAAGCTATTTTGTCAAAGTATGTGTTCACTCCTAAAAGTAAGCCTGTTATGGACTTCTTTGATGGATTAGGATATGAATGTTTCTCTGAAACTGACACCGAGAAAAAATATAGACTAGTTTTAAAAAAACGGCCTAAAAGAAGTTTTATAGTTGCGGAATTAGAAAAGGTTCAGTGAAAGGCGTGATTATTTGAAAGTTCATCACACAGGTTGTTTAGTTAGCGAATTAAATAATTCTATAGAAAAGTACCATTTTTTAGGGTTTGAAAAGGAAACAGAAGAAATATATGATTCAAAAAGAAAAGTCAACATAGTGTTTATGATTAAAGATGATTTGAGGATTGAGTTAATCTGTCCTACAGATGAAACATCACCATTTTTTGAATTGCTCAAAAAGAAGGGGAGCGGCCCTTATCATATCTGTTTTGAGACAAATGATTTTGATAAAACAAAAAAACAATTAATAGATAAAAAAAATATTGGTGGAGGGTATATTCAAATTACTCCTTCAGAACCTGCACCAGCGATTAATGGTGACAACGTAACGTTTTTTTATAATAAACATGTGGGGATTATTGAAATAATTGATAGGAATACAAAATAGCAAATTGTTTCATTAAAAATAAATTGATTTTATAAAGAGAGGGTATAACGCCATGGAACAAAAATTACTTGAAATTTGTGCAGAAACATTTAATCTTGATATTTCAGAGTTATCACTAGAAACAACAAATGAAGATACAGCAGAATGGGATTCTTTGGCACAAATAAGCCTAGTATCTGAGATAGAAGAGACATTTGAATGTGAAATACCATTTGACTCTATTTCAGAGATTAAAAAAATAGGAGATTTTCTGGAATTTATTCAAAAATAGTTTCTAATCATAGCTTCTAGTGGATTATCATTTATAAAATTTTATTGGGGTAATTAAAATGGAAACAATAATTGCGAATTGGGAAAAACGAAATCTTGGTGTAACATGTGAAGAACTTACAGTTACTAGTGATGACCTTTTGGAATCAGTTCTTTTAGCCAGTGAAGAATTAACGGCTCAATATCAAATAATAAAGGTTCCCTCAGGTCGTACAGATTTATTATTTGAGTTACAAAAGCATGGTTTTACATTTATTGAATCTAACATTCATTTTACGAAAAAGTTAACAAGAAATACTCTTCCAAAGCCTTTTTCATCACTACAAGAAAAAGTGGAATATAGATCTATAACTGAGAAGGAATATGAGCCATTTTTAGATATTATCCGTAATAACAGTATATTTACAACAGATAAAGTTGCATTAGATCCTCATTTTTCTCCTAAACATTCTGCTAACAGATACTATTATTGGGCTAAAGATGTTTTGAGTAGTGATGGACAAGGATATGTTGTTTCAATGAATAAAAAGGATATTGGTTTTTTTATTCTTAGAAAACATTCAGAAAGTTTATATGAATCATTTTTGGCAGGGGTATACCCTGAACATAGTAAGTCCAATATGGGTTTTGCTGTTTTGTCATCACCGATTGTAGAAGCATTTAAAAGAGGTGGTCGTATAATAGAAACAGGAACATCCTCCAATAATACAGCTTCTTTAAGGTTGCATTTGGCATTAGGCTATGAGTTGCAATCAATTAATTATGTATTGGTTAGACATATAAACTTAAGATAAAAGTTATTGAATGAGTAGATCAATTACTAATATTGAATAAAGCTTTATTTAGAGGAATGATAGCTATTGAAAAAAATACTAGTTGTGTCCCATATGGGAAGACATTTGAAGATTTTTTCTCATTCTGATTTAAGGATATATAAAGAACTGGGAAATGAAGTTCATTTTGCATCAAATTTTGAATTAGAGATTGATAAACCAACAGATAAAGATAAATTAGACTTTATCTTACACGACATACCCTTCTCAAGAAGTCCATATTCTTTTAAAAATCTAAAAGCATATAAGAAGCTAAAAAAGCTGATGTATCAGGAAAAATATGATCTAATTCATTGCCAGTCCCCAGTCGGGGGAGCCTTAACTAGACTGGCAGCACATGCGACAAAGACATCTCCTGTAATATATACAGCCCATGGGTTCCATTTTTTTAAAGGAGCTCCTTTAAAAAATTGGCTAATTTATTATCCTATTGAAAAATGGCTAGCTCGATTTACAGATGCTCTTATTACTATTAACAAAGAGGATTATTCGAGTGCTAAAAAATTCAAGGCTAAAAACACCTTTTATATTCCAGGCATAGGGGTAGATACGAGTAAATTCAAAAGTTTAGAAGTAGAAAGAGAACAAAAAAGAACGCAACTGGGTGTAAAAAAAGACGAAATAGTGATTCTATCAATTGGAGAATTGATTAAAAGAAAAAACCACGAGACAGCATTAAGAGCTCTAGCCAAAATCGAGCAACAAAATATAGTTTTTTTAATATGTGGTAGGGGCGAACTTGAGGAACCTCTAAGGAACCTTTCAGTCTCTCTTGGAATCGATAAAAAGGTAAGATTTTTGGGCTTTAGGAATGATATACCAGAAATAAGTCTTGCTTCAGATATATTTTTATTTCCTTCTTATCAAGAAGGACTGCCATTATCCGTTATGGAGGCTATGTCAGCAGGATTACCTGTTGTTTGTTCCAAGATAAGGGGGAATACCGACCTTATAAATGATGGAGAAGGTGGTTATTTAATTGAACCAGATAATATAGATGGTTTCGCACAGGCAATAAATGATCTAATTAAAAACGTTCAGTTAAGAGATAAGATGAAGCAACATAACAAAGAGTATATTATGAATTTTGATATAGGCATTATAAAAGATAAACTGAGTGAAATATATATAAATTTGTAGATATCATTAAAAGAATCCATTTAATTCCAAACGTTTTAACAAATAAGTAATTAATAAATTAAGTAAATATTAAAAGACTTGACTTTATACACTGCAATTCACCTAGGAGGTATAGTAGGAAGAATCTGTGGTGTAAAGGCAAAAAAATTATATATACCGTTCGTGGCTTTCACTGTTATAATGGAGAACTATTTATAAACAATACTGTATAAATGGAGAGAAAAATGGCTAGCTCGCTTTTCTGATTCAATAGTATCAATTTTTTATGGATGATCAAATATCAAGAAAATTATGCTGTTTTTATAAAAGAATTCCCGAAGTTCGAAATCCCAAAATTAAAGTATTAATATGTCGTAACGGACCTGAATTAAATACACTTCTTAGGAGTAGAGGAATAAATTCCGTTTTTAGTTGTTAGAATTGACATCAAGGAGCTGACGGATTGTTTGGACATCTTTTTGAGTTACCACTTTTCTAGAAGAATTACCACGTTCAATGATGGAGACAATTATACTAGATTGCCGTACATCTCATCTAATATACGTGGAATATTGACTTAATTACCGAGTTAAAGGGATTTTTTTAAAACAGATGATATTATTGGATTTGCCAAAGCAATCAATAACTTATCTAAAAAATAAAAAACAAATGGGTATAAACATATTCAAAGTGAAAAAATATGACATTGAAGATATGCAGGAGATCTTTAAAAAGCAAATATATAATTAATTATACCGGTTTGAAACTTATAAATTATTTTTAAGGAGTTACTTTAAGTTGGTGGAAAATGAAAGTAATATATGTACGTTCAAATCCTGTTGATCCGGATTCAAGGGTAGAAAAAGAAGTTAATAGTCTTATTAAATTAGGGTATGAAGTGGAGATATTAGCTTGGGATAGAGAAAATAGTTATAAAGTAACAGAATCCTACCTTGATTTAAAATCCGGAAAAGTAAAAATTTATAGGTTTGGGTTACCAGGATCATTTGGTGGAGGAATTAAAAGAAATTTAATACCTTTATTTAAATTTCAAATTAGATTATATAGCTGGTTAGTTAAAAATAAAAGCAAATACGATGTTATTCATGCTTGTGATTTTGATACAGCGTTTCTTTCTAGCAAGGTAGCTAAGTTGTTTAAAAAAAAATTCGTTTACGATATATTTGATTACTATGTAGATGCATTTAGTGTTCCAAAATTCGCTAAAAAAATTATTGAAAAGATAGATCATAATGTTATTAACTCAGCAGACGCGGTAATTATATGTTCTGAAAAAAGAAAGGAACAAATAAAGGGAACCAATCCCAAAAAATTATTAGTTATACACAATACACCAGAAGATGTTAAGGAGGACTTAAAAGATCTAAATTTGAATAAAACGAAAATTAAGATCGTATATGTTGGGATTTTGTCTTCTGGGAGATTTATAAAAGAGATTGCCGAAGTTATAAAAAA
The DNA here is from genome assembly GCF_001636425.1 of Heyndrickxia acidicola. Taxonomy (NCBI): domain Bacteria; kingdom Bacillati; phylum Bacillota; class Bacilli; order Caryophanales; family Bacillaceae; genus Heyndrickxia; species Heyndrickxia acidicola. The sequence continues at coordinate 3,765,522 of NZ_KV440953.1, forward strand.
CAATAAGGAATATGAATTCCACATAGGTGGTTTTGGAGTTTTTGAAGATTATTTCAGGGAATTATCCCAAAAAAATATTAATATAAATTTTTATGGGAAATTACCCTACAAAAAAACTTTAGAACTTGAAAAAAGTTGTGATTTAATGGTTGCGATTTATGATCCACATATACCTAATCATTATTATGCAGCACCAAATAAATTTTATGAATCTTTAATGTTAGGAAAACCATTAATAATGGTGAAAAATACAGGGATGGATTACGTTGTGGCTAAGCATAACATTGGTGAGGTAATAGAGTATAACGTGAGAAGTCTTAAAGACGGAATTGATAATTTAGTTAAAAGAAGGTCCGATTGGCCAGGTATGTCAATAAAAATGAAAGACCTATATAACCAAAATTATAGTTGGACAATGATGGAATTGAGACTCAAGGAATTATACGGGGAATTAGAAGACTGAATTGAATCACTTTTAGTATATAAATAAAAATAGGTGAAAATATGAAAATGCTAATAGTTGCTCAAAATTTTCAAGTCGGAGGGATACAACGTTCTTTAATAAATATGTTAGAAATATTAAGTGAAGAATCAAATATCGATATTGATTTATTTGTTTTTGGAGATGGACCGCTTTTAAAAGAAGTCCCAAAAAGTATAAATATTATTCAAGGAAAACGCTCATTACGATTAATAACAACTCCGATGTCCGTAGTTAATAAAAGTAAAAAAGTCTTAGATATATTTATTAGAATATCATTCATGGTGAAAGTTAGATTAAGGGGATCAAAAACAATATATCAGTCATTATTCAAGAAAGAAAAAAGATTAAAAAAATATGACATAGCAATATCTTATTTTAATGATGTTCCAGGCAATTACTTTAATCAAGGTACCAACCAATATGTTGATGAATTTGTAAAGGCGAAAAAAAAAGTTGCGTGGATTCATACTGATCCAGTAATTGCTAATTTTGATAAAAATGAATGTAAGCTTAAATATAAAAATTTCGATCAAATAGTATGTGTATCTAATGCTTGCTCTAATAAATTCAAAGAATTTTTACCTGAATATGCTAACAAGGTTGAGACTGTTTATAATGTTTTTCCAATAAATAAAATTAAAATCTTAGGAAGCGAAAAACTCAATCAGATCAAAGATAATAAAATTTCTTTGGTTACAGTGGCTAGAATTGACAATACTACTAAACGCATAAATATAATTCCAGAGATTGTTAACAAACTAGTAAAAAATAATATTAAAAATTTTAAGTGGACTGTAGTAGGGGATGGTCCAGATCTAGTTTCAATTACAGAACGAGTCAAAGATTTGGGAATTGGAAATTATGTGGAGCTAGTAGGAAATAAGTCAAATCCATATCCTTATATTAAGTCAAGTTCTTTATTTGTGCTAGTATCCAAGTTCGAAGGATATCCAATGGTGATATGTGAGTCTTTAATACTTGGTACTCCAGTACTAACAACTAATTTTGCGGCTGCATCAGAACAGATTAGTAATGGGGATAATGGAATAATAACCAGTTTTGATGAGGATTCTATTTTTTATGAGTTACACAGGATTTTAAAAGATCGAAACGAGATAGAGAAAATGGAAAGGTACATTTCTAATAATCTTTATTCTAATACTGTGGCTAAAAAACAATTAAAAAGCATATTGGAGATAAAAGATGAGTAAGAATAGGAGTATTATCATAAGTTTAATTGCGAGTTGTTTTGTTTTTATGAAGATTTTGTCAAACAGCAATATTTTTTTGGCCGCTTTTCTAATTTTAGTAACCTATGGGCTGTTGAAAGAAGAGAATGATCGAAGGATCAATTATATATTATTTTTCGTTTCATGGGTATATGTCATTAAGTTTAATTTAGATCAGTCCTCCTTATTAATACTATTATTTGGTATTTATTGTATATTGACGTTGTTTCATATTTTAATTAGAAAAAAAAGGTTCTCAATGGACCTAATGTTAGTTTTTGTTCTATTTCTATTTTATATTTCATTTTCACTATTTCAAGGTATTGATGAATCGGTCTTACACATATTTGAATTCGTATTAGGGTATTTAGTATTAATATTATCTTGTATATCTGTAACTCCAAATACATCTATTTCCAATATGTTTATTCACTATTCTTTAGGACTTTTAGCGGGAAGTATTGTCAGAGTTTTAGGATATATCATACCTACCATTAACTCCTTTATTCTTAGTATGGGTAGAATTAATACAGTTTCTACTGGAGGTATATTATATACAAGATTCGCTGGTTTGGATATAGATCCTAATTATTATGCCATTCAAGTTTTGTTGGCTATATCATTAAATATTTTAGTTATTTTTTATGTTAAAAGAAGAAGAACTTTAAATATTATTATTACAATTAGTCTAGTTGTCTTTGGATTACTTTCTTTTTCAAAAATGTATATTTTAACAATTCTAATTTTAAATATATTGATAGTATTTATGCTTATTAGAAAAAACATTTTCAACGCATTTATTTATTTAACTAGTATATTGGTGTTGAGCATCATTATCTTAAATCAATTTGGTAATTATTTTTATAATGCTTACCTGACAAGATTTGTTGGACAAGGTAATTCTCTAGGAGATTTAACAACTGGGCGTACAGAAATTTGGAACGGCTATTTACAAGATATTTTAGAGCATCTCAAAATTTTGTTTTTCGGAAACGGCTTAGCGAATGGTTTTTTTAATGGAGAACTATCGCATAATATGTATATATTAGCTTTATACCAAATTGGTATTATTGGTATAATTATATATTTAATATTGTTAGTTTATACGTATAAAACATTAAAAATAAGCACATCGATAAATAATAAAATTAAAATATCATTAAATATTATCCCATTGCTCATGCTTATTATCCCTAACTTTGCACTAGATTCATTTGCAATGGATTATTTCCCAATTCAACTTTTCTTGGTAATGATGTCTTTGCAAGCTGGCAAGATTGATAAAAAGTTTGAGGTGCTTTTGAATGAAAATTAAAAAACTTTTGTCAAAACGTGGTATGTTTTTTGTATATCATTGTTTTATGTACATTGTAATATATTTTTCACTACAATTAATTGATAAAAAAGGCAGCAAAATTTGGTTGATTAGTGAACGTAGCGATGAAGCTCGAGATAATGGCTATCACATGTTTAAATACATCCGGGAAAATTATCCGGATGTTAAAATTTATTATGTCATTCAAAAGAACTGTAGAGATAGAATAAAAGTAGAGAATTATGGAAATGTAATAAATTTTGGTTCATTGAAACATATATTATATTATTTTTTAGCGGAAAGACATATTAGCACTCATATTAATGGTTGTTATCCTAATGAAAAGTCTTATTTCATATTGAATAAAAAATTCAATATAAACGCTAAAGTGGTATTTTTACAACATGGGATAACTAAAGATTATATAAAAGGTGCGACTAAAGATTTTGCCAATTTAGATTTATTTGTTTGTGGTGCTTATCCTGAATATAATTATGTACTTGAAAATTTCGGTCATCCAAATGAAGTAGTCAAATATTTAGGTATGGCAAGATTTGATAATTTACATGATTTAACTCCTGGAAATAAAATATTACTTATGCCTACATTCAGAATGAATTTATTCGTTTATTTTGATGATGTTATTGATGAGAAAATGGAGAGGGATTTTATAGACTCAACGTACTATAAAACTTACCAATCTTTAATTAATAATCATCAACTAGAACTTATCTTAGAAAAAAATAATTTAGAACTACTTTTTTATCCTCATTATGAGATACAAAGATATTTACATTTATTCAAAACAAACAATGAAAGAATAATCATTGCGGATCGTAATAACTATGATATTCAAGCATTATTAAAAGAGGCTAAACTGTTGATAACTGATTACTCAAGTGTATATTTTGATTTCGCATATATGCAAAAACCAATTATTTATTATCAGTTTGACTATGAAGAATATAGAAAAATTCATTATAATGAAGGGTATTTTTCTTATGAGGAAACAGGATTTGGCCCAATTGTTAAAACTGAAAATGATTTATTAAGTAATCTTGTTAAGATAGAAGAGAATGGTTTTGTAATGAATGATTTTTATATTAATAGGTCAAAAGACTTTTTTAATTTAAATGATGAAAATAATAGAGAACGTAATTATAGGGCAATTTTAGATCTTTAAAGGGTGAAAATAAATGGAAAATGATAAAATATCAATTATTGTCCCTGTATATAATGGTGAAAGTCATATAGGGAGTTGTCTTGATTCTATACTCAAACAAAAGGGCAATTTTGAATTGATTATAGTTAATGATGGTTCAACAGACAGTACTCTTGCTGTTCTAGAAGATAAGGCTTTAAATCATCTTAATTTTAAAATTGTAAACATTGAAAAAAATTTAGGTGTCAGTAATGCACGTAATATTGGCCTTGAAAATGCAACGGGGAACTATATAATGTTTTGTGATGCAGATGATAAATATTCAGATAACACAATAACATCAATTTGTAGAACTATTGATACCTACCACCCGGATTATATTATTTTTAAAAGGAAGGATATTTTAGAAACTAAAGAGACGATAGCTGTATACGGAAATCATAATTCGGTTTTAGAACTTAATTTAAATAATGAGAAATATATAACTAATTATTTTGCAAAAGGAGTTCACACATTTAGTGTTTGTAATAAAGCATATAGAAAAGAATTAATTTACAATAATTCAATTCAATTTCATCCTGAAATACCTCTAAGTGAAGATACATTATTTAATTTAGAATATTTAATACATGCAAAAAGTTTTGTTGAAGATTATTCTATTAGCTATTTACGAACATGTAGAAATGGTTCAACAATTTATAAGCCGATTGAGAATTTTTATTTTAAAAATATCGAAATTGTTAAGCTTTTTCATAATAAATTAATCAAAAGTACAGTAAGTGAAGATTTTATAGATATATTTGAAAAAGAACTTTATTACCATTATGGAAAAGTTTCATTATTTAGGTTATTTGATAACATAGATGGAACAGGTTTTCTTGATAGAGTAAAGAAGGTTAGTGAAATTCTAAATGATTTTCGTTTTAAGGAAGGGTTTGGTATTCAAAAAAAACCTGAAATTCTAAGGGAAAAATTGCTATGTAAATTAATTAAATATAAACTATCGGTTTTAAGTTATTTATTGTTTGGTCCTGCTGCACGTTTTAAAAGAAAAATTAAATAAAGGATAATGGCTAATGTCTAGAACAAGAAATTCAGTCAAAAATATTTATACGGGTGTATCATATCAGGTTTTTCGTGTATTTTTAACTTTTATAACCAGAACTGTTTTTATTCATACATTAGCAACTGAATATCTTGGTATTAATGGACTTTTTTCTAACGTTTTAACTGTCTTAAGTTTGGCAGATTTAGGGATAGGAGATGCTATAATATATTCCCTTTATAAACCTATCGTTGAAAACGATGAGAAGAAAGTTTCTGCAATAATGAACTTTTTTAGAACTTCATATAGACTTATTGGAATATGTATATTATTAATTGGGCTTTGTTTAGCACCATTTTTAGACAATGTAATTACAACTAATAAATATATACCTGATTTAACATTGATTTATATCCTATATCTCTCGAATACCGTTAGTACTTATTTTTTCGCATATAAAAGATCACTATTTATAGCTATTCAAAAAACATTTATACTTAATAATATTGATGCTTTAACAGTTATTTTAGTGAATTCTTTTCAATTAATTTTTTTAGTATTAACTCATAACTTTATTGGTTATTTAATAATACAAATAATATTTTCATATGCAGATAACATAGTATCTTCAATAATTGCAAATAAGAAATTTCCGTTCTTGAAAAAGAACAAGCATCTTAAGTTAACAAAAAAAGAAAAAAACATAATATACAAAAATGTAAAAGCAATGATGTATCATAAGGTTGGTGGAGTAGTCCTAAACTCAACAGATAACCTTGTTATATCAAAATTTATTAATATTGTAATGGTAGGAATTTACTCGAATTATACAATGTTAATAAATAGTGTTTCAGCTTTTTCAACTCAGTTTTTCACATCTCTAACGGCTAGTGTTGGAAATTTATTAGTTGTCGAGTCAAAAGAAAAGTCATTTGAAGTTTTTAAGGTTATGTTTTTAATAAATTTTTGGCTGTACTCAATTATTTGTATATTCTTGTTTAATCTTATGAATCCTTTTATTAATATTTGGATTGGGAGTAAATATCTATTAGATGAACGTACTATGATTCTTATCGTTTTAAATTTTTATCTTGTTGGAATGAGACAGACAGTAAATATGTTTAAAACAACAAAGGGTCTTTTTTATAAAGATAGATACAAACCTATAATTGAATCTTTACTTAATCTTGGTTTGTCACTATTTTTTGTAAAAACATTTGGTGTTTTTGGTGTACTATTAGGAACCTTTATAAGTTTTATGCTGACATCATTTTTAGTAGATCCTTATTTAGTATATCGATATATTTTTAATAGAAAACTTAGATTTTACTTTTATCGCTATTTTTCATATACATTTATAGCTGTTTTATTAGCTGTATCAATATGGTGTATTATGGAACTTTTTCCTCTTAAAGATATTTATATAGATTTTGTTTTGAAATTTATACTTTGTGTTTTTGTACCTAACATTGTTTATTTTATACTTTTTAGGAAGCTAGATGAATTTGTTACATTTAAGAATTTAGTAATTATGATATTGAAGAAGAAAAATGTAAACAAACATGACAAAGAAGTTGTTTAGCCATTTATAAATACTCTAAAAAATTAATTTGAAGTTGGTAGATTAAGATGAAAAAAGTATTGGTGGTATTCGGGACACGTCCAGAGGCAATTAAGATGTGTCCTTTAGTTAAAGAACTGAAATCCAGAAAACAACTTGATGCTAACGTCTGTGTTACTGGTCAGCATAGTGAAATGTTAGACCAGGTATTGGAGGCTTTTAAAACCTGATTATGATCTTTCAATTATGAAAAAAACACAGACATTATTCGAAATAACAACAAATATTTTAGAAAAAATGAGGGCTGTCTTAGAAGAAGTAAATCCTGATGTAGTTTTAGTTCATGGCGATACTTCTACAACATTTGTAACATCATTAGCTTGTTTTTACCTACAAATCCCTATAGGACATGTTGAGGCTGGACTAAGAACGTATGATATTTTTTCCCCATCCCAGAAGAATTTAATTGCCAAGCTGTAGGGATTTTAGCAAAGTATAATTTTGCTCCAACTGAGATGTCAAAAGCAAATCTTTTAAAAGAAGGTAAAAAACCCTCTTCTATATATGTAACTGGCAATACTGCCATAGATGCACTTAAAACAACAGTTAAAGATGAGTACGATAGTGAATATCTTCATTGGGTAGCAGGGAGCAGACTTATTCTGTTAACAGCTCACTGTTTATGGCACTATAAAAATGTAAGGTGTGGCATTTAATTTATGCAGCCCCTCGAGGCTGCATAAATTAAAAGACCACTTGTCAACATCATCAAATACTCATACATTTCCTGTTGGTACAAGTTTCGTGCAGGAGGTATTCAAGGAGATGTTGGCAGTGGCCGAGATTAATTATATCAGACATGAAGTGAACAATAAAGGTTGCGGCTATGCGAGTGTAGCTAAGAAGATGGGGAAAGATCAAAGAACCATCAAGAAGTATGCGGATATGGAGGATTTCAACGAAAAACCTATGAAAGACAGTCTAGGCTTTCTCCTGTTCTGGGACCGGTAAAAGGAATTCTTGATGAATGGATTAAGGAAGACTTTAAAAGGAAAAAGAAGTTCCTCAGGACTGCCAAGAGGATGTGGGAACTGTTAAAAGAACATCATGAGTTCGAAGGATCCGACCGTACGGTCCGTGACTATGTTTCTAGAAGAAAGATAGAGTTCCTTAATGAGGCTGATGAGGCAGCCATTCCTCTTGAGGCCATCCCAGGCAGTTCACAGGTGGATTTTGGGGAAGCTCCGTTCGTTTACGGAGGAGAAGAGATGGTATTGCCATACTTAGTAGATCCTTTCCTTTTAGTAATGCCTTTTATTTTCAAGTCTTCCCTTCGCAAAATAAGGAATGTTTCCTCGAAGGAATGAAAAGAGTGTTTCACCATATGGGGGGAGTGCCGAAGACGATTCGGTTTGATAACCTTTCTCCTGCCGTGAAAAAGATATTGCCAAATGGCGAACGGCAATTAACGGACGAATTCCAAAACTTCGTTTTGCATTATGGCTTCGAGCCGGAGTTCTGTAACCCCAACAGTGGCAATGAGAAAGGTCATGTAGAAGCAATGGTGAAGTATGTCAGGAACAACTTCCTCTTGCCTGGGCTCCATGTCATAGACCTAGACAAGTTAAATAAAGAGCTATGGGAGAAAGCCGAGGGAGACAGTGAAAGGAAGCATTATGAATACATGCGATCAACCTGGATGTGGTAGTTCGGTTGAACTTTCGCTGTTTTCCATTCCGTCAATTTGTAACGTGTGCGAGGAAGAGGGCGAAGGTAGGGCTTCTCCTCTTCCTCAAATACCTCTCTACGAGACCCTGGGCGTTTTTGGAAAGCAGTAGTATTAATCTCTTCAAGCTTTTCGGATATGTGGTGGTTTAAATCTTCCAAATGGAAAAAAGGATAATGGCGTAAAGCAGCAATAATCTGTCTTGAAATATAGCCAACTGTTCCTTCAACACTTGCTTTGTCCTTCGGTTTGCGGACACGACTTGGAACTATCACTGTATGATAATAATCAGCTAGCTCTCGATATGCTTCCTGCAAAATTGGTTCACCTCGTAGAGGTTTGGTCACACCTGTTTTCAGGTTGTCAGGCACCATCGTCTCAGGTACGCCTTCAAAATACTCCAAAGCATGAATGTGGGCAGTAAGCCAACTCGGAGACTTCATGTCTATAAACCCCTCAACATAGCTGTATTGACTGTAAGGAAGTGTAGCGATAAACACATAGACTGGTATCTTTTCCCATGTGGCCCGGTCTTGAAGGGTAAGCGTAGATCCTGCCCAGTCAACCTCCATAATTTCACCAGGTTTACGACGTATCGGCATTGTCGTTTTATATTTCTTTGCATAATTCCCGTATTTTTCAGTAAACGTACGGTACGCATAGGGGATCTTCTTTCCCAAGCGTGCTTCAGTGGCATATTCGTAATGCAATAGTTTCAATGTAACGTTTTTCTTTTGAAGTTCTTTGTGTACTCTTTCCCAGTCCACCGGGTAATAGCCTTTCTCGACTGCTTGTTTCTCAGGAAACAGAAAATCATTTAGCCAGGCATCCGTCATCGTGTCGTTAAGTGATTGTATCCCTCTTGCTTTTGTCGTTTGGATCACACTAGCTACCGTATTCCTTGAATGACCCGTGCTCGCGCTAATTGTACGCTGACTCATCCCCTCCAAATGAAGATCTAGAATCTTCCGACAATAAATCACAAAAAAACCTTCCTAAAAGAATTGTCATGCGGTAACGCATGCTTCTCAATTATACATGGAGGTTTTATTTCTATAGCACAAGTGGCTCACTACTCCGCACTTGGTGGCTTTCTCATCCGCATAAGGTGGCTCAAAAGTATGCACTAATGGCTCGTTCTGTCTGCAATAATCAAGTGGGAATGAATGGGTACGTTGCTCTCTTTCAAAAATAGTAGAAGAGTGATTAGCTAATTCAAAGTTGAATTGCGTATAATAGGGGCGAAAAATTCCCACGCTTAACTTTTGCGATGAGCAGACGCAAAAGTGAAAAGTAAACCGCGACAGGAGCTTTAAATTTCTGAATGGCTATGCGTAAGGAATTCTCCACATTCACGGAATCAAATGTGGGGTAAAATTAACCGTGAAGATTGTACCGAATGGCATCATCAATAATGGCGTCGAGATAGACTTGCTTCTTAGAGCCATTCGGTTCAATTGGTAAATCAGGCCCAAATTTAGAATCCGATAGCCATAACTAATTACTAGACCTCTTTTGAAAGTGGCAAGTTGCGATTTCCGACTGGGTATAGAGTTTCATTTGTTGTGAATTATAACATTTTTCGCTCAGCTTCTCTTGAAGAGTGGAACGCTTCAATTTTGCCTGGCTGATCTAATCCTTTCCAATCTAATATTTAGTTAATTTGAGCGCACTTCGAGTAGGCTCTTCATTGCGAAGTAAAATTGTCTATTTTCAGAACTCAGGTGGAATAGCCCTTTTATTTTGGACCATTTTCCCTGTTAGCTTTAATTCTCCAAAGCCTTCTCTAAGGAATCGAGAAAGGTATCTCCTTTGTCCTTTCAGAGAGATAACTAGTTTGACAGATTTGTCCCTTTAATTGTTTAGCTTTTCCAGGATCAAGCCCCATCGCCAATAGTGGTGCAATAAGTCGGAAACATTGATTTACTATTTCGTCTGACTTTTTCTGATCCTTCATGATCGCACTCCTCTTATATGCTAATCGTTAGTGTAAATCAGCCTAATCGGACAAATGGGCAGAACGGGTATTAACCACAAAGATAATTCGCATTAGACAATTTGTTCCATCTCCAACCAACCGTCCAATTCGATTAAGTGCAGGTTGGTTGGAGATGGACGTTAAACTTACAGTCGTAAGTTAGGTTGTTATTAATTCAAATAGTGTCCAGTTCTTCAGGAACGAGAAGCCCTTCTCGATAGCGTGCATAAGGAAACGGTCGATACTAAATGTCTCAAGCAATTCAATAGGACTTTTGGATAGTAACCTCCTTAAATCAAATTCTTTCAAAAATGCAACTAAATAGTCCCGTTAGTCAACCATCAACTAAATCTGCACTACAGAAAATGGAGAAAGCTTCATCTCCTCATGCTAGTTACGCATAATCATCCTAATACGAATTAACCACTAATTAACTGTTTCCATGAATAAGTTCCTGTTGCCGATTCCAAACAGATATAAACTATATCGGCTGTAGTTGAACCATTCCCAAAAACAACCGCTAACCGTCCTCTAAATTGCGACGTTGCTGTAGGAAGTGAAGATGTATTAGTTAATGCCAGCCAATTAGTGGCAATTCCAGTTTGTGATATAAACACATTTCCACCAGTTGAATTGTCAGTGATTGTATTCGCATTAAATCTGTCTAAACCTACAGAAAAGAAATTTTCTTGGGATGTTGTATCGCATTTTATAGCTGATCCTGAAGGATAGTTTTGAGGGTCCCATAGTTGCCCTAAAAATTGATTAAGATGTGAATTAACAAGGTTAATCCCTACTTGTTCTATTCCTGAAGACGGTTGAATTTGTAACCCTGTAAAAATATTACCCCCGCAATTTTCCAAGTCTATATCAGTCTTACAAGCCTGAATAGAAATATTAGTAAATTGGTTTCCATTTGTCCAAGCTGATGATCCTAATGGGGTATACAATTTAATCCCTGTTCCTATTTTTGCAACTGCAACATTATCAAAAGTAACAGAATCTAAATACCCTGAATTTGAGGAAGCATCTAAAAAAATTCCAATACCGCTTCCGTTTCCATAAATACTCATATCTCGAATACCTGTTACATGATAAGAAACGCCTGCGTATATGGTACTTGGTATATAGATTAACGCATGACTATAATTTGACAAAGAAGTCGTAATAACGCCACCGTTAACCCTTGAATTTAGGGCTAATTGAATACCATGAAAATCTCCATCGACCCATATTTCCGCCTGGGAGTCTAATTCTAATAGAACTCCACTTTTAAGCGTGATTGTTCCAGTTATTTTGTATTCTGCTTTTGGGACAAAAACCTTTCCACCCCGAGAAGGTGTAGAACTAATAGCGTTTAGGAAGGCTTGAGTATCATCCTTAGATGCATCACCGACTGCCCCATATCTTCTTACATCTCCATAAGGGTAATTTTTACTTGTTACTCCTGTTTCTGTATCCAAAATAGGGTATTGGATATTTTCCGTCGACTGTGCATTAATATCTTCCAAATTCGAATAATTTTTTTTGAAATTAAAAATATCATCTTCTTTTTTGAATGTGAACCCAAAAAAGAAAGCTAGAATCCAAAGTATGAAGTTTAATATGAATTTTCTCCGATTCAAAATAATCACCTCGTATTAAATAATACATCAAACCTCGATTTCTTATAGAGTTTTTATACAAATCTTTTTCTTATTTGCGAATTGCAATTAAGTTAATTCGTGAAATTAGACAATAAGGTTTGCCAGAATTTCCCTGCAGCTTCTTTTTGCATATTCGGCAGTAAATGCGAGTAGGTATCAAGCGTAATTTGTATGGATGAGTGACCTAAACGTTCAGATACAACTTTTGGATGGACATTGTTCTTTAGAAGTAAAGAGGCATGGGTATGCCTGAGATCATGGAATGTAATTTTAGGTAGATGAGAATCTCTAAGTAATTTATACCAAACACGCATGATCATTCGAGGGGGAATCTTTTCTCCTAAATTTGTGCATACGACTAACCCCCCATCTTTATAGTCTTTATTATCTTTATCCGTAGCCACTAATTCGAGGTGGCGTTTCAAAAGTTGAATGGTGTCTTGATCTAATGCAATCGAACGAACACCAGAAGCTGTTTTGGCTCCTGGAATAAATTCTTTTCCGTCATGACTTAAGGTTTGTCTTACAAACAACAATTGATTCTCAAAATCAATATCGATCCACCGGAGGCCTAAAATTTCACCTTGCCGCATGCCTGTCAGAAGGGCAAGATGAAAAGCCATATAGGTATAGGGATCTTTTGATGCGAGTGTTAGGAAATGTTGAACTTCCCTAACATCCCAAACCTGCAGTTCTTTTCGTCTTAACTTTGGTTTATGAACGAAAGATGCGTAATTTTTGGGGATGAGTTGCATCTTCTCTGCCATATCCAATGAAGAATGAACAATACTGAAGATGCGTTTGACGGAAGAATTAGCAAGTCCTTTATCAATTAGTTCGTTGATGAATTGTTGTAGAATCATCGGATTGAGTTGGGATAAAGAATAGTCACCCAGCAGTGGGATGATTTGATTTCGAATATAGGACTCATTAACTTGATAGGTTTGCTGACTGATACTGTATCGTTTTCCTTTGAGCCAATCTACTATATATTTATCATAATAAATTTCGGCGTTGAACATAACAATGATCCCTCCAATTTTTGTACTACAGTTTACATACATCTGCATTTTTGGAAGAGGGAAGGTTCTGAACAATCGTTGTTTGGTAATTTGCTATAAAATTTGAATTCTAGTTTCTTAAACCCTTATTGTATCTGAGTCAGGTTGTAATTTTATGGTAATATATGTAAATTATTCGAAGGTGCTTTTACCCAAAAAATGTTCATTTTTGTTCAGCAATGAGCACTACCCTCCTACTGTAGAGTAATAAAATCGAGTATTAAATCTTCAGTATTAATTAATCCACTTAGCCTACCTTATTTTTTGAAATACTCTCAAGCCTGAAAAATAAAAAATTATAAAATAAAGAAGATGTAATGTTATAGGTTAGTACTGATATTGCTCCTAACAAGCTGCCTAAAAACAGTTTCGTGTGTGTTGAAGTATTCAGGATAGTAAACATCCCTTTGGCTAGGGATGTTTTCCCGACACCAGGTGGTTCTAGTAAAACTAAATAGTATTGTTTCTCTAGTGTTCGATTTCGAATTAATACATCATGCAATATTTACATTTTTATAAAATTATAGACAAGTGGCCCAAATGTTTTTGATAATCTAGATTTGAGCCAAGTTTGAAACTGAGAATATTATATTTTCACCAGAGTTCTTAAGAGAAGGAAAAGCACTTTATGATAACTTGTATCCTTCAAGAATTGTTGTGGGAGAACAAACAGATAGGGCTAGGGTATTTGCTGATTTATTAGAGCAAGGGGCTTTAAAGAAGGGTATTCCAGTCTTACTTACGAATTCAACAGAAGCGGAAGCCATTAAACTATTTGCTAATACTTACCTTGCAATGAGGGTGGCGTTTTTTAATGAACTAGATTCATATGCAGAAATAAGAGAGTTAGATACGAAGCAAATTATTGATGGGGTAGGGCTCGACCCGCGGATTGGGAATCATTATAATAATCCTTCCTTTGGTTATGGTGGCTATTGCCTGCCAAAAGATACGAAGCAGTTATTAGCCAATTACTCAGATCTTCCTAATAATATCATGACAGCCATTGTAGATGCCAATCGAACTAGAAAAGATCACATTGCCGAAATGATTTTAAAGAGAAAACCTCAGATAGTTGGTATCTATAGACTTACCATGAAAATGGATTCAGATAACTTTAGACAGTCAGCTATTCAAGGTGTTATGAAGCGTATTAAAGCAAAGGGAATTGAAGTAGTCGTATACGAGCCAGCTCTCCATGAAGAAAAATATTATAATTCTAGAGTTGTTAATGACTTTGAAGAATTTAAAGAAATAAGTGGTGTGATTGTAGCAAATAGATTATCGGATGATTTAATTGAAGTAAAAGATAAGGTGTATACAAGGGATTTATTCAGTAGGGATTAGTAGAAGTCAATCTAGAAGTTGCTTGCCCATAAGGTAGGCTTGATCCCGATGTCACTTGTTTATAATGATGTCGGAATAGTATATGATTCCCATCCGTTTGCGCTTGCCGTGATGACAAACCGGATCAGTTATGCAAAATCGCAAAAAGTGATTGCGGATCTTGCTTCTATTGTATATAAGGAGCATCTAGCGAAATACAGTGCAGGCTATGTCAAAACAAATAATACAGCCTTGGTCTACAAAAGTACCACTGGGTCTCTGCTTTCAATCGGGAAGCTATCTAAGGGACAAATGTTTAAAGGTATGGCAATGAAAGGTCAATGGATAGAACTACAGTGGGGAAGTACCAAAGGATATGTCAAAATGTCAGACGTCACTCCGTATGCTGCCGTATCGCAAAGCTTTACGAGCGGGACCGTGAAACAAGCAGGGGTTATCACGCTAAAAAGAGATGCAACGATTACAAGCACTTCTTCGAAAAACAGTGCATTGATAGGAATGATCAGCCAGCATCAATCCATAGCCTATCTTTCCGTAGCAGGGGATTTCTATCAGGTTTTGGTGGGCAATCGAGTGGGTTATATTCAAAAGAATGATCGTATTTAAGGAGGAGTTTGTCTTCTCCTTTTTTGCATAGCAATGAACGAAAGCACTTTTATCGCTGTCCTTTTATGGAAAAGCTAAAGATATAAAGCTAAAAATGGGAAGAGTGTGCATTATGCCTCAAATGATTCTTAAAAAGCATCGAAATAGAAAAATGTTAGGTCTCAAGTGGGCCATGATTCTGTTATGGGGACTGGTTCTTTGCATCAATACCTTTACAGAAAATCTGGAGTCGTTAATGAGCTTTCAATCGGTTGGTTTCCATTGGAATTGGGAGCCAGATTACTTATCCTTTTTTAATATGAATGATCTAACCACCATTGATCCAGATTTCATCCTTGTGAAAACTGGACATTTTATGGGGTTTGCAATTATGGATCTACTCATTTATAACCTCACTAGAAGCCATAAGCGATCCATTCTGTTTTCTATGATTTTTGCGTTTATGACGGAATTCTTCCAGCTGTTCTTCGGACGAGATGGAAGACTGTATGACATGTGCATCGATTCCATAGGAATATGGTGTGTGTATTTCTTATTGAAGTGGGGACAAACTATAAAGCAAGCTAAAGATTGATACATTGTCATAATTGAAATAAATGCAGCCTACTACTTTTAAGTGGGCTGCATTTATTTGGTTTGGTCAATTTTTTCTGTCTCATTTACTTTTAACTAGAAATTTTCATCTAATGGTAATAGTAATTTTACTTAAAGAAGCATATAAAAAGTCTGGCTAGTTATAAATCCCATGCTTGTTATTTCCAAATATTATCTGTTAATATTAAAATATGGTAAATTATAAAAATATTATAAATATAACAAAGGGGATAATAATGGGAGATTTAAACTTTAGTATTGATAATAATATTTTAAAGCATTCAAAAGTGTTAACATCTATTACAACACCGTTTAACCCAAATATCGCTTTTTTAGTAATGGGAGAAGAGGTGAAACCTCAGTCAAAGGCAAATATCGTTCGAATTTATCACACACGAAGAAACGCTAAAAATAATAAATTTCAGATTACCGCAGAATTAGAAGCATTTCAATTCTCCTCTTACCAATCAGCAAAGGCATTTGTAAAAAAACTTCCCGAAATGACAGGGTTAGAAATGCTAATGCTTATGAATAAGATTCCATTGCAGGGGCCCACCCTTGTTCAGTAATTAGCCAATTGAAATGAACTAAAAATAACTTTCATAGTTGGAAAAGTTATAAAAGAAGAAAATAAGAAACCCACCCTTTGCAGAAAGGGTGGGTTTCTTATTGGTTAATTGACAAAGTACTTTGTCATAACACTATTAATTTCCTGAGGATCGAGCACAACCTCATCGTTATTGTTTTTCAATACATCATCATACATAACCTTGCTTGCTCCTGGCAGCTGATGATAGTGAAGCTGACTATGATTGAAGTTCTTGACGGCAAGTCCCATGCTGATCATGTCTTCTTTGGTCATGTTGGTCGCAACAAGATAGTCAGACAGGGAGCTGATCAATGCCGGCAGGTGTGCGATATTGCCTGGCTGCAGCGCTGATTTAGCGATGCCCTCAAGTGCAACCTCCTGTAGCTGCTGTCTTCCGTAGTCTGTGTTTTTTAAGGAATCCCGTTCGTGGACTAGTTCGGTGATCATTTGTCCGCTTAATACCTGCGTTCCTTTCGGGATGACCTTGCCTTTGTTGGCCTTGTACCATGGATGGGTCAGGGTGACATCAAATGGAACGTGCACTTCTACATTTCCTACGGCATTGGCCATAGATTGGAAGCCTTCATAGTTTGTCTCAACATAATAGTTGATTGGAACGTTAGTCAGCTCGCCAATGGCCTGCACGGCTGCTTTTACACCTTCCAGGCGCCCTTGTGTGGCTTGGATGATGTATTGAACGCTTGTGAGCTTTGTATATCCGTAGCCTGCAAGGTGGACACGGGTGTCACGCGGAATGCTTACCGCCTGATATTGGTGGTTGTTTAAATCCACATGGATTAGCATCATGGAATCGGAGTGTCCAATTTTTTCTCCTTTTCGTTCATCGGAGCCCATTAACAATATATTGAATGTATTGGACGCCAGCTTTGGAAGGGTGGATGCGTTTGCGTCAGTGGAACCGACCACCGGCACATTTTTAAAATGGTTCTTCGGCTGCAATTGGTAGTATATATAGCTGCCTCCCGCAACCAATATCACTATAAAGGATAGAAAACTATAGCCAAAGATCTTGAGTTTGCTTCGTTTGGTACGTGTATGTTTTTCTGCTCTTCCCATATATCCTCCAGCTTTCTTTTAGTTTGAATATTTTTAAAACTCCCATCACTCTGAATGGAATGATTGTACATTTTTAGGCTTTTTCATTACACAGAACTACTGATTTATTATATAAGAGATAAATTAAAAAAGTATTAGAATCCTATTCATTATAAAATAAAAATATTCGAAATACGAATGTTTTAGGCTAAGTATAATTTCCTACCCATTTTATCATATGGATGAAACTTCAAAAATAGAAATTTAATTACAAAAATACCATTAGTGTTTATAATAATAATGGAATAATAAATGAAATGGGGTTAATAAAAAGGATGAAAGCAAGATTAAAGAATGATGCAGGGGTCGTAAAACAAGTAAAAGTAGGCTTTAGCTGGACTACCTTTTTCTTTGGGTTTCTTCCAGCTTTATTTAGAGGGGATTTAAAGTGGGCCGCTATTATGCTTATTATTGAAGGTGTTCTTGGTTCCTTTACGTTTGGAATAGGAGCTGGAATTACGGGTATTGTTTTTTCATTTGTATATAACAAAATACATATTAAAGATTTGCTGGAAAAAGGATACCGTCCTGCGGATGATCAAACTGAAAGAGAGCTTGTCAGCAGAGGAATTATTTCTGATTATCAGCAAGCAGTTTAAGAGAATAAAGGAATCTTTTTTATATAGAAGGTCCGCTCAGAATAGAGAGCGGGCCTGTTTAAATGGAAAGCGAAGCGTTTTCCCCGAATCTGCTTTAACTGGCATACACCGACTGAAATGCCGAGAGCCGTTTTTCGATAAGCTGGATGGGCTCGAGGAATGGAGAGCTTGCATGGTATTCCATATGGATGGCGATGCTTGGAACTCTTCTTTCGAGCGGAATAACTTTTAATGGAAGAGAAGAGAGATGGGCGATCTGGGAAAGCCCGGTTCTTGGCAGTATGGTGTAGCCTTTTTTTGAGATAATGATGGAGCTCATAACATTGATGTTGTCGACGATTTGGCAGCGTTTGATATCGAGCCTGCTTCGGATGGACTGAATAAGGCGCCGGTTGTTTGCGAGAACAGGATTATCGAGCACAAGAAAGGGCTTGTCCATTTCTCCCACGTTACGGACGTCCTTATCTATTGAAATCCAATCTTCATGAGAGCAGAGGAGGACCATTTCGTCTTCAAACAGCTTCCGGCTGTACAGCCCTGTTTTCCGTTCGTTCTGATAGAACACTGCCATGTGAATGCCGTTATACGTCAGCATGTCCTTTAGGGTATCGGTCGGCTTGGTGAAGAATTGGTAGTCTAGTTTTGGGAAATGCGTGTTTAATTCGGCTAGAATAGCATCGGTGAAGAAAGGGGCCAGCCAAATGTTCATGCCAATTTTGATGCTTTCTGTCCGGGGCAGGGCTTTTTCGGCAAGGCTCTCATCAAGGGCCATGAGCTCGTGAAAGCTTCCTAAGGTGGTCGAGGCATTGGTTAGTTCCCTCAGACAATCGATGGCATACGGCAAAAAGTAGTGGCCCTGCCTGGACAGGCTGACACCGTTCCAGCTTCTTTCCAGCAAGGGGAATCCGAGGGTTTGTTCCAGCTTCCGAATTCGTGTGCTTAGTGTCGGCTGCGTGATATGCAGAGAGGCAGCGGCTTTGGAGATGCTTTTCATATGGGCAACGGTTAAAAATGACTCGATTCCTTCAATATCCATTCCAGCACATCCTATCTTGGGCTTATTCGGGAGAAGAGAGTATCCGTAATCAGCTTTCTACTAACTTCTATATTACTATATATCTGTGTTGAATAAATCAAATAGATGGCGAAAAATTCCGACAGTATTTTCCTTTGGATTTCATTTACTATAAATCCAGCTTTTCTAATTGTAAGTACTATTTTTACCAAAAATTTTTGTCTTTTAGGTAGTTTCATTGCGAGATTTCTGTAGTATTATGAAGTATGGACAAAATCCAGAGCAAGGGAGAGATTGAACATGGTCTTTATTGATAGTATTTGCCCAAAATGTGAAGAAATTAGCCACGTAGAACATCATGGGGAAGAATCCCTGATTATTACGTGTAAAAATAATCATATCTACAAGCACTTGGTTACACCCACTTCCCGCCAGCACGAAATCACCAACGAAAAGCGTCAAAAGCTGGAAGAAATGATTGTCGAGAAAAAGTTCCACCGCATGAGTGATAAATCAACCATCTGTCTATTAATCTTTGATAATGGATACGAAATCGAAGGACGCTCTACCGTTCGCGATATTGAAGATTTCCGTTTAGTCATTGGCAAAGACAAAGCTTATGATCAAGCATTAAGAAAAGCAATGGTGGCCCTGGGCGGTTATTTATCTTAATTTCATAGATTCTTAAACAAGTAAAAGGAACGGAGAGATCCGTTCCTTTTTTGTGTAAAAGGCAGTCGTGCTTTTTTAAGGCCAGAATACTAAGGATTAATCAAAAGAAGCAATGGTGAAAGTCTATCTCCGAGGGGACAGAATCAGTTCGGGAAGTTTAAGTGTATCGTGAGGCATGGTCTAAAGGATATACGGAAAGTAGAAAAGCCCCGTAGTCTAACTGGTTCTGTATCCTATCACAAAACTAGAATTTACAACTAAAAATGCAAAGTAAAATGTATATCAATTCGCACCGTATTTGCGGTGTGTTTTGCTTTAGAAAATAAAATAGCCTAGTCCCCTTTGAACTAAGCTAATTCCAATTTTAAGTTTGGAGCTTATTCCACTCACGCACCCGTAATTTTAAGTGAAAACATTCACAAAGTGCCAAATACCTCCGTTTGTTATGTGCACATTATTTTACATTTCTACATAAAAGCCCGCGGTCTTAATATCCCACGAACAAATATTTGAGCACGGGAACAAACATATGATGGAAAAACTTCGTGCCTTCGGTTAATAAGGTCAAGCAGTACTCAAATACATAATTTCCAAGTTGCGTAAATATCACGGTTCATTCTTCGAATCAAACTCCACGATTTCCCTACGTCTTTAATAGTATTTTAATGTAATTGGTTCTGTAAATTTAAGGATAATAGTAATATAATCATAGTATTATGATAAAATTTGACAAAATATCATCCTAGGAGTTGCATTATGAACAGAGAAGAACAGCTTTTATCACTTCCATATCGTCAAAGGCAATTTATTTATATAGTCGATGACTACAATGGTTTACAATCAAGGAATGGTAATTTTTTTCAAGATGCTGGAGATGTTGTCTTTAATACGTTTACAGATACTTTACAAGACACATGGAATCCTTGGAGAATAGGAGAAAATTGGCAACAAGGGAAGTGGTGGAAATTACCATTGATTGGTGAAGTAAATCTTGTAACAAATGCATTTGAAAAAATACAGGGAAAAATTGATGAGAAAGATCTTTCAAAAATTGAAGTTTGGAAAAATGAAGACATTAAGCCTATGGTTTTGGATCATAATACTAAGCTTAAATTTCAAGTTGGTCATCCGTTGAAAAACACAGTTTATGTTGCACATCCGGTAAAGGAAGGAACTTATTTCCCATTTGCTAATTTTCATAGGTTTACCTTTGAACACAAGTGGGCAGAAGTTATGAGACTGTTACGTCACTTAGGGGCTATTGAAATTAAAGTTATACATAAAACGGGCTGGAAAAGAGAGTTTGCGGCTAACTTGAATTTAGGTGTCCCTTTAGATGGTATACCTGTTGATTCTGAAGTGAATTACCAATCTATGGGAAACTCTACTAGTGATATTATTACTGAATTTCATTTTCCGGAAAATAATAAAGTACCAAAGTTACCAGACAACCTTGTGTGGTATCATCATGAGGAAACCTGGAAGGAGATAGCAGATGGTAGATTAAATTCTAATTTAAAAGACTTTTCTCTGGAACTACATTATAAAGAGGACTTTAATGTTAATGCTAGTATTAGAGCCAAAGTCCAAGAATACGGTTTGGGGTTAGGTGGAAGTTTCGAAAAACACGAATCAACAACTTGGATATTACAAGGCACGTTTAATTCTAGGAAAAAACATTTTTGGAATATTTGATATTAAAAGTAAAAGGTACTTCACTAACATATAGTGGTGTACCTTTTACTTTTAATAAGTCCCAATTTAATTTATTCGTGGGATTACAATTAACTTAATGTGATGGAATCCTGTCAAGTTTATCTTTTATAGTTTGGTTTTTCCAGAATAATTCCCCCGTTGGGCTCAATCGAAGGTGTAAACAGATTGTAATTGAACTAAACTGTCCCGTTCGCTTAAGTACATTCTTTTACAATCTTTACCTCACCTTAATATAAATATCCTAAATCTAAAGTTTATTGAAGTCAAAGGTGCGAAATACCTGCGCGAAAAGAGATTATCAGTAATGTAAAACAACCGGCAGGAAGATCAGGGCACTGCCAATCTATGAACTAAAGCCGATTGTAGATTGAACCCAAAGTTGATTGAAGCGAAAGGCGCGAGACTCCTGCGGGAAAAGCTGGCCAGAGGAAGCTCCCGGCCGCCCGCGGAAAGCGAGTGCCTGCAGCGAAAATCAACCAGCAGGAAGTATAGAACGCTACTACCCAATGTACATATTCTAATAGAAAAGAGACGGAGAAATTGCGCTACTGGGCGGAAAAGTTCACAAAGTCTCTCTATTAAAATAAGCCTTTTGGAGGGTATAAAAAATTTCTATTACTACTTGATAGAGTGGGCATGCTATCCTTTGTTTAATGAACATTTAAATTATTCAGAAAACAGGTGATAAGCATGCCAAGTACGAGAGTTGATGAGCTGACGGAGATTATCGATAAGGTTAAGGAATGGAGGCGGTATCTCCACCGCCACCCTGAGCTGTCATTTGAAGAAGAAAAGACGGCTCAATTCGTGTATGACCAGCTGGTGTCGTTTGGAGGGCTTCGGGTGACGCGCCCAACGAAAACCAGTGTGGTGGCTTCCTTAATGGGGAGCGAGCCAGGAAAGGTACTGGGCCTGCGGGCAGACATGGATGCTCTTCCGATTCATGAGGAAACGCCGGTGGAGTACGCCTCTGAAACGCCGGGCGTCATGCATGCCTGCGGCCATGATGGGCATACAGCCATGCTTCTGGGAGCAGCAAAACGCCTAAGCCAGCAGCGGGATGAAATCAAGGGTGAAATCCGGTTTATTTTCCAGCATGCAGAAGAGCTGCCGCCGGGAGGTGCCCAGGAATTGGTCGATGCTGGTGTGGTCGATGATGTGGATTATATCGTCGGAATCCACCTCATGTCGATCATCCCACGTGGAAAAATCGGTGTTGTCTATGGCCCGGTTACTGCTAACTCCGATACCTTCGATGTTAAAATCATAGGAAAGGGAGGTCATTCCTCACAGCCGGAAAATTCTATCGATCCCGTTTTGATGGCTGCACATTTTATCACCAACCTTCAGCAAATTGTTTCAAGGAACGTGGATCCCGGTGAAAAGCTTGTGGTGTCAACGACCACCCTCCAGGCGGGAATTGCCAAAAATGTGATTCCGGAATCTGTCCATATTGGCGGCTCGGTACGTTCCTTCCTGCCAGAGGTAAGAAAACAGGCAGCATCCCTAATCGAACGCGTTGCCAAGGGAGTTACGGAGGCGCATGGCGGTTCCTATGAGTTTCACTACCATAAGGGGTACAGCTCTGTCATCAATGATGCTGAGCTTACCAAAAAGGTCGAAGAATTCCTGATTGGAGAGTTTGGCAGCGAGCATGTCGTGAGAGGAGAAGGCTCCATGGGTGGAGAGGATTTTTCCGCTTATTTGCAAAAGGTGCCGGGCTGCTTTATTCCGGTGGGAGCGGGAAATGCGGAGAAAGGCATTGTGTATCCGCATCACCATCCGCGCTTTAATATCGACGAGGATGCCTTGGAGGATGGCGTAAGGATTTTTATTAATCTATCGAAAAAAATACTAAATGACTAAACCATTCATAGAAAGGAGTTTGCCGGATGAATGAAGTCCTCATGATAGAAGATTTAATGGATGAAGTAAAAGAGACCGTCACGGGCTGGAGAAGGTATCTCCATCAGTATCCAGAGCTGTCGTTTGAGGAGGAGAAAACCTCCCAGTTTGTCTATGATACGCTTGAGAGCTTTGGAGGCTTAGAGATTACGAGACCGACGAAAACCAGTGTGTTGGCGACGTTAAAGGGCGGCCGGCCTGGAGGGGTTCTGGCGATGCGCGCGGATATGGATGCACTCGCTATACAAGAGGAAAATGAGTTTGATTTCGTCTCACAACATCCAGGTGTCATGCACGCCTGCGGCCATGATGGCCATACGGCGATGCTGCTGGGGGCCGCAAAGGTTCTTTCCAAGATTCGGGATCAGGTGCCGGGAGAGGTCCGGTTTATTTTTCAGCATGCAGAGGAAGTTCCTCCAGGAGGCGCGGTGGAAATGGTGGAAGCAGGTGTACTGGAAGGAGTCGATCAGGTAATTGGCCTTCATTTATCCTCGCCGATTCCGACTGGGAAAATCGGGCTTGCCTATGGAACGCTTTCGGCAAATTGCGATGTCTTCACCATCAATATCAATGGGAAAGGCGGCCATTCCTCGCAGCCGAATACGGCGATTGACCCTGTCGTCATCAGTGCTGAGGTGGTGACAAGCCTGCAATCAATCGTGTCGCGGAACATTGCTGCAAGGGAAAAAGCTGTGCTTTCCGTGACACAGATTCACGGGGGATCGGCACAGAATATCATTCCGCAATCCGTTTTCTTAAACGGCACCGTCAGAACCTTTGATCCCGCTGTACGCAAGAAAATACCGGAATTGATGGAGCGGATCGTAAAGGGGATTACGGAAGCACACGGAGCCACGTACGATTTTCAGTATGAATATGGCTATGGAAGTGTCGTGAATGACGAGAAGCTAACCGCCAAGTTGGAAACAGTGGTTGGAAAAGCCCTCGGTGATGAGTATCTTCTTCATTTGCCGCCGTGTTCTCTGATGGGAAGCGAATATTTTTCGGCTTTTTCCAATGAAGTTCCTGGCTGCTTCCTGTTGGTGGGAGCTGGAAATGAAGAAAAGGGCATTGTGCATCCGCACCATCATCCGCGATTTAGCGTGGATGAGGCGGCACTCGAGCACGGGCTGAGTATCCTGGTCCATGCACCGCTCTATTTGAATAGAGAGTGAAGGGTTTATTTAAAAAGAAGGACTTGAAAAAGCTCCAGGCTCCCATACCGCCTGGAGCAGAAATGAACAAGCAGGGCAGCCTGCAAGAAAGAGAGTGGAAACGAGATTCAAAGGCAGCAAAAAAACTAAATTATAAGAGAAGGCAGGTCGTGAGATGATGAATCCCGTGTACGCAAGCTTAATCATCCTGGGGGTTATTGCAATAGGGGAAATTGTTTCCATTGTGACAAGGGCAAAGGTGCCGTCGTTGCTCGTGGCAATGGTGGGGGTTTTTATTCTTTTTAAAACAGGTGTGGTTCCAAGCAGCATCATCCAGGCTTCAACCTTTGCCGTCATCGGAGCGGTATTGACGCCCGCACTCCTTGTTCACATGGGGACGCTGATTCCGATGAAAGTGATGAAAAGCCAATATAAGGCCGTTTTGATTACGCTATTGGGACTGGCCTTTGCGGTTCTCTTAATGCTCCTGATTGTTCCAATTTTCTTTGGCTACAAAACAGCTGTCGCAGGCGCCGGCCCGATGACAGGCGGAATCATTGCTTATCTTTTAACGGCCGATGCTCTTAAAAATGCCGGGTTTGCTGCTTTAATTGTGATTCCGGTCATTGTCCTGACGCTTCACAGTGTGGTGGGAATGCCGCTGACCGCCTTTTTATTGAGAAGGCATGCTGCCAATCTTCGCCGTACGATGGATGCGGGCACCTATACTGCGGCCGATGCGGCAACGGCTGATATGCTCGAAGCAGAGTCTGGCCGTACGGAAACCAAGAAGCGCAGCCTGATTCCTGAACGCTTTCAGCAAAGCAGCTTTGTTCTCTTATTTATGATTTTTATCGGCAGCGCCCTGTCCGTTACCATGCAGGGATTAACCGGCATCAGCTACAGCCTTTGGGGCCTGCTCATTGGTATCCTGGGTTCTTACTTAGGATTTTATCCTCAAAAGGTGCTGGAAAAGGCAAATGGATTCAGCATTGCCATGGTTGGAGTGGTCTTCACGGTTTTGAGCTCGATCGCCGCTGTGACAATCAAGAGCATCATCAGCGTCCTGCCTGCCGTTGCCTTGATTATTGTCGTCGGCTCTATCGGTCTGGTGCTTGGCGGTTACCTTGGTTCCAAGCTCTTTAAATGGGATCCAAATAAAGGCATCGCCGTTGCTTTGACGGCCATGTATGGATTTCCCGGCGACTTCCTGATTTCAAAAGAAGTCAGCCGCAGTATGGGTAGAACGAAGGAAGAAGAAGATCAAATCCTTGGGGAAATATTGCCGCCAATGCTCATTGGAGGTTTTACATCCGTTACGATTGGTTCTGTCATTATCGCTAGCATTCTTGTAAAAACCTTATAATAGGAGGAATGGAAAATGGGATACACGCTGATTAAAAATGCAACACTGATCGATGGAACAGGCAAGGATCCGGTGCAAAATGCAGCAGTGCTGATAAAGGATAACAGGATTGTAGAGGTGGGAACGCAGGATACCGTAAAAGTGCCGAATGGGGAAGTGAAGGTCATCGATGCACAAGGCGGTTACCTTCTGCCAGGGCTGATTGACACCCATGTCCATATGATGTTTGAAGTAAAGGACATGCGGGAAACGCTGGTGACGCCATTTGCGCTTCAATTTTACCAGGCGATTGAGTACCTGAAGCGAACCTTGAATGTCGGCATTACCTCTGTCCGGGATGCAGGCTTTACGGATTATGGCGTGAAGGTGGCTGTGGAGCAAGGGCTGATTAAGGGACCGCGCATGCAGGTCAGCATCAATCCTTTGACCATTACCGGCGGCCACGGCGATTCCTGGATGCGTTCCGGAATGGATGTGACGCGCCAAAGCTATCCGGGCATGCCATCCGGCTTGTGTGACGGCCCGGAGGAGGTCCGCAAAAAGGTGCGGGAAATGCTGAGGGCTGGTGCGGATATTATTAAAGTCCATGCAACGGGCGGCGTGATGAGCCCAACGGACCATCCGGAATTCACGCAGTTCTCGGAAGAAGAGCTCTTGATCATTGTGCAGGAGGCGGCGTTCAGGCGCGGCGTCAAGGTCATGGCACATGCCCAGGGAGCGGAGGGTGTGAAAAATGCCGTCCGGGCAGGAATCCATTCAATCGAGCATGGAATCTTCCTGGATGATGAAGCGATCGAGCTCATGCTGAAAAAAGGCACCTATCTTGTGCCGACACTGCTCGCACCGGTTTCTGTGCTAGAAGCCAGTGAAAAAACAGATGACATGCCGGAATATGCTGTAGCGAAAGCCCGTGAAGTAGTCGATATCCATCGTGAAAGTGTGGCAAAAGCCTATAAAGCCGGTGTGAAAATCGCCATGGGAACCGATGCCGGTGTCATGCCCCACGGAACCAACCTCCGCGAACTCGGGCTCATGTGCGGAATCGGCATGTCACCGATGGAAGCTCTTGTGGCCACAACCAAAGTGGCAGCAGAATGTATGGGCTGGGGCGACCGGGTCGGTACCCTTGAAAAAGGAAAAGCGGCCGACTTTGTGGTCGTCAAAACCAACCCGCTGGAGAACATTCGGTCACTTGAAGATGAGCGCAACATTGTACTCGTCGCCAAGGACGGTGTGATCGAGAAGGACCTAAGAGTCAAAAGCGGGGAGCTAGTGGGGCAGGCTTGATGGACGCGGGAGAATGTAAATAGGTAAGGGAAATGACGCATGTTACATGCGTTTTTTCTTTTTATTAGGGACTGTTTAAGTTTAATTTCTTGGTGATTGGAACGCTCAGTATTGTGAAAATTAATCGGCAGGAAGATCAGAACGCTATAAATATCACAGTTTAATCCCAATAGTGAACTCAATCCAATGTTGATTGAAGCGGAAGGCGCGAGACTCCTGCGGGAAAAGCTGGCCAGAGGGAGATCCCGCAGGAGCGTGCGACGAGGAAGCTCCCGGCCGCCCGCGGAAAGCGAGTGCCTGAAGCGGAAATCAACTAGCAGGAAGATCAGTGCACTATCAAAGTCTAGGTTAAAGCCTAATGTTAAGCTGAATTCAATTTGAATAAAGTGTTGGTATGCGACTATTGCGGAATCGCGGCATATGCCAGACATCAAAGGAGCACAGCGACAATGAGGCTCCCCGACCGTCCGCGAATAGGGAGTATCAGGAGTGGAAATCAACCGGCGGGATGATAAGGGGTACTGCCAAATATCACAGTTTAATCCCAATATTGAATTCAATCCAAAGTTGATTGAAGCGAAAGGCACGAGACTCCTGCGGGAAAAGCTGGCCAGAGGGAGATCCCGCAGGAGCGTGCGACGAGGAAGCTCCCGGCCGCCCGCGGAAAGCGAGTGCCTGAAGCGGAAATCAACCAGCAGAAAGACCAGGGCACAACCAAGGTAGAACAGTGCTTTAAGTAATATACGTCCTCGAACCAATTTCAGCCCTGACAAGATTAGAAGGCTGAGAAGGAAGGGAGGAAGGATACCTCGGACCACTCTGTGCAAACTGGCGTAAATATTGAAAATTCATCCGAGTAATGTCAGTCGTTAAATAGGCAGGCTCCTGTGAATACGGAAGTCTTTTACTATTCAAAAACTTAATAATGAACTGGCTTGTTCTCATTCCCATTCCATGTCCGAAAAAAAGATTTTTCCCCATCATAATCCCATTTTCCCCTCGCCAATAGGGCGTTTTGGGATTGACGGCAGGATTTTTAAAATAAACACAATCTCCCGGCAGATAATCCCTCCCTGAATGAAGCTGAAGATCAAGATCCTGATCATGCTGCCAATCGTAAAGAAAAAGCCCTGCAAAAAGTTCATCAAATACGTTTTTCCCCAGCGTCTCCAATATCGCCTTATAAAAGATGATCACCATTGCCGTGGCACATTCAAACGCGTATTTCTTCCCACTTATAAAAATGTCTGTAAGGCCAGCATGAGGAGGCACATCGTCTCTAATGATAAACGCACCGCTTGGGTGGCGCATCCAGTATCTTGGGTTGCATATAGACGTCCTTAAGGTTGTGAATTCTGCATCACTCCTGTCCAGCGCGACCGCAGCCTTCATAATTTGAACTCTCATCTCCAGCTCAAAATCAATCTCGCTCATTGTTTGATATTCATACTTCTGGCTGTACTGTCCCATCATTTCAAGTATGGACATTTTTTCTTTTGATGAAGTCCAATGGTGATAGTCATTGGAACCCAGTATTTTTTCATTTACGACAATCATCTTGGAATCCCCTCCCTTTTTGTGGGGTCATTCTCTGAAAATATATGATATCCCAGCTTTTCTTTATGTATGATTTTTAAGAAGGGGTTCTTTTGTTATTGTAAAAGGGCAAGGAGAATGGGTGCTCTCCTGGCCTCTTGTTTTTTTATTGAATACATTAGCCTTGCTGTCTGTACATATCGTGGGGCGGCTCAAATAAATCATCTTTGGCCTTTCGTACAACGGAAAAATGATCGACATTGTAATGGCCATGAAGGATTTGGTTGTGATGTTCTATAATTTGTTCGGCCGGTAACACTTTTGTGCTTGATGTAGAATGTCCATCTTCTACGAGGGTGACGTCAAAACCGTTAACCGTAGCCGTTCTTACAGCCGAATCAATGCAGTGCTCCGTTTTGCAGCCCATGATAACGAGATGGCCGATCTTGTTTTCTTTCAGCACATCCAATAATGGAGTTCCATAGAAGGAATTGGTCGCTTTTTTATCATAAATCCTCGAAGCGGCCGGAACCTTGATGGCCTGGTGAATGTCAAAGCCTTTTCCCTTGCCCTCTGCTACATCCAAATCCCGTATGAAGACAATGAAATGCTCCTCTTTTAGCGCTTTTTCCACCGCTTCATTGATATTCTGTATCAGGTGATCCTTCTTCCAAACTGCTTCCTCACCGTCTTTCCCTTCGATAAGCTCCTGTTGAGCATCAATTACGAGTAATGCATGATTCAATTAGAAAACCCCTTTCGTTTATTTTTAAAAGCTGCAAACCGTCTACTAAATGTTTTTTTCAAAAAAATCGCCCCCTTTTCGGGGTTCTAGCTAATACTATTCTTGAAGAATGGGAGAAACTCCTTTTATAAAACACATGCCTTTTTCTGGAGCTAATGTTGGGACAAGTTTCCTTAAAAATTAATGAAACGTCTGTCAAAAAGAAGCTACAGTCAATCCCGTAAGCAGATTCACCATTGCTCAACCCCATATCCTTCCAAACAACTTGGTACTGTACTCTCCCATCAACTCCTTATTACTCGTCATCATAACCATGAAAATAAGCAGTGGCAGCATCAGAACCCCACCAATGACTTGTATGATAATAGCGAAGAGATTTAATGGCAAACTAAGAATCAGAACAGCGAGTGCTGCAAGAAACAAACTTCCAAAATTACTAATGACAGATGCTCCCAAATGAAAGTAAAATATATTATAGGAAAGATATTCATAAGATGAACATTAGAGAAACATAGCGGAGGAATTATGCAGAAAAAAAACAAATGGAAAGTATTTGGTTACAGCTTTTTAGGAATAGTTATTATTGCGGTTTCAGTACTCGGGTATGAATATTACCAACTTCAACCGAAGAATCACTTCAAGTCCATTCCTGTTGTTTCTTCGGGAAACAATTCAGACAAAACAGTTCAGCAAGGCAATTCGAATGACACTGCATTTAATGTTTTAATAATGGGTTCAGACGCAAGACCAGGTGAAACAGCTGGTCATTCAGACAGCATGATGCTGGTTCATGTTGATTTGGGAAAAAATCAACTGAATGTTGTAAGTATTCCGCGTGATACACGTGTCTATTTAAATGGTTATGGATATACGAAACTTACAAGTATCCAGTATATTTTGCAGGCTAATAAAGGTCCCAAACAGGGAATAGAAGAGACAGTAAATGCAATAAGTAAATTAACGGGTGTACCGATTAATTATTATGCAGAAACCAATTTTGGGGGCCTTCAAGCCATGGTCGATACTTTAGGCGGAATCACAATGAATGTACCGGAGACAATTAAAATAAACTCTCAAGTGATTAATGCAGGTCCTCATTTCGTTAACGGAACTATGGCTTTAGCCATTGCCCGTGAACGCCATACCGCTGCAGATGGCGATTATGCGCGTCAAATGGCTCAGTTGGAGGTTTTGAAGGGAATTGGCAAAGAGGCACTCAGACCTGGAAACATCCCTAAACTGCCTTCACTCGTTAATTCCGTATACCAATATATGATTGGCACCAATATGTCCACTTCGGATATGTTGAGTCTGGCCCTTGCTGTGAAAAATATTAATCCAAACAAACAAGTACATTATCAGCAAATCCCAGGGACTCAAGAAGTGATGTACGATGATATTCTTAAAGCAAATAATGATGAAATTGTTATTGATCCGCAAAAATTAAAAAGTATCATCACTAAAAATTTTCAATAGAATCGCTTTGCTAATTTCATATGAATAGATAAATTGAAAAAACTCTATGGCATTTGCTATAGAGTTTTTTCATGATAGATTAGGATTGCTGTTGCCATTGTTGTTATTCGAATTTATTGGAAAGCTACTATCGCTATAAATCAACAAAGTTAATATTATGTTGAATTATGTTTTTAATCGGATTTTACTCTGAAAGTGGCGGATAAAGCAGGAAAAGGGATAAAAAACAATAAAGAAATTACAAAAATAAAGGTAAACACTTGACACTTGATTATGAAGAAACATTATAAATGCAAATGTGCTGCCTTTTTTGCATTGAACGAATATATAACATTAACCAATAAATGGAAGGTAATTATTTGAATGGATTGTGTACTTGCGGTTGATTCTTTGACGGGTATTTTACCCAAAGATAGAATCCCATTAAGCATGGTGACCAATGCTCTATCAGGCGAAAATATGGGAAGATACTTTGGACTATTCAACGGAAGCATTTGTTTGCCGCAAATCGTGGCTTCCTGCCTAAGCTTTGTTCTTTTTCTGGCTATCGGAGCATCTATACCGGCCTTGATTTTTGGTTTCAGGTATCCTGATTGTCTTTGGGGCATTGTCCGTTTTGATTATTAAGGAAAAGCTTCAAAGAAGGTAAGCTGGAGTTTAAAAGAGTAAGAGAATAGAGTAGTGTGTGCCGCCGTTTCGGCAGTTTTTTTCTTTTCGAGGGGCATGCTTTGACATAAAGGAGAGTGAGCTGTATACTAAAAATAAGAACGTACGTTTGTATTTCTGTTTGAAACCTCAAACAAAAAAGCCCTTTTAAAAAGGGCCCGTGAAATTAGCTGACATGAAGATGGGCGTTAACGGATCTGCCGCCCAGTATAATATGAACGATGTAGGTACCAGGCCTAGTGCGTGAGCCTACAATCCAGCTCCAGGAAACATAGCCGCTGCTGTCTGATGTTTTTGCATACAAACCCTTGGCTTTGCTTGGCCCAGAATTGTAATAAACGGTAATGGTACCGCGGGCATGTCGGGCCCCTCTTACTGTTACAGATGCGCTGCGGCCGTGGCGTACATACAAATCGGAGCTGACAACCTGAACGGAAACGCTCGCAGCCTTAGCAGATGCATGGGCAGGCTGAGCTGCTGCAGTACCGGTCCAAATACCAAGTGATAATGCAAATGCGGTAACAAAGGTGATGAGTTTTTTCATGTTAATCCATTTCCTTTCAAGAGTAAATAATCTGGATGCATTCGTAAACGCTGCTTCTAAACATGTTGAGCATGCGAAATAATCCAGTGGAGTCTGACTGGACAAGTGAGACACAGGTCAACGGAGGCTGATAGGAAAGCGAAAAACAACAGGGACAAATTTAACGTGAAAATATGCCTATTGAATGACCAAAAAAATATGAATCTCTTCCACTCTCTATTTAAACCTCTTCGTAAATTGCTTCTCTCAAATATAATTGTCAGACAAAAAGGGAAAACTTCATTTTTCTTCTAGTACAAAGAAATTTTACCACTTACTAGTTAAAAAAAGAATAGATTAGTAACAATGCCAAAATTTACATATGTTTACTTCGTGACGAAAAAAAGAAACCTCAAGTATGAAGAGGTTTCCTCACTATTATTCGTAGCCAATATACTCTGCAAAATATAAAAATCCATCTCTTTTGACTAGGTAGTTTTCCAGCAGCCCGCCGCCACCAGCACTATCCGCGGGAGGCTTGGTTAAAGAATAGGCCTTTT
This sequence comes from Heyndrickxia acidicola, assembly GCF_001636425.1. Taxonomy (NCBI): domain Bacteria; kingdom Bacillati; phylum Bacillota; class Bacilli; order Caryophanales; family Bacillaceae; genus Heyndrickxia; species Heyndrickxia acidicola. The sequence goes on from NZ_KV440953.1 coordinate 3,798,201, forward strand.
CATGCAGCTGAATCAGTTTCTCTTTATTAATAATCACATGAGATACACCCTCTTGTACTCCGCTTGTACACGCAGTGATTGGATGTCCCATAATGAAGACATGTGTTCTTAGAGCCAGGGAAGGGGTCGAATGCAACAAGAGGAATACGGCTGCTAATAGAATAAATGGAAGAACAATCCGTTTGATTTTCATTTTTTATCTCCTTGTTTTTTCCAATCTCCTTTGTAGTATTCTGCTTTTAAATGGAAACTCCTCTTTAGGATTGATACTAATGAATGCTGTCCTTCGTAATGGATGGTTAACACATTGATCGCATTGACATGCTGCAATATGACGGTGAATGACTGTAAACAAACGATTTTAAATAATAGAGTAAGGAAAGAGGGGGGATTAGGAAAATCGCTAAACTATTTATTAAAACCGATTTTGTGGCAAAATAGGAATAACCAAAACGATAGAAAGGCAGGTTCATATGAACGAATACGAAAGCGGGAAATTTCATCATGTAGCAAGGGCCATTATACAAAAAGGCCAGTCGGTTTTGCTGTTAAAAGCAGATGGCTATTCCAACAGCTTTTTACCGGGCGGCCATATTGAATTTGGAGAAAGCGCAAAGATGGCTTTGCCAAGAGAAATCGAGGAAGAGCTGGGAGTGAAGTGTGAGATAGGGGATTTTCTTGGCGTTTGTGAGCATCAATGGGAGGAGAGCGGCCAGCTTCATTGTGAGCTGAACCAGCTGTTTGCGGTTACGTCAGATGAATTGGATGCTGAAATGGACCCTCCATCCAGGGAAGGGCATTTGCACTTTTTCTGGTGCCACGAAAAAGATTTACTGGAGGCAAAGCTTGAGCCTTCTCCGCTTGCTCCGCTTATTCAGCAGTATATACGAGGAAGCATGAAAGTATGGTGGGAATCCACTCTTCGCAAATAGGACAATAAGTACAAGTCTTTTGTCATTAATTATTTTAGCAGCCTTCCGCTTTGGAAGGTTTTTTTATTTTAACTGAAAATTAAAGGAAAACTAGATAGGCGGTTATTCACCAATAACTGGATGTAACATTTTCCTAAAGAATGTAGATTCCTGTCCGATAAAAGAAGAGGGAATGGGTTGTATTACTTTCAGATAATTTTATTAGGATGGAAGGATAAGTCAATTCTCCTGTTTCGAGTGGTTTTATTATTTTTTGACAATTCAACCGTTTTTTAGATAAAAAGTATGATAGAGTTATAGATAATAAGCGATTTAGGGGAGATAAAATGAAGAAACGTGTCGTATTGCCTGCATTTTGTTTTGCAGTATTGTCGTCTGCCGCCTTTGCAAAAACAGTCCATGCTGACACCTTGCATCCTTCGGCAAGTGCAGTGAGCACCAAAAATCCAGTTCAATATGTTGAAGTACATAAAGGATCCTATTTAAATATGAGAAGCAGTGCTTCTGAGAAAGCCACGATTCTCTTGAAGCTTTCAGCAGGAACACCCGTCACCCTTTTATCTCAGTCCAAGGACTGGGCGGAAATTTTTGCGAATGGAAAGACCGGTTATGTAAGCAGTCAATATTTGACCCCATCAAGCAGCACTCCAAGTAAAACCACAGTGAAACCCAGCAGTGTTACGGTGAAATCATCTGAAGTAAAATCCGTTACCAAATACGTTAACGTTTCTACAGGCTCTACGCTGAACCTTAGAAGCAGCGGCTCCACAAAGGCCGGCATCATCGCCTGGCTGAAAAAAGGAACGGCCGTACAGGTGCTTTCCGAATTAAAGGGATGGTCGAAGGTCCAAGTGAGCGGGAAGACCGGTTATGTAAGCAGCCAGTATTTAACGGCTTCAAAACCAGCATCAGCTGCATCCCCAGCCAATCAAAAACCACCACAAGCAAGCATCAGCAGTATACAGAAGCCATCTTCAGCAAAAACTACTCTAAAATATGTGAATTTACAGACAGGATCTACGCTGAACCTGAGAAGCAGCAGCTCCACGAAGGCTGGCATTATCGCCTGGCTGAAAAAAGGAACGGCCGTACAGGTGCTTTCTGAATCAAAAGGCTGGTCAAAGGTTCAAGTGAACCGAAAAACCGGTTATGTAAGCAGCCAGTATTTAACGGCAGCGAAGCCAAGCGGAAGCAGTGCCAAGACAACGTCTTCATCTGGGGCAAGTGCTGCTTCCATCTCAGCACCGCCTAAAAGCACAGCAACTGTCACGAAGTATGTAAAGGTGGGTACTGGTGGCATGCTGAATCTTAGGTCAGCAGGCAGCACAAAAGCCGGCATTATCAGTACGCTGGCAAATAATACGGCTGTAACAGTCGTTTCCGAATCAAATGGCTGGTCAAAGGTTCAGGCCAGCGGGAAAACGGGTTATGTGAGCAGCCAATTTTTAACGGCGGCAAAACCGGCAGGAACAGAAGCAGGAACCAGTACGCCTGCGCCAGTAAAAACTGTTACAAAGTATGTAGTGGTGGACGCAAGTGATTCGCTAAACCTAAGAAGCTCTGCAAGCCTTAACGGAAGTATTTTATCCAAGCTTGTCTTGGGGACGAAGGTAACCGTTTTGTCCGAGTCGAATGGCTGGTCGAAGGTGCTGGTGAATGGAAAAACCGGCTATGTGAACAGCCAATATCTGACTCTTACTTTGCCGGATCCTGTTACCGCATCATCAGACACAAAATATGTGAATGTATCCTCCGTTTCTGGAGTAAGTATGTATACAAAGCCTTCCGATTCTGCATCTGTGATTCTTAAGCTTTCACAGGGCTACCAGGTGCTGGTGCTGTCAGAGGCAGGTGGCTGGTCTTATATTCAGGCATACGGGAAGGACGGCTATGTTCACACGGCGCTTTTAACAGAAACAAAGCCAACCGGCAATACAGGAGCAGGTGGAAGTAATGGAAGTGCAGGTGATCAGCAAGACGTGATTAAGTACGTGGATGTAAACAGTCAATCTAATTTGAATTTGCGCGATTCAGCCTCTGTTACCGGCAATATTCTATCCAGTCTAGCCACTGGAACAGCGGTGAAGGTTTTATCAGAGGCAGGCGGCTGGTCGAAGGTTTCGGTAAATGGAAAAATCGGCTATGTGAGCAGTCAATATTTATCGGATACTCTCGCAACACCTCCCGGATTGGCAAATGGATCAAAGAGCTACACGTATAAGCAATACACTGTATCTTTAAACGACATGGTCAATATTGAAATGAATGCGGGACCGCAGACGGACCGCCAGTACAATACCTACCTGCGCGATGATGCCTTACAGCTGAATAATGCGTCTAACCCAACATCCGGAACCGTTCAAGGGGATAAGTGGAATGTAAGGGGAGGCCCCGGTACCAGCTACTGGACGGTCACACAGGTAAACAACGGAACCGTATTAAGTATTTTATCAGCAGTGAAGGGCTCTGACGGCCATATGTGGTATCAGGTGAAAATCAATCAGACATGGGTCAATGCGAGCCCGGATGATGTGAAGTATTACCTTGATCCCTCTAATTTTGAAAGTGATCCGATAAAATCCTATCAGTTCCTGGATTTGGCGGCTTCTACTAATCTGCAGGCGGATGAGGTCAACTCTCGTATTCTCTCTGGAAAAGGAATCCTTGCCGGAAAGGCTTCATCCTTTATCCAGGCAGGTCAAACCCTGCATATTAACGAAATCTATTTGATTGCCCATGCGCTTTTGGAAACCGGCAATGGCACTTCCCAGCTGGCTAACGGTGTCCAGGTCAACGGCAAAACCGTTTATAATATGTATGGAATTGGTGCCTATGATTCAGATCCGCTTAATTCCGGTGCCCAATTCGCTTATAATGCAGGATGGTTTACCCCTGAGCAGGCGATTATAGGCGGAGCGCAATTTATTGCGCAGGACTATATCAATGCCGGACAAAATACGCTGTATAAAATGAGATGGAACCCGGATGCAGCGGATGCCAGGGGCAATGCAGCCCATCAATATGCGACCGATATCGGCTGGGCCGACAAGCAGATCGTACAGATGCAAAATCTTTATAGTTTAGTCACCTGTTATACGCTGGCGTATGATGTACCGGTATATAAGTAGAAGAAAGCAGCCTGATTGGGCTGCTTTTTTGTGGAGAAAAAGGGTAGATGCTGGACGGGGAGCGGGAATGTTGCAGAAATGGTGAAAAATGTTGCATAAAAGGGCGAAAATGTTGCAATAAAATGAATAAAAGTTGCAATAAAACGAAAAAACGATGCAGAAATCTTTAAAAATGTTGCAAACGGCATGGTGGAAACCTGCAAGAAAGGGAATTGTTTAATGGATGGGTGACTAGGATGTAGACTTTTCCGGGTAGCATAAGAACGTCAACTCCGATTTATGGACCAACTCTATTTTCGTATTGGCATACCTCTGAATCTCGTAATACCCCGACTGATATTTATGGATGATGGTGTATTTCTCTCCTCGGTATATAGCCAGTAATTTTTTCACGGGTATCCCCTTTCTGGGCTACTAAATAAATACTCTTTATTTAGATACCAATATATTAGGAAAATTAAACCATGTTAAATACTTGAAAACGAAATAAATGTGATATAGGGTAGATGCTGCTTAGATAGAAGTCTAATATAGAAAAATTATGCAAAAAATTTGATATTTTTGGATTGACTTTGAATGTGAGAAATCTTTATAATTAAAAATAGGTACAGAGGTACCTATTTATTTTAAATAATTATTTAACTAAATTAATTAATTATGTTTTTTATATAAGGGTGTGAAAATTTGAAATCGTTTTTACCAAATGATATTAAAGATGAAAATAGAAAAATAATTTTTGAGATCTTATTGCAAAATCCTGAGATTGCCAAAGTTGAAATTACAGAAAAAACGACGATGAGCTTTGTAACCGTCAGCAAAATTGTCACTTTCTTTGAGAAGATCGGAATTCTTTCTACAAGTGGTGAGAGCCGCGATGGCAGTGGCGGTTTAGGACGTAAAAGGTCTGTCTATCGTTTCAATGAAAATAGCTTTGTCACGATAGGAATTCAAATCATTGGCAAAAAAATACTTGCAGTTCTGGTTAATTTGCATAGTGAGGTAATCAGCTCCTATTCAGCAGATATGGATATCACTTTTTACAGTGATGAGTTCATTCCACATGTTGCTGAGATCATCTATATTATGAAGAAAAGAGCGGAAGAAAAGAAAGCTGTAATTGTTGGCGTTGGTATTGGTGTAGATGGAGCGATTAATAATAGGAAAAAAACCATCAGAATGAAAATTGATGAAAACAAAGAAGAAGATTACCCTTATGAGAAAATTACACAAAGCCTGGAAGACACAGTAGGTTTACCGATTATTTTGGAAAACGATGTGAACGCTTCAACTATTGCAGAGTTCAGTAAGCTTGATCGGTTTGGAGAAGGGCCAAGTGATTTGGTTCAGATTGCTCTAGGGGAAGGAATTGGAGCAGGGATCATTATCGATAAAAAGCTGCACAGGGGCTACAATGCCAGTGCCGGAGAATTGGAATACATGTGTTTCGATACGGAACATATGAAGTCACCTTTATCTGTAGGCTGGCTGGAAAGTAAATTAAATCTCGATTACCTATCAAAACATTTTGGATTTAAAGCGAATCATATTGAGGAAATGTCTGACGCCGATGCTGATCAGTGCGTTGATTACATTTCAAAATATTTAGCGTTATCCATCACCAATATTATCAGCTTGTTGGATATTAATCATGTTATTGTCAGCGGGAAAACGATCATTTTATTTTCACATAAACAAATAGTAGAAAAAATAAAAAAGTATGTGAACCAATTTACTGGCTGGGAACCGAATATTTCAGCAAGTTTTTCCAACGATGCAACAGCAGTTGGCGCAGGTATACTTTCTTTGCAAAAAGAAATGTCCAAAGTGCTTTCTGGATAATGCTTTTACAGGGAGGATTTTTATGTTGAAGATTTTTGAAAATGAAGAAGCAGTTGCAATAGAAATTGCAAAAGAAATGCAGGAGCAATTACGAAATCAGCCCAACCCGGTATTTTGTTTAGCTTCTGGAAGCACACCGCAGAAAAGCTATTTTCAGTTTGTGAAAAACATGGAAAATAGTTCGGATCGTAAAAAACTCAAGGTCGTAAGCCTGGATGAATGGATTGGAATCGATCGCAATTCAACCGGAAGCTGCTATCAAATGCTAAATGAAGATTTATTTTCTCCTTTAAAACTAGATGAAAGCCAAATCGTTTTTTTTAACGGAACCGCAGAAGATATGAAGCGTGAGTGTGAGAGAATGGATGGTTTCATTCGAAATAATCCCATAACCTTTAGTTTAATGGGTGTAGGGATGAATGGACATATCGGATTAAATGAACCGGGTTCACCTGTATTAGATTACAGCAGTGTTATTCCGTTATCTGAGACCACTAAGGAAGTGGCTCAAAAGTATTTCGATGAGCCTACAACCTTAAGCGATGGGATCACATTAGGATTAGATCAGATCAAAAATAGCTCAAGAGTAGTAGTTGCGATTACAGGTGAAAGAAAAGCCGAAATTGTAAAGCAAATATTTCATCATCCAGATACTCATTTACCAGCTCAAGAATTACTTGGGTACGACCATATTGACTTTTATCTGGATATGGCAGCAGCAAGATATTTGAATAAATAAATACTGCGGGGAGTTTAAAATGGGAGACAAAGTAATAGGGGTTGATATTGGTGGAACGAACATTAGAGTAGGTTTAATTGATATTCATACATTTCAGGTGCTTAAAAAAGACACAGCGCTAGCATTTGAATTCAAAACTGTAAGTGCTTTCTTCAAAGGGATCAAGAATATGATTGAAAGAGTGGATGCCCAAAAGGAAGCTGGGAAAATTGGAATGGCACTGCCGATACCATGGAAAGATGACATGATCAAAATTTCGGATTCTACTAATCTTCCATTATTAGAAGGTATGCTTTTCAGCGATATTAAAGCGTTTTTTCCGGAATATGAAGTGTATTTCGAGAATGATGTGAATGTCATTGCCTTATTAGAAGCAAAGCATGGAGCCTCCAGGGGATATGAACATTCCATTTACATCACTGTTAGTACTGGAATTGGAAGCGGAATGATTTTCAACCAATCCATTTTCCGGGGGACACATGGGTATGCAGGGGAAATTGGAAGTATGATTATTTCCGATGAAAATAAAAATCATCTATTACTGTATAACGGAACGCTGGAATCGTTATGCAGTGGAAACTCTTTAAATGAAGAAAGTGCAAAGCTTTATGGTGAAGGTGCTACAGCAAAGCATTTGTTTGAACAATATAAAAGTGGTGATGCAGGAGCCGTTCATGTAATGGAGGCCTGGATAGACCATTTTTCAAGTGCCATTGCCTCTCTTATGCAAACCATTGATCCGGAGATATTTGTTTTTGGAGGCTCTGTCATCTACCACAATCAATGGTTAATAAATGAAATAATCAAAAGCACAGAGAATAAAGTGTTTGAACAGTTAAAGGATAAAGTGAAAATCGTGCTTTCTAAATATGGTCCAGATGCCGGAATGATTGGTGCCGGATACATAGCTGTAAACAATACGGATGAAGGAGAAAGATAAGATGAAGAATTTAAAAGTATCTTTAGTTGGTGCTGGGAGTATATCCTTTGCGCTTGGAGCTTTGCAGGATTTGGTTTTATCTGAGAAACTTAGGAATCAAGTGAATTTAGAAATTGCCTTAATGGATATTGTTGAAGAAAATCTTGATCGAACCTATCAATATGCAAATAAAATGTTTACGGAGTTTAAGCATCCTGCGAATATATGGAAAACGACAGATTTACCATCTGCACTGACAAATGCTGATTTTGTTATTGTAGCCATTGAAGTAAATAGATATTTTTACTGGTCACAGGATTTCCATATTCCACGACGATTTGGAAGCAAGCAAATCTATGGTGAGAATGGCGGCCCGGGGTCCATGTTCCACACATTAAGAAACTTAAGGCCAATGCTTGAGATTGCTCGAACAATGGAAAAGGTTTGTCCAGATGCATGGTTTATTAACTATACCAATCCAGAGGCAAAACTGGTTGAGGCTGTATCAAAGTTAACCTCCATTAAAATTGTCGGTTTATGCCATGGGCTGGATATGGGAATCGAACAATTATCTGAATTTTTAGAGATGGACAAAGAAGAAATTGCCGTTGAAGGTGGAGGATTGAATCATTTCGGATTCTTCACGAAGATCTGGAATCGAAATACAAATGAAGACTTATATCCACTGTTCCATGAAAAAGAAAAGAAAGCTAATCGTTTAGCTCATTTTGATCACATGGCACTATCAAGGACAATGTATCAAATATATGGGTATTATCCATATCCAGGCACGAATCACTGTGGAGAGTATGTCAGCTATGCTGAAGACTTTTATGCAGGATTGTCATTACAGTTTAGATATGATCCAATCAATGAGAAGCTTTGGGAAGAGGATTCTAGAACACCTGATTTTATTTATTGTGCAAGCGGTAACACCCTGGATAAAGGTCTGTTCTCTGAAGTCAAAACTCAAGAGGTGTGGACAGAAGAAGCGTATGTTTTTGACAAAGATAATGTCAGAATCAGCAATGAATACGCCATTCCGATTATTGAAGCGATCTATTTTGATGAAGAGATTCAATTAAATGCAGTAAACCTGCCGAATAATGGAGCGATAAAAGGGCTGCCGGATGATATGGTAGTGGAAACGCAGGCCATTGTAAATGGGAATGGCATTACATTAAAGCCGATGACGGTAGACCTTCCAACAGCCATCATTGGAACCATCCATATACAAGGAACCATTCATCAATTATTAATTGAGGCATTTCTTGAAGGTTCAAAAACGAAATTGCTGCAAGCCATATTACTGGATCCTCAAGCACCGAGCTACTATCAAGCATGTGCCATGATTGATGAAATGTGTAAGCTGCAACAGGATATCCTGCCTAAACTTGAGTGGAAATAAAATATGAAGGTTGATTTAGACCCTTGAGCTAAGATAAGTGGCAAAAGATAGATAGATGTTTAACGGCTTTCCAGAACTATAAATGTGCAAACTCTATTTGCACACCTATTAAGAACCAACAAAAAAGGGAAGAGCATGAATTTTTATGTGCTCTTCCCTTCTTTTAATCCAGTAAATACAGACCCAGTTTTAACCTCTGGCGGTAGAATCATTGTCACGATAATGATTAGGAAAAGGGGCTTGCTTACTTTCCATTGGATTTTCGAAATCGAATAGGCAACCAATGGCGCCGAAAACTCATCAGGCATTTCAAAAAGCAATAAAAAAACTTGGGCTACGCCAATCTATGTCAAGAAGAGGAAACTGTTGGGATAAAGCTCCTCAAAAATCTTTCTTTGGCCATCTTAAAGATATTAAAGCATGTACAACTTTTGATGAATTAAAAAAAGAAATTAAACAATACTTGATTTATTACAATCAATATAGATACCAATGGAATTAAAAAAGATGACCCCCCTGTTCAATACAGAGATCATCTTCTTAAAACTGCCTAAGTTTTTTTGAAAATGTCCTTTACAAAGGGTACAGTTTAAAATTCCTAGTTTCCTTCTTATTTAACGACGTTCTTCTGTTTCTCGATCGTGATAAAGGTAATGTGGGTGATTTCATCAGTTTCATCAGAGTGGTTCCTTTTTGTAAAAACTCCTCCTGTCATTTTGCAATAACAGGAGGGGCCCAGCATCAAAAATATTTATCAATTGGTATTTTGGGCTAATGGTTGAATCTTGTCTTTAATGGCTTTCAATCCGCTATCAACTGAAGTTTTTCCTCGCAGGATTGCATCATACTCTGTAGAGATTTCAGCTAAATAATCATTCAAAAACGGTACTTGTGGCTGCATGCTCATTTTCGGACCTTGTGAATATTTCAAGAACTCTGTAAATCCTGGTACTCTTTTAAATGATGGATCATTTAAGGCACTCTTTCTTGGTGCCAGGTTACCAAGAGAGGTAGCGAGTTTTACCATTTGTGCTTTAGAGGTTAACCATTTCAAGAACTCCCAGGCCTCTTGAGGGTGCTTTGAACCTTTAGGAATATAAAGCGCACCTACATTGATATACCCAGCATTTTTCGCATCTGGATGCGATTCATCATAAGGGATCGGTACAACGCCATAATTCAGGTTCGGGGCATATTCTTTAACAAACGTTGTCAACCATTCTCCGTCAAAAGCCATTGCAGCTTGTCCGGTGAAAAACGGGTTTTGAGCAGAAGCATAATTCCCAAGACCGGAACCATATCGATCAAGGTTGCTGGAACCATATTTATCCCACATATCTTTATAAAATTGTACGGTAGCTTTAAATCCAGGATTATCCGGTGTTATTTCTTTTTTAGCCGGATCCCATATGCTTCCGTCGAAAGAAAACATATACATCGTCGGATCCTGTTCAGGCCACAATCCTATCCGTTCCAAATTCCCCTTTTTATCTACAATGCTTAATTTATCAGCGTCGGCCTTCAATTCTTGCATTGTTTGCGGTGGATTAGCAATCCCTGCTTTTTTAAATAGATCCTTGTTGTAATATAACATCCAGGTATTCATGACAATTGGGAGTGCATAGGTTTTATCATTATATTGCACAGCTTTAAGAGCTGCAGGCAAGAAATCGCTGGTATCATAATGATCTTTTTTCATAAAGTCATCAAGGGGTGTCATAGCTCCTTTGGAACTCCAAGAAGCGACGTTGTCTTGATCATATTGACTAGCCAGATCTGGAGGGTTGTTCCCAACGATTGCCGTCATTTGTTTTTGCTCGTCGCCTTGACTTAAACCAACGACCTGTATTTTATTTTGACTCGCGTTATATTCCTTGATCAACTGATCCATGACACTGCCTTCTTTTCCTCCCCAAGTGTACCAGAAGTTGATCTTCACTTTCTGCCCTGTACTATTATCAGCAGTACCATTAACACTTGAACTACATCCACTAAGAGTAGCTAAACTCATGAGAGCGGTTACAGTTAATCCAATGAGAAATTTTCTTTTCATAGATATACCCCCTTCACGTGATAACAATAGAGAACGCAATGATAAAATATGAAAGCTATGTATAAAAACTTTTTGTTTGACCAGCCCCCTTTTTTATTAAGATACCTATTTAGCATAATAACCATAGAAACGTTTCACAAAATCAGTATAAAATACGGCAAAAATGATTGCAATAATTTTTTGATTATTCTGTTTTAAGTAGGTTTTGTTATTGACTCCGCTTAAGAAAGCGGTTAAAATTATTTGTGTATGCTATAGAAACGTTTCTACGTTTAGAAGATTTGTAAGTGGTTCATGTGCAAAGTAACAAAAGAATGTATGCTTTGCGGATAAAGTTAAATAAAATTCAAATAAGTTAAGCAACTACATTAGATGAAAAAATTTCCCGACTGATGCAATTAGCCACTCTCTTCTTAAAAGGAGCGGCAGATAAAGGATAAATTACAGGTCCTATGGAAGAAATGGGTATCACACCAATTTGCTTTTACTTTTGCCGTTGCAACAAAAAAATAGGCAGTAAAGTGAAGCTGTCTTAATAATAGTCAGATTTTTCAGATGAGTTAAAAAGGGAAATTTAAACAATAAAGAGGTGACACGATGAAATTTTATATAATTGGCGCGGGAGTGATTGCGAGATCGCACGCAGAAGCTATCCGTAAACTTCCAAATTTTGATGAAATAGAAATGAAGGTCGCGGATCCTAACCCACAGGCATTAAGTGGGTTTGTGGAACGTTACCCTGATGTAGTTACATTTTCAGATGCAAGAACAATGCTTGCGGAAGAAGCGAAAAAAGACGATATTGTTGTCATCTGCACGCCTCCTTTTACACATTATGAGCTGTCCCGAATGGCTCTGGAATCCGGGAGGCATGTATTATGTGAAAAACCACTAGCCATGAATCGTCAGGAGGCTGATGACCTGCTTGAATGTGCCAGAAGAAAGAATCGTCTGCTGGGATGCTGCAGTGATAGATTCATAGGCCTGCCCAAAACAGAAGAAATCAAGCGGCTGGTTCAATCTGATGCAATAGGAGACATATATAAAGTGACATTTACTTACCGTGGGCAAAGATCTAGAGCTGGAGTGGAGTACCAACCAGAAAGCAGATGGTTTTTGGATCGTTCCAAGAGTGGCGGCGGGGTTGTCATGGATTGGGGACCTTATGATTTTGCGATATTGAATGACGTTTTTAAACCTTCGTCCATTGATATAGCAGCAGCATGGGTAAGCAAACCTCAAACACAAGCCGATCCTGTGAATACGACATACGACGTAGAAGGCCATGCAGGAGCGATGATGAAATATCATCTTGATGGCAAGACGATATGGGTACACTACGAGCGTGCATCCTGTACACACGGCAAACCATATCATCTGGTTGAAATAGAAGGAACACGTGGAGCCCTTGAATGGTCGCCTTATTTCGAGTCTGACAAGGTCATCTGCAGAACAGATAAAGATGGCGAAGTTGTTATAAATGAGAAGGATATTAATAATAAAAGTGACATCGGTGTAATGGATCACCCAATCTATTATTTCTATCACAAAGTAAAGGGAGAACCATCACCTGCATTGATTAATGAGCAAACGGTCTTTAATTTTTCGTGCTTGCAGGCTCTGTACGAGTGTGCGGATACTGGAATGTTACAGACAGTGACTGTTGGCGGGATCCAATCGAACCCAGTAATGAAATGATGAGGAGGTCGGTTGCATGAATATTCTAGGATTCTCCACAGGAATGTACGGCTGGAATGAGAGATATTGGCTCGACTACAAAAAAGAAGCCTCGTGGGAGGACATATTTCGTGATTGTGCAGAGGCAGGGGTGGATGCAGTAGAACTAGATCCATCTCCCAACCTGGTGAAACTGGCAAAATCTTTCGGATTATCTGTTTCCAGTGCATATGTGGGGCTTCAGCTTCATGAAGCGGCACTTGATGTAGAAAAAGACATTATGCCGGTAGCAAGAAGATTGTCAGAGGCCGGAGGTAAAGATCTGGTGGTGAATGCCGATCCGAAGGGAGGCTGGGGTGTCTCTCTTCCCAAAACGGAAGATGAGTTTAAACGTCAAGGAGATCATTTATCCCAAATTGCTATCGCTGCAGGAACGCTCGGTTTGAAAGTAAGTATGCATAACCATGCCGATGATAAGCACAATGCAGAAGGGGATCTTCGCTCTGTGATTGAATACTCCAGTCCCGAAGTCGGGCTCTGTATCGACACGGGATGGGCATACGTTGCGGGATACGATCCGATTGAGTGGATACAGAAATATCCAGATAGACTACACACGTTTCATTTAAGAAACCAAAAGGGCCGAATCCCAACAGAAGACCTGATTGATGGGGAAATTAACATGCGAAAACTCATCCACGTGTTGAAGGATATCAGATATAAAGGGTGGCTTACTCTTGAGTTGTGGCATCGAGAGGATAATCATCCGCAACGGACGATGGTGGAAGATACCAGGATATCGATTGATTATCTTAAACAAATGATACAGGAAATCGAATAGGGGAAGGAAGCAGCATTTCAAACGAATTCAAAGACGGAAAGCATGATTCAATTGCTTCATTACCAATAATTTATTGAACTGCTTGGTCCAAAGACAATGAGTGAACCAAGCATTCAGAGCATGAGTTGATTAGACAAGAAAAAAACATATTCTATCTAGGCATACATAAAGCGATCAAATGAATGAGATGCAACGAAATGTTGTTGAACTGATTATCTCCGTTCAGGATAGGCTTCCGAGGGAGTCTATCCTCTTTTCGCTTTAAGCTGTAGAAAATGTGAGAAATCTCATGAACAACTTGAAAATTGAGAAGAGTATAAGGAGAGGAAACAAATGAATGAAAAAAAAATTAAAATGGGCTTAGTTGGGCTTGGCAATATCGGACAGACACACTTTGAAATCTTAGCTGAACTCGAACAGATTGAGCTTGTAGGCGTATGTGATTTTGATAAGAAAAGAGCAGATGATTATGCTGCTAAAGCCAAAACAACCCCATACTATAACCATATCGATCTTTTCAATCAATCAGGACTAGAAGCAGTTATGATCGCTGTTCCACATTATCATCATTCTACGATTGCAATCGATGCGTTCGAGAGGGGACTGCACGTGCTTTGCGAGAAGCCGTTAGCAGTCCATGTAAACGAAGCTCATCGCACGATTGAGGCCTATAAAGCTGCAAAGCAAGATCATCCTGGTTTAGTATTTGCGATAATGTTTCAAGAAAGAACACTCCCCTTTTACAAAAAAATTAAAGAGATATTGGACGGAAGAGTGTTGGGACGTATTATGCGAGCAACCTGGATCAATACAGCATGGTTTCGATCTCAAGCCTACTATGAAAGTGGAGGTTGGCGGGCAACTTGGGCTGGGGAAGGGGGTGGAATATTAACGAATCAATGCCCACATAACCTTGATTTTTATCAGTGGGCATTCGGTGTCCCAACCCGCATTAGCGGACATGCATCTATTGGTAAATATCACAATATCGAGGTTGAGGATGAAGTTACCGCATACTTTGAACACGAGAACGGCATGGTGGGACATTTCATAGTGTCGACTGCCGAATCACCGGGAACCAACCGACTAGAGATAGTTGGGGAGAATGGGAGAATTCTCTATGAAGATGGGAGGATGATCCATTATCGAAACCCGATTTCTGTTTTGAAACACCTTGAGGAAACAAATGGTTATTTTACAAATCTGGAAACGATAGAAGAGGAAATTCATGTAGATCAAAACAAACCTACGGGGCATAAAGTCGTGACGGAAAATTTTATTTCTTCGATTCTCAATGGAGATGATAATCTAATTGCTCATGGTACAGAAGGAATTAAATCTATTATAATTGCGAACGGAATTATGCTTTCATCGTTTACCAAAAACATCGTTGAGGTTCCATATGACGCAAATGAGTTCGAACGATACCTGGAACAATTGATTCAATCATCTAAAGTTCGTAAAGAAATAAAGTAAAGTTGAAGAAAGAATATGCAAAATCGTTAACATGTCTGTAAAAGCAAGCCGCTTAAAGATTAGATATTCACTCTAAGCGGCTTTTTAATACTTTTTTCATGTTTACTAAGACCCTGGAATATTAACTGTCTTATATCTTGTCTGCTCTTCCTATAAGGCACATCATTCTGGACCGAAAAACAACGCTTTTCCGGAAAGGATCGATATGTGAATGAAAGGAATTGCTGATTTGATTTATGAATCTTAAATAATTAAGGTAACGCCATTAGAATACAGTAAATAACGAATATATAAGTATTTCAAGTAATCATAGCAATCATTCTTCCTTTTAAGAAGCTCGTAATAATACAAGATATTCATAAGGAGGTAAAGTAATGGTGACCTTATCTGGCTTTGCTGATGAAATTTCATCAGATTTAGATGTTCAATTGAACATATTGCAATCAGAAGGAATTAGATATATTGAATTCAGGGGGATTTGGAATAAGAATGTTCTTGATTTGACAGATAATGAATTGACAAAAATGAAAAAAGTATTACATCAAAAGGGATTTCGAATATCTTCCATTGGGTCTCCAATCGGGAAAATTAGTATAATTGATAACTTCGAAGAACATGTTAAAAGATTTGAAAGGGCAATCTACGTTGCTAAGTTTTTTGATACAAAATATATTCGTATCTTTTCTTTCTATATTCCTGGAGGTAAAGATCCTGAATTTTATCGGGATGAAGTGATGCGCAGGCTGTCAAAACTGGTGAAAAAAGCGGAAGAGGAAGGAATTGTGCTCCTTCATGAAAATGAAAAAGACACATATGGTGACAACGCTGAACGTTGCCTGGATATAATGAAGACCATTCATTCTTCTCATTTACAGAGCGCTTTTGACCCTGCTAATTTCGTGCAATGTGGTGTAAAACCTTATTCGGAAGCTTACCCCTTGCTCCAGCCCTATATAGAGTATGTTCATATTAAGGATGCATTGTTTATAGATGGAAAAGAAGTACCGGCAGGACAAGGAGATGGTGAAGTGCAGGAAGTGTTAGGTGCGCTAATAAACAGAGGATACAATGGGTATCTATCCCTTGAACCTCATTTGGCTGCGTCCGGAACGTTTTCAGGCTTCAGCGGACCAGAACTTTTTAAAGTATCGGCTCAGGCTTTAAAGGATTTGCTAACAGAATTACAGTACGCATGGAAATAATATAGAGTAGGAGAAATGAATTAAACGGTGTACTTGGGGCATTGGTACAAACAATAAGTGCTTATCCAGGGTTATCGGCAAGACTCGAAGTATTTGGAACTGCCAAAAGTGCAATTGTTAATGTTTATATTTTTATCAAATTTTTAAAGGGTGCGGCATTGAATACTGAGAGTTCATTATGGTAATCAAGCTAGAATTACCTACTATTTCACAAAGGATGGCAAGCTTGGATACTTTTAAAAGATAAATAATTTAATAAAGTATGGTATTGAATATTTTTCAAGATAAAGAAGATGTAAAAAGTCTAGCCTTTTTTGCGCCTAAATTAATTGAAAAGTAGAAGTGCTGATGATAATTGAATTTCAGTGCTTTCTAGCTTTTCTTTTTTTATATATGCCGAAACATACTCGTAAAACGGAAAGAATGTTGCAATAATCTCCATTAATGTTGCAAACCATAGAAAATAGCCATTCCCCTCACCACGTGCTGCCCCACACAAGTAAATCTGCACTCCGCCCGCCACTCCTGCACCGCCGCCCGCACAAAAAAAAGCACCCTCCCAAGGAGAGTGCAAAACGATTAAGCATTCAGCGCCAGCTGGATCATCAATTCGATGGCCGTTGGGATGGCATCTTCGTCGATGTCAAAGCGCGGGTGGTGGTGAGGGTATTGGCTTTTTTCGCTTTTCATGCCGACATCGATGAAGGCGCCGGTTTTTTCTTTCAGGTAATAGGAAAAGTCCTCGGCTCCGGTTGATGGCTCCTGTAAAACAAAGACATCTGGTCCGAAGGTTTTTTCAATGATGCCTTGGGCAAATTCGCAGGCTTCCGGATGGTTGTAGAGCGGGATGGTGCCTTCGATAAATTCATAATGCCCTTTCGCGCCAAAGCTGGCACAAAGCATTTCTGTCAGCTGCTGCGTTTTGGTCTTCAGAAGTTCGGCTGCTTCGTATGTCATGGCGCGCATGGTTCCTTTAAGCCTTGCTTCAGACGGAATGACATTATAGGAGTTCCCTGCCTGAAGGCCGCCGAATGAAATCACGCCTGCTTCGTGCGGATGAAGATTGCGGCTGATGATGGATTGAAACGCCTGAATTAGGTGTGACGCTACGTAAATTGGATCGACTGCATTTTGCGGCTGGCCTCCGTGACCGCCGACGCCTTCGATGCGGATGTCAAAATCATTGCAGGAGGCTCTGGATGGTCCGACCGCAAAGCCAATTTTTCCAAGCTCCAGGCCGGACATTAAATGGATGCCGTAAATGGCATCGACACCATCCAGCACTCCTTCTTGCACGAGCTGTTGGGCACCGCTTGGAGAGGCTTCCTCAGAGCTTTGGAAAATCAGGCGGATATTGTTTTTTACCAAGTGAGGATTTTCACT
Organism: Heyndrickxia acidicola; assembly: GCF_001636425.1. Lineage (NCBI taxonomy): Bacteria > Bacillati > Bacillota > Bacilli > Caryophanales > Bacillaceae > Heyndrickxia > Heyndrickxia acidicola. Next base: position 3,815,798 of record NZ_KV440953.1, read on the forward strand.
CATCCATTTCGATACGGAAAGCAGGATGGCAGTGTGTCCGTCGTGTCCGCAGGCGTGCATGACTCCCGGAACGGTAGATTGATAGGGCGCATCGTTTTCTTCAGTAATGGGCAGTGCATCCATATCGGCTCTAAGTGCAATTGTCTTAGCACCTTCTGTTCCTTTAAAAAAGGCCACAACACTCGGAGGTGAAAACTGCGGCTCTAATGGAATGCCAAACTCAGCCAGCTTTTCTTTTACATAAGCGGCTGTATTGTATTCCTGTCCTGAAAGCTCCGGGTGCCTGTGCAGGTGTCTGCGTTGTTCAATCGCCCAGTCCTTTAATTGTGAATCTACTAATGCAGCTGTTAACATGGCGTATCCTCCGTTTTCTGTGCATTCTTTTTAATAGTATTCTTCAACACAAATCGAGTTCCCTTTAAAATTAATAGATATGAATAATTATATAATCATTTGCATTAATATACAACATTTACCCATTTCTTTACAGGTTTAGAAAGTAGACACAAAAGGTATTATAGTTTAAAAGTCCAGTAGAGAGAGGAAAATGGAATATGGGTAATCATGCGGTGGAGCCGTTTGGTCATTCTTCAGGGAAGCCTGAAAAGCTTAGGCTGAGAGAGAAGATTGCCTACGGATTAGGGGATGTGGGCAATAATTTTTTATTTGATTTGGGCCAAATCTATTTATTGAAGTTTTATACGGATACCCTTGGGCTGCCTTCTGCGGCTGCAGGGCTGGTCTTTTTAATATCAAAGGTGTGGGATGCGATTGCGGATATTTCCGTTGGCACCTGGGTGGACAATCGCAAGCGAATTGGAAGGAAGGGCAAGTTCAGGCCGTTTATCCTGTATACAGCCGTTCCGCTTGCACTGATTACCATTGTAAGCTTTACGAATCCTCATTTTACGATTACCGGAAAATTGATATGGGCCTATCTAACCTATATGGCGTTCGGAACCATCTATAGTATTTCAAATGTTCCGTTCGGGTCCATGATTCCGGCAATGACGAAGGATCCGGCAGAAAGGGCACAGCTGGCTTCTTTTAGGCAGGCGGGTTCTAATTTGGGTCTGCTGATTTCAACGGTTGGATTCATGCCCATTGTATTAAGCGCCCATAACAATACGAATGGCTACCTTTTGGCGGTGTCCATCTTTGCCGTGGCGGGAGCTTTGATCCAAATCATTTCCTACGCCAATATTAAAGAAAGATATGCCGAGGAAAAACCAGCTGAAGCCAAAATGAAGATGAGCGACAGCTATAAAGCGATTTTTAAAAACAGGCCGCTGCTCGTCCTGTGCCTGGTGAACCTGTTTACCTTTTCTGCTTTTAATGTAAAGCTTGCTGTTCAGGTGTACTATTGCCAGTATGTGTTGAAGAATATTTCAATCGTTCCTTATATGGGATTCTTCAGTATGGGATGTGTCTTTATCGGCTGTGCGATTGTACCATTCCTTTCAAAACGAATGGGGAAAAAAGCGACCTATATGCTTGGATGTGCGATTTGGTCAGCGGGAGATCTTGCGGCGTTCCTTTTTGCCCATAATGCTGTGACGTTCATTGCCTTCGCATGCCTGGCTTATTTCGGAAGCTCCTTTGTCAACAGTCTAAACTGGGCTCTGGTATCCGATGCCGTGGAATATGGAGAATGGAAAACCGGCCAGCGATCAGAGGGAGTGGTGTATTCTTTCTTTACCTTTTTCCGCAAGGTATCCTCGGCGGTCGCAGGATTTGTTCCCGGTGTGGTCTTAAGCTTTGTAGGTTATGTGCCGAATGCTGCACAAAGCATGAAAGCAATAGCGGGCATCAAGGGCTTGATGTTTATTTATCCCGGAGTGCTGGCCGTTGCGACCATCATCGTTATGGCGGTCTGGTACAAGCTTTCCGACAGCCGATATAAAGAGATTGTGGCAGAACTGAACGCGCGAAAGAGTAAAGGACACATCTTGAAAACGGACTTGCAGACAAAGGAAGTTTCGCTTTAAATGTTTGATTTTTTCGAAAAATGGGTAGAGTCTAGGTAAAGACACTCCATATTATAGAGAAAAGGGGGGAGCCAATTCGGTTCCTCTTTTTTGTTTTATTTAAGTAAAAAACTTATATTAAGTTTTTTACTTGATTTCTACTCGCATTCTGCTTTATTCTAGAAGAAAGCAAAACGTGCGAAGGAGGTGGAGCGATGTCCCAAAAGCAGCGTTTGGAAAGAGTGCGTGAATGGCTTGCCGTTCACAAGGAAATTACGCTTGAGGGCCTGATGGAGGAATTCGAGGTTTCGCGGGATACAGCCAGGCGTGATCTGGTGAAGCTGGAGGAGGATGGCGATGTGATCCGTGTGAAGGGCGGCGCTATTTTATCCAAGGAGGTTCCGCAGATAAAGCAATACCATAAGCGGGATCAGACAGTGGCAAAAGAAAAAATTGCCCAAAAAGCCAGCACCTTTATCCAGGATTTTGACTTTATCCTCTTTGATACGTCGACAACGGTCGCTCTCACGGCCAAGTATATGAAAACGAAAGAAGCTACGGTTCTCACAAATTCAATCGATATCGTGAATATTTTAGCGGAGCGTCCGGAAGTTAAGGTGTATATGGCCGGCGGAAGATTTAACGCCTTCAACCGTAATTTTGTGGGCTTCCATACCGCGGAGGAGCTGGAAAAGTACAAGGCCGATATCCTGTTTATCGGAGCCTGCGGATTAGGGAGCAACGGTCTGACGACACCGGATGAAGAAGAAGCCTTTGTAAAAAAAAGCATGATTAAAGCAGCACGGAAAGTTATTGTACTGACGGATCATACAAAGTTCCACAAGGATTTCTTTCATCGGGTCTGCGATTTATCCGTGATTGATACGGTCATTACCGATGAATGGCCGGATGAAGAAATGCAGCAGCTGATGCGTATGCATGAGATCGAGCACATTACAATACCAAACGAAGGGAAGCGTGAGGAAGATGAATAAAATAAAAGCAGGATTAGTCGGGTATGGATTTTCAGGTGCTACGTTTCATGCACCGTTTTTAAAAGTCTTGGAGGAGTTTGACTTAGTTAAAGTGATGTCGTCCCATCCTGAAAAGGTCCATGAAAATCTAAAGGACGTAGAAGTCGTTCCGAACCTGGAAGATGTTTTAGAGGATTCTTCTATAGAATTGGTGATTATCACGACTCCAAATCCGCTTCACTATGAGATGGCGAAAAAAAGCTTATCCCACGGGAAGCATGTGATTATAGAAAAGCCTATGGTCATTGATCCGGAGGAAGCGAAGGACCTGATTCAACTGGCGAAAGAGCAGGGACTCATGTTAAGTGTCTACCAAAATCGCCGGTGGGACGGTGATTTTTTAACCATTCAGCAATTGATTACGAATGGAGATTTAGGAGATATTGCCACATACGAAGCTCATTTCGACCGGTTCCGTCCGGAAGTGCGGTATCGCTGGAGGGAACAGCCTGGAAAAGGCGCGGGCATGCTGTATGATCTGGGTGCTCATTTAATTGACCAGGCACTTCATCTATTTGGAAAGCCGCAATTCGTGCAGGCGGATGTTTTTCCACAGCGTCCCCACGGAGAAGTGGATGATTATTTTCATATTATCCTGGGCTATGAAAAGCTGCGCGTCATTTTGCATTCGGGCTCCATTGTAAAAGGCAAAAGCCCGCGGTATCTTGTCCATGGCCGGAATGGCAGCTTTGTGAAATATGGAATAGATGGTCAGGAGGATGCCTTAAGAGCAGGACAGCTTCCTGCCGGAGAAGGCTGGGGAGAGGACAAGCCCGAGTTCTACGGTGAATTAACGGTGGAGGCAGATGGACAGGATGTCGTGAAAAAAGTAGAGACCATCCCTGGTTCCTACCAAACCTACTATAAAAAGGTCTATGAGCATATCAGAAGCGGTGCGCCTTGTCCTGTACCAGGGGAAGACGGGCTGAGAACGATAGAAGTCATACATGCTGCGTTGGAGAGCAGCAGGGAGAAGAAGGCTGTGTTTTTAAACGATTGAGTGAACATAGAAGGAGCCGGGCATCAAGTGGATGCCGGCTCCTTTATTTATGATAACAATGTGATTTCTGAGCGCCGATCGGATTTCTCCGTCTTCTCCCTGCGATAAGTCAACATCTAGTTTCCTTTATCTCAGTCGAAGACTACGGAATCCGTACGCCGATGAACAAGGCGCATGCGCTTTTCTTATGGCTTGATGATTTGGTTGTTTTTATTTATATCTGACGCTTTTAAATGCAACGTAGTGTTGATGAGTGTATTGTTCTCAATATCATATGGTGGAGCGGCTTTTCCGCCATTAATGGTATCGATTCCTTCACGGTTGACTTTTGCCTGGATGGTATTGCCTTTTACAGAGGCTGCGTAAATGCTTGTTGGATCGGTTGCGGAGTAATCCCTGCCAATTTGGATAATCGCATGATCTGCCTTCACTTTTGTGATATCTGTAAACGTATTATTGAGGACATTTATTGCTTTGGCTTGCAGTGCGACAATTGTAGGCCCTGTTAAATCCTTCGTGTAGGTGAAAGTGGAATTTTGAATGGTAGCTTGAGTGTTAAGGCTGTAGGTATAGAGAGTCGAATCATTGAATCTCCACTTGTTCAACACAGTTTTGCCTGGGTTGTTCAATTCGAATACGCCATTGCTGCTTGTGGCATTTGTATAGACGCCTGCCGGCAGGCTCATTTCCGGTGTGTTGGTTAATGTAAGATTATTGTAGGCGTTCTGGCTGTTTCCATTTCCGCTGAAGCTGTTATTTTCCTTCAGTGTGATATTGGTCAGCGTGATAGGCATTCCATCCACACTGATGCCTCCTGTGCTGGTTGAATTACTGGATGATTTAAAAGATAGATTGGATGCCTGGATACCATTTTTAACCGTTTGAGTGAATCCGACACTCGAGTCGGTTCCGTCGATTCCATCGACCGTAACATTTAATCCGCCTTCAAATTTTGCAGAGCTGGAGATGAGTTTATTTTGCAGAAATTGAGTGTTTCCGAAGGCATCAACGTCTGTGTGGTCAAAGGTATTGTTTTGCACAAGGGCTCCTATATAGGAAGGATTAACGGAAAACTGTCCGCCTGGCCCGAAATAGTTATCGGTTACCGTAGCATCTCCGCCATAGGAAAGGACCATCTGAATGACATTATTGTTAAATTGGTTTCCTTTAATGAGTGTGTGAATGGCTGGATAAAATCCCGGCTCAATATCAATTCCGCTTTGAGGATCGGTTCCGCTGATATCATGAATACGATTATTGATGATTTGCAGATTATCCGTTGCACCGACAGTAATACCCTGCCGCCGGTTAAAGCCGATATCACAGTTTTGAATGGTCATGTTTTCAGTGACAGCTACGGACATCCGGTTGACGTTTACATTCTTTGTGGAATTAGCATTGAATACGACCCGGAAGTAATCGGCATCCTGCGGTATGTGCGAATATCCCCAGGTGGAATTAAAGTGCTGGTTCTTTTCTGCTTTAATAAAGCTGCCATCCTTGCGGTAATAGAATAAATCATAGTAGCCTGTTACTCCGTTAGGGAGCCACATCATAAGATTTCGGTAATGAGCATTTTGGTAAATGGGGTTGCTGAAATTTTCTACATTATAATTATTGGAGCGGACTTTTCCTTTTTGGGGAATAGGATTTCCGTTGTCATCAATACCGCCTGTTTCTACATCCTTGGAGGTAATGTACTGCCCATATATAGCCGCTCCCCCTGTTTCAATGCCATCCCCTGTGAAATTGAGGATTTTCACTCCATCGATCACGACATTTTGAGGGCCTTCTGTAAAGATGCCGTCTCCCCATTCGTGCGTTCCATCCAAGCCAGGTCCCTTCTGAGAATAATCATGCGTATCACGGTCCCCCCGCAGTGTCCCTCCCTTAATCACAGCATTTGTGACATCGGGTCCAAGATAGATGACGGAGTAAATCTCAAATCCATTCGTTTCTTTTTGAAGTACCGTTTTATCGCTTAACAGCAGGGTCATGTTGCTTACCATATTGATTCGTGCGTCCGGATCTGCTTCCTTGATCCCTTTTGAAATGAGATAGGTGCCATCTGGAATTTGCAGTGTTTTATAGCCGTTGGCTTGAGCCCATCGGAGAGCAGCGTTGATTCCATTTGTGGTGCTGTCAGCGTGTGTCCCGTCATTGTATACACCAAATCGCTTAAGATCGAGAGTATAGACAGGGCCATCAATGGAGCTGGTTTTTCCTATTTTTTGTTTGGCTGCAGAATGATTAGCGGGACTCGCGTTAATTGCCGCTGCAGAACTGCCCGTCAGCATAAGAACGAGTGCAGCTGGAATAATCCATTTTTTCATCGTACTTCCTGCTTTCTTAAAAAAGTAGCTTCCACCCTCAGTAGCAAATCCCTTTCCCAAGGCTGAGAGTCCATTGCTTGAAGCTGCCAACCAATACCTGTCCATACTTTTAGCTGGTTTTTACCAGGTTATCGTCCTTATTTCTCCCCCTAATGATTTATACATTATGTATATGCTTTTAAGTTGGACTTGCATATGTATTCTCACTAATTTATCTTAGCCGGGTGTAAAAAGGCTAAGAAGGCGAGAACCTTAACCTGCATATTGGGTGAGGAAAATGATTTACCAGGACAATCGTTTTTTCGCCAATTTCCTTGGAAATATTTTATGAATCGACTTTTGAGGATGAGGGAAATCCGAAAAGTGAGGGTGCTTTTGGGGAATGAGCATTATTAAAAAAGTGTTGGGTGATGATTCTGTTTATGACTTAAAAGCGGTGGCAGCTCAATTGTGGCAGGTGCTCATTTCCGAGGGGCCAGCTTGGTCCCTGGCTTACGCTCGTTTTGGCATTTTTTTAAAAAGTACCGGTATTCTTTCGCAAAGTTCTTGTATTTTTCTAAAATCACCCGCATTTTACTTGAAACTCTTTGTATTTCCCTAAAAACGCAACCTTCTATGTGTATGATGCTTCATCGTGAAGGCTGCCGGCTGCGTGTTATAATAAACCAAATAATAAGCGGAAGGATGATTATATGAGAAAACAGCATTTTCCTATTATTTTTGACTTGGATGGAACACTATTTGACTGTTTGGAACTAACCAACCAGACGTTGCCCCATGTATTGGATTCACTGGAAGCAAAGTATGGCGATCGTATCCAGATTCAGCGGTTCAGCCGGTACGAATCCTTTCTTGGTAGGGTAGAGGAGGATATTTTTGCCGAGCTTTTGCCAGGGGCAAACAAGGAGGTGCTGGAGGAGGCGCAGAAGCTGTTAATAGACATTGAATACAAGCTTATTCCTAAGTCAGGAAAGCTTTTTGATGGAGTGGAAAAGGTTCTTGAGGGACTGACAGCAAAGGGACATCCGCTTTTTATTGCAAGCAATGGCAGCAAGCCCTATGTCCATAAGGTGCTGGAGTCTTTCTCGCTGCGTGAGTATTTTACGGGCGTTTATAGTGCCGGCGAGCATCAGACGGGAAGTAAAAATGATCTGGTTGGACATTTGCTGAAGGAGCATTCCTTGAGTGGCGGTGGTGTGATGGTCGGGGACCGTCATTCGGATATGGAAGCGGGCAAGGTGAACGGGTTGTTTACGGTTGGCTGTTTATACGGGTTTGGTGATGAAGAGGAGACGGCGGGGGCGGATGTGAAAATTGATAGGCTGGAGGATTTAGTTGAAGTGGCAGACAGGCAGGGAAAAGGGACTTTCTAGATTTTGAAGGGGACTAGAAAGCCCTTTTTTTCTATGCTGTAAAACTCTAGTTCAAAAATCCAATCTCCTGGATTTGCCATACTCCCTTAACTATGATGCTTGATAAACGCCAACGTACTCTCAATGATTAACTCTTGGTCATGGTCCAATGTTGCCACGTGATAGCTGTTTTTTAACGGGACGATCTTTTTTAATTCTGAAGAAATTCCGTCATAGATGATTTGCGCATTTCCAGGTGGAACGACATGATCCTCATCCGATACGAAAATAAGGGCAGGACATGTAATGCTGCTGAGATTCCCTTTCACTTTTTCCATGAGGTGGTTTATTTCACCGATGGATTTAGCAGGTGTTTTCTCGTATGCGAGTTCAATGATGCCTGGTTTTTTGATATCAGAGCCGATAGCATCAAGGAAACGGGGGATTTCAGTGCTTGGTGCTCCGGACGTTGCTGGGATGTCGACGGCTGCATTGATAGGAATAATGCCTTTTACTTCAGGGTGATTTTGGGCAGTGTAGAGGGTGAGCGTGCCTCCCATCGATAATCCCGTGACAAAAATGGTGCCGCAGCGCTTCTTCAGCCATTCATATCCATCTTCAATTGAGTCAATCCAGTCTTGGTAGGTGGTTTGCTCCATATCTTCGTAATGCGTGCCATGTCCTTTTAACCGAGGGACGCAAACGCTATAGCCCGCTTTCGCATAGGCTTCACCAAGAGGGCGCATGCTTTGGGTGGAGCCTGTAAATCCATGTGAAACTAAAATGCCGATCTCATTTCCTTCAAAGTAGAAAGGTTCTGCATTTTGCAGGACTGGATATTTTTCCTCCATTATCGTTCCTCCTATTTTTAGCTCTTTTTTTAATGCATGTATATATAATTCTAGAAACATGTATGTATTCCTGTTTGAAAAAGAAAAGAAGCCAGCGCCCACAGACGCTGCCTTCTTACTCATTTAGATCTTTCTAGAGAGCCTTAATGCTCCCGTTTCTTCATTTTTATTTCTCAAGTCCAGCTCAATTTGTTCAAGGCTCTTTCCTTTGGTTTCATCCACTTTCAGCGATACGAATACAAAAGCAAGAACTCCCATGAGTCCATAGACGATAAACATGGTGCCAATTCCGAACTGTTCGATCAGCTTTGGAAAGGTTAACGAGACGACTAGGTTTGCCAGCCAGTTGACGACGCTTCCAATTCCCATTCCGATTCCGCGGATGCTGAGAGGGAAGATTTCGGATAACATCACCCAGACAACCGGTCCCCAGCTGAGAGAAAAGAAGGCAATGTAAACGGCTAAACAGATCACGGTGATCCAGCCAGCACCGGCAGTATGGCCCATAATAGCGTTTGCAATTCCCAGGACAAACAAAGAAATAGACATGCCGGCATTCCCGATCAAGAGAAGCGGTTTTCTGCCGACCTTATCAATGAGGCTGACGGCGACAGCGGTTATGATGACGTTGACGACTCCAATCCCCACTGTTCCCAAAATAGCCGCTGATGAACCAAGTCCCACATTAGTAAAGGTGGTGGGAGCGTAGTAAAGAACGGTGTTGCAGCCAATGATTTGCTGGAAGATGGCCAGGCCTGCCCCTACAATCAATGCAGGGCGCACCCATTTTTCTTTTACTTCTTTTAAACCGCCCTGTTCCTGCTCCAATTTGTTAGCCAGTTGAATTTCTTTGATTTCTTTTTCAACACCCGCACCTTTTCTCATAAAATTCAGGATCGAGCGTGCTTCCTTTTCTTTTCCCTGCTTTAAAAGCCAGCGGGGACTTTCGGGTAAAAAGAACATTCCGATTAGCAGCAGCAGTCCGGGAATAAAGGCAATGCCCAGCATCCAGCGCCAGCCTCCTGTTGAGCTGAAGAGGTAGTTGACAATATAGGCAAGCAGAATTCCTGTCATGATCATTAATTGATTGAGACTTGATAGGGCTCCGCGGATAGCGGTCGGTGCCATTTCTGATAGATACATAGGGACAAGTGTTGAAGCGCTTCCAACAGCAACGCCGAGAATGACACGAAATAAAATGAGAATTTCGGTACTAGGAGATAAAGCGGTTCCAAGAGCGCCGATGCAAAAAATGGCTGCCGCCAACAGCACCACTTTCCGGCGTCCCCATCTGTCTGACAATGGGCCGCTGATGGCAGCGCCTATCATACAGCCAAGCAGTATGGAACTGACAACGATTCCCTCTGTCCAGGAGGTAAGATGCAAATCCTTTTTTATAAATAAAATGGCGCCGGAGATCACGCCTGTATCATAACCAAATAGTAATCCGCCAAGGGCTCCGAAAAAATAAATAAGTCCATTATTCATTTTAAATTTCATGGTGGTCGGCTCCTATTCTGTTGTGATTTGCCCCGCTCAAAGCGGGAGTCGGTTATTTTTAGAGGATCATGTTCTTTGTCTAGCTCCAGCGCCTATCGGCTAGCGGATTTCTCCGTCTCCTCCCTGCGATAAGTCAACATCAGCTCGTTCCTCGCTGTGTATCCTTTATCTCAGTCGAAGACTACGGAATCCGTACACCGATGAACAAGGCGCTTTCGCTTTTCATTGTCCAGCTCCAGCGCCTATCGGCTAGCGGATTTCTCTGTCTTCTCCCTGCGATAAGTCAACATCAGCTCGTTCCTCGCTGTGTATCCTTTATCTCAGTCGAAGACTACGGAATCCGTACATCGATGAACAAGGCGCTTCCGCTTTTCTTACTTTTCTTTAAATTCAAATAATCGATGATTGATGGCAGCCGTTTGAGGATAGACCTCTTTGTAGATCTGGTAGAGCTCTTTATAACGTTCCACATTTTCTGGAATCGGTTCAAACACGCAAGCGGTTGAAAGGAAGACCTCTGCACAGGATTGAAGGGATGGGAACCATTCCAGGCCTGTAGCTGCAAGCATGGCAGCTCCCATTCCGGGCCCCTGTTCACTTGTTAATTTCATGACCTTTGCGTTAAAAATGTCTGCCTGGATTTGCAGCCAGAAATCGCTCTTTGCTCCTCCTCCAATGGAGATGACCGTATCCACTTCTTTGCCATTGCTGCGGAATATCTCCACTGTTTCATGAATGGAGAAGACAATACCCTCCAGAACGGAACGGGTGAAATCATGCTTTTGATGCGCACTGTCCATGCCCGTAAAAGTTCCCCTGATTTTTGCATCGGCATAAGGAGTGCGTTCGCCTGCTAAGAAAGGGGTAAAAAGAAGACCATTTGCCCCCAGAGGCGAAAGGGCAGCTGCCTCGACTAATTGATCAAAGCTTTCGTGTTCGGCGAATGTATTTTTAAACCATGTCAGACTGTGCCCTGCAGAAAGGGTGACACCCATACTATAGTAGGAATCCGTTTGCCCATGGTTGAATACATGGACCTTGCCACCGTAATCGCGGCTGCTGTCCTTTTCATAGGATAAAAACACACCAGAGGTTCCAATGCTGCATAGTGCCTGGCCGTCAGATAGGATGCCTGCCCCGATGGCACCGCAGGCATTATCTGCTCCGCCTGCAAACACCTTTATGTCTGCAGATAGGCCTGTTGCATCGGCGATTTCCGGAAGAAGAGTCCCTGTAAAATCGTCCGGCTCAACTAAAGGCGGACAAATAGCAGCAGGGAGCTTAAAGGTACTGAGAATGTCCATGCTCCAGGACTTGTTTTCTATGTCCATGAGGAGTGTACCGGCTGCATCCGAGTACTCTGCATGAAGGCCGCCGGTTAAACGGAAGCGCAGGTAATCCTTAGGAAGCAAAAAGACCTTTGTTTTTGCCAAATGTTCCGGTTCATGTTCTTGTACCCACAGCAGTTTCGGAAGGGTAAAGCCTTCGAGAGCAGGATTTTTTGTGACGTGCAGCAGCTTTTCACCCAAGAGCTGTTCAATTTTTTTACATTGAGCAGTGGTTCTTGTGTCATTCCACAATATCGCGTTTCGGATGACCTTATGATGCTCGTCAAGGAGAACCAATCCGTGCATTTGCCCGGAAAAGCTTAATCCTTCAATATCGCCTGGATTCACCTTTGCCTCATCCGCCAGCTGCTTCAGTGCTTGTATCGTTTTTTCGACCCATTCTTCAGGATTTTGTTCACTGTATCCAGGCTTGGGCTGGATGAGAGGGTACTCCTTCGAAACGGAATGAACAACCTTTCCAGTTTGATCGACCAGAAGGACTTTAACTGAGCTAGTCCCCAAATCAACCCCAATGACATGTTTCATGCTTATATCTCCTTTTAATGAAGTAAAAAGGGATAGACGGCTGTTCTTAGCGAGCCCTTCAGATCCCTGTGTATATGAAACTATGATACTCGTTACTTTCCTGCTTCTTCAAGAAGATAGTGGTTAAGCGTATTTTTCAGCATTTCCAGTCTGCCGGATTGGTTAGTAATGTCTTTTTTATCAATAATATAGCTTTCAAGTGATGTAAAGTCGGCTTTGCCTGCTACAATATCGGCGCCAATGCCTTCTTTAAAGCTTGAATAGCGATTCTCGATAAAGTCATCGAATACCCGGTCTTCGATCAGGCGATTCGCCACTTTCAAACCAAGCGCGTAGCTGTCCATGCCGGCGATATGGGCATAAAACAAATCGGTTTCATCGAATGAGGATCTGCGTGTTTTGGAGTCGAAATTCAAGCCGCCGCGTCCAAGTCCGCCGTTTTTCAGGACTTCATACATGGTCAGAGTGGTTGAATACAGATCTGTCGGGAATTCATCTGTATCCCAGCCAAGAAGCATGTCGCCCTGGTTGGCATCCAATGAACCGAGAAGCCCATGTGTTCTAGCCACACGGATTTCGTGTTCGAAGGTATGGCCGGCAAGAGTTGCATGGTTCGCTTCCAAATTCAATTTAAAATAGGAATCCAAATCATAGGATTTTAAGAATGCAATCGTTGTAGCCGCATCAAAGTCATATTGGTGTTTTGTCGGTTCTTTTGGTTTTGGTTCAATCAGGAATTGGGCATCAAAGCCGATTTCTTTGGCATAATCAACCGCCATATGGAAGAAGCGGGCGATGTTGTCCTGCTCTAGCTTCATGTCTGTATTCAGCAGGCTTTCGTAGCCTTCACGGCCACCCCAGAATACATAGTTTTCAGCACCCAGTTCTTTGCCGACTTCCAAACCTTTTTTCACCTGGGCAGCAGCATAAGCGAAAACATCTGCATTGCAAGAACTTGCTGCACCATGCACAAAGCGTGGATTTGTAAACATATTGGCTGTATTCCATAATAGCTTTACATTGCTCGTTTTCATGTAATCCCTGATCATCGCTACAATGACGTCAAGATTCTTATTGGATTCTCGCAACGTATCACCCTCAGGTGCGATGTCCACGTCATGGAAGCAGAAGAATGGATTTCCTAGCTTTTCGAAAAATTCAAAGGCAGCTTCTACACGTGCTTTTGCTGCATCCAGCCCTTGATGGCGGTTCCATGGGCGAAGCTTTGTTGCTACACCGAATGGATCATTGCCTTCTTCTGTAAACGTGTGCCACCACGCTACAGCAAAGCGAAGATGCTCTTTCATCGTTTTCCCGGCAACTACTTCTTCCGGATTATAGTAATTGAAGGCAAGCTCATTTTTTAGTTGCCGGCCTTTATAGTGGATGTTGCTGACATTCGGAAAATACGTCATGTAAGATTCCTCCCTAATTATGTATCTTTTTTTGTAAACGGATTCATTAAGTGTTAAAAAAATAATGTGCGATTAACTTAGTTTGATTGTTAAACTAAGTTATTTTCATACTAGCATGATGTTTTTTTAAATACAATATATTTTTTCGAAAATAAATGAGATAAGATAGTAATTATATACAACCACTCTACTTATTTGTTTATTGGGTAAACAAACTTCCGCGAGGAGGATAACATTGGATACAGCGGACCAAACCTATATCAAAACACATAATCAACGAATTCTTTTAGACCATATTATTCAGCACCATCCTATTTCACGGGCGGATTTATCGAAAATGACCCGGTTGAACAAAGCGACGGTTTCATCGCAGACGGCGTCTTTAATGGAAAAAGAGCTGATCTATGAAATTGGGACCGGAATATCAAGCGGCGGCAGAAGGCCTGTGATGCTGGAGTTTAATAAAAATGCCGGGTATGTTATCGGCGTAGATTTGGGTGTCCACTATATATTGACACTTTTAACGGATCTCGAAGGAAATATTCTTTTTCATGATTATGTAGAAACATCGAATCCATCCATCGAATCGATTAAGCCAATCCTGATTGAAAGAATTGAGCTTATTGCGAAAATGGCCCCGCCTTCACCCTATGGCATCATTGGAATCGGGGTCGGCGTGCACGGTTTTGTGAACAATGATGAGTTGATTGTGTTGACTCCTCATTCCAAATGGAAGGATGTTGAGTTGAAAACGACCTTGGAAAGCCATTTTCATTGTCCTGTTTTGATTGAAAATGAAGCAAACGCAGGTGCATATGGCGAAAAGCTGTTTGGCGCTATTAAGAATTGCAGCAATTGCATTTTTGTCAGTGTAGGAATGGGAATTGGGGTCGGCATCATTATGAACGGCGAGCTTTATCGGGGAACCGAGGGCTTTTCGGGTGAAATGGGCCATATGACGATTGATTTAAACGGAGGTAAGTGCGGCTGCGGAAACTACGGCTGCTGGGAGCTGTATGCGTCAGAAGGAGCCTTTTTCAAGAAGATGGCGGCATTGAAGAATTTGGACGAGATGAATCTGGAGCAAATCAGCAAATTGATTCAGGAGCATGACGGCGAGGCGATGGAGGAGCTGGAGAAATTCGGCTATTACCTTGGGATCGGCCTGACCAATATCATTAATACCTTTAATCCGGAAGCTGTGGTCTTACGGAGCAATTTCATTGAATCAAACCCGATTGTCCTAAATTCGATCCAAAATACCATTTCAGCAAGGATCACAAGGTATGTCCATCAAAGTCATCAAATTTATCTGTCCCAGCTGCACCGCAATGCCACGGCCCTAGGTGCTGCATCCTTTGTGATTCATCACTTTTTGATGGAGTCGGATCATGTTTCGTTGAAGCAGGATGCGCGGGCGTTTGATTCTATTTAAATGGATGAAACTCGCTTATAAACACAAAAAAGTATGCTATAGGAGGACGTTACCACGAAGATTGCAGGCGGTCATGAGTCGGAAGATTGTTTCCTTCTTGTACAGGTTTGTTGAATCTGAAAGAGGGGAAAGAAAAGGGCTGGTACGCTAGGTTAAACGGGGTTGTTTTTTAAATATTCGAGGAGGAGTGGCGGAGATGAAATACCGGGAATTAGGGAATACAGGGCTTCTGGTCAGCGAGGTTAGCTTTGGGACGTGGGCAATCGGCGGAGACTGGGGAGAAACAAATGACCGTGATGCTTTGAAGTCGCTTGAGTTCGCGATTGAGCAAGGCGTGAATTTCTTTGATACGGCGGATGTGTATGGGAACGGCCATAGTGAAGAGCTTTTGGCAAAGGCAACAAAGGGAATAGAAGACAGAATCCATATAGCGACAAAGTTTTGCCGAAAAGGAGATATCCATGATCCGGCGACGTATTCCTATGAAACGGTTCGTTCATATTGTGAGGACAGTCTTCGCCGTTTGAACCGGGAAGCGATTGATTTGTACCAGATTCATTGTCCTGCAACAGAAATTCTTCGTGACGGGCAGGTGTTTGACGTGCTGGACAGGCTGCAAAGCGAAGGGAAAATCCGTCACTATGGCGTCAGTGTAGAGTCGGTAGAGGAAGGACTGATTTGCCTGGAGTATTCTAATGTGAAAAGCCTGCAGGTGATCTTTAACATGTTCAGACAGAAACCGCTGGAGAAGCTTTTACCTGAGGCTCATAAAAAGGGAGTCGGCATCCTTGTGCGTTTGCCGCTGGCGAGCGGCATGCTGTCAGGAAAGTTTACGAAGGACCATGTTTTTGCAAAGGATGACCACCGCCGGTTTAATGAAAACGGAGAAGCTTTTAATGTAGGTGAGACCTTTGCTGGTCTTGGTTTTGAGAATGGCGTGGAACTTTCGGATCAGCTGCGCTGGATAGAAGAGGGACGTCCGTCCATGGCGAGTGCCGCCCTGCGCTGGATATTGGATCAGGAAGAGGTTTCTTGTGTGATTCCGGGATTTAAAAATCAGCGGCAAATAGAGAGCAATTTGCAGGCGCTGGAGGCTCGGCCGTTTTCGGAGGAAGAGCAAGATCAGCTTGAAGCGTTTTATAAGGAAAAGGTCGAGCATTTGATTCGCGGGGTTTATTAGGAAGATGAGTGCGGGCTGGCCGTCCCTGGGTGGGATGGCTGGCCTTTTTTATTTGGGATTGCAGGGGAGGAGGTGGGGAGTGTGCTGTGGTGTGATAAAGGACGAAAGGGGTCTGACCCTTTTAGTGAAGTAAAGTGATGAAGCGACGTGCGCGAGCGTGGGTGATTATAGGTCTTTTTACCTGTTTCGCCCGATAAATGTTGATTTTCGCCCGAAAACCCACCATTTTCGCCCGAATATCCAACGAAATAGCATACGCTGTCCTTTTAAGGGCTTCCGTTACAAGTAGATGACACACTTTTAAAGCATAAATGAGCATTTTCAATCCCGCTCAACATGTTCTGCGGCTCTAAATCATCAAAACACAAAAATCCCAAACAAAAAACCAGCCCTCAAACCGGAGGGCTGGCTTTAAACATTATCTTACTATTATGGACGCTCCAATGCCTTCACGTTCTTCGAAGGATAAATCTACGAGGAGACGATCTGGCGCAAAGTTGTGATAGCTTTGCAGGTAGACGGCTACGGCATCAATCACATCTTGTTCATTGAAGCGGTAGGTGCGGCCATGCGCGATAGCTGTGGCTGCAACACCGTAGGATTGATTGAATTCCAGGTCGACTTCTACATATTCAGGGTCCATGTTTTGCTGTTCTGCTGTATATACGCAAACACTATCGATTAAATCCTGCTCATTGAATCGTATTTCCATCTTGAACTCCCCTTAGTATCTTCTTCTTCCACCGAAGATTCTTCTAATGATCCAAATGATAACAACGACAATTAATACGTCAATTAGGATACCTAAGAATGGTACGCCGCCATTTCCATATCCGCCGCCGTAGCTGTAACCGCCGCCGCCAAATGGGTGGAACATGGAGCCAAGCAGAGCGCCGGCACCAAAGGCAGCTGCGTGTGTAGCAAATGATTTGGCACGGGATGGCTGGTTGTAAGAGCTAGAGTGAGTATATGAGCTGTTATTGCGAGATACATGGCTGGATGGTGATCTATAGCCAGAGTGATAGGTTCCTGTAGAATGGCTCGTGATCGAATGTGAACCAAAGGAACTATGGCCTCCGCTGAAGCCTTTTGCCTGCGCAACGTTTGGCACCGCAAAGGCTAGAAGTACGAACAGTGCAAGCATCAATTTCTTCATGCTGAAAACTCCTATCTTTTATCTAATTTATAGATTTATAGTGTGAATTTTTCCCCTCTTGCAGGGGTGAATGAATCTTATCATCTCTTTAAAAATTTGTCTATACATATATTTGTATACCCTATTTTTATGGGATTAATAGCTTTTTTTCTATTAATTTAGCCTGTAGTTGCAGCGGGCCATCACTTGGATTAGTGCTATTGTACCCATTTTACATTAAAATAACATGAAAATTTCCTTTAAGACAAGTTAGAAACATCGTTTTTTCCATTTTATTCTAATTTATTGAATGGATGTTTGGTATTTCTTTCAAAGTGGTACGGTCAGTTGTATTGAAAAAAAGGAGGAGCACCCTTTGAACATGAAAGGAGAAATCAACAGGCAGGAGGTTCGGAGCAAATCCATTATCTCTGCTAAACCTAATATTGATTTTACCCCAATGTTGATTGAAGCGTATGGCACTAGACTCCTGTGGAATCAGCTGGCCTTAGGGAGACCCAGCTGGAGCTTGCGATGAGGATACTCCCGACCGCTCGCGGAAAGCGAGTGCCTGTAGCGGAAAATCAACCAGCAGGAAGAACAAGGAGCAACCATTACTTCTGCAAAAGCCAATATTGATCTGGTCCAAAAGTTGATTGAAGCATAAAGCACGAGACCTCTGGAGGAAAAGCGCGGCCCCGCAGAGCATGCGAGAAGGGATGCTCCCGGCCGCCCGCGGAAAGCGAGTGCTTACATCAGGAATCAACAGTCATGATGAACAGAGCCTTTATCAATTAGCAACAAAGTTTACGTTGTGAAAGGTGATGAAGGCGCCTTAAAAAAATATGTAAGGCAGTGTTTCTTCAATATAGTATGCATCCTGCCGTCTTTCTACCTATACATACACGATTGCAAATCCATCTTTTATCCAGTAATATCAAACTAAATACAGAAAGGGTAGTGGAGTGAACAGCATTGGCAACAATAAAAGATATTGCGAAACGGGCAGGGGTTTCCGTAACCACGGTTTCCCGGGCTTTAAATGGTTATTCAGATGTAAATGAACAGACACGTAAAAAGATCATGGCAGTAGCCAAAGAGTTGAATTACAGCCCGAATACTTTGGCCAGAGGACTTGTCATGAATAAGAGCAATACCCTTGGTTTATTGGTATCTGGCATGAGCAAGGAGAGTGTGAAAGACAATTTTACGTACCTTGTGCTTGCAGGCATTAACCAGTACGCAGGAGAAACGGATTATGATATCGTTCTTTTCAGTACGAACTCCACTAAGCAGCGGGAAAAAACCTATTCTCAGCTTTGCCGTGAGCGGCGGGTGGATGGAGCAATTATACAGGGAATTCGAACGGATGATCCTTATCTGCATGAAGTAATCGAGAGTGATATCCCTTGTGTGCTAATTGATATTTCGGTTGAGTCGGATACCGTCGGCTATGTGACAACCGATAATATTATGGGAGCGAAGAAGGCTGTTCAGCATTTAGTGGAGCTGGGGCATCGCGATATTGCGATGATTAATGGGCACGACTTTGCTTTTGTCAGCCAAAAGCGGCTGGAAGGATATAAGCTTGGGCTTAAGATTGCAGGCATTCCTTTTCGGAGTGACTGGGTGGTAAAGGGATTTTTTGAGGAAGCGGAAGCCGAAAAAGCAGCATGGAACCTGCTGGAGAATCATCCTGAAATTACAGCCATCTTTTGTGCAAGCGATCTCATGGCGTTTGGAGCCATGTCTGCTGCAAAAAAACGGGGATTAAGGGTTCCAGAGGATCTATCCATTGTTGGATATGATGATATTTTACTTGCATCCTATTCCAATCCTCCGTTGACAACGATAGCCCAGGATGTCAGCAGACTCGGTTATCATGCCTCTAAACTATTAGTTGAGATGCTGGAAGGCCGGGCGGAATCACACAATGTTATTTTGGATACAGCTCTTGTGAATCGCTCTTCAACTGCTAAAAGAAGACCCCTTAAATAATTGTAAAAGCCAGAAATAAAAAGGTACTTAATTTTTTAACTTTTTTTCTGGACATAATCCGAAACGTTTCGTATAATCTGAATATACATCGGATCCGAAACGTTTCCAGTATAAATTAAATCGCTTTCATTTTTGGGTTTTAACAAATAAAATATTTTTTTGCGGAAAATCCAAAACGTTTCGGGTGGCAGGAGGATGACATGGATTATCGAGTGATTAAAGAGAATGACCTATTTTTATTAACAGACAGCTCGGGCAATATCCCGGAAAACCATCCCTATGGACTAGGGCTTTACTCGAAGGATACTCGTTTTTTAAGTAAGCTGGATGTGAAAATAAACGGAGAAGAGCCTATTCTTCTTTCATCTGATGCTTCTGAAAACTATGAAGCTAATATTATCTTAACGAACCCTCATATGGAAAAAGAGGGGGAGCTGGTGCTTTGGAGAGAATCAGTTGAAATTAGAAGAAAGCGTTTTATCCATGATTATGTGTTATATGAAACTATTACTGTTAAAAACTATTATCCAAAGCCAGTGGAATTTGATGTAAACGTATTAGTGGATGTGGATTTTGCCGACATGTTCATCATAAGGGGTTTCCAATATGGGGAAATCGGGAACCGTACAGGGCAGAAAGTCGACAGACAGCAGCTTTCCTTCCATTACGTTGGAGCAGATGATGTCGATCGCTCTACGTATATCCAATGGGACCGCAAAGAAAAGCGAGTAGACGAGAACGGTGAAATTGTGTTCCACTTCCAATTGGAAAACGGACAGGAAGAATCCGTAACCATGACCATTCGTCCTGAAACAGGCAGCGGAAGCCGCAAAGAAGTGCTTCCAAAAGAAGAAGCGATGAGCAGGCTCAAGGCATCCTATGCAGAGTGGGAAGAGAAAACGGCAAGCGTCCGGACGGATCATCCGGAGCTGCAGAAGCTTGTAGACCGGGGACTTGCTGATATAAAGGTTCTTTTAACAGATATTGGCCACGGCAGCTTTCCAACGGCGGGGCTTCCATGGTTTGGCGTTCCGTTTGGAAGGGACAGCCTGATTGCAGCCTTGCAAATGCTTGCCTTTAATCCGGAAATTGCAAAGGGAACTCTGAAAACGCTTGCTGATAAACAGGGTACTGAAGTCAATGAGTGGCGGGATGAGCAGCCAGGAAAAATTATGCACGAAATTCGTTTCGGGGAGTTAGCAAATACGAATCAAGTTCCCTTCACGCCTTATTACGGATCGATTGATTCCACGCCATTATTCCTTATGCTGTTAACGGAATATGTAAAATGGACGGGTGATTTAGGAATCGTAGAGGAATTAAGAGGAAACATTGATGCTGCGCTGAATTGGATCGATCAGTACGGTGACCGTGATGAGGATATGTTTATCGAATACCATCAGGAATCCAGCAAGGGCATTGCCAACCAGGGATGGAAGGATTCCGGTGATTCCGTTGTTCACAGAAACGGTGACTATGCAAAGACACCGATTGCATTGGCTGAAGTCCAAGGGTATGTATACCAGGCAAAAATGGGGATTGCGGATATTTTTGAAACATTGGGAAAAGCAGAAGCTGCCAAGCGCTTGCGTGAACAGGCTCAAGAATTGAAAGTGAAATTCCACGAAGCTTTTTGGATGGAAGAGCATGGGTTTTATGCGATTGCACTTGACCAGGACAAAAAGCAGGTGGGCACTATTACTTCCAATCCTGGACATATTCTTCTTTCCGGTATGCTAGAGAAAGAAAATGAAAAAGCGGTGGTGGAAACGCTTGTTTCTCCAAAAATGTTCTCGGGCTATGGAATCCGCACCATGGGGGAAGGCGAAGCTGCTTACAACCCAATGAGCTATCATGATGGAAGCATTTGGCCGCACGATAACAGCATGATTTTACTGGGGATGTCAAAAGCCGGTTATACGGATGCTGCCTCTGTTGTCATGAATGGACTTTTGGAAGCTGCCAAGGGCTTTGAGTATAACCGACTGCCTGAATTGTTCTGCGGCTACAGCGATTCTCTCGGCAAGCCAATCAAGTATCCGGTTGCTTGCTCACCGCAGGCCTGGGCGGCAGGAACGCCATTATTAATGGTACAATCTTTATTGGGTCTCTATCCGGATGTGCTGAAGAAGGAGATTACACTTTCTCCAACTCTGCTGGATTCAATGAACGTCCTGGAAGTGAACCATATTTCCATAGGTGAAGGATTCTTATCGGTTTCCGTTACACGCAATGAGGGCGGCCTTGATGTCCAAGTGACGGAAAACACGACAGGCTATCAGGTTGTAAGTAAGTAGTTTTGTTTTAGGTAATTCTGATGTAAAAATTTTAAATTATTCATTCATTGTCCTGAGGAGGATTAAACATGAAAAACAGAATTATTGGAGCAGCAACAGCCGTTGTACTAAGTGCAGGATTAATTGCGGGATGCAGTTCAAACGGTTCCGGCAGCAGTTCAAACGGAGGCAAGGTAACATTAAAGCTTGGCATGTGGGCATCCAGTCCAGCTGAAAAGCAATTGGTGGACAAACAAATTGCAGCTTTTGAAAAAGCAAATCCAAATATCACCGTTAAAGAGCAGGTTATTACAGGGAACTATCTTCAGGCCCTTCAGCCGATGCTTGCATCAAAAACAGCGCCTGATATTTTCTATGTCGATTCTTCCTATGCACCAACACTGGAGGATTCAGGAGTATTAGCACCGCTTGACAGTGATATTAAAGACCAAAATGTGGACACAAGCGATTTTGCGCCAGCTGCTTTAAAAGCATTCCAATGGAAAGGCACTACTTACGGCCTGCCTAAAGACATAAATGCAATGGCGCTTGAATACAACCCGGCACTACTCGCGAAGGCTGGCATCAAAACGCCGCCAAAATCGTTTGAAGAGTTTGAAAAGGATGCAGCATTGTTAAAGGCGAAAGGGATCGCACCGCTGTCTATGCCAAACGATGTAGCCCGCTACTATCCGCTTATCACAGACTTTGGCGGCAGCTACTACGATGCTACCAACAATAAAGTAACATTGGATGATCCTTCTAACAAACCGGGATTACAGTACTTTTTAGATAACGTTAAAAATAAAAACATCGTTGTACCGAAGGATTTAGGCGGTGACTGGGCAGGTGTGCCTTTCTCCCAAGGGAAAGTGGCAATGGCGCTTGAAGGAGCATGGATCATTCCGTTTATGACACAATCCGCACCAAACATGAAATATGGCATCACAGATTTCCCGACAGCTAACGGAAAGAGCTCCAATGTAACCTATACAGTAAGCTATTCTATGGCTAAATCTACACAGCATCCAAAAGAAGCAGCTAAATTATTGTTCTTCATGACAGGAAAAGATGCAGAAAAAATGACGGCTGAGTCCGGTCTTGCTATTCCTTCACGTACGAGCCAGCAGGATGTTTTCTTAAGTAAAAATCCAAGCTATAAAGCATTCGTAAATGGCGTTGCCAACGCAACTCCTTATCAGTACGGAACATATGGACAAAACTTCGTGGATGCGATTAACAAAGCAACAGAAGCGGGTGCTTTACAAGGGCTTTCTACCTCAAAGGTTCTGTCTCAAGCACAGCAAACAGTCCAAAGCCAATCGAACCAATAATATGAATGTGACTCCGAACAAATGCAAACCGTCATGGTTTGCATTTGTTTGAATCATTTTCTGTTAGGAAGTGATAAAACATGAAGAAAATAAGAAGACGAAGCCTCAGGCAGAATAATTGGGATCAGGGAATGGCAGGCTATCTTTTTCTATTGCCAGCTCTTGTATCATTACTGGTCTTTTTGATTGGGCCGATTTTGTACGCATTTTACATTAGCTTTTTTCACTTTTCATTCTTAGATCCGCAAAATAAAAAATTTGCAGGTTTATCGAACTATATCCATTTATTCAGTGATCCAGAATTCCTTAGAGCTTTAGGAAATACGTCTCTTTATACCATTGTGGTGGTACCTGTTCAAACCGCTATTGCGCTGTTTTTAGCATTGATCGTCAACAATATCAGGGGCAAGACGTTTTTCCGGGTGGCCTATTATCTGCCTACTGTCACTTCGACCGTAGCGGTCAGCGTCATGTTCATGTTTATTTTTGAGCCTGATGGCATATTAAATAAGCTTTTGGCCAACTTTGGCATCCACGGGCCCAACTATTTCAACAGTCCGACCTTTGCACTTCCAGCTATTATGACCATGGCGGTCTGGTCCAGTGTCGGCCAGTTCATGATCATCTATTTGGCGGGCCTTCAGGATATTCCGGAAGAAGTGTATGAGGCAGCTGAACTGGATGGTGCAAGAGGCTGGAATCTTCTGCGCTATGTCACCATTCCTTTATTGCGCCGCACGACCTTCTTGAATGTAGTTATGTCGATGATCGGCACCTTCCAGGTATTCGACCAGGTATACGTTGTTTCAGGTGGAAATGGCGGACCGTTAGACTCTACCTTATCCGTCGTGCTCGATATCTTTAATAAGGGCTTTAAAACCATGCAAATGGGCTACGCCTCAGCAATGGCATTCGTATTATTTGGCATCATTCTGATCTTAACGCTTTTACAGAACCTTTTCTTAGGGAAAGAAGAGGATTAAGGGGGAAAGGAAATTGAAGAAAAACCGTGTAGCCCTCTATGTGGTCGCAATCATCTACTCGTTTTTAACACTCATACCATTTCTATGGTCGATCTATACATCCCTGAAACCAACGGATGAAGTCTTTAACTTCTGGACACCTTTAAACAAGCTGAGCTTCTCAAGCTATAGTTATATTTTGAAAAACTTTCCATTTGGGCAATGGCTGTTTAACAGCTTGCTTGTGGCCATTATTGTGACAATCGGAAATCTCATTGTCAATACAATGGCAGGGTATGCTTTTGCACGATTCAAGTTTCCGCTCCGCGGCGTGCTGTTTTATGTATTTCTCGCCATCATGATGATACCTGGACAAGTACTGCTCATTCCTATTTATATGCTCC
This sequence comes from Heyndrickxia acidicola, assembly GCF_001636425.1. Taxonomy (NCBI): domain Bacteria; kingdom Bacillati; phylum Bacillota; class Bacilli; order Caryophanales; family Bacillaceae; genus Heyndrickxia; species Heyndrickxia acidicola. The sequence goes on from NZ_KV440953.1 coordinate 3,839,848, forward strand.
TGGCTAATTTGGGCTGGATTGACACTTATAAAGGATTGACCATTCCATTCTTAATGAGTCCATTTATGATTTTCCTGGCGAGACAGTTTTTCCTTGGCGTACCAAAGGAGCTTGAGGAAGCAGCCCAAATAGATGGGTTAGGAAAATGGGGGATTTTCTTTAAAATATTCCTGCCGCTTTCCCGCCCGCTTTTGGCAACACAAATTATCTTTACGTTCCAGGGAAACTGGAATTCATTCTTATGGCCGGTGCTTTTATCAACCAGCTCCGACAAATACACATTGCCTGTCGGCTTGAATTCCTTCTATGGACAATACAGTGCCTATTGGAACAGCGTAATGGCCGGTGTTATCATGTTAACGCTGCCGATGATTATCATCTTCCTTATTTTCCAAAAGCAATTTGTAAAAGGAATATCTACTTCGGGTATTAAATAAAAGCTGATGAGAGTGTGAAATCTATGATTTTGCGCTCTTTTTTTGTGTTCCTTTTGAACATGCGTCTGCCAATAGGTTTACTCGCTGGTATAAGACAGGGATATGAAAATGGGAGAGTACATTAAATAGAATGGTGAGATTATCGGTCATGAGTTCAAGATTAAAGTCGTTAAGTTAATATCATAGATGAAATCGCATAAGTGGCTGTCCATGCCTGTATCGTACTATAAGCGGGTGCATGGTATCGCATTATTGATGATAAAACTGGTGAGATTCGTGAATACAACGGACAAGATTTGAAGTTTAATGGACAGGCTAAGCTTGTTGAATTCCTTCATGAAAATGAAGAGATTCTCAATGAACTGGAAGCCAAGATTCGTGGAGTAGAAGTAGAACTTCCGGATGGTGCGTCTGTTGATGAAGAAGGCTATAGTGTAGAAGAAGCACTGGAATCAGCCAGTTAATAGCTTAATAAACAGTTTATGCTAATTTAAGAAGGTAAGTGTTTAAGTTCCTTGCCTTTTGTATTAGGATAAAAAACTAAAAAGCCTTTCTAAAAAAGGGGAGATACGAAGTGGATAAAGGATTACGTATAGAGTTTTGGACAGCAAAATTAACTCGGTTACTTCCGTCACAAAGGATGGGCATTACCTAAGAGATACCAAGGAAGACGTAACCGATAAAATAGTAGAAGCGGTACTAGAAAGAAACCGGAAGGCTATGAAAGAGCTCGTATCGGTTTAATATAAATAAAAAAGCCAACGGACTAAGCCATTGACACCCATATCATTACGAGAAACATTATATCGTAGTTTACGAACCCTTCACATAGAAGAGTTTTTTATTTATCTAAATCATCTTTTTTGGCATTATCTTTTAAAATCTCATTTCTTTCCTTTGCTAGTTTAAAGTATTTGAGAATAAAAGAAACAGCGGTAATAATGACAATAAGTAAAATTATCATGATGACGATTGGAAAAAAACGCATTCCCCTTAACCCCTTTTTCTTTAAATTTGTTCTTCTATTCTATCATTATTTAAAGGTAAAAACTTCTAAATATCAGTCGTTATTTTGGTAACTATTCTTACAAGGTTAAATACACAATATATGCAACTGCATATCCTGATTCTTCCTGTGGTTTAGTTACATATTATAATGTAGCAAAAGATGGGTTAAGAGAAACATCAACTTCTACAGCTGGAACATCTTATTTTTATCCAACTTCAATTGATGCCAAAGCCGAACGTACAGACGCTAGAGCTGAAAAGGTAGGATATGATATAAATGGTCAGGGTGATTATGATGTCAAATATATGCTTGGAGGTTATACTGCTTACTCTTACCATGTAACCATCATTAGCACAGTTTTATGGAACTTTGCAGGAACAACTGCCCAATCTGTAAATGAAAGTTATACGGTTGATAAATAATAAAGATAGAGACCCTTCTATTTTGGAGGGTTTTTATTTTGCGGTATTGACACTCTATTTTTTAAGCCCTTACGTTATATCCAACTTAAAGAAGGAGGGTATAACATGATTAATATTTTAATAGCGGTACTACCAGATATCATAGTAACTGTAGTGCTGGCAGCCTGTTATGTGCTACCAATCACTCACCTTGCTAAACGTAAAAAGTTAAAGGTGATATGTTCGTATGGTTCTCGATTCTATTGATTTCAGCGCTTAGCTTATTCCTAATCTATAACATTCTTTTATTCGTAAAGTTTGGCGTATATATGGGCATTATTACAGAAGCCGTAAACGTAGGACTTGCTCTTGGCGTATTCATTCAATTGCTTATGTACCGTGACAAAAGATAGAAAGTATAATGAAACGCATAGCTTATCGTGCGGGTGACGGCTTGAAAAAAGGAGATCAGATTCTTTGCGGCATGGAACGCGAGCAGCAACAGTCTTCCTATCCATTTGCTGTGAGATAACCAATTTTTACAGTTTTCACGTTAAGAAGGACTAGCTGGTATAATTGGGATGGGTTTCTAATAAAAAGGAAAAAGGGGAAAATATATGTTTACATCCAAAAAATTCATGACAACGATCGCAGCCTCTGCTGCATTGACAGCAGGATTTGCGTTTGCTGTACCTGCCGTTAATATTCCTGTACAAGCAGCAAGCGTCTCATCCACTCAATCTCAAGTAATGCAGTATAACCAGGCTGATTTTTACAATTACATGGCGTACAATGCACTGCTGTTGAAAAGAGTGGAGGATGCAGCGAACAAGATGGCCGCTGCTGCTGAAAATCCTTCTAAAGCAAAGGGCTATTTAGCTGAGATGAAAGCTATTCAACAAAAAATAAAGAGCTATCCTGTAAAGAATAAAGAGATCCTTCCATTAAAGAATGAGGAAGTATCCTTAGTCAATACTGTGATAGATTTGGAAAACCTGGAGCTTCAAATGTTCAGTGTAAAGAATCCAAGCGAATCACAGATGAAAAAATTTGATGATCAAATGAGCAGTTTAGTCACGAAAGGCGATAAGCAGTCGCAGCAATTGGCCAATTCAACTACTGCTTTCATGAAGAAGTATAAAGTGAAGAAAAACGCCAGCATCAATTATGTTGCATATGATGGCGACAGCAGCCTTATCAGTACAAAAACCTTTTCCTATATTGTAAAAAAAGGCGATGATCTGAATCATATCGCCCAAACATATGGTGTGAAGGCAGCTGATATTAAAGCATTAAATAAACTAAAGTCCAATCAGTTGAAAACTGGGCAAACACTAACGATCGCTATCAAATAAACAGGTACAGCAAAAAGCACAAATTAAGAAATATGTTTAAGGGAAGCACGCCACGTGTTTCCCTTTTTATGTGCCTTGCATCTTCATCGATTAGCCGGTAAAAGGTGCGTTATGGTCGGTGAGATATACGAACCATTAGTCGTAGGCAAGGGTGTCCATGGAGAATGGATTAGAAGGAAGCCCTAGACAAACCCTCAGTCCCAGGTACACGAATCACAATTGAGGTTTTGGCATCAGGAAAAGTTTGCAAAATAAAACAAAGTCCAAAATATCCCCAGAGCTCTCTATTAATTCTCCGTAAACCACAATCGAGACGTGTCATCGCACCGATACAGTGGTTCGAAAGTTTATAAAATCATTTCGCTTAAAGATTTCAAACCAAGCAATTGCAGTATTGAATATTTAGAGCGGAATTTAAGATATTAATTGTGAAAAACGCCAATATCCTTTTCTGATATTGGCGTTTAACTATGAGTCTTTCCTGCTACAAAGTGCCTACATTGTATGGTACCGAAGTTTTAGTTCCCAAAATGGTTTATTTAAGATCATCATCTGTTAAATTATTTCTAAATTTACCGACTAGTGAATATAGAACAGGCACAAATATTAAGGTTAGCAATGTTGATGTGGTTAGACCACCAATAACGGCAACGGCTAATCCTTTTGATATTAGACCGGATGATGATGTAGATGTTGCCAATGGAATAAGAGCAAAGATGGTTGCAAATGCTGTCATTAAAATGGGCCGTAAACGTATCTTTGCTGCTTCAACAATGGCTTCTTGCAATTCCGTTCCGCGTTTTCGATTTTTTTCAACTCGGTCGAGTAATACAATGGCATTGGAAACAACGACACCAATTAGCATTAACATCCCTATCATCGCGCTCATTGAAATTGGCTGTCCGCTAATTAATAAACCTCCAAGGGCTCCAATTGGAACGAACAAAAGGGATGACAAGATCACAAGTGGTGTCAGAATACCTGAAAAAGTTACAGTTAACACAATGAATACAAGACCAACGGCCGCTCCCATTGCAAGTCCTAGACTTGATAACCCATCGGAAGTCATTTTAGCTCCACCATCATAGGATACGGTTATGCCTTTAGGTAATGATAAAGTATTAATATCTTTCTTCACTTCATCGGTTACTTTTGTTGTGTCGTTTCCTTTTATAACTGCTGATATTTTGACTAGTTGATTACCGTCGTCTTGGTACAATGTTGTCGGAACATTTACTTCTGTTATTGTAGCAACATCACTTACCTTTTTAGTACCTTCTGATGTTTTCATTTCAATATTTTCAAGGTCAGCTTTTGAAGTTATTTGTTTATCATAGCTTAAGTCTACTTCTTGAGTAGTCCCGTTTATATCATAATTGCCAACCACTGTTGTTGAAACATAATCACGAATAGCTGACATCAGCTGCTGGTAAGTTACTCCTGCTTTGTCCCCGGCTGAATTAACTTCAAACTTCCATTGTTTTTGATTACTGCCCACATTACTCGTAATATTTTTTAATTGGTTGTTTTTCGAAAGTAACTTTGTCACTTGGTTGGATGCATCTGTTAGTTTCGATAAATCAGAACCATATAGCTGAATATCAATGTTATTTCCAGTTTGATTCCAACTGCTTTGTGCTTGTGAAACTGTAACAGCCGAATCTTTATAATCACTTTGAGCGATTTTCTCAATATCATTTCGGTATACATCTAACAGATTATTCATATTTTGTCCGCTTTTAAAATGGATGTAGAATTGAATGACATTGTTGTCGCCACCGAACATCATGGCACTCCCGCCTGAAATACCAACGGATACTTGACTATAGTCGATCCCTTTTTTATTTTTCAAATAGGCTTCTACATTCTTTGCCACCGAATTCATTTGGTCAACACTTAGAAAGCTTGGAACGGTTATGTTTGCCTGTATCGATGGATTTGTATCATCTGAAGGCAAGAACGCTACCCCTAATTTAGGAATCATCGCAAATGAACCGACTAAAAGAAGAAGGGATAATATAATAACAAGCGCTTTTTTACGAAAAGCTCCTCTTAGAATTTTCTCGTAAAGCCATACAATTCTGCTGGGTTTTTCCACATGTTTAACATTCTTGAAAAATATGCTGCCTAAAACCGGAACCAAAATCATCGCGACTATCAATGAAGCCAAGATGGAAAATACAACAGCTAGCGCAAATGGACGGAAGATTTCTCCAAGAATCCCGGTTACAAATGCAATAGGTAAAAATACAACCATCGTCGTTAAAGTAGAGGAGGTTACTGCTCCAAAGACTTCTTTTGTTGCATGAAGTGCTACCTCTTTCATGCTAATCTGTTTATTTTCCTGCCGCCATCTAAAAATATTTTCTATAACGACAATACTGTCATCAATAATTCGTCCGACTGCTACCGCCATTCCGCCAAGTGTCATCATGTTCAAGGTATAATCCATTTGATTAAGAACTGTGATGGTAGCCAATATGGATAATGGCAGAGATACAATTGCGATTAGGGTTGCGCGAATATTCCGTAAGAAAAGTAAAATTACTAATATGGCAAATAGAATTCCATAGCCACCTTCTTTAAGCAAGGAAGAAATAGAGTCTTGTACATCTTTACCTTGATCCGTCACTGTATAAATGGTGTAATGGTGATCTTTATTAAAGGTTGAAATGGTATCTTTTATGTTATTTACAACTTCTGTAGTATTTGCATCCTGAGTCTTGGTTACGGAAAGTAATAAACTGTCTTTTCCATTGGAACGAGTAATCTCATCCTGGCTGTAAACTGTTTGGATATTTGCGAGATCTGATAGCTTTACCTTTACTGGTTGTTGTACAGAAGCCTTTGCACTGCCAGTTTGCTGGTTTCCCGATCCAATATAAAAGCTTGATGCTCCACCATTCTGTGGGTTTGTTGCCCCGGCATAAGAATTTGATGTTCCACTAGTTTGTTGGTTTGTTTCGCCAACAGCAATTTCCGTATTTTTCAAATCTTTAATACTTCCGCTGTTCCCTACCATCACTAGAGAAATCTTTGTACCATCACTATTCACCTGACCAAATGCAACATTATAGTTTTTGGATTGAATAGCATCTTGAATGTTTAAAAGTGTTAGACCATACTTATTTGCTTTGTCTTGATTTACTACAATAGAAATTTTTTTCGTTTTTGTACCATCAAGCGAAACGGTTCCAACACCACTTACCCTCTCAAGTTTTGGAACAAGATCATTTTCAAGCGATGACTGGATATCTTGATTGCCACTGCCTGCAAAAGCTACCTCATAAACTGGTTGTGCAGCATTATCAAGTTTTTGTACTTCTACCTTAGCGCCATCTGGTATGGTTACCTTATTAATTGCCTCTTCCAGAGTGGATTTCTGCTTGTCAATATCAGTATGGAATGGATAAGAAACCGTAATAGTTGCCGAATTGTTTCTTGATGTACTCGTTAAGGTATCATAACCTTTTTGCTGCTTAATGCTATCTTCAATTGGATTGGTCAGTTGGTCTTCCAATTCTTGAGTTGAATGACCTCCATAAGTTGCTTGTACAAATAGGGTTGGCATCACCAGGTTAGGAAAAGATTCAACTTTTATGTTATTTGTAGAATAAATTCCTCCTACAATGACGAGTATAGCAAGCAAAATAATTGCAATTGTATTTTTTAAGCTAAATTTCAATATTTTGTTCAAACATAACACCCTTTCAAATTTTCATTTAAATCACAAGAGTCAGCATACAATAGTTCTGTGTCCTCAATGTGACCTGTTGAAAAACTTAATAAATATTATTAATGAAAAAAGCAGACCCTGCTATAGGGACTGCTTTTAAGAATTATTCATTATTTCTTAAACATATTCTAAACGTTGTTTCTTTCCCTTCGATACTATCCACTGATATTTTCCCATTGTTAAGGTCGATAATCCGGTTGACTACTGCCAATCCAAGTCCATAACTTTCTGTTGTTCTTGTATGGGCTTTCTCAACTCGGTAAAACCGTTCAAAAATATAGGGAATATCTTCTTTAGGTATCCAATGCCCCGTATTGCTAATCAAAACTTCAACATGGTCACCACGATCGTATCCTCGAACGGATATTTTTCCATGATTATTATTATACTTAATAGCATTTGAATATAAATTAGACCATACTTGATTCATCAATGACTCATCTGCATAAACTTCTAGCTTTGGAATGTCAAAATCAATCTCGAGATTCCTTTCCATCCAAAGGGTTTGCATGGCTACAAGTTGATTTCGTAATTGCCGGTCCAAGCGATACCGCTTTGGATGAAATGGAGACTTATTCGCTTCCAGCATGGATAGATTCAACAATTGTTTTGTCAGATTGGATAGACGTTCACTCTCTTGTTCAATAAGTTCGACATAATGCTTTTGTTCAGCTGATTCCACAGCACCCTCCTTTAATGCGATTGCCATCGCTTTAATGGCTGTAAGAGGGGACTGGAAATCGTGAGACACATTTGCGACGAAATCTTTTCTCATCTGCTCGGTATTATTTAATTCCTCAACCATGAAATTAAAGCTTTGGGCTAATTGACCAATTTCATCTTTGCTTTTAACATCCAAATGGATATGAAAATTTCCTCTCGCTAATTCTTTTGTTGCATTTGTGATTCGTACAAGGGGTTTCACCAAAAACCGGGTGGTGATGAGAATAAGTGACAATCCGATAAATAAAACGATAAGCAAGAACACTAATAATATCTTTCTTAGCTGATTAATTTGACCATCTAATCTAGGTTTAATAAATAACGCGTATCTTCCGGTGTTTGTTTCAAAAGGCAGTCCTATGAACATATCTTGAGGACCAATTTTCATTTGACGAGAAACATTACCTGTGATGACATCCCTTATTGTTTTTCCACTTAATTTTTCCGTTTTTGGTGCATTAGGCGTGTTTAAAACCAAACCATGTTGATCATAAAGATAGACATCATAAGGTATAGGGGATAAGGTTTGTAAATAATTATTAATCCCTTTCGAGCCTGAATTTTGATATAAACTAATCATTGCTTTACCCTGATTGATGATATCATTTTCTTGAATTTGGGTGAATTGATTTTGAAAAAATAACCACGTGATAATAAAAGAAACAATCACTGAAACCTTTATAACAAGAAAATAATTCAAGCTATTTTTGAAATAAATAGATCGAATCATGACAAAACCTCTAATTTGTAACCAAGTCCCCTTACAGTAACAATTTGCAGAATGTCTTCATAATCTTTAAATTGTTTGCGCAGTTTTTTAATGTGTGTATCAACCGTTCTGTCATCGCCCTCATAATCAAGTCCCCAAATTCTTTCGATCAATTGATCCCTTGTTAAAATTTTCCCTGGTTGACTGGCAAGCGTATAAAGTAAGTCAAACTGTTTAATTGGCAGCGTAAATTCCGTGTCTTTTATTTGCACTTTATAATTGCTGCTATCAAGAGTAATATCTTTAAAAGCAATATTCCCTGCCGAAGTAACCCGGTATCTTTTTAACAGCGACTTCACTCGCATGACAAGTTCAACTGGATGAAACGGCTTTGTGACGTAATCATCAGTACCCAGTTTGAATCCCTTAATGGTGTCTTCCGGTTGATCTCTTGCTGTTAACATCAAAACGGGAATCTCATAATAAGCTTTAACTTTTTCACAAAGTTCCCATCCATCTACATTCGGCATCATCAAATCGATAACCGCACAGTCGATTTTGTCTTGTTCCAGCAGTTCAAGCGCCTCTTTTCCATCGCAGGCGATAAGCGTTTGAAATCCTTCTTTCTCCAAATATAATTGTGTCACTCTTCGTATATTAACATCGTCATCTGCAATTAAAACGGTTGTCTTCATTTGGAACATAATCCTCCTGTTTTATATATGTCATTTTTTCCATTTGTCATTAGAATTACAATACAAAAGTTTTGTGTCCTCAATGTGACTTAACGTATGTGCAATTAGGTATTTTTGAAAAAAGTGTGGAAAGCTCAGCTGTCGGGGCTTCTTTTATGTCAAAATTGATTATTAAAACACGAGAAAGTTCACATAAAGGACACAAAACTATTATATTATGAAAATCGCAATGTCAACTCGAGTATCGCCATAGGAGGTTTTTTCTATGAAAAAATGGTTAAAGCGAATTGGGATTGGATTCGCATGCCTTATTATGATCATAGGTGTCACAGTATTTGTCATGATGCAAATGTCTAAGTTTCCATCATCCATGAATATGGGGATGGGTATGAGCGGAAACATGAATATGAGCAATAATGTAAAAACCACTTCCGTCACTAGTTTGACGCAAAGTTGTACAAATGCCCCGATAAAGAAATTCACATTGGTCGCCGAAAATAAAACGATTCATCGTGCCGGGCAGAAGATTCAAGGGTATACCTTCAATGGTGCATCTCCAGGACCAACACTGGTGATCAATCAGGGAGATTGTCTTGAGGTGCATCTCATTAACCACGCATCTGTCGGCGTGACGATCCATTGGCACGGGGTAAATGTTCCAAATGCAGATGACGGTGTCGCAGGTGTTACTCAAAATGTCGTTCCTCCGAAAGGGAAGTTCACCTATCGATTCGTCGTCAACAAGCCAGGCACATATTGGTACCACTCACATCAGGAAAGCTATAAAGAAACGGATGGCGGACTATTCGGTGTCCTCATCGTGAATCCTAAGGTGCCCGAAGTTCATTACGATCGTGACTATGTAGCAACACTCCATGATTGGGGTAAGACTGTATTTACTGTGAATGATACTTCGGATGGAGCCCATTTTGCTGCAAAACCAGGAGAGTTTGTCCGATTGCGGATTGTTAACAGTGGGGACAACGAGCATGACATGACGTTAGTTGGCGCTTTGTTTAAAGTAATTGCGATTGATGCCAATAATATTAACAAACCAACGGATATCAGTAACAAAACCTTACCAATTGCTCCTAGCCAGCGCTATGACATTGTATTCCAGATGCCGAAGACCGGAGTGGTAAAGCTTATCAATGTTGATTCAGGCGCTGCAAGTCAGTTTACCCCTGACTCTAGTGCTGAGAACAAAATGCTAAACGCAACGTTTGGCAGCTGCTCAATCAAGATCAACACCGCTCAGGTTCGTAAATGGAAATTCTTTGATTATAGTACCTACGGCATTCCGGTCACCACGGCAGATGGGTTATCGAATCAAACTCAATTCAATGTAGTTGACAACATAATCCTTGGAAACAGCCTTGGATTCTATAATGGGGCGTTCACCATGAAATTCACCATGAATGGGAAAACAATGGAAAATTTGCCCCCATTAATGGTTAAACTGGGTGACAAAGTCAAAATACACTTTGACAACCCGACCAATATACCACATGCCATGCATTTACATGGACATGATTTTATTGTTCTCGATCAAAATGGTCATCCTATGAGCGGAAGTCCAATCTATATGAATACGGTTATGGTTAATCCACACGAGTCAGTGGATATCGCTTTCGTCGCTAATAATCCTGGATTATGGATGCTTCACTGTCACATGCTGGGTCATGCATATAACGGAATGGATATGGCGGTCGATTATCAAGGTGTCACAACGCCGTATCGGGTGGGCAGTGCATCTGGAAATTTCCCGGATTAACAATGTGAGAGCAATGATGTTATTGGTGTTGAAGAAGGGAAATAAAAAAAGAACAATCCAGCTCTTTTTCATTTTCCTTGTCCTATTTAGTTTTCTCCGTAAAGCTCTTGTGCAGGTGGTAAACCGCCAGCACTTTCCAAGGTGTTCAATGCCAGGTGATGATGATATCCTCAAAGCTCGAGAATGTAATATTGTTTCCCAGCTGATTCACCAAATCAAAGCCGAGGACCTCTGTGTGGAATCGGATAGAACGATCGAAATCATATACCTTTAGGTGGGACATGTCCGATACTGGTAGCTGGGTGCACCACTCATAGTCGATTACTCCTTTTATCTATTATTATGATTCGATTCCTTGGATTGACAGCAAAACTGGGATTGCCAGTAAATGTTCAAGCGCCTACTCTTAAATTATGTTGATATTCAAAATGTTGGTAATTGTTTAGTGGTGATTTGTGAAACAGGTACATTTGTTAAAGCAATGATTTATCCCGATTCATTGTTTTTGAGCAATTAAGGTTAAATATTCCTGTAAAATAATGAGCATTTTAACTTCAATTATTTGCTATTCTACAAACCACGAGGACTCCTGCATAATTGATTTTTCATGTTAAAACGACATTGTTGTTTTTTAGCTCATTCGTGTGAAGCAGCCGCATCACACGCCTTTCAGCACAGCTGAAAGGTTCCTTTCTTTACTGTAAAATGAGCTAAAAAATGAGCAGTTATCAACATTAAAATTTAAACCAGCCTTCATTTAAAAAATTCCAATTTTAAATTTTTATGTGAAATTTATTTTTTACATATGTTAGGTCACATTAAGGACACAAAACTAGTTTATTCTTATATTCGAGTTGAGCAAATATAAGGAGTTATGCTCAGCGAAAACATGCAACAAATTAAGGTTACTAAATATAAGAAAGAGAGTGATACTTTATGGCACGTGCATTATTTATCAACGGTGTTGGAGAAGGACATATAAATCCAACGATTGGTGTGGTTAAAGAGCTTATCCGGCGTGGGGAAGAGGTAGTTTATTTAACAGGTGAACAAATGCGTGAACGTGTCGAGTTAACGGGCGCAAAGGTAATTACGTTCGATGTCTCTAAATATTTCCAAGAATTCACTGCGGGTGGACGCTCACCTGCGGCAATAGCGGGTGGATTATTGCGCGCTGCAGACGTCGTCATTCCCGCTGTCCTGGAGCAAATAAAAGGAGAACATTTTGATTATATGATTCATGATTCAATGTTCGGATCTGGTCGTTTGCTTTCACAAATACTCAACCTACCGGCAATCAACTCGTCCACGGGTTTTGCATTGAATCAATTCGGCTTTGATATGTGGATGAATAGCCTAGCGCGCCAATTTCCAGCAGACGTGAATGAGCGCGCACAACAGGAGTTTCAACAGCTGGTCGCAAACGTGCAAGAGAAATACCATGTACAAGTTGGCTCCCGCTACGAGGTTTTCTATAACCCTGCACCATTGACCATAGTATACACATCGAAACTCTTCCAACCTTTTGGAGAAGGCTTTGACGAATCGTACAAATTTGTGGGACCGTCTGTCGCTCCGCGCTCAAATAGTGATTTTGATTTTTCTAACATAGACACTGACAACCTGATTTATATTTCTCTCGGTACGGTGTTCAATCAAGCAATTGATTTTTACAAGCTCTGTTTTGAGGCGTTTGCAAACACGAAGTATACAGTCATTCTATCAGCGGGGAGACGAACACAGATAACTGAATTGGGAGACATTCCAGCGAATTTCATTGTCCGAAATTACGTACCGCAGCTCGAAGTACTGCAACACGCCAAATTGTTTGTCACACACGGAGGTATGAACAGTACAAGTGAAGGTCTTTATTACGGTGTACCGTTAATAGTGATTCCACAAACCGCCGACCAGCCTATGGTAGCGCGACGTGTTGCTGAAATCGGTGCGGGCATTCACCTGAATCAAGATGACTTAACCGCGGCAGAGATTAGAAAGTCGGCGGAATGTGTGCTGGGCGATCCGTCATTCAAAAGGGCATGTGTTGATATTGGGTATTCCTTCCAAGGGGCAGGAGGGTACCAGCGAGCAGTAGATGAGATCTTCACATATAAACAAAATCTGGGCATTATGTGATAAAAGAAGGCACAACTGAAGGTGATTTCTAATTTAATGATAGGGAATTGTTGCTCTATACTCTGGCAATGCTCTTATGAAGGCATTGCCTTTCCCTTTTGTAGAGGTATATTGTGAACAATCCACTTTAAGGAGAGGGAGTGAAACTAGATTAAAAGTTGACTCTTATAACAGTGCAAGAAGTCAGGGTTCCATGTTCTATAAAAATGTCTTATATATGTTGAATTTAAGTTTTTACAATGATGATTGGAGCGGAAGGCACGAGACTCCTGCGGGACAAGCAGGCTCCCTGTCTGCCCCGCGGAAAGCGAGTGCCTGCAGCGGAAATCAATAGCCAATTTATAAGTAAAAACTAATTTCAATTTAAATAGTATAATATTCGCGTTTTGTCGGCAGGACAATTAATTGCTCAAAGGGAGCTTGTTCACAATTTCCTTATAAGATTTTTGAAGACTGATACTGAAGTCAATGTAGGCAGCTGACATCAAAGCATTAAATAAAGTAAAGTCAAATAAACGGTGTTTAGGACACACAATAATAGTAATGTTTAAAGGGGAACGCGCACGATATGTGTTTCCTTCCTTTATTTTTCAGCTAAAATACCTTAATAACGGAAAAAGCCCTTGTTTTAAGCAGGGCTTTTAACTGGAGTATATGATTTTTTCTTAACGCTTTATCGGCGAGGAGAATTATGCGATACCGATCAAATCTCAATGATTATTGGAAGGATCATGGGCTTCCTTTTTGTTTGTGCGAAGACAAATTCTCCGACTGATTTTTTGATACTCTTCTTCAAGACGTTCCACTGCCGGCTTTCTCCGTGCAGGTCTTTCACCGTTTTGCTTACAAGCTGGTTCATTTCCCGGAGGAGATCATCGGAATTTTTTGCATACACAAAGCCACGGGATATAATATCTGGTCCTGAAATCATTTTTCGGTCTCTTTTGCTCAGGGTGATGACAATTACCAGCATGCCGTCTTCCGAGAGCTGTTTCCGGTCGCGCAGCACAATCTCCCCGACATCCCCGACGCCCATTCCATCCACATAGGTATCTCCTGCTGGGACACTTCTGGTCTGGGTGGCTGTGGAATGCTCAATATCGACAACATCTCCATTTCGCATGATAAACGTGTTTCCTTTTTCCACTCCAACGGACTCTGCCAGCAAACGGTGATGATGCAGCATTCTGTATTCTCCGTGGATAGGAATGAAGTAGGTAGGCTTCATTAACGTAAGCATGAGCTTTAAATCCTCTTGGTAGCCGTGGCCGGAAACATGCATGCCTGTTGAACTTCCAGAGCCGTAGATGACGTTGGCTCCAAGCTTAAAGAGGTTGTCAATGATTTTGGATACATCCCGTTCATTTCCCGGAATCGGCGAGGCGGCCAGTATGACGGTATCGCCAGGATAAATGGCAACATCGCGGAAATTCCCGGTGGAAAGGCGGGAAAGGGCGGCCATCGGTTCACCCTGGCTGCCTGTACACAAAATGGTAACCTTCTCAGGATTCATTTTGTCGACAGCACTTGCATCAATCAGCATCCCCTCCGGAATGTCTACATAACCTCGCTCCAATGCAACATCTACAATATTCACCATACTGCGGCCAAGCAGGGCAAGCTTCCGGTTGGTTTTGATGCAGGAGGCTACCACCTGCTGGACCCGGTTGACATTGGAGGCGAAGGTGGAAACAAAAATTTTCCCCTCTGCCCGATGGAAGGCTTCATCCATATGGCCGCTGACCGTCCGCTCTGATGGTGTCAGTCCTTTGCGCTCTGCATTGGTACTTTCCGATATTAAAGCGAGTACGCCCTCGGTACCGATTTGGGCCATTTTATGAATATCGGTAGATTGGTTATTTTCCGGGGTTAAATCGAACTTAAAGTCACCGGTATGAACGACATTCCCTTCAGGCGTATGGAAGACAATGCCGAGACAATCGGGAATGCTGTGGCTGACTTTGAAAAAGGATACGCCGACTCTGCCTAATTCAAGTTTTGACTCTGAATGAATAGGAATCAGTTTGGTTTCTCTTCTGAGCCTATGCTCCTGCAATTTAAGGTCAATCAGGCCCAAGGTAAAGTTGGTTGCATAAATCGGTACATTCAATTTTTTCAAGAAATAGGGAATCCCGCCAATATGGTCTTCATGGCCATGGGTAACAATCATTCCTCGGATATTCTTTCTGTTTTCTTCTAAATAAGTGATATCAGGAATAATTAAATCAATACCGAGCAAGGATTCATCCGGAAACTTTCCGCCGCAATCGATGATGAAAATATCATCGGCATACTGAACCACATACATATTTTTTCCGATTTCATTTAACCCGCCCAGGGCAAATATGGACAATCTCTCAGATGCACTCATCATTTCGCTCCTCCTGACAAATTAATATTCTTTAGTATTCCCCGAGGTAAAGCTTTTTATTTTTGAAAAAAGGAGGTTGGGGAAATGCCTGGAAAGCAAGTCAGCCAGCAGGAAGGATTGGAGCACATTCAATATCTCTGTAATATCTCAAAATAGAACTGAACCCAAAGTTGATTGTAGCGAAGGGCACGAGACTCCTGCGGGAAAAGCTGGCCAAAGGAAGACCCCGCAGGAGCTTGCGACGGGGATGCTTCCGGCCGCCCGCGGAAAGCGAGTGCCTGCAGCGCTCAAGTAACAGATTTTATTGAAGTTTTGACATCATTGTTACCAAGAGGATCTTTGGGAATCTTGAGTAAAAGGACATTATAAGGGATAATTTAAAAAGGATAGAAGAACAAGATACATTATGCTCTTTCTATCTTTTTTTGTACGCCCGTTTCATGATCTGGAGAAAAGTTACCCATATGACAGTTCTGTTCCGGATTTCATTTGATGTATGTGAGAGTCGAATGTAAGTGGCTTAAATGTGATTATTTACTCTCTTTTTCATCAGTTCAGCAACTTGATTTGAATTTACATTTCCTTCTCTTTGTAATTGATCAATGATGTTAGTATAATAAATCTCATTTCGATTCTGGCTTAATTTATATGCAGCCTGGATTTCGTCTACTTTTATCTTAAAACCAATTATACCTTTTAGCTGATTTTCTAAGAGTTCAGGTGATAGTTTATCCCATAAAACTGAATTCTCACGTTTTTGCTCATATTTTTCTAGCATTGCCGTTAAGTCTTCTATTAGTTCATTTTTTTCTACTATACTTGCTTTTCCATACATATGGACAGCTTGATAATTCCACGTCGGGACATTTTCCTTTTCATACCAGGAAGAAGAGATATAAGCGTTTGGTCCTTGGAACATCACTAATACATCCTTACTGGTATCGAATGTTTTCCATTGAGGATTGCCGAGGGCCATATGCCCCGTGAGTTTGTATTGATCTCCTTCTTTCATAAGCTGCAATGGCAAATGAGTGGCAATGGGTTTCCCCTGTTCTGTTGTGACAATTGTGCCAAAAGAGTTTTTTTGAACAAAATCCCTAATTTCTTCAGCATCTGTGACCCTAAAGTATTTTGGAATATACACTATAATTCCCCTCTCAAACAAAGTTATCTGAGTATTTTGGTCATTATATAATCTGTTTGTTTTTCATCACCCATATAAAAAGAGTGAGCTCCTGTTTGGACAAACCCCATTTTATGATAAAAGGCGATTGCATTTTCATTTTTTTCCCATACACCCAGCCAGATTTTCATTTTTTTACGCTCTTTTGCTATTTCCAGAGCTTTATTGAACAGATATTTACCGAGCCCTTGTTTTTGATATCTATTCCTTATATAAATTCTTTCGATTTCAAGTGATTCATTCCCCATTTTTTCAGATTGTGCCTCATTGGTGTTAACCTTTAAATATCCAGCTATTTCTGTATTAAAATAAATGAAAAAGAAATCCGAATAGGTATTGGATAATTCTTTTTCTAATTGTGTTAAGCTAAATGCCTTTTCCAAATATACTTCCATATTTTCTGGTGAATTCTGATGCTTAAATGTATCATTAAAAGTTTCATAACTAATTTCATGAAGTAATTGTAAATCCTCAAGGATACACTTTTTTATACATATCGTCATATTAATATTCCTTCTCCTTTACATCATTCAATATTTTCTCTTGTTTCCCTTTTTGACAAATTCCCAATCTATTTCTATATTTTTTCTTACTCTTTGAAGATATTTAAAAATGGTTTCTATTTCACTTTCGGAAAATCCATTTAATGCGACCATGTTGGAATACTCATTTTCTCTAATTATAAAAGGATATATCATCTTCCCTTTATCTGTTGGAAAGAGTTTTTTTATTTTTTTGTTATGTACATCATCTTTCTTTTCAATAAAACCATTCATCTCAAGTTTTTTTATAGCACGAGCTGCCGTTGTTCGGTCTACTTTTATCATCTCAGCTACTTTATCTTGAATGATTCCTGGATTTTCACATATTCGCACAAGGTACAAATACTGACCTTTCGTAAGGTCATATTCTTTAAATTCTATGTTGCTGATAGAATCTAATGCCCTCGCAATCATTCCAATTTCACGTAGAATTTCCTTCATAATAAACTCCTTATGGCATAATTTTATTGTAAATACAACAAAAAAGGTGTACCTTAAATGTAATCTAATTTTGTTGCATTTGCAATAAAAAATAATAAATGCACTAAAGTACAAAATAACACGTTTAGATTCAATTTCCTTTTTGTTTATGTATAAACTTGATCCCAAAATTAATGGGAACAAGCACTTGCAGCAAAAATCAATCAGCTGGAAGAGTTTAAACGCATGCATTCCTTGTCTATGTTAAAACCAAAATTAGAACTGATCCCAAAGTTGACTGAAGAGAAAGGTACGAGACTCCTGCGGGAAAAGCAGGCATAGGAAGACCCCGCAGGAGCATGCTACGAGGAGGCTTCCGGCCGGCCGTGGAAAGCGAGTGCCTGCAGCGTAAGGCAACCAGCAGGAAGGATCGTGTCGAAGCCCAATGTCAATGTGAAAGCCAAATTAGAGTAAATGGAAGCAGGTAACTGGAGCAAAATCAACCAGCAGGAAGGATAGAAGCGCAGTCATTGTCTATGTTAAATCTCAAATAGAAATGAACCCAGAGTTGACTGAAGCGAGTGCCTGCAGCATAAGGCAACCAGCAGGAAAGATCAGAAGCACATCTATTGTCTCCTGTTTTTCACAGAGAGAATAGTCATTTTAAAATTTTTAGTAAAAAGTAATTGACTTTTTCTTATGAATCTACTAGAATTTTAAAAGTTAACTCATAAAAAACTTAATAACTTATCCAGAGAGACTGAGGGACAGGCCCGATGACGTCCAGCAACCATCATTTTATGAAAGGTGCTAATTCCTGCAGAATGGTTCTATTCTGAAAGATAAGGTTGATCGAACATATAAACCTCTTTCGGAATGGAAAGTGGTTTTTTTTATGGCCATTCCTTGAAAATGGCCATACTAAGATCAAACATTATGCCGACAGAACAGAATCGGCTTAAAAGAAGGGCAGCAATCCGCTCGTCCATAATATTCGGGAAAAATGAGTAAAGGAGAGGAAAAAATGCTGGTATTTGAAGATGTCCATAAATCATATGGCAAAGGCAAAGAAAAGAGAGTAGAAGCCTTGAAAGGCATTGATTTCATGGTGGAAAAGGGTGAAATCTTCGGCATTGTCGGATTCAGCGGTGCAGGAAAAAGTACACTGATTCGCTGCGTTAACCTTTTAGAACGCCCTACTTCCGGCAAAGTGCTGATCAATGGCACAGATATGCTTTCATTATCTCAGAAAGAGCTGCGCCAGCAACGGAAGAAAATCGGCATGATTTTTCAGCAATATAACCTGCTGCAATCTAAGACGATTTTCCAAAATGTGGCCATGCCGCTCATTTTGGAAGGAAGGCCAAAACAAGAAATTGAGAAAAGAGTGAACGAGCTCTTGTCTTTTGTAGGACTTGAAGACCGGGCTGACCACTATCCAGCGCAACTTTCTGGCGGCCAAAAGCAACGGGTGGGCATAGCGCGGGCCCTGGCAACAGATCCTGATATCCTCCTTTGTGATGAAGCAACCTCCGCACTGGACCCGAATACTACGAATGCGGTTCTCGAGCTGCTGCGAAAGGTAAGGGATAAACTCGGCGTCACCATCTTGATGATTACGCACGAAATGAACGTGATCCGTGATATCTGCGATAAGGTCGCTGTCATCGAAAATGGAATGATCGCTGAGCAAGGACCGGTTATTGAGGTGTTTACAGAACCGGTAACCGATATTGCGAAGAGCTTTGTTCGGACGGTTTTAAATGATTCCATTCCGCCTTCCGTTCAAAAATTAATCGATGAAAGCAGTCAGGCCAATCCGCACGGGGTATACCGGATTATTTTCAAAGGTGCTTCTACAAGTACCCCGCTGCTTTCTGATACAGCCAAGCGCTTCTCGATTGATGTAAATGTGCTGCACGGAATGGTGACAGAGCTTCAGGGCATTCCATTTGGGAATCTGCTGGTGGAGCTGAAAGGCGACAAGGAAGAAATTGACCGTGCCGTAGCCTTTATTCAAGAAAAAGATGCGATTATTAAGGAGGTGTCCGAGGATGCCATTTGATTGGTCCTGGTTCTGGCCTACATTTGCAGCGGCCATTGAACAAACGTTTTATATGGTGATTGTTACGTTAATCATCTCCGTTATTCTGGGAATTCCATTGGGAGTCGTCCTTGTTGTCACACGAGAAAACGGGATACTGCAAAACAAGTTCATTTTTAACATTTTAAATGTCATTATAAATATCTTCCGTTCCGTTCCCTTTATTATTCTAGTTGTCGCCATCATACCGTTTACACGGCTTATAATAGGTACAACCATCGGGACAACCGCAGCCATTGTGCCGCTCGTTCTTTACACACTTTTTTATATTGCACGGCTTGTGGAAAATTCATTACTTGAAGTAGATTCAGGGACAATCGAACTCGCTCAGGCGATGGGTGCCACTCCATGGCAGATCATCTGGCGTTTTCTTCTTCCGGAAGCAAGAAGCTCCATTGTACTGGCACTTACCATTGCCACCATTGGATTAATTGGGGCAACCGCAATGGCAGGGGCAGTTGGAGCCGGCGGTATCGGAGATCTTGCAATTACGTATGGCTATCAGCAATTTCAAACAGGAGTTATGGTCGTCACGGTTATTGCGCTCGTTGTCATAGTCCAGCTTGTTCAATCAATCGGAAACCTGATTGCGAAAAAGCTTAGAAGAAACTAAAAAGCATTTTTAAAAATGAACATCTTTAAATAAGGTGAAAAAGGGAATCCTTTATTAGGATAACTTTTTAAATAAAATACCAACATGGAGGAATTACAAGAATGAAGAAAATAGCGATTATTCTTTTCGGCTTGCTTCTTGTGCTGGCGGGCTGCGGTTCCAAAGGCGGCGGGAGTGCATCCGGCGGCAAAGGCAGCCAAACAGTAAAAGTGGGAACAACTACTTCCGAAGTTCCAACCTGGAACCTTGTTAAGCAGCTTGCTGCGAAAAAAGGCATCAATGTTCAAATCGTCCGTTTTGATGACTATGTTCAGCCGAATCTTGCTCTAGACAGCGGTCAAATTGACTTAAATGCATTCCAAACAGTTGTCTATTTCGATGACTTCAAGAAGCAGCACAACCTTAACTTATCTGCTATCGGTACCACTTCCATCTGGCCGATGGGAATCTATTCTAAAAAGATTAAGAATGTAAGCCAAATTAAAGATGGCGACCAAATCATCATTCCAAATGATTCTACAAACCTTGGAAGAGCCTTATTGCTAATGCAAAAAGCAGGTCTTATCACAATGAAAAAAGGATTTACTGGTGCAGGCGGAGTGGACAACATTCAATCTAACCCTAAACACCTGAAAATCACTCCAGTAGATGCGGCACAAACAGCACGCGGACTGGATGATGCTACAGCTTCTATCATCAACTGTGACATGGCGATCAATGCGAATCTGAATCCGACTAAGGATCCAATCTTCCACGAAGATGCAAGCAATAAAGCATATGTAAACATTATCGCTGCGAAAACAAGCAGAAAGAACGATAAATCGTTCCAGGAAATTGTGAACATTTATCACTCTAAACAAGTAACTGACTTCATCAAAAAGCAATATAAGGGTGCAGCGATTCCAGTTGTAAAACCAATTTCATATTTAAGCGACTATAAGCAAGTTCAATAATAGCAAAGAATTAAATGGCCTGTTCTCGTAGCAGGCCATTTGTTGTATCAGAGAACAGGGGGATGGAGATGGAGAAGAATATGATCTATGATGCGGCGATTATTGGGGCAGGAACAATGGGCATGGCAGCAGGTGCTTTTTTAGCGGGACAAAACAGGAAGACGCTGCTGCTTGATGCCTTTGATCCGCCGCATCATCACGGGAGCCATCACGGGGGAACAAGGATGATCCGCCATGCCTATGGGGAAGGCAGGCAGTATGTGTCTTTGGTCAAGCGGGCACAGGAGCTTTGGGAAGCACTCGAAAAGAAGAGCGGATTGAAGATATTGGAGAAAACTGGTGTCCTGGGACTGGGGCCAAGGGATTCCGTTTTTCTGAAAGAAACTAGAATGGCGGCAGAAAAATATGGGCTGCCTCTCGAAATTCTCAGCTCTTCTGAAGTGATGAAAAGATGGCCGGGCATGACGATGCCAAAGGATTACATTGGATGCTTTGAAAAAGATTCCGGACTGGTTTATAGCGAGAATGCACTCAAGGCCTGGAAAGAAGAGGCTCTTGAAAAGGGAGCAAGTCTTGTCACGCATTCACCTGTCCAGAGGATAGATCCATTGGTAGATGGAATCATCAAGATTGTAGCAGAAGCCGGAGTGTTTTTTTCAAAAAAGGTGATTGTGACCGCTGGAGCTTGGGCAGCAAAGCTTATGCCCGAGCTGCAGCTCCCTATTCAGCCGGTACGCAAGGTGATGGGCTGGTTTGATGCCTCTGAAAACGAGTTTGGTGTTTCTCGCTTCCCATCGTTTTACGTAGAGGATAGGGATAAGATGTTTTACGGTTTTCCTACCTTAAATGGCGGAGGGCTGAAGCTGGGGAGAACGGATGGAGGGCAGCCCATCGATCCGGATCAGCATGTGCAAAATTTTGGCGCCTATCCTGAGGATGAAGGGGAGCTTCGTGACTTTCTGAAGACGTATATGCCAGAAGCAAATGGAGGGTTGAAGGAAGGGAAAACCTGTTTGATGACACAGTCCGTTGATCACCACTTCATTATTGATTACCATCCTGAGCATGAAAATATCATTCTGGCATGCGGATTTTCAGGGCATGGCTTCAAGTTTGGAAGCGTGATGGGCGAGGTGCTGGCTGAGCTGGCCATTCACGGCCGTACGGAATTTGATCTTTCTTTGTTTTCGATCGACCGATTTAGAAAGTAGGGTCTTCTTTTATGGCAGGTGAAGACTACAGCATCCTTACGCTGATGAGCGAGGCGCTTGTTCATGAGTCGAAAGCGGAGCGTTTTATTGCTTGTTTATTACAGGATGATGGGTACCGGCCATTGGGGATGGGTAGCTACCTGGAGGCTGATGTTCCACATTTTAAGACTATATCCACAACCTCAATTGATATAAGTGAGAGCTCACTAAGGCTCTCATCCACATTATCCCGCCCTCCCTGTGGAAAAAACCTGGATTTTCAATTGAAAATCCAGGTTTTTTAAGTTACCCACAGCCCAAAATAATCCCGTCTATTTTTTATCCACAGCTTATTTTTATACTTTTTTTTGGAGACTTGAGGTACAGGTGATAGTTTATATGAGCGGTTACGAAGAAAGGGAGGGATAAAGGGGTGGGAGTGGACTTGAGCAAAACAGAGTAATGAGCACGATTTCCGCATGGGACAGGTGCTTTTTTTTATGAGGGTGCTGGGTAGGGGCAACATTTTTCTTTTTTACTGTAACATTTCCCTTTAACTGAATTTAATTTGACCAGCTGCCGAGCTAAAACTCTGTTTTTTAGCCTGAGTGATTTAGTGCTTTAATCTGTTAAAGGGGTCTGACCCCTTTACCTTTAGTGGGCTAAAGGATAAAGCTTCACGTTTAGGTTCTGCTTCATAAGCAGCTTTCTCTTCGAGCTGTGAATAGCTTTCTGCTTGATGTCGATACTGATAGGAACGAAAGCTTATTTTACCACATTTTTAATGAAGGGGAGGTTACGGCCGTGTATATGAAGACAAGATGTATGGTATGGCTGCTACTGGCAATTGGATGTATGTTTATAATCTATCATACTTCCGGGACATCCTATTCCCAGCAGGACATTAAGCCCGCAATGGAAAAATACATTAGTCGAACTGCAGCCCAATTGCCATCCATTCACTTTAGCTATGATCATGAAAATGTTTCAACCGAGCAGCCATCTGTATTTACTCATTTTATTCTTAGAAAAGCAGGACATGTAACGGAATACGCCATATTAACCTTCTTTATGATGATGTCCATCCGATTTTCAAACTATCCTTTCGTCTTAAGAATTTGCGCAAGCTGTACAGCGGCTTTTCTTTTCGCATGGGTGGATGAATGGCATCGTCTCATTGTACCGGATAGGCTGGGCAGCTTTCTTGATGTGTATACGTTTGATCTGGTCGGAATCGTACTTTGTGCTGTCTTTTATAGCATGCTGCATGTCGTGGTGCAAAAAAGGGACACTTCTCTCCCTGTTCAGAACGAAGAAGAGCCGGAGGGAATATAAAACTTCCTATATTATAGAAGAAATCAGGTGATTTCTTTAGCGTAGACACTCTGTTGATAATGGAATATAATGTAATAAAAGGGTTTTTGTAGTGGTTGTAAATTCATTTTCTATTAAATAAAGTATTTACCCAATGTAGTCTCTGTCTAGCTCCAGCGCCTATCGGCTAGCAGATTTCTAGGTCTCCTCCCTAAGATAAGTCAACATCAGCTCGTACCTCGCTGTGTTTTCTTTATCTCAGTCGGAGACTGCGGATTCCGTACGCCGATGAACGAGGCACTAGCGCTTTTCTTAAAGGAGTGTAGCTCGATGCGTTTATTTATATGCTTTTTAGCAGGGATGATGGTTGCTGCGTTGAATTTTGTTTTTGCAGGACTTCATCACTCAATGGAAAAGGTCAGTTTTTACTTACTAATAAGTTCTGTCGTCCTCATCGCCATTGCCATCCTCCTATCAGGATCAGCTGTCAATGGTGACCGGGCGAGAGCAAACGATGCTTTTGAGGATAGCGCTGAGCGCAGGAAACGCTTTAAATGGGTTTGGAATTTTCTTATCATGTCTGTGCCTTGTGTAATCAGTCTGGCAATCATTTATACTCTTTGAGCCAGGCCAGGCAATGCAAAAGGGGGAGGCAAAGTGGCATTAACCCTGCTTTGTACTGTATTTTATTTATTTTGTCTTGTTGCTTTCTACATACTTGGATTTTTGTTATATAGAAAAAATAAAATTCACTTAAATAAGCCAAACTGGACGGTTTTTGCCGTCCTTTTTCTTCAAGTGTCTCTTTTTGTATTGTTCTGGGAAGGAGCTTTTGAAAAAGCGCCGGGACCTCTTATAGATATTGTATGGTGGTCGGTCGTGGGGATTGGTTTCATTGCAAGAATAAGAGATTTTAAGAATAATTTCATCTCAGCTATTCCTTGTATTCTATTAAGCTTATTTTTAGCCGGTTTTATGCTGCTTTTGCTTTACATTACTTCGATGTAAGGACGTATATTAAGCTTGGTGCGGGTGTTACTCATCTAAAAGCTAATGATGAAAGGGGCAGAGGATGAAGTGGAGTGTGTTGATTTTGGCTTTGTTGTTTTGTTTTGGGAATTGCTTTCAAGCGATTAATGCGGATGAATCTGTTCCTCCAGGAGCAGTGAAAGTGGCAAGGGAGCAATTCAAGCCGTTTGTTTTAGAGTTTATTAACAACGTGGACAGGGCAGATTTTCATTTTACAAAAAGCAAAGAAATTTCCTTCAGTCGTTTGTATCCGGTGTATGGTTTTGTGGGGAAAAAGGGAAAATTGGTTACTCATAAGCCAAGCCAATGGATTTCTGTTGTGTATCAGGATGGAAAGCCTAAAAATGTTATTTCTCTCGCGGCGGAAAAGAAAACATATATAGTAGAAGGAATAGGGAGCTCCAATACCTTTCCTGCCACTTTATCCCGGTTAAAACTCACGCTGAATGATACGTTGATTACTGAAGTTGGGGATTATTTTTTAGTCTCACACAATCAGGTGAAGTCGCTTGATGTTCCATCCAGACTGCTGCAGTACAAATCAATGGTATCTGTTCAGGAATTCAGTCGGTTACTGCATGAACGCTGGAAGAGGGCAAGCGAATCGGTAAAGGCTGAACCCCAGAAAAAGATTCCCCCAATTTATATAGTGGCAGTAATGTCGCTGATAGGTATTCTAATAGTGGTGGGAAGAAAGCTGATGACCGGCAGGTGGTAATCGGCTTTTTTACTTTGTTTGGGGTAGCCTCACAAACAAAACCTTTCGTGCGTTAAAGTGTGAAAGGGGTCGGACCTCTTTTACGCTTTAACGCATAGAAGGGGTCTGACCCTTTTAGTGGAGTAAAGCCTAAAAAAAGTTTTTTTAGAGTCTTGCAATTTAGGAGATTGTCAGATAATATTGACATATGAAAACGATTTCATGAAATCGATTTCAACTATAGATGTTTACGAATTCGGGGGAAGGGGTGAACAAGACAGGGGGGAGAGAGATAGTAAAAATTTCTGATGTAGCAAAGATGGCTGGCTTGTCACCGGCAACTGTATCAAGGGTTTTAAATAACCATCCATACGTTTCAGAGGATAAGAAAAAGCGTGTTGCAGAGGCAGTTAAGAAATTGAACTACTTTCCCAATTCATCTGCACAGAAATTAAGGGGCCAGAAGGTGGATACGATTGCGGTTTGTATGCCGCTTCTTACCAATCCATTTTTCGCTTATTTGCTTGAAGGGATCGACCAAGCAGCAACTGATGCAGGGCTCCAGCTTCTCGTTTGTCAAACAAGGTATGAAAAGAAAAAGGAATTGTATTATCTGAATTTATTGAAATCAAAACAAGTGGATGGCATTATTTTAGCTTCCATTGAAAATCAATGGGAGGACATCGAAGAGTATACAAAGCACGGTCCAGTCATTTTATGCAATGAACACTGCCGTGCAGCCAATGTATCTCAGGTCTATTTGGACCAGGTGTACGGAGGGTATCTCGGAACAAGGTACTTAATTGAAAGTGGATACAATCGAATCGCATACTGCAGGGGTGAGTATGCAAGCGGCCTTTCTCTGGAAAGAGAGCGAGGTTATAGGCTTGCGATTGAAGAATACGGTTTATCCAGCCGTGAAGAGTGGGTTTTTCGGAACTCAACGGATTTTCAAAGCGGCAAACAGGTGGCAAGAAACATTGCCAATATGAAGGATAAGCCTAATGCCGTTTTTACCGGAAGCGACCAGGTGGCTGCAGGCATTATCGTAGAGGCTAAGCGCCTTGGATTCAGAGTGCCGGAGGATCTAGGGGTTATCGGATTTGACGATCAGCCTGTTGCAGAGGTTACCGTCCCGTCTTTGACGACGATTCGGCAGCCCGTCCAGGAAATAGGGAAGACAGCCATGGAGCTGCTCATAAAAGAGTTCAATGATGAATTAGAACAACCGAAGCTGGTGACGCTGCCTTTACAATTGATTGAAAGGGCTTCCGCCAAACAACCTACTAATTAAGGGGGATATATGATGAAAAAGTTGAAAAAAGCCAAGGTTTTGGCTGCAGCTGTAACGCTGTCATTAGGCCTAGCTGCATGTTCCAATTCGAGCACGACGAGCGGAAGTGCATCGAATACGAATAAAAGCTCAAGCGGTAGCAGCAATAAAACCGTTACGCTTATTTACGCAAGAGGAAAAGACTCTACACCGGGTACAACCAAAATGGTGGAAGCATTTGAAAAAGCTTATCCGAATATCAAGGTTAAATTCCAGCAGATGCCATCCGACTCAGGACAGCAGCATGATGCATACGTAACAGCATTAAATGCAAAATCAGATACTCCAGACGTTTTTGACATGGACGTTGTTTGGCCGGCTGAGTTTGCGCAAGCTGATTATGTGCTGCCGCTTGACCGTTTCATCCAACAGGACAATTTTGATTTGAGCCAGTATAACCAGGGTGCCTTAAAGGCAGCACAGTTCAATGGAAAACAATGGGCGCTTCCAAAGTTCATTGATGCAGGCCTTCTTTTCTACCGTACTGACCTTGTACCGAAAAACCAAGTTCCAAAAACGTGGGATGACCTGTACAAAATGGCTGAACAGGATAAAGGCAAAGGCGGTACAAAATTCGGCTATGTGATGCAGGCAAAACAATACGAAGGACTTGTGTGTAACGCTATTGAGTTTGTAGCATCATACGGCGGCCAATTCGTGAACAATAAAAACCAAGTAGTTGTTGACAGCCCTGCCGCTATCGCTGGTTTAAAAGAATTAGTGAAATTTGCAACAGCTGACTTTGTTCCAAGCAACGTAACAAACTTTACAGAACCTGAATCAGATCAGGCCTTTATTGAAGGGCAAACACCATTCCTTCGCAACTGGCCATATGAATATGCAAGTGCCAACGATAAAACGAAATCCAAAATCGTCGGCAAAGTCGGCATCGCTCCGCTTCCAGCAGGTCCTAAAGGCTCTGCAGCAGCTTTAGGCGGATGGCTTGCAGGTATCAACAAGTATACAAAGCACCCTAAAGAAGCATGGGAATTCTTGAAGTTCATGGCTGGACCGCAAGGACAAAAAATTGATGCCATCTACGGCGGAAATGCTCCGACCATTACAAGCCTTTATAGTGATCCAGATGTTCTAAAAGCGAACCCAACATTTGCTGATAAAAACTTCCAAAACGGTTTGAATGCAGCTGTACCTCGTCCTGTTGCAGCAAACTACCAAAAAATATCTGAAATTATTCAAATTGAAGTGTCCAAAGCCATTGCAGGCAAGGAAACTGTAGAACAAGCAGCGAAAAACATGCAGGATCAAATGACAAAAGTCATAAATAATCAATAATTGTAAACAAAGGCAGAGGCCGGTCCAATCACTGGGTTCGGCTCTCTGCTTCTTTCTTAAACAGGGCTTAATGACAAGGCTATTATTCGTATAAACTTTGTTTCTACTAACATAAAAAATGTTGAAAAATTACGAAATGATGCCACGAAGAAGGCTCTAATATATGGATTTTTGACATTATACGAAAAGCAACATTTTATGTGAAAACAGCCAATGACAAAAAGTGTTGAATGAAATCATCCTTTCAAATAAGGGAAGTGAGAGCATGAAAATCGAGCCGGTGAAACAAACATTGGATTTGCCGAAAGTAGTTGAAACGAATAAGAAAAAATCAAAGGATAAGTGGAAGGCTTACGGTCTAATTGCACCTGCACTTATTTTGATCCTTGCTGTATCGATTTGGCCAGTCATCCAATCCTTTTATTTTAGTTTATTTGATCTGGAGCTAAACAGCCCGACGAAATCGGAAGCGCATTTAAAGTACAGCTTTGATCTTGAAAGGTATCTGGACAGCTATCCTTTCTTGATTGGAGGGATTGACCAGGAAATCCGCAATAACCATGCACCGGATCAGCTGGGCAAACTCAAGGCTAATTTAGAGGCACTGGATAAGCAGATTCAAACCGATCCGGATATCAAGGATAACTACAAGCTTGTGAATGACAAGCTGATGAACTATCAATCTGTCGATGACAGCATCGGCATTGTAAAAATGAACAAGAATTTAGCATTATCCGTTCAAAAAACGGCTGACAGCGTGTCAAAGGAAATTGGCGCCATTAATAAAACTACGAAGCTGGACCAGGGGACTAAGCTGCAAGGGCTGGCGACTGGAATCAGCCAAACCGTCATCAAGCCAAACTTTGTTGGCATTCAGCATTATATAGACAATTTAACCAATCCAAGGTTCTGGAGTTCACTGAAAAATACTGCCATTTTCACTGTTATATCCGTCTTTTTTGAAACCATTCTGGGTCTTGGCATTGCTTTGCTCATTAATAAAGCATTCGTTGGGAGAGGGTTAATCCGTGCGACCATTTTAATTCCGTGGGCCATCCCGACAGCAGTATCCGGTTATATATGGAAATTCCTTTATGACGGCCAAAATGGTGTTGTGGCCCTGATTTTTCAGAAATTGGGCATTGTCCATAACATGGCGGATTTATTGACATCTCCTGCTGGAGCGATGTTTTCCGTTATTTTCTCGGATGTATGGAAAACAACTCCTTATATGGCTTTACTCCTTCTTGCAGGCCTGCAGACTATTCCTGAAAGCTTGTATGAAGCAGCATCCATTGACGGCGCAGGCAAGTGGAAGCAATTTACCAGCATCACGCTGCCTTTGTTAAAAACAAGCCTTCTTGTCGCTTTATTATTCCGGACATTGGATGCATTCAGGGTATTTGACCTTATCTACGTGTTGACAGGCGGTGGTCCAGCGAACGGCACGGAAACCGTTTCACTGTATGCTTATAAGACTATGTTCAGCGAGATGGACTTCGGAAACGGCTCAGCATTATCGGTTCTGGTCTTTATCTGTATCGCAATCATATCTATGATTTATATCAAGTTTCTGGGCAAGGATCTTTTGGGTGACGGCGCAGGAAAATAGCAGGCAAAGAGGTGAGAGAAAATGAAAAAGAAAACAGGTTGGCTATTTTACACATTACTCATTGCATTTGTCTTTGTAGTAATGTTCCCATTTCTATGGATGCTGGCAAGCTCCATTAAACCAGCTACAGAGCTATTTGGAGACAAGGCTTTTACACCTTTTACAGCGCATCCTACCTTTGAAAATTATGTTTCAGTCTTTAAAAATTATCCGTTTGGCCACTATTTATGGAACAGTTTTGTGGTCGCTTCGATTACGACCATTTACACGGTGTTTGTGGCATCCTTTGCAGCTTATGCGATTGCCCGCCTTGATTTCAAAGGAAAAACCTTTATTCTTGGCCTGGTGCTCTCGGTCACCATGTTCCCGCAAATTGCGACCATTTCGCCTATGTATATTTTTCTAAAAAATCTAAATCTGACCAATTCTTATTTAGGGCTTATCATTCCTTACACAACCATTACTTTGCCTCTGTCCATCTGGATACTGGTGACGTTCTTTAGAAAAATCCCATTCGATCTTGAGGAAGCTGCCAAAATTGACGGTGCTTCAACGATGCAGACATACTGGAAAGTCATTCTTCCTCTTGCAGGCCCGGGAATTTTTACAACAGCGATTTTGGCCTTTATTGCAGCATGGAATGAATTCCTGTTTGCATTAACCATCAATACGCAGGATAACTATAAAACGGTCCCGGTCGGGATTGCCATGTTCCAGGGGCAGTTCACGATTCCGTGGGGAGAAATTGCAGCTGCTACCGTTATTGTAACGGTTCCGCTTGTTGTATTAGTACTGATCTTCCAGAGAAGAATTGTATCTGGACTAACATCAGGTTCTGTGAAAGAATAAGATTAGTAAACGTTTACTTTATTGCGAATATTTAGGGAAAAGGAGAAATACAATGATCAACGTAACAGTATGGAATGAGAACCGCCATGAGCAAATAAATGAAGCAGTAAGAAAGGTTTATCCTGAAGGAATTCACGGCACCATTCAATCGTTTTTAGCCGATGATTTTCAGGTAAGGACAGCAACGCTTGATGAGCCGGAATATGGACTGAGCGATGAAGTGTTGAACTCAACAGATGTACTAATCTGGTGGGGCCATGTCGCACACGATGAGGTCTCCGATGAGGTGGTGCAAAAGGTTAAGGAACGAGTATTGAATGGCATGGGATTGATCGTCCTCCATTCCGGACATTTTTCAAAAATCTTTAAAACGCTTATGGGGACTTCCTGTGATCTAAAATGGCGTGAAGCCGGCGAGAAGGAGCGCATCTGGGTGATCGATCCAAGCCATCCAATTGCAAGCGGTCTCGGAGAGTATTTTGAATTGGAGCATGAAGAAATGTATGGGGAGCATTTTGATATTCCTGTACCGGATGAGCTCGTGTTCACAAGCTGGTTTGAAGGAGGAGAGGTTTTCCGAAGCGGTGTGACCTATCGACGAGGAAATGGAAAAATCTTTTATTTCCGTCCGGGACACGAAACGTTCCCTACCTACTACAACAAGGATGTGCAAAAGGTGATTGCCAATGCAGTGAAATGGGCTGCGCCTGTGGAACGTGAGCGTCCTGTCTATGGAAATGCAAAACCTCTTGAGCACCTTACTATTTCTTAATAAAAGGGATGCTGCTGCAGGAAACATAGCTAATGTGCGTGCTGAATCACACGAATGAATGTGGACAAAAGAGTTTTCCAACATAGAAAAAAATTGATGCTTCTTTATAAAAAAGCTGGCTGGCCGGCATTAAAAAGGGGGACTTTCCATGGGAAAAGTAAAGGTTGGAGTAATAGGCTGCGGAAGTATTGCCATTCATCGTCATATTAAGGAATATGCAGCCAATCCGGATGTAGAAATTGTCGCGTTTTGTGATGTCATTCTGGAGCGAGCTGAGGAAAAGGCAAAAAAATATGGAGGCAAGGCCTACCAAAGCTATGAAGAACTGTTAACGAATGAGGAAATTGAAGCGGTCAGCGTGTGTACGCCGAACTACCTGCATGCACCGATTACGATTGCGGCGTTAAATGCCGGAAAGCATGTGCTGTGCGAGAAGCCAATGGCAACGTCCGAAGAGGAAGCCAGAAAAATGATCGAGGCAGCGAAGGCGAGTGGCAAAAAGCTGATGATCGGCCACAATCAGCGCTTTGTCGAGTCACATGAAAAAGCACGTGAACTCGTCCAATCAGGAAAGCTTGGCAAGATTTACAGCTTCCGTACAGCCTTTGGCCATGGCGGACCGGAAGGCTGGAGTGTGGATGGACGCGACAGCTGGTTTTTTCAAAAAGAAAAAGCCTTCATCGGTGCGATGGGTGACCTTGGTGTCCATAAAGCAGACCTGATCCGTTATATTCTTGGAGAAGAAGTCGCGGAAGTAGGTGCTTTTGTTGAAACGCTTGCCAAGGAATCAGATGTGGATGACAACGCGGTGTGTATTTTGAAGATGGAAAGCGGCATCATTGGGACATTGGCTGCCAGCTGGTCCTACTCAGCAAAAGAGGATAACTCAACCGTCATTTATGCTGAGAAGGCAACGGTCCGTTTGGAGGATGATCCGGAATACTCCCTTATTATTCAATATACAAACAGCGAAGCCGAAAAGTTTGCACTGGGACAAATTCAATCCAATGAAGATGGTGGCCAAAATCAGTCTTATGTTATTGAAAAGTTCATAAACAGCATTAAAGAGGATACGGAACCAGCAATTAGCGGATATGAGGGAAGCCAATCCTTAAACGTCATTTTAGCAGCTTTGGAATCCGGCAAAACCGGTAAAATCGTAAAGGTTCAAAAATAATATTTTTGGAGAGATCGTAATGGAGAAATTGAGATTAGGCTTTATTGGGGTGGGAGGAATCGCAGTGGGACGCCACCTCCCTGCTTTTTCGAAACTTTCAAATGAGGTAGAACTCACTGCCGTCTCGGATGTGAATCAGGAAAGAGCGAAAGAAGCAGCCAATCAATTTGGCATTGCAAAGGTATATGGGGATTATCATGACCTGCTGCCTGCTGTTGATGCAGTGGTCATCTGTACGCCGAACAAGTTTCATGCTGAAATTGCCATAGACGCTTTAAATGCCGGAAAGCATGTATTTTGTGAAAAACCGATGGCCATGTCCGTGGAAGAATGCAGCCAAATGATCGAGGCTTCAAAGAGAGCGAGCAAGGTACTGAATATTGGTTTCCATTATCGCTATATGAAGGAATCGCAGGCTGCAAAAACGATGATTGACGCTGGAGAAATCGGGCAGCCGCTTGTTGTTCGGGTTCAGGCGCTCCGCCGAAGAAAGGTTCCAGGCTGGGGAGTATTCACCAACAAGGCTTTGCAGGGCGGCGGGAGTTTGATTGATTATGGCTGCCATTTAATTGACCTGGCAACTTGGCTGATTGGAAGTCCAAAGCCTGTAGAGGTGAATGGCACCACGTATAATACATTGAGCAAGCAGGCAGGTCAGGTAAACCAATGGGGCGTTTTCAATCATGAAACCTTTGAGGTGGATGATCATGTCACGGGGTATGTGAAATTTGATAATGGCGTGTCGATGCTACTAGAGGTATCCTGGTCTGCTAACATTGAAGGAGACAGGGAGATTGTCAGTATTTCCGGAGATAAAGGCGGTCTGAACGTCTTCCCATTTTCCCTGAATTATGCAAAGCACGGGCTGCTGTTTAACAGCGAGGCAACCTGGATTCCGGGAGAGGAAGACCCTGGAGATATTCAGGCAAAGCATTTTGTTGATGTGTGCTTGAACCGTGCAAATCAAATTGTGAAGCCTGAAGAGGCCATGACGGTATCCCAAATCATTGAGCAAATTTATGAAAGCAATACATTGAAAAAAATAGATAATTATCAGGACGGGGAGGAGTAATTTTTATGAAATTAGGTGTATTCACGGTACTATTCGCAGATAAATCCTTTACTGAAATGCTGGACTATGTAAAAGCTTCCGGGTTAACAGCTGTTGAAATCGGAACTGGCGGCTACCCTGGCGGTGCCCATTGCCCTCTGGATGAGCTTTTGGAAAGCAAGGATAAGCGTGATGCTTATCTGCACGAAGTAGAGAGCAGAGGATTAACGATCAGTGCGTTCAGCTGCCACGGTAATCCGATTTCACCGGATGAGGCTTTTGCGAAGGAGTGCCGAGAAACGTTTAAAAAGACAGTGCTTCTGGCAGAGTTGCTTGGAGTGCCGGTTGTGAATTGCTTCTCTGGTACAGCGGGTGACCATGAAGGAGCTAAGTATCCAAACTGGCCAGTTGCGCCATGGCCAAATGAGTACGGCGATGTATTCAAGTGGCAGTGGGAGGAAAAGTTGATTCCTTATTGGAAGGAAGCGGGCCAATTTGCGCAGGATCATCGTGTGAAAGTTGGGCTTGAGCTGCATGGAGGCTTTTTAGTACATACACCGTATACTCTGCTGAAGCTTCGGGAAGCGACGTGTGAGGCGATCGGAGCCAATTTGGATCCGAGCCATTTGTGGTGGCAGGGAATTGATCCTGTTGGAGCAATCAAAATCCTCGGCAAAGCGGGTGCTATCCACCATTTCCATGCCAAGGATACGTACATTGACCAAGAAAATGTGAACATGTACGGATTACTGGATATGCAATCTTATAATAACGTACAAACGCGTGCCTGGACGTTCCGTTCCGTTGGCTGCGGGCACAGCCTGCAGGAGTGGTCAGATATGATGAGTGCGCTCCGTACGTATGGCTATGATTACGTTGTGAGCATCGAGCACGAGGATCCGTTAATGTCAATTGAGGAAGGATTCCAGCGTGCTGCGAAAAATCTACAATCTGTCTTAATCAACGATGTCCCTGGAGATATGTGGTGGGTGTAAGACCGAGGGAGGAGAAGCCTGTGTGGAGCAGGCTTCTTTTTTGTGGTTTGTTTGCGCTTTAATGGAGTAACGTGTGAAAGGGGTCTGACCCTTTTTGTGCTGTGTAGTGGTAACGCGTAGAAGGGGTCTGACCCCTTTAGTGGGGTGAAGTTAATGGATAGTGGGTACAAATACCTGTTTTACCCGAAAAATTCGAGTTTTCGCCCGATTAGTGAACATTTTTACCCGATTAACTTCACTTTTTACCCGATTAACCCTGCCAATAGGCTACCGACGCTTTTCTGGAGGCTTCCAATCTATTTCTATGGGAGGATCGCCAAGAGAAAAGTCCTTCATAAGGGTGATGAAGGCCTAAAGAGAGAGAACGATCAAGAGAAGGGTCCTTCATGATGATGGCGGCATTCAGCCATGACTCAGAAATTAGTCAGGGAAGATATTCTTCAAACGGTTTCTCTTGTAACCTCCCCTCAGAGAGGCACAAATTCTTGCCCGTTCCCGCATTCTCGTACCGAGTGAAAGAGAGCTCAAAACAATCCCCGCCCGCCGCAGCAGGCAGCATCAAAACGTTTCACCCCTCGTATCTGCAACTCAGTGAAAATAAAAAACCCATCTCCAGGAGAGGGCCTTTTAGTTATTGCCGACGATAGGCTGTTCTGCAACACTTGTGTCCACTACATTATTAGTGCTTATGGCATTATTTGAGTTAACGAAAGCTCCTCCATTTCCTCCGCCTGCACCATTTGAGGTTTTTGAGGAGGTTTTTGGAGAAATGAAGGCTGCATCACCGAATGTTACACCAGCTGTCCCACTGACATTTAAGATTTGTACGGCTCCAATAAAAGCGGGCATTTTAATCATTCCCTCGTAAAAATATCATCTTAAGAGCATTATATGTATCTTGAAAAATATATGTGTATCCCGTTTTTTTAGAAGCGCTCCTTCGTCCAGCTTGAGCCTAGGCATAAAAGACAAAGCAAAAAGGAAAACAATTTAACTAAAAGGGGGTTTGTTTTCCTTTTAACCAGAATATAGGGTTTGATGAAAGCCGTGTTTTTTTATAATGGTCCAGTGACGGCTCCGCGACATCTTCCATACCATCCGGGGCTAGGCACTTTTCTTTAGTTTTGAATTTAAGCTGATTGCTTTTAAAATAAAGAGCTTGTCCTGCTGTGTTAGTGCCCTCCAGCTTCCCACTTTTATTTTCATCTTTATTGCTCCTCTCTATCATTTTTTCCTTTTCAGGATAATTTTTTTCCAATTGTCTGGATGCTGTTCTGGTTGATAGAGTTGAAGATTATGCTTACCATTTATTGTATTACTCATATAATACCGCCATTAAATGTAATTGAAACAAAACAAATATCTACAAATATTGCCGGGGAAATGCCGGAAATTCTATATATATGGAGAATGTACTTAGCAAGCGACAATATCTTGTTTTTTTAGGCAGTAAAAAGCATGTTTTAACTCGAAAAAAGCAGTAAAAAAATTTATAAAAATAAATAAAAAGAGAGGTTTTGCAGTCTTATGACACTCCAAACCATGCAGAGGCAAGCATTTCAATTCCTTTTTTGATTTCTTGCTCTGTTAATCCCCCAAATCCGAGCAAAATTTCCGGACAATCTGTTTTGAGCCCCTCCTTATAAACGGAAGAAGGATAGACCTTGACACCGGCTTCCATTGCTTTCAGAACAAGTACCTCTTCGGGCATTGCTGTATTTACGCGCAGTAAAATATGGAGCCCGGATTGCTCGCCGATAATTTTGACATTTTGGCCCATAAAAAACTGGACTGATGTTAAAAGTTTTTGCTGTTTTTTTCGATAAAGTGTACGCATTCTGTTTAAATGTGTTTCCCAATGTCCTTTTTTCATAAAAAGATAGAGGGTTTGCTGGTGAAGCCTGGATACCGTTTGCTTATAAATGGTGAATTCTTTTTGATAGATTTCTAGAAGCTCAGGCGGCAGCACCATAAAGTTTAAACGGATGGATGGGATTAAGGACTTTGAGAAGGTGCCCAAATAAATGACGCGATGGAGCGTATCCAAACCCTGCAAGGAAGGGATCGGTTTGCCCTTGTACCTAAATTCTCCATCGTAATCATCCTCAATGATATAACCGTTATTCCGCTGCGCCCATTGCAGAAGCTCCAGCCGCCTTGAGATGGGCATAATCATACCATATGGAAATTGGTGTGAGGGTGTCACATACACATGATTGGCAGGGCTTTTCTCCAGTTGAAGGACATCGATACCATGCTCATCAAGCTCAATGGGAACGGTTAAAAGTCCGCTGTGCTCAAAGGTGATTTTAGCACGATGGTAGCCGGGATTTTCAAAACCCATCACCTGCCCCTTTCCTAAAATCATGCTTAACAGCCATAGAAGATACTGTGTGCCTGCCCCGATGACGATTTGCTCGGAAAGTGCCTGAACACCCCGTGACTGGTAGATGTACTTTGCAATTTGCTCTCGAAGTAAAGATTCACCCTGGACGTCACCCGAATGTAATAGTTCAGCTTGGTCATCATATATAAGCTCCTGGGTCAGCCGCCTCCAAATGGAATACGGAAAGGAGCCGAGATCAATTTTCCCATGGCTGAAATCAAAACGAATGTCTTCTGTTTCCGAGACAGGCGGTGGTTCAGCAGTGAGAGGATGCAGGTGTTCCGTATGAAGGTCCTGCTGGCGGAGACTTGCATACACACCGCTTTTCGGCCTTGTGTGTAAATATCCTTCCATGATGAGCTGTTCATAGGCAGCGTTCACCGTATTCAGACTTATATTTAGGTGAAGAGCAAGCTTTCGTTTCGAAGGAAGCTTTTCACCAGCGGAAATTCTCCCGCTTCGAATTTCTTCTTTGAAAAAGTGGTAAAGCTGGACATACAAGGGTTCTTTTGCAGCAGGATTTAAATGAGGCGTGAAGTCCATCCTTCAAGTCTCCTTTCTATCTGTTACCAGAAAAATGTTTGGAACTGGGACTGTTAACAGGATCAGTTTTCTTCGTATAATCATACCAAACAAGGGGGGATTTGTAAGTATGAATCAATCACAAACACAATCAGAAGTCATTCGTATTTTAGAAACAGAAGAGGAGTGGCGCGAGGCGTTTGCCGTTATGGGTCAGCTGCGCACACATTTGGATGAGGAGCAGTACGTAGCCTTAGTCCGGGAGTGCAGAGAAAAGGAGCAATATCAGCTGGCGGCTCTAGAGGTGGATCATTCAATTAAGGCAGTAGTCGGGTTTCAGCCAATGGTTACACTGTATAATGGACGTTTTGTATGGGTTTGCGATCTTATCACTGACGAATCGCAACGTTCAAAGGGTTATGGAAAAGCACTCCTTTCTTATGTTCACGAGTGGGCGAAGGGAATTGGTGTAAACAGGGTTTCCTTATCCAGCGGGCTGCAAAGAAAAGATGCCCATCGTTTTTATAAAGATAAAATGGACTATGAGCAGGTCAGTTATGTTTTTACAAAAGAGATTTTTTAATAGACTTCTCTCATGTCATAACCACCAATATGAGTTCCATAACCAAAAATCAGTCCTTAAATTAAACATCCCGCAGACCGTGAACTGCGGGATGTTCCTTTAGATTATCATAAATTATACATTTTATATAACATAATGGCGCTTCCGCTTTTCGTGTCCAGCTCCAGCACCTATCGGCTAGCGGATTTCTCCGTCTTTTCCCTATGATAAGTCAACATCAGCTCGTGAACGGCCTCGCTGTGTTTCCTTTATCTCAGTCAAAGACTACGGAATCCGTACGCCGATGAGCAAGGCGCATCCGCTTTTCGTGTGACAGTGCAGCCTGAATATCCAATTGGTAGTAATCCTGCGCATGAAAGCTTCTGAACCCACAGGACTCATACAGCTTTAGAGCGTTGGAATTTTGGGCTTCTACCTCCAAGAAAATTGGGTAGCCCTTGCTGTGTTCCTGTTTTATGATCCATTTCAAGGCATTTCTGCCAATGCCCTTCGCCTGGAATTCAGGAAGAATGGCAAATCCATAGATCCATGCCTCGCCGTCATCGTGCGAAACCCTCATTTTCCCCACTTTATGGGTGTTGGATAAAATAATATAGAACTGATTCGCTTCATCCCGCGTAACGCGCTGGTAATGATCCTCTGCATCTTCGCGTGCAAGGCCAAACCCTTGTACATCCAGCTCTATCTCCAGGTCTTTATCAGAAGGATCAGCCGGAATAAGAGAGACAGAGTGGTCCAGCTCCATGGGCTCTGTTCCGTTCCACTTCATTTGATACTCAGTAATCGAAAAGCTGCTTGCCGTTGTTTGTAGAAAGCCTTTTGCAGATGGAGAGGCGGCGGGCGCATTTAATAGAACTTCCTTGCACCTTCTGTCCGTGATTTCTTTTAGCGCTTCCTGAAAAAGATTAGAAAAAATCCCTTTCCTCCTGTTGTCAGGCTTTACCATGCCGCATATTTCTATTTTGCTGCCAAAGCCATATAAGGCTAAGTATCCGGTCAGCTCACCCTTTTCATAATGGAAAAAGTCGTTTGTCTCCTTGCTGTTTCTGGTTTTTAGCATCTCCCAATTTAATTTTAGCTGGATACCATCGTATTGTTCGCATTCCAGCTGAAGCCTCCGAATCTCGTCTAATTGATGATTTAGCATTTACTGCCTCCTACGTGAACGAATTCATTTTCTCGGGTTGTTTTCGCAGCGATTGCTGTTTATGCGTATTAAGCGGTTCGTTGTATGCTTGAACGTTTGTCTGAATTTATTTTACATAGCAGCAAAGCTTACGAAAAAAGCCTTTCCTAAAGGATTCATTCTGCATGTTCTTACCAGAATCCTTTATAAGATTAAAATTTTAATAGAGATAAGTGCCCGGTAGTGTTTAGAAGAGCAGCTACCCCAACCACACGGAAAGGAGACTCTCTATTTTCCCAGCATCCAACGTATGGTGATGGAAAGCAATATACCCGTCAGGACGAATTCCGATCACACTTTCAGAGAGAGCACCGGTCCCTTTTTGAAACTGCTTAAGGGAATCGACTAATTGATCCGTCTGAAAAGGGGAACCGTCCTCTGAAATGAAAAAGACGGCGGCTAGGCTAGGGAGGCCTGCAGCCAGTTTACGAGCGTAATCGAGTCTGTCTGCTGGAACGGATATCAGCACGGTAAAATGGCTGGGAGCGAGCACTTCATATATATGGACATCGCCATTCATTCCTTTTAGCTTGGCGTCTGGCATCCGGTCGCCGGCCTGAAGAGCTTTGCGGGGGAGCTCCTTGTTGTATAGGCTTTTACAAACAGATGAATCGCGGTAATGGAGATGGATCTCACTAATTTTTTCTGCTCCTTTTTTCTGAATGAAACGATGGGGAAGGATCCTTTTCATAACAGCTTCCCTCAGCTTGATGATCAGAGGCTTTTGGATCATCAAGGCATGGATCAAAAAATTGGTTTGTTTAATGATGGATCTGGCTATGGGACGGCGTTCATCCTGGTAGGTATCCAAAAGGGAAGGAGAGGCGTCGCCGTTTAAGACGGCGGCCAGCTTCCAGCCCAGGTTCGCTGCATCCTGAATACCCGTATTCATTCCTTGTCCGCCTATGGGATTATGAATATGGGCTGCATCTCCCGCCAGGATAATATGGCTATGCACATAGCTCTGTACCTGACGGTGTGACAGGGAAAAATGCGTGAGCCAGACAGGGTTTTTAAGGGGAATTGTTCGTGTAGAAATTCGGTCGAGTGCCGACTGGACATCCTGAAGTGTAATCGGTTTTTGATCAAAATTTTGGCGATGTTTATCAATCGCAATTACCCGCATAATAGAGTGGTCGACAGGCAGAAGCAAACAGACACCATCGCTTGAGATATAAAGGCTTCCGTCTGCTGCAGGATGGAGCTCTCTAGGAAGGTCTGCGATCATGGCATGAACATTCTCACCGCCTCCGGCAAAATCCAGATTGAGCGTTTTTCGTACTGTGCTGTGTGCGCCATCGCAGCCAATCAGATAGCTTGCCTTCACAGTATCCGTTCCCTGCCTGTTTTTCAGCTTTACTAGAACGCCATCGTTTTCTTCCTGGCAGGCAAGAATTTCTGTCTCTCTTTCTACAAAAATAGTTTGTTCATTCAGTGCTTCTTCAAGAATTCTTTCTGTTTCCCCCTGCGGCAGGACCAGTACAAAGGGAAATGGTGTTTTGTCTTTTAATGTATTAAGATGAACAGAAATTTTTTCGTGCCCATTCGGAAAGATATTCATTTGATCCACTCTTATCCCGTTTTTCACAAACCGTTCAGCGATACCGAGGATATCAAGTGTTTCCAGGGTACGGGCGTGGACGGCAAGAGCTTTGGAATGGACAGACCTTTCGGTTTTTTTCTCGATAATACGCACACGGATTCCGCAAGAAGCCAGCTGATTAGCGAGCATAAGCCCTGTTGGACCTGCTCCAGCAATAATTACTTTATTCATACAGATTTCCCCTTTCATTTTCTTTATCCATAGGATACACGTTTCCTGAAAACGGCAAACCTGTTTTTTAGGCATGATAGATACTATCGAAAGACAAAGGCCAGATAATTGGAGATGGGCGGCAAGCGGCGGAGAAAGACTTGTCCGGCATAAGAACTTTATTATTTGTTTCTGGTAGATAGGGAGGGGGATGGGAAATAATAGTTTCAGCAGTAATAATGAAGTGCGTGCTTTAACAGATGAATATCTTCAAGAATCTCTCTTCTTATTTTTTTATCAGAACATTTTTGATAATCAAGCATAAGACGATTAAGCTCGTACAGAAAAAAAGAGACCTCTTCTATATTCATGCTTGTTCTCCCTTCTCTGATTAATAGGTAGGTATATTTATATTATGGCCTAATATTTAGAATTTTAAAATACATTATACAAAACTTATACAAAAGAGATACGAAACAACAATTTGCGACGGCAAAATAGACTGTTTAACATGAGTGGCATCGAGACTGAGGGGAAATAGGTGGGAATTTAGGGAGATCGCTGGATTCGCTGTAATGAAAGATGTGAGGGAATGCAGGAAGGCAGCTAGAAAAGGAAGAGTTCTGCACCCTTCCTTTTCAAGTGTTCCTGGCACCCTGGTAAAGGTTGACTGCACCAACCAACAAATGCAGAATCATTCCTACTACAGGAATAATGGCCAGGATATTTCCGATGATGCCAAACACATGTCCCGATTTTGATTTTCCCACTGCAAAAGACAGGACAAGCCCAACAAAGTGGAGCATAATCAAAACACCAAGCGGAGCCCATGCATGGGCAATAATGACTGCACCCCCTATAAAGGGGATGGCGAAAAATAATTCAACAATTCCTAATAACATTTTATAAAGCCTTACGACTGTAAGCATTCTGCACGTCACCTCTGTTTAAAAAGATACAACTTTTTCTCTTGAAAACATCATACCATCTTCCCATAAATAATAAAGGCTGCATTCGTCTAAATTGCATATTTTTGGGAAGTGTTTTCATATAAGATTGTACATATTTATTTTGGCTAGCAGGGCTTGTTCGAAAATAAATATGAGCATAAGGCTCCGCTGCTCAATCCTTTTTCATCTTTAACTGAGTGAACTAGTAAAATTTCCTTAATTTTCCCTTATTTCCATATTGCCAATTATACCATATTATAGGAATATACTATATTCTTTCAGGCTCCATCCTACAAGCTGTTGCTATAGTTCAAGTAGTAAGCAGCGAAAAGCCTTTCTAATATAAGTTCAAGGATAAGACTGACATATTGAAACCTGAAAAAAGCAGCAGCTAATAAGATAAGCGGGCTTTTATAAAAATGAATGTTAAATGAACTTTGGGGAGAAGAATGATGAAAATGCTAACGGGACAGAGCCAAACAACACGCAAGAAATTATTCATTACCGCCTTGCTCTTTGTGATTGTGGAACTTTCGGGAGAGATTGGACATTTCATTTTTTCCGGGCACAAAATTTTTTTTCGAGTCACACGATTGATCGGCACGGCAGGGTTTCTATTATCCTTCATTCTGCTTCTTCAGGAAATGAAAAAATCATCCAAAGCGTTAAAAGCGAGTGATGGTAAATTGAAGCATATCTTTGAAACCCTTGATGTTGCTATCTGGTTTCACGATATGAAGTCTAATACACTATTGATTACGCCCGGAATTGAAAAGCTATATGGACATTCTTTGGAGGCCTTTTATCAGGATCATGATTTATGGAAAAAGGTCATCCATCCTTCTGATTTGCATCGTGTCAGAAATCGGGAAACCTTTTTTCAAGAGGGAAAACCGGCTACAAGTATCTACCGCATTATACGGCCTGATGGGGAAGTGCGCTGGATTCAGGACAGAGGCATTCCGACACTTGATGAGAATGGCAGCTTTGTAGAATTTACGAGTGTTTTGTTTGATATAACGAATCGGAAGGAAAGTGAAGATCGCTACCGGACTCTTGTAGAAATGTCTCCTGATTTAATTGCTGTAGTGTCACATGGGAAAATTGTGTATATAAATGGTGAAGGGAGCCGCCTGATTGCAGCTGCCCACCCGGACGATGTCATTGGAAGGTATGCACTTGACTTTATTACAGAGGAGTCTTTGAACAGCTTGACAGATTTAGTAAATGAAAGTATTAAGGAAAATCCGGGCAGCAGGCTGATTGAAGTAAGCATACAGCGGCTGGATGGCGAAAAAATGTGTATTGAGA
The DNA here is from genome assembly GCF_001636425.1 of Heyndrickxia acidicola. Taxonomy (NCBI): domain Bacteria; kingdom Bacillati; phylum Bacillota; class Bacilli; order Caryophanales; family Bacillaceae; genus Heyndrickxia; species Heyndrickxia acidicola. The sequence continues at coordinate 3,883,012 of NZ_KV440953.1, forward strand.
TTTCGACGATGCCTATTTTTTATGAAGGAAGAAAAGCCCGTCAGATAGTAGGCAGGGATATTACGGAAAGAAAAAAATCTGAGAAAAAGATTCAGCATCTTGCATTTTATGATTCTTTAACCGGCTTGCCAAACCGCAATATGTTTCGTAAACAGCTGAACAGCCTTCTTGAGAAAAATAACCATCAGGAGCTCTCCGTGATGTTTTTGGATCTCGACCGCTTTAAGCTTATCAATGATACGAGAGGCCATACGGTTGGCGATTTGCTGTTAAAGAAAACAACGGCATTATTGCAATCGACGGTTGGACAAACTGGTTTTGTATCCAGGCAGGGCGGCGATGAATTTGTCATTCTGCTTGAGAAGGCTGGGAAAGAGCAGGCTTCTGACATGGCTAATCGCATCATTCAGGCTTTTTCACAGCCCATTGTGCTGGGAGAAGAAGAGTTTTTTGTAACAACCAGCATAGGAATAAGCCTGTATCCTGCGGATGGTGAAGACCAGGAGTCGCTCATTAAACATGCGGATACAGCCATGTATTTAGCAAAGGATCTTGGGGGCAACCGATTTCAGTTTTATACGCCAATGCTGGACGGGGTGGCTTTTAGAAAAATTCAGTTGGAAACGGCCTTGCGCAGAGCACTTGCAAAAGAGCAGCTATTGCTTCACTATCAGCCTCAACTAGATTTGGAAAACGGAAGGATGAGAGGGGTAGAAGCATTGCTTCGCTGGAATGACCCGGAGCTTGGAATCATTCCACCCTGTGAATTTATCCCACTCGCTGAGGAAACGGGATTGATTCTTCCATTAGGGAAATGGGTCATAAAGGAGGCCTGCCGTCAGCACATAGAATGGCTAAAGGCAGGAATAGGTCCCGTTAAAATAGCTGTAAATGTATCCGTCCGCCAAATAGAAGAGGAAGATTTTATCCAGTATCTCAAGCAGGTCCTGACTGATACAGGCGTAAGCCCTAGCTATTTAGAGATTGAAATCACGGAGAGTATTATGCAAAATATCGACCAATCAATGGTTATTTTACATGAACTGAAGGCCATTGGGGTTGAGCTTTCCATAGATGATTTTGGCAAGGGCTATTCCTCCTTAAGCTATCTCAAACATTTGCCCATTCATCATCTCAAAATTGATAAGTCTTTTGTGGAGGATATTATCGCCCATCCTACTCAGGGTTCAATTGTAAAAGCGATTATTGCCATGGGGCACAGCCTTGGTTTTTCTGTAATAGCAGAGGGAATTGAAGAGGAAGATCAGTTTAAATTTTTGGCTGAGCACGGCTGTGAAATGGGGCAGGGCTATTATTTCAGCCAGCCTCTTCCGCCTGAGGGCATTCAGGCATTCTACATGAAGATGCTTAATGTATAGGACTGATTGGAATAAAAAGAGGCTGATCCCGCAGGAGTCTCGTGCCTTTCGTTTCAATCAACATTGAGTTTAGATTAAGAATAGGATTTAAGAGAGACATGGGAAGTGCCCTGTTCATTCCTGCAGGTTGATTTCCACTGCAGGCACTCTCTTTCCGCAGGCAACCGGGAGTCTCCTCGTTGCAAGCTGCAAGCTCCTGCGGGGTCTCCCTTACATGCTTATCCGCAGGACTCTCGCGTATCCGCTCCAACCAACCTTAATTGAATTTAAAACGAATATTGGGTACTACTCAGATAAGCGTGCTGCTGTTTGACCTGTCTGTTCACTTCAACAAATAAGTAAGAAAAGGGTGACTCCATTTAGCCGCATAGTCCGGCCTTTTGAGTCATCCTATTTTTTTGGGGGAATGAGCAAGGCGCTTGCGCTTTTCGTGTGCTTCTAATAATATTTGGCTGAATTTTGTCCCATTCGTCAAGTAAAACATTAACAACGGCATTGGTTTCGTTTAAAATGAATAAAGAAAAGGTAGGTAAATACTACAGGCATCTTTTCGCAAGCTTTGTTGTTATTTGTGCCCAAAAAATAGTTCAGGATGCAAGCTCCTGAAGCATTGGACGAAAAGGTGCGGAAAATAGCGGTTTATGCGAAAGCATACTGCTAAACAGTCTTCTGCCCGGCTGTCTGACAGCGAAATCGGAAGCCTGGGAGGAGTAACTATTAAGAGAAAGATTGGAGTAATACCATGGATAAACAAGTAAAAAGAAAGAACACCAAAAATATCGCGCTGTTCTTTTTGCTTATTATGGCAGCGGGCTTTCTGCTAACCATTCCTGTCCAAGGCACTTTGTGGGGCAAGCTCCTGCAGGGGGGATTTGAGGCAGGGCTTGTGGGCGGGCTCGCAGATTGGTTTGCGGTGACCGCTTTATTTCGACATCCGCTTGGACTGCCCATTCCGCATACGGCTCTTTTGCCAAAGAACCGTGATAAGATGACAAATGGATTAATCTCAACACTGGAGAATAATTGGCTGACAAAAGAAAGTATCGTGATAAAGCTAAGATCGATCCGGATTGTGGACAAGGTATTTGACTTGCTGGAACGTGAGCTTCATTCGGGAATGGTGAAAAGCATTCTTCAAAGTTTTGCGGCCAAAACCATCCGCCAGATTGATCTCGAAAAGGTGTCCCCTGTTATTGAAAATGAAATCAGAGGTTATGCTAAAAAGCTGGATCCCTCATCCTTATTCGATTCCGCGATTAATCAAATTGTTTCCCGAGGATACGATGAAAAGGCGATTGATTATGCATTGGGGCAAGCTGGAAACTGGCTTTCCAAAGAAGAATCAGCTTTAAAGCTTGGAAGAACAGCCATCCAGATGATGGACCGGATAGATGGAGACGGCTTTGTCCGTTTTGCCATTAGTTCATTCACTAAAATTGTAAACGAAGAAAAGATTGGACATATTATTCAAAATTATCTTTTACAATCCATTCATGATATGAAACAGGATGATGAAAGAAAACAAGAAGTCTTAATCCGCCCTTTGCGTCTTCAGCTGGATAAATTGAAGGAACAGGAAGGAATTAAAAAGGAGCTGGAGGCATGGCAAGACCGCCTGGTACAGGGATATCCGATAAAAGGGATCGTTGATAAAGGGTTGGAACAGCTTCGCCAAAAAATCCTCACGTTTATCGAGGGTCCGGATTTCTTTGATGTGTACGCCGGTCCTTTTCTTGAAAAATCCCTGCTTCAATGGAGGGAGGATGAAGCGAGAACAAACCGTATCGAAAACTGGACTCAGGATCAAATCGCTGCTTTTATCGATCGAAACCATTCTAAAATTGGTATTTTGGTAAAAGAAAACATTGATAAGCTGGATAACGAAACGCTTATCTATTTAATTGAAAACAATGTAGGGAAGGATCTTCAATGGATCCGTATAAATGGTGCAGTCTGCGGATTTGCTATCGGCATTATCCTAACCATTATTAGGATATTGATTTGAATACATTGCTGCATGAACGTGTTTTGATATCTATGCTCTGTTCATCCTGCTTGATGACTTGGTTCTATACGAAAGCTTCTTAGGGGACTCATTTACCCTGGATTTCCGGACGAGTTGTTTCCATCCTCTTGGTCAGGCCAGCATGGATCCTCAAGATGCATTATTTTTAAGAACAGATTTATTCCTCGTTAAAACGGGAAGTATAAAAGAAAAATATCACCAGTCGGGGGTATAGCATGTTTACTTCATTAAAACGATTTTTAATTGGAAGACCGCTGAAATCGACAGAATTAGGAGAGCAAAAGCTTGGAATTTTTAAAGCACTTGCCATCCTTTCTTCTGATGCACTATCATCAGTGGCATACGGTCCTGAGCAGATATTGATTGTGCTCATGACCATTAGTGCGGTGGCCTTCTGGTATTCCATCCCCATTGCTGTAGGGGTATTAATTTTGTTAACAGCCCTGATTTTATCGTACAGGCAAATTATTTTTGCCTATCCGCATGGCGGGGGCGCCTATGTCGTTTCCAAGGAAAACCTGGGAGAGAAGCCCGGCCTTTTAGCGGGAGGATCTCTGCTGGTCGATTACATACTGACAGTTGCCGTTAGTGTATCATCGGGTACCGATGCCATCACATCCGCTTTTCCGTTTTTGCACCCTTATAATGTACCGATCGCTGTCGTTCTTGTTATTTTTATTACACTCTTAAACTTAAGGGGTATTACCGAATCTGCGTCTATTTTGGCGTATCCCGTTTATTTGTTCGTGCTGGCACTGCTTATTTTAATAGTAGTTGGTTTAATCCGGATCATGCACGGGGATGTGCCTGCCTCTTCACATGCTGCAATCGGGACGCCGGTTCCAGGAATTACGACCTTTTTGCTATTAAAAGCCTTCGCATCTGGATGTTCGGCTTTGACCGGAGTAGAAGCCATTTCGAATGCGATTCCGAATTTCAAGAATCCTGCACCAAAGAATGCTGCAAAAACCCTTTTGTTAATGGGAGGAATTCTTGCAGTACTTTTCTCCGGAACGGTCTTTATGGCTTATTATTATGGAATTGCCCCAAATTCACAGGAAACAGTTGTTTCGCAAATTGCCGATCATACTTTTGGGCGTAATTACATGTATTACTTTATCCAGGGAACAACAGCCTTAATTCTGGTACTGGCAGCGAACACGGGCTTCTCAGCGTTCCCGCAGCTTGCCTTTAACCTTGCTAAGGATAAATATATTGCCAGAATGTTTACCATGCGCGGCGACCGTTTAGGGTATTCAAACGGAATTATTACTCTTGGGATTGCTTCTGTTCTGTTAATTATTGCGTTTGGAGGAAAGACAGAGGCGCTTATTCCTCTCTATGCCGTTGGTGTATTTCTTCCTTTTACCTTGTCGCAGTCAGGCATGCTTGTGAAATGGGTGAGGGAAAAACCAAAAGGCTGGATGGGAAAACTAATTACAAACTTTGTGGGAGCCTTGATCAGCTTTACGGTTCTCATGATTTTCTTTATTACAAAATTTACACAGGTGTGGCCGGTTCTGATTTTCCTTCCATTAATCGTGGTCCTCTTTCTCAGAATTAAACGGCATTATGACCGTGTGGGAGATCAACTGAGGATTCAGCCTAAAGAAAAAGCCGAGGCTCTCCAGATAAAAGGAAATGTTATCATCGTTCCGGTAGCAGGAATTACACAGGTGGTTCAAAATTCAATCAACTATGCAAAGTCCATGGATCCTGATGTTATCATTGCAGTCTATGTTGCCTTTGATCGAGAGCAGGAGAAAAAGTTTGAGGAACAATGGAAGGTTTGGCAGCCGGATGTCCGTCTTGTGACACTGCATTCCCATTATCGTTCCGTTATTCAGCCTTTAACTAAATTCATTGATACCATTGAATACAAGGCATCTGAATCCTCTTATTGTGTAACGGTTATCATTCCGCAGTTTATTCCAAAAAAGAGATGGCATGATATTTTGCACAACCAATCAAGCTTTCTGATTAGAGCCTATTTGCTTTATAAAAGAAATGTTATTGTCACCACAGTGCCATTTCATTTGAAGAAATAATAAAAGGATACCCTGAAAGATCAGCAATTTTTTTAGGGTATCCTTTTTAATATGATTTTTTTGAAGTTTTCAATGCGAACAACCTTATTGCATTTAATCCCTTTTAGAAAGTGCCTCCCTGTCCTGGACAGATGGCGGCTCTTCAAGCCAGCCGTTTTTAATCATAAGCTGGACACCATCCTCAGCAAAAAGACCGATATCTGCAATCATTCGGGTATAGGCGAGGGTTAAATCTCGTCTTTGCCCAACGGATAATGCAGCACTATAATAGGCAACAGCTACAGAAACTAAAGAAATCACATGGTAAAGCATCAGCTTATCGGAAAATGGAGCAACAATAGAATTGGTTACTTCAGACTGCCAATATTTCGGTGCAGAAAGAAAATCCTTGCTTAGGATCGAAGACATGATTTCCAGTTGTTTTTCGCATAGCTTCGCACCCTTCATAAAATACTCCCGCACTTCCTTTGAATGGGCTACCTGGCCAAAGCCTACATCAAGCATAACCTTTAACACCGTTTTCTCCATGTTATAGAAAAGTCCAGATATTTCCAGTGAATTTAACGGTCTTTTCTTGCCAAACCAGCCCGTTCCATAGCTTTCGTCTTTTATGAAATCGACTGTTTGGGATGGAGGGATATGGGGAGGCCGGCTGATAATCCCTTTCTCCTGCAGGACTCCTACAACCCTGTCATGCAAATCTGTTGTTTCTTTCAGGCATTTTGCAAAATGCTCCCTTTGGTCGGAGCGGATGGACGTTCCTGCAGCAAGAGCATAACCACTCAGCCCATGAAAAGACATGACCTGAAGATAGATCAATATTAAATTATCTGGAAAAAGGGGAGGGGCGTCCATATAGACATCTTCTTTTGAAAATCCTCGGGGGATAGGGTACTTTTCATCTGACAGAATTCTGGTTATGCTTTCTATATGAAACTTAGAGATGCTTCTTGCATATTCTAGTATCTTTTTTACCTCCGCATCTTTACAGTGCTTTAAAAGATGCGCTAAAAAGCAATATGCCATCGTATCATTCATATATTGCGTCCACATATTCGCAAGCTCAGCAGCATTCAAGGGCTCATTTTTCTCATTCATCGGGACACCTCCAATATTAATGTTATTTTTTCGAAATAAGGGAGGAATATACATTAGAGAAGCAAAATTTGTAAAAAAGCCCATTACGTACTGCCCATATTGAACAATTTGGAGGAGCTAATCCTTCGTAGACGGTAAGGAAATAATGATAAGGTACATAAAGCAGGATGGAAAACATAGTTTAACTCGCTAAGGATGTACGCCTCGATTGCAATCGCTGATTGCGGAGAACGAGTGTCTGAAGCGGCAGTCAACAGGCAGGATCAGCTAACCTGTGCAGGAAAGATGACATGAAAGGCAGACACCCTATGATTTTTTACATTGGGCGTACTGCAGATAAGATATGGAAGGATGAATGAAATGGGATATATAGAAGATTTAAGAAAATTGATCGGACACCGCCCTGTCATACTGGTAGGATCTGTCGTAGTGATTGTAGATGAGCAGGACCGCGTTTTACTTCAGGAAAGAACTTTTCCACGGGGGAAGTGGGGGCTGCCGGGAGGCTTAATGGAGCTGGGCGAATCGACAGAAGACACCGCGAGAAGAGAGGTATTGGAGGAAACAGGACTGATCGTCGAGGATTTGCAGTTAATTCACGTTTTTTCGGGACCTGAACACTTTACAAAAGCGGCAAATGGAGATGAATTTTATGTTGTTACCGCAGCTTACTATTCAAAACAATATACCGGAACGCTGGAGAATCGCGATAAAGCGGAAACACTTACTTTTCGTTTCTTCAAGCCCGAGGAGTTTCCGGAACGGATGATAGGAAGCCATCGCATGGTGCTGGAGGAATATCTGAGACAGGAACGGGCAAAAGGATAACATCAGTGAAATCCTTCTTTCGTATGCCGGTGCAGTATAAAAGAGGGTGTCCGTTATAAATGGATAAAAGGCTGGCGGGCGTATGTGCCGTTCAATGGACTTTATTTGAGTAAGCTGTCATCACATAATCCAGATAAATCCTTTTTTTCAACGGAAGGTTATAGAGGAAAATGTTGTTTGACTCAGAATATATAAGAGTAAGGAGACAGCAGGAGGAGGAACTGGGCATATGACAGAAGAAAATAAGGAAAAAATCATAGAAGAAGCTCTTTCGCTGAGGGAACAAAAGGAGTATGAAGCCTCAAATGAGCTTTTTTCAAAAAAGCATTTTCACTTTATGCGGACAAGCTTTGATACGATTTGGTAATCTTCCTTTATATTGAGCGGTGAGTATGACGGGAAATCTATATGCATATTTAAGGGAGGTTAAATAATGAACAGTTTTACAAGAGAAATGTTTTCCTGGTTTAAAAGTATAGTGGTTGCGCTGGTCCTTCTTTATATTTGCCGATCCTTCTTGTTCGTTCCCACCATTGTGCACGGTGAATCGATGATGCCTAATCTCCAGGATGGCAACCGCCTGATCGTAAGCAAGGTTGGAAGCATTCACCGGTTTGATGAAATAACCTTTAAAGCTCCTGATGAAAATGCCAATTATGTCAAACGGGTAATCGGGCTTCCGGGTGATACCATTTCCATGAAAAATGATGTGCTGTATGTAAATGGAAGAAGCTACAAAGAATCCTATCTGAATCCGAACCGTAAGACGGGTGTAAATTTAACAGAGGATTTTACACTGAAGGATTTAACCGGAAAGTCAAAAGTACCGCCTAATTCGTTGTTTGTCCTCGGGGATAACCGGACAAACAGCAAGGACAGCCGCTACTTTGGTTTTATTTCAAAGAACGCAGTAATAGGAAAGGTAGAAGTCCGATTTTGGCCGTTTAATGAAATGGAAGTGATGAAGTAGCTTTAAAAAATTCCGGCTCCTAGATGGGACGGAGTTTTTTTATTAGCTCTGTTAAGGCTTAGTATGGATTCTAATTGTTTGATGGAAGAGGAAGCGAATGCTTGGAAGAGAATCAACCAGCAGGATGACTGGAGCACTCCCCCCTATCTCAATTAAAGCCTGGAGTAGAACTGAATCCAAAGTTGATTGGAGCGAAAGGCACGAGACTCCTGCGGGATCAGCGGTTAGGGGAGACCCCGCAGGAGCTTGCGACGAGGAGGCTCCACTACCGCCCCGCGGAAAGCGAGTGCCAGCAGCGGAAATCAACCTGCAGGAAATACACGACACTGCCAATGTCTCTGTTAAAGCCCATTTTTAAACTGATCTCTTTGTTGATTGCAGCGGAAATCAACCCAGCAGGATAAACAGAACGCAGTCTCTATCTATGTACAATTCCCAATTTGATTTAACTCAAAGGTTGATTGGAGAGGAAGGTGCGAGACTCCTGCTGGAAAAGCTGGCATAGGAAGCCCCCCACAGGAGCTAGAACGAGAAGGCTTCCGGCCGCTCAGCGGAAAGCTGCAGCGTAAACCAACCAGCAGGAAGATAAGAGCACGCTCAATGAGCTTCATGCAATTGCTAAACTGCCTCAAATAGTTTGTATACAAATTATATTTACGCATATAATATTTAAGCGTATAATAAGAAAGGTAAGGAGCTGAATCATGTATGTTAAAGGATGATATAGGTTTTACCGCATCGACCACCAGCAAAAAAATCAAGGCACTTGTCAGTAAATCACTCAAAGCCTACAATGTTACAGCTGAACAATGGACAGTATTAAAACAGCTGTCATTCGTCAGCGGCATCAATCAAAAGGAATTGTCACAAAGGACAGATAAAGACCAGGCTACACTCACCAAGATATTGGATTTGCTTGAACAGAATCATTTCATTGTAAGGCTTCCCAATCCAGAAGACCGACGTTCTTTTTGTATTCAAATTACTGATGAAGGACGAAGGCTGGTTGAGAAAGTAATACCGGATATTGAAGGCCTATATGAAAAAATCTTAAACCATTTATCCAAAGAGCAGCTAGATAACTTTATGGAAGTCCTGCTGCAAATTCAGCAAAACATTAAGGAGCTGCAGGAGTAGCATTACACGAACAAAGTGTGAATCGATATTTGGGCGAGAATGTGAGCCCTGCAAGAGATCTTCTTTAAAAATCCCCTGCAAAATCTGCAGTAAAGACCTCTCTTTAAAATGCCTTACAGGCGTTTTTTCTTTTACTCGCCCTTTTCACTAGCGACTTTTATGAGTAAACCTCGCTTTGAGTCGTAATGCAATCTAAGCATGTATTTCGGCATGTATACGTTATAAATGTCTTGTGAAAACAGCCGCTATAAACCAATTATTAGAAAGAAGGATTGTATTTTGGAACAACAGGAACCAACAAAATTGTGGACTTGGCAGTATGTACTTATCATACTCATTACCTTTTTATTTTTTCTTGGCCTGCAGGCATTGATGGGCGGCTTTCCCGTTTTTGTCAGCGGATTAACGCATGATCCATCAAAAGGCGGATTGATGACCACCTCCTTTATGCTTGCGGGAATTATCACCCGCCCCTTTATCGGAATTTTAATGCATAAGCTCAATATGAAAACCACTCTTATTCTCACTGTTCTTTTCTTGCTTGTCACCATCATTCTTAGCTTCGGCCAGGAAGCTTACTCTTATTTAATTCTTTTGCGCATACTCCAGGGGATTTGCTTTGGAATCAGTACGACTCTTTTGGCGACTCTTGCGACCAATTTAATTCCAAGTGAACGGACAGGAGAGGGAATCGGTTATTTTGGAATGGCTACGAGCCTTGGGACGACATTCGGCCCCATGGTTGCACTGTTTATGGTTCATTCCTATTCCTTCAACAACCTGATTGCCATGTCACTAGTCATTGTGGTGCTCACAGTCATTGGAAGCCTGTTCATTAAAAATAAAAAGAATGCTCCCACGGCCCGTCCTGTGAGAAATAACCAGTCATTAGTGGATTATGCGTTTGATAAAAAGGCATTTCTTCCTTGTATTTTAGTGTGCTTGTTCTACATTACCTTCTCAGGCATCGTAAACTTTCTCGATGGCTTGGGAACAGAAAATCACTTTGGCGGAAAAGTGTCCTTGTTCTTCCTTATTATTGCAGCAATGATGGTCCTGACTCGTCCCTTCTCCGGGAAAATTTTTGACCGCCTGGGCCACCGCTATCTCATTTATCCCGGAAGCATTTTTGGAGTCATTGGCCTTATGTTTCTTGCGGGTACCCATAGCTTTTCAATGCTGGCCGTCTCCGGTATCTTTTATGGTGTGGCATATGGCGTTATGCAGCCTACCTTCCAGGCATGGGCTGTCAAAAGGGTTTCGCCTGATAAAAAGGGAACTGCAAATGCCATGTCATTAAGCTTTATGGACCTGGGCATGGCCATTGGATCGGCTTCGCTCGGCAATGTAGCAGGGCTGGTCGGCTACAATGCCACATTCGGATTTTCCAGCATTCTGCTCCTGCTTCTGTTTGCTATCTATTTAGCCAGCAGTCTTGCAAACAGAAATATAAAGAAACCGCTGAATACAAGTATGTAAACTAGTAAAGCCTTCCCAGCTGATTGGGGAGGTTTTTTTCTGTAAAATGAGCTTATAAATTAATAAAGTCCATAAAAGAAAGTCACCAAACCTATAATAGGTTCAGTGCCGTCAGTCGGTATGTCAAAGGATTTTTAAAAAAATGTTATAATTTTGGCTAAGAGTTTTTTAGAAAGTATACTATTAAAAAGACTGAATAAAAGCAATTATTTGCTCCAATATGACTGCTATCAAAGAGTGTGATTGAGCGTATCTCGTGAAATATTGAAATGGGCTATTAAAGATTGGGATGGCAGAGAGGGTGGAGGAATACAGACGCTGAAGAAAAAAATGAGAGATGAAACGAAGGGAGGAACTTTTCTATGGAAAGATTTACAGAGAGAGCGATTGAAGTGATTAAACAAATTCCCTCAGGCAAGGTTATGACATATGGACAAGTAGCCCGTATTGCTGGAAGTCCGCGGGGAGCAAGGCAAGTTGTCAGAATACTTCATTCCATGAGCAGGGCCCACGCTCTGCCTTGGCACAGAGTTCTTAATACAAAGGGGGAAATTGCTTTTCGGGAGGATGAGCCGCTGATGATACAAAAAATGGAGCTGGAAGCAGAAGGCATAAAATTTATGAATGAGCGAATGATTGATTTAAGCGTATATCAGCATCATCCATTAAGTGAATCATGCCTGTTTGAAAAGTAAATGCAGGCGTATATAAATAAAAAAAATTCAGTGCTGAATCCTAATGATTAGGTAGCTGCTGAATTTTTTTTAGTCCATTACACGCCGGCTTCTTGCATTTGACACCTTTGCAATCCGCCTTTGCTTTTCTTTATTATAGAAATAACCCACTACGTAGTAAGAAATCACTCCAAGAATGACGCCGAATATGGCCATTCCAATTAAAATATGGAGCCCTCCATGAAGCAAATCGATGACGACCGCAAAATCTCCGTGTAATAAATCCGTAATAGAATGATGATGCAGGGAGGAATGATCTTTCTTGCTTTTAAAGATAAAGGAGCCAATTTTCTTGGCAAATGGGAGCAGAATTACGGGCAGGAAAGTCAGTTTTCCTACTACATTGCCAATAATGGCGGCGGGCAGTGAACCGCGTGCTATCCTTACGATGGGATAGAAAAGGATGTAGATGAGCGATGCGGTTGGAATGACGAACATCTCAAGACCGAACCCGATTGCGAATCCAAGAGAAACCTTTTTTGCTCCGCCAGGGGAGCGAAAGAGCTTTAGGAAATTCAGTTTTAACCGGCGCTGGAATTTCTGGAAGATGTTGTAGTGCCTTTGCTCTTTTTTCACTGAATCATCTCCGTCTTTCTAAAAAATTTTTTCTTTATCCGTACAGATTGGAGGATCCTTTTCAACAGGGGTTCCTCCTATATATAAAAGGACATGAATGATGAAAAAAAGTTCATTTCCTTTTTAATATTCTTCTAGTAAAATTTCCCCAATCTGTCTTAGGCAGCGGCAGTACTCATCACAAAGGGAGACTGCAAGCTTTGTTACTTTCTGTATAACGTTATTAAACCATTTTTAAATGGCTGTGGCTATAACGTTTTAAGAAAATTAATAAGAATATTTTGGGTAGACAAGGGTTTAGCCATCTCTGGCATATTGCGGAAGCGGTAATACAAAATAATAGCTGATTATGTCTTTTTGCCTATTGATTGGAAGATAAGAAGGAATTCATCTTGTCTCATTAGAGTATTAGCAGTTTGCTGTAATGGTATGGGTGGTGTAGACTTATTTTGGCTTTGTTGATTTTGTCTGTCAATCCAGCAGGTTGATTTCTGCTGCAGGCACTCGCTTTCCGCGGGGGTGTACGGGAAGCCTCCTCGTCGCAAGCTCCTGCGGGGCCTTCCCTGACACGCTGATCCCGCAGGAGCCTCGCGCCTTCCGCTTCAATCAACAAAGTGACCAGTTTTATAATGGGCATTAACAGAGACAACGGCAGTGCCGTGTAAATCCAGCAGGTTGATTTCTGCTGCAGGCACTCGCTTTCCGCGGGGGCGTACGGGAAGCCTCCTCGTCGCAAGCTCCTGCGGGGTCTTCCCTGACACGCTGATCCCGCAGGAGTCTCGTGCCTTCCGCTTCAATTACCTTTGGGATCAGTTTCATAATGGGCTTATACAGAGGTAAAGGCAGTGCCCTGTATTTCCTGCTGGCTGATTTTCACTTCAGGCACTCGTTTTTTGTAGGCGGTCGGAGAGCACTCGTCGCAAGGTACTGCGTGGGGGTTCTCATTAACTCTCTTTTTCTCGGAGGATTCCCACGTATCCTCTCAACATGCCTTGCGCTTTTCATTGTCTAGCTCCAGCGCCTATCGGCTAGCGAATTTCTCCGTCTACTCCCTGCGATAAGTCAACATCAGCTCGTGAAGGGCCTCGCTGTGTTTCCTTTATCTCAGTCGAAGACTCTGAAATTCGTACGCCGATGAGCAAGGCGCTTGCGCTTTTCTTCGTTAAAGGGTTTCATAAAGTACTTTTCCCATTTGTGAAACATCATAGTCCCCAAGAGAATGGATTTCAGACTGCAGGGCAGCTGATGCTAATGACTCTTTCACAGCCTGGATTAAACGTGCGTTTTCTGGAGTCTTTAAAATGACCAGATCATAGCGTTCTATTGTAAGGGGAATGAAATCCACCTCGACCATCTTTGCGGCTTTTTCAATTCCTACTCCTACGTCGGCAGTACCGGTTGCTACGGCTGACGCCACACTGATATGGCTGGATTCGATTCTGCTATAGCCATGGATACTTTTGGCGGGTATTTGGTGGATTCTCAGTTTTTCGTCCAGAAGGATACGCGCACCGGAACCAATCTCTCGATTGACAAGGGTGATCTGTTTTTGTTTAAGGTCTTTCCAGTCTGTTAGCTGCTTTGGATTTCCCTTTTGAACGTAGAAGCCGGCCTTTCTTGACAGCAAATTAATCACTATGTAAGGAAAGCTGCCCAATATTTTTTTTACATAAGGAAGATTGTATTCGCCTGTGTCGCCGTCATATAGATGCAGACTTACAATATCGCCTTTCCCCTGGTACATGGAGAGAAGGCTGTTCAGGCTTCCCGCATAAGAGCGGAGGGTTTTTAATCCCGAAATCTCCTCTATATGCTTCCCCAGTAAATCCAGTACAATATCCTGTCCGCTGATGATGATGGATTCTGATGGGAATTCGGGGACGGTTGTCTCAACATGTGCCGGTGCTTTTATTTTCTGAGATGGAGCGGTTTTTTGAAGCTGGATATACTGGTCAAGGTCATCTGCTCCAACTCTTATCTGCCTTCCTACTCGAAAAACGGGAAGTTCCCCTTTTTTTACTAAATCATATATGGTTAATTTTGATACCTTTAATAGCTGTGCAATTTCTTCTATTGTATAGGAAAGCTCTTTCTGCATCGTGCATCCCTCCGTTTACTATTTTATCCTATCAGTGTGAAAAAAGAAAAAGCTCATGCTTATTGCTTTTTCAATTGGTTATATCTAGTTATAATTAGTTATATTTAATTATAATTAGCTAGAAAGGGAGTTGAAAGATGAAGAAATTACATATTGTTTTTATTTCAGCAATACTCATGGTTCTTGCGTTATCTGGGTGTAGTTCAAAAGGTAAAACCGGAACGTCTTCGGCACAAAGCTCAAGTAAAAAAGCAGACGTGACGGTTTCGGCTGCAGCCAGTCTTCAAAATGCGCTGACTGACATGAAGCCATCCTTTGAAAAAAAATATCCTGATGCAAAACTGACTTTTAATTTTGGCGCATCAGGTGCGTTGCAGCAGCAAATTTCTCAGGGAGCTCCTGCGGATATCTTTTTTTCTGCCGCACAGGATAAATTTGACCTTTTAGTGAAGCAAGGGCTCATTAAAAAGGGGGAAGGAAAAGCAATCGTAGGAAATGACTTAGTACTGGTCGTTCCGAAGGGTTCAACAAATATTCACTCTTTTAATGATTTAGCGAAAGCCGGAAAAATTGCTCTTGGCACGCCAGAGTCCGTTCCGGCAGGCCAATACGGTAAGGAAGTGCTGACGCATGATCATGTCTGGAAGCAGCTTCAAGGGAAAATTGTATACGGAAAAGATGTACGCCAGGTTCTTACATATGTAGAAACAGGCAATGTGGATGCCGGAATCGTGTATAAAACAGATGCATTAACGTCAAAAAAGGTTGAAATTGCCGCGACTGCTCCTGATAGCAGCCATGATCCCATTATTTATCCTGCAGGTGTTATCAAGAACAGCTCACATTTAAAGCAAGCAAAGGAATTTTATCAATACCTGCAATCCGGCGAAGCGATGAAAATTTTAGAGAAATACGGATTTAAGGAAGTACAATAGCCATCATGGAGGATTTTTGGTCACCTGTCCTTCTGTCCCTAGAAATTTCTGTTTCAGCAGGAATGATCGTGTTTGTGCTTGGCATCCTTGTTGCTAGGTGGATGGCGGTGGTCCGTTTTAAAGGGAAGGCAGCGCTAGACACTATTTTTCTTCTTCCGTTGGTTTTGCCTCCCACAGTTGTCGGCTTTTTACTGGTTGTTGTCTTTGGCAAAAATAGCCCTGTAGGACAGGCTGTCGAATGGGTATTCAAGCAGCCGGTTATTTTTACATGGTGGGCAGCTGTGATTGCAGCAACAGTTGTTGCTTTTCCATTAATGTATCAGTCGGCTAAAACAGGCTTTGAAGCGGTTGATGGAGATATTGAAAATGCGGCGCGTGTGGATGGGGCAAACGAGTTCAGGGTGTTTTTGTTTGTTTCAGTACCGCTGGCTGCTAAATCCCTGGTTTCCGGTGCCGTTCTAAGCTTTGCCCGTGCCCTTGGCGAATTCGGGGCAACCCTCATGTTTGCAGGGAACATCCCCGGGAAAACCGAAACAGCTCCTACGGCCATTTACCTTGCGATTGACGCCGGAAATATGCAGCTTGCTTGGCTTTGGGTCATTTGCATGGTTGCCATCTCTTTTCTCATGCTTGTCAGTGTGCACCTCTTTCAATCTAAAGCATGACAAATCCGCAAAAGGGGTCAGACCCCTTTTGTGGAGTGCAGCATTAAAGCAAAGAAGGGGTCAGACCCCTTCTTTGCTTTAACGCAATGAAGAGAACAAATGATACAAATGAAAGAGAGGGCCAGCGGTTTTTCGCTGGCCCCCTCTTTCATTTGTATGGACGATCATTATTCTGTATAGAGATGCACTTGAAGTATGATCTCAGCTAGAATTGAATGTTGTGCTGCTGCAGGGTAATGAAAATGCGCTCCCGTGATATTTTTTTTTCATCAAATTCAACTTTTACTTCTCCATCTGCAGTATCCACTAATACTCTTTCAATGCCATCAAGCTGATTTAAAACCTGTTCAATTTGCTGAATTGGCTGGACGGATGAAGCACCACTGAGAAAAATGGTTTCTTCTGCCATACAATACGCCTCCTTTACTAAGGGCTGTTTTGTATCCCTTGCGTTTAAACGCAATGTTTATTCTTACATTGTGCGTTTGCAGGCTTTCCTTAACTCTGTTCCGATAAAAATCATTGCTCAACAAGGCTGTAACCGGAAAAATCCCCTATTATAAGGAACGAAGCTTAAAAAGAGCCGTACAATGAATCAGTTCCTTTGTAATAGTTTTCCCAACCAAATCAAAAGTCAAACGAAGGAATACGAAGCAGATCATTCTGGCAATTTTTCGTTCATTCTTTAAGAAATTTGACTGAAAGCAAGCGTACAACTTACATCCAGTACAAATAACAGTAAAGCTCACGAAAAGTACTTTGCTATATAAATGTATGGAGCTGCCAAGATTGATATCCTCAAAATAGCAAAATATATGAAAAATTAGGCTTTACAAAGTCATGTGAAAGATTTAGTATTTAGTTAATTAACTAAATACTAAAATGAATGAGGGATGGTTTTATGAATGATACCTTCAAAGCATTATCAGATCCCACCCGAAGAAAAATTCTCGATCTGTTAAAGGAAAAGGATTTATCAGCAGGGGAAATTTCAGAGCATTTTAATATGACAAAACCAAGCATTTCTCAGCATCTAAAAGTTTTAAAGAATGCCGATCTTGTACATGACGAGAAAAAAGGCCAGTTTGTCGTATATTCATTAAATACGACAGTATTTCAGGATATTATCAGCTGGGCGTTCCGGTTTGCGAATGTACAGGATAAAAAGGATCAGGAGGATTAAAATGAAAAAGCATCTTCTTCCCATTATTTTTATTGCAGCAGCTGTTATTTTGTGGTTGTCTGTTTATTCTAAGCTGCCGGATCAAATGCCTGTCCATTGGGACTTAAATGGAAAAGTAAATGGATATGCCACAAAGTTTAGCGCCATGCTTACTTCACTCGGAATCATGTGCCTGCCATACCTATTGTTAGTCGTTATACCGAAGATTGATCCCAAAAAGGAGAATTATTTAAAATTTTCCCGGGGCTACTTCATTATTAACATGGCCATGTTACTTTTGTTTTTAACCATTAATATACTGATCATTTTATCTGCACTCGGCCATAACATTAAAATGGGCAGCATTACCGGCTTGATAGTGGGTGCATTGTTTATCGTCATTGGGAACTATTTGCCGCAAATAAAACCTAACTACTTTATGGGAATACGCATACCATGGACTTTAAATGACCCGGAAAACTGGAAAAAAACGCACCGCTTTGGAGGGAAAATATTTATGGCAGGAGGCTTCTTGAGTGTTTTAACGGTCTTTTTGCCAGCAGGAGCAGCAGGGACATCCTTTTTGCTTATTTTATTAATTGTCGTCTTGATAACTACCTTATATTCTTACCAGCTATATAGAAAAACGTCATAAAATAGTACACTTATAAACTTAAAAAACCCGCCAATTTGACGGGTTTTTAGTGAGAAAAAATGATAAATCGGCAGCACTGTTATTTTGCTGGAACAGTTTCAGCTGGGGCCTCTTCTTTGATAAATTGATTAAAAAATTCCAAAACCCTGCTGTAGACTTTTATTTCATTGTCCTTTTTCGAGAAGCCATGGCCTTCATCATCAAGGACAAGATATTCGACATTGCGCCCTTTTTGCTTGAGTGCTTCCACAATCTGATCCGACTCCTGCCTTACTACGCGCGGATCATTGCCTCCCTGGATAATGAGCATCGGCTTTGTCATGCCTTCGAGATAGGTAACCGGAGAGAAAGCAATCAGTTTTTCCTTGTCCTTTACTGGATCGCCTACCCATTGTTTCATCATAGGTTTCCAATGGTTTGGCACTGACTCAATAAAGGAAAAAAGATCGGAAGGACCAAATAAATCAACTACCGCCTTGTAATACTCTGAGTGACGGCCATGAAGCAGCAACGCCATGTAGCCTCCATAGCTGCCGCCAAAGAGAAGGGTTTTTTTCTTATCGGCAAGCCCGTTGGCGTATAGATAATCAAGGCCCGCGATATTATCCAGACGAGGACCATCACCCCAGTCTCCTTCTACCAGCTTCATGAAACGCAATCCATAACCTGTTGATCCACGGAAATTTGGAGCGAAAATACTGTAGCCTCGATTCACAAGAAACTGAAACAAGGAACGGAAATGATTTCTTTCGGCAGCCTGAGGGCCTCCGTGCGGCCAATGAATGACATATCCGTTGTCTTGGTCTTTATGCGGCTTGAAAAAAAGTGCCTCAATCGCCAATCCATCGTAGGAAGGATATGTAATGATTTCAGGCTCAACCAATTCTTCTTCTTTAACGGCCGGAACAGCCAAAGTGGTTAGTTTCGTCCATTCTTTTTCATCGGCACGCTTTGTAAAAAGGTTATTTGGAGCAGTGGCTCTTCCTCCAGATAAGTAAAGGGAACCGCTCTTTGCAATAACGACAGATTGAACCACGGAAACCGGAATGCCCACCTTCGTGAGTTTATTGTCTGCCAAGCTATATTGATAGAAATAATCATTCACACCTTTAGAAGAAACCAAATACATGGAATGGTTGGCTTTGGAATACTGAACCGATGTTACATCTTCTTTGTCCAGAGAAAGAATTTTTGAATACGTGTGAGTATGTAAATCAAATTTAGCCAGGTAGGAGAAGTCTTCTTTAAACGTAGTGACAAAATACAATTCATCATTGGCGAAAACAGCGTCCAATACAGTAAATTGTTCATCTGTATCTGGAGTAAGGGAATGGGACTGGCCGTTTTCATAGAGATACCCCTTGATATAAGTGTTTGCGAACACTTTGAGATAGACCAGCTTCGCCTGGTCTTCAGAGACCGTCACCAGATATGTAGGTGCTTCTTCTCCTTTTAGAACTATTTTTTCTGTTTCTTCTTCAATGTCATAGGAGTAAATATTCAGGTAGGTTTCGTTATTTTTTGTGGAAGTATAGTAGAGTGTTTTATTATCCTTTGCAAAAATGGGATCCATAAACCGCTGTCCCTCTTCATAGCGGAGAGGTACAAGCTCTCCGCCTTGCGATGGGAGGGCATAAATCTGTGAATTTTCGTTTCCGTCCTCGTCAAAAGAGCAAATGATAAATGCTCCATCGTTCGAGTAACGGAGACCATGACAGTCCTGATCAATAAATGATAGAGGATACGGAAATTGATTTGGCAGATCCATTGCCCACAGATTGTATTTCCCATTTAAATTTGTACTGAATACCACCTGCTTTTCGTCAGGGCTGACCGCAAAACCCTGAATGTTAAGTGTACGGTAAAAATTTTTAATATCAGGCTTTGTAAAAGTTAACAGAAATATCCTCTCCCTTAAACGCTAATTATTTTTAAAAAATTTTATATATTCTATCTTTATTCATTTTATCCTGAAAAATTTCCAGTGTGAATACCAATCTTACGAACTATCTTTAATTTTTTTCATTCATTTTCCAGGGCACTAAAAAACTTTGATAAAAACAGTTGCGAACATTTGTTCTTTCTTGTTATAATGAGGGCACAGTTAATCTTGCCTGCAGCGGAAATCAACTTGTGGTTTGTTTTCGGAATATTTAATCTAAAAGGATAGGTGCTTAGAATGACACTTGGATTGGCAAAAGAAGAGGTACGACTGGTACCTTAAACAAAGGAAGGGAAGGGAAAATTTCTTCGAACAAAGAAAAAGTTTTGCAGAGAGCAGGGGCTGCCTGAAAAATTATTTTGTTAGATTTGAAGATCGAGACTACCACGCTAAAACCCAACTATTGTATTCAGTAGAGTATAAAAAGGAGCTGTGGCATCATTTGTTCTTTTTTACAGACTACCTGGACAGCCATCCAGAACCTCTTGAAGGGAATCAACAGTTAAATATGGATTTCGGTTGTAAACAGTAGCAGGGATAAAAGAATATACCAGACATAAGGAAGCCTTAGAGCTTCGGATGGCAATATAGTTATAAACTTAAGGGAGTATGGCAAGAAAATATATTAATTATTAATCCAATGTTATCAAGGATGTCTGGTAATTGTGATGGCTTGCTTTCCCATTTGATCCCAGGCTTTAATGAAGCTTTGACGATCTACTCTCTGATTCTTTATCCCATAAGGATTGTTTATGTAAATGTGTTTTTGATCATAGCCTGTTATCACAACACTGTGCATGCTAAAGCTTATTTGAATCAATCCTTCCGGTGTTTTCCAGCTTCTAAAATTACTTACGGGTGCAAAGGTAGAGGTGGTAATAATCCAAACGGGATGGTTTTGGTCTATTTGTTTCAATATCTTACTGAAAGGTGAACCGGTTAAATCCACTGCCTTTTTGCCGGCATACTTTTGTGCAAGCTTGAGAATAGGGCCATGGTAGACCCCTAAACCGGGACCATCCTGCATATTCCCCACAAAGCCTTCATTGGGATTTCCGTTTTCTCCGTTTTGATAATAGAGCGGTACTGTGTGAATGGTTTCAGCCAACTCATTTTTAGTCACATGATAGCCATTGTAATTCAGCACCATTGCAAGACTCGTTACCTCGCATCCATTATAAAGCCGGGGAGAAGACATCTGATTATATAAGGGTACATTTAATAGTTCTGTTCTGTTTGCTGCTTTGGCTGAATGGGCAGATGGATTCCGGCGTGGAAGGCTCTTGACTGCAAGCTTTTTACTCACTTTTTGTTTTGGAGCTTTCAGGACTTTTGCTTGTGTATGGACTTTAGTCGTTTTTAGGATAGGCGATGTGCTGGCGGTCTCCTTGGAAACCTGCTGAATAATGGGTTTACCAGTATTAATAAATCGTTTGTCAGCAGCACAAACAATCAAAACGGCCAATAGAATTGTAAAGATTAAATTTTTCATAGCTAAGCCCTCTCTGCTTTCTTACCTCCATATAAGGAAGTTAGCATTCAGGTTAGCAAAGAAGAATTAATTTACAGTTAATGAGAAAGAGGGAGCGGGAAATAGAAAAACTGTACAAACATTCCTCCAAAAAAAGCAGGAGATAAAGAATGCTATAATGAAATAATTCAGTACTTTGTTTTTTTATATACCGTTACGTTTGTAAATTGTAAACTTTTTATGGAGATTTTCTGAACTTAATCAAATATTAATTAAATTAAGGTAATATAAATGTATGCTTGTTTTGCAAAACTAGTTTACGGAATATTTTGTTTGTAAGCCCTTTTTTGAAAAACCAGTATCTTAAGGAGCTGAGAGAATGAGGAATCAAAGCAACTCCAAATCAATTAGAAAAATTGCAGAAGCTCTCTTGAATAAAGGAATACCTGTAGAGCTTTGTAAGAAGACCAAGACACTAAAAGAAGAGTGTCTAAGGACCGTTATCTCATCTCAGCACTAATGCCTGGCTGCAATATAGAGGATGAATCAATCTCCTAAGAATAGGCATTGGAAGTTCATAATCCAAGACCGAAAAGAACGTCTACATACTACGTGAATATACCCAATCAAACATATAGGAATAAATAATAGGGAAAGAAAGAGACTGTTATGGAAACAGAACAATTAGATATATTTACAGAAAATTTTGTTCCAAAGGGTACAGCGTCAAGACAAGAAGTACATGAAAAGGGAGAGTGGCACCAAACCTTCCATTGTCATGTGGTAAAACGGGAAAAGGATGGTATTTATATTCTTTTTCAAAGAAGGCATCCTGGAAAAAAGGTTTTTCCCGACTGTTTTGATATTGCCGTTGCCGGCCATTTAATGGCAGGAGAATCTCCGGCAGCAGGAATAAGAGAAATCGAGGAAGAGATTGGATTAAAGATTTTATATACGGATCTCCATCCAATTGGACTGTTTAAAGAGGAAATACATACAAATGGTCTCACGGACCGTGAGTTTTGCCATGTCTATTATTTTGAAACAGACGCTGCAATCGAGCAATTTAGTTTGCAGACCGATGAAGTAACAGGCATTGTAAAAATAAAATTAGATGATGCGATAAAGCTGTTTACAGGTAAAGTAAAAGACGTCGAGGCGAGTGGATTCAGCCAATCTGAGGATGGATCCCGTAAACAGGTGAGTCTGCAGGTGGGTAAACATGATTTTGCTTATCATATTCCTGAATACTATCCAACCGTATTTAGCTCTATTCAGTCCAGCCTTGCCACATAAAACTGGCTGTGCCTCGGCTTCACTTGATTTTGAAGATGCATAGAGAACGCACAATAGGTTGTTAACCGCCATTTTATATAGCGAAGCTACTCACTTTTAAAAAGACGGGTATAGTTTAAAATAAAGGGTTCATTATTGAAGTGCAAATGTCCAATTAAGGGTCCATTAGCCGCCCGTGCATCACACGTTATCACACTAAGAGTAGAAATGAACTGGTGTTATCTTTATACTGAGCTTGTCCTTAACCCAGTAAAAGCTCTAATCTACTGTTATACACCTGCATTCCCCTTGAAATGCTGACTAAGTGAATATGAATTCTACCATAGCTTCCGTTCATCTAGCTCTTGAAGGGTTTGTTCCGAGTACCTCCTATGAGATTTAGAGTATGTTTATAGTCCCAGCCGCCTTGTGAATAAAAATGTACTAACGCAGGTTCACAAGTAAAGAGGCTAATATCAGGTTTTTTCTTTTCTATAAATGAATAAGCTTCTTTCTCCGTTTTAAGCCGAATCCCTGCTGACGATAGAATGGAATGGTGATAGCATCACTTAACCCGAATGCTTTATATGTGCGGGCTCCATAATTTATATACTTCCAGGGGATAGCAGCGTGACAGATTACAGTATTGTTTTCTACGAACACTAAAGAAGCTGGCTGAGTCTCTGGATTGTCCGCCACTGTATATCCTCTTCCTTACCTACAAACGCCAACGGCCACTCTTTTCGCATTAAAGATGGTATTTGTTATGTAAAAATTTTGCAGGCAATCTCTTTGATCAAAATGCAGTAATTCAATCATACTTGCTTCTCCCCATTATTGATTATTCATCATGCCGATGACCTTCAAAAACTAAAATTCGCCATTTATCCTTGTGCCTTTATCGAGCCCGAAATAGAACATATTCCCATTTAAAAGATTCACTTTCTAGCGTTTATTTCCTTCTTAAGCTCTCCGTCGAATACCTCTTTTGACTTTGGAAAATACATCAATCAACTCTTTATTAAGTTATTTCTGATTTGGTAAGCGAAAAAATTCCACTAAATTTAAAAACTGTCTTCTTTTTATTTTCTTTCTTATGATGGTTTAATGGAAATTTAAATTTTGTCTTTTATGATGAGTTAAGCAATGAAAAGTTGCAGTGAAAAGGAGATGATACTGACTTATGGAGAAGAAGCCCAGATTTGATATTCTGCTGGCTGGAATATTGCTATTGTCCTGTTTTTTAAATTTTTTCCAAATTGGTAAGGCTGGTTCAAATGAATATTATACGATTGCGGTAAAGAGTATGATGAAGAGCTTTCATAATTTCTTTTATGCTTCTTTTGATCCGGCTGGCTTTATTACAGTGGATAAGCCGCCTGTGGCCTTGTGGCTGCAGACTTTAAGTGCCTCAATCTTTGGCTGGAGCAATTTTAGTGTTCTGCTGCCAGAGGCATTGGCGGGAGTTATTTCGGTTGGACTGATGTATATTATTGTAAAGCCGAAATTTGGCAGAACGGCAGCCTTGATCTCAAGTCTGGTACTAGCCGTTACACCCATTTTTGTGGCTGTGGTACGAACAAATAATGTAGACAGTATTTTAGTACTGGATATATTAATTGCGACATGGATGCTGATGAAAGCAGCAGATAAGCAAAGTCTTGGCTGGTTTATTGCGAGTCTTGCCCTGGTCGGGGTTGGCTTTAATATCAAGATGCTTGAAGCGTATATGGTATTGCCTGGTTTTTATTTATTTTATTTGCTTTCATTCAAAGTTAAATGGACAAAGAAAATTGTTCAATTAATTCTTGCTACTGTGGTGTTATTTGCCGTTTCTTTTTCGTGGGCAGTGATTGTGGACTCAACACCGAAGGATCAGCGTCCATACATAGGAAGCAGTCAAACAAACTCTGTTTTGGAGCTTGCTTTTGGCTATAATGGCTTGGCAAGGTTAACAGGCCAGCATAACGGCTTTGGCGGACATGCTAAGTCCCAAAATCATGCAGCCTCTCAAACGCATGCTTCTTCCGAAACGAATCATCATGTACAGAATACCGGTGGAAATTCAAGAAACGGTTCCAGTCAATTCTATGGCGGCATGGGAATGGGCGGTTCATTCGGAACAGGAACGCCTGGAGTTCTGCGTCTGTTCTCTAAGCAATTGTCAGGGCAAATCAGCTGGCTTCTGCCGCTCGTCCTATTTGGAATTATCGGTATGATTGTTAGCTTCAGAAAGACGAAGTCATTTACAATGGAGCATCAATTCGCACTGTTTTGGGCTGCGTGCCTTGTCCCGATGATGATCTTTTTTAGCGTCGCAGGTTTCTTCCATCAATATTATATGAGTATGATGGGTCCTTCCATCGCTGCACTAACGGGGATCAGCTGGACTGTTTTATCAAAGCTATTTAAGGAAAAACAAGGGTGGAGCTCCTATCTGCTTCCGTTTTCCATTCTCGCAACCTTCTTATTTGAAGCAGTCATTCTTTACGAGAATAATGGAGCTGTTTCACAAGTATGGACAGCAGTTGTATTCGTTGCTGGGATTGCAGTCTTTGGAATCCTTATGATGCAGCGTGAGTATAATCAGAAAGTCCATGCATTTGGGCTGTCTGGAGTGATCGCCTTATTGATCCTGCCATTTAGCTGGGGGCTGATCACGGTGATACAGGGCGGAAATAGTACCATGCCTGTAGCAGGCCCTTCTGGTGGAGGTTTTGGAGGATTTGGCGGTATGCAAGGTGCAAAAATGGCTTTTTCCCAGGGGGGAAGCGGCTATGGACATTTTGGCGGAATGCGTAACGGTGGCCAGGGAGGATTTCGATCTGGTGGAGGCCAAAATGGAGCAGGCTGGACACCGCGGGCAAATGGAGCGTCTGCTGGACAATGGCAGGGTGCTGCACAAGGAAACTGGGGTGGTGGTATGGGCCAAATGGGTGGCCAGGCTGATACGAAGCTCATCCAGTATTTAGTAAAGAATTATCATGGAGAAAAATTCATGCTGGCTACTGAAAGTGCTACCGCTGCGTATCCGTTTATGGAGAAAACCAACTATGCCGTTATGGCAATGGGAGGATTTATGGGAAGCGATCCTGCAATCACTCCTGAAAAACTCGCTAAAATGGCTAAAGCAGGAGAAGTTAAGTATTTCTTGATTTCATCCAGAGGAATGGGCGGAAACTCCAGTGTAACGGATTGGATTAAAAACAACTGTACCGCAGTTCCAAGCAAGGATTGGAGTTCCTCTAACGCATCTGCCAGCAAATCTGCAGGCGGAGGGAATTTTATGAATGGAAGAGGCGGTTCACAGCAGCTGTATGTGTACAAAAAAGCTTAAGAGCGGCATATTGTAACTACTTGGAAATTAAGTGGTTTCTATTATGAAAAGCATATTACTTTGATTGATACGTTAAAGGAGTAGGGAATAGGCTCCTTACGTATCCCTCTTTTTTAAAAAAATAAGTATACTAAAAACAACACCGCAGTACTTGGTACTGCGGTGTTGTTATTTTATTTTAGGCTTTGTTGTTATAGGACGCTGTTGTTTTTTAGCTCATTCGTGTGAAACGGCTGTTTCACACGCCTTTCAGCACAGCTGAAAGGTGCCAGGAAAGAAAGAAACAAAAAAAGCAAAAAAATTTGCTTTTTTGTTTCTTTCTTTCTTGGCAAATGAGCTAAAAAACGAGCAGTTATTAACATAGAAATTTAACAGAGCCTTATTTTAACGTGTATTTTATCAGTTAGAATCTATGTTTATGAATGATTAAAATTCTAGTATGAGTTATTTTGTGATAAAAATTGTTGTTTTTTAGTTTTATAAATATTAAGATTTAATTAATAATTCGGAATATGAGTTCCGAAAAATGGAACAATGAAAGCTGGGAATAACATGATGGATCTACGAGAATTATGGAGTATAAAAGGCCTCTTTTTTTCTATTGATGAGCAAGAAGCTCCTGCTGGAATGTGTGCGCGAGTTACTGTTCCTTCTCATCGAACAAGTTGGGAGTCTGCTGCAATGGTAGAGATAGCCGGAAGAATTGGCTTGCATTTAACTGATCTGCCCCTTCCAATTTTTGACCATCTGTTTATATTTGATCAATTGGATTCTGCACCCACCAGAGGAAGGCCAAACCTGCATTTGGTAATTGGTTATGAGAGCGAATACTTAGCTCGAGTTCTCGGTAAAAGATCAGAGCCCCTATTAACTGTTCGAAATGAACTGCAAGAGGAATCAGGAATACTGTATGTTAGTCAAGACGAAAATCAATCTTTGCTTGTTATTACCGGAACCTCGCCGAAGATGACCCTGCATGCTGCAAGATCACTTGTAACAGACCATTTTGTCGATGTTTACAGCAAAGGAGAGTCTTTATTATTCATACCAAAAGAAATGAATGTTTTGCCACAGCCCTCATTACAACAAGGTGTAAAGCCACTCGAGTGCTATTCGCTGCATACACTTTTTACAACGGAAGGGCTTTACCAACAGATAGAAGGAGAAATACATCCTACCCTTGATGTTTCAATGAGAATAAGGAACTCCCATTTAAATTTAACGATTGCTAATGTTGAAATGGCAGCAAGTTTGGCCCAGTCCGCTGGATATGTATGCTTTCCGTTGACCACTTGCATGAATGAAGAAAATGGTCAGAGATTCTTAATTTGTTGGGAAGCAGAGGAAGCGACGAACGGCCAAATTGAATGGGAAATAAATGAGGTTGAAGGTAAACCCGCACTTCGTATAAGAGCACATCCAAATCAAATAGTTAAAGAAGTTCGGGAAATAATTAATGAATACTTTTCAACTAACGGCATGGAAAGGGATACGTGGATCCAGCGGTTCAGTGCACTTAAAAGTTTGAATAGGGACATTTACGCTAGAGCTCAGTTGGGTATGAGAGCTTTTACAGAATCAAGAGTCAGAAAAGTAAATCATCTTATCGTTCCTGATAATTTATCGAAGCCTTCTGAGTTTTGGAATCGGTATTTAACGGAAAAAGGGAGCCAGGATTTTCCCTTTGTTTTATCTGTTGAAGAAGAAAAGCCAATATGGACCGTTCACTGGGAGGACTCCGGGGAACTGGCAGATATAGAATCCTATTTGTTACATACTCTTCCTCAGTTTGATAGCTTGGGAATCTTAAATAA
The DNA here is from genome assembly GCF_001636425.1 of Heyndrickxia acidicola. Taxonomy (NCBI): domain Bacteria; kingdom Bacillati; phylum Bacillota; class Bacilli; order Caryophanales; family Bacillaceae; genus Heyndrickxia; species Heyndrickxia acidicola. The sequence goes on from NZ_KV440953.1 coordinate 3,910,641, forward strand.
GAATTTCTCTATTGAAATCACCACTTCAGTTAGCGGTGATAGTTTTATTAAATGGAGCGTGCATTTTAAAAGAGTTCTGAAAGAGGGCTGGGGAATAGAATCGGATTTTATTCATCGAGATGCAAATAAATCTGGCCTGCATTGGGCAATGAAAGAAGTATTGCCATTTTTAAAACAAGAAAATAATCTGCATACCATTGAAATACAAGCTAGAGCTTTCCAACCAAAGAAGAAACATTTGGACCTTGTTCATCGTTTCTTGCAAGAAATGTATCCGTTTGATGCGATTTTATCAGAAGAATTGTCGTTACCGTTAGAAAGGATCAATCTTACGTTAAATGATGAACCTTCTGCACCAATGTTTCAGGTAATTGCAAGGGGCAAGCAAGGCAGCGTGCTAGCCTCGTTTAAATGGGATGGATGGGCAGAAAGCTGTCCTTATATGATGAGTCAACCAGGTTATGGAAACGTCATGATACCTTTTGCTGGATGCCGGATTTATCAAAAAGGTGCAAAAGAGATACTTGCAAGTCAGTCTTTTAAAACCAACCCATATCGATTCTGGTTATGGTACCAAGGGTTTGTGCTGCCTGAATTGGTCAAACAAATCGGGAGTCATAAGGGAATTCCAAAATTTTCAAGACTTGAGTGTCACGTTGAAATGGATGCGTTAGATATAAAAATTCCTCACATTGAAGAAGTGAGCTCAGTTTTGGAAGCATTGCATGAAGATATTTATTTTTTCACACTGCATGCTTTGCACGAACATGGAAAACAGGCTGGGGATCCAGGCTGGGATGCACCTGGGGCCATTTTACCGTTTATGCATAAAAAATGTGGCATGAAGCCAAAAGCAGAGATTGCTTTGTACACAATGGTTACTGAACCAAAAGCAGAGATTGTTTACGAAAGCGGGGAGCGAAAGACAATCCGCATGTTTCCTCAAGAAACCATGAATCATGTGAGAATTACTAAGTTAACAAAGTGTAGGAACGAATTAACGTTTTTATTTAGTGGATTTGACAATCATCAATTAGAAAAAGAGTGCGGCGAGTGGCTTGCGAGCTCAGAACCGGGTCTAAACTATACAGCAGGTTGTGTAGAACGATTAAAAGAAAAGTCACTTGATCATGATGTGTTTGTGAATGAAGATGTTGAAAAGTGGCTGCAGATAAACAAAAAGAAGATGCATGGAAAAGCTTTCCCGATTGATTTTTCTTTTAATGGGCAATGGATTTGGCTTGTCGAATTGTATGCTAAGGGGATAACTGGAGAAACTCTCTCCTCTTTTCAAAAACACTGTCTATATAAGCCGACATTTTTTCTAAATGCAAGGCATCATGCTAATGAAGTTTCCAGTACGAATGCTGCACTTCAGTTAATTGAGAAGTATGCGGGAAGAAATGAGCTATTGAAAAGAATAAATCTTGTTATTGTTCCGCTTGAAAATGTTGACGGAGCTGCCTTACATGCCAAAATGGCAGCGGAACATCCATTTTGGAAGCTGCATGCTGCTCGATATAATGCGTGCGGTATTGAGTATGCAAAGTATCGCTTCAAGCCGGATGCCCCGTTTGGCGAAGCAAGGGTTTATCCTTTCGTATGGCAGCGCTGGGCACCGGATGTTGTTCTTGATGATCATGGGGTACCATCCCATGAATGGATTCAGCCTTTTAGCGGTTATAATAGCCCGCCAAGATTTCCAGTTTCCTATTGGATTCCAAGCAGCCGGATGTATACCATTTGGCGTGAATTAAAGGAGGCTTCCCCACGCCAACGTGATGCATATGATTCCCTTCGTTCCTTTTTAACAAAAAGACTCGAGGAAGACAAAAGGGTTGCCAATGACAATACCATGTGGCTCAACACTTATAGGCGGTGGGGTAACAACTTTGATGACATTCGTTTTCCTGTTGAATTATCACACGGCAGTATTGCTTATACACGAGAAAGTAAAGCGAATATTGACTCTCATGACTTGGTCGAACGGTTCAGCCAATGGGTAACAGCGGATTTAATGACAGAAGTGAACGACGAAACCGTATATGACAAGGAATTGGCTGCATGTAAACATGCCCATCATGTCGTTCATCAAGCAATCATTGACTGGATGAAAGAAAGAAAATTGAACATTCAGCTTAGGCGTGAACATTTAGAAAATGGAACAATCCGAATTGGGCTTGAACGAGTTCGGCCGCTTTAGACTCCATGCTAGGGGAAAGCAAATTTGATACTTTACACAGAAAGAATCATTCTGTATGTTGTCTGTCTTCGCGGCATTTTTTTGTAGCTATTTAAATTTCTAATACTGAATTCGGGTTTTTAATCCCTTTTTGTGTCATTAGCACAACGTTTACGAAAAAAGCCTTTTAAAAAAATGCAAAGGAGTTTTTGAATATGGTTTTAATAGGTGTTGCTATCGTTATTATTGGTTTTATCATCCGTTTAAATCCTTTATTAGTTGTGACGGCGGCGGGTCTTGTCACAGGGCTTGTTGCCCATCAGTCTCTCTATAATATTATTACAGAGTTTGGTGTAGCCTTTACGACCAATCGATACATGGCGGTCTTTATTGTTACGTTGCCGATTATCGGACTTCTTGAAAGAAATGGTTTGCGGGATCAAGCGGAAAGTGTTGTTGCTAAAATCAAAGCTGCAACGACAGGACGTATACTGACGTTTTATTTTATTATTCGAGAAGTTGCTGCTGCTTTTGGGCTTACCTCGATTGGCGGCCATGCACAAATGGTCCGTCCGCTTGTTGCACCAATGGCAGAAGGAGCTGCAGAGGCTAAATATGGAGAAGTTCCTGATCAAGTAAGGGAAAGAATTCGAGCCCATTCTGCAGCAGTAGACAATATTGGCGTGTTTTTTGGAGAGGATGTATTTGTGGCAGTGGGTGCGATTTTGTTAATGCAAGGGTTTTTTCAGCAAAATCATATTCATTCTGATCCGTTGAAAATGGCCTTATGGGCAATTCCAACTGCAATAGCTGCCCTTATTGTGCACGGTATTCGTTTATATTTATTTGATCGATCACTGGATCGCAGTCTAGGTAAAAGCATCAGCCAAAAAGTTCCGAAGAGTAAGGAGATGTAGCTTATGATTCTTTCCATTGAAGATGTTTATATTTTTATTGGGATTATAACGACAGCAGGAAGTATTTATACATTTTTAGATCGTAAAAATCCGCGCCGCTTCACTTCGGGTCTTTTCTATTGCTTATATGGGGTATCGCTTTTATTTGGCAAGGTCATCCCGCCTTTTTATATGGGGATTCTCGCAATTGCACTTGTGCTGATAGCCGGGTCAGGCGGAATAAAGCTTGGCAGCTATAATGAGCCAAGTGAAGAAGAAAGAAGAAATAACCGTAAACGATTTGGCAACAAGCTCTTCATTCCTGCGCTCATCATTCCTATTTTAACGATTGCAGGATCTACAGGTCTTAAAGGAGTAAAGATCTTCGGAAGCTTCTTTTTAGATCAAACCAGTCTAACGCTTGTATCGTTGGGTGCTGCTGCATTTGCAGCCCTTATTATTGGATTATGGATGACAAAGAGCTCACCGGTCATTGCTGTTAAGGAATCAAGGCGGTTGCTGGAGTCCATAGGCTGGGCTGCTTTACTTCCGCAGCTGTTGGCAACGTTAGGAACGATTTTCACGACTGCTGGTGTCGGGACCGTTGTATCAAAGTTAGTAAGCGGTGTTATTCCAACCCACTCTCTTTTCTGGGTAGTGTTTGCTTATTGTATTGGAATGGCCTTATTTACTATGATTATGGGGAATGCATTTGCTGCCTTTCCGGTTATGACAGCGGGAATCGCTGCACCGCTTCTTATTGGCAAGTTTGGAGTGGATGCAAACCATGTAGCGGCACTGGGAATGTTTGCAGGCTATTGTGGAACATTGATGACCCCCATGGCTGCAAACTTTAACATTGTTCCCGCCGCCTTGCTTGATTTAAAGGATAAATACCAGGTCATACGTGTTCAGGTTCCGACGGCACTGATTATTTTAGGGGTGAATATTCTGTTTATGTATTTGTTCTCCCTAAAATAAAGGCGGGCCCCTGAAAAATATGGAAGATTAGCAGAAAAAAGGAGCAAGGGATGCAAAACAAAAATATAACCGTTGTAAAATCAATGGATGTGTTGAATCTATTTTTACATCATTCAGTGCTGACATTAAATGAAATGGTTGAACTTTTAGGTGTGCCGAAAACATCTGTTCATCGGATGGCTGGGTCGTTCGAAACGATGGGATTTCTGCAAAAAAACGATGAAGGCAGGTATAAGCTGGGGCTTCAATTTTTACAGTTTGGCCAGTTAGTTGCTGAACGATTAGATATCCGGCAAATTGCCTTGCCCATCATGAAGGAACTTCGAGATAGGGCCAAAGAGGCCGTTAACTTGATTATTAAGGATAGCAATGATGCCATTTATATTGAAAAAGTAGACACGCTGCATCCCGTTCGGCTTTACACAAAAGTTGGCCGAAGAGCCCCTTTATATGCAGGGGCTTGTTCGAGAATCATACTTGCCTTTTTAGATGAGGATGAACAAGAACGTTATGTATGTGAAACAAAAATGGTGCCAATCGGCAGCGGGACCATTACAGATAAGGATCAAATGCGGGAAGTGTTGGCAGATGCGAGAGAGAATGGGTATACAATAAGTGATTCTGAATTGGAAAATGAAACAATCTCAATAGCAGCACCCATTTTTGATCATACGGGCAGTTTGGCAGCGGGACTTAGTATTGCCGGTCCTGATTCCCGCTTTGGTGAGGAACGGCATCCAGAATTAATTGAACTGTTAAAGAGTGCCGCAAAGGAAATATCTTTTCAATTGGGTTACCAGGAAGGAAATGAATAAGAAATGAGGGAGAACGATGAAAAGGGTTTTATTAACTGGCTTTGAACCGTTTGGCGGAGAATCTATTAATCCAGCATTAGAAGCTATAAGAGAGTTGGAGGGAACCGTTACAGAAAAATATGAAATAAACGTCTGGGAGATTCCAACGGTATTCAATAAGTCTCTTGATGTTTTGGCAAAAGCCATTTCTGAAACCCAGCCTGACATCGTCATTTGTATTGGGCAGGCGGGTGGACGTTCCGCTATTACTGTTGAACGTGTAGCAATCAATGTGAATGACGCTCGTATTCCAGATAATGAAGGCAGACAGCCTATTGATACCCCTGTTGTTGAAGGAGGCCCCGCGGCTTATTGGTCCACTTTACCGATTAAGGCAATGGTGGAAGTCATGAACGAGAGAGGGATTCCTGCTTCTGTCTCGCAAACGGCGGGTACATTCGTTTGCAATCATCTTTTTTATGGGTTAATGGATCTGCTTGCTTCAATGAATAACTCCATAAAGGGGGGATTTATTCACATTCCATTCCTTCCGGAGCAGGCCGTGAAAAATCCAAGTCAGCCGAGCATGGCGTTAGAAACCATTGTTAAAGGATTAAAGGCAGCAATAGAAGCAGCCGTAACATATGAAAAGGACATCGTTTCTCTTGGCGGCCAAATCAGCTAAAAAGTGGGGATGATATAAACACTCCTCTTTTCTTTGGCTGTTTTCGCAGGGATTGTTGCTTTACGTACAAAAAATAAATCCGAATTTCTTCCGTCTTCTTGGCATCTTTTCGTAAGCAATTCACAGGTTAATTACAGAGCCTGTGAATTTCATATTTTTTTGTGTTAAATAGCAACAAAGTTTACGAAAAGATCCTTTCCTTCTATCCTATTAAAATTCCAACTGAATAAAGGAGGTGGAAAAATGGATAACGTTCAATTTTCTCCTCTCGGGGATTCAGGAATTGTTGTCAGCATGGGTGATCGTATTGATAGAATAACACATGAGAAAGTAATGGCTTTATCCAGTTATTTAGAGGAACACCCCTTTGATGGGATGATAGAAATGGTTCCAGGATTTACAACTGTATCTGTTTATTATGATCCAATCTATTTTTTTCATATGGGAGCACAGTTCCCATACGAATGGGTCCTTAACAAATTAAGAAAAATTGTATCAGAACTCTCGAACGGACAGGTTAAAGAAGCGAGAGTAATAGAGATTCCTGTTTGCTATGGGGGGGAATTCGGACCGGATTTAGAAGATGTTGCGATCCATAATGGCCTAACGCAGGATGAGGTGATTCGTATCCATTCTGAGAAGGAGTACCTTACCTATATGCTTGGGTTTGCTCCTGGGTTTCCTTATTTAGGGGGGATGAGTTCACGAATCGCCACCCCCCGACGTCATTCTCCCCGTTTGACAATTCCCGCAGGCAGTGTGGGAATCGGCGGAGAACAGACAGGAATCTATCCAATTGAAAGCCCTGGAGGCTGGCAGCTTATTGGGAAGACGCCGTTGTCATTATTTCGATCTGGTAAAAATTCACCCTGTTTGCTGCGCGCTGGAGACACCGTACGTTTTCGCCCGATTACACGCGAAGAATACGATCAGTGGGAGGGGTTAGATTAATGGGTGTTGAAGTACTTCAACCAGGGCTTAGTACAACCGTACAAGACATAGGGAGATTGGGTTATCAGCAGTACGGTATCATTGTAAGCGGGGCAATGGACACACTTGCCCTTAGGCTGGCTAACATTCTGGTCGGTAATTCTTTGAACGAAGCAGTGCTGGAAATCACTCTTCTAGGACCAAAACTAAAATTTCATGAAGATAAGCTGATTGCCATCTGCGGAAGTGATTTTTCTGCGATGATTGACGGCAGCCTAGTTCCAAATTGGCGTCCCGTCTTGGTGAGAAAAGATAGTGTAGTAGAGTTTGCACATGCAAAAAAAGGCTGCCGGGCCTATATCAGCATTGCAGGCGGTCTGGATGTACCCAACGTTCTCGGAAGCCGAAGTACATATTTACGGGCAGGAATTGGGGGATATAAAGGCCGTACTCTGCAAAAAGGAGATTACCTGGAAACGAAAGAGCCTAAAGCGAATAGTTTAGAACTATTTGATTTATTAGCTAATAAAAATGAAGAATCCCCGTTTATCACTACAGACTGGTACATTGGTAAAAACATTCTCCCTTTATATGAAGATAAAACCGTTCGTGTCATTCGAGGGCCACAGTTCAAACAATTCACAGAAGAAAGCAGGCGCTGCTTTTTTGAACAAGCTTTTCAAATTACTCCTCAATCCGACCGAATGGGATATAGGTTAACCGGGACAAAAATGGAATTGGAACAGCCGGTGGAGCTTCTTTCTGAGGCAGTAACGGCAGGAACGATTCAAGTTCCGTCTGATGGGCAGCCAATCATTCTCATGGCAGATCGGCAAACCACTGGCGGGTATCCAAAGATCGGTTTCATTGCTTCTGTTGATTTGCCTATTTTAGCTCAGAGAAAACCTGGGGAAAAGATTCAATTTAAGGAAATTAAGCTGCATGAAGCACAGCAAGCAATCATAAAAAGAGAAGTCATGATAAAAACAGTCACACAAGGGATCAAACTTATTACACGCAGTTAAACAAAGGCTGCTGGCTAGTTGCAATAATTTTGGTCTCTGCAGTATCTGGGAAGAGGTGGGAATATGTTTGTTGATCTGAATTGTGATTTAGGTGAGAGTTTTGGTGCGTATCAAAAAGGGAATGACAAAGAAATTTTACATTATGTTACGTCAGCCAACATTGCTTGCGGCTTTCATGCCGGGGATCCTTCAACGATGAGGGAGACTGTTAAGCGGGCATTGGAAAAGAACGCCGCGATTGGCGCCCACCCTGGACTGCCGGATTTAATCGGATTCGGACGCAGAAACTTAGACATTGCTCCGCAAGAAGCTTATGATATGGTTCTCTATCAAATCGGAGCTCTTCATGCGTTTGTCCAAGCGGAAGGGGGAAGGTTGAAGCATGTCAAACCGCATGGGGCATTATACAATATGGCGGCAAGGAATTCGGAGCTTGCGGCAGCCATTGCCGAGGCCGTTTACAAAGCGGACCCCAATTTAATCTTATTTGGCCTTTCAGGAAGTACCCTTGTCAAAACGGGAGAAAAGCTCGGGTTACACACTGCTAATGAAGTATTTGCAGACAGAACATATCAGCTGGATGGGACATTAACACCAAGAAAACATGCCAATGCATTTATAACCAGCGACAAACAGTCAATCAATCAAATCCTTCGAATGGTAAAGGAAGGCCGCGTCTGCTCTGTACAGGGGGACGATGCGATCGTTAAGGCAGATACGATCTGCATTCATGGGGATGGTCCTCATGCGCTTGAATTTGCCAAAAAAATTCGTTCCACTCTCGAAGCAGAGGGAATTGAAGTTCGTGCCCGATAGTCCTCAATCTTTGTTTGATTGGATCAATTAGACCACTTATGGCCTGTTTTTAATTCCTGTTCATGGAAACAAATCCTTAGGACGGAGATAACGTGGGGAAAAAGTGATATTTTTCTGCAGAAGTAGGGTTTTGAGTTTTTTCCTGTAGGGCTTAAGGATATACTAGGGGAATAGAGGTATAAGAGGTGTTTTTATGGAACAGGATGGAGCTTTTGCGAAAGGCTGTTTATGGGGCTGCCTCATTTCTATTCCGATTTGGATAGGGGTTATTTTTTTAATAAGGCATTTTTGGTGAGCTAGTAGCTGCCACTATTGGACCATAGCTGTCAAAAAGTTGGACAATCTCTTTGGCGGCTATCATCAGACAGCCCTATCTAGTTCAATCATTTACTATATTACTGCTGCCAATCACAGGGGAGGGGAATTAGATGGATCAAGAGGTTTTAAAAAAGCTGCGCTATAAAGAGGGCAGTGCGATGGTGTTGAATGCTCCGAAAGGATATGAATCGGATATTTCCGCAAAGGATTCGGAGGGAAAGTGGACCTTTGCCCTGCTTTTTGCTCATCATAAACAGGATGTAGAGGAGTGGCTGCCCCGTATTTTGCCGCACATAGAAGAGGATGCCGTTTTTTGGATTGCTTTTCCTAAAAAGAGCTCGAAAATAAATACAGATATTAACCGGGACATCTTAGCGGCATTCCTTCAGGATCAGACGCCATTTCGGCCTGTCAGTAATGTGTCCATTGATGAAACCTGGTCGGCCTTGCGTTTCCGGGAAAAGGAAAAAGTGAAGTCCAGAAAAGCTTAGGTGAAGGGGGCAGCTTTTGTTTTATCAGCACATAAACCTTTACCCAGATAGTAAATGGACGTTTAAAAAAGAATAGATAGATTGGAAAAAAGCAGTCAGATGACTAACGGGTTCTGTTTTCGAGTACAAAATTAAAAAAAGTATATGAAAAAGGGTATCAATTCACAGCGATTTTGGATACCCTTTTTTATATTGATATAAAGGGGTTTTTTTAGAATTGGTCCCCTTTTTGGTATACCAATTCGCACATTAAAAAGTGATGTTACAGAAAGTTCTGTAACGCTGCGAATACATAATCTTTTTCCCTCTCCAATTAATTGCTGGGAGCCAAACTAGACGGATAGAAAATGGTATTGGCAGATAAACACCTGGAATTATGATCACAAACAAAAACCGACTCGAATTTATTGATCGAGTCGTTTTTCTATTATATGTCATATTTGACTAAAGCACCCGATAATTTAAGTACATTTTTTCACAATCTTAGGATAGCTAGGGAAAAAGTCTTTTATCATCATACAAAATGCTGTAATATCAATAAGGGCACCCTAAAAATAGAAAGAGGTGCATGATTATTATGTACGGTATAACTCATTATGGAGTATTTTTATTAACAGGAATTTTGTTAAACTTAATTCCTGGTGCAGACACTATGTATATTGTTGGGCGAAGCATGTCACAAGGCAGAAAAGCTGGTGTATATTCTGTTTTGGGCATTATTACCGGTTCTTTGACTCACACGTTGTTCGTTGCGTTTGGTTTATCAATGATACTTGTAAAATCTGTTTTCTTATTTAATGCAATTAAGATTATTGGTGTTATATATTTAGTGTATTTAGGGATTCGCATGTTACTTGATAAATCCAATGCAACGTTTCAGGCAACTGCACCCGACAAGCTAAATATACGGAAACTATACGTGCAAGGACTTTTGACGAGTCTTACAAATCCAAAAGTATCTTTGTTTTTTATTGCGTTTCTTCCACAATTCATAGATACAAAGGCTTCGGGACCCATCCCATTTCTCATCCTGGGACTGACCTTTACAACCACTGGGTTGTTATGGTGTTTATTTGTTGCTTATTTTTCTTCTTATGTTACAAAAAAACTAAGAGGAAACCAAAAAGTAGGAATGGTTTTAAACAAAATTACAGGAATGATCTTTATCGGCATGGGTATTAAACTACTGCAAACAAAAGCTCCTAACTAAACTTTAATTAAACCAACAATGCCCCCCACAAATATTCAAGTTTAAGTCGATTCATATATAGGAAGAATCCCTTCAGATGTACCGCTGAAGGGATTCTTCTCCTTATTCCACTAAACTGCCCCGTTCGTATTATAAGGTTAACCAGAATGCTAAATATTTCTGGTTGACCTTATTTATTTTGGTCTTATTATATCAGTAGCCAGGGTAGAACGTAACTGCCCGTGGGGCATAGACCCCGTCAGCTAAACCGTTCACCCCCTACTTGTAGAAACATGATTGAGGCTGGTTGGGACACTTAGATCTCGTATAACAAGAGAAGCTGTGATACTGCATGGAGGAATTAGGGGTACTGGCAATTACTAGTTTAGGAGGAGGATTTAGAAATGAATCCAGTCATAGGTCTGGATGTATCAAAAGGAGGAAGTCAGGTTCAAGCATTTTTAGGGAAAGGCAAACCTTATCGTAAGAGTTTTAAAGTTTCTCATACGCTTGAAGGTCTTGGTTTACTTGTGGAATTTCTGGAGGAAGTAAAGAGAGAAACAGGTCAGAAACCACCTATCGTCCTTGAAGCAACAGGACACTATCATTCCCCTGTTGTTCAATACTTGGAGGACCGTGGATATTTATTGATAATCATTAATCCATTGATTTCTTATAAGGCTAAAAGTTCAAGCCTTCGGAAAGTAAAGACAGATGCGGCTGATGCTTATCATCTATGCGAACTATTTTATAAAGAGGAGCTGGAGCCGTATAAGAAACGAGGAGTTCAACTTTTAAACCTTCGAAATCTTACAAGACAGCACGAGAATATAACTGGGGTATTGATCCAAACAAAGCTACAGTTTCAAGCAAATCTGGACCAAGTTTTTCCCGAATATAGAGGTGTTTTTGGTGACTTATATTCAGTCATATCACTCTTAACTCTTTCAGAGTTTCCCTCGTCTGAAGATATTTTAGAGGTAAGTGTAGAAACACTGGCAGATAAAATATCTAGTTTATGTAAAAGTCGGTCATCTAGATGGGCAAAGGAAAAAGTTGTACAGCTTAAAGCTGCCGCAATCCGAAATCCGTTTGAAAAGACTGTTTATCAGAGTCATATATTGAGTTTAAGGATGTATATAAACATCATTCTTCAATACAAAGAGCATCTATCCACATTAGAGTCAGAGATAGATGCCCTCGCTAAGGAAATTGAAGAATATAATATCATCAAATCTATCCCTGGAATTGGAGAAAAGATCGCCGCCACGATCATTTCTGAAATTGGAGAGATAGATCGATTTACGAATCCAAAAAAGCTTGTAGCTTTCGCAGGAGTTGACCCTAGCGTTTTCGAGTCTGGAAAGTTTACAGCTACCATAAACCGAATCACTAAAAGAGGGTCTAGCAGACTTCGTCACGCCTTATATATGGCTGTTCGTTGTGCGATTCGTGACTGTCGTAAGAGCAAAACAAGCGATGAGATCATTCCTCGGAATAGAAAGTTACGTGAGTTTTACGATAAAAAACGTGAGGAAGGAAAACCTTTTAAAGTAGCAGTTATCGCCTGTGTGAACAAGCTCTTACATTGGATTTTTGCCTTATTAAAAAGCAAATCGACTTTCCAAGATATAGCTTAGAACCATATTTAAACTAAAATGATGTTTTGCAGAACATAGTGGATTATGGTGTAGAGGAATATATAGTTACAAAATCAGAATGTGAAAGAATGTACTTAAGCTAAACCAGCTAATAGTTTGTCAACATTTTTCAATAAAAAGATTTATAACCTCATGATATACTAAAAATGTCCATGCCAAATAACCTTCCGTTAGTTTGCTTTTGGAAGGTTTTGTGGAGCTAAAAGGTATTCCCACCCTGTTCAACCCTTCGACTACATACATAAATTATTTCACATAGATAATGGACAATTTTATTAGATTTGTTCATTAATAAACAAATTTTAATCATTTAACAATTGTAAGAATCACGCTTATTTTTATACTAATTATGAAAGATTAAAGAGATTTCATTTTGCCCTTCATCAAAGGATTTAAAACCATCATCAGTAATCTTTAATATTGTTATGTAAATAAAATAAAAAATGATTTCCTGGTCTGGAAACCATTTTTGTAGTTGACCATTTGGTGTTACCAATTCGTTTTTTCACTGTCCAAGTAGATGTAAAAAATTCTTAAAGATAGAAGTGAGATTGATTGTTTTTTCTTCTAGAAATAATGACTTAAATAATATATTGTATTCCTAAAACAATGAAAGCCCTACCTCTCTTTCATCCTTACGGCTCCTTGTCCGTGCCAGTGTGAATCAGGATTGCAAAAATCAAGTGATTTATCGAGTTGTTTGATGAAACTTCAAAGGTTCGTAACGGAAATTTAAATAATAAAAATGGGTTAGATTGTAGAAATAACAAAAGAGGTTAATGCTCTAAAAGTTAGTTGGAGAAGTTGAATGTCTTTAAAAAGATTTACTTTTAATAATAAACATATTCCCCAAAAAATTCAGTATATTTTCGGGAGATGTAATACATTATCTTAAATTAACCTTAACAGAAACTTTTTATTTGATTTTCAGTAATGCCTTTAATTAATCCCAATTCACTAATCAAGAATTCATGTGCATTATCTAACATTTTTTTTTCACTTGTATTAAGTGCTTTTTCTTTCTTCATACGCATTAAATCACGTACAACTTCAGTACATTCTTGTATTTTACCCGTTTTTATTTTGTCCGTGTTCACTTTGTACCTTTGTTTCCACGGCAGTAATCTAGCTGATTCTCCATGATGAAAAATGTTTATGATGTGTTCTAATGCAATTATGTCAGTAACAGGGCGTATACCTGAAATCAAAATTTTACCCGTAGGAATCATGACTTCCATATTACCAATTAACATTTTTATGACATAATACTGTTGTTTTTCCCCTGAGATTTCCTTTTCTTCTATGGTTTTAATTATACCTGCTCCGTGCATTGGATAAACAATGTTATCGCCAATTTGAAACAAATAATCCACCTCCATATATGTAACCTTCTTAACCTTAACACATATATTATTTTTTATCAAATTTTTAATAATATCATAAATTTATTTTTAGTGTCAACTACTTTTTCTTAAAAAATCAAAAAAAGTAAAAACAATATGAATCGTGTCGGATTACCAATAAAGGGAAGGTTAATTTTCCCCCGTATGTCAAATTTGCTATTGTATTTCCACAGCTTTTTTATGTTAGATTACTCGATTGTATATATATGAAGACTGTGATAGTCTTTGTTGACATAGTGTTTCTATCCTACGTAAGGGAGAGTACGCTATGGTAAGTGAATTTGAATGCTTACTATTTATTAAAGAACTTGGGCGTTTACTAATTGAACTTAATAACTGTAGCGATAACCAAGTTCGGAGCAGCATCCAACAAGATATTTTTTTACTTGGCAAAGCGTTAGTCAGTATGTCTGATTAACGCTTTTTTTAACACCTACTCGAAAGAACCAAGGAGGAATGATTTATGCTGAATGTATTAAATAAAGTTGAATTATTAAAAAACCTACGCAATGCCAGTCGAAGTAACATGTTTTCATTAGAGATTCCTAAGGCTACAAAAGATGATGAAAATATGATTGAAGAATTGGTTAAAGAATTAGAAAGCGAAGGAAAAATTAAATTGAGAGAGTTAATACAGCGAGAATACTCAATTTATTTACATGGAATAATGAAGTATGCACCCGAATAATCGGGTGCTTTTTTATTTTCGGTAGTACACATGATGACACTCGGTCTTAAACCAACTTGCCTTATAGCTGAGTAACATTTCAGTTAAAGTTCGAAAATTTGCAAAATTTTTTGTTTCCTGTTATGATGAAAAAGGATTATTTTTGTTCGGTGTAAAGGATAGCATAAGTGTAGACTTTTCATCTTGATGAACACTTTGGGCAGGGATAGTAACACATTGTGTGGTTACACACTAGGAGGCAACAATAATGGAAAAAGGTACAGTTAAATGGTTTAATTCAGAAAAAGGTTTTGGATTTATCGAACGTGAAATTGGAGAAGATGTATTCGTTCACTTCTCTGCTATCCAAGGTGAAGGTTACAAATCTTTAGATGAAGGTCAAAAAGTAACATTTGACATTGAGCAAGGTGCTCGTGGCGCTCAAGCTGCTAACGTTCAAGCAGCCTAATCTAATAAAATGATAAAAACAGGTTCTATTTATAGAGCCTGTTTTTTTATGTATTTCTAGAACATTTCAATAAAAAACCCTACTCAACGAGTAAGTAAGGAGTGGATTAAGATTCCTGTTAGTTCCATAAGAAAAAAGATTGCCGCGTAAAAACAAAGCATTTTTTAAAAATCAACTATGTCTTATTGTTTTTCTAATGGCATTAAGTATTAGGGTAATAATTGAGGCTAATAGAATTGAAAGGCATATTAAAGCAATAAAATTAATTAATGTGGCTGTAGTATCCATTTGAATGCCCCAGAGGATTAACATTATGACAAAAGATATTAGAAAAGTCTTTGAAATAAAAAACTCTTTCATTTTACACCTCCTAACAATAAATAGATTCGTTCCAGTACAAATGAACTAAATAATTATCTTTATTAAAGTATTAATTTTATTTTATTCTATACAAAAATTGGGAAATCCTTCTTCCACTAACCTGCCCGTTACTTCAATAAAAAAAGCCACCGAAATTCGGAGCCAGTTCTTAATGTCTTGCACCAGTTAGCCAAGTAAGCGTAGTATACTTTAACTGTTCCAACGTAAGATATACTTCCACCAAACAAAATCAAAAATTATAAGGATGCCTATCCCAAACAAAATGTAGGCAGAAATTTTGTGTTTTTTCATATATTCTTCAACTCCACCTAAAATGGCACCACAAAAAAAGAAAAGATAGCCCAATCTGGTAAGCCATAACGTAAACGAAGTTTCAGGTGGGACTAAGAGTGAACGGATACAGAACATTACAACTCCTATAATCATCAACAAATACCACAAACGCTTGAGTAGATTCAATTTATGCACCCTCACTTACATTTTTATTAGAATAAATTTATAGTTTCTTAACAACTAACTATTTTCTTCATTATCATACTTGAGTATTCTTCATTATTTGCATATGGTAAATTAAATCCTTTATTTCATACTTCTTATTCAAGTAAACTGCCCCTTTAGCACAAGAAGAAAAAAGGTGACAACAATGACAGCCTAATCCGCAACTTTAGCGCCCGTTCTTTGAGTAATTCAGTCTATATTTTTATTAGTCCTCACTATTTAAAAATAATTCTTCTAGATACCGTTCCTTTCTATTTAGAAATCCCTTCGTTATTTGATAATGTTCTGTGTCTTCATATCTAACGCTTCAATTACATCGGAATCAAAACTAAAGATGTTTGCGTTTGGATACCCGAGAAGAATTGGCGAATGTGTAGCAATGATAAATTGAGAATTTCCACTACTCACCAATTGATAAATAATCCTCATAAATGCTAATAGGCGAGCTGGTGATAATGCTGCCTCTGGTTCATCTAATATATAAATGCCCTTATTTGAAAAGCGATTTAAAAATAATGATAAAAAAGATTCTCCGTGGGACTGGTGGTGTAATGACCTGCCTCCATATCCTTGATAATTAAAAGTTGGATCTTCCTCGGATAGTTGATCTAGATGAGAAGCAAAGTGATAAAAACTTTCAGCCCTTAAAAAGAAACCCTGACTGATTTTTGGTAACCAAGACAAACGAATGTAATTTCCCAAAACAGCTTCAGATGATTCTACATCATATCTATTGTTTCTTCCTCCACCTGCAGCATTAAATCCACACTTGTACGCAATAGCCTCAAGCAAAGTGGATTTACCAGACCCATTTTCACCTACAAAAAATGTTACCTCGCTATCTAAGTCCAATGTTTTCATTCCTCTTATAGCAGGAACAGTGAAAGGGTATGTATTAAAATCTGTAACTTCTTCTCTCAAAAGAGTAATTTTTCGTAAAAACAAATAACTACACACTCCTTTAAATGTAAGAAATTCCTAAACAATACTTATAAATCCTGCACCATCCTAAAGATTACCATTGTTAATAAATTATTTTGTTCAATTTTAAACAGTACATCGTAAAAGGAATTATCATCTTATTCTTCAGATTGCACCCTTTAAATATTGTATTCTTTTATGTAAATGAATTTTCCTTCTTCCACTAACCTGTCTCGTTAGTGGAAGAAAGGGATTGAACGCAGTACGTATTGCTCAACAAAGCTTAGGGAGCCCTGAAATCACTTTCTTTTTTATCACTTTACAAATATAATTAAGAAAAAAACGAAAGAGGGATTAAAATGAAGCAGGTAGCCCTCCACCAATGGCACAAAGAGCATAATAAACGAATAGCAGAATTTCATAAGAAGCACGAAACTGAAATCCAAAGAGGCGAAAATGGAAATGGGTTATTGGCAAGATGGGAAAGATTTTTTTACAACAATGTCATTTCCCTGTTTAGAACTTAAAATGAATAATACTTGTCAATTGAACTGTATTTTGTTGCAGTTCAATTTTTTGTTTGTAATTTGGGCGAATTGCGAATAAGGTCCACCTTCTTACGCTAACCTGCCCCGTTCGTATTATAAGGTTAACCAGAATGCTAAATATTTCTGGTTGACCTTATTTATTTTGGTCTTATTATATCAGTAGCCAGGGTAGAACGTAACTGCCCGTGGGGCATAGACCCCGTCAGCTAAACCGTTCACCCCCTACTTGTAGAAACATGATTGAGGCTGGTTGGGACTTCGATCTCGTATAACAAGCGAAGCTGTGACACTGCATGGAGGATTTAGGGGAGTTCTTACAAGTGGTTTGAAATTCTGCGAATAAGCGAGTATTCACGAGAAAAATGAATCTAACTGAGGGAGTTTAAGTGTGTACCTTCACAAACTTCTTGCTTCAAGTTTAGCACAAACCTCCGTAGAACATTTAGAAAATTCAATTCGTTATATATTAAAAGGCACAGTGAACGAATCACTGTACTTTTCTACTGTTATTTTACTTCGATTTTCAATGTTATTTATCGTACAAAATGATGAGCGAATTGTGTTTTTGTACTTCAAAACAGAACCCGTTATCAGATGACTGCTTTTTTATTTTATCTGAATGGATGAATCATACAGATATTGTCGTAAAAATAAAATTCTTCCATGGACAACAATTGAATATATTATGGGTTAATAAGGAAGTTTTTAAAAGGTCCTTAGGAAAGCTTGAAGCTGAATGAAGCCATTATTCCCTCCGTTTCTGTAACAGTAAATTAAGTTTAGTGCGTTCCTCACAGTCCATTCCCGGTTAGAAGAGCCTTTAAAAGGGGGCAGTGAATTGAGTTTTAAGGAGAAGATTTTTGAAAAAGAAGGAAGGGCCTTTCCAGGAGCTACGTATTCCGAGATTGTATTAGCACCGGCATATGAACAGGCAAAACGGTTTTTGCTGGATCCGATGATAGCCATTCATAAAGCCCATCTTATTATGCTGGCGGAGCAAGGGATATTGCCGGAAAGTGAAGCTGCTCAAATTGCAGAAGGGATTCAAGGATTAGATAAAGTTACCTTGATGCAATCCACTTATGATGGGAAATATGAGGATCTTTTTTTTCTGGTCGAAAGTAAAATTATGGACGCTGCTGGTGAAATTGGCGGAAGTCTTCATATCGCCCGCAGCCGGAATGATATGGGTGTAGCCATGTATAGAATGGTTCTCCGCGATCAGCTTCAGAGTGCAATGAAGGAGCTTCTAGCCTTTCAAGAAACCCTGTTGGAGGTCATCGATACTTATAAAGAAACGATTGTTTTAGGGCATACCCATACGCAGCAGGCGCAGCCAATGACATTCTCTCATTATCTCCTGGGAATGTACGATGTAGTGGAACGTGATTTTAAAAGACTAAAGGCGGCTTATGATACGTGTAACCTGAGTCCGCTCGGGGCAGCTGCATTTACCACGACAGGTTTTCCCATTGACCGCATAAGGGTAGCCGAACTATTGGGTTTTCAAGGCATCGTCCAGAATGCCTACGATTCGATTAGCGGTGCTGACTATTTAGGAGAAGCCGCAGCGGCTGTTCAGTTAGCTTTTATTAATCTTGGCCGTTTTTCACAGGATCTCTTATTGTGGTCCTCGCAGGAGTTTTCTGCTATTCGAGTTGCTGATCCTTATGTCCAAACAAGCTCCATTATGCCGCAAAAAAGAAATCCTGTATCGCTGGAGCATATTCGTGCATTGAGTTCAAGCGGAATTGGCAATGCCCAAACCGTCCTGCAAATGCTGCATAACACTCCGTATGGAGATATCAACGATACCGAGGATGATCTGCAGCCTTATTTATGGAAAAGCTTAGCCCTCATTAGCCAGGTGTTTCGTTTAACAAAAGTAGTCGTCGGAACCATTGAAGTGAATGAAGCACTATTAAAAAAGAGGGCAAAAGAAAGCTTTGCAGCTATTACAGAATTAGCGGACACCATATTTAGAGAAACAAAGATTCCTTTCCGTACCGCCCATTCAATTGCCAGTAAGGTTGTAGGGATTTCCTTTGAAAGAGAGTTGAATGCCACCCATGTCACATCGCGCCTGGTAGATGAGGCTGCAGCAGGAGTGGTGGGCTATCCATTGAATCTGCCGGAAGAAGTGGTTCGTACTGCGATGGATCCCGGCCATTTCGTCCAAATTCGGTCGCACCCGGGCGGACCTGCCCCGAAGGAAATGAAACGGGGGATTGCTGTAAGGAAGGAACGTCTAAGAGAGAACATAAAAGCACTCAAGGCTGAAGCAGACTCGATTGATGAATGTACGCAAAGACTTGATCAGCTGATACAAGGCTTTGGCCACTCGAATAAAGAAGATGATGATACAAAATCAGTGTAATGCTGCATACCAATCGTTCACGTTCGTTGTAGGAGACGGAGTGCAGCAAGTTCCTAATGTGAGGCACTTTCCGGCTGGTTTTACCCGGAAAATCAGTAAGTAATCCTTAACCATATCGAAAGGATATCGTTCAGTTTACTTAATAAGGGGGCTTTATCATTGAAAAAAAGTGTGTTTACATTTCTTGTTGTGGTCCTTGCGCTCGGTTTAGTACTTGCCGGCTGCGGAAAAAGTGACACTTCTTCCGGCGGAAAGGTAACCCTCACGTATTGGCAGTATACCTTCCCTGCGAAAGTTACAGAGATGAATAGTTTGATTAAAAAATTTGAAGCAGAGAATCCGAATATTAAAATCGTTGCCCAGGATTTCCCTTATGACCAATATAATCAAAAGGTTGCTGCTGCCATGCATGCCGGTAAAGGTCCGGATATCATGAACCTTTATTACGGCTGGCTGCCTCAATATGTAAAACAAGGCTATCTTCAGCCCATACCTCAGGATTTGATGAGTACCTCCAGTATTGAAAGCCACTTCATTCCAATGATTAAAGCATCAAAAATAAACGGCCAGTATTATACTTTGCCAATCGCGGTACGGTCGCTTGCCTTATTCTACAATAAAGACATGTTTAAACAAGCGGGTTTGAACCCGAATGCCCCTCCGAAAACCTGGGATGAGCTGATTCAGGATGCCAAGAAGATGACGAAGCGGGACAGTAATGGGAAGCTTGGGCAGGAAGGCTTTGCCTGGGATGTAAATGGCCAGGGATATCATGCATTTGAAGAGGTCCTCCTTCGCCAGTGGGGTGTTGAACCATTCAGCGCCGATGGAAAAAAAGTAGAATGGAATTCCTCGCCGAGTGGCCTGGCTGCCTTTACGTATTGGATCAACATGGAGAAGAAAGAAAAAATCGGGGAGCCTAATTTCCTGACAGATTATAATACAGCGTTTAAAGCAGGAAAAGCCGGCATTATTATCGATGGCTCCTTTGATATTGCTGCGATAAAGGATGCAGCAAAATTTAATTGGGGGGTTGCACCGCTTCCTGTAAAAGAAGAGGGCGGGATTGAGTCAAACTTCGGTTCCTATTGGACGAACGGCATTGCCAAGGGAGTATCAGGTGCAAAAATGGATGCCGCAAAGAAATTTATCAAATTCCTCATTTCAGATGATACCCAGAAGGATTGGCTCAAAAATGTGGGCGAAATCCCGGCAGCTGCTTCCTTTGCCAATGACCAAACAATCAACAACGACCCTATTTACGGTCCGTTTGTTGCAGGCTTGAAATATGCTCATGCAACCTTCTTTGTGGATGAAGCAAAAGAACGGGATTCCATGTCTTCGCAAATTGATAAAATCCTATTAAACAACGAGCCTATTGATAAAACCTTCGACTCTCTCGTTAAAGAGCAGCAACAGATCCGGGATGATTATTTCCAAAATAACTAAAGACCGGCTTTGATAAATAGGTTCAGCTTAGATTCCATGGTGATTGTGAAAAAGAAGTTTTCTGCGGGAAAAGTGTGGGCTATGAGGAGAATGTTATGGCATAAAGCGGGACTCGGGACTCTGTTGTTTAGTATCACTTAAAAGCAAAATTCACAAGACGCTTGGAAGTATACTCCAAGCGTTTCTTTTAAGAGCATAAGAAAGTGAATCCATTTAACCAAGCAAGTCTTTATCCAGCTCCAGCGCCTATCGTCTAGCGGATTTCTCCGTCTTCTCCCTACGATAAGTCAACAACAGCTCGTGAAGGACCTCGCTGTGTTTCCTTTATCTCAGTCGAAGACTACGGAATCCGTACGCCGATGAGCAAGGCGCTTGCGCTTTTCTTAATAAGAAAGGAGGGCTTGAATTTGTCTGCCGTGAGCGAAGTTATGAAGAAAAAGTATACAAAAAAGAACAGCCTGCCGCCGTTAAAGCTGAAAACGAAGCGGGCTCTGACTGCCTACTCGTTTTTAGCGATTCCTTTATTATTTTTCTTGTGTGTGCGTATTGTACCAACCCTGTATTCCTTTTCCATGTCCTTTTCCCACCAGGATGGAAGTGGATTTACGCTGGTAAATTATCAAAAGCTCATGAAGGATCCGGTGTTTTGTAAAGCGGTTTGGAATACAGTTAAATACGTTATCATTACTGTTCCCGTGCAAATGGCTCTGGGGTTAATCATTGCCTTGGCCATCGAGCGTGTTCATCATTTCCGCTGGTTTTACCGGATGATTTATTTCTTGCCCTACATTACTTCGGTTGTAGCAGTCAGCTGGGTCTGGCGTTTGATGTTTGATCCGAATGTCGGCTTCTTAAATGAATTTCTTGGTTTAGTAGGCATTCATCCACAAAACTGGCTATCCGATCCAAAGCAAGCCTTACTGTGTGTAAGTGGTGTAATGATTTGGCAGTCAATGGGATTCAGCATGCTGATTTTTATGGCAGGGCTCCAGGGGATTCCAAAACAATTATATGAAGCCGCCCAGATGGATGGGGCAGGAGGCTGGAAAATCTTTTGGAGGATTACGCTGCCGCTTTTAAATCCTACGATCGTCTTTTTGGCTGTTACGGGTGTTATTCAGGCGCTTCAAACCTTTACACAAATTGAAAACCTGACAGGAGGAAGCAGTGCAGATGCAGGCGGTCCGTTGAACAGTACAATCAGCATGGTGGTCTATATGTACAAAAATGCATTCCAGGATTTTAATATGCAGTATGCATCAGCGGTTGCAGTCGTTCTCTTTATCTTTATTTTACTGGTGACACTCCTGCAAATGAAAATCCTCAATAAAAGCTATGAATATTAGGAGGTGAGAAGGGTGAAAAAGCAAAAAGGGAAAGGGCCATATTGGCTGATCCATATTTTTTTGCTTGCAGGAGTGGCCGTTGTAGGGTTTCCATTTCTTTGGATGGTTGTATCCTCCTTTAAAAGCCTTCCTGATTTTTATACTTTTTCATTCTGGCCCAAAAAACTTGATCTATCTGCCTACACGTTCATTTTACAGAAAACAGACTATTTGCAGTGGTATCTTAATAGCATCATCGTTGGTGCCGTTGTGACCATTAGCAGTTTAGTGTTTAATTCGCTGATTGGCTATACGCTGGCAAAATATACATTCCCGGGAGGCAAGGCCATCCTTATTTTGATTTTAAGCACGATGATGATTCCAACAGAAATGCTGGTTATTCCATGGTATATGATGGGAACAAAAGTGAATCTGATTGATAACTATTTGGGAATCATGTTCCCGGGTTTAATAGAAGCATTTGGTATTTTCCTCATGCGGCAGTTTATGATGGGGATTCCGAATGATTTACTGGATGCAGCCAGAATGGACGGAATGAGTGAATTTAACATCTGGTGGCGTGTGGCACTTCCTCAGGTAAAACCGGGATTATCTGCATTAGGAATTATAACGTTTTTGGGAAACTGGAATGCGTACCTGTGGCCGGTCATTTGTATATCATCGGAACAATTAAGGACGCTGCCTGTTGGAATTTCCCT
Source organism: Heyndrickxia acidicola (assembly GCF_001636425.1). Lineage (NCBI taxonomy): Bacteria > Bacillati > Bacillota > Bacilli > Caryophanales > Bacillaceae > Heyndrickxia > Heyndrickxia acidicola. The sequence continues at coordinate 3,933,366 of NZ_KV440953.1, forward strand.
TTATGCGACTGGTGATTCGGGGGGGATTCAATGGAATACCATTATGGGTATGAGTACTCTTGCTGTTATCCCGATGATTATCGTTTTTCTTATTTTCCAGCGAAAAATTGTAGAAGGGATTGCTCTGACAGGAGTGAAGGGGTAACGAATGTACAGAGAATGATTTTATTGGCCATGAATTCTACCATTGTTGCAAAGAATATCATTACTGAATTATTAAGGAACGGGATTTAATTCCTATTTGGTAGGATGCCTGCCTCAAAAAAATTGCTTTTTTTCCTCCAATATGCTATTATTAAGATAATTATTTTTATTTGAATGTTTAGAAATAAAAAGGTTTGTTTAAATTTCTATACATTGGGTAAAATAAAAACGATATTACTATTTATGTGTTAAAGCACTAGGAGGCAAGAAAAAATGGAACATGGTACAGTAAAATGGTTTAATGCAGAAAAAGGCTTTGGTTTCATCGAGCGCGAAAGTGGAGACGATGTATTCGTACACTTCTCAGCTATTCAAGGTGAAGGCTTCAAAACTCTTGAAGAAGGCCAAAAAGTAACATTTGACGTTGAGCAAGGCGCACGCGGACCTCAAGCAGTAAATGTACAAAAAGCATAAATGACCATAAAGGTGATGCTTCGCAGGAAGTTTCACCTTTTTATTATGTTTGGCTCTTTTTAACATGGTTGTTATTTTATAAAGGCTCTTTTCGTAAACTTTGTTGCTAATGGACAAAAAAATGATTTGAAATTAAGTTTTAGTATTACAAGGTGTGAATAGCCTACAAAAAGATGCCACGAAGACAGACAACATACGGATTCGCCCGTTGCGGAAATAGATGTGAAAACAGCTTTATGTAAGGAACTGAAATTGGGAGGGATGGCAGCTTGGCAAACACTCATACATTTACAAAGGGAGAAGAGATTGCAAATTCCATTACACACGGAGTAGGTGCGATTTTAAGTATTGCAGCACTTGTCCTATTAATTACTTTTTCCAGTATTCACGGCAATGTGTGGCAAATAGTAAGCTTTACAATCTTCGGCGCTACGATGTTTTTTTTGTATCTATCTTCCACTCTCGTTCATTCTTTTCGTGCTGGAAAGGCAAAGGATATCTTTGAAATTATGGATCACTCCGCCATCTACTTTTTTATAGCAGGAACTTCTACTCCTCTGTTATTTATGGTGGTAAAAGGGTGGCAGGGCTGGACTCTGTTTGGTGTTGTCTGGGGTCTTGCGGTTTTTGGAACGGTTTTTAAGTGTTTTTTTGTAAAAAAGTACTTATTTACTTCTACCATTCTTTATGTGGCAATGGGCTGGTCGATTATGTTTGTATGGAAATTTATCATGCAGGGTGTCGACAGGCAAGGGATTGCGCTTATAGTAGCAGGGGGCATTTTGTATACACTGGGTTCCATCTTCTATATTTGGAGAGGATTTAAGTTTCATCATATGATTTGGCATATCTTCGTTCTTTTTGGCACGGTTTGCCACTTTTTTGCGATCTTTTTGTATCTATAATTTGTTTTTACTTCAGATGTGAAATAGAGCTTAACGCGGCCAGTCATTTGGCCTTTTTTTTATGGTTTTTTGAGAATGATAAAGATGATGTTGGCTAATAAGCCATTCGAGATTTGGTAGAGAAAATTGCAGAAGAATTTAATAGGGGCATAGGGGTAAAAAAAACCCCTGCGGTCGAACAGCAGGGGTTAAAAAGGTATTAGTAAAAATGGTATTTCTATCATACCATGTTTGAAGGCAATAAACTAGTTTTTTCTAAGCATGTGCATCATTTGTAAAATAATTAGCTGTATATTCGCACGAACTTCTTTTTTTAGATATGCTGGTTATTTTGTGGAAGAAGCGGCTAAATAATTGGTTTTCATTTTAATTGACCAAAAGGCTTTCCTTCTTTTATTCGGCACGGTGAAGTGATATAGGTATAGTTCTGACAAAGGGTAAGCCTTTCGGTCAATAAAAAAGGGTGCAATGTAATTATGATTAGGGAGTACTAAGTGAGAGGGGTCACTATCACTTTGTACTCCTTTATTGTAGATAAGAATGATGAAGAAAAGGTAAAGAAAGTGTAAAGAATTGTTAAACATGAAGGAGCAGATCATCAGCTGGGCTCGTTCAGTATTTTATATTATTGTAAATTAATCCTTATTTGGAAATAATACATATATTTCTGGGTATAACGTTATGAGAATTTTTGAATAATTATATTAAAAATGAATACAACAGCATATAAAAAGACCGAATATTTTTTCGATATAATAAGAAGTGGACGGGAAAAAGGAAATACGGGGGTTAAAAATCATGCCGCGACACCGATGGCTAACGCCAGAGGAAATGAAAAGAAAGCAGGATCGGAATAAAAAATTACGGATTGCTGTCCTTATCCTGGCAATTATTTTATTGAGTGCCATCCTCACACTGCTGGAAAATAAGATTTAAGGATCGAAAGGGCTCTAAAAGAAATTAGGGATTTTCTGCATTAACGCACTAAAGGGGTCAGACCCCTTTAGTGCGTTAATGCTATAAAATAGTCTGCTGATTATTCGAGGGTATTATTTTTGTAGAGTAGGAATAAGTTTATATCTGTAGCAGAAAAAGAAAACTAAACCAAATTATTGAAATTTATATTGATTTTTACATAGTCATCAAGTAATATTAATATCCGTAAAACACATAAGGATAGTCGGGATTAAAAAGAGAACCGCTTTCCTGAATGTAAACCGAAAGAATAGAGGGGGAGCTTTATGAAAATAAAGTGGTTATCTGCAGCTGTCATAGGCAGCTCACTTATGCTTGCGGCATGCAGCAGCAACACAGCGTCAGATTCTCAACAGGCAACAAAAAGCACTGATATTCAAAAAATGAAGGATCAGGTTATCCTTGCGTCAGACCCTTCAAAGAGCCCAGCGCAGGCAAATAGCAGAAAAGATACCTTCGTAGCAGCCATTTCCAATCCGGGAGGCGTATTTCTGCCATACTTCTACCACAATGGCTGGGATGGAAATGTCACTTCCGTTATGTTTGAACAGCTCATTAGCTTTGATAAAACAGGCAAGCCGATACCGGATCTCGCACAGAGCTGGGATATCTCATCTGATAATTTAACGTATACATTCCACTTGAGAAAGGGATTAACCTTCAGCAATGGAAAGCCGCTTACGGCAGATGATGTTGCCTTTACACTTACACTTCTTTTAGATCCAGCCTACGATGGGGACACAGATCTTTCCCAAGCATACATAAAAGGTGCGGATGCCTATAAAAAAGGGAATGCAGCCTCCGTTTCCGGTATACAGGTTGTCGATCCGCTTACTGTAAAAATTACCACTACAAAAGTAAATGCACAGGCATTAGAGCTGATTGGCGGTCCTGTATTATCCAAGGACTATTATGGAAAAGGATATAAAAAAGGGAAGCTTGACTATCTAAAACCATTGTTCTCTAAACCAATGGGGGCAGGTCCATACGTATTGGATAAATATGTGCCAGGCCAGGAAGTCGATTTTACAGCAAACCCTCATTTTTATTCCGGAAAACCAAAGGTAGGGCATTTCATTTATAAAGTGACTTCACCTGATACAAAAGTGCAGCTGTTCCAAACAGGTGAAACTGACTATGATGGATTCACGCCAGACCAGGACACGCTGGACCAATTAAAGGGTCTCGGTTTTGCCAATCTCGATCTCTATACCTCCAGTGACTATGGCTATATTATGGTCAACCATAAAAAGCCGTACCTAAAGGATAAGCGTGTGACTCAGGCCTTAATCTATGGACTTGAGCGCCAAAAAATCGTCAATGCTATCTTCCAGGGGAACGGCATGGTGGCAAATGAACCGATTTCACCGGTTTCATGGGCGTATACACCGGATGTTAACCCATATCAATACAACTTGAAAAAAGCGAAGCAGCTGTTGGATGAAGCTGGATGGAAAGTGGGCTCGGGCGGAATTCGCCAAAAGGATGGCAAGCAGCTTTCCATTTCTTACTTAACGTCTACTACAGGTCTCGGAAATGATATTTTCATTTCTATCGCCAAAGAAGACTTTAAAAAGCTTGGGATTAATTTTAATCCTGAAATTGTGGATTTCAATGCGTTATTAGATAAGGCGTATAAAGGGGACTACGATTTGGCAGCTGTCAGAACGTCCCAAATTATTGATCCAAGTGAACCGCTTCAGGAATTTTTATCAAATAACAGCCAGAATATAAGCGGCTATTCCAATCCAAAAGTGGATCAGCTGATCAATGAAGGTGTCAGCACGCTGGATATTGCGAAGCGGAAAGAAATCTATAAGCAGCTGTATAAAGAAATCAGCGATGATCCGCCGTACATTTTCTTGTATTACCGCAAGGCGCTTGCTGCCTATAATTCGCGTATAAAGGGTCTTGAACCAGATCCATTTAATGGTATTCTTACATCATTACCGAAAATATCAATTAAAGAGTAATAGATTAAGAGGCTGACCAATGATGTTCGGAGGCAGATTCCTAAGCGGATTCTGTTTCTAACCGGTCAGCCTTTTTTAAGGATAAGCGTAAAATTTTTTATCAAATAAAATATTTAACTGTCCAGCTCCAGCGCCATCGGCTAGCGGATTTCTCCGTCTCCTCCCTGCGATAAGTTAACATCTAGTTTCCTTTATCTCAGTCGGAGACTACGGAATTCGTACGCCGATGGGCAAGGCGCTTATGCTTTTCTAATAAGGGGTGAGATTTTATGAAAAAGTATTTCCTCCGAAGACTGATTCAGATGATTCCGACGCTATTGGGTGTATCGATCATTATTTTTTTCCTTTTCTCGCTTATTCCTGGGGATTTTATCGATTCCAATCCAAGGCTTACACCGGAACGCGTCCATGAATTAAAAGTCTTGTACGGATTTGATAAGCCGATTATTGTCCGCTATTTTATCTGGTTAAAAGGGGTGCTCCAGGGGAATTTCGGGTACTCGCTCCAATTCCAGGAGCCAGTAACAAGCCTCTTGGGAACGTATATATGGAATTCGTTTATTATTGCAGTGGTTACATTAATCCTGACGTGGACCATTGCGCTGATTATTGGAATCTATTCTGCTCAGAAAAAGTATTCCTTGTTTGATGGCATTGTCACCTTTTTTGTTTTTGCCGGCATGGCCTTTCCTTCTTTTTTCTTCGGCCTGCTGATGATTAAATACTTTGCCGTTGACCTAAATTGGCTTCCGGTCGGCGGAATGACGGAAGTGGGAAGTACAACCAAAGGACTGGCATATGTGCTGGAGGTTGGGAAGCATATGATCCTGCCTGTCTTTGTCCTGACGGCAATAAGTGTTGGGTCGCTGACGAGGTATTTTCGGACCAGCATGATTGAGGCCATTGGCCAGAACTATGTCCGTACGGCCCGTGCCAAAGGGTTAAATGAAAAAAAGGTCGTTTACAAGCATGCTTTGAAAAATGCCCTGCTGCCAGCTATTACGCTGTTATCTTTTGAACTGCCGGGATTATTTGGCGGCGCTATCATAACAGAGCAAATTTTCAGCTGGCCGGGAGTCGGACACTTGTATATGGACGCATTGGGGTACCGCGACTACCCTGTTCTAATGGCCTTTACCATGCTGCTTGCGTTTCTCACCATTTTGGCCAATTTTCTCGCGGATATATTTTATGCAGTAGCGGATCCCCGAATCCGCTTGAAGTAAGGAGGGGTATGGTATGCAAACAGCAGCTGATGTAAGAAACCGTAAAAAATTAAAAATCCATAAAACCAGAATTTCCTCACCCTGGAGAGATGCCCTTAGAGCCTTGAGAAAAAACAAGCTTGCTATGGTGAGCCTGATCTTTTTGATCGCCATGTGCCTTTTCTGTTTTATCGGCCCATTCTTCTCTCCCTATCTCTCAGATGATACGGATGTCATGATTATTAAGCAGCCGCCGAGTGCTGCCCACTGGCTGGGGACAGATGAATTGGGACGCGATGTGCTGACACGACTTATGCTGGCAGGACGCATCTCCCTGACGGTCGGTATTTTCTCCATGCTTCTGTCTGTATTACTCGGTTCGCTGCTGGGGGCCATTTCAGGCTTTTATCAGGGAATTGTCGACCAGATCATTATGAGGATAGCGGATGTATTGATGTCAATTCCAGGACTTCCGCTTCTATTGGTGCTGGGGGCTATTTTATCAGATTGGAAGGTTCCATCCGATTACCGAATTTATGTGGTCATGTTTATGCTGAGCATAACCGGCTGGCCAAGTCTTGCCAGGCTGGTACGCGGAGAGATTTTGAGCCTTCGGGAGCAGGCTTATATGCAGGCTGCTGAGGTGCTGGGCCTGAGTGACCGCAGAAAAATCCTTCATCATTTACTGCCAAATACAATCCCGCTTTTGATTGTGGTAGCAACCTTGAGTGTAGGAGGAACGATTTTAAGCGAATCGGTATTGAGTTTCTTAGGCATGGGGGTTATTCCTCCAACACCGTCCTGGGGAAATATGATTGATACGGCCAATTCCATCATTGATTTCCAAAAACGTCCATGGCTGTGGATTCCTCCAGGTGTGTCCATCTTTTTGACCGTAATTGCAGTGAATTTATTTGGTGAGGGGCTGCGCGATGCCCTTGATCCAAAACAGAATGGCAGGTGATCATGCATGGCTTTAGTGGAAGTAAAATCGTTAAAAACATATTTTCATACAGATGAGAGTACCGTAAAAGCAGTGGATGATGTCAGTTTTCAAATTGAAAAAGGCCAGACCGTCTGTGTAGTGGGTGAGTCAGGGTGCGGTAAAAGTGTTACGGCCCTTTCCATGATGCGGCTTGTTTCTGCCCCCGGAGAAATTGCAGGGGGAGAGATCTTGTATCAGGGACAGGACCTTTTGACATTAGATAAAAAAGAAATGAAGAGACTGCGCGGGAAAGACATTTCGATGATTTTCCAAGAGCCGATGTCTTCATTGAATCCAGTATTTACAGTTGGGGAACAGATTACAGAAACTATTTTGGAGCATGAGGCGGTTACCAAGCTCGAGGCGTACGAGCGTGCCATTGAACTCATTACCCTTGTAGGAATTCCGCGGGCAAAGGAAATCATGAATTCCTATCCCCATGAACTAAGCGGCGGGATGCTGCAAAGAATTATGATTGCCATCGCTCTCTCCTGCAACCCGCAGCTACTGATTGCGGATGAGCCGACAACGGCTCTTGACGTGACAATCCAGGCTCAAATCCTGGATCTCTTGCGCCGGATCAAAAAAGAATTTAATATGTCCATTCTGATGATCACGCACGATCTTGGAGTGGTCGCCGAAATGGCGGATTATGTTGTCGTCATGTATGCAGGAAAGGTCATTGAGCAGGGCCCTGTCCTTGAGTTATTTAAGAATCCTAAGCATCCTTATACAAAGGGGCTTTTGAAATCAAAGCCTGTACTAGGCAGCCGTAAAGACAGGCTGTATTCGATCCCTGGACAGGTGCCAAACCTGGCTGATTTGGAGAGCTCCTGCTATTTTCATGACCGCTGCGAGCACTGCATGGAGATTTGCAGGGTGAAAATGCCGGCTCTGAAACAGGATGAAAACGGCCAGTCTGTTGCCTGTTTTTTATATGAGGAGGTGAAAACACCTTGAGTACACCAGTATTAGAAGTAAAAGGCCTGAAAAAATATTTTCCTGTCACAGATGGCCTTCTCGGTAAAACCGCCGGCCATGTAAAAGCAGTGGATGATATCAGTTTTACCATTGAAAAAGGGGAATCCTTCGGGTTAGTGGGAGAGTCCGGCAGCGGCAAAACCACCACAGGCCGTGCGATTCTGCGTTTGACCGAAAAGACAGAGGGAAGCATCTTATTTAATGGCGAGGATGTGCATAAGCTTTCGAAAAAAGAGCTTCGCAAATGGCGTCCGAAAATGCAGATGGTGTTTCAGGATCCATACAGCTCCTTAAATCCGCGGATGAGAATTGGCGAGTCTATAGGAGAAGCGCTGATTGAGCATAAGCTGGCAACCAGAAAAACGGTCCGTGAAAAGGTTCTGGAAATGCTTGAGCTTTGCGGTCTGAGTGAGTATCATTTAAACCGGTTTCCGCATGAATTTTCAGGGGGACAGCGCCAAAGGATCGGGATTGCGCGCGCGATTGCGTTAAATCCTGATTTCATCGTGGCGGACGAACCGGTGGCTGCTTTGGATGTATCGATCCAAGCGCAGATTATTAATCTATTTAGTGATCTTCAGGAGAAAAAGGGGATATCCTATCTATTTATCTCTCATGATTTAAGTGTAGTCGAGCATCTGTGTTCAAAAATTGCGATTATGTACCTGGGGACCATCGTAGAAATGGCTCCGAGGGAAAGCCTGTTTTCAGCACCGCTCCACCCTTATACAAAGGCACTTTTATCTGCGGTTCCCATCCCGGATCCTACAATTAAAAGAGAACGAATCATTTTAAAAGGGGACATACCAAGTCCGGCTAATCCCCCAGCAGGCTGCCGCTTCCATACGCGGTGCCCGCTGGCTCAGGAAACCTGCCGTTCAAGCGTCCCGCTTTTGAGAGATGCTGGGGACGGGCATTTTGTAGCCTGCCACTTTGCATGAGAAATTAAAAAACACGGCTCCATGCGTCCAATTGGGATGCGGGGGGCCGTTTTTTATTGTGTGATGAGTAGGTATAAATACCTGTTTTACCCGATTAGTCCCCTGTTTTACCCGATTAATAAAAAAACATAAAATAAAGAGTTCATTCCTGCTTGTGCGCATGTCCTGGGTTTCCGCTATTTGCCCTGGTTGCAGTTACGGCTCACCTTTTTATACCAAAAAAGGTCTTTTTAAAAGGAAAAGAGAAGTTAAATTGAGAATGGAAAGTGAAATTTGAAAACGGGGCTTGAAAAGGGTCTGACAAAATAGTGTAGAATGTCCTTCTTGTTGTTCTGCCGTAAGGTTCTCGCTCTGAAATTTGCCAGCCCTGTTTAACCCAATAAAAAAACTGGCCAATCTCGGAGACTACCAAAATTCAACACTTCTCCACTTTCACTTTATTTTCGGAAAGGAAAGATGATATGCAAATCATTGAAAATTGGAACGGCCATAGAGTCAAGCTGACATGGAAACGGCATTTTCCTTTAAAAGGGAAACCCGTAACGAGTGTTCACGGAGTGTGTTTTTATAAGGAGAATATTCTCCTTGCATACATAAAAGGGAGAGGATTTAATTTTCCCGGCGGCCATGTGGAGAATGGGGAGACACCGGAAGAAGCTTTTCATAGGGAGGCATTTGAGGAGGGATATGTGAAAGGCACGATTCAATATCTCGGCTCTATAGAAGTGAGTCACGATGAGAACCCCTTGTTTGATCCAAACGGAAAATATCCAATGGTGGGCTATCAGGCGTTTTTCCGCATGGATGTGACAGAATGTCTTCCTTTTCGGCGCGAGCTGGAATCAGCTACGCGTGTATGGGTAGAGCCGGAGGAAATTCCCTATGTCATTGATGATCATGCCCTTGCACTAGTCGTACTGGAGGAGGCATTAAAGGATACAAAGGAAATGCCATAAGTTTCGTATCAATAGAAAAAGATGATTTTTTTAAAAAAAGTCATCTTTTTCTTCATTTAAAACGTTAGCTTAGTAGTTCCGTATTCGCATTCAAATTTTTACTTTGTTATGCTTGTAATAAACGTATTTCCTGATGAGGAGAGAATGATGAAACCAAATGATATAGAGCTGTATAACCGTTTGGCGGAGAATGACAGGGAGGCACTTCGCGAGCTGTATGAACGCTATGAAAGGCTCCTGTTTTCCTTCACTTATAAAATGACAGGGCAGGCTGATTTAGCTGAAGAAGTAGTCCAAGAGGTTTTTATCAAGCTTTGGACCAAAAAGGGAATGTACGACTCCAGCAAAGGAAAATTCACCTCCTGGCTGCTGACCATTACCCGAAATGTATGTATAGATCAAATAAGGAAAAAGAAAGAGGATGGCTTCAAGGAAGGGGAAATGGAAACCTTGAAAAGCTCTGAGCCTGCTATTGAGGAGCAGGCAGAATGGAAGGAAAAAACGGCTGTTTTGAAAAGTGCCATCAAGGATTTGGGGAAAGAACAGCAGGATATAATCCAATTGTTTTATTTTCAAGCACTGTCACAAAAAGAGATTGCAGATACCTGCCAAATCCCGCTTGGAACGGTGAAAGGAAGAATTCGGCTGGCATTAAAGCATTTAAGGAAAAAAATTGAAGCAAGAGGAGAAGGGGGTGCAGATGAATGACTGAGAAAAAGGTTTGTGATCTTTTAATTGATTATTTTAATCAGCAATTAGGGGAAAAAGAAAGAAAAGAATTTGAAAACCATCTTTTAACCTGTGAGGAGTGCAGGGAAGAGTTAAAAGAGTTAGAGGCTTTAACAGAGGATTTGCCTTTTACTGTGGATTCGGTTGAACCGCCAATCGGCATGAAGGAGCGCATTTTAGGAAACATTTTATCAGCAGGAAGCGGGAAGCAGCCGTCTGCTCCGGACGAGAAGCAAGCTAGTGTTTTGGGAGACCTGCCTGGTGTGCAGTCTGAGACCTCAGAGAAAGCTGAAGAGCCGCCTGCTGCTTACAGAAAGCTTCAAGACTCCAAGGAGAAAAGGCCAAGAAGATGGATCATGCCAGCCTTAGCCGCTGCTTTGCTTCTTTCATTGGCGGGCAACATGTACCTTTTAACGACGGGAAAAAGCCATGAGGAACATCAAAAGCAAGTGGCAGAAGTGAATCAAATGGATCAAAAAGTGCCGCTTATTCCTGCTGCCAGCCATCAAAACATTGATGCAACGGCCATGATTCTAAACCAAAGCCAAACAAAAGAGCTTGTGGTCCAGGCAAGCAAGCTGCCCGAGGTTAAAGGGAAGCAGGTTTATCAGGTCTGGCTTCTCGAAAAAGGAAAACCTTATCGTGCAGGAACCTTTGTGCCAGATCAAACAGGTGAGGGGGCTGTGACGTTTACTATCCAATATTCGGGTAAACATAAATGGGATACGATTGCCATTACCCTTGAACCTACACCAGAAAGCCAAACGCCAAAGGGAAAAATTATCGTCAGCAATAAGCTTTAGGCCAAAGGCTGTTTTTCAAATAGTTATAAGACTTTTAAATTAAAAGTTGTAAATAGCTTACAAGATTGCCGCCAAGATGGACAACATACGGATGTAGTTATTGTATGAAGGAAGCAATTTATACGTAAACAGACTTCAATAAGACAGATACCGGATATACGCCGGTATCTGTTTTTGTTTAAGGATAAGCAAATAAAATTTCACCCGGCTTGAGTCTTGAGTCTTGCAATGAACAAATGCTTACATTATATACTTCTATTTTCCATTGCAGTTTTCTTTTGATACGAGACAGGAGACATGCAGATAGACTCCTGAAATATTTCATTGGCCAGCTTAACAAGAATTGTAGAGATGTACTTGTCCTGTGAGCTGCGAATAAATTCAGGCGTCTCCCATAAAAAGCGGAAAACGGTAAAAAGAAGATTTTCTGCAAGGGCTGTATCTCCGGTAAGCCGCAGAGCGGTTTTAAATAAAAGGTATTCATACTCCTCATAGCACTTTTTAAAGGAGGCAGTATCCATGTTTTCAATGTAGCCCAAAAATTCCAGTTTACCTACTCTCATTTTAACCTCTACAATAATTAGATTTGATAATGTTCATTTACCATATATTTCACCTACTTAAACAAAAATAGTAAGAATATTTTCACATCCAGCGGGACTAAAGCATCTATTCAGCCATGTGAGATCTGAAACGAAGGTCCAGTGCAGCAAGCACTAAAAAAGGCGGCGGACAAAGAGGTCCACCGCCTTTCCTATGGGCTGTTTACGCAAAGATTGCTGCTTTACGTACAAAGGATTATTCCGTGTGCTATTAACAAGTTTTATTACTGAACATATATTTACAATGATATTTTGTGTTCAATAGCAACGAAGTTTACGAGAAGAGCCTTCCCGTAAAAAGGAGATAATAGAATAATTTCTGGACAATGGCTACTTTCCTTTACCGTATGTTTCGGTCACACCATAGGTATCGGTGGATGTATTGTGATTGAGAGCTTTATCAAGGTCATGTAAAAAACGATGCTCCATGATGATGGCATTTTTATCCTTTGTCTGGATGACAGACAATGCATATTGATTCAGCTTTGTAAAATCATCATTAAGGGCTTTTCCCTTTAATTTGTTGTTTTGAAGAAAATAGTTGGTGTAAACGGCTACCAATCGTGAATCCATATCAGCTTGGCGCCAGTCCATTTCGTTTACCTGTCCCCAGGCGACGATTTGGTTAAAATCTTCATTCAGTACCTTGATAAATGTTTTTGGAGTATACTCGGGATCGTGAAGGCTGAGATATTCAATTTGAGAGGTTGAGAGCTTTTTTATTTCCTGAGAAAGATAAGAACTGAGACTTGCGGCCTCTACAACCTGTGCAGTCCCATTGCTGTTCTTTTGATTGATGGCATTATCCAGGAAGTCCGGAAGGCCGTATGTAAGAGTCCATCCCACTAGTGCACACATAGAAAAAGCTATAATACTAAGAAAAATGGCTAAGCCAGAAAAAAATTTCACCTTTTCTTGCCTCCTTTGTAATGTTCATTATAGAAGCGCCAAGGAATGGTATACGTGATGAAAACATTCTGGAAGATTTTTACCCATTGTTTCTACTTTTTAAACTTTTTAGAATATTAGAGGCTCCTCTTAGAAAAAGAAATACTATTATAACAATAAAAAAAAGACAGCAGAGCTGCCTTTTGAGTTAGTAGTGAAACAAAATTACACGGAAGGTGAGTGTCTGAATCAGCAGGATGATTGGAGCACGCCCCTATAATTCAGTTAGATCCTGAAGTAAGAAATGAATCCAAGCTGATTGAAGTGAAAGGCACGAGACTCCTGCGGGATCAGCGTGTTTACGGAGACCCCGCAGGAGCCTGCGACGAGGAGGCTCCGCAACCGCCCCGCGGAAAGCGAGTGCTTGCAGCGTAAATCAACCAGCAGGATGACTAGAGCACTCTCTCATATCTCAATTAGAGCCTGGAGTAAGAACCGAATCCAAAGTTGATGGAAGCGGAAGCGAGACCCCCGCAGGAACATGCTGTGTAGAGGTATCCTTTTATTGATTTTTATTGCTCCACTCTCGGTAAATTTACGAAAATACTTTTGGCAATAAAATATTCACAACGGTTCCTTCGCCATGCCGGCTTATAATGTCAATGCTCCCCTTATGGGCATCAATAATCTGTTTACAGATCAAAAGACCGAGTCCCGTTCCATTTTCTTTGGTAGTATAAAAAGGCTCAAACAAACGGTTTTGCTTCTCAAGCGGCATACCAGGCCCCTGATCCTTTACCTGAATTAAATAATGCTGGTCATCAATGCTTTTAAGCTTGATCTCGATGCAATTCTTCGTTGACTCACTCGCTTCCATCGCATTTTGCAGAAGGTTGATCAGTACCTGCTTCAGTTGAATTTCATCAAGGAAAGCGGTGATAGAGCACTCAAAGCTTGTAAGAATCCTTATTTTTTTCAGGAGGGACTGGGGTTCCATAAACTGGATGACACTCCTGATCAGCTTGTTTACGTCCACTTTTTTTATGTCTATAATTTCATGAGGCTTTGCCAGTACCATAAATTCGGTAACAATCTGGTTCATGCGCTCAAGCTCATCCAGCATAATGATTAGATACGTCTTTACATCAGGTTGATCTACTCTTTCTTGGATAATCTGAGCAAATCCTTTGATGGAGGTTAATGGATTGCGGATTTCATGCGCAATTCCTGCTGCCAGCTGGCCAATGACCGAAAGCTTATCCATATCCTGTATCTTTCGTTCATTCTTCTTTTCTTCCGTAATATCAATAGCGGTTCCATTTACTTCTACTACCTTAGAATCGACAATGAGGGGGCTTAATGAAGCAATGTAAAAGCAGTCATTAACACTGCCTTCATAATTGACAGTTTTTCCGCTCCAGGCTATTTCATAAAAATGCTGTTTTTGCTTGGCTTGTTCTTCTGGGAGGAACTCAAATAAGGTTTTTCCGATAATGGCAGAAGGTGATATACCTATCCTGTCATGAAAGTCTCCTTCTGTATAGGTATGAATAAAGTGTTCTCCCACCTTAATAAATTTGAATACAAAACCATTTTTGCGGGGAATAAGGTCGCGGTAATTCACTTTGTTTGTACTGGCATCCATTCTATACTACCCTCCGAAAGATTTAGTAACTCTTTTCTTAAATACTGCTTTATCATTGAATTAAATATATATACCTAAACCCAGAGATTAATCTTTTTTGGGGGAATGCTGTGTTAAAAACTTAATGCCCGTACGGGGCTAACCGTAAGACTCTTTTTACTTTGTTGGAGATATAAGCAATTCCTCGGGGAAAAACTGCCTTGAATTGAAAGGCCTTAACAGGTTTTATATAAAAAGCACCTCTGCAAATACCTATGTACAAAGGTCATATGAAAATAGTATGTATAAACTTAATGTACCATTTTCCTAATGAAAGAGGAATCCTTTTTACCCATGATAAAACATTTTAATAGAGAATTGCTTGAAAATTGAATACAATAGAAGGGTATAAAATAATGAATGGAGGCGCGCTATGAAAACGTCTTTTTTTACACATAATCGCAAACGGCTGGCAGAAAAGCTGCCTAATCAGTCCCTAACGATTTTATTTGCAGGGGAAGCACCGGTTTCTTCAGCTGATCAGCTATATGCTTTTGTGCCAAACCGCAACTTCTATTACATAACTGGCATCGACCAGCCAAAGCCTATCATGCTTCTGGCCAAAACAAATAATGCGATAGAGGAGTTCCTTTTTATCGAAAAAGCAGATCCGGTGCTGGAAAAATGGATTGGAAAACGAATGACAAAAGAAGAGGCCCAGGAAGCATCAGGCATTTCCGGCATTCATTTTCTTGAAGACTTTGAAACTCAATTGGCGAAGATTTTGTCCTCAGGAAAGATAGAATCTCTGTATCTTGATTTGGAAAAGCGCGAATGGAACAGTGCCTCTACTCCTGCTCACCAGTTTGCGAGAGAGATTCAAAGCCGTTACCCTTCTGTTGCAATCAGAAATGTATATTCTGAAATTTGTGAAATGAGGATTTTTAAAACAGAGGAAGAAGTGGAGAGAATCAAGGAAGCCATCCGCATTACGCAGGATGGAATTCGTAATTTAATGAGGAATGCAAGGCCTGGCATGACAGAAAATCAATTAGAAGCATATTTTGATTTTACGTTAAAAACCAACGGGGTAAAGCACCATGCCTTTCATACGATTTGCGCAAGCGGACAAAATGGTACGGTTCTTCATTATGAAGATAATGATGCCCTTGTGGAGGACGGAAGCCTTGTCTTATTAGATCTTGGGGCACAATATGAATACTATAATGCAGACATCAGCCATACTTTTCCAGTGAATGGATCCTTCACGGAAAAACAAAAGCTCTATTATAATATCGTTCTGAAGGCACTTAGGGAAACGACTGCCATCATTAAACCCGGCCTGAAATTCACCGCTTTAAATGAGCATACCAAAAAAGTCCTGTCAGAAGGCTTAATAGAGGCTGGACTGATAGAAAAGCCTGAAGAAATCAGCAAGTATTACTACCATGGTGTCAGCCATTACCTTGGCTTGGATACACATGATGTCGGTATTTACAAGGATCGGGTCCTTGAGCCGGGAATGGTGTTGACAGTGGAACCCGGCCTTTACATTGAGGAAGAAGGCATCGGAATTCGAATTGAAGATGATGTCCTTGTAACAGAGGACGGCCATGAAAATCTTTCAGCAGATCTTATTCGTGAAGTGGAAGAGCTGGAGACATTTTTGAAAGAAGAAAGATAAGAAGTTTCACCCAATTTCTATTTCTGCATCAAGAGAAATAGAAATTGGGTGATTTTTTTATCGGCTCTATTGCCCCAAACATCCTGCAAATTAAAGGCTCCTCCAGGGAGAAGCATGGTATTATAAAAGAAAGCAAGTCAAAAAATTTTATTCAAAACACTGGCAAAGGTCTGTTTAATTGATTGGGATCAGTGGAATAACTAGGGAAGGAAGTTAGCAAGGGGTGCAGCCATGTGGATAAATAAACCTTTTTTTAAATATGCAGTGGGAACTATACTCGTCCTGATTATCATTTATTTATTTGGAAAGATTGACTATTTTCTTTGGCCATTTCAAAAACTGATAGCGGCTATATTCTTTCCGATACTGGTGTCAGGAGCACTCTATTATCTACTTCGCCCGCTTGTTAATGGATTATCAAGATACATACCAAAGACGGGAAGCATTCTATTTATTTTTCTTGTGTTCATTGGAGTGGTGTATGCTGCCGTCCAATATGGAAGCACAATTGTCAATCAGCAGATCGTGCAGCTGTCCCAGCACCTTCCGGAGAAGATCAAGCAGCTTTCATCTGAATCCAGCAGCATTATAGGAAGAAATAATGCTAAATTTGTTTCATTAGAGGTCGCAGAACAAAAGCTGACAACCTATTTAAGCAGTTTTTCCATGAAGGCCAGCCAGAACATAGTCGATATTGTTAAGACTGTTGCGGGTATTGCTACTGTTTTTATCATCGTTCCGTTTATATTATTTTATTTTTTAAAGGACGACCATAAATTAAAGCATTATTTATTGAAATTTATCCCTGCCGAACATGAGGAAGAGGGCAGCCAAATATTGCAGGAGGTTGATAAAACCCTTTCTTCCTATACCATTGGCCAGTTTATCATCGCCATTACCGATGGGGCCCTGTTATTTCTCGGCTATCTTATTATTGGACTGGATAATGCATTAATTGTTTCCTTGTTTGCGACATGTATGACAGTAGTGCCGTTTGTTGGGGCACTCATCGGGGTGGTTCCCGCATTGCTTATGGGTTTTATGCAGGGCACTTTTATGCCGATCAAGGTTCTTGTGGTATTGTTGATTGTTCAACAGCTGGAAGGGAATTTAATTAGCCCTCTTATCATGGGGAACAGGCTGAACATCCATCCGCTTACCATTATTTTGATCTTGTTAATCTCAGGTTCTATCTATGGCTTTGTCGGCATTCTCATATCGATTCCGGTATACTCTGTTGTCAAAGTTATCATCAGCAATTTCTTGAGGTTTTACAAGCTTCGCCATTTTCGGAATTGACCATCTGCCTTTTGACGGGCATGATGGGAAAACAAAAAGACGCAGGAAAAGGCCGGAGAATTCCCTCCGGCCTTTAATCTATAATAAATTTTTTCACCGTTTGCTGCAGTGTTCCCTTGGTTTCGGCTTTGTCATTAAAGGAAATACCGAGGTGAATCATCTTCCTGACGAGTTCGGCACGCAGGCCTGTTATGACCGCTTTGCAGCCCATCATATCAATGCCGTCTAATATCTTATGAAAATGGTCAATGACATCTACGTCCATATCTGTAATTCCTGAAAGATCAATAATGATGGTACGAATTTTAAATTTGGAGATATCTGTTAACACCTTTTCTTCTAAGGTTTGCATACGGTACGAATCGATGAAGCCAACCAAAGGCAGTATGGCTGTCGTTTGGCTGATCGGGATAACGGGAACGGAGAGATGTTCAACATTTTTGCGTTGTTTGTTTATTAATTCATCTTTGTAATCTGAATAACTAATAAAAAAAGTATTCAAAAACTGGTCGATGCTGTCGTTAATGGTCTTTTCAAGCTGAAAAAAATCCTCGTGGCTGCTAGGATATTTTTGTTCCTTTTCGAATTGAAAGAGGAAATCCCATATCGTCCTCCTAATCGCCTGTACCCATTCCAGCTTAAATGAAAGAGTGAGTGCATGCTGTGCCCAGGCGATCCCTTCCTGTTTCGCGAATTCAGTCAAATCCTTTTCATTTGTTTGAACAACATACGCCACTAATCTCTCAGCATTTTTTAAGAGATTAATATTCCCTTTCTTTAAAATATCATTAATTTTTTCTGCCACATTAACAGCTTCTGATAATAGCTTTTTTTCAAAAGAAACTTTATTTTTTGTAATAAAATCTATAATTGCCTTTTTATTATCAAAGGTCTTTTCCAAGTTGAAAACTCCTCTCGTGTTTGTATAGTTCAAATCATTATATGTATTTCTTTATTTTTATCGGAATTCCTGCTTTAATCTTATAGTGTTTTTCTGCTGAACGCAAAAAAGGTGAGAAGGGTTTCTTTTCCCTGCCTGGCAGATAGGTTTAGGAAAAAAGCCTAAAAAAGAAAAGGAAAAAACAGCGTGAATGCTTGTTTTTCCCTTCTCTAAACTAAAGGATCATATAAGGCTTCTTTCTAGTGTCTTCCGCTTTTTGCTCGTCAATGGTATGCAGGAAAAGCTTAACCTTTTTATTAAAAAACCAAGCTGTAATATAGGCAGATGTACTAAATGACAGAACCACTAGCAGGAATGAGAAGCGCAAGGATAAAAGCAGCACGGCACCGACCACAATGACATTTAGCAGGGTCATGTGAAGCTTATAAGCTCCTATGGTAAAAGAATCGATGATTAATTGCTTTAAGCTGCTGCTTCGGCTTACCATTACTAAAAAGAGATAGAGCATCGTGATGACAAAAAATATGGCTATAAAGCATAAGCCGGTGAAACATACAGGGTTCAAAACTGTGTTTATGTGGGAAAGCAGGCGGAAATTGATGAGCAAGCCTGCACCGAACGCTGCCATGAACAAACCTGTAAGCAGACTCCTGGTAAAATGTTTTTTAAACATTTCTCTGTACGTTTTAAAGAGGAACTCTTCGTCACCCTGTACCAGCCTTTTTGAAGCCCCGAATAATGCTGCTGCTGCGGAAGGGATTGTCACAATTGGCAGGCAATGCAGCAGGAAAATGATATTTAGGAATGCGAGATAGTATATTTTATTACAGATTCCATAAATCTTTCCGTTAACTGAAAACATCGTTATCACACCCTGTCTTTGAAGGAAATATAGTCTTAGTAAAGCACCTATCGGCTAGCGGATTTCTGCGTCTACTCCCTGCGATAAGTCAACATCAGCTCGTTCCTCGCTGTGTATCCTTTATCTCAGTCGAAGACTACGGAATCCGTACGCCGATGAACAAGGCGCTTTCGCTTTTCTTATTTCAATCCAGTAAAGGCAGAACCGGTTTTAAGGATATGCTTTTGTCCGATAAAATAAAGCAGAACTGATGGAATGGTGAAGATGGTAGCTGAAGCCATCAGAAGCTCCCACTGGGCTCCATGCTCCTGCATGAATCCTTGAAGTCCCACAGAGATGGTCCATAGATTAGGGTTATTCAAGTAGATTAACGGCCCCATAAAATCATTCCAAACGCCTGTGAAAGTAAAAATGGCGATGGTTGTCAGAACAGGCTTTAATAATGGATAGATAATTTGTCCATAGATTCGCAGTTCACCGGCTCCGTCAATTTTGGCAGCTTCCATTAATTCATTCGGAATACCCATCATAAATTGTCTGATTAGAAAAATATTAAATGACCCTCCAAAAAGACTTCCAATGGTTAAAGGCAGGTACGTGTTGATCCAGCCCAGCTTTGAATAAATAATATAAACCGGTATCATTGTCACCTCTGGAGGAAGGATCATCGTGGCGATGATGATTAAAAACAGCGGCTTTTTCCCTTTCCATTGGATTTTTGATATGGAATAGGCAACCAGCGGTGCGGATATTAGATACCCTACAATATTTACAATGCAAAGAAACAAGGTGTTCTTCAGGTACATAAAGAATGGCATTGCTTCAAATGCTCTCTTGAAATTTTCCCAATGAAAGACTTTCGGAAAGAGTTCAGGAGGAAGCTCGAAAATTTCAGTTGGTGATTTCAGGGCTGTCATTACAAGTGAAAAGAAAGGAAATAAAAATAATAATCCAAAAAACACCAATATTATATGAGGCACAATTGTCTTTTTGAATAAACGGCTTACTCTTTTCTTTGGATTCCCTGGCCGTACACTTTGCATATTTTCCACCTTTACTCACCTCCGTAATAAACCCAGCGCATGGAAGATTTTAAAATCAGAATGGTAATGAGCACGACGATAACAAATAGGACCCAGGCAAGAGCGGATGCGTATCCCATATGCAGGTTCTTAAACCCTTCATTATAGACATTCACCGCGTAGAAAAGCATGGATTGATCTGGTCCCCCTGTCGATCCTCCGGTTAAAATAAAGGATTGGGTGAAAATTTGGAATGCACCAATCAATCCCATTATCAATTGAAACAGTGTAACAGGAGAGAGTGCAGGAAGGATGATAGAACGGAAAATCTGCCACTTATTGGCCCCGTCAATCTCTGCAGCTTCATAAAATTCAGCCGGTATCCCTTGAAGTGCAGCCAGATAAATCAAGGCCCCTCCGCCAGAACCGAACAGCCCCATAATAATGAGTGCAGGCTTTGTAAAGTGAGGATCCAGGAGCCATGCAGGGTCAGGAAGTCCCACAGCCTTCAAGGCAAGATCAAGCATTCCATACTGTGGATTTAAAATCCAGCTCCACAAAAGTGAGCCTGCGACAGCCGGTACCACTGTTGGCAGATAATAGACCGTTCGATAGATGGAAATGCCTTTGACCTTCATATTTAACACTAATGCCATCATCAAGCTGGCAAACAAACTGATGGGAACCCCGATGAATGCCATATAAAAGGTGTTGGACATGGACTTATAGAAATTCGGGTCATGGAAAATCTGTTTATAGTTCGAGAATCCTATCCACTTTGGAGGGTTAAATACGTCGTAATCTGTTAGGCTATAATAGAAAGACTGGATAAACGGATAGGCAGTAAAACATAAAAATCCAATAATAAATGGAGAGGCAAACAGAAGACCAATAAGAAATTCTCTATTCTTCTTCTTTTTGACAGCTATTTTTTTGTTCTGCGATATTGGTACAGGTACTATCGATAATTTCATTTGGAAGATTCCTTTCTATTAAATATTATTAAAAGGATTTCGTTGTTTTTGAGCTCATTCTTGTGAAACGACTGTTTCACAAGAATGAGCTCAAAAAAGTTATCAACCCAGACATTAGCAGAGCCTTCTTTTAAAAACTCCTCCTGCCATTTTTATATAACAGGAGGGGCTTCATGAAACTTACTGATTGCTTTGTACCAATGGCTGAATTTTATCTTTTATGCTCTTTAATCCGGCATCTACAGTCGTTTTTCCTCGCAGGATAGCATCATATTCTGTTAAAACTTGCTGCATATACTCAGTCATAAATGGTAATTGCGGATGTACGCTCATTTTTGGTCCTTGCGAGTATTTCAGGAATTCAGTAAAGCCTGGGACTTTTGAAAATGCTGGATCATTTAAGGCGCTCTTTCTAGGAGCCAGATTTCCCAAAGCGATATCAAATTTCATCATTTGTTCTTTTGACGTCAGCCATTTTAAAAATTCCCATGCTTCCTGAGGATGCTTTGCCCCTCTTGGAATATAAAGTGCATTGACATTGACATAACCGGCGTTTTTCGCTTCAGGGTGAGCTGCATCGTATGGGATAGGCGCAGCACCATAATGCAAATTAGGAGCATATTCTTTGATAAAGGTTGTTAACCATTCTCCATCAAAGGTCATGGCTGATTTTCCAGCGAAAAATGGATTTTGTGCGGAAGCATAGTTGCCGAGGCCGGAGCCGTAGCGATCAAGGCTACTGGAGCCGTACTTGTCCCACAGGTCTTTATAAAACTCAACCGTCGCTTTAAAGCCAGGATTATCAGGTGTTACTTCTTTTTTTGCTGGATCCCAAATGCTTCCTCCAAAAGAATACATATACATGGTTGGATCCTGATCAGGCCATAAACCAATTCGGTTTAGATTTCCGTTTTTATCTACAACGCTTAATTTTTCTGCGTCGGCTTTTAACTCCTGCATGGTTTGCGGAGGATTTTTAATTCCCGCTTTTGCTAAAATATCTTTGTTGTAATACAGCATCCACGTATTCATGCCAAGAGGAAGGGCATAGGTTTTTCCATTGTATTGAACTGCTTTCATAGTGGCGGGCAAGAAGTCACTCGTATCATAGTGGTCTTTCTTCATAAAATCATCCAGCGGCGTCATGACGCCTTTGGCGCTCCAGGAAGCTACGTTGTCCTGATTGTATTGACTGGCTAAATCAGGAGGGTTGTTTCCAACGATTGCTGTCATTTGCTTTTGTTCATCGCCTTGGCTTAAGCCGACGACTTCTATTTTATTCTGACTGGCATTAAATTCTTTGATCAGCTGCTGCATGTGGCTGCCTTCTTCACCGACCCACGTGTACCAAAAATTGACTTGCACTTTTTGTCCTGTACTGCCGCTTGCTGAGGAACTGCCGCTGCACCCGCTAAGAATAACCATACAGATCAGAAGCATAACAATTGAGCCATTCAATAATCTTCTTTTCATCCATAAACCCCCTTGATTTTAGTAGATTCATAAGAACTAAATAAGAACTTATGGCATGCATTTTTAGCCATTACTTTTTTCAAAACAGGATCAACCAATCCTTATAGAAACGTTTCTATGAAACTTAGTATAGGGGAGGGTGTAACCGATTGCAATAAGTTTTTTGAACTTTCAGCATTAGGTATAAAGTCTATATTGACGGAATGTTTGAAAGCGTTTATAATCCTTAACCATCAGCCATTGAAACGTTTCTATAAAAAATAATTGCATGAGTTTATTGGAGGAGCAAAAGGATGAAAACGGTGAAAACGAATATACAGTCTATTTTGGAACAAATGACGCTCGACGAAAAAATTTCTCAGTTACTTCAGTTAGCTGCTCCTTTTTTTAATGGATCGAAGGAAAGCGGTCAGATTACCGGTCCAATGGCTGAGATGGGGATCTCAGATGAAGATGTGCGAAACAGTGGATCGGTACTCGGGGCTGCAGGAGCAAAAGAAGTGATTCACATTCAAGAAGCCCATTTAAAGGAGAATCGATTGGGGATTCCGCTGCTATTTATGGCGGATATTATTCACGGGTATAAAACCATCTTTCCTGTGCCGCTCGCTATTGGATGTTCCTGGAATCCTGAACTGGCACAAAAAAGTGCAGAAATTGCAGCAAAGGAAGCAGCTGTTTCAGGCATTCATGTGACTTTTGCTCCTATGGTGGACCTTGTTCGGGATCCGCGCTGGGGAAGGGTAATGGAATCCACTGGGGAGGATCCGTTTTTAAACAGCGTGTTTGCACGAGCTTTTGTCAGGGGGTTTCAAGGAGATGATTTAACTGGCGACAAAGAAAAAGTTGCAGCCTGTGTTAAACATTTTGCAGCATACGGAGCGGCTGAAGGCGGGAGAGACTATAATACCGTTGATATGTCAGAGCGCCAGCTCAGGGAATACTATTTGCCTGCTTATAAAGCCGCGCTGGATGAAGGCTGCCAAATGGTGATGACTGCTTTTAATATTTTGGACGGTATTCCATCAACTGGAAATAAAAAACTCATGCGTGATCTGCTTCGAGAGGAATGGGGATTTGATGGGGTGTTGATTTCGGATTGGGGAGCCGTCAAAGAACTCATTCCGCACGGCACAGCAGCAAATAAAGCGGAGGCAGCTTTAAAAGCCATTACAGCTGGTGTAGATATTGAAATGATGACATCCTGCTATGTACATCATTTGAAAGAACTGGTGGAAAAGGGGAATCTTAATACAGCGTTGATTGACGAGGCCGTTTTGCGTATTCTCCGTTTGAAGGAAACGTTAGGGCTGTTTGACAATCCATACCGGGGAGCGAATGTAAAGCGCGAGAAGGAAGTTATTCGGTGTGAAAGTCATTTGGAGCTTTCTAGGGAGCTTGCTGTGAAGTCATGTGTATTATTAAAAAACGAAGGCGTTCTGCCGCTGAAGCCAGATCAAAAAATTGCGCTAATTGGTCCGTTTGCACAAAGCGGAGATTTATTGGGAGCATGGTCATGGTTGGGGTCGAAAGAAGATACAGTTCAGCTGTATGATGGCTTAAAAGAAAGAGCTCCCCATTCTCACATATCGGTCTCTCAAGGCTGTGACATCGAAACGGGAACAGAGGAGCAGCGAAATGCTGCCTTCAAGGCAGCGGGTGAAGTAGATATTATTGTGCTTGCCCTGGGGGAATCCTCCAATATGAGCGGTGAAGCGAGCTGCCGGTCAGACATCCGTTTGCCTCAGGTGCAGCTCGACTTAATTGCTAAGCTAAAGGAATTAAATAAACCGATGGTGACAGTGTTATTTAATGGCAGACCGCTTGATCTTCATGGGGTGGCGGATGAAACAGATGCAGTATTGGAAGCCTGGTACCCTGGATCAGAAGGCGGGAGGGCAGTTGCCGATCTGTTATATGGAGAGGCTGTGCCAACAGGGCGTTTATCCATGTCCTTCCCGTATTCTGCAGGCCAGATCCCTGTTTATTACAATCAATTTAATACGGGGCGACCTAAAGATGCACCAGATGCTCAGGAATATTATGTGTCACGGTATTTGGATATTCCGAATGAACCCCTTTTTCCATTTGGATTTGGTTTAAGCTACACAAGTTTTTCTTATAGTGATGCAAAATTATCTGCAGCCCATATGACGCTGGAAACACCATTTAAAGTTTCTGTATGTGTAACAAACACAGGAGAAATCCCGGGAGAGGAAATTGTCCAGCTGTATGTGAGGGATATTACAGGGGAGGTTGTCCGTCCTTTAAAAGAGCTGAAGGCTTTTCAACATGTTTTCCTCCAGGCGGGCGAAACGAAGGAAGTAACCTTTACCTTAACTGAAGAGCAGCTCCGCTATCATCATGCAGATTTAGCGTATAAAAGCGATGCCGGAAGCTTTGCCGTTTATGTCGGTCCAAACAGCCGGGACGCGGTTGAAATGATATTCAATTTAGAGAAATAAAGAAGGCTGAAAATCCCTTTCTACTAGGAACGTTGTATAATAAAAAAGAACTATGGATGGCAAGGGGGGGAAAAGCCATGGCGAATATTAAGGACATTGCTAAAAAAGCAGGCGTTTCTATTTCAACGGTTTCCTACGCATTAAATGGAAGCTCGAAAATTACGGAAGAAACAACGGAACGGATTGTGGCAATTGCCAAAGAACTAAACTATATTCCAAATGCAGCCGGAAGAAACCTAAAGAAGAAAGAGACCAAGATTATCGGAACCTTTATAGAAGATTACACCGGTTCGTTTTTTGGGCCTATTTTCAAAGGAATGCGTGAAGCTTTAAGCAGCAAAGGATATGAATTGATTGTTTGCAGCGGGGTGCAGTCCCATCGATTTATTCCTGAAAAAGCAATAGACGGCGCTATTATTTTGGATGTTACCTTTTCGAGTGAAGAATTATTGAATTATGCAGAGCGGGGACATAAATTAGTGGTGCTTGACAGAGAAGTAGAACATCCAAATATTAATCAGGTATTGCTGGATAACAAAGCCGGGGCTGCAATGGCCATTGATTATATAATGGAAAAGGGCCATCAGAAACTGTATGTTCTTCCAGGCCGCGAAACCATTTATGACGCCAAACAGCGTCTGCAGGCAGTAAGGGAAGCAATCAAGCGTTATCCTCATATCAACTATATCGAATTCGAGGGCGGCGCGGATGTTGAACTGGCCACTGAACAAATGATCAAGGAATATACCCAGCCAGCCGCTGTTTTTTGTTTTAACGATGAAACAGCCATCGGGATGTATAACTATTTGGCTGGTACAAAGTATCATGTTGGCGAGCACATCCATATCGTCGGATTTGATAATATCGATCTTGCTGCTTATATGCAGCCCCGATTGGCGACGATTGATTTTTCAAGATATAACTGGGGATATCTGGCGGCGGAGAATCTCTTGAAAATGATTGCGAATGAAGAGGTAGAACCAAAGCTGATTGATGTGACGTTAATCGAAGGAAAATCTGTTCAGGCCTATCCGCGTGTTTAATACGGGCCATCTGCGTGCAGCAGTTGTCTGCTGGAATTCAAATGTCATCAATATTTGTGGTGCTGAAAAAAGTGTCTAAATGGATGAGCAGCACAAATATTGCCTTTTTTAAAAGGTTTTTAGACTTAAGGGAAGTAAATTATTCTGCTAACTTCACAAAAAAGAACCTTAGTATAGTTTGAATTTGTCGAAACATTCAATCTAAGTATTATTGAAACCGCTTGCTTGTATGTTTATAATAGATTTGCAGAAAAGTTTTATTTCAAGATTTTTAGTTTTATAGAAACGTTTCACCAACTACTGAACAAATTTTTTTGCCGAAAAAGGATATCGAGTGGGAGGAAGTAAAATGAGAATTCCAGTTGCGATTCAAATGTATACCCTGCGTGAGGAATGTGAGAGGGATTTTGCCGGTACGTTGAAAAAAGTAGCGGAGCTTGGCTTTGATGGAGTTGAATTTGCTGGATACGGGGGATTAACAGCAGGTGAAGTAAGGCTGTTATTGGATGAACTCGGATTAAAGGCGGCATCCAGCCATGTGTCCCTTGATGAATTGGAAAGCAACCTAACCCAAGTGATTGAAGATCAAAAAACATTAGGAAGCCGCTATGTAGTCTGTCCTTATCTGGCTCCGGAACGCAGGAGTGCTGAGGATTATAGAGCGCTGATTTCGTTTCTGAATAAAGCAGGTGAGGTTTGTGAAAAAGAAGGCATTACACTTTGCTACCATAATCATGACTTTGAATTGGACCGTTTGCCGGACGGAAGAAAAGCCTTGGAATCCATTTTTGAAGAAACGCATGCAGATCATGTAAAAGCAGAGCTGGATGTCTACTGGTTAGCAAAGGCAGGAGAAGAACCGATCGAGTGGATCAACCGTTACAAAGACAGGGCGCCGCTCATTCATTTGAAGGATATGACCAAGGATGAAGAACAATTTTTTGCAGAGCTTGGAACTGGAAGCATTGATATCGATTCCATTCTGCAGATTGGTGAAAACGCAGGAGTAAAGTGGTGGGTGGTTGAACAGGATATGAGCCGCCGCACTCCGTTTGAAAGTGTTGAAATCAGTATGAACTACTTGAAAACAAAGCTGAAAGCAGCTTCTGAACAAAAATAAGGGAGTGGGAGAAGAATGGCATTGAATGTGGGTCTCGTTGGGTGCGGGAATATTAGCACGATTTACTTGGAAAACAGCCGCCGTTTTTCTGATTTTACGATCATTGCCTGTACAGATCTTGATTCTGTGAAGGCTAAAGAAACAGCTGTAAAATACGGACTTGAACATGTGGCAAGTGTTGAAGAGATGACGGCACTGCCGCACATTGATCTCATATTGAACTTAACCGTTCCGCATGCACATGCCTCTGTATCGCTGCAGGCTATAGCACAAAAAAAGCACGTCTATTCGGAAAAACCGCTGGCTGTTACTTTTGAGGATGGAGAACGGATCATGGAAGCAGCACGCCTCAATCAGGTTGTCGTCGGTTCAGCACCGGATACGTTTTTAGGAGGAAGTATTCAGCTTGCGGGACAATTAATGGAAGACGGCCTGATTGGAAAACCAGTCGGTGCGAGTGCTTTTATGATGTCACGGGGACCTGAATCCTGGCATCCAAACCCGGAGTTTTTTTATCATGCGGGCGGCGGTCCAATGTTTGATATGGGGCCTTATTACATTACGGCTTTGGTGAGCTTAATGGGTCCTGTCAAGCGATTAACCGGTTCAGCCAGGATTACTTTTCCAGAAAGAACGATTACCAGTCCGGCCAAGTATGGTGAGCAAATTCTTGTTCAAGTACCAACACATGTATCAGGCATTCTGGACTTCGCAAATGGAGCATCCGCGACCATCACAACAAGCTTTGATGTATCAGGAGCCCGTACACCGTTCATTGAAATTTATGGAGAACATGGAACCATCAGCTTGCCGGATCCAAACCAGTTTAATCAGCCGCTGCTCGTAAAGCGGCATGATGAGGAAGAATGGAAAGAAATGAAGCCTGCCGGAGAAAGCTTTGATAATTTGCGGGGAATTGGCCTTGCAGATATGGCAAAGGCCATTGAAACAGGGAGATCACCGCGTGCAAATGGCAGTATGGCTCTGCATGTGCTGGAAGTTATGCATGGGATTCATCGTTCATCAGAACAGGGAAGCCACTACATAATGAAAAGTGTCTGTGAACGTCCTCCATTGTTAAATGACTTTGTCATCAATCAATAAGGCTCTTTTCGTAAACTTTGCAGCTATTAAACACTTTTTGCGAAAACAACAATCGATAAGATGGATAATGATAGGGCCTATGTGCCTAAATAAACGCAATCAAAGGATTATCAGGGGGAATGGATGATGGAAAAGAAATTGAAGGTCGCGATAATTGGCTGTGGAGGGATCGCAAATGGGAAGCATTTGCCTTCCCTGAAAAAAATTGAACAGGTTGAACTCGTTGCTTTTTGCGATATTATTAAAGAACGGGCAGTAGAGGCTGCAGAAAAGTTTGGAGCAGAAGCGGCAAATGTTTATACGGACTACAAGGAATTATTAAAGGATCCAACTATCGATGTGGTACATGTTTGTACGCCAAATGAGTCTCACGCTGAGATTACGGTTCACTCGCTGGAAGCTGATAAACATGTTATGTGTGAAAAGCCGATGGCGAAAACCTCAAAAGAAGCGAGAGAGATGGTAGAGGCGGCCAAACGGACAGGAAAGAAATTAACAATCGGGTATCAAAATCGTTTTCGTCAGGACAGCCAATATTTAAAACAATTCTGCCAGGACGGGGGTTTGGGGGATGTCTATTATGCAAAGGCATTGGCCATCCGCCGCCGTGCGGTCCCTACCTGGGGCGTATTCCTGGATGAAGAAAAACAAGGCGGCGGCCCTCTGATCGATATCGGAACACATGCACTGGATTTGACTTTATGGATGATGAACAATTACAAGCCGAGAGTAGTGCTTGGAACCACATTTCATAAGCTTGGAAGCCGGGAAAATGCAGCAAATGCCTGGGGTCCATGGGATCCGGAGAAATTTAAAGTGGAAGATTCTGCTTTTGGATTTATTGTCATGGAAAACGGTGCGACCATTTCGCTTGAATCGAGCTGGGCATTAAACACACTGCAAATAGGAGAAGCGAAATGTGTACTTGCGGGTACGGAAGGCGGAGCTGATATGGAAGAAGGGCTTCGAATCAATGGCGAAAACTTCGGGAAATTATATACACAAAACGTAGACCTAAATGCGACAGGCGTCTCTTTTTATGAAGGGAAGCAGGAAAGTGATGCAGACCTGGAAGCAAGGCTGTGGATTGAAAGCATTCTAAAGGATACGGAACCTCTTGTAAAACCGGAAGAAGCCTTAGTCGTTACAGAAATCTTGGAAGCTATCTATGAATCCTCTAAAACAGGAAAAGCGATTTATTTTGACAATGGCTCTTTACAAGGGAAGGATGCCATAGAGGCAGATAAGGTCGGAATCTAATCGATGTAGAGAAAACAGCATCTATTGAAAGTTAACTCTCGCAAATCGACATATACTTGCTTATAAGAGAGAGCTGACAAACAAAACATCGAATCACGAATCATTGACTAAATTTACATTTGTCTAAACGTTAACCTGTTAACAAAATGATAGTAAGGTTAGTTGAGGGAAACCGCTCATTAAAGGACCACACATTATATATACTTCTATAATGTGTGGTCCTGTTTTAAATCATTTTTTAGCTCATTCGTGTGAATCGGCCGTTTCACACGAATGAGCTAAAAAACAACGCGCAGCCTTGAACGCAATAAGGGAGGCAATGCCTTTACTACCTCTTATAAATAAAAAGTATTATTTCCGTAACACAGCCTTCATTGGATAAAATTCCGTTTTTAAAATTCCTGCAATGACACCAGGGTCTTCTGCGATGAGTGTTGGAACTTGCTCTGCATTCTCCACTTCAACAATGACGATTCCATGTGGGTCGCTCGGATTTAGGACTGGTCCGAAAACCACAGCAATCCCTTGATTTTGCTTGTCTGTCCAGTAGCCAACGTGCTGCCCCATGATGTTTCGTTCTTCTTCGGTCATGTCTTGAGAAAAAGTTGTTCTGGTCGTGATGATTTTTAACAAAAAATGCTTTTTTTCCAAGGTGTTATCCGACATAGCACAAACCCTCCATTAGCCTACATATGTATTTTATGGTCACGATGTTCAATGTCATTATCATTCAAATGCCTTCCAGAATCAACTCAGCATGACCAAAACATTCGTCTCACCCTTTTGAGACTAAACTGTATGATGCTAAATCAGTGGCAAAAAACATTTTTTAAAATGGTGTTGAGAGCTTCATCGCTCGCTTAAATAAAAATTTCTCCCTTAAAACAGCAGTTAGCTTATCAATCTTGCTGCCCATAAATTTCACTTCCTTTCCTATCAGACTGCAATAGCTTATTCGAATTAACTGCAGAAGAAAAGCGGTTTTTATAATAGAGTAAGTGCGCTTTTTAAGAATAGAATGATAGAAATGTGATAAGATTGGCGCTTAATCATATATAATAAAAATTAACATATTTTTTGAGGTGATGATGCGTGAGTGGAATTGTTGGGTATATAGGGAATTCATCAGCTCAGCCTATTCTGTTAGACTGTTTAACCCATTTAGATTACAGGGGCTATGATTCGGCGGGGGTCGCCATTTCCAATTTAGAGAAGATTGAGCTGAGAAAAGAAACAGGTAGGATTGAGGATCTGGATGCGTCTTTACAGATTGATCCCATTTTAGAAGGGCATTTGGGGATCGGCCATACAAGATGGGCTTCTCATGGTGCTCCAACAATTCTTAATGCCCATCCAATTACGGATGAAAAAGAACGCTTTATCGTTGTGCATAATGGCATTATTGAGAATTATCTAAAGCTCAAGAGCCATTTAATCTCGCAGGGCTATTTGTTTGTGACGGACACAGATACAGAAGTGATTCCCCATCTGTTAGTGGAATACGACACTGGGGATGTGGAGGAAACAGTCAGGAAGGTTTTGCCTATGCTGAAGGGATCCTTTGCGCTTGCCATCATGTCAAGGAATCAGCCGGACACGATCATTGGCATTTCACAAGAGAACCCTTTAATTGTAGGGTTTGGAAACAATGAGGCTTTTCTTTCATCAGATATCGCTGCACTTCTTTCCTACACTAAAGAAATTCATCCCATTAAAAATGGGGAAATAGCCGTATTGAGGCCTGGTGAAGTGAAAATAAAAACCATAGCGGGGGACACCATCCATCCGAAAAAACGGATCATTGAATGGCATGAAGATGATTTCAGCCTGCAGGATTATGATCACTATATGCTGAAGGAGATTATGGAGCAGCCTGCAGCCTTGAAAAATACGTTAAAAGGCAGGCTGACTGAAACTGGTGTGCAGCTGCCGGAGCTGGATTCCTTTTTTGAAGAGCACGATGTTTCACAGTTCCGAAGAATCATTATAGTGGCAAATGGAACATCCTATCATTCCGGGCTGATTGGCAAAAAAGTAATGGAAACGATGCTGGACATTCCGATTGAAACAGCTGTTTCGTCTGAGTTTTGCTGTGAGCATGGACCGCTGAATGAGAAAGCCCTAATACTGATTATCAGCCAATCGGGAGAAACAGCGGATACTCTATCTGCCTGGAGTGAGGCAAAACGCTATGGATGCCCGACCATTGCCATTACGAATAAAAGGCGTGGAAATCTTGCGCGGAAAGCGGATTATACCATTTGTACCAATGCAGGACCCGAATTAGCGGTTCCTGCCACCAAAGCCTATACTACGCAAATCACAGTTCTGCTGCTTTTGTCCATTCTCTTTACCGAAAAAACACAGGGACCTGGATTGAATCGTGTTCCTGACATGATTAAGGAACTCCATCAGTTGCCTGAAGAAGTGGATAAAACGCTGATTATGACGCAGGATGCCATTGATCAGTTTGCACAGGTTACAGAGGATCAGCAAAGCTTGTTTTTAATTGGCCGCGGCCTGGATTATGTGCTTGCGCTGGAAGGGGCCCTTAAGCTTCAGGAAGTAGCCTATCTGCATGCAGATGCCTATGCAGCAGGGGAAATGAAACATGGAACGATGGCGTTGATTACGCCGGGTGTTCCCGTGATTGCGCTGTCTACGCAAAAGCATCTCCGGGAAAAAACCATTAATAATATTAAAGAGCTGAAAGCCAGGGATGCTTTTGTTGTCGGAGTGACAACCATTGGGGATGATGAGGTCAGTGAAATCGTGGATGAAGTCATGTATATTCCCGAGGCCCACCCGTACTTGATGCCGATTATTGCGGCCATCCCTTTGCAATTATTAGCCTACTATGCGGGAACGGTGCGCGGCTATAATGTAGACCGGCCGCGCAATTTGGCGAAGAGCTTGACGGTTGAATAATAGGGTTGGGTATAAAAACAAAGGGAGCTTGTAAAAGGACCATAATAACGTTCACTTAAAGCAAAACGATAGAGGGATCATCGTTTTGCTTTTTTACTAATAGGAAAGCCTGAGATGTCCTTCATCGGTGGGATGAAGGACAAAACGGTCGAGAGGAAAGCTTGAGATGTCCTTCATCGGTTGGATGAAGGACAAAACGGGGGAGAGGAAAGCGCGAAAAGTCCTTCATCGGGGGGATGAAGGACAAAACGGGGGAGAGGAAGGCTTGAGATGTCCTTCATCGGTGGGATGAAGGACAAAACGAGCGAGAGGAAAGCATGAGATGTCCTTCATCGAGGGGATGAAGGACAAAACGGGCGAGAGGAAAGCGCGAAAAGTCCTTCATCGAGGGGATGAAGGACAAAACGAGCGAGAGGAAAGCATGATATGTCCTTCATCGGAGGGATGAAGGACAAAACGGTAGAGAGGAAAGCCTGAGATGTCCTTCATCGGAGGGATGAAGGACAAAACGAGCGAGAGGAAAGCATGAGATGTCCTTCATAAAAGGACCTTGTAAATTTCCAGACGAACTAGAATGGATGATTGCATTTCATACCTCTCTGATCGTTACCGTAAATTAGATTGCACAAAAAAAAGTAACCCGCCCCTGCTTCTTGAAAATAAGGGCGTGAGTTGCTTTGTTTGCATTTTACAAAACGGCAGCTTGCAAATCTTACATAATACAGCGAAAATCATACGCTGGGTGCAGCCAGTTTCGTAGATTGCATTTTATATACAGCCATCAAAGAGAGCGGAATAGGAGCATCTTTAATTCGATTATTCCGCCAGTTTATAAATAATATTTCCTGCTGCCTACTGGAGTTGCTCGTTATCAGGGTTCTTTATATAACCTGAATCTTTTTTACTTTCCTGCAATCTTAAAAGAAGACAGAAAAAGAAATGTCTTCACGATAAGAGAGGTATGGCAGGATGCCGAAGCAGTGGCAAGACACAATGCCAGTGAGATCTAATAAATTAACAACCCAGCGCAGCCATTATTTTTATGTCTTTAAGCTTGTTTGAAAAGATATCTTGACGCGATACGCTTAAGTATATAGAATATGTTATAGAAAATGATTTTCTATAATATTTTTTGGAAGGTAGTAAAATGTTGAATAGATCACAAATTAAGGCTCTACTTAATGAGCAAAAGTTTCGTTTAACTGGTGAAAGGGAGGCTCTTCTGGATTTATTCTCTGAGTCATCCAGAATGTTATCGCCTGCTCAACTCCATGAGCTAGCACTGGAGAAAGACGTGAAAGTTGGCTTAACAACTGTTTATAGATTGCTAGAAGTTATGACTAAAACGGGAATTGCCACACCTTTTTTTATAGAGGGTGTCATTTATTATGTCTTTTGCGGATGTGACCATCATCATCATTTAGTATGTCTGTCATGCCACCAAGTAGTAGATATGCATCAATCTTGCCCTGGTGTAGAAGTCCCTGATGATTTTCAGGTGGATCATCATCGTCTCGATCTGTTTGGCACATGTTCAGTATGTCAACAATCATCTGTAGGGAGGGGGACTCATTGAACTTCTGGCATGATCCCCATCATATCTTTTGGGCTATTGATTTGATTACGGTTCTTTTAATGGGAATGATTCATGGTATTACACCTGATGAACATACCTGGCCGATAACCTTTAGTTATTCAATTGGAAGCTATAGTACACGCGGGGGGATGCGGGCAGGCCTTTTCTTTTCACTGGCTTTCACCCTTCAGCGGGCTATTGCATCAGAACTGGCGTATTTTGCTTTAGTAAGATTTTTTACACAGTCAGGAGCAGAGCAAGTGGTCTATATGATCGTTGGATTAGTGATGCTGCTATCTGGATATTTCATTATGTTTAAGAAAAAGACCTTACATCTGTTTCCTTGGATTGAGAAGCTGGCTCCATCCTTGAAAAAGGAAGGAGAGCCTGTCCCTGTAAAACTGGCTTTGATCCACGGCTTTATTGCCGGGTGGGGAACTGGTGCTTTTGCGACGATTATCTATACGGTCATTTCGCCTAACATGCCAAATGCTTGGGTAGCCTTTTTACCCGGTCTACTATATGGTATTGGGACCATGATTATGCAGATTTTGATTGGTGGAATGTTTGGAAGGTGGATTGAACGTCAAAATCTTGATAGCAAAGCCAAATCGTATATTGGAGAATTTGTCTCTGCAAATACCCTTCTTTTTGGAGGTATTTTATTTGTTATTTTGGGAATGGTAGAATTAATGTTTCCGAAAGTATCTGATTGGGGTGTCTCAACAGGACTTCCCATCTTTAATCTTGATTCCATTAACGTCGCCTTATTATTAACCATATTTATTGTAGGCGGAGTTGGAGGATTTTCGATTTTTAAGGCTATCAGAAAAGTGAAGAATGAGGATTCAACACCAATATAAATTCTAAAGAAGAGGCAAACAGCCTCTTCTTTTTTATTTCAACGCAAATTTGCCGAGTTCACTCTGAGAAGATTGATAAATAAATTACAGAAAGCCTAACGTTTTTTTTAGAATTTTTTCATTTTCAGGTGCTATAATAACAAACCGTAATGGGATTACATGAAACATTATCGTTACAAAAGCCTTTTCGTGGATTTTAAATAAAAATACTGGTGGTGAATGAACGTAAATACAACATGTTTATCAGGGGTTAAAAGATGCAGCCCATGCTTGGTTATGTGAATAAATGGAATAGTATAAAGGCAGAAGTAAGGATACTGGTAAAAACAATACAAGTGCAAAAACTACTCATTGTGGGTCCGGTGATGAAGTAATAAAAACTGGAATTCAACCATTGGCCTGGTACTGTTAAAAAGTCAGAGAAGAATGGGTATGACGATATCTCCTAATACTTGATGCTGGTTACAATGGACCTGTTTATCGAGTTACTGATCAAACAGGAGATCGTGTAGTTAAGTAAAACGGTACTTAAAAATATTGTTAACTAATTGAAGGGTATGAGAGACCTATGAGACAAGTAAATTTAAAATTCAAGAGGCATTATCTTGGATTGGCAGCAATTCTATTGTTATCTATCATTCTTAATTTTTATAAGTTAGGGCAGGAGGGGATTGGAAATACTTTTTATTCTGCCGCAGTAAAAAGTATGCTGGATAATTGGCATAACTTCTTCTTTAATTCATTTGATCCTAAAGGATTTATAACCATTGATAAACCACCAGTTGATTTTTGGTTTCAAGCATTAAGTGCATATATCTTTGGGTTTAAAGGATGGAGTTTATTTTTTCCTCAAGCTCTGGCAGGTGTATTAGCGGTCGCTTTACTGTACCATCTTGTGGCTCGTGTATTTGGAATTGGGGCCGGGCTGTTGGCAGCACTATTTTTGGCACTAACCCCGATTGTTGTGGCAGCGGACCGGACAAATGAAGTGGATTGTATGCTCATGTTTGTTACTCTGATTGCCACTTGGGCGCTTAGCAGAGCGGTAGAGAAAAGCCATTTAAAATGGTTAGTTCTTGCATTTTTTCTAGTTGGAGTCGGGTTTAACATTAAGATGATGGAAGCATTCCTTGTATTGCCGGCCTTTTATCTTTTTTATTTGATCAACCCCAAATTAACTTGGAGAAAAAAGATTGCACACTTATTGACAGCTACAATCGTTCTTGTGGTTGTTTCCTTATCTTGGTCGGTTATTGTGGATTCAGTTCCTGCAGACCAGCGCCCATATGTGGGAAGTACGCAGGATAATTCAATGGTGACGCTTGCCATTGGTTATAACGGGATTAATCGGTTGGTTGGTCAGCAGCATGGCGGACAAGGGAATTTCCGCATGGGATCACAGCATGGCGGACAGGGAAATAACTACACGGGTTCACAGCATGGCGGACAGGGAAGTTTCCACACGGGATCACAGCAAAGTGGACAGGGAAGTTTCCACACGGGATCACAGCAAGGTGGACAGGGGAACTACCACATGGGTTCACAGCAAAGCGGACGGTTTAGTAATATGAACGGAGGAAGAGGAGCTCACGGAAATGCAGGGAATTATTCTGGGTTTGGACAAACAGGGAATGCGGGCATTTTCAGGCTGTTTACAACCTCCGGATTGGATGGTCAGCTCAGCTGGCTTTTACCGGGTGTCTTCATTAGTGTTATAGCACTTTTATGGGGAACGCGCTTCCGGTCACCTCTAGACCGTAAACGCCAAACGGCTGTTTTATGGACAGTATGGGTTTTGACCATGTTTGTCTTCTTTAGTATTGCACAAAGGTTCAGCAGTTACTACATGGTTCAGATGGCTCCAGGTATTGCAGCTTTGGCAGGAGCCGGTTTTATCAAGATGTGGAAACAATGGTGTGCAAATGAGAAAAAAGAAAGTTGGTTTTTACCGCTTGCATTGGTGTGTACCGTCATCTTTGAAATATCGGTAGTATGGAAATATCCGACTTTACGTGACCCGCTTTCCATTGCAATTGGGGTTCTAGCATTGATTTCCTTGGTTTGTTTGCTGTTTGTCAAGAAAATAGCGGCTCCGGGTAAAAGAAGTATTTCTATCATTGCGCTTGTGATTGGTGTTCTGTCTTTAGTCGTTGCCCCATCAGCATGGGCGATTACTCCGATTGAATACGGAGGAAACGTGACCAAACCGGTTGCAGGTCCTGAGCTGAAAAACCAGCATGGACAAGAAGACATGGCATCCAATGCTAAACTTGAAAACTATTTAAAGTCGAATTATCAAAAAGGAACCTATTTGGTGGCAACATTAAACTCTATGTCGGCTGCTCCGATGATTCTTGATACCGGTCTTCCTGTTATGGCGATGGGAGGATTTATGGGAAATGATCCGGCGCTTACGGTTCCAAAGCTGCAAAAGCTTGTCAATGAAGGGCAGGTCCGTTATTTCCTTCTGCAAGGAAGATCATTTGGAGGTCAACAATCAGCAGTACTCAATTGGATTAAATCCAATTGTGTTGTCGTACCTGCATCTAAGTGGGAGGACTCACAATCTACTTCCAAACAAGGCGGAGGCTGGATGGGATTTGGGAATTCCTCAATGACGCTTTATGAATATGTGAAAAAATGACTTTATCCTGTTTAGATACGGGAAATACGTTAGCCTTTTCTCTGCCATTTAAAAGAATCATTTTAGTGCATTCTGAATGCCTTTTGTACGGCTAAGGTGATTCGCTGTCATAATCTGGTGGGAAATTACTATAGCGTAGAAGAGTCATGATTCTATTATTTTGAACCTAAACCCGAATAATGGACCTGGTGAAAACAGTCCTTTATTCGGGTTTTCCTGTGTCATTCTTCAGAAACCCGTTCAACATCATGGCGAATATAGGAGCGGAGGTATTAAAAGAAGTGAATTTATTCTAACGAGGGGCAAATGAAAGGGATGAAGAAGAAAGGCGTTAAGAAGTTAATCATAAACAGACTTGTTCAGACTCCCTTTGAAAAGCAAGTACTTGCAGCAAAAATCAACAGGCAGGTTAACAGAGCCAAAGGTTAAAAATCTATTGTTTTAAAAACATAGGATCTGTCACTAGTTTAGTAGATTGTTACTTTAATTTAATCTTCAATTAACCCAATATTTACATTATATAGATACGATAAAAATAGATTTTAGACTATTTTAAATTCTAATAAAAAGTAAATGGAGTTGAGTGTATGAAAAAGAAATCTTTACTATTGCTTGCTGCAACAAGTATTCTAGCAATGGGTTCAATTTTATCTATATCTTTACCTACTTTTGCTGCTCATAATCCAAGTCAGAAAATGGAGGCAAAAAGTGTTACAAAAGGAATCCCTTACAATGTATTAAATAAAAATAGTCAAGGAAAAACAGCGACACCTATAAAACACGTAGTTGTTATTTTCGACGAGAATATATCATTTGATCATTATTTCGGTACTTATCCGATTGCCAAGAATCCTGCAAATGAACCGCCATTCTACGCAGCCCCGGGCACTCCCAAAGTGAATGGACTGTCTGCATCATTATTAACAAAAAACCCAAACGCTGCGAATCCACAGCGTTTGGATCGGTCTCAAGCAATGACTCCAGATATGGATCACGGCTTTACTTCTGAACAGAAGTCTTTTAACGGTGGAAAGATGGACAAATTTGTTGAAAATAACGGACACGGTAATCCAATGGTTATGGATTATTATGATGGCAACACGGTAACGGCATTTTGGAATTTCGCCCAGCACTTTGCTATGAACGATCATTACTTTGGTTCAAACTTAGGACCATCAACACCGGGAGCTATCAACGTTGTTTCAGGTAACACGAGCGGCGCTGCTGCGTATAGTGCAAACAAAGCACAAAACGGAACCCCATTACAGCCTGGGGACAAGGGATTTCCTAGTTGGGCAGTTACAGGTGGTGACCTTTACGGTGACACAGACCCTTATTATGATTCTGCTTCTAAAGGGGCTACTGCGGGATTATCGGGTACCAATATCGGTGATTTGTTGAATAAAAAAGGACTCACTTGGGGTTCATTCTTTGGCGGATACGATAATCCAGCAGCACAGCACAAAAATATCGGTGGAAATGCAGTTACTGACTACATCCCGCATCACGAGCCATTTCAATACTATGCAGGAACGTCGAATCTAACTCATGCGAAACCGTCATCTGTCGCGATGATTGGACATACGGATCAAGCAAATCATCAATATGATTTGACTGACTTCTGGGCAGCCGCAAATGCTGGCAATCTGCCAAACTACTCTTTCTTGAAGGCACCTGCCTATCAAGACGGCCATCCATCCTACTCAGACCCGATTGACGAACAAAAATGGCTTGTAGAGACCGTCAATAAGCTGGAATCCTTACCTACGTGGAAAAGTACTGCGATTATTGTCACCTATGATGATTCCGACGGCTGGTATGATCACGTTATGCCCCCAACTGTGAATCCGAACGAT
Source organism: Heyndrickxia acidicola (assembly GCF_001636425.1). NCBI lineage: Bacteria > Bacillati > Bacillota > Bacilli > Caryophanales > Bacillaceae > Heyndrickxia > Heyndrickxia acidicola. The sequence continues at coordinate 3,972,625 of NZ_KV440953.1, forward strand.
CCGCATGCAAAAGCGGTGAAAGGAAATAATGCCGCTAATCCGCCGCAAGATCGTATAGGATACGGACCTCGGCTTCCGATGGTTGTAATATCGCCGTATGCTAAGCATAATGCTGTCGTCAGTACACTTGCAGACCAAGCCTCTGTCCTTCGTTTTGTTGAGGACAACTGGAAACTCGGACGCATTGGCAAAGGCTCCTTTGATACTCAAGCGGGCTCTCTTGATAACATGTTTGACTTTAGCCCAGGCTACTACAATCCTCCTGTGTTCCTAGATCCAAATACGGGCGAACCAGTAGCTAAAATGAAACCATTTACTCATAATGGACAGCTTTACGTGGCTGTGAAAGATCTGGAACAAAGCTTGGACGTTCGTGCACACAAGATTGGGAAGGAAGAAAGTTTTATATACGGGGGTCACTCCGTTGAAATACCATCCCACGGCAATTACGTTAGAGTAAACATGAAACCCGTTAAGCTGGAGGCTCCAATTGTTAAAAAGAATGGCTCCGTCTGTTTGCCAATTGCGAACTTATCAAAAGCCCTTGGTGTGACGCCAGTGCAGTTTAAGACAAACGAAATTTTGTTCAAACAAAGGAACGCGAAAGGGTCAAAGACCCAAACTAGCGGTACGGTTAACAGTAAAAACGATAGCAAGGGGTCTGCTGGTAAAGCAGCAGCGAGGTTTGTAGTTGAAAATAACAGTAGGACTGAATCTAGCACTTTGTCGATAGGAACACCTGACTCAGTGAGTGCAGGCACAAATAATGGAACACTTGTTAATCAAACCATACAAGGTGCTTACTCCGGAAAGACTTACAGCCTGATGATCAAGGGGAACCCTGCCGACGCGGGTAAGACTGTGTATGTAACATTCAAGCATGGTGATATGGACAAAACAGGTAAGCTTACATTAGGTGAAAGGGAAATCAGCATAACACCTGTTGCTGTAACTCTTGACTCAACAGGCAAAGCGGTTCTTACTTACACTGTAGGTACTGCCCCAATAAATGATGATGCTTATGACAATGATGAAATCGCGATATCCGATACAAAAGGAACGTCAGCTGCTTCGTACACGAACCAAATTACCGTATTGAGCTAATGGTTGTAAAGGAAAAGTCCATTGAAAGTCTCGAACTTCGGTTCGAGACTTTTTATTGTGCGCGTGTGAAAGAGAGAAAGAGGAGCTGGATGCATGGTTCCGAAAGGAGAAAAAAGAGTTTTGGCTGCCATGTGTGTGGCAGTCTTTTTTTGCTTAGCTTAACTGTCTGAAGGAAAATGGTCATTCGGTATCGAAAAAGAAGAGTAAAAATAATATAGAAAAGATGATGACAATGATATTAGTAAGACCGGCACAAGAGCATAGTGAACAAATAATGGCTTATCGGACAGCGTTTTTACATTTGGGAGAACAGCCATATGGCGGTTCTTCATTACAACATTTTGAATCCTATTATGAATGGCTTCAAAAAGTCAAAGACCAGGAAAAAGGAGAAAACTTACCGCAAAACCGAGTTCCGGCCTCTCAATTTTTGAGTATGGTAAATGGGAAATTAATCGGTTTAATTAATATTCGCCATCAATTAACACCAGAATTATTGATTGAGAATGGACATATCGGCTATAGTGTGCACCCGGATGAACGCCTCAAGGGGTACGCCGCTGAGCAGCTCCGACTTTGCTTACAGGAAGCGAAAAAACTAGGATTGGAAAAAGTATTGATCACTTGTGATAAAACCAATATCGGCTCTGCCAAGACCATTCAAAAAGTGGGAGGGATTTTAGAAAGTGAAGTGATTTCCTCAAACAGTCATGAAATTGTTCAACGGTACTGGGTAGAAATAGGATAAACAAAACGATAAGATCCCGGCTGTCATGATAAGCCGTTTGAGGTACCCGCAACTATAAAAGACAGTATAAAATCAAAGCAATTCACATATGAATTCGCTTTGCTTTATTTATTGATCTATCAAGGATTTTAGTGAAATGGAAGGTTAAATCACAAGTGAAATTTCATAGTATTTAACACGTTGATAATTTTTATTGTCTTGTTGTGATTTCAGATGCGTTTTTGTATGTTAATAGGTCCAGATTTATTAGTTGATATATTTCACAAATTACTCCCACTAGTCGTTTTTAGGTTTTAAACGGAAAGAATTATTACCATAAATTACTAAAAATTAGTACAATTAAATTGTATTTTAAATGAATTAAAGGAGACAAAACAATGACAAAAAACAATTTAAATCACGGTATTATAATTTTATTAGAGTTTTATCCATCTTGGTTAGCTTTACCTCGTGAAAAAAGAAGAGAGCTTGCAGGGGATTTATATTCAATAATTGGAAAATACAGCAAAAACGTTAAGGTGAAATTTTTTGACGCAGATGCCTTTGGAGACGGTACCTATACCGATTTTATTTTATGTGAAACATCAGATTTAAAAATGTATCATTTTATGTGGGAAGAAATACGAGATACATATACCTATTCTAATGGTTACTTTAAAATTAAAAAAGTTATTATGGGTGTACAGAATGCCTATCAAAAATTCGAGGAAGAAGTTTTAGAAATGGATTCTGAATAAAAAAAAAATCTAGCTGCAATAAAAAAGAGATGAAACGTTTTAATGCTTCTTCATTAATCTAACCATATATTTACTCAAAACAATAAAAAGCTGTGTGATTTCAATTCTGAAATACACTGCTTTTATACTTGCGTTTTCCTCTGCTGATCTCCAAAAGAGAACGCCTTACTGTCATGATTGGCAGCTTTTTTTATGTCCGGAACCGGAGGGCGGCTATTAGAAGGAAGCTATAAGATAGAAATTCAACAGAGCCTTTTTTAAAAAAAAATTAATAGGTAAAAGAATAGATCTCCTTAAATTGTGCAAAAAGCTTAATAAAAGCACTCTAACGGGTTTTTAAGCAGAGAAATAATATTATGCAGAATATGGATGGATTTTAAAAAAGTACATATCCTAAACCGTGGAGGTGGTAAAATGAAAAACTCGAAATTACTTTTATTAGCTATGGTCATTCTTCCATGGTTAACTTTACCTTTCCTTGGAAAAAATACATTTAAAAAATATCTCCCGTCTGCCATATTTATCGTTACATTTACAAAAGCATTGGATTTTTTCGGTGAAAAAAAGAAGTGGTGGCGGTTTTATAAAGGGATACCTCCATTAGATAGTATGGATTTTTTTAATTTTGGTCCTTATTTTGTCACGAGTCTTTGGATGTTAAAACTGACGTATGGCAAATTCCCATTATATTTTATTTCAAATACGATTCTCCACATTTTATTTACCTTCGTAGGATTGAAATATTTAAAGCGATATAAAATAGCTTCGATAGTAAAAATGACAAAGCTTCAACACCTTACTATGAGTATAATAAGAGGACTTGTTTTTTATGGTTTTCAATCTATAAATGAAAGAAAACGCGCCCTATTCAAATGAATAGGTTATTTTTCTAGAAACAGGAATGGGCTATAGCATTTTATATTATGACGGTGAACCGTACCATAAGTAAATGAGGTTTTAAGTTTGTATTTCGGATCAAAAGGAAGAAATGCAAACTTAAATAGGCTGATTAGTGGCCATGCTTACTAAAATAAGCATGGCCACTATATTGAATTTTATCTGGATACCGTATAGAACGTGTCTCTCAAAGCATATTCGTTATCGAATCAACACGGTAATCATTCGGATCGAGGATTCTGTAATCACCACTTATTTTATTTCCCTGGAATTTAAATCCTTTTCTGCTCTCTAAAGTAAACCACCACTGATTTGAGAAGCACATTACTAAAAGGGATAAAAGTAAATTAACGATTACATTTTACTATACCTTTAAATTTAACTATTTGATTCCCCCAAGTTCCCCGGATTTTTTTGTAAGAGCAAATTTTGGAAAACAGTAAGATCCAAACCAAAAAACATACAAAGATTTTTTGGTGAAATTTAGGATAATCTCCAACTGCTGAAAAAAGGTTCACTTTCAAATTTTACAGGGGAAATTGGGGATTTTTTTAACTAGGATCTAAAGGTTAAATAAAAATTTGCATATTTTAGTAGAATAAAATTCGTTTTTATTCTATTTTACACATTTTCACCTCTCTAATCCATACTACTATTATCAATTACTGGGCGTGATTCCATAAGAAGAGCTAAGTATTGAATGGAGTTTGGTAAAGCAATGGAACGTTATAAATTTACTGTTGGAGCGGCAAAAAAATATATTAGAATTTAGAAAGTTCAATAGTGAAGATAAAGAATTTAGAATTGTTGCTCGCGAACATAAACTTGGAGGATAAAAGAAATGAGATAAGTAGAATCAGATGTAATGACTAATTTTTTAATTTATAAAATAAAATTTTATTAAATTGAGGAGCCTTGGTTACTATCAAGTTCCAAGGTGCTTATCATTGGAGATCGGCCCAAAAGAAAGTAATTGACATAATAAATCGTAATGATTACTATTTATAATAGTGATCATTACGATTTATTGTTTATTACGAAGGAGTTGTTGATTTGACTAAAGCTGTAACTCTTAAAAATGTAAATGTATCGTTTGATGGGAAGTGGGTCTTACGAAATCTTACTTTCTCAGTTGAATCTGGTGAATTCTTAGGAATTATTGGGCCTAACGGTTCTGGGAAAACAACACTTATGAGAGTTTTACTAAGCATACTTAAACCACAGGAAGGTACTGTTGAAATCGTAAATGCTTCTTGCCTTGGTTATGTACCCCAATCTAGGCAAATCGATCCTGATACACCGTTGTCAGCTCGGAATTTTGTGAGCTTAGGATTGCCGCATAAATTAAGACCATGGCTAACTCACCAAGATAGATTGATCGTTGAAGAGGCTATGGAATTGACTAATTCTATGGATTATGCCGATAAACCGATTGGGAAATTATCGGGTGGGCAACGTCAACGTCTGTTTTTAGCTCAAGCATTGGTAAGAAATCCACAAATACTGTTACTTGACGAACCCACTTCGAATTTAGACCCAGGGGCTCAAGAAACCATTGCATCAGTAGTCGATCAAATCCGCCGAGAACGTGGGATAACCGTTTTATTTGTAAGTCATGATGTCAATTTAATTTCGAGATATGCGGATAACATCCTATATATGACCCAGGATACTTATGCTATAGGAACGGTCGATGAAATTATGCAGTCCTCTGTTTTATCTAAACTCTATGGAATGCCAGTCGATGTCGTACATGCGGGTTCTAGTCTTCTTGTCTCATTTGATAATACAAAAGAAACCGCTGCATCCATATGTGTGCATTCGATGGCGGAATAGGTGGTGTTTTTTTATGTTTCAATTTGATTTTATGCAACATGCTTTTATAGCAGGAACCATCGTCTCCATTATGTGCGGTGTAATAGGAGTTTACGTGATTTCTAGAAACAGCTCATTTATGGCACATACGTTTTCTCATATTGGATTCTCTGGTTCTGCTTTTGCTGTATATTTAGGATTTAGCCCATTAAATGGGTTTCTTCTTTTTACCATTGCGAGTGCACTAGCAATTGGCCAGATGGGAGTAAAGGTCTTTAGACGAGAGGTATCCATTAGCGTGGTTTTAAGTGTGTTTCTTGGGCTTGGATTGTTATTTTTGTCACTTTCAACTAAAAATGCTAATTCAATGACTTCCCTTCTTTTTGGAAATATACTCGGCATAAGTTCGAATGACGTATGGCAAATATCGATTTTATCCATTTTGGTTCTTCTATTATTAACACTAGGTTATAAGATGCTGAATTTTGATTCGTTTGACCCAGTGGGCGCTCAAGCAGCGGGATTACCAATACGTTTTATCTCCATCTGTTTTTTGCTTTTACTTGCTGTAGCAACCACTGAAGCTTCACAGATGGTGGGTGCTTTGCTGGTCTTTACCTTGATGACCACTCCAGCTGCAGCAGCTCGTAATCTTACCCATTCAATCGGTAGAATGATATGGATTTCCTCGTTAATTGCTTTAATAGGAGTATGGGTTGGTTTGGTTGTTGGGTATTATACAAACTTGCCAATTAGCTTTTTAATAACAGCATTTGAAGGTGTCTTGTATTTTATTTCCCTTGGTTGGAGATCTCTTCATGAACGAATGAAGCCGATTGAAGCTACCACTATATAGCAAGGAAAAATAATATTGATAGATGTTAAGTCTTAAAAGGAGGATTTAATTTATGGTAAAACTGAGCAGACTTCCAAAGATTACGAGTCTTGCAGCATCGGTGTCCTTAATATTTCTATTGAGTGCCTGTGGTTCATCTGCGAATTCTGCGTCTACATCAAATGAAGTTAATTCAACATCCAGCAGTAAAATTAAAATCGTTGCAGCAGAGAATTTTTATGGAGAGGTAGCTAAAGCCGTTGGAGGGGATCATGTAGTGGTTACCAACATTCTAGATAATCCTAACACAGACCCACATGACTATGAACCAACTCCTGATGTGGCAAGAACGGTTAGTAATTCTCAAATGATTGTATATAACGGGGTCGGATATGACGGCTGGATGGATAAGCTGATCAGTGCAGATTCCTCCTCAAAATCAAAATCCATCATAAAAGTAGCAGATGACGTAATGGGCAAAAAAGATGGGGATAATGAACATGTTTGGTACAATCCCGACGCGATGCCGAAACTAGCATATAAGCTTGCAGATAATTTGGCAAAGTTAGATCCAAGTCAGGCTCAAACTTACCATAAAAATGCACAAACATTTATTGCTTCATTAGTAAAGTTTCAAAAAAAAGTTCAGAAACTTAAACAAATATCTGGAGTGAAGATAGACGTTTCAGAACCAGTATTTGATTACATGGCAAATGCACTAAACATGAGTGTTAATGATCCGAAATTTTCAAAAGCAATCGATGAAGGGACGGATCCTTCGGCTTCCGATGTTGCTCAGCTGCAAAGTGATATAAAAGGAAAAAATATTAAACTATTTGTATATAATATACAAAACTCTAGCCCGACAGTCGATAATCTTGTGAAAATGGCAGAAAACTCTGGAGTTCCAATTGTAAAAGTTACTGAAACAGAACCAAAGGGTAAGACCTATTTACAATGGATGGATGATCAATTAGATCAGGTTTCAAAGGCATTAGAGATTAAATAAGGAGAGTGTAATGATGAATGTAGACGGTGCTTTAAAAATCTTGAAGGATCATGGATATAAATATACAGATAAAAGAGAAATGATCTTGGAGATATTTTTTAATGAGAAACGATACATGCCAGCGAGGGAAATCATGAGTTTTATGGAAGAAAGCTATCCGAATATTAGCTAGATACGGTATACCGAAACCTGTCCCTTCTGGAGGAACTTGGGATATTAGAAGCAACCGAATTTCAGGGAGAAAGACAGTACCGTTTTTCATGTTCATCGGAAGATCATCATCATCACGTAATTTGCACAAAGTGTAAAAAAACCATTCATTTTGATATGTGCCCAATGGAAATGTTAAATGCTATGTTTGTTGATTTTAAGATTACAGGTCACAAATTTGAAATATATGGATACTGCAAGAACTGTGCATAAGATTTTCTTAATGTATGTTGGAGCTGGTTGAGCATTGTTTCGTAAAACATACAAGTCATCGAATTTTTTCCAATGTTATTTAATCCCGTTGTTTTTGTGACCTCATTTAAAATATCCGAGGCTAAAGGATTATTTGATTTCTGATAGTAAAAATCAGTCAATCCATTTACCGATGACTCATCTGACCAATTATAGTGAAAACTTATAAAAGCGTCCGCATGGTTTTGGTTGGAAATATCTTCACGTTGTTGTAAGGGAATATACGAATTATCGGTCCGAGTCATGATGACAGTGGCACCTGCTTTTTCAAGCTTTTGTTCAACCGCTTGAACTGTTGGTAAGGTCAATGATTTTTCGTGTGTTCCCACAATGCTTGAAGTTTAAATGATTGATAGCAATCCTATTTTGAGGAAAATTGGGGGATATTTTAGTTAAGATTATATTACAATAGTTTCCTGCAAAAGTATAAAAGATAAATGCCCTTACTAAGTCTTTCTTAGTTAGGGCCTATTTTTTGTATATTTTTTTGATAATGTTGTGTCAAATATAAGGGATTACTGTTTTAATAAAACCTCCCATTTAGAACCCAATAATCCTCCAGATTCCCCAACATTTTTTCTGTAAGAGTGAACTTTAGAGAATAGTATGATTCAAAACAAAAAAACACTTTTCAAAAAATTTTATTGATTGATGCAGGAATAAATACAACTGAACAAGTTTTATCAGGTTCAGAAACAGACTTAATGAATGTCCATAATTTAGGAGAAAAGAGATCAAGAGAAATATGGAATAGTGCTTATAATTCTGTAATTGAATATATGTCGTGATAATAGAAAAAACCTCATTTAGAATTACTACGGTGAACCGTACCATAAGTAAATGAGGGTTTAGTAAAAGTTTCGGTATAGGCAGATGTTAAAGTAAGCAAAAAGATCACCAAACTAAATTGAGTGATCTTTTGGGAAAAGGCTGTTTTCGCATAGATTGTTGCTTTTCGCATAAGTGTTAAACCCGTAATAAGTGAGGCGTCGTGGCATCTTTTCGTCTTTAGTCATTGTGTTTTCAAGTATGGACCCTTTGTATCCTACATTCACTTATACAAATAGCAACAAAGTTTACGAAAAGAGCCTTGGAGAATGCTCTCCTATTGATTTCCTAAAATCCTATCGTGAAGGAATATTCTTTCCTGTTAAGTTGTTCTTGATCGCAGCTGTTTGCGTCTGACCTGAACTGGAAATGTAAAGCTTAACTGTGTTATGGTTTTATACTTTTAGCTGTTTCCTTTAATCCTTCCTCCAAAGTATATGATGGTATCCAATTTAATAATTTTTTAGCTTTACTATTTGCAAGGAAACTATTTGGGATATCTCCTGCCCTAGCAGATTCATAGCTTGGAACGATATTACATTTCAAAATATCCCTGCACATATAAGATAACCTATTGATAGACGTGTTAGTTTCGGTTCCAAGATTTATTATTTCATTATCTCCCTTTGTGATGGCCGCCACATTGGCTTTGGCTACATCTTTAACAAAAATAAAATCTCTTGTCTGCTCGCCATCTCCATAAATAACTAAAGGTTTGTTTTCTGCTATATTGTTTAAAAAAATGGACACAATTCCTCCTTCTGCATCTGCTGTTTGCCTTGGTCCATAAACATTTGCATACCGTAAAATGGTAAACGGAAGCTTATTATAATGATTAAAAAGCCTTATATAGGATTCGCATGTTGATTTGGAAACACCATAGAAGGAAACTGGGGAAGCTGCTGCAGATTCTTTAAGAGGAAGTTGATGGTTTTCTCCATAAACTGCTGCAGAAGAAGCAAATATTACTTTCTGAACACCATATTTATCACAATATGATAATAATCGGATTGTACCCATGATATTTTCCATTGCATCTCTAAAAGGATCACCTAAAGAAATTGAAACCTTTACTTGTGCAGCCAGATGAATAAGAATATCTGGTTGGAATTCGCAAAAAACCTGCTCTACTTCCTTACTGTTGATATCTAAATTAAAAAAAGCAGCCTTTGTACTTATATTTTCTTTTTTGCCGGTACACAAGTTATCAATCACTAAAACGTCATATCCACTTTCAACTAATAGATCCACCGTATGTGATCCAATAAAACCAGCTCCTCCAGTAACCAAAACCTTCAACAAGAACCAACTCCTTTTATTTATAGTAAGGATAAACGAACCGACAGATGTCCTGATTTTTACAAGTGAGGTTATTTTTTTGGAGGGGGTGTATCGGCCATATCAACTAGTGCAGACAAATCATTTACATGCTGTGATATCCATTCAATACCTGGATCTCCCTTAGTTCCTTCTCTTTTTAGCCACCAACTCAGCAAATAACATTTGTAGTAAATTCTTGTATAAATATAACTATTATAGAACTTATTCCAGTTGATTTTATTTTTGCTTTTTGAATTCCAACCATTTAAATATGATTTTAGAGCCAATTTTGAAAGTTGCTCCGGAGGGACGTGAATATCTTTTTCACCAATGTACTCCATTAGCTGACACATCGGTGTTATTTTCATGTTTTCAAAATCAAAAAATACAGTGCCATTATTGGAATTTCTAATTAACATATTAAATTTAGAAACATCACCAGGATGGATTGTCAGGGGCATATAATAAATAGTGTTGACAATATGGTCAATCCAACCGTTTTGAAGTCTTTCTAAAAATAAGAGCAATTTTTCTCCGCCAATGTTTTTTATAGTGTCTTCTTTTATTTTCCGAAATTCCCCTAATTCTATGAGGTTATCGCAGATTGTTTGCTTTTCAAATAAATTATTGACAAGTCCCTTTGCTTCATTCATACCATAACGACTTTTTTCCCTTAAAAGTCCTTTGATTTTACCATTACGAAATCTCAAAATTGGGTTTTCAAAGCAGGCAGCAAAAAAGCCTAAATTGCGGAAAACCTTTTTTACAATATGATGATTAGATAAATCAGGGTTTTCTCCGTTAATCCATTCTAATATCATAATATATCTTTCAGGGTTAAATTGATAAGAAGTAAGTTGGGGTATAAATTTGCGTACCGGTTTTGATAAAGCATCATAAAATAATATTTCTTTAATAAATGAAGGAGTCGTACCGTATTTAATAAAAACTTCCTTTATAGCTGCTTCCGAGTTTTCTCTCCACTTAATGTGTTCAATTTTTTTAGTGCTGCTATTTTTTAGAATTAAATCCCGGTCAATTATTTCTATATGTTTTAAGCCAAGAAGACTAGCAATCTCAGAAGAAGTAATATCTTCAATTGGATGGGAACTCAATTAATTTCCTCCTTGTTAAGGACTCTAATTTTCTTTTTCTATAAGATCACTTACCATATTTACAAATTGTCGAGCTCGTTGAGCAGTAGAGTGCTGTTCTTGTATAAATCGATAACCTTCTAAAGCAATAGCTTCCCTTTCTTCATTATGGTGCAGGTAATACTCAGCCTTCTCTAGGAAGTCGTTTTCGGTTATGGAAATGAAGTGCTTACCTGGAATGAATCCTAAATCTAATATTTCTGGTGAGGCGGGGGCTAACATTAAAGTCCTGCAGGCAAGGACTTCAAAGTATTTCATTACCGTGTAGTTATAAATTGAATTACATGTAAAAAAGATCTTGGCCTTATTAATTTCTTGAGCATATCTTTGGCCAGCAAAAGTAGTATCTTTCTCATGGTCTTCTACATTACGGTATCCTGGATGCTCATGATAAACAAATCCAGGTTTGTTTTGCATTGCCTCAAGGATTTTGTATCTCAAGGAATAAATGGTAGGATGTACTGCACCCATTAAAAGGTAATCAATTTCTTTATTCATTCCGTAATCTTTAAATATATGTGTATTGGCATGATGCGGCAGCCATCTCATTTTGCTTGAAAACTCCGGGTACCATTCCTCAAAACTGTCTCGATAGTAGGTGAAAATTGCTTTTACATTTAATGATCGCAGTTCTTCTTTGCGTTGTTCTATATGGTAATGGATATCATGCAAGTTTACAGCAAAGGGGATTTCCAATGTATCAACTCCGGAAAGTTTGGGGGAATTGGTTTCGCCATATTCATTGATAAAAATAAAATCGGGGCGTGCTGGGAGAGTATTAATGATATCATTTATATTGCCCGGTTCATGCCAAACCGTTAAATCTGTTAGTTTAGCCACTTCACTTAATAAATAATGAAACTCAGGGGAGACATATTTGCTGAAGTCACCAGTTATGACAAGAAGTTTTAATTTTTCCAATAAAATTTATCCTCCTTTTTATTCACTAACGTTAATTTAGCTCATATTGTTTAAACTTTATAACACTCGCCGCATAGGTCGGTGTTTCTTTCTTCAATTAAATTCCGCATTGCCTCTGGATTCCCATTTGCGCTCAGATATCGAAGAAAAAGTTGATAAATAGCATCTTTATCCTCCAACCCCTCATATCCACTAAATGGTGGGTGCCATAAATGAAAAATTTCATGTTCTAGCCTTATATATCGACCACACAAAGTATTTAAAGAGTGTGCAAATGCATCATCCTCTCCTCCCCAGCCACAAAACCTTTCATCAAATCCGCCTACCTTCTCGAAATTCAATCTTGGAACTATGTTCAATCCACCTTGAAATCCACATGTAATCCCACATTCCAGATTCATTTTGATTGGAAACTCCGGTTCTGTTTTATAAAGGTCATTAGAACTGTTTTCGCTAATCCTTTTAATGGTGTTATAAGGAATGACCCATGGATATCGATCCAGTAGGTTAATGGATTCTTCAATAATTTTTGGATCATACAAGATATCGGAATCAGCAATGACAAAAATATTTCCTGTTGCTTTTGTTGCTGCATCATTTATGGCTTGTGACCTGGAAAAAATCCTATATTTGCAGCTGCCTATACACAATTCAGCCTCCGGCATGAGCGCTTTGTAATACTTTTTCACCCATTTAAACGCTTGATCCCGTGGCCCGTTATCTGGTCTGTAGGGAATAAGGATTGAAACACTCTCCAACTTTAATAACCTCCTATAAGATTCAAAGCAAAAAGCCATGTTTTTAAATCGCAGTTTGTAATAAATTATGCGGACAATTTCACGTTGCTTAGGTAAAGACGAATTTAATTACAAAGTCTTGCACAAATTTACCCTCTCCCCATGATTTGACCCATTTTATTAAAAATAAGGATACTTTGTTCACAACCTTTATGAATGAACATATTTTATTACGAATAAGCATCTAATTTAATAATGAAAGGACCAGACTGAATGGATACACAACCATTAACCAGTGCTCAATTAATGGACAGAATTTTAGAGTCATTGAATCAAAAGCTTCCGTGTTCAATCATATCAGTTGGACAAACAGAAGCAGTTTTTATGGGACAAGATAGGTTTGCTGGCGATCCTGTATTGCAAAATTTCCAATTTCATCTTCAGAGGGAAGCAGAAATTGCTAATAGTGGATTTAAGGAAGGATTTTATCATAGGGGAATTAGATTTCCTAACCCACAAGCACAGCAGCAAGTCCTCGAGGCAGTAAAAGCGGCGGATTTTATTGGTTATAATACTTTAGAAGTAAATGCAAAAACAATTACCGAGAGAGTATTCTCACTTTACGATATAGAGCCAAAAAGGGTCTTTGAAGCAAATATTCGAAGGGTATTTATGAAATCGCACGAAGAAAAGTTCAAACAAATTTTAAAAGATAGAAAGGTGTTATTGATTGGTTCACTGGCATCACAAGCCATGACTTCATTAAAAGCAAGATACTCAGAAGAATTAGGCTGTGAAATTGTAGGAGCTATCCCAATTTATGAATATGAAGATATTCCTAATGTTAAGCAAGAACTCAGTCATTTCACCTTTGACATATGTTTTCTTTCAGCAGGTATAAATGCAGTTATTCTTGCTCCATATATAGCTCAAAATTTTGGGAAAGTAGCTTTTGACATCGGCTCAGGGATGAAGACATTTATTACTAATGAAGTTGTAACCGATTCTTTTATTGATGAAGTGATTGGTCTAGATAATCTAATGAACATGTAAATTTGCTTACAATGAAGAAGTTATTTAAGGAGAAAAAAAATGAAAATTTGTTTTATGATAACCACCACGAATACAAGGGAAGAATCCCTTTCATGGATTGTGGAACATTTAATAAAGTACATCAATATCCCTTTTGCAATCTATATATATAACGATGGTGCTCCTCCTCTTAAAGACATTGTATCTTCTTTGCTGAATAAATATGGAAGGGATGATATTTATTTTGCAGTGCTAAATGACAGCAGGGAAATAAGTTTAGAAAAAATAGGGTGTGGGGGGGGACGCTTTCATTTATTTGAAAGGGTAAAATTGAACTATGAAATTGTCGTATCTTTAGATGATGATATGCAAATAACTGAGGGATGGTATGAAAAGATAATTGAAGCAATTAATGCCTTTCCAAATCACTCTTTTTTTTCGTGTGTAGTTAAAGGACCTAACGAAGTTGTTCAAAGGGCAGGATCAGGAATGCTTATACAGGATGGCATCCTTTACAGATTTGAACATACTTTTATTAATGAAAAATACCATGTAGCTGAGTGGGGTCCCTTCGGCTGCTTGATTCTTTGTCGAAGGGCATTGCAGCCTGATGTCAAGGTGCCAGGCTTATATGTTCGGGAAGATGATGCCTTTTATTTAGAAATGAAAAAATTAGGTATTAATGAGACCGTTATTGTCAACGATGCTGTGGCTATTCACCGGGCAATCCCTACCTATGAATCTAACCTTCGAATACCTGAGAAAATGAAAGAAGCTGAACAATATTTTTTAAACAAATATGGTTTAATACTACATTAAAGCTATAGTGATTTGTCCTTTGGGGAAATATGGTAATAAATTCAAATGGTTATAGTTAATGATGATCTTGCGACAACCATTAGCAAATCAACAGCAAAAATAAAAACCTCTTGCATTTGAAAGGTGTCAGGTTGCAGACAAAGGGTATTTCGAATGTCCCTATCCGGATACCTTTTTCTATTTTGAAGGACATTTTTTTCCGTTAAAAAGATGTTTAGAAGTTGTAAGTTTTAGACGATTGGAAAAACAGATTTTGTTAGGCTGTTTTCGCATGAATTGTTGCTTTACGTACAAGGCATCATTCCTTATGTTGTGTGCCTTCGTATTTCGTTAGCTATTCACATCATTTAATACTAAATCTTTGTTTTAAATCATTTTTTTGTGTCAATTAGCAACAAAGTTTACGAAAAGAGCCTTTTTTTATTATAGCGGCATCATTTAGGGCTGTTGGTTGTGAGCAGCCTTTTCATGTTTCACTAAACCGGGATGAGTGAAGAGAATTCCTTACTAATATTTGATCATCCTAAAAGGAGGATGGATGATCTTGATTAAGCGGATTTTTTTACTACTGATATTTATTGGTCTATATTTATCAACTTCGGTTAGTGCCAGTTCTCCACTTAAAGCTGCATTTATCCGTGACCATCAGTTATGGCTAAAAGATGGAGATAAAGAAGTTCAACTAACAAAGAACCGTTATGTGTATTCTCAAAAATGGTCTTATGACGGTCATTTTATAGGCTATATCGATGGGGATAAGCTTGGGGGAAAATCGGATTTATTCATTTATGACACAAAGGAAAAAGTAAGCTATCAGCCTTATGTAAGGGTGGTGACATCAGATTTTAAATGGTCACCCACAATGATCAAGGAATATTAAATGTCACGAAAATAAAGGATGGCCGCCCACAAGGTTTTCAAAATGTAGCAGTAGGTGTTAGTGGTTTTGAATGGTTCCCTGATGGACAAGACTTTATCGTTTCCTCACAATCCTGTATACGCCCTACTGGATGGGGACCAGTACCGCTATATAGAATTCCAGTTAACGCAAATGGCAGTAAAGATAAAGCTAAACCTTTTTATACCGTCAAAACAGATAAAAAAGATTTGTTTGCTATTGATGCTGATTACTTTAAGTGGAGTTTTGATGGTAAGTGGATTAGTTTTTTAGCTGTCCCTACAGCCTCTTGGTCAGCAGATAGCAATACATTATGTGTCATATCATCACAAGGAAAACAATTTAGGGACAGCGTTATGACAAGCGCGCTTTCAGTCTTTATTGAGCTGTTAAAACAAGACTCCGAGCCTTTAACTGCTCCCGAAAGAGAATGACGCATTTGATAGGCTACTGAAAAGAGTCTGGATAAGATGGAAATCAACACAATAAAACCCTGCCGTGTGGCAGGGTTTTTGTTTTTAGTCGCCGGGACTAAAAACGGCATCATTCTCTTGTTTCCATTGGTTGTTGTTCATAAAAGCAACATCTTCTTTGAGTCATGGGAACGGTTCATACTTATGAGCTTACAGGTATTCCGTATTTAGTCGCCGGGACTAAATACAGCATCATTCTCTTGTTTCCATTGGTTGTTGTTCATAAAAGAAAACATCTCCTTTGGGTTATGAGAATGGTTTATATTTATTAGTTACAGGTATTCCATTCTTAGTCACCAGGACTAAAAACCGCATCATTCTCTTGTTTCCATTGGTTGTTGTTCATAAAAGAAAACATCTCCTTTGGGTCATGAGAATAGCTTATAACCTATGAATCTACAGTATTTTCGGATATAAATCGCCGGGACTAAAAACGGCATCATTCTCTTGTTTCCATTGGTTGTTGTGCATAAAAGCAACATCTCCTTTTGGGTCATGAGAATGGCTTACACTATTAATTTGCAGGTACTCCACGTTTAGTCGCCGGGACTAAAAACGGCATCATTCTCTTGTTTCCATTGGTTGTTCCTCATAAAAGCAACATCTCCTTTGGTGTGAAGAATGACTTACATTATCTGTTTTCCCGCATGATTCCCTATTAAACATTTTTAAGTGTTTTTTACGAGAAATCCCAAAAAACTTTATTAGATTTTTATATTGTGGGGGAATAGTGATGGATTGACCCTGCATTTGTGTTGGGAATTTAGCATTGGCTGTTTTCACTTAGATTGTTGTTTTTCGTAAAAGTGTTAAATTCGTGTGAAGTGAGTCTTCGTGGCATCTTTTCGTAAGCAATTCACAGATTTACTACAGAGCCTGTGAATTTCATTATTTATTTGTGTTAAATAGCTACAAAGTTTACGAAAAGAGCCTTTACATTTCAATATCATCCGCTATATTTCTCCTATCCGAAATTGCTTCCCATACGTGAAAAACTTTAGTAGCGGTCAGTGATAGAAGGATTGATAGGTTTTAAATTTTTATCATATGTGGAGAGATGTGAAAGGATATTTAAAACCTATCTTTATGTTTTAAAAGTATCTTTTTAAGCGGTTTAAAAAGAAAATGGACAGGCATCCGATGATAGCAACATACACCTCGATGACCCAAAGCAGGGTGAAATGTCCTGTTTGAAAGAAAACTAGTGGAAAGTCGACGGCAGCGTGAATGAGCACAGCATATAAAAGATAGATTGACTTCCTTTTCACCACTCCCAATAAGACAAACACAGAAAGAAAGAGTTGAATAAAGATTGAAAAAAATCTTTCTGCACATCCGAAGAAATAGTAGGAGGCACCATGGCTTAACACGCCTTCCTTTAAAGTGCGGATGGCTTCAGCGGAAACCTGGCTGCCAAGCTTAGCTTCAAATGTTCCCGAATTGATCATAAAGGCAAAGATGAGATTTGGAAGCACCACTGCCAGGGTTAACAATACGGCTTCAGCGCCTCCCCATCCAATGCCAAAGGAAATGCCAGATTGATAGTCGCGATATTTTTTGAGAAGCCAGGTAAATAGAATGAAGCGTCCAACCTCCTCAAAAATCCCTGCGGTGAATCCACCGTATAAGCCAAACCAGACGGGATGATCCATGTAATGTGGAAAGTGCAATAAAACAATGGCATGAAGGACTTTCTCGAGCAGCTGGCTAAAAAAGATGAAGCCAACGGAACCAAGAAGCAACGGTTTTACGGAGACTCCGCCTTTTTTTCTATAAAAGACGATGAGACCGCCGAATAAGAGAAAGGAAAAAAGAATACAAACAAACATGGAAATGATTGCCGTATTAGTGATCAACGGAAACGCCCTCCTTGAAATGGGTATTCAGCCATTGGGATATTGCCTCTAGCCCCTCTGGACTTAAAGGGCGTTCTACAAGCTTGCTGTACATTTTTTTTGCTTTTAATATAGACCTTTCTTCATGCTGGACGCGCAAACCGTGTTCCATATCCTTAATATAATAGGATGCAGATGGACCTTTTACAAGAGAAGGAAGCTCGCCGATAAGCTCCGGTTCCACCAGCGGATCCTTATCTCCAGAGATTGCCATGACGGGACAGTCGAGCTTTCTTAAGGCGCTCCTAGTATCATAAGCGAAATGCTCCCGCATCCATTTTGCCGGCTGTTTAAAAAAGAAAAGCACTTTATACACGTCTTTATTAGAGTGAATCATTTTATCCGTCCATTTTTGAACTTTCATTTCCTGCTTCTCAACATTTACAAGCTTTCGTGCCAGCAGTCCTTTTAGCCCTTTTGCATTCATCAATTCTTTATAGCTCAGCTTTCTTTGAAAGGATAGGAACTCATTTAAGTTGGCTGCTCCACCTGAAGCCAGCAGCAAGCCTCCAATTTCCTGCCTTTCTGAAAGTGCCGTTCCAATAATGGTTCCTTCACTATGTCCAAGAACGACAATTCGCGCGGGATCAACATTGGGGTGATTTTTTAAAAATAAATAGCTTTCTTCTGCATCCTCAACAAGGTCCCAAAGCCCAGCTGAAACAAGCTTTTCCTTACTCCTTCCGGTCCCCCTCTTGTCATAACGGAAGGTGACAAAGCCAAAGCCTGCAATTCGTTCCGCTAGTTCTTTGTATAAGTTAAATTGATATTTTCCTTTAGGGCCGTTTCCGTTCCGGTCAATTGGCCCTGAGCCTGCTAAAAAGAGCACAGCAGGAAATCTTTCAGTTTGCTGCGAAGAAGGGATGGTAAGGGTTCCGTGTATTGCAGTTTTTCCTTTTATTTCAATTTCTTCTTCTGTAAATGTGTCAGCCATGGCCAACACCCCCCAAATCATTATTTTTGGTGATGTTAATCAGGAATAATAATGGTGGCAAAGTTTCTGGACTTTCTGTCAGGTGAGGGTTCGTTGTTCATGGCTTCTAACAGAAAGTCAGAAATTTTTCTTGTCAGTTCAGCAAACTCTTGATCTGTCAGCTGGAGGTTTGCAGCCCTGTAGCTGACACCGTCTTTTATTAAATCAATGTCATGGTTTTTTAGATAGTTCTCGTATTGATCGATAAGCAGTGATTGAAAAAGAAGGAATAACTGTAAATGTTCTTCTTTTGACAGCTTTTTAAGATCTTCTTGCGATTGGATAGAGGGCTGTTTTAAGGCATAAACTTTTTCGAGCGTCCCCCGCACCTGATTTTCTGCCGTCACTTCTAGAAAACCCGCCTCTAAAAGTGTGTTTAGCTGTCTATAAAGGGTAGCCTGCGGGACATTTCCTACTCGTTCGGAGATTTGCTGAACTGTCAAATGCTTGCCATTAATTAGTGATTGGATAATCTTCATGCGAACAGGGTGCAGGATGAGTTTTGCGTTGGTCTGTTTCATCTATATCCTCCATTTTTAAAAATATTACCACTTTTGATAATAGTTGAATAAAAAATGTTCTCATAAATGATAATAATACATTTACAAAAAATAGCAATGGTTTTTTAACATTTTTTTCTAGAATAAAAAATGTTATTGGCCGCAAGTGGGGAAGGGAGCTTTTTAGTTTATGGTTGATTTTCTCTTTTTCTTAAAGAGTACCAAGTATTCAATCCATTGCAGGTTTTTAACCGAGCTTTTTTAAAATGTAAAGAGGTGTAATTTAAAGAAATTGGGTAATCGTCTATACCCTCCCTGGACTTCAGCCATAATCTAGACTGTAACCTAGTATAGAAGGAGAGATTATATGAGCGACATAGGACATGAGGGGTATGAGACTGTTATGCGCAGTTCTGCGGGTTATGGATTAGGAAATTGTGGAGCGATTGGAAATGCCCAGATAAGACAATCTGGAACCTTGCCTGGGGGAATAAATATCGTTGGAAATCCACTATCGATGCCGGGCGGTACGAGCACACACGGAGGCTCACCAGGATCTGGAGCCCCTGGAGCTTCCATGATCATGCAGGGACCTGGAGGGACAATGACAATGCCTGGAATGATGGGATCTCCCGGCGGGATGAGCAGCTTACCGGGATATAGCGGAAGCCAGGGAGGAACAATGAGCAGCAAGCCAGCAAGTGTAATGTTTCCCAGTGGAATACCAGGAAGCACGGGAGGTTCAGGCGGAACAATGGGGATGCCAGGAGGCAGCACTGGCAGCACTGGAGGAATGATGGGAATGCCGGGAAGCACGGGCAGCCTCGGCGGCACGATGGGAATGCCAGGAGGAATGGGCGGCACCGGAGGAATGATGGGGATGCCAGGGGGAATGCCGGGAATGCCCGGAGGAATGATGGGGATGCCAGGGGGAATGCCGGGAATGCCCGGAGGAATGATGGGGATGCCAGGGGGAATGCCGGGAATGCCCGGAGGAATGATGGGAATGCCGGGAGGAATGGGCGGCACCGGAGGAATGATGGGGATGCCAGGAGGAATGGGCGGTATGAGCGGTTTTCCGGGGCTGGGATTTTAAATAGGATGTGTACAGAATGGGATGAAGCGTATACTATGACATCCCATTCTTTTATTATTGTTGGCTGCTTTATCTTATTCTTCGTACATTTGTTAAAGCTGTATTCTGTCTGTACTCACTGCATCTTTTCGTAAACCGCTTATAAGCATACATATTCGATACTTTTTTTGCTCCTTTCAAAAGTATCGTAAGGAGGTTTATCAAAAGAGCTTTATGAGAGCGGGGGATTAGAACCAAAATAGCTTGCAGATATTGAGAAGTAATCCTATTTGCAGTAAAACCACAGTTGGAAAAGTTTTTCATAAAGTGAATGAAGGACAATACGAGGCAAAGGCGAGCTGGAAAAGTCCTTCAAAAGGTAGATGAAGGACTAAACGAGACAAAGGCGAGCTGGAAAAGTCCTTCAAAAGGTAGATGAAGAACTAAACGAGCCAAATGCACGATAGAAAAGTCCTTCACAAGGTAGATGAAGGACCAAACAGGCCCAATGCACAATAGAAAAGTCCTTCACAAAGTTGATGAAAACCAATCTCCAGTAAAAACTCCTCCACAAAAGTTGTGAAGGAGTTTCAAAAGAGCATCTTGCTATTCTTCCATGATCAACAGTCCCTGATACAACGATGCACGGACCGTTGTTAATTGCTCTCTTGACCATTCTGCTCTTTTTTTAGAAGGGAAAGGAATCTGAATATTTCAAGGGCAAAAAACATGCCGCTGGTCCATGCTCCGCTGAATACATAGCCCGCCATGATATCACTGGGTTCAGCAGTTTGAATAGATACGACACTGACGGAATAGGCAGCAAGCACGCCTAAAAACAAAACCAATAGGATGGTGATGGCATGATAGTTGCGCCTGTGCCTAAATAGCGTGTACAGTAAGAAGCCGCCTATACTGACAATAAACATGGCAGGTTGATCGGGAAAATGTGAGCTTATTTGTTTATTGCTGAATAAGAATCGGAATAGCCAGTGGATTCCTGTTGAAAACAACAAGGTGCCAATTAAGGTGATGGCAAAAAACAACAGCTCAAGCCAGATATTCTTTCTGTTAAGAAGAACAATGAGAACCGTTAGGACAGCGAGTACGCTTAAAACTTTTACAGAAGCGATAGCATAAACAATAGAAATGATGCCGCTCCATCCTGGTGTGAAAATAGAATAAACAAGGGTTCGGAAAACGATATTAAAGTGTCCAAATTCATTGGCAATAAAATCTTGTATCATGCCGATCATTAATGCAAAAAGGGCAGCAAACAGAATGAGCATAAACAATAGGAGAATTTTTACTTTGACAAAGCTTTTATAGCGTTTAAAGGTGGCGTGAAAAATGAGTTTCATGGATTCCTTGATAAATTGACGGTTTGCTTTAATCACGATATACGCCAGAACCGCGATGCCCGCTATAATGCTGGCAAGAACCAGCCATTTTTTAATTTCCCCTTGATACTTGTCCCATTTAGGACCAAGCGAATAGCCTAAGAAAATGAAAGTTCCTGCCCACAAAAACACACCTATATAGGAGAAAACAGCAAATGAACGAAACGGAAGCTTGATGACACCGGATATGATACTGGCGACATGGCGGATTCCCGGAATGATATAAGAAACGACTAGCAGGACCTTGCCATATTTAGAATACCAATGTTCCATTTTCTCCATTTTTTCCGGTCCCATATGGATGTAGCGTCCATATTT
This sequence comes from Heyndrickxia acidicola, assembly GCF_001636425.1. NCBI lineage: Bacteria > Bacillati > Bacillota > Bacilli > Caryophanales > Bacillaceae > Heyndrickxia > Heyndrickxia acidicola. The sequence continues at coordinate 3,994,575 of NZ_KV440953.1, forward strand.
TTTAAAAAAGGGACCGCCAAGCTTGTATCCAATCCAATAGGAAATTGAGGCGCCAATAATGCCGCCAAGTCCTGCAACAAGAATGGACAGAATCAGATTCATTTTCCCCTGGAAGGCAAGAACGCCTACATAACTCATAAGAGCTTCATTCGGTATGGGAATAATAATGAGCTCGAGCATTAATGAGAAAAAAAGCACAATGTATCCATATTCATTTAATAGATGAATTAATGCGTTCATAACCATACTCCCTCATAAACTTAAATGACAGTATTCTACTCGGGCAATAGCGCATGTTTCTCTTATCATAACCATTTTTATTTCCTCTGAATCCTGTCCTTACGAGAAATCATGAATAATGTCCGTTATCGAGTTATTCATGGCCCAAGCCGTTTTGGAAAACAGACATGATAAACCTTAAGAAAGTTCATCCTTGCACAATAATTTTTAAAAATTCTTTTATTCTACTCCATAAAAACTTAAGAATGAACTTTTATAATGATTTTGGTATCTATTTATTACGATTCGATTATTTAGGAGGATTTAGAATGAGGATTATTGTTGCAGGCGGAGATGGTTTTTGCGGCTGGCCAACAGCCCTATATTTATCAAAACAAGGACATGAAGTTTCAATAATAGATAGCATGATTCGGCGTAAGTGGGACCAGGAGCTTGGTGCAAATTCTCTAGCACCGATTTCTACTCTTGAAGAAAGGGTAAACAGGTGGTTTGAATTAACAGGCAGCACGATCAATATCTATCAGGGTGACTTGATGCAGTACGACTTTTTAAGAGAAGTGATTCGTCAGGAACGGCCGGATGCATTTGTTCATTTTGCGGAACAAAGATCGGCTCCTTATTCCATGATTGACCGTGAGCATGCAGTGTTTACCCAAACAAACAATGTGGTGGGCACGCTGAATGTTATCTATGCTGTGAAGGAGCTTGTTCCGGATTGCCACATTATTAAGCTGGGTACGATGGGAGAATACGGCCAGCCTAATATTGATATTGAAGAAGGCTATATTAAAATTTCCCACAACGGGCGGGAGGATGTCCTTCCATATCCGAAACAGCCAGGTTCTATGTACCATCTTTCCAAGGTCCATGACAGCCATAATTTAATGTTTGCTGCAAAAATTTGGGGACTTCGTGTAACCGATTTGAACCAAGGGGTTGTGTATGGATTAGATACAGAGGAAACGAAGCTTGATCCTGTTTTGGCGAACCGCTTGGATTATGACGGCGTTTTTGGTACAGCATTAAATCGTTTTCTGATCCAGGCAGCGGTCGGCCATGATCTAACCGTTTATGGTTCAGGCGGCCAGACTCGCAGTTTCTTAAACATAAAGGATACGGTCCGCTGCATCGAAATTGCAGCCAATCACCCTGCTGATAAAGGGGAATTCCGTGTATTTAACCAATTTACAGAAGAGTTCTCAGTGCTTGACCTTGCCCAAAAGGTGAAGAAGGTTGCAGAGAAGGAAGGCCTTCAGGCGAAGATTGCCCATCTGGATAACCCTAGGAAAGAAAAAGAAGAGCATTACTATCATGCCGTTAACACCAAACTCGTTGATCTCGGCCTTCAGCCGCACTTGTTAACCGATGAGGTCCTTCATAATATTTTAATAACGGTGATGAAGCACCAAGATCGTGTTATTAAGGAGAAAATTTTACCTGAAGTCAAATGGTAATAGGAAGTGAGCAGAACCATGAGAATAGCGATCATCACGGAAACTTTTTTGCCATCAACAGATGGAATCGTGACCCGGCTGTGTGCATCCATTCGCTGGCTTAAAAAGCAGGGGAATGAGGTTCTGGTGATTGCACCGGATTTAGGTGTGGCAGATTTTGAAGGAACACCTGTTGCGGGCATTCCAGCTTATCCTTTTTTTCTTTATAAAGATAAAAAATTATCCTTTCTTTCTCGAAAGGTAAAAAAATATTTACTGGATTTCAAGCCTGATCTGGTCCATGTAGTCAATCCTGCCTTTCTTGGAGCAGCAGGAATTTATTATGCAAAACAATTAAAGCTCCCTTTGATGGCGTCCTATCATACACATGTGCCTAAGTATGCGGATTATTACCGCCTTTCATTTTTAAAGCCGGCGCTGTGGTGGTACTTCCGATTGCTGCATAACAGGGCTGACTTGAATTTATGTACCTCCCAATCTGTGCTGACTGAACTAAAGGAGAAAAACTTTAAAAACATTCATCTTTGGGAACGCGGCGTGGATACAAAGCAATATCATCCTCACCGTTATGATGAAGCCATGCGTGATCGGCTGACTGAGGGCAAAAAAGATAAAAAACTGCTTCTATACGTGGGACGATTGGCCCCGGAAAAAGATATTGAAAAGCTGCGTGAGGTACTGAGGAAATCCTCTGACTTTTGCCTGGCCATTGTGGGGGACGGCCCGCATAGAGCGTTCCTTGAGGAATTTTTCAAGGGAACGGATACGGTATTTACTGGTTTTTTGCATGGGGATGAGCTGGCTAGTGCCTATGCCTCGTCAGATATCTTTGTGTTCCCGTCAACAACTGAAACCCTGGGGCTTGTGTTATTAGAAGCCATGTCTTCGGGCCTGCCGGTTGTTGCAGCCAAGAGCGGCCCTACAGCTGAACAGGTCAGCCATGGGATTACCGGAATGCTTTACAATCCGGAACACCAAGAGGAATTTGTCCAGCATATAATAAAGCTTAAGGACGACTCGCTTCGTTTAAAGCTCGCTGAACAGGCCCGCCATGCCAGCCAAAAGGCGGGATGGGATAAACCATCCAAACAGCTGCTTGATTATTACAGAAAAACGTTAACGGAAAATCTGCAGCCAGCTGAAGTGCTGAAAGAAAATACTTATTAAATAGGGGAAATGGTGACGTGATGCTCCCTTGAACAATCTTAAACGCTATAAAGATAACGTCATTCAATATGGAAAATACAGTATGGTGGGAATCAGCTGTGCGATCATTGATCTTGCCGTACTGTATGGGCTTCTTTTCTTTTTTCCAACGAAGCAATCCTTTTGGCTTGCCTTTTATAATTCTGCAGCCTATGGATTAGCTGTTTTGAACAGTTATATCTGGAATTCACGATTTACGTTTAAGCAAAAGAAGAATCCGAAACAATTTATCGCTTTTCTTATCCAGGCGGCTGCCAGTCTATTGATTGCTGATCTTGTATTCCTTTTGGGACTTTGGCTGCTGGGATCTGCTGGTTTATTTTCGAAATGGATGAATACATTTATTGCGAAGACGGCTTCTATGTTCCTGTCATCTACTTCAAGCTTCTTTTTCAATAAGTATATTGTCTTTAAAAAAGCAGAAGGAAAAGCAAAGAGGGAAACGGATAGGGTCCGCCATTAATGGTACCTATCCTTTCCTGTCACAGAAAAACGTGTACCAATTTTTATGGAGGTAAAACCATAGATATGAATAAAGCAATCCTAGATGGGACAGATGTTCCAATTCTTGGATGGGCATTCAGGCAGGTCCAAAAGGGGGAGCATCTCTTCTTGGAAGCGGAACTGGATGTTCATCCCACTGTGGTGAATTTTTTATCTACATTAAATTATAAAAAAGAAAAGATTACCCTCGTTACGGAAGGAAATGAGGAACTGACCGGAATATTTGAAATCTATCTGGGGATATCCAGAATTTTATTGATTGGGAACAGCCAAGAGATAGAAGGCGCAGATCCTTTTTCTTTTTTTCAACAAAAAAACAAAACCCTATCCGCGAATAAAAAGAATCAGCTTACGATTGAGAAGGAATTAAAGAAAGATCCAAGGTTAATGCAGATCGGCATTTTGCAGGTCTTGCTCGATCATAAGATAGACGATCAGGAAAACCGTAAATTTATTCTTGCTCTGCTGGATAAGCTTGTAAAAGGAGAGAAGCTGACCCGTTTTGATGAATTTATCAAGAAAGAAGTGGCTTATTCCGTTGAGGAAGCGATGAATGAAAAGGATGAATAGGTGTATTGCCCTTTCATCGGGCAGGCAGTATAAATAGATTGGAAATTGGAGGAGGGTTCTTTCTCCATTATAAGAACTTCGTAGATACGGGGTTCTTTTTGTTTGGTTGCTTTTTATCTCGTTACGAAAAGAATCTTGTTGGTCAAATGCCTGTTTGTGTATTGGTGTAAAAAACGCCCTTGCTGTAAAAAGACGAGTTTCATATAAATAGGTCTTTTTTGACGCTTATCAGGATTCAACAATTAGCCAAACGCCCCATCATTTCTGAGGAGGGAGTTTTGGGTTTTGCTATTTTTTTAAGGATTCGTGTTTTTTAGCAGTCTCGCACTTTCCTCTCTAATCAACCTTTGAATTAAATCCAAATTGGGATTGTACATAGATATAGGCCAGCGTTCTGATCATCCTGCTGGCTGATTTGCGCTGCAGGCACTCGCTTTTCGCGGGGCGGTTGGGGAGCCTCATCATAGCAAGCTCCTGCGGGTCTCCCCCTACCATACTTATTCAATAGAAAAAAGGGTGACTCCATTCAGCGGCGGCATATTCCAGTCCCTTTGAGTCACCCTCGCCTTTTAGCAAGGCTGTTTTCGCATAAATTGTTGCTTTACGTATAAAGAATTTATCCGTATGTGGCCTAGTTTCGTGGCATCTTTTCGTACGTTATTAAAAAGTTAACATACTGAATCTCGATTTTTTATCACTTACTGTGTCAGATAGGAACAAAGTTTACGAAAAGAGCCTTTAGCAAAGCTGAAATAATGAGCTAAAAAACGAGCAGTTAACGGATAGAAATGTAACAGAGCAGAGCTGAAATGCGATCTTAGGGAGTTTCTACTGTAATTCCTTCGAATACTTGATTCCAAAAGGTGTCTTCAAGACATAGTTCCGTTGTAATGGGCGTTTGAATGATGCAGGTGTGTGTTAATTTTGGTTCTTTTGGGATCGATGCTTCAGTAATAAAAAGGATATGGAATTGGTTCTTTACTTTTTCTTCCAGTATTTCTTCCAATTCTTTTATTTCAATATAGGTTCCGCCAAGCCGGACGAAGAGGATCAATTCACATGTATTTGCATTTTCCATGAAACGTTTAATACGTGCATCATACTTTGCTTTTACTTCAGGATAGGAGGGCAGGGATGTGGTGGTGTTCGGTGGAGATTTGAAATCATGGACAGATTCAATATCATTAAGGGTATCAAGGAATGCCAGCTCCTTGCCATCCAGCCAATAGTTTGTAAAGGCCAGGTTTTCAAGAAGCAGGAAATTATGAAAATCATTTTTTATTAGGCGATTCACGCCGCTTAAAGAATGGCTGAGATTCCAATCTAGGAAACCGGCAAACGGCCTTAATCCGAGCCTGCGGAGATGAATGGAGGGATAACAGTTTTGTCCTAAGCTATAAATAGCTGAATATCTTCTTTTCAATTCATTTATATGCATTTTACCAGTCCACCTTAGGAGAAATAGATAACGCGTACGAACAGTTCAAATCCATGAAAAAGAAGGAGCCGTGTAGGTTGGGCTCAGGTCTTACCAATTAAGATCCTTTTCATATCCTAAAGAAATGAGTACATCTCCTGCTGTCAATTTAAAGGCTTCCTTCAACTCATTTGTAAATTCATCCTTCCAGCCGCCAATTTTTCCTTTTCGAAATGTCGGGGATGATTGCGGATGAAGATTTTCCATCATGATTAAAGCTAATTGCTCGAGTTCATCAGGAGGCAGCTTATCTTCTGTGATAAACCGGGCCATTTCTTGTGTAGATGCCAGGCAGCTTGAATGGCTCGTGACAAATTCCTCAAATGAAAGGGACAATACGGATGGGTGGTTAGACCATTTTAAAAAAGAGTCAAACCACTCTCCGATGTCTGGCTGTGAATGTGTTTCAATGCCTTGTATCAGCAGCATGATTCTTTTTTTATGTGTCATATCAGAAGATGTAAACAGTTCGTATAAATCGTGTTCTGGCAGAGTAGGGATAAAATAAGCCATGGAAACCACGACATCACGGGGATCTCTATAAAGAAAGATTTGTTTCAGGCTACATTTATTTAATAACTCAGTCCATTCATCGGAAAAAAAGATATGTCCATTCAGAAATTCATTGGTCTTTAGGTTTGTCAGCCATTCAACGGCATCATTATTATAGGACAGCTCGCCGTATAGACCTTTCAGTTCATCGTTTTGAATACCTGGTATTCCTAAAAGCAGTTGTTTGACTAAATGAGTCCCGCTCTTAGGTATTGAATTGAAGAAGAATGGAGGGAAAAAAAGTTGATGATCATTTTTCATAATGGCGCTCCTTTCATAGGCTCTATTGCAATAGCTTGTTGAGTTCCGCTTTAAGTGCCTGCTTTTTAGCGGGCAATTCTGGAGTAAACCGCCATTTCAAAGTCTTTAGCGGTCTACCACTTGAATGGCAGGTTTTGCATAAGCAGTTGTTATCGATAAAAGGCTCTGTTCATTTCGATTTAGATAACTGATCACTTTCTAGCTCATTCGTGTGAAATGACCTTTTTACACGAATGAGCTAAAATATAGTCTCTTAACAAAGCCTTATTCTAAAAATGTTCTCGGATATATTCCTCCAGAAGCGGCCGATAATGATTCTCCAAAGCAGCTGCCTCAAGCTGGATTTCCCGTGCATACTTTTTAGTGCCAGCATTTTTGTGATATCGGAATTTAACTAGTGCTTCATCCAAATAATGAATGGACACACCGGTTAATAACAAGCGGAACCACATGTCATAATCATGTGTGAATCGCCATTTAGGGTTAAAGCTTTCAATCTCATCGAAGATCGTTTTTTTAATCATGGTAGTGCAGCCATTGATCGCATTGTATTTTAGCATTTCGGTATAAAGAACTTTAGGCTTTGAAATACGTGGCCCATTCCGATGAACCAATACCCGATTCTTTTCATCGATATAATCATAGTTTGTAAAGCTGGCCGCTGTATTCTTCTCTATCATAAGCTTTACTTGTTTTTCAATCTTATCGGGAAGAAAGTAATCATCTGAACTTAACCAGGCGATATAATCACCTTTAGCGGTTTTAATGCCCTCATTCAAGGCTGTAGCAGTGCCGCCGTTTTCCTTGCGAAGATAGATGATTCTGTTGCGGAAGAAATCTATTTTTTCGATAAACATGCTTGAGCCATCGTCGATTACAACCACTTCAATATTTGGGTAGGTTTGATTCAGTGCACTCTGGATGGCTTGATCGACATAGGGGCAATTATAAAATGGAATGATGATGGAGACCTTGGGGATCATCATAATCCTCCTATATGTGAATGATTGGACCGGGCCGGAGAATCTTCATCCCTGTGGGGAATGGTGTGTCTCAATATACCACTTTTTATTGTCCCAAACGAGTAAGGATTTCTCTGGCTTTTTCTTCAAAGGTGTCTACCGTACGCTGTATCGTCCATTTTTTTGCTTCCGCTTCGCCATTTACGATTAAATAGTGTCGTAGAAAAGGATCTTTTATCAAGGTCATGATATCTTTAGAGAGTTGATTGTCCATGCGGGAAGATACCAGGCAATTTTTATAGTGCTTTGCATAGTCCATATTCCCTCCTGCATAGGTAGTCACTAATGCTGCCCCGCATGCCATGGCTTCTAATCCTGTTAAAAGGGACGACTCAAAAATGGAGGATGTGACAAAAATATCCGTCTGGTTATACAACATGCACAATTCCTGATCATTTGCAGGCGTATGGAAAGTGAATTCATTTAGCATTTTTATCTCCTGTAGTGATTTAGAGATTGTTAGCTCAGCTGGCGGACAAAAAAGGTTTATCTGCACTTCCGGGTGCGCCAGCTTCACAATGCGCAACTGTTCAATTAAGTAATTCTGCTGTCTGTGCCAAAGTCCCCCTTCACTAAGGCGGACGATGGCAGAGATTTGCAACGGCCCATTCGTTTTTTTTGTATGCAGGTTTTTAAATACAGGGTTAATGCCATTTGGAATTACTTTTGCGTTCAGGCCGTGATTGACATCTACTAATTTTTTTTGAGCTTCAGAGACTACGAACAGATGGGGGGTGACATGGTAGCTGAGAAAGGTTTCTGCCTGATTCGGCATGAAAATGGGTTCGTAGCAGTGGGTATAACGGATATGTGTGCCGAGTCCTTTTTCTGCAGCCAATTGGCAGGGAGGGACGGTTGTATAGAAGTTCGAAACAATTACGTCTGCAGGCGGGAAGGAGTCTATGGGAAAATGATCGGGTACCACTTTGATAGTAGCCTTCATATCGAATTCAATGACGCCACTTTTGGATAAAAGAATGGTGATGTCATGCCCCTTTTCCGCTAATCCATTTGCCACTTCGGCTAACATACGTTGTGCTCCCCCTTTCGAGAGAGTGACAATGGGAAAGGTAAACCTCAAGCTTCTTCCTCCTTTTGTATCATTTCTTCCAGCATCGGCCGGTATTTATCATTGAGCTGGTAAATCTCTTGCAGCTGTGCATCGGCACTTTTAAAGGATTCGGATTCGGAATGAACCCGGTAGTTTACAAGGGGCTCATCTAAATAATGAAAATCATAATGCTGAATGACTCTCAGCCAGTATTCGAAGTCCTGGGTATAACGAAGGTTTTCATTAAACAAGCCAACCTTCTTGATGACATCCATTTTCATCATGACGGTGCAGCCATTGATATGGCAGAACGTTTTAAAACGGTTATAAAAATCCTTCTTGGAGGGAAAATGCAGACCTACGGATCTTCCGGTTACGTTGCTGTCCACATCTATAAAGCTGTAATTGGTATAGCTTACATCATAATGTTGGGAGATCATAAACCAGACCTGTTTTTCCAGCTTATCCGGTTCAAAGAGGTCATCTGAACTAAGCCATGAAAAATAATCTCCCGAAGCCTGTTCTATTCCGAGGTTTAAAGCACTGCCTGTTCCGCCGTTTGGCTTCCAGCAGTAGCGAATGGAGCTTAAATAGGGAATGATTTTATCAAATTCCTGTGTTGAGCCATCGTCAATCACAATAATTTCCTTGTTACTATAAGTTTGATTCATCGCACTTATGATAGCCTGGTCGGTATATCGGCAATTATAAGTAGGTATAATGATGGAAACCTTTGGATTTTCAGAAGATTTTTTCTTCATTGGTTTATCCCTCTTTTTTTCATTGCTGTTTTCGCATAGAGTGTTGTTTTTCTACAAAAGATCTATTCGTAATGATCAGTCTTAGTTGCATTTCTAACCCATATAAAAAAGATTGTACGCAATTCTTTTATTTCACTCACATTTTTAGGTACATATAACACTTAAAATAATTTAACTCAGGGAGATTGAAGGGGAGAGGCTGATAAAGCAGAGCGTGGCCGTCTGGTTTGCTGTGGGTTTATTAGAATATTAACTGCAGAGAATGCTATGCAAAATGGCTAGGTTAATGGCTTTGCATCCAATCTCTCAGCTCTATCAGCATGTCTTTATAGTCTGGGACTTGGTAGAGAAAATCCGTCCTCGTATTTTTTATGGTTCTATCGAGTACAATATCGCTGTCCGGTATAATGGTGACATCATCTTTTTGGAAAATCTCCTGAAATAATTTTAATAAGGAATATTTTGTGATTTTCTGTTTAGAGCAAAGGTGATACAGGCCGGTAATATTCTGCTCAATCATCTGTTCCGCTGCTTTGGCTAATTCAAGAGTGGTGACGCCGTTCCAAAATACTTTGTCATAGCCCTTAATCACTCCTGATTGCTTCATAAACCATAAAAAAAGACCAATCCCGTTTTCGTTCAGCTCTGGACCGATGATGGAAGTCCGGATGGTTGTATGTTTATCGCTCAGAATCTCTCCCCATCGTTTTGATCTGGCGTATACAGAAATTCCATCCGCGATCTCATCTTCGGTGTAATCCCCTTTGGTCCCCAGAAAAACGCAATCTGTACTGATGTGAATGACTTTTCCCTGGTGCCTCTCCATTAATTTTACCAGCTGGTGAGGGAGCAGGCCGTTCACCTGCAATGCCGTCATGGGGTCATTGCTAGCGGCTTCATTTAAGATGCCGATGCAATTGATAGCAATGTCCGGCCTCAACTCATCAATAACATGTTCAAGCCTTTTCGAGTCGGTTGCATCCAAATAAATACTATCCGGATCGTTTTTATCCCTTGAAGTGTAGGAAACTTCGTATCTAGGATTATGCCTAAAGTATTCTTTCATCACATGTCCGGCCATTCCTGTTCCTCCAAGGATTAATACCTTCATTTACAGGAAGCCTCCCTTCTCGAGCATTGCTTTAATTTCATCCATATTCATAAGTCCTGTACTGGAATTATACGTTTCTAACGTAACGAGTTCACATTGGCTGTAATATTCTTTTAGCCCTTCAATGTGGATGGAAGGCAGGATAACGTAGTATTCTTCATCATAGATTACAGTTGTTTTACTTTCATATTCCGAGAGGAGTAATTCATGGATTTTTTCTCCCGGACGGGCTCCAATGATATCCACTTCAACATTTTCTTGTTTCGATTCGTCGATTAATACCTGGGCAAGGTCGATAATCCTGCATGTGGGCATTTTCATGACAAAGATTTCGCCGCCGAGAGCTTCAAATGTAGCTTTAAAAACGAGCTTAATGGCATCCTGAACGGTTAGAAAAAAGCGGGTCATATCTTGGTCGGTAATGCCGACACGATTGTTTTCTTTTATTTGCCTTTTAAAAACATGGATTACACTTCCGTTTGTCCCCAGAACGTTCCCGCCCCTGATACAAACAAAACGTGTTTTGGTATCCAATGTATTTGCATGGATAATCAGCCTTTCTCCCATCGCCTTTGAGAGCCCATAGAAGTTGGAAGGATCCGACGCCTTATCTGTAGAAATATAAATGACCTTTTGAACATTGCAGTCTATCGCTGCATCAATGACATTTTGCGTTCCAAGTACATTGGTTTTTAAGGCTTCCATTGGCTGGTTCTCACATACAGGGACATGTTTTAAAGCGGCTAAGTGAAACAGATAATCAACATTTTTGCATGCTTTCGTTAAATCATCTTTTTCTTTTATATCCCCAATCACAAAGTTCAATTTGGGGTGGGAGTTAAATTCCTGCTTCATGGAAAATTGGCTGGCTTCATTTCTTGAGAATATCCGAATTTCTTTTGGGTTGCAGGAGAGAAGCTGCCGGGTTAATTCATGCCCCCAAGATCCCGTTCCTCCTGTTACTAAAATGACTTTGTTATTAAACAACTTTCATTCCTCCTGTTACTAAAATGACTTTGTTATTAAACAACTTTCATTCCTCCTGCTAATAATTTAATCACTTTATCAGAAACATTTTTAACATGATAACCTTCAGGGAATTCCCATACCTTTGGCTGGTTCACCATAATTTGAATGGAATGTAGGATTTGTTTCGCATCTATTCCGGATAATATATTGCTTCCGCACTCAATGGTTTCAGGGCGTTCCGTTGTTTTTCGGATTGTCACGGTAGGTACATGAAACAAGCAGCACTCTTCCTGTACGGTCCCGCTGTCTGTTAAGACACAAAAAGCATGTTTCTCTAATTTTACAAATTCAAAGAAACCAAAGGGTTCATGAAACTCAACCAGAGGATCTACAGATATTGAAGGGATGTTGTCGATTCGGGATTTAGTACGCGGATGGATGCTGCAGATCAATCTTTTTTTATATCTTTTTGCGGCAAAGTTCAGTCCTTGAATAATTTCTATTAATCGGTTTTCATGGTCAACGTTTTCAGCACGATGAATCGTAACAAGAAAATAGTCTTCTTTTTTAAGCTTTAATCTGTCTAAGATATCGTTTCCGTCAATTTCTTTTACATAATGCTCTAACACTTCATAAATGGGATTGCCGGAGACAATAATGCGGTTTCTTGGGACGCCTTCTTTTATTAAGTTTTCTTTGCTTTGCGGTGTGTAGGGCAAGTTAAAGCTTGAAATAGCATCGATAACCCGGCGGTTTTTCTCTTCCGGTACTTCTAAGTCAAAGCAGCGGTTGCCTGCCTCCATATGGAACACCGGAATGCCCATTCTTTCAGCCAAAATAGCACTTAATCCGCTGTTCGTATCTCCCAGAACCAGTACCTTGTCAGGGGTTTCTTTCAGGAGGATGGATTCCAGATTTTTATACATGTTCGATAGCTGCCCACCGAGTGTGTTTTGCTGGGCTGATAATGAATAGTCCGGCTTTCTGATTCCTAATTGCTGAAAAAAAATATCGTTTAGGGAAGAAGTGAAATTTTGTCCTGTGTGCACCAATATATGTTTCTCAGCTAAGACATCTAATTTTTTTATGATTAAGCTTAAGCGAATAATTTCAGGGCGGGTCCCTAAAATGGTCATGATTTTCATTGCCTGCACTCCTTGTTCCTATTTTTCAAGGTGCGTATTCTGGTTATCGATTCTTGGATATCATCTAAAATGCCTGTTTACCAGAATGCCTTTTGCATACAGTCAGTATCGTTGGTAGGTATCAAACAAATGAGTGTGAATTCCTCTATCAAGAGAGAAGATACAACCGAAATTGTATCTGCTCCTTAATCAGAAAGTGACTTTATCCGATTCCTACAATGTCACGTACAATAATCTCTCCAAGATATCTTCCTGTATTGGCTGGTTCGTATGGGAGTGTTACAGGTGCTGTTACAGTGGCATCAACTCTGATGCGTGCAGTATTTCCGTCCAATATACCGGCTGCAAGCAGAGCATCTCCGGATGCAGACACAACGTTTTCTGGATTTCCGCCATTGGATGCTGTAAATAAAGGAATATCTAAGATAACAATTCCGAGATTATTTACAATCTGAAGGTTTGCTGTAACAGTAGCTGTTTCATTTGCAGCGAAAGCATAAAAAGCTGAAAGTCCTAATGCTACACCTATTGGAAGACCGGGAATTATGAAATCGGTTTGAAATGTGACTGTTTGCCCTGATGCATTGTTAGGTGACCAAATATATGCGTTATTTCCATCTATGAAAGGCGTGGCTGGAGTGGTTAGGACAGCTGGGGTTGGAAGGGGCGGCGGTGGTGCAGAAGTATCTGCGATGACCAAAGTGTTGGAAGGAGTTGTGAAAGCTTGTAATGCTAATGGCAATAGAATGACCTCCTAAAAAATATTATGCCAAGCTAGTGGCATGTGATATTGTATGGCTTTTTCGATTATACGTATAGACGTATCAAAGAGTCGATTCCCCCATTTATATAAAAAATTTACAAATGAATTATTTTTATTTTTCAAAAAGTAGTATTTGTTTTGCATGTTTTATAAAGGTTGTTTTACGTACAATGAATACATTTTAAGTTGTCCGTCTTACCAAAATTTTTTTGCAAGCTATATAATATGAAATTAGTTTTTTCTTATAAATAGGCTATTGATTTCCGCTGCAGGCACTCACTTTCCTCTTCAATCATCAGAGTAAAAAATAACATTCAACAGATATTTTCACATGGTTTCATACAGAAGCTTTAATTTTATCTTTTTCTAAATGTCAACTGGCGGCAAGGTTTGTGAAAGAGCCGTTATAAATAAGTTTCAGGAAAGAGGATATCGGTCTATACACCAGCTTGTTCCTTAAAATATTTATGTAAATAGAATAAGAAAAGGGAGATGAACCATGAAGATCCTGCTTGCTACGTTTTGGATTGTTCCGCATGTAGGGGGGGTATGGAACTATATCAGTCAGCTTAAAAAAAAGCTTGAATCATTAGGAAATGAAGTAGATATACTTGGCTATGGCGAAAAGTATCAATATGTTTATATTGTCAATGAATTTAGGAAAGTAGAAAGGTCCCAATTGCTTCCTTTAGTGAATGAGAGCTTAGCCACAGATCCTCTAAGGGCCATTCCCAGTGATCCCATCGTAAAGCACTGTGAATTGGAAAGACGTATTTATGAGCTGGGGGCTGCTTATCTCGGCCTTGAAAAATATGATGTTATTCATACACAGGATGTACTCTCAACAGCCTGTATAAATCTATTGAATGTCAAAGGGCCGGCATTGGTGACAACATTGCATGGCTGTGTTGCCCATGAAATGAGGCGGCAGCTATCCTCTTCTCAAACCTCTGAAGAAGTGCGGAGGTACTTTGACGAATTGGAATATACAGGGACCGTATCAGCAGAATGGACCATTGTAGCGAATGAATGGCTTAAGAAGATTTTAACGGATGAATTCAAGGTACCTGCTGAAAAACTCAGAGTCTATCATTATGGTTATAATGTAGAAGACTTTTTGAGACAAATGAATGAGAAGCCGGCTGTTCAGCTATTTAAACCGGTTGTTCGCCCGAAGGATAAAAAGGTGATTTTGTATACCGGGAGACTTGTTCAGTTGAAAGGAGTTCATCACCTCATTGAGGCTCTCAGTTTATTAAAAAAGGTACGGCAGGATTGGGTTTGCTGGATTGTTGGAGAAGGGGAGAAGCGGCTGGAGCTGGAAGCACAGAGCAGAATTCTCGGGATAGAAGGGGACCTGATTTTTTTGGAAAAACGTGATGACATTCCGCAGCTGCTGGCAAGTTCAGATATTTTCGTTCTGCCGAGCCTCATAGAAAATCAGCCTTTATCCGTCATTGAAGCCCAAATTGCAGGGAAGGCTGTTATCGTTAGCGATGCGGGAGGCCTACCGGAAATGGTAAGGCATCAAGTAACCGGATTGATTTCAAGAATTGGAGATGAAGCGGAATTATGTCAGCATATCGATTCTCTGTTAAAGGATGATGCTTACCGTCAAAAGCTCGGGAATCAAGCTAGGGAGTGGGCCTTCCACCACTGGTCACTGGAAGAAGGGGTAAAAAAGGTGTTGGAAGTATATAAAGATGCAGTGGAGAAAAAACGGGCTGAAGCAGCAGAATAATATAATTCTTTTTATTCTATTAAGAGACTTCGTAATATTGGAGTCTCTTATTTTGGATGTTTTTTTTGTCTATGATTCGTTTGTATATCTATTAATCTGCAAGTACTTCTTTTCGCTTCAATCAACTTTGGATTCGTTTCTACTCCTGGCTCTAGCTGAGATATGGTGGAGTACCCCGATCTTCCTGCTGGGTTGATTTGCGCTGCAGGCACTCGCTTTTCGCGGGGGGGGGGGTTGGGGAGCCTCATCATAGCAAGCTCCTGCGGTGTCCCCCCAAACACGCTGATCCTGCAGGAGTCTCGTGCCTTCCGCTCCAATCAACCTTTAAGTTAAATTCAAATTGGGAATGTAAATAGATATAGACAGCGTTCTGATCATCCTGCCTGTTCTTTTCTGCTCAAATAAATTTTTAACAGAGACACCATGCTATTATTCTCACCAATTGTTCTTCTCCCTTTTCCCTTTTTAGTTCAAAAATAAAAAAGAGGTGACTCAAAAGGCCGCTTATAACCACCTTTTGAGTCACCCTCCATGCCCATAATTTTATTCGGAGTCTGGCGTATCGGCCTTTTCGAATAATGCAGGGTTATTGTGTATATCATTTATTCTTCTTTCATCCTCTTTTGTATAATCAGCCTTGCTTTTTACACCGCCGTATCCGTCGGCAATGCCGATGATTTGAGTAGGGTTGTTGATTCTATCAACGATAATATCACCGGCATTTCCGATTATTCCTCCCGAAACGAAATCAACACCATCCAGGGTTTTCCTCCCCATTATGCAGATGAAGAAGGAATCCACTTCATTACTTAAAAAGAGCAGGTTATAGAGAAAAGCGATCCGAACGTCCAATCGATAGCAGGAAGCTCCTTGTTTTAGGGCCTCTTTTATAAAGGAGGCTTGAAAATTGTTTACTCCGCCATCTATGACGAGAGTGTCCTCTTTTATCAATAATAAGTATTCGGGTCCTACTATATTTTCAGCGGATAAAAAAGAAATGATGATGTCAAATGGCTCTTGCTGTTCCGCCAGTTCTTTCATTGCATGGATCTGATGAAGTGTATATTTTGGCAGGATTAAGTTTAACGCTTCTGCTATTTTTTTTGTCTTGGTGTAGCTCCTTGAATACATACTGACCTTTGCATTTCTTTCCGCCAGCCTTAATGCCGTTTTGGTGCTTAAATTTCCAGAGCCGATCACGAGTACGGATTTATTTTCAATTTCATCATTAAAATAGTGCCTGACCAGTAAATCACAGGATTCTATCGTCGCATCATTGGGCTTGCAGGTAATAATCCTGGATTGTTTTATGATCCTTCTGGCTTCTTCTACAAGAGGGACATGTTGTTTTTGCTCAACATCTATTAAAATATATTCCACTCTACCGTCTATCATCAAAAGGCATTCCCTTGCCTGGTCCAAGTCTGTTACAAGAAAGTTAATGGCTGTAAACCCGAGGGCCTCTCTCCTTGGCAAAACCCTGAAATCTGATGACTTTTTTGCCGTCATGCTGATGATAGCTGCCGTTTTGTTTTTTGCACCTTGCAAAAAAGCAAGTTCCTCTTTAACTAGTAATTGGAAATTCGGATGATCATCGATAAAAACCACTCCACCGTTTATTAGTTTCCAATGCGATAAGGAGGGAGAATAAAAAAGTCCAATCGCTGTATACAAATTATGTATATTCAATCGTGGTTTTTTGGTTCTCATTGTCAGGTACAAGGGACTTCTTTTACTTCCAGGAAAAAAATCAGGGACATGTAGGCTAACAGACTATACCAATGCGGGCTCCACTAATATGATGGGTTAATGTATAGAGTAAAATAAGAGGGAGATGGAGAGATGAAAATATTACTTGCCACGTATTGGCCTATTCCACATGTTGGGGGAGTATGGCGGTATATGGAGCAGCTTCAGAAAAAGCTGGAATCCTTAGGGCATGAAGTGGATTTAATGGGGTATGGCGAGGATAACAGCCATGTGTATCTTGTGAACAAGGATGAAAAGCTGCAAGATGACCAGCTGCTTCCTTTACTTCGTGCTAAACTCACACCGCAAACCCATCCTGAGATTTATGCCAATAAACTAGTGGAATATACCGAGTTCCACCGTTATGTCTATGAGCTTTCTGCTGCTTATTTTGGACTGGATAAATATGATGTCATCCATACACAGGATGTTATTTCTACTGCAAGTATAGATCGTGTCCGTCCAAAGAAAACCGCATTAGTCGCCACGCTGCATGGTTCTGTTGCCCATGAAATCCGGCACCAATTAACAACCATTCATAAATCCTCCAATTCCTATCTTGCGAGGGCTTATTTTGATGAACTTGAAAAAGTGGGTGCCTCCGCTGCGGAAACCACCATTGTTGCAAATCAATGGCTAAAGAATATTTTAACAAATGAATTCAATGTTCCCTCCAACCTTATTAAAGTGTTCCATTATGGGTTTGATACACAAAGCTTCCTAAAAAGAATAAATGAGGGATCCCCTATAAAGAGGCCGAAGGATAAAAAGGTCATTCTTTATTCGGGCAGGCTAGTTGAATTAAAAGGCGTCCACCACCTCATAAATGCTCTTGGCAATTTAAAGAAGGACCGGAGTGACTGGGTGTGCTGGATTGTAGGTTCTGGTGACCACCAGGCAGAATTGGAGGGACAAAGTA
This sequence comes from Heyndrickxia acidicola, assembly GCF_001636425.1. NCBI lineage: Bacteria > Bacillati > Bacillota > Bacilli > Caryophanales > Bacillaceae > Heyndrickxia > Heyndrickxia acidicola. Next base: position 4,012,070 of record NZ_KV440953.1, read on the forward strand.
AAGCGCTTGGCCTTGATGAAGATGTGTTCTTTTTTGGAAAAAGGGATGATGTCCCTAGTTTAATGGCTAAGTCTGATATTTTTGTCCTTACAAGCCTTTTGGAAAATCAGCCTTTAGCGGTCATAGAGGCTCAAATGGCAGGACTGCCCGCGATCGTCAGCGATGTAGGGGGGCTTCCGGAAATTGTGAAAAACGAGGTAACCGGGATTATTATACCATCAGGGGATGAAGAGGCATTATACAAGAATCTAAATCAATTACTGGACGACGAACAGCGCAGGAAAAAACTTGGGGCCAATGCGAAACAATGGGCTCAGCAGCACTGGTCCTTGGATAAAGAGGTTAAAAACGTAGTGGATGTATACAAAAATGCAATTAACCAAAGGGGGAAGAGCAACAGGGATGATACAACTGACAGCATTCATTAAAGCGTTCTTCCTCCGGGCATTATCAACGGTGAAAAAATGGTGGAACAGCCTGTGGAATTGGAGGAAAAACCGCTTAGAAGAAACGGATCCGTCTATTGAAACAAAAAGGGTAAAGCCATTTACTTTAATTCACTCTGATGCCTATAACTCACTGTTTTTATCGCCGGATACAGAAACGAAGCTGATGGTACACCGTGAAATCTGGGAACAAATTACGTCTTCCCTGCCGCAGGATTATGTATTGCCCGGTCCGCCATTGAATGAAATGGTCCGATCCATGAGCAGTAAAGGGTATGACAGTTTGTTTTCAGCATCAGCAGCACATGCTGATTTACTGGTGGACAACAAGGTGTGGAACGCCATTAAACAGTCTTTGCCTTCAGAATATATACTTCCGAATTCTTCCTCTTTGCTAGTGTTTAAACCGATGAGCGGGGAAACGTACCATCATTTATTCTCATCACCCTTGGAAACCAAGGGCGTGTTTGTCGACAGTCAAATCTGGGGGAAGATTGCACTTTCATTGCCGGCAAATTACAAAATGCCGAATCAGGAGATTTACGATATCCTTAAGCCAATGAACAGTGATGCCTACCATCATATCTTTCCAGGTTCTTATAAAACCCCGTATATATTCGTAGATAACAAGATATGGGAGAAGATAGTCGCCTCATTCCCCCCAGGGTATGAGATACCCAATTCATTTATCTTTATCCATTTAAAAAAATATAAAAGCGACCCTTATCATTCCATATTCATAAAACCGGATGTCGGCGCAGCCACATTTATGGATGATCGTATATGGGGGCCATTGAAGGCTTCTTTACCAGATGATTACAGAATCCCGCGTCCAGACAGTATACTGAATGCCTCGTGTCCAAATAAAGAGTGACGAGGCAGTCCTCCAAAGGCTTTCAATTACAAATCCATGTCCATTCGACCAAGAAAGGAAAGAGAAGAAGGACGGTAAGGGTCTGATAAAGCTCAATGCTGATATTGACTAATTGGTGAATGGAGCAGATACGCAAGACTTTTGATTGGTAAAGCGGGTTAAGGGAGCCCCGCAGGCTAAAATCAACATGAGGCGGCTTCCAATCCGCCCGTCTGGAGTGGAAATGAACAGGCAAGATGAACAGAGCCTATTGGAAAGAAAAAAGCTGTTTGATTGAGCTAAAAGGGAACCCAGTCGTTTCCTTTATTTTTTTGACTACAAACACCAACAAAGTTTACGAAAAAATCCTCTAATTAAGAAATCAGTACGTATATCATATTTTCATTCCCACTGTTAATTAGCCCTTCCTTTTTACGTTCCAAGTGCATTTACTAAAGTATGGGACAAAACAGCAGGAATACTTATCAGTGTATTTAAGGAGATGAAAACATGAGTTTAGAGGAAATAAAAGGTGAATATGATGCTATTTTTAGCCTGGGGCATCTGTGTTTGGCAGGGCTCCAACTGAAAAAGAATCAGTTAAGACCATTCTCAGGTGTGCTGGATTGGATGGGATCCAACTCCTTGCCAGATGTCAACCGTTTACTGAAAAATCGTTTTGCCGGTTTTATGGACTTTAAGAACCTTGCCATAAGAGGATATGCAAATGAGTATAATCTTCTCGTTGAAGATGAAGTGTATCATATCTTTTCCAACCATGACTTTGCAGCAGACAAAAACACCCTTACCCATCTGGCTGCCTATCCGGAAGTGAAAGAGAAATTTAACAGGCGGATCAAGCGGTTCTTAGAGAAAATGGAAACAAGTAAGCGTATTCTATTTGTTCGCACGGAAGGATCTTTCGCAGATGTTTTAGAATTAGAGTCTGTCCTTTCTGATTTAGTAAAACATGATTTTAGGATTTTAGTTGTGAATCATACAAACGTACAAGGGTTGGTTGAAAAAGAGTGGCCGGTGGAAAGAGTCGCCGTAGTGGAGCTTCCAAACAAGGAGATTTGGGAGGAAAATGACCAGCTTTGGAAAACGATACTGAGTGATGTTCATCTTCGTGTGTAGATGTAATGAAGTCTGCAAATGAAGACATGATCTGTATTCAGAGGAATAAGAATATAAAATGGTCATGTTATAAATTCGTCTTCTCGTCAGCCTTCTTAACCTATTCAAAAGCTGGATATCTTTTCTTTTACTCATTTTTTTAGTGTGAATAATAGTAATAAAGTTTTTGAAAAAGAGCCTTACAATAAAGCTCGTCTTTCAACGGACGAGTTTTTATTTTCAAGTTTTTAAAAGGCCTATACGGATAATTGCTTGCTTTTGACTCATTCCTATAAGACATTCATTTTTAAAGAATGAGCCAAAAACAAGAGAGGTAAAGCTATTTATAGACTTTAAGACCGATTGAATGGAATAGCAGATGAGCAGGGACGTTTTTCATGGGAAAAAGAGTTTTAAACCGCTGATTAATATGATGATGATCATGATTATCCGCAGCAGCTTAGGAGGCGTTTTTGTGCTCAGTTTACTGCCAATAATCGTTCCAGGAATAGAGCCGCACAGCAGATTACCTGCCAGTAGATAATTGACATGGCCGCTCCCTATCATAAGGAAACCGGTTACGGTTACGAGAATGAAGGCATGGGCAATATCTGTCCCTACTATCTCAGCGGATTTTTGGTTGATAAAATAAAAAAGGATAAGCGCAGTGAAGCTGCCAGCTCCTACAGATGTAGCTCCTACAATCATGCCTACTATAAATCCCAATCCCATTAGATGGAACCGTTTTTCGTTCAGGCTTCTAAGCCTCCATTTATTTGATTTACCAGGAATCCAAAAGAGCTGGACAGCGGTAAGAAATGAAAGAAGAACTAAAATGACACCTAAAATGATGGTTACAGTATGTTGATTGTAGTAGGGAGATAACACGGAAAAAACGGCCAAATTAGCTAGGATGGAGCCGGGAACGCTGCCTAATGCTAGATACTTTACAATCTTAAAGTCCACCGTTCGCTGCTTAACATGCTGGAGGGTACCTGCTAATTTTGTAATAGAGTTATAGACAAAATCTGTACCAATAGCCATCGAAGGGTTAATGCCGAGAAAAATTAATAAGGGAGTTAAAAGGGATGCTCCCCCTACCCCTGTAAGGCCCACCAGACCTCCTACTAAAAAACCCATTAGAACAAACTCTATGCTCATAAAAGAAACACCCCAACGTCTTTTGTTTTTTTAACAAGCTGTTTTCGTGTAAATGGCTTCTTTTCGTACAATGGAAAAATCCGTATGTTCGCGGCTTTATGCCAAATAGCAGCAACATGAAAAGACCCTTAAAAACAGATGTCTATTCACGTCAATATTTTTCATAAAGAGAGGTAATGAATCAATGACGATTTCTCCACACGGCGGTAAATTAATAAATGCTTATGATCCCTCCTATTCTATCAACCCCTTACACGCATCATTAGAGATTGATGCTTTTACATTGGCCAATTTAGAATGTATTGCGAATGGCGCCTACAGTCCGATAAACGGGTTTATGTCCAAGGGGGATTACGAAAGTGTACTTCATCATATGCGGTTGGAAAATGGATTGGTATGGACACTTCCAATAACACTGCCCGTTCCTAAGGACCGAAGTCTTTCTTTTCATACAGGCGACACCGTAAATCTGATGCATGATGGATGTATTTATGGAGTAATGGAGATAGAGGATCTTTATGAGGCGGACACTGCTCTCGAAGCCCTGCATATTTTTAAAACAACCGAAACGGATCATCCGGGTGTAAAACGGTTATTTGAACAATCGAATCTTTATGCAGGAGGAATGGTGACCATGATCAGGCTTCCCAAGCGGGAGGTCTCGGATAAATATTTTCTCACTCCATCGGAGACCAGAAAGGCTTTTAATGACAAAGGCTGGAAAAACATTGTCGCGTTTCAAACGAGAAATCCTATTCACCGTGCCCATGAGTATATTCAAAAATCGGCGCTCGAAATTGTGGATGGACTTCTCATACATCCTTTGGTTGGCCAAACAAAGCAGGATGATATTAAAGCCTCCACCCGGATGAAAAGCTATGAAGCCATTATCAAGCACTATTACTCCGACCAGTACACTATGCTGGCAGCTTTCCCCGCCCCCATGCGGTATGCTGGGCCAAGAGAAGCAATTCTTCATGCACTCGTAAGAAAAAATTACGGCTGTACCCATTTTGTTGTAGGACGTGACCATGCGGGGGTAGGCAATTATTATGGGCCTTATGATTCCCAAATCATTTTCCAGTCTTTTTCTGCCCAAGAATTGAAAATTGCCCCTTTGTTTTATGAACATAGTTTTTATTGTAAAAAATGTGCCGGTATGGCTTCTGTTAAAACCTGTCCTCATAAAGACAGCGATCGGATTATTTTATCCGGAACCAAAGTCAGAGAAATGCTGAAAAACGGCGACCGTCCGCCAGCTGAATTCAGCCGGCCTGAGGTAATCGATGTTTTAATAGAGGAAATGAGGGGAACCGATGAGTGATGCATATGATAAGAATCTTGCCTGGCATTTCATGAGAATTAAGAAGGAAGATCGCCAAAAACGAAGAGGGCATAATAGCTTTGTTCTTTGGTTTACGGGGCTCTCAGGGTCGGGTAAATCCACCCTTGCCAGCTGTGTAGAAGAAAAATTATTTTCGATGGGCATAGCCACCTATGTTCTGGATGGTGATAACGTTCGCCTGGGGCTAAATAAGGACTTAGGGTTCAGCCAGCAGGACCGAACAGAAAACATTCGAAGAATCGGTGAAGTGTCTAAATTATTTATTGATGCCGGTATTGTTACACTAACCGCTTTTATTTCTCCCTATAAGTCTGACCGGCAGCTGGTAAGAAGCCTGCTGGAAGAGGGAGAATTTATAGAAATCTATACAAAGTGCTCCATCGAAGCATGTGAAAAAAGAGACCCAAAAGGATTTTATAAACTGGCCAGGCAGGGTAAAATTTCTGACTTTACCGGTATTTCGTCCCCGTATCAACCTCCAAGGCAGCCTGAGATCACCATCGACACTGAACTGCAATCTGCTGATGAAGGGGCGGATGACATCATTCAATATTTGATTAAGCATGAGTATTTAACTAGATAAAATAGGGGATTAAAGTGGGGTATCCGGAGCCATGAGGATGATAGCTAATTTTGTTCATCCTCCGTTTCGGACATAAAAATCTTTTTTTTACATAGGCTTTTTTCGTAAACTTTGTTGCTATTTGTACTGAAGAAATAATAAAACACTAGTTTCAGTATACAAGCTTTTGAATATTGGCTGAAAAGATCTCGGATGACTGACAGAATACGAATTTATCCATTTTACGAAAAGCGTCAATAAACAATAAAATCCGGTTTCCTAGCCCATTATGTTTCGCAGAAGTAGTTAACCTTATGTATTTGGCCTAACTTTTCCAATTCAAATTTGGAAGGGCCCCTTCACAAAACATTAGATTCTTTTTACGATCTAATTTATAAATAATAAACGTGTCTCTTTTCTTAGCTATATTAAGGCTCTTTGTAATTCTTCTCGCGCTGCTTTTGACCCACTTCGTTTCTCTAAGTAAAATTCTACTGGCTCCCCATGGACAGCTGCGTAATTTTCTATCCCTGCATGTTCAATTGTTGAGCTTCTGTTGATACCTTGGCATATCTATGACACGTAATAAATCTCTTGTCATACGTTTTATGTACTTTCACCAATAGATGAGTTTGTACGTTCGTTTTATAGACAATTAAAGGCATTAACTATGGGTTAGATCTAAAATAAGTGTTGTTTTAGAATCCAGTACAATACAAGAAGACTTCTTGTAAAGAAAGCGCTCTTTTGATTAATGCAGAAGTTCCACGAAGCAAAATTCACAAAAATCAATATCCCTTTGATATTTTCTGCAATCAGATTTTCTATACTCCATTTTCTATTATTAAAATCTCATCTTGATTTAATAACCATAGACACTAAAGGAGAGGAGATACCATCAATATTAAAGGGATCCATACGTGGGATATTCAGTACAATATCCTTGCAAATACAATACGCCATTAAAAATAAAATCCTTTAAGAAAATCATAATTTGAAACGTGTCTTTGAGAAATAAGTAAACCTTTTAGTTGACAAAAAACCCGTTGATGGTTTTTATTTGCAAATGAGTATTTGATTTCTAATACAACTATTCTGTTAAATAAAAACGTTTAGGAACATAATGTCAACTTGCATTAGTAAGCATGTGATAGCAACCATTAAAGATTCCGAGACCGTTTCTCTTTTTAAATTTACATTAGGGCTATCTAATAAGCATATGAAAAAAATAGAAAGTATTCACAAGGATTTACCGAGGCAGATGTAAACCTAAATGCTCCTCCCTTATTTACAGCAAAGTTTTGGCTAATTTATATACATCATATGACCATGCACGGCTTAGCTGGATATACTTTTTCTTTTAATGTATCTGCCAGAAAAGATATAAGAGACCATTTTTATGAATGCATATCTTTACATTAAATTGATGACATCCTGTTATCTAAAGATATTTATCAGCGGTCCCCTTTCCACGGAAAACAAGAGCAAACCCATGTTGATTTTCACTGGAAGCACTTCTTTTCGCTTCAATCAACCTTTAAGTTAAATCAAGATTGGGAATGTACATAGGCAGCGTTTTAATCATCTTGACGGTTGAGTTTCACCCCAAATACGTGCTTTCCGCGAGCGTAATAGGCAAGGGCAACAACCTACATAAAAAAATTTTATAGAACATCTGATAAAAACTAATCAAAATGCACTCAAAAGAGGATAACCATTTGTCTTTGCAGAATAATGCAATATTTAGGAGATGGGGGATGGGTGTGAACAGGGTAGTCAACTACTATAATCAATTTGATGAATGGGGGCGTCTTGATCGCGAGCCTATAGAATTTAAAGTGAACTGGCACTACATCAATCGTTATTTGCCTGCCGGCGGACGAATTTTGGATAATGGGGCAGGGCCAGGTAAATATTCAATGAAGCTTGCAGAGAAAGGCTTTCGGGTAACGGTAACCGATTTGACGCCACGCTTTGTCAGAATGGCAGAAGAAAGAGCAGAGGAGCTGGGGCTGAGGACACAATTCGATGGATTTTATGCAGCGGATGCCAGATGGCTTAGTGAACTTGACGATCATCAATTTGATGCGGTGCTGATGCTTGGACCCATGTATCATCTGCAGGAAGAACCGGATCGCATTCAGGCGGTTAAAGAGCTTTATCGTGTGACAAAGGCGGAGGGTATTGTTTTCGTGGCATTTATGCCAAGACAGCGGCATATGCTTTCTTCCCTGCTTGCCCCTGAAAATTGGAAGCCGAATCACTCTTCCCATAAAATTAAGGAATTTATGCAAACAGGCTGTTTCAACCACGAGGATGCCGGACGTTTTACGGGAGCGTATTATTTTAATATAGAAGAAATTCAGCCATTTATGGAAAGGCAAGGCTTTGAACCCCTTGCGCTCATTGGTTCAAACGTAGGAACATTTTTATCTGGAGAAGCACTGACATATTGGCGCGATAAAGGAGAAGAAGAGAAAATCACCGACTTGCTGATAGATAAAGCAAGTGATCCTTATCTGCTGGGAGCCTCTTCACATCTTCTTTATATTGGAAAGAAAAAGTTGTAAGCATTGTATAAGTGGAAGGGAGTGAATTCGTTGGAACAGAAGGTATTGTCTTATTGTTTAAAAGGGGATGTACTGGGAGCTTATGAATATTTAAAGCATGCCAAAAAAGGGAATGACATGGAAGCCTTATTCCAGCAATACACGGAACGTTTTTTTCAGCATGAGCCTGTTTATCCCTACAAAACCAGTTATCCTTGGATAAAAGAAGTACTAAAGAGTTACTTTGATTATTTTACAGCTGTGCTGGCACGTAAAGAAAATGAGGTGCTCGCTGAAGAAGTTTTGCTTAACAGGTTATCGAATCTTTTGGCGGATGGCCATTTTGCACATCTGGATGAAGCGGAGGAGGCTCTTGAGAAAAAGTTCCTAGAAAAGGGACTTTACTTTCTGGGAGGAGTAACAGCTCCTTATCGAGGCCCTTATATATGGAGAAGGCAGGAAAAGAAGGAATACGAGGTAATCCTGCCGTCCGGCATTCAAAGGGTGACCGTTTATTTCATGGATGATTTTCTTCTGCACAGCTGGCTGCATTTCGCTACCTTTGGAAAAATGGCAGCAGGCGGATGGGCGAAAAGGGAAGCCTTGTACTGTGTAAAGAAACGATATGAAAAAATGCTGAATCAGCCCGCTTTTCTTGTATCATTTTTAAAGCATGAGGCCCAGCATTTCAAGGATTATCAGGATTTCCCTAGACTTGGTCCTTGTGATCTTGAATACAGAGCAAAGCTTGTAGAATTAATGTATGATCCATCTACAAGCCTGCTAGAAGCATTTTCGAGACAGGCTGATCCAGCTCCCAACAATCCTCATGCCTATGCCAGCTTTGTCCTTCTTTCAAAGCTCGCTGATATGCTCTTTGGCCATGATGCTAGGGGAGAAATCATTGACTGGGCAAAAGTGGATAGGGGGGGGGTTCATTCGGCTGCGGGAGAATTATTTGGTCAGCATACTGCTCAATTAACGGAGAAAGGAAAAGACACGGCAGTGGGAGTTATTTAAGATGAATATGTATGTGCACATTCTTTCACCAATGAATAGGGAAAGAATGAAATTTTGTCACCCGCTTTTCAATAATAATGATATACTAAAGAAAACGATGTCATTTAATGGGTGATGCACGTGTCGGACGATAAAAGAAACAAAGCAATCGAGGCAGCAAAAATGTACTATCTCCTGGATTTTAATCAAAATGAAATTGCGAAAAGACTAGGGGTATCAAGGCCAACTGTTTCGAGGCTTTTGCAAACGGCCAAAAAAGAGGGGATTGTCCAAATCAAAATAATGGATACCTCGGAAAATAATGAACAATTATCCGCTGAACTTGAACAAAAGTTCGGTTTAAAAAGAGCAGTGGTGACAGCGGTTCCACAGTTTGAGGAAACGATTATTAAAAAATACCTGGGTGAAGCTACCGCTGTTTTCTTGGATGGCATTGTAAAAGATGGCGACACAATCGGAGTTACCTGGGGAACCACTATCTATCACGTAGCCACCGAACTGAAGCAAAGCCTGGCAAAGGACGTGAAAGTCGTCCAGCTAAAGGGCGGCATCAGCCATTCTGAAAAGCATACCTATGTATCGGAAATTTTATATTTATTTGGAAAGGCATTTAACACCACCCCGCTGAATCTTCCGCTCCCTGCCATTGTCGATCATATAGTGGTTAAAAAGGCCATGGAAGCGGACCGGCATATCCGAAAAATCCTCGATACAGGGAAAAATGCCAATATCGCCTTGTTTACAATCGGGCCGATTAAACCGGATTCTCTTTTATTTCAACTGGGATACTTTGGAAAAGAAGATCTTGATGCGATTTATTCCAAAGCGGTAGGCGATATTTCTTCCCGTTTCTTCGACGGAGACGGTAATATCTGCAATGAAAGCCTGAATGAGAGAACGCTTGGCATCGATTTATGCGAGTTAAAGGAGAAAGAGTATTCGATCATAGTGGCGGGCGGCCCTGATAAGATTAATGGCATTTACGGAGCTTTAAAGGGCGGTTTTGGAAACGTACTCATTACAGATCAATATACGGCCCAGTTTTTATTAGATGTAAAGGGCTGAAAAAACATAGTGCCTGGCAGCTGCTGCCGGGCTTTTTTGTGTTTTAGATTATGATAAAAATCTAAACCTGTGGATACTTTTCTTGTTTTGAAGACGATGACATACATAGCCGATTAGCAAGGCGCTTGCGCTTTTCTTAGCGGATCTGCTGCAAAAGTACTGAACCTTTTGTTTTACCTCCTCTTCTTAAATCAAGCATCGGCTAAGTCTTTAATACTAGTGCAGCTGTTAAATCTTTTGTCAGCAATTCCGTTTGTTAGACACTATTTAAAGCATAATAGCAGCCAGATTTATTATAAGAAAACAGCTAGTTATAAGTGACCTTCGGCAGGAACTCTGCTTCTGTTTTTTTCTTACATTTAACTTCCACTCATGGAAATAAAAGTGTTTTACAAATGTGCAAAAAGTTGTGTACATATGTTCAATGCTTGTGTTATAGTAATTTTGTGCTAGACAAAAACGTAAATTGAATGTTATTTCACACTGTATGTAAGCGTTCACTGCTTCATTCAATTTTTTCATATATGGGGGAATCCTAAAATGAGAATGGTTGACTTAATTGAAAAAAAGAGAAATGGCGAAGAACTTTCAAAACAAGAGATTGATTTTATGATAAAAGGCTATACAAATAATGAGATCCCGGATTATCAAATGTCAGCATTTGCAATGGCTGTCTTTTTCCAGGGAATGACTAAGGGAGAAAGGGTGAACCTGACACAAGCAATGGTGGAGTCAGGCGACCAAATCGACCTGTCAGGCATTCAAGGGATCAAAGTAGATAAGCATAGTACTGGAGGAGTAGGTGATACTACTACATTAGTACTGGCTCCGCTCGTTGGTGCTCTCGGTGTTCCTGTTGCGAAAATGTCAGGAAGAGGATTGGGGCATACAGGCGGAACAATTGATAAACTTGAATCTGTTCCTGGGTTCCACGTAGAGATTACAAATGATGAATTTATCCGCCTTGTGAATGAGAATAAAATTGCTGTTATCGGCCAGAGTGCCAACTTAACACCGGCAGATAAAAAGCTTTATGGACTGCGCGATGTAACGGCAACGGTTGATTCCATTCCATTGATTGCAAGCTCCATTATGAGCAAGAAAATTGCAGCAGGGGCGGATGCCATTGTCCTGGATGTAAAAACAGGCAATGGTGCTTTCATGAAAAACCTTGATGATGCAAAAGAATTGGCACAAGCAATGGTTGAAATCGGCAATGGCGTAGGCAGAAATACAAAGGCCATTATCTCGGATATGAGCCAGCCTCTTGGATTCGCAGTAGGAAATGCGCTAGAGGTAAAAGAAGCCATTGATACACTTAAGGGTGAAGGGCCAGAAGACCTTCATGAGCTTTGCTTATCCCTTGGCAGCCATATGGTGACATTGGCAGGAAAGGCTGCTTCTCTTGAAGAAGCAAGGAATATGCTCGAAGAAGTAATGAAAAACGGAAAAGCCCTTGAAACCTTTAAAACCTTCCTTGCTTCACAGGGAGGAGATGCAACTGTAGTGGATCAGCCTGAAAAGCTTCCGACAGCAGAATTTGTGATTGAGGTACCTGCGAAGGAAAAGGGATATGTTTCTGAAATTACTGCTGAAAGCATTGGGATTGCCGCTATGATGCTCGGTGCCGGACGCTTGACGAAGGAATCTGACATTGATCTTGCTGTGGGGGTTATGCTCAATAAAAAGGTTGGGGATATGGTAAATGAAGGCGAAGCGATTGCCTATATCCACAGCAATACAAAAGATGTCAAAGAGGTAATGGACAAAATCTACTCAGCTTACCAGGTTGTAAACGAAAAAGTAGATGCTCCAACACTTATTTATACAGAAATCCAATAATGAACCACCAGAAAGGAAGTAAAAGAGATGTCTAAAGAACTAGCAAAATTAATTGACCATACACTATTAAAAGCTGATGCCACTGAGGCAGAAGTAAACAAATTAATCAAAGAAGCAAAAGAAAATCTATTCGCATCTGTCTGCATTAATCCAGTTTGGGTTAAAACGGCTGCAGAACAATTAAAAGAGACTCCTGAAGTGAAAGTATGTACTGTAATTGGCTTTCCTCTTGGAGCAACTACTTCAGAAGTTAAGGCTTTTGAAACAGCTAATGCAATTGAAAATGGTGCTGATGAGGTAGATATGGTCATCAACATCAGTGCGCTGAAGGACAAAAAATATGACATCGTTGAAAACGATATTAAAGCAGTAGTAGATGCGGCTAAAGGCAAAGCACTTACAAAAGTAATCATTGAAACATGCCTGCTTACAGACGAAGAAAAGGTAAAAGCCTGCGAACTAGCAGTAAAAGCTGGCGCTGATTTCGTTAAAACTTCAACAGGTTTCTCAACGGGCGGCGCTACAGCAGAAGATATAGCATTAATGAGAAAAACAGTTGGCGAAAACGTGGGTGTTAAAGCATCAGGCGGAGTACGCAGCGTGGAAGATGCAGAAAACATGGTAAAAGCAGGAGCAACCCGAGTCGGTGCAAGCTCTGGTGTTGCCATCGTAAACGGCCAAAAATCAAACGCTAGTTACTAAGAAAAGCGGAAGGGACCCGCTAATCGGCGACCAGCATATGCCAGACCGTCAAGAAGGTTTGCCTTTTAACCTTCATGGCGGTAAGGCATATGACCTCGAGCCGATGGAACCTTCCAACTGAACTGGACAAGCCCTGTAATACACTGCAGGCCGGAAAGCTTAAGCCGCTAACCGGCCGCAGATTTCCTTTAGATCATAGAAAAGGGGAAAAACGATGAATAAGGATCAATTAATTCAAGAAGCTTTGAAAGCGCGCACACAAGCCTATACTCCCTATTCAAATTTTCCGGTAGGTGCCGCACTGATTACTAAGAACAACAAGCTTTATCAAGGCTGCAATATTGAAAATGCTTCTTTCGGGCTGACAAACTGTGCGGAAAGAACAGCAATCTTTAAAGCAGTTTCTGAAGGTGAAAAAGAAATCCAGTCAATAGCCATTTGTGCAGATACGGAAGGTCCTGTTTCTCCATGCGGTGCATGCAGACAGGTGTTGGCAGAATTCTGTGATGAAAATACAAAAATTTATTTGACTAATCTTAACGGAAACACCGTTGAAACATCGATTAATGAACTTTTACCAGGTTATTTTTCTTCAAAGGATATGAAAAAGTAATTGAAAGCATGCATTTTTTTATCATGGTGCTGAAAGCGCATGCACCGCTTATTACATGCCTTGTATAACGGGCAAACAACTTGGAGGACAACATGAAATATATCATTGCGATTATTGGTTTAATTATTGTTCTGGGCCTTGCCTTCATTGCGAGTAACAATAAAAAACAAATCAAGTATAAACCAGTTCTGCTTATGATTGTGATTCAGATCGCATTGTCAGCGTTATTGCTAAATACAAAATTTGGTTATTATTTGATTAAGGGATTTGCCGATGTCTTTTCGAAACTGCTTACGTATGCAGGATCCGGAATAGACTTTGTGTTCGGAGGAATTGCTAACAAAGGTGAATCACCATTTTTCTTAGAAGTTTTGCTTCCTATCGTCTTTATTTCCGTTCTAATTGGTATTTTTCAATATTTACGCATCCTGCCTTTCATCATGAAATGGCTGGGCTTTATCCTAAGCAAAGTCAATGGGATGGGGAAATTGGAGTCTTATAACGCTGTAGCATCCGCTATGGTTGGACAATCTGAGGTTTTCATTACGGTCAAAAAACAATTAGGCCATTTGCCTCCTAACCGTCTTTATACACTTTGTGCGAGTGCGATGTCAACCGTATCAATGTCTATCGTTGGCGCATACATGACAATGATTCAGCCTAAGTATGTGGTAACAGCTCTTGTGATTAACCTGTTCGGCGGCTTTATCATTTCTTCTATTATTAATCCGTACACAGTAAAAAAAGAAGAAGACCTTGTTGAAATCCTAGAAGATGAAAGACAGTCCTTCTTCGAAATGCTGGGCGAGTACATTTTGGACGGATTTAAAGTGGCAATCATTGTAGGGGCGATGCTGCTTGGATTTGTTGCTTTAATGGCAGCCATCAACGATGTGTTCAATATGATTTTCGGCATTTCATTCCAGCAGATCCTTGGCTATATCTTCTCGCCATTTGCGTTCATCATGGGTGTGCCTTGGTCAGAAGCAGTCCGTGCAGGCGGTATCATGGCAACAAAGCTTGTTACGAACGAATTCGTAGCAATGATGGATTTAACACAGATTTCATCCAAGTTTGATCCTCGTACACTTGGAATTATCTCTGTATTCCTTGTATCGTTTGCTAACTTCTCATCCATCGGAATTATTGCAGGTGCTGTAAAAGCCCTTCACGAAAAGAAAGGAAACGTTGTAGCAAAATTCGGCTTAAAGCTTCTGTATGGCGCAACACTTGTCAGTGTGCTTTCAGCGATTATCGTAAGCTTAGTATTATAATTCTTCCTGTCTGCAGTATAGGAAGTCATATAACAAATATAAAAGTATGCAGCAAAAGCATTTCCTCTTTACAGCCGTAAAGAGGGATTGCTTTTTCTCATTTTATGCAAAGGCTCTGAGTATTGAATGTTTTTAAAAGAGCCTGACAGTATCAAATAATTTAGTAAGGGAGGTTTTTGCGAAAAACGCTCTGTTATGCGTATCGCAAAATTATTATGGGTGATGTCGGATTATTGCTTTCCGGAGCAGTATTATTTTTAAATAGCATGATGTTAATGGGAAAAGCGGATGGGAAAAGTGTGGCCATTCTGAATTTATTGGTTGGTGCCCTGCAGGTCATAGTGCCCTTTTACTTAATCGTTGTTTCAGATCAGCAGCATTGGACCATTTATACAAATGCTTCTATCTTTTTATTTGGACTAACGTATTTATACCTTGGTATTACAATCTTATGGAATCTTGAGAATAACGGCCTTGGCTGGTTTTCCATTTGGGTCTCTATCATTGCCCTTGTTTACAGTGTGATTGCTTATATTCATTTCAAGGATCCGGTCAATGCACTAACATGGCTTTTATGGGCTTTCCTATGGTTCCTGTTTTACCTGGCCAATACACGAAAAATGAACATTCAGGTGTTCATTGGAAAAGTTGGTTTTGTTCAATCCTGGGTGACGCTGACGATTCCAGCACTGGCCTCTTTAACCGGGGCAGCACTTGAGCCTGTTTATCAAACTGTTTGGTTTTATGTCCTGCTGGCATCCATCGTTTCTTTCGTTGTTTTCTTTTTACAAGGTAAAGGAAAAAGGTTCAGAAGTACGGACACGATTCATAATTAAATAAGGTTCTTTTTGTTCACAGTACTGCTAATTGCGGTTTAAACACATGCAACCGCCGTACAAAGGGCAGAGCACGAATGCCAGTACGAAAAGCCTCCATGAAAACAGCGCATCACATTCTTTTCAAGAATGAGGAATGCGCTGTTTTTTGCTAAGTGCTAAAAGGGAAGCAATCTTAATAAGGATGTACGAAAATCATCAATCTATGGGAAATCAGTCTTTTGTTAAGGCTTTTTTCGTAAACTTTGTTGCTATTGGACACAAAAATATCATGGTAAATAAAATTTCATTATTAAAACTTGTGAAGAGCTTAAGAAAAGATCCCTCGAAGACAGGCAGCAAACGGAATAGTTCTTTGTACGTAAAGCAACAATCTATGCGTAAACGGCCTTTGTAATTATTTCCGAAGAGAATCATTGGAAAGGGTATATCAAATTATGAAAAGCTGAATGTGCTGCCTTGCTTCAAAATATTTACATGAGCTATATTCAAAAGAACATGATTCATACTATAATAAGCCTATAGATTGGGGGAATGTTTCCATGAAAATGAATGTTATCATCATTCCAGCGAAAAAAGGAAGAAAAGGCTATCCGCGTATTGAAATTCGCTCATATGAGGAAGCGGGACGCTATATTGTTCATGGAATGAGCAGGGATTTTGGCGTTCAGCACAGCGGCCGAAACGAACGCAAGGCCATTGCTCAGGTACTGGAAAAAATGGTGACTAACATTGCAAATCGGAGGCAGAATCAAAAAGAATAAGCCATTTATCCGATTGCGATCATTTCAAAATACAAATAATTTTCCTCCCGAATATATATACACTCTTCTTTTTTCTTCTGTAATAGCAATGATTATTAAAAGCTCCTCTTAGATGCTTTTAGCGAGCGTTCTTTGATCCAGCGGTTTTTTCCGTTTGTCCTTCTATATCTTTTCAAGAAATATAGTAATTCTGTAAAATTCCTTCAGTGCTATACATTTTCCTCAACCATTTAGTTGTAGCGTTCTGGTCTTGCTGCTGGTTGATTTCAGCTGCAGGCACTCGCTTTCCGCGGGGCGGCCCGGGAGCCTCATCATAGCAAGCTCCTGCGGGGTCTCCGCAAGCACGCTGAATCCCTGAGGAATCTCGTGCCTTTCGCTCCAATCCACATTGGGATCAATTCAACATTGGATTTTCAGTAGTTATTTGATTGTGCCCTGATCTTCCAGCTTGTTATTTTCGGCTTTAAGCACTCACTCCAATTAACTCTGAATTCAAATCAGTAATGGAATTTTACAAAGACATGGTTGTGCTCTGTTTTTCCTGCTGGTTGATTTCCGCTGCACCACTCGCTTTCCACGGGGCGGCCCGGGAGCCTCATCATAGCAAGCTCCTGCGGGGTCTCCGCAAACACTCTGGATCCCGCAGGAGTCTCGTTCCTTCCGCTGCAATCCGCATTGCATTCAAATCAACACAGAGGTCTTACGAAGAAAATGACTTAAGTCCTCATCCTCCTGCAGGTTGCTTTCCGCGGGGCGGCCCGGGAGCCTCATCATAGTAAGCTTCTGCGGGGTCTCCGCAAGCACGCTGAATCCCTGAGGAATCTCGTGCCTTTCGCTCCAATCCACATTGTAATTTAAATCAACACAGGGGTTTTACTGAGAAGATGGTGTCAGTTCTCATCATCCTGCAGGTTGCTTTCCGATACAGGTACTCGCTATCCACAGGCAGTCAGGAGCCTTCTCGCCCCTTCTATACAGGAAGTATCACTTTTTTGCTCCAATCTCAATTGGGTATCAATATCAACTTTAAATTGTAACAAGGCCTGCTTTATAATTGGATACCTTTACTCTTTTTGTGGAAGGCTACAGAAGAGTGGAGGTGAAGAATATGGCCAAAAAGGCTAATAACCGGGGAAACAGAACATCCGGCGTGAATCCACAAGGGTTCGCACAGGATGTGTCGTCTGCTCAGAATCCGAAAAGCGAGCTTGAAAACCGCGCGAAGAAAAGCAACACAAAAATATAATGAGATACGGGGCTGGCCGCAGCATGAACGCCAGCTCTTGCAATATTATCAAAGGACTCGGGTATTTGTATGCCCGGGTTTTTGCCTGAAACAAATACATATTGACACTGATATGCGCGTTTGTTAAAATTATCTTGAATTCGAGATAATTATTTCGGTTTAGAAAATATATTTCTAAAAATTTTTATGTTAATACCTCGATTTCGAGATAATTGCACATACTATAGATTATGCTTAGATACGAGATTGGACTCAGCAAATAAAGTGGAACAGCAGAATTAATAAACACAATAATGAACGAAGATAAAAACAGTGGTAGAAGAGGAGAGATGAAAATGGGAAAAAGAACAGCCGGAATTCACCATATTACCGCAATTGTAGGAAATCCTCAGGAGAATGTTGATTTCTACGCAGGAGTATTGGGCCTTCGCCTTGTGAAAAGAACGATTAACTTTGATGATCCGGGAACCTACCATCTTTATTTTGGTGATGAAGCAGGAAAACCAGGAACCATTATTACGTTTTTTCCATGGCCTGATGCGTACCGCGGAAAAATTGGAGACGGCCAAGTTGGCGTAACTACTTATGCAGTCCCGAAAGGAGCCATGTCCTTTTGGGAAAATCGATTAGAGAAGTTTCAGATTCCTTTTACAAAAACAATGCGGTTTGGCGAGGACATCTTAGCGTTTGATGATCCTCATGGCTTGCATTTGGAAATTGTGGAGCGAGTAGAAGGGGAAAAGAATACGTGGGAGTTTGGCGATGTCACTGCGGATGTTGCGATCAAAGGCTTTGGCGGAGCGACCCTTCTATCCTCCCAGCCTGAAAAAACCGCTGAGCTTCTTGAAAAAGAGTTTGGACTTGTGAGGGTGGGAGAGGAAGGCGATTTCCTTCGCTTCCAATCTCCAAGCGACATTGGCAATGTGATTGATCTTAAGCGTACTGCATCAGGAGCCCGTGGAAAGATGGGAGCAGGCATTGTCCATCATATTGCAATGAGAGCAAAGGATGGGCAGGATCAGCTTGAATGGAGAGGACAATTGGCAAAGCATGGCTATCACATTACGCCAGTCAAGGACCGAAATTATTTTACTTCCGTTTATTTCAGGGAGCATGGTGAAATATTATTTGAAATTGCGACCGATCCTCCAGGCTTTTCTCTGGATGAATCTCCTGATACCATGGGAGAGAGACTCATGCTTCCGGAGTGGTATGAACCGCAGAGACAGAAAATAGAAAGTGTGCTGCTGCCCATTGAGCCAAGGAAGCTAGATTAATCGAATAGGAGTGGTTTTATTGTTATCGATCGATCCTGCATCAAACAGTGTAAAGGAAAATTATAAATTGTTGATTGGCAGCATTATTCCAAGACCGATTGCGTTTGTAACGTCTGCTTCAAGCGATGGAGTGGTCAATGCAGCTCCTTTTAGCTACTTTAATGTGGTTTCTGCCGAGCCCCCTCTGGTATCCATATCTGTTGGACGTGTTCGAGGTGAGCGGAAGGATACTTCGAGAAATATTTTAGAGAACAAAGAATTTGTCATTCACATTGTGGATGAGGAGAACGTGGTAAAAGTAAACCAGACATCCGCCAGTCTCCCGCCAGATGAAAGTGAAGTGGATTTAGCGAGACTTACGAAGGTGGAGAGCAGCGTCGTTTCGGTTCCGGGAGTAAAAGAATCAAAAATCCGGATGGAATGTGTCTTGGAGCATTGTCTTGAACTTGGCGAAAAGGAAGCACCCTCCTGTGACTTAATCATTGGTCGGATCGTTCGTTTTCACTTTGCAGAAGAGGTATATGAGGCGGGGAAAATTAATTATGACAAGTTAAAAGCTGTCAGCAGGCTAGCTGGCAATGATTATGCAAAAATTGGAGACATTTTTTCCATTGAAAGACCTAAATAAAACTATTTGAGAGTATGGGAGGGAATAATATGAAGCATTTATTCCAAAAAGGCACTGATCCTAATAAGCCAGTCCTGCTTTTATTGCATGGAACAGGCGGAACCGAGCAGGATTTGCTGCCTTTAGCTGAAAAAATAGATGGAGCTGCTTCCGTGCTCAGTGTCCGGGGAAATGTGCTGGAAAACGGCATGCCGCGTTTCTTTGCCAGGCTGGCAGAAGGGGTATTCGATGAAGAGGATTTGATTTTCCGCACAAAGGAGCTTTATGATTTCTTGGGTGAAGCCTCAGAAAAGTATGCCTTTGACCGGAAGAATATCGTAGCCATTGGTTACTCAAACGGTGCGAATATTGCCGGCAGTCTGTTATTCCACTATAAAGATTCATTGAAAGGAGCCATCCTCCATCATCCGATGGTTCCAAGGAGAGGAATTGATCTTCCGGACCTTACAGGAACAGAAGTCTTTATCGGAGCGGGAACAAATGACCCGATGTGCCCGGCGGCGGAATCAGAAGAGCTTAAAAAGCTGCTTGAGGAAGCCCGTGCAAATGTTGGCCTGCACTGGGAAAATTATGGCCACCAGTTGACCTATGGCGAGGTCGAAGCGGCTGCAGCCTGGTATAAAAAGCATTTTTAAAACGAGAAAGGGGAGGCTGCATATCTGCGTGCTTCCCTTTTTTAAAAAAAGGATAAGTATAAAGTTTCAACGTAGTCTCTGCCTAGATCCAGCGCCTATCGGCTAGCGGATTTCTCTGTCCCCTCACCAAGATAAGTTTGCACGAAACCGCCATCATAACATTTGGCTATATTTCCTATAAAAAACAAATATTATCCTTTTCGTGATAACGGGAGTATGATAGTTTCATCTACTGAAATGGGGGATCCACTAAATGAAAGAAATATCGCGCACGAAATCTGCCTTGATTCTTGCTTTTTTAGTAATTATATGGGGAATTAATTGGCCGCTTTCGAAGCTTGCGCTTATCTATACACCGCCGCTGTTATTTGCAGGCATCCGAACTTTTCTAGGAGGATTGATTCTCCTGATTTTTGCTCTTCCTAAATGGAAAGAGCTGCGTTTTAAAGAAAACTGGCATTTATATACGATTTCTGCTGTGTTAAATATTATTATGTTTTATGGCCTTCAAACCATTGGGCTGGGCTATATGCCTGCGGGGCTTTTTTCAGCTATTGTGTTTATTGAACCGGTTTTATTAGGGATTTTCAGCTGGATATGGCTGGGTGAATCCATGTATGGACTGAAAATTGCCGGATTGGCTCTCGGCTTTGCGGGTGTCGCTGTCATCAGCTCAGGTGGCTTTACAGGCAGTTTGTCTGTAACGGGCATTCTGCTTGCGCTCGGCTCAGCACTCGGCTGGGGGCTTGGCACGGTTTTTGTTAAGAAAACAGGCGGCCGGGTAAACTCCATTTGGATGGTGACCATGCAGCTGCTGATTGGCGGGCTCATCTTAATGGGCACAGGAACAGGGATAGAAAGATGGTCTGAGATCCAGTGGAATACCGCTTTTATTTCTGACTTGCTGTTTATCTCTATCTTTGTGATTGCCTTTGGATGGCTGGCCTTTTTTACACTGGTTGGATCCGGAGAAGCAAGTAAGGTTGGGTCCTACACCTTCCTGATTCCGTTGATTGCGATTATTGTGAGTTCCTTGCTGCTTCATGAATCGATCACTATTAATCTAGTAGCGGGATTGATTTTCATACTATTGAGCATTTGTTTAGTGAATATGCCGGTTAAGAATCGAAAACGCGGCAAACCGAATGATGCAGAACCAGTTCAGCAAATACAGTAAAGAGTGAAAAATAAGTGAAACCAAAAGCCATTTCCTTCAAAGGGGATGGCTTTTTCGTATATGGAAATGAGGATACAGTGTGGAGATTTATGCTTTAATGTGGTAGAGTGTAAAAGGGGTCTGACCCCTTTAGTGGAGTAAAGAAAAGCGGGGTATACATATAGGTCTTTGTGCTTGTTTTGCCCGAAAAGGGTTGGTTTTCGCCCGAAAAACATGAATTTTCGCCCGAAAACAGCTCTCGGGACCCCCAGTGAACCGAAAAATTAACCTTCTGACATGCTGAGTAAACTGTCTGCTACACAATCATGCTTAAAATGTGTACCTAATGCCCCAATCTCGAGCAATTTTTTTTATAAAACCACATTTCACCATTGTTTTCCGTACCTTACATCTCGTACCCGCTTTGCCGGTATTTTATATGGAAGAAATAAGTGCAAAAAAAAAATCCTTCTGAGGGTTTTCAACCAACAGAAGGATTTCATTTTACTATATCTCTCTTAATCTTATTTACTATTTAAAATAGGCACTAATTGGTTGGCAACTGGTGAACCGATGCCTGTCACTACATCGTAGCCGGCTGTTGCGGAGTAACCGTTGCTGCCTGTTGTGATGTCATGGAAGTTCGTTTTGTAGCCTGTGCTTCCAGTTGTTCCTGCAGTGCTGTAAATAGCACTAAGAACTTGAGAGCTGGAAAGGGCTGTAGAGCGTCCTTCATCGGACAGGGCAACAAGTGCTCCCCATGCTGGTGCGCTGAAGCTTGTACCCCCTACGGAGAACCAGCCGGACTGTCCGTTGTCAGGTGTACTTGTGTAGACATAAACGCCAGTGTTAGGATCTGCATCAAAGGCAACATCCGGAATACCGCGTTTTGAGCCTACAACGCTTGTCCAGTTTGATTGATAAGAAGGTCTTGCTTCATAGGAGCTCACTGCACCGCCGGAATCCGTCCAAGCAGATTCACTGCTGTATGCTCCTGAACTGTTAAGATTTAAAGTAGTGCCGCCAACGGCTACGACACTGGAGGAAGAAGCCGGCCAGGATCCGCCTGCGCCGCTGTCACCTGCAGAGGCAAGGTACGTAATTCCTGCATGGTTGAAGTGGCTGTCGTAGGAGGATTCACCTGAAAATTCAGAGCCGCCCCAGCTGTTTGAAACGACAGTGGCACCATGATTGGTCGCATAGTCTTCTGCAACAAGCAAATCAGCAGTAGAAGCTGATTTCGCTGAAACCACCATGATTTTTGCAGAAGGTGCAAGAGCGTGTGCCCATTCTACATCCAATGATGTTTCAAGCGCCCAGCCGCCATCGGTAGCCGGTTTTCCTTGCGGATAATCCACTTCGATGTTAGCAGCAGGGAGCCCCCATTGTGTATCAAATGTGTTTAAATCAGACTGGATTGTTGGACTTCCATAGGCTTCGATTAAGGCAATCGTTTGGCCAACGCCTGATTTGGATAGCTGATCAATGCCGTATGCTTTTTTGATTTGAGAAGGATTGTAAGTAGTGCTTCCTGATGAGGCAAAAGGTTTGTTCTTTTGACTGGAAAGATGTTTAAAATGAATAGGGTGCTTTACCATTTTCGAATTTAATGCTTGGGGTGCTGTGCTCGCAGAGGTAGAAATGCTAAATACACTAAAAAAGGTCAGTAATCCGGCTGCCACACTAAATTCAGTTTTGCGAAGAGTTGGTTTCATTTTCTTTCCTCCTAATTTTTTTTTGGATTTAAAAGTTTTTAAATCTAGGAAAATTTTAATTCGAATAGTAAACTTAGTAAATGATTCTATTAGACTATTTTAAAGATTTAAATAATTTAAAGAATAATGCAAATTACACTTGACTCGTGTTTATAGAGGTTGTATAAAAATGAAAAACGGTAATTTATATGAATTTCAGACGATAGACATATAGTTCCTTTTTCCTGTAATGCAAAAAGGTAGGAGGAAAATTAATTAAAATATAATAAAAATTTAGTACGGCGTTTCCATATGGAGGATTGTTTTAAGTACAATGGAACCATTCGTATACTGCAGCCAAAGCAGGATTTTTTATCATTACTAAATCTCTACAAAGTTTCCAAGAATAGAAGAGAATGACCAATATAGTTTTTGTCTAGCATGGTTTTCGTCTCCTCCCTTTGATAAGTCAATCTCCAGTTTCCTATATCCCAGTCGACGATTAAGAAAAACGTATGCCTTGAGCAAGGGGCTTTCGCTATTCTTTTAGAAAATGAATATTTTAAGAGAGATAGAAGTTTAGCAGGCGTATTGGATAGGGAATAGGAGAGTAATAAATTATTGCTAGAGAACCCTCTCTTGCCCTATAACATTCGTAGCTGCCTCAGCCTGAGAGTTTCCATCCTAAGGACTGCTGGAAACTCTTTTTTTATTCTACAAGCGCTGCCAGGTGGAGAGGGGTTCATATAAAAAAGGAGTGAAGGCTTTGTTTAAGGAAGCAGTTTTTCATCGTCCGAAAAATAATTTTGTTTATGCCTATAATAGCGAGACCCTCCATGTAAGGATTCAAACAAAAAAGGATGACATAAACAGCATTGTACTCCATTTTCAGGATCCCTTTGCGTTTGATGGTGTTGGAATTGAGCATTCGACAGTGGCTATGACCAGAATTGGTACAGGCAGCCTGTATGATTACTGGCAGGGGGAAATTTCTTCTCCTCATATAATGAGAATTGAGTATTGCTTTGAATTATCGGATGGGGAAGAAACGTGCTTTTTTGGAGAAAGCGGCTTTTGCGGAGCCTATGAAGAAATAAAAAACCACTTTCGATATCCTTATTTGCACAAAGCAGATGTCTTTGATGCCCCGGAATGGGTAAAGGAAACCGTTTGGTATCAAATATTTCCTGAGCGTTTTGCCAATGGTGATCCATCAAATGACCCGGAAGGAACCCTTTCCTGGGGAAGCGAGCCGCCTTCTGAGACCAATTTTTTTGGCGGCGACTTGGAAGGAATCATTCAAAAGCTCGATTATATTAAGGACCTTGGTGTGACTGGTATTTATTTGACCCCTGTATTCAAGGCGGAATCTAACCATAAGTACGATACAATCGATTATATGGAAATCGATCCGCAGTTTGGGGACAAGGAAACCCTGAAGCGGCTGGTAAAGGAAGCACACGACAAAGGAATCCGCGTCATGCTGGATGCAGTCTTTAATCACAGCGGCTATTATTTCAAACCTTTTCAAGATGTGCTGGAAAATGGGGAGCAGTCAAAGTATAAGGATTGGTTTCACATCCATGAGTTTCCTGTTAAAACGGAGCCGGTTCCTAACTATGATACCTTTGGGTTTACGTATACCATGCCAAAATTCAACACCCAAAATCCTGAAGCAAGAGAATACCTCTTGAAGGTTGCCCGCTACTGGATTGAAGAGTGTGATATTGACGGATGGCGGCTGGATGTGGCAAATGAAGTGGATCATGCCTTCTGGATCGATTTTCGCAAAACTGTACGGGACATAAAGCCTGACCTTTATATTGTTGGCGAAATCTGGCATGACAGTCTGCCCTGGCTGCAAGGGGACCAGTTCGACGCCGTCATGAACTATCCTTTTACCAGCCGTGTTAAGGACTATTTTGCCTACCGGTCTATTAGTTTGGCAGAATTCAGGGAAGGCATTGAGGAACTTAAATTCATGTACCCTCAGAATGTCCATGACGTAGCCTTTAACCTGCTGGGCAGCCATGACACCCCGCGGATTCTGGACGAGTGCGGGGATGATAAAGAAAAAGTGAAGCTTTTGTTCCTGTTCCAGCTGGCCTTTTCTGGAAGCCCCTGCCTTTATTATGGAGACGAAATTGCCATGTTCGGAGGAGGGGATCCAGGCAACCGTGCCTGCATGGTATGGGATGAAGAAAGTATGGATCTCGAATTGCTGGAATTTGTGAAGCAGCTCCTGCATCTAAGAAAGGAACACAAAGCTCTATCCCGCGGTGAAATTGGTTTTCATGTCCGCGAAGATTGCCTTGCCTTTGAAAAGCATTATGGAGATGAAACGTTATTTGTGGTTATCAACAACAGCGATGAGCCAGGTACATTTGAATTTGACCATGAGCATTTCAGCTTCTTGCTTCTGAATGGCGAAAGTGTCGAAGAGGAAAAAGCGATTTCTCTGCCTCCAAAGGGCTATGCGATTTTAAAAGCATAGGCTGTCTTATATCTAAATACTGTTCATACTAAGCCGGCAGCAAATCTACTGCCGGCTATTTTTGTTAAACAAGGGGATTTGCTGTGTTTTACAACAGCTGAAAAAGGAAATGAGCAAGACTTTTTTAAATAGGAGAAACGGTTACGTAAACGTTTACTTTTTTTCTATGAGCCGTTAAAATGGGGAAGAAAGAGTTTTCATGCTCAGGAGATAAAGAGACCGGTTTGAAAAAATAGATTGCTAGGAGGTTTTTTATATGAAACAGACGTGGTGGAAGGATTCTGTTATTTACCAGATTTATCCCCGCAGCTTTATGGATTCCAACGGCGATGGAGTTGGTGATTTGCGCGGAGTCATCATGAAGCTGGACTATTTAAAAAAGCTGGGGATTGATGTCATATGGCTGAGCCCTATTTTCAAGTCGCCCAATGCCGATAATGGGTATGACGTCAGCGACTATCAGGATATTATGACAGAGTTTGGAACGATGGCAGACTTTGATGAGCTGCTGGAGGAGGCGCATAAGCGCGGTCTTCATATCATGCTGGATCTTGTTGTCAATCACTCAAGCGATGAACATAAGTGGTTTGTAGAATCCCGTTCTTCTAAGGACAACCCATACAGAGATTATTATATTTGGCACCCAGGAAAAGAGAATGGGCAGCCGCCAAGCAACTGGGGTGCAGCCTGGGGAGATTCGGCCTGGAAGTATGATGAGAAAACAGGAGAATACTATTTGCATCTTTTCCATGAGAAGCAGCCTGATTTGAACTGGGAGAACCCTAAGCTTCGCCAGGAGGTTTACCGTATGATGAACTTTTGGCTGGATAAGGGTGTAGATGGTTTCCGTATGGACGTTATCAATTTCATTTCCAAGGTTCCGGGATTTCCTGACGGTGAAATGATTGCAGGAGCAAAATTTGGAGACAGCGGCCCCCACTTTTTAAATGGCCCCCGTATTCATGAATTTTTACAGGAAATGAACCGGGAATCCTTAAGCAAGTACAATGTCGTAACAGTTGGCGAAATGCCGGGTGCTAACGTCGAACAGGCTAAGCTGTATACAGGGGAAGAACGAAACGAATTGAACATGATTTTTCATTTCGAGCATGTCGATATCGGAAATGGACGTTATGGAAAATGGGATCCGCAACAATGGAAGCTGAGCGAGTTGAAGAGGATTTTTTCCAGATGGCAGACAGGGCTTGAAGAAGCAGGCTGGAATTCTTTGTACTGGTCCAATCATGACCAGCCGAGAGCGGTTTCCAGATGGGCCAATGATTCAGAGGAGTATCGGGAAATCAGTGCAAAAATGATTGCCACGTGCCTGCACTTCTTAAAGGGAACGCCATATGTGTACCAGGGAGAAGAACTGGGGATGACGAATGTTTCTTTTGAAAAAGTGGAAGACTACCGCGATGTGGAAACATTGAACGCGTTTCGTGATTTGTATGGCGAGGGCAGGCTCAGCCTGGAGGAAATGATGCGCGGCATCCATGAACGCAGCCGTGATAACGCAAGAACACCGATACATTGGGATGACAACGAAAACGGAGGCTTTACAACCGGGACGCCTTGGATTGAAGTAAATCCAAACTATAAACAGATTAATGCGAAGCAAGCCTTAGAAGATGAACATTCCATCTTTTATTATTATCAAACATTAATCCGCCTGCGCAAGGAAGAGCCTGTGATGGTACATGGAGCATATGATGTGCTGCTTGAGGATCATGAACAGCTCTGGGCTTACACGAGAACGCTGGAAAATGAGCAGCTGCTTGTAGTGTGCAATTTTAGTGATACCCGCCAGGACTTTGAACTTCCGGAGTCTCCTGCGTATCAACGTCACGAATTGCTTATTGCTAATCGGGAGATAGAGGAAGGAAGCTCTGCTCAAAGCTTTACATTAGAGCCTTACGAAGCAAGGGTGTATAAGCTTTTTAAGTAATAGCTTTTGAAAAAGTTGTTTTCGCATAGATGGCTGCTGTACGTATAAAGGATTTTTCCTTATGTTGTCTGTCTTCGTGATTTTCGTACGATGGACTGGGTTTTTGCGGGAAATAGCAAATAAGATTACGAAAAGAGCCGTTGAAAAATACTGAATAATGGTGCAGATTATTTGAAGCCGGAGCTCCTCTTAGATAAACTGATATGGATAGAAAATGTATCCAGGAGGTCGTGCTATGAAATTTGTTGCCATTGTGGGAAGTCTTAAAAAGCAGTCCCTTAATCGAAAACTTGCAGCCTATATTCAGGAACGTTATAAGGAAAAAGCGGACATTGAGATTCTTCCTATCGAAAAGCTTCCGTTTTATTCAGAGGATGAGGAGTTGAACCCTCCTTCTATTGTGACAGACATTAAGAAGAAAATTGCCGATAGCGACGGGATTATTATCGCGACGCCTGAATATAACCACTCTATTCCCGGCGTGTTAAAAAACGCGCTCGATTGGTTTTCACGTGTAGATAGAGTAATGGTCGGCAAGCCTGTTATGATCGTAGGCGGGTCACCTGGTATTTTAGGGACTGTCCGCGCCCAGGTTCATCTGCGCCAGATTTTGAATTCACCAGGCATTTCTGCTTTGGTTCTTCCGGGAAATGAGGTATTCGTAGGTGGTCTTCATGAAAAGCTTGATGAATCAGGACATCTCACACATGAACCGACTTCTCAATTCCTGGATGGCGTAATGGATAATTTTCAAAAATGGGTTGAAAGAACAAAAGGATTTTAAATTTTAGCATGGTAGGCAGGGGGCAGGAATATATAGGGTCCTGCCCCCTTTGCTGCTGGCAGGGAGGCTAGTGTGAGGAATGCTTTAGAAAATATTGACAAAATAAATGGAATCGCTTACAATTTTCAAGAGAATAAAGAGGCCATTCGGAAAAATGACCTTTTTAAATTGGAATTTCCCAGTTCCTTATTGTAAAAGCCTGCATATTCAGTAAAAGAGTAAGAGATTCTGCAGATTTCTTCTTTTTTTAGGATGGCGGGTTTTTTGGTGTGAAAAAGAGAGGTAATTAGATAAAAAGAGACACAAAGCCCTCCTGAGCAAGAGTTTAGGAGGGTTTTTGGGGATGGCCATGTTGGATGAATGGAGGATCTGTCAGTAGATGGAGGAGATTACGAGGGAATGCAGGTAGTTTTAAAGAAAATGCCGGAAGAATGGAAAAGAATGCTGGAAAATGAAAGAAAATGCAGGGAAGTTTTGAATAAATACAAGAAAGCTTCAAATGAATGCAGGAAATCTATGAAAAGCACAAGCGCCTTGCACATCGGCGTACGGTTTTCAGAGTCTTTAACTGAGATATAAGGAATACAAAAAAAGCACCGACCTCCAATGGGCCGGTGCTTTTAATTGAGAATTTTAGCGAATAATTGAGAATGATGAAATCGTGTTTACGAGCTGGCTTATTTTACAGAAGATGCTTCTTCCGGAATAGACAAACCAAGTCCTTTGGCTACAAGTGTGCCGTATTCAGGGTCAGCCTTATAGAAGTGCTGAATTTGGCGAAGCTTGATTTCGTCTTTTTCGACAGGCTTCATTGCCGCCACAATATTTTCAACAAGGCGGGCTCTTTCCTCTGTGGTCATCAATCGATATAAGTCGCCTGCCTGTGTGTAATGATCATGGTGGTCGTAGGCAGTACTGTCTGCGGTGCCGGAAACCTGATAGGCTGAAGGCTTATGTTCAGGTGCTTCACTTGGTCCGCCATAGCTGTTCGGCTCATAGTAAACAGAGCCGCCGCCATTGCCGTCAAAGCGCATCTGGCCGTCACGCTGGTAGTTTCGGACCTCCGCTTTAGGACGGTTGATTGGCAGATGGTTGTGATTGGCGCCGACACGGTACCGGTGAGCATCTGCATAGGCAAATAAGCGGCCTTGGAGCATTTTATCAGGCGATACCTCTACGCCCGGAACAAGTGTGCCAGGAGAGAAGGTGGCCTGTTCCACTTCCGCAAAATAGTTCTCCGGATTGCGGTTTAACACCATTTTGCCAACTTCAATCAGCGGGTAGTCCTTGTGTGACCAAACCTTTGTCACATCGAATGGATCGAAGCGGTACGTATTCGCATCCTTAAGAGGCATGATTTGAACGTAGAGCTTCCATGCAGGGAAATCGCCTTTTTCGATGGCATTGTAAAGATCCTCTGTATGGTAATCAGGATTTTCACCTGCAATTTTAGCTGCCGCATCGGCAGAAAGGTTTTTGATTCCTTGCACTGTTTTAAAGTGGTACTTGATCCAGACGCCTTCTCCGTCCTCGTTGACCCACTTGAAGGTATGGCTTCCGAAGCCATCCATGTGACGGAGGGTGGCAGGAATGCCGCGGTCAGACATCAGGATGGTCACTTGGTGCAGGGATTCAGGAGATAAAGACCAGAAATCCCATACTGCATTGGGATTTTTCAGGTGAGTGGCCGGATGGCGTTTTTGAGTATGGATAAAGTCAGGAAACTTAATCGCATCACGAATGAAGAAGACAGGAGTGTTGTTGCCGACAATATCGTAGTTGCCTTCTTCTGTATAGAATTTAACCGCAAATCCCCGAGGGTCCCGTACTGTGTCCGCAGATCCAAGCTCACCTGCTACAGTGGAGAATCGGATGAACAAAGGAGTGCGTTTGCCGACTTCAGACAGGAAGTTTGCCTTTGTATAGGCAGTCAGGTCGTTGGTTACTTCGAAGTAGCCATGAGCCCCTGCCCCTTTCGCATGGACGACGCGTTCTGGAACACGTTCTCTGTTGAAGTGGGCAAGTTTTTCTAATAAATGAACGTCCTGAATTAAAGTAGGGCCGCGGGATCCTGCTGTGATCGAGTTTTGATTGTCTCCAACCGGAGCACCCCAGCTTGTCGTTAAATTCTTTTTCTCATTGGTCATGTACAGTCACCTCTTAGAATTTAAATTTGTTATTGTTAATAATAACATCTCTCAATATAAAATCAATACTTATTTATAATTATTTTAAATAAAAACCCATTATAATGTTCAGCCGATTTGCAGAGCTGCTTTTTTGGCACTATTACACTCTATGTATAAAACGGCCAAACAAGAATGGGAAATTCCTTTAGTTAAGTAAAGGGGTCAGACCCCTTTAGTGCTTTAATCTATTAAATCGGCACGGTGGTAGGGGTGAGACGAGAGCTTTAAAAGTAAGTTAGGGGCAGTACTTGCAGATGCAATGGGACGAGGAGACTTTCAACCGTCCGCGGCAAAGAGAGCACTTGGAGCAGAAGCCTTCATACCTTCAATAAATTTTCATGATGCCGCTTGTTCCCAGCTTGATAGAATGAATGGAATAAAATAGAGTATTATATAGAATATGTAAATTTGGAGGTTTTTTATGATATTCATATTACTGGTCTTACTGGTTATCGGGATGTCTTTGCTCTCTTCGCCCACGATAAAAGGGAGGCTAGGAGAGTTTGAGGTTAAGAAACAGTTAAATAAACTCGATGCGGAAGAATATACCGTTTTGCATGATGTTCTTTTGCCGACTGTGAAGGGAAAGACCTCCCAGCTTGATCACTTAGTTATATCAAAAGCTGGGATATTTGTGATTGAGACCAAAAACTACCGCGGATGGATTTACGGAAGCGAACGAAGCAAGCAATGGACACAGGTCATCTACAAACGAAAGGAAAGGTTCTACAATCCTATTTTTCAAAATTACGGCCATATCCAGGCGCTGAAACAAATTGTTGGAGAGCAGTTTCCAATCCCTTATTACTCTTTGGTTGTTTTTTCAGAAAGGGCTGTTTTGAAAAAAGTGGAAGTATCCGCGTTAAACACTCATGTCCTTCAAACAGAGCAATTGTTGAAGTGTTTAAAGGGCTACCATGAAGAAATGCTGAATCCCATGCAGCGAAAGGGAATTCTTTATCGGCTACAAGCAAGGTCGATTGAGGGAAAAGAGGCAAGAAAGGGCCATATTGAACAAATTAAAAAGGATCAGGCTGAAAAAAAGGCCCAAATTAAAGCTGGGATTTGTCCAAAATGCGGAGGTAGCCTTGTACAAAGGAAAGGACGGAATGGTTCCTTTTATGGATGCAGCCAATTCCCTGCATGCCGGTTTACCTCCTGAAACCGGCTTTAAGGAATAGAGGATGAACGCCCGGAAATCGGTCGAAAGGCTGGTATCAGGGGGTATCAAATAACTCTTCTAAAAGGGATTCGCCTGTGCTGAATCCTTCGTTTGCAATCGTTCTCAAAAAATAAAACTTCGGCTGCTGCAGGTACCGGGTTTTTTTCTGCTCCCGCTCGATTTCTTTGGTCAGCCTTGCCTTTTCAGCTTCAAATTCGTCAGGAGGAACGGCATACGTAAAAGTAGAGCTTAAGGTGTTATAGCGGACTTTTATTTCTTCTATTTCTTCCCGGTCTTTTCGGATGACGACATGGTAGTGGTTCTCTCCGTCTTCTTCCAAAGAGGCAGAAAAGTTAAGCTCCATATAGTCAGCGTTTACTTTTTCATTTTTTGTTTTTACCACAAATCCTCTTTCGCGAAAATATAGCTCAAAATCGGAAAGGAAATCGACCAGCTTTTCACGCAGAAAAGGCCGGACATTCTCTAAATAAAGGTCCTGATTTTGGCTTTGGAGCGCATAAAGGAGACTTTCCAATTCCTCAATTTCCTTCGTCACATCATGTTCCATATCTATCACCCTTGTCTTTTCAATCTTACTACTATTATACCTTTCTTCCAAAATAGATACACTCCATGATCGAGACAAAAAGGGGATTTTAATCGTTCTTTTTCACAGAAAAATAGAATAGGTGTATCATACATGCATTTTCAAATGCTCATATGCTTTGAAGTTCCACAATCCCAAGAGGAGGGGACATCATGCTGGTGTTGAAAAATGTAAATGGATATGACGGCAGGGGAGGTCTTTTGCAGAACGCCGCTATTTTTATTGAGAATGGAAGGTTTGGGAAAATTGGAGAGTATGTGCGGACTCCTGAAGGCTGCGAGGTTCTTGATATGGCGGGAATGATCTTGACACCCGGCCTTATTGATGTGCATACACATCTTGGTGTGCAGGAGCAGGGGGTTGGCGTGGAGGGGCGGGATTACAATGAAACCAGTTCAGCCGTCACACCCCAGGTACGCACACTGGATGGCATCAATCCGATGGAAACGGGATTCATTGATGCAAGGCAAGCGGGGGTTACCACCGTACAGGTTATGCCCGGAAGTGCCAATGTGATTGGAGGGGAAACGGTGGTGTTGAAAACGGCGGGAGATATTGTCGATGAAATGGTCCTCAAATGTCCTGCCGGGTTAAAAGCAGCTACAGGTGAAAATCCTAAACGAGAGCATGGGCAAAAAGGGAGACCGCCAGTGACACGGATGGGGATAGCGGCCCTCCTCAGGGAAGAATTGATAAAGACTCAGGATTATTTAGAAGAAAGGAAAAAGGGGAAAGCAGAACGGAACCTTGGGCTGGAGACGCTAGCCAAAGTGTTGAATAAAGAAATCCCTATGCGCATACACGCACACCGTGCTGATGACATTGCCACTGTTTTAAGGCTGAAGAGAGAATTTGATTTTAACCTGACGATTGAGCATTGTACGGAAGGGCATCTCATTGCCCCTTTTATCGCAAAGCACCAGGTTCGTGTGTCAGTGGGCCCTACAATGTCAGCCCGTTCAAAGGTAGAGCTGGCCAATAAAGGCTGGCATACCCTGGTGGCGTTGGCAGAAGCCGGTGTTCCTTTTTCCATCACAACGGATCATCCCATTGTCTCCATTGAACACTTAATGGCGTGTGTCATTCTGGCTGTAAAAGCCGGTGTCAGGGAGGAGCTCGCTCTTCAAGCTGTGACATTGAATGCGGCTCTGCATCTTGGGGTGGAGGATCGGGTCGGATCTGTTGAGGAGGGAAAGGATGCGGATTTTGTCGTGTGGAGCGGTGATCCTTTTGATCTTCGCAGCCGGGTGCTGATGACATTTATTAATGGAGTGCAGGTGTAGGCTGAGGTTTTGAAGAATAGTACGTGTTAAAGAGGAGGGGGAAGAAAGGTGAAACAAATTATTGCGATGGGCGGAGGAGGTTTCTCCATGGAGCCGGAGAATGTCCTTTTGGATCAGTATGTATTAGAGCAAGCACGCTGTTCGGTTCCAAAGATCTGTTTTATCCCCACAGCCAGCGGTGATGCCGAAAGCTATATCGAACGTTTTTATCATGCCTTTCAAAAACTTTCCTGCGTACCGTCACACTTGTCTTTATTTAAGCCACCGGCAAGTGACTTAAGCGATTTTATTATGGAAAAGGATATTCTGTATGTAGGGGGAGGCAATACGAAGAATCTGCTCGCCTTATGGAAGGATTGGGGACTGGATCACCTATTGAAAAAGGCGTGGGAAAATGGAAAGGTTTTGGCGGGAATCAGCGCTGGTTCCATTTGCTGGTTTGAGGAAGGGATGACGGATTCCTATGGCAGCGATTTAAGACCGCTTTCTTGCTTAGGTTTTTTAAAAGGGAGCAATTGTCCGCATTACGATGGGGAAGAGGAAAGAAGGCCATCGTACTATCAGGCGCTGCTGGAAGGCGATATTCAATCAGGCTATGCTGCAGATGATGGGGCTGCCCTGCATTTTATGGGGCAGGAGCTTTATCGTGCAGTGAGCTCACGGCCTTATGCAAAAGCCTATCGAGTGGAGCGGGCAGGGAATGCTGTGATTGAATCGGCCATTGTGACCGATTATCTTGGCGAGGATGGCAAGGAGGATGAAGGTGTGGCGCTTTAGTTAACTAAAGGGGTCTGACCCTTTTAGTGCTTTAAAGTGAAGAAGGGGTCTGACCCCTTTTGTGCGTTAATGAGCTAAATTACGGCCATTTCGCGGTTTTGACTTTACTTCACAGCTGACTCACGCTATGATGATAGAAAATGAATATCTATGATTCTACTAGGGGTGCCTGCTTTTGGGCTGAGAGAAAAACTGTGTTTTTTAACCCTTTGGACCTGATCTGGATTGTGCCAGCGTAGGGAAGTAGCAGAGGGAATTATTATTCTTTGTACATCGCTATTTCAAGCCAGGTCCTGTCAGTGGGATCTGGCTTTTTCATTTGGCATAAAGAATAGGAGTGA
Organism: Heyndrickxia acidicola; assembly: GCF_001636425.1. Classification (NCBI taxonomy): domain Bacteria; kingdom Bacillati; phylum Bacillota; class Bacilli; order Caryophanales; family Bacillaceae; genus Heyndrickxia; species Heyndrickxia acidicola. Next base: position 4,046,439 of record NZ_KV440953.1, read on the forward strand.
TCATAATGGAATTGAATTTTATAAGTGAAGCATTGGAAAAGGTGAGGGTTCAAAACCCTCTTGTACATAATATTACCAATGTCGTCGTAACGAACTGGACAGCAAACGGGCTGCTTGCTATTGGAGCATCTCCGGTGATGGCCTATGCTGCAGAAGAGGTTGCGGATATGGCTGGTATATCGAGTGCGCTCGTTTTAAACATCGGCACATTAAACCCTGTAACGGTAGATGCCATGATTTTGGCTGGGAAAGCAGCAAACAAACAAGGCATCCCGGTTATTTTTGATCCTGTCGGTGCAGGGGCTACATCTTATCGGACAGAAACAGCTCAAAGAATAATGAGAGAAGTAAAGCTTTCTGTAATCAGAGGAAATGCAGCTGAAATTGCCAATGTAGCAGGAGAGGCATGGGAAATCAAAGGAGTCGATGCAGGAAATGCAAACGGAGATGTGATGAAGCTCGCTATTTCAACGTCTAAAAAACACAAAATCACAGTCGTCATTACCGGAAAAACAGATGTGGTGACCGATGGAGAGACTACCTACACCATTTCGAACGGAGATCCTCTATTAACAAAGGTAACGGGAACAGGCTGTCTTTTAACATCGGTCATCGGCGCCTTCGCTGGTGTGGAGAAAAATGCAGTTAAAGCAGCTGCAGCTGCATTGGTGGTGTACGGAGTCGCGGCAGAGAAAGCTGCACACTTAGCTGCTGATAGGGGACCGGGCAGCTTCCAAATAGAATTTTTAAATCAATTATCAAAGGTTTCTGCAGACGATATTCAGGAAGCTGGGTCTTTTTCAAAAAGGCAGTCTTAATTTTTAACAGAAAGGATGAGGCATCATGAAAAAAGCATTAACCATTGCGGGATCAGACAGCGGCGGCGGTGCAGGAATTCAGGCAGATTTAAAAACGTTTTCGGAGCTTGGAGTATATGGAATGTCTGCTCTTACCGCTGTAACGGCTCAAAATACGCTAGGTGTTCAGGCGGTTTTTCCAATGGAGCCTGCAGCGGTTGCTAAACAAATCGATTCCATCGGGTCAGATATAGGAACGGATGCGGTTAAAACCGGAATGCTGTTCAGTGCCGATATTATTGAGGCGGTTGCGGAAAAAATTAAACACTATCAATGGGAAAAGGTTGTAGTCGATCCTGTCATGATAGCCAAGGGAGGGGCCTCACTCCTTCAAAAACAGGCAATTGCCTCCTTAAAGCGATACCTGCTGCCGCTTTCGATGATTGTAACGCCGAATATTCCTGAAGCAGAGGTTCTGACGGAAAGGGCCATTCGAACAATGGAAGATAAAAAGGCAGCTGCCGAGCGAATCATTAAGCTTGGAGCAAAGCATGTCATCCTGAAGGGCGGACACGATGAAAATCCCGAGGAATCAGAGGATCTCCTTTACGACGGCCACACGTTCACTCTTTTTCAAAGCAAACGAATCCAGACAAAAAATACTCATGGAACAGGGTGTACGTTTTCAGCAGCCTTGACTGCAGGGCTTGCGCAGGGGCTGCCTGTTAATCATGCTGTTTCAAGAGCCAAGGATTTTATTCAGGCTGCTATTCAATATGATCTTGGGATTGGAAACGGTCATGGACCAACCAACCATTGGGCTTACCGGGAGTATGCTTTAAATAAAGGGTCTGTTAATGCTCAAGGTTGATATTGAGCTAAAAATATTGGAGTGAAAACGCGAGACTCCGGAAGCGAAGAGGCTCGCGAACAACCGTCGGAAAGCGAGCGCCTGGATTGACATCAACAGGCAGGATGAACAGAGCCTAAACAAAAAGGAGAAAGTATTCAATGATTAGTCGGATGGATAGAGAGACCATTAAGCAGGCTTTAAAGGTTTATTTTATTATGGGAAGCACGAATTGTCTTGCATCTGATCCCGGCAAGATCCTTAAAGAAGCCATAAACGGAGGTATCACCTTATTTCAATTCAGGGAAAAAGGCTTGAATGCATTGGCAGGAAAGGAAAAACGTTCTCTTGCTATGCGCCTTCAATCTATATGCAAAGAGCATGGCATTCCTTTCATTATCAATGATGATATTGAATTGGCCATTGAATTAGAGGCAGATGGGGTGCACATTGGCCAGGAGGATGAGCCCGCAGAAGCAGTCCGTGCCAAGATTGGAGACCGTATCCTTGGCGTTTCTGTCCACTCTCTTGAAGAGGCTGAGGCTGCCCAGCGAGCCGGCGCTGATTACTTTGGAATTGGACCGGTTTTTGCTACGGTAACAAAGGAGGATGCTAAGCCTGAGAGAGGGACCGTCTTGATTGAGATGCTTCGTGAAAAAGGCTTTCAAGTTCCAATCGTGGGAATCGGGGGCATTCATGCGGGAAATGCAGCCTCTGTGATCGAGGCAGGCGCAGACGGTGTTTCTGTCATCACAGCGATCAGCACAGCAAAGGATGCAGCTGCTGCCGCAGCTGAATTGAAAAAAAGTGTAGGGGTATAACAGGAGGATAAAGGTCTCTAATGCGGTGCGGAGTAACCCCATTAGCCATTGTCCTGTTCAGCACTTTTAAAAAATAGTCGGCAGTGCCGGCTGCAACGCCATGTTACAAAGCTGTCCTGTTATCAACTGTCTGTTGGTGGCAGGCTTTTTTAATACTAAAATGGAATTTTTCCATTTGATATGAAAATTTATTTTCCAGATAAAATGAAATAAATTTATCGACAAAATGCTGCATGAAAGAAGGTGTGTGCGATTTTATAAATTGTTGATAAATCAATGGGTTTACAATATGTGGATAATAGAGGGTATCATTTTTCGACAAAAAGGGAAAAGGAAATTGTTTGAATTTTTAGGAAAAGTTGAAATTATGTAGCGATAGTGTCGCACTTTTTGATTTATAATATATATATAATGAATCCGACGATGGATACGATGAAAAACATTCTGAATTTGGGCACCTGATTAAAGAATGTTTGGAGTGAGTGGTGCAACCGACCATTTAGAGGAATGACAACCTTGGAGATGGAGTGGTTTCATTGAAAATTGTTTTGGACAAGGACTGGATTGAATTACTAGCTGATGCAAAAGCCATGGGTCTCACGAAAGAAGAGGTATTGGACTTTTTACGCAGGGAAAACCAGAAAAAGGAAGAATGAACAATTGAATACGCATTTCACTCCAAAAAAACTTGTATTTGTGAAGGCAGATACGGTTTTTTTTGTTGGCATTCGCATAGAGTGCTGCTTTATTTCCAATGGATCAATTCCGTGATTTGTCCGCTTCGTGATTAATTTGCGAAGGGCCATTTCTTTTAGAGATCGGCATGATCCATGGATTAAAAGTAAAAAACGCCCTGCAAAGTTGGTGCAGGACGGGTGTATACCGAGGGCCTGTACCATTTTTACAGGCCGTTATTCCTCAGAAGTATCGTTATAGGTGCGTTCGTTAAGATTAGGGGTTTCTGTTACGGCGAAATTAACAGACTGCAGGCTCATTCCAGGCTCAATCCCGAATAATTCCTCAACAGAATTAGGTGCTTTGTCTTCACTTTGTGATAAAACATCTTTCTTTTCCATTTTTCTCCCCTCCTTTTGTAATGAATACATACCCAAAAAACGTCATTTAATCACCTCTCCTAAAAATTTTTGTGGCCAAGCCATATGGCTCAGAGAAGAGTCTTTTATGCGTTAACGCAAAAAAGGGGTCTGACCCTTTCTTTACTTTAAAGCATAAAAGGGGTCTGACCCCTTTAGTGTGTTAAAGAATTAAAGTTTGAACTATTTGTCTATTCCTTTTAGTGATTTTTCTTAATGTTTTAAAAAGTGTTTGCTATCTTTTTTTCCCTTTTATATAATTTTGTATTGCACAATATATATTTTTTATTCATCATTTTCAGCGCCAATAATGTTTTACGTTTACATTTGTGCAAAGTAGAAAGGGAGATTAAATCATGATTGAGCTGGTAAAAACTCTAACAAGCCTAAATGGACCATGCGGCTATGAACATGAGGTAGCCTATTTTATCAAGGACTATCTTGAAGGGAAAGCAGATGAGGCGGTTATTGATTCGATTGGAAATGTGATTGCACGGAAAAAGGGGACAAAACCTGGACCGACTGTGCTTGTAACGGCCCATATGGATGAAGTGGGATTTATTGTAAAGAAAATTGAAGGAAATGGGCTTCTTCGTTTTGAAAAGCTTGGAGGACATGACGACAGGATTTTACTGGCAAAGCCGGTTAAGGTGCTTGGAGAGAATGGCATAGTGGATGGTGTGATAGGGACAATGTCTGCCCACTATGTGAAATTTGATGACCCATCCAAGGTCCGCAAGCATTCCCAGCTTTATGTGGATATCGGTGCCAGCTCGAAAGCAGAGGTACAGGAACTTGGCATAGAAGTTGGAACGCCCATCACATGGGGAACTGAGTGGAAGATGACGGGTCCAAAAAGAAAAGAAGTCATCATTTCGAAAGCCTTGGATGATCGTGCGGGCTGTGCTGTACTTTTGCAATTGCTGAATGAACTGCAGGGAGAGGACTTTGCAGGGGAACTGATCTTTTTGTTTGCCGTACAGGAGGAAGTGGGACTAAGGGGTGCCCAGACGGCTGCCGCTAGCTTAGAAGCTGATGCTGCCATTGCAGTGGATACTACAGCTGTCAGCGATACGCCTGAAGAAACGATGGATCAGAGCCTTCGTCTTGGAGATGGTACGGGCATCAAGGTGATGGATTTTAGTTTAATTGTACATAAAACGATAAAAAATCTACTGGTACAAGCTGCTAAAACAAACGGAATTCCCTACCAATTAGAAGTGTTTCCAGGCATAGGTACAGATGGAGGGGCAGTAGCACTTTCCAATAAAGGAATCCCGACCGGTGTTTTATCCATTCCTTCCCGCTATGCACATTCACCTGTTGAAATGGTCAGCGTGACAGACCTTACAGCCACCAAGGACTTGTTAAAAGCGTTTGTCCTGGAATTAGACCAGACTGCAAGCTTTGCTTTCTAAAAAAAAACTTTAGCATCCACTTTTTTAAAAGGAAACGTATCCTTATCAGAAATTGTCTTTAATTCTAGTTGCTTTCATGCAGTAAAGTGTAAAAGGGGTCTGACCCCTAAAAAGAAGCAGCAAGCATGGGCTCACTGCTTCTTTATTTCTTCATATTTCTGAAACCATTCAGGGAATGCTTTTTTAAACTGAATGGGCTTGAAGTCCTCTTTTCTCACCACAATATGAGTGGTGGTTCCTTCTGCACAAACCTCGCCCTCTCCATTCACCACTTCAAAGCCATACACCGTTTTCAGCCCCTGGTTCTTGTCCACCCAAGTCTTAACAACAACCTTATCTCCAAGCTTGAGTGACTTTTTGTATGTAATTTCTAAATTGTAGATAGGAGCATAAAAGCCTGCCCTCTCCATTTCCAGGTAGTCAAAGCCTGCATCCTCAATTAATTGTGTCCTGCCAAGCTCCAGCCACTTAATATAATTAGCATGGTAAATGACTCCCATCATATCGGTATCCGCATAAGAAACTTGAATTTCAATTGAAGCTACATGCATGTCATATCCTGCCCTTCACCAAAATTATCTTATAAACCAATATAACACAGTCTATTTCGGATTACCCGCGAACTGGTCGCTGAGTGCTTTAGTGATTTAAAGCGCAATAGGGGTCAGACCCCTTTTGTGCTTTACATTACTAAAGTGGAAGACCCGGACTGTAGGCTAAAAGTGCGAATTGAGAATTTAAGCCATTTGCCACGTAGATTTATGTGTAAAAAGGGAAGAATAGAAGGAGAGGAAATATAAGCATAGCAGCATTATTTATAGGTTTTATGCTTTTTATGGCATTCTTCGACTTTATTAGTTATTAATTTTTATCTTTTTGTCTTGTGATTATGACAACGTTTTATAGATGCCCGGCTTATAATAGAAAAAACGTCTCATTAAGCCTCGGGTAAATTTGATTGCAGAGGTGCTTCGAATGTTTAATGAAGAAGAGAATTTTGCCAAGGGAATGGTATGGGCAGTTGGTTTAAGTATTCCGTTATGGCTCTCATTTTTCGGATGGATTAAAATGGTCAGTATGCTTCTCCATTCTTAGTTCATCAGGAAGACATTTCGAATGTAGAAAACATCTAACAGTTGACTTTTAATTAATTCAGGACCGGACAGGCAAGCTTCTGTACCGGTCCTTTTATTTTTTGAAAATGCTCGATTTAAAAGTGCCCTCATGCTGAATGAACGGACGCACAAGACTCCTGCAGGAAAAGCGAGTTATGGGGAGACATTGAAAAGCTAAAGCAGCGAGAAGGCTCCCTAACTGCCCGCGGTAAGCTTCAGGCAGGATTAACAGAGCATACTTGAAAAGAAACCTCCTTAAAAATCTAATTCTGCAGGAAACACACATAGATGATGGGTACCGCAAGCCTGTCATTGAGCAGAAATAATAATCCAAACGGAACAGCCTCCTTTCCATGTATAATAAAAAAGGGTTAAGGAAGGCTGTTTTTGCCTGTCTTGTCCTTACAAAACTCTTTGGCCGACTGAATAAGTGATGGGCACTTAATTCAGCCAACATATTATATGAAGTAAAAAGAATCTCACTTAAAATAGAAACCTAATTCATTCCATGCACGTAGTAATAGTTATGAGTTTAAGATTTAGGCTCTTTTCGTAAACTTTGCTGCGATTTGACATTAAAGAATGATCAATTCCAAGGTTTTGTGGTTACCCTGTGAAGCGCTCGCGAAGACGGATGAAAATACAGATTGATTCTTTGTTTGTAAAGCAGCAGCCCGTACGGAAACAGCCAATTTATAACATATAGAAGAACATTTTTTAAAAAAACATAGGGGAGTCAAGGAATGAAAGCAAATAAGAAAAAGGTAGCAGGAATTGTGGCATCACTGGGGCTCGGTACAAGTCTACTGGCAGCCTGCTCGAATGATCAGCTTGTAACCAGCGATAATTATAAAAATTATGACTGTGAAAAAGCAACATCTTCCCAAAAAGCAAAAACAACCAATAAATCCAGCAATAAAAAAGATGAAGATAAATGTGAGGATACTACTCATCACGGCAGCTCTATTTACATTCCCGGTCGGTATGTTTCAAGAGATGGAAGGATAAAATCTTCCTTTGTCACATCGAGCGAAAATGTTTTATCTGGTTCTAAGGGACTTGGAAGCAGCAGGGAGCCAAGTGGTTCATAATGATGATCCTAAAATGAAGGGATAATGGATGATGCTGAATGAACAAGAGTATATGAAAAAATGGATTGCGCTAAATCAGAAAATGGCAGAAGAACATTTTACATGGGGAACAGCGGAGCTTGAAGATGACTATGAACAATATATGTCGTTTCATCTATATAAAATGGGCAGGAAGCAATGGAATGACATCCAGGAAGCGACAAAGAAAATTGGACACATAGTGAACAAAGCCTATCATGAAATATTCAGCAGTGAAACTTTAAAAAGCAGATTAGGGATACCGGCAGAGGCCTGGGATACGTTAAGCATTCTTAGCCGTTATTTCAGCTATTTTTCCCGCCTCGACTTGGTGGTGAATCATGGCGACATTAAACTAATTGAAGTGAACAGTGACACGCCAACCGGTTATTTAGAGACTTCCACAGCCAATAGAATTATTTGTGAAGACCAAGGCTATTCATCACCCAATCATTTGGAGTCAGCTATTTTTAAGGCATGGAGAAAGATTGAATACGAGTATCAAATAACCTCTCAGGATACTGTTTATTTTACATCCTACGGCTGGCATGATGAAGATCGGGAAACCGTCCTGTTTAATATGAGAAATAGCGGACTCGCTCGTACCCGATATATTCCTCTTGAAGAGATTATCGTTTCAGAAACGGGAATATATGATGGAGATGGAGAACGAATTGATTATTTGTACCGGCTGTATCCGCTGGAATATCTTCCGGATGATAAAGATCCAAACGGCAAAAACATTGGGAACCTGTTATTGGACCATATTGCGAATGGGCGTGTGAAAATTATTAATCCTCCATCGGCTTTTATGATGCAGTCCAAAGCCGTTATGGGCATCATTTGGGAGCTGGCATCCCAAGAAGGAATCTTTACCGAAGCTGAAAAGAATGATATTCAGCAATACTTTTTGCCGACCTTCTTTTCAAATGAACCATTTAGAGGACTGAACCTTCCTTATGTGGAAAAGCCGATTTTCGGCAGAGAAGGCGGCGGGGTAGTTATTTTTGACAGGATGCGAAAGGTTGTGGATGAGGATCCGGAACATTGGTATAGCGAATGGCCAAAAATTTACCAGGAATATAAAGAAATGCCTGATTATACACTCGATACCTGGACCGGACCTTATACCGGCAAGCTTCTTGTCGGATCTTTTTTAATAGGCGGTGAGCCAAGCGGGTTGTTTTTACGAGTAGGAGAAAAAATTACTGGCAACCTCTCTATGTTTTGCGGGATTACGGTCACAGAGGATTAGTGAAGATTTTTAAGGAGTTCTTTGGGAGAATCTATGAATAGAAGAATTGGAGGCTATACTTATGAACCCTTTACACCAGCTTTTAAAGGATCTTGTAAGCATTGATAGTTCTACGAAGGAAGGAGCCAACGAGGCTGTTCAATTTTGCTATGAGTGGCTGAAGGAGAAAGGCTTGGATCCTCAAATCTTGACTAATAACGGATATCGAATGCTCGTGTGTGAAACAGGTCAGGGAGAGAAGACGATTGTATTAAATGGGCACGTGGATGTAGTGAGTGGAAATAAGGACCAGTTCACTCCTTATGAAAAAGAAGGCAGGCTGTATGGAAGGGGTTCTGCGGATATGAAAGCAGGAGTGGCAGCTATGATGGCTGCCCTGGAAGAGCTGAGAAGCGAATCTCTTTTCTGCAAGGTTCAGCTGCAAATTGTATCAGATGAGGAAATAGGCGGGATAAACTGTTCAAGTTTTCTCGTGGAAAATGGGTTCACAGGTGACTTTGTGATTTGCGGTGAGCCAACCCAGCTAGGGATTGGTTTGCAGGCAAAGGGGATTCTCCAGCTGGATATTGAGGTAGAAGGGGAATCCGCTCATGGCAGCCGCCCATGGGAAGGGAAAAATGCGATTGTGAAAGCGTACGAGCTGTATCAGCAAATTCTTTCATTGCCTTTTACAAAGGATTCGTCTGAGTTCTATTTATCACCTTCTATTAATCTTGCAAAAATATCCGGGGGAACCGTTTATAATAAGGTGCCGGACCTTTGTACCATGTCGCTGGATATTCGCTTTCTGCCCCAGCAGAGCAAGGAAGAGATTTTGAAACAAATTCAGAATATAACGGATGCCCGAATTCATATACATCATACGGGAGAGCCAGTGAAAACGCGAAAAGAGGATCCATATGTACAAGCGCTGATCAAGGTACTCAGCAAAAAGCTCGAAAAAGCTCCAGATGTTTTTGGGCAGCACGGTGCAGCGGATGCCCTCTATTTTGCGAAAAAAGGCATCCCGGCTATTGAATTTGGGCCTGCCGGGGCTGCGTGGCATGGTGATCTTGAATATGTGGAGCTGCAGTCCGTAGAAGCCTACAAAAACATCTTGAAGGAATATGTTTTTGCATTAACGCATTAACGCACAAAAGGGGTCAGACCCCTTTTGTGCGTTAATGCGCGAAAAGCAGGAATATTTCCCTATGCCAGCGAACTGTATTGTTGAAATGGGGGAGCGTTCATGGGGAAATTGCCAGAAGAGGCGGAAGCAATTGTCAGAGAGTACGTGATGTTAATGGAGGAGGCTTTTCCTTCTCAGCTGGAAGGACTGTACATTCACGGATCCATAGCGCTTGATGCTTATGTTCCGGGATTGAGCGATGTTGATTTTATTGCGATTACTAGAAAACGGCTCACAGAGAGAGAAAGCAGAATTATATCCGGTATCCATCAAAAGCTTGCGAATAAGTGGTCTGCTCCTGAGATGGACGGCTGTTATATCACTTGGGAGGATATCGGCAGGACAAGCCCTGTCAAAGATGTTTTATATTTTCACTTTAATGGGGGAAGGGTACAGGAAGGTGCACACTTTAATTCGATAACGTGGTGGATTCTCCGCCATTATGGAATCAAAATTGCCGGACCAGAGCCCATGGAATTAAATCTTGAGGTGGAGGCCCAGAATCTTGTTTCCTATGTCTTGGAAAATATGAATACGTATTGGACAAGGCGCATCCAAATGCTCGAGTACTTGATCCATTCAGGCATTTTGCCGCCAGAGGACGAGATTCATAGCGAAATAGAGTGGTCTGTACTGGGGATGCTTCGACAATTCTACACGATAAAAGAGCACGGAATTGTTTCAAAGCTGGATGCAGGAAGGTATGCGCTGCATCATATACCGGAAGAATGGCACCCCATTATTTACGAAGCGGTCCGTATCAGGAAGGGAGGAAAGGAGGAAAGCCTTTTTCATTCCAATGAAAAAAGGGCAGCTGCAGCCGTCTCATTCATGAAATATCTGCTTGTTTACAGCAACAAGCTTTTTGTGGAAGACCATCGTGGAAGCATCCGGTAAGAGTACGGATGCTTTTGGTGTCAAACTACACACATTCTTTGTCTAAACAGGTGTCAAATTTTTTGTAGATGGCTGAAAAATCTTTTTCATCCTCTCTTGTTTTGTTTGCACGTCCAAAGATGGATTATGTCCGCTGCCTAAACACGACAGAATAAATATTTAGAGGGCATAAAAAAAAGAATGCCCTCTGTTGGACATTCTTACTTTAAAGGCATCGTTCATCCTGCCTGGCAATTCCCGCGAGGCGCCTTTTTAGTGGATGCCTGCGACACTTCATAACGGCCGTTCCCCAATCTATTAAAGGCAAAATGACTCTGGAGCGTTAATAGTGCTATATTAAAGGCTCTTTTAGTCAACTTTGTTGCTATTAGAAACAAAAAAAGATTAAAAACTCAGGCTCAGTATTCCAATTTTTGAATCGCTTACGAAAAGATGCCACGAAGGCAGGCAACATACGGAATGATCCTTTGTACGTAAAGCAACAATCTATGCGAAAGCAGCCATATTAAAAATAAAGCTTTAAGTTCCCGATCCTCGCATCTTCCTTAGGGCTTCTGCAATTCTCCGTAACCCTTCTTCGAGCACAGAACGGGGACAGGCAATGTTCACGCGGGTAAAGCCCTCACCGCCGGATCCGAATATATACCCCTCGTTAAAAGCAACCTTAGCTTCTTTTTGCATAAAGGCTTCAAGGGCTTTTGCATCCATTCCGAGCTCGCGGCAATCCAGCCAGACAAGATAGGTGCCTTCAGGTTTCACGGCCTTAATGCCGTTTAAGTGCTTCTCTGTGTAGTCGAGTAAAAAATCACGGCTGCCCTGAAGATAGTCAAGGAGCTGATCGAGCCATTCGTCCCCAAAGCGGTAGGCAGCTTCCGTTGCTGCAATGCCAAACGTGCTGGAAGAGTTTAAGAAAAGCTGATTAAGCTTTGCAGTGTAGGTTTCCCTCAAATCAGGATTCGGAATGATAATATTGGAGGCTTTTATTCCGGCCAGGTTAAAGGTTTTGCTTGGAGCCGTACAGATTATGGAATTCATGGCAAATTCCTTGAAAATCGAGGCAAACGGTGTATGTATATGGCCTTTATAAACCAAGTCAAAATGGATTTCATCTGAGACCACAAGGACATTGTTCTGTATACAAATCTCACCAAGCCTTGTCAGCTCCTCTTTTGTCCACACTCGCCCAACAGGATTGTGGGGACTGGAAAGAATAATCATTTTTGCACCGCTTTTCGCTTTGGTTTCCAGGTCGTCATAATCCATTTTATAAGTACCGTTATCGAACAAAAGGGGATTCTCCAACACCTCACGGCCATTTTGAGTAATGACATTTGTAAAAGGCTGATAGACGGGCGGCTGGATGATAATCTTGTCTCCCGGGTTTGTATAGGCTTGAACGATAAAGCCTAAAGCAGGTACAACGCCAGGTGCATGGCATATCCAATCCTTCTCAATGTCCCACTTATGACGCTTTTTCATCCAATGGATAACGGCATCAAAATAAGAGGCAGGACGGGTTGTATACCCATAAATGCCTTGTTCAACACGGTTTTTCAAGGCGTCAACAACCGGCTGAGGACATCTGAAATCCATATCGGCAACCCACATTGGAAGGATATCAGCTGCCCCAAATAGGTTTTCAACCTCATCCCACTTAATAGATGCTGTGTTCAAACGGTTTATGCTTTCATTAAAGTCATAGTTCATCGCATTGCCTCCTTTAGCGTGTGCCTTTCCAGTAAGATCTAATGCTATTTTAAAACAGAATCATAATTTTGAAAAATAAAACAATTCAGCTGCTGTCTAGCTCCAGCGCCTATCGGCTAGCGAATTTCTCCATCTTCTCCCTGCGATAAGTCAACATCTAGTTTCCTTTATCTCAGTCGAAGACTCTGAAATTCGTACGCCGATGAGCAAGGCGCTTCCGCTTTTCTTTATTCCTGTAAGCATATTACCCTTGATTTAGAAATAGTATGCAGGAATGGGAAATTTAAAAGGGCAGTTTTATGAAAAGATTGCTGCTTACGTATAATGGATAAATTTGCATCATCACGCTTATTATTTAAAAAGTTTGCTTACTGAAAAAGTTAGGAAGAGAGCCTATATAATAAACAAAAAGAAGCACTAGATGGGCAGTTTCAGGGTGGCCGTGGTGCCCCATTTAGAAGAGCTTACGATTTGAATGCTGCCTCCATGTGCCTGAACTATTTTTTTGGATATGGCCAGACCCAATCCAGCCCTTTTTTCCTTTGTAGGATAGAAGGGATTGAAAATGTCCTGCATGATCTCCTCTGCCATGCCAGTTCCATTGTCTTGGACCAAAATATGGGCAAATTCCTTCACTTTGTAATAATAAACAGTAATTTGACCATTAGCGCACTCCGAGTCAGAAACGGCTTCACAGGCGTTTTTAATCAGATGGATGAGGGCATGTTTTATTTGCTTTTTATCAATAGGTAAAAGGATATCTTCATCTTTATGTTCAATGGAGAGGCTGCCATGCTGAAGGAACCCTTCCCTTTTTACTTCATGGAGGGTCTCATTCAATAGTTTTGATAACACTGCTGTCTCCTTTAAAGGCTTTAAAGAGGAGGAAAAATAATCGATTTCATGCAGCAGGCTGTCAGCACGCTCGATTTCCTCAATCGCCACATCTGCAAAGGATCCTTTTCCGGTCTTATGTAAATGCGGGCGGATTAATTGGATAAAGCCTTTAGCGGTGGTAAGGGGATTGCGAATTTCATTAATAATGTCAGATGTCACCCTGTTGATCTGATCCATGCCCTTCATGTTGGATGCAAGGTTGTCTTGGTCTGTCCATGTATCTGGCGTGAAGTCATAATGGGAAAGAGACATGGTATGATGAATATAGTCCATCCACTTAGTTAATCCTCGTATCTGTTTCTCTTTGTTAATACAGAAAAGATGGATGTAGTCTTTTTCATCGTAACAATGAAGGTCATGCAGCGAAAGGGGTGATTCGTGTGTCCGGAGGTTTGCTTCTATGGTACGGATGGATGGGGCTTCTAAAAGGAATCGAATCACTTTTTTATGGCATTCGCTGTCTACAATGTCTGTAAAGCTGCGAACAGATGGAAAATGGGTCAAGGAATATTCAGATAAAGACACAACTTCTAATTGTTTGTTCAATAAAAAATAGCCAAAGGGTACGTGATTAAATTGAGTGCTGGCAAGCTGCAATTCCATATTTTCCCTTCTGCTGATTTGTTCTGCGGCATGGGAGAGGTAAGAGTGGAGCAAAGGAAACAGATATGCCGCAGCTTTCCGGTTTAGTATGTAAATGATTTGGTTGTTTTTAAAGCATAATGAATTTTACAAGACTGGCTAAGTAAAGACACGTAAGCTAAAACGGTGTCCGTGGAGGCTCAAGAACACCCTATAGAAGGCGGTGCTTAAAGCAATAACCGCATTTTACATGAACAGAGAGCTATTTGGTTATGCTTTAGAATGAGCTCTTTGTCTATTTCGATAAAATAAAATAGAAATCCTTCTAAAAATGGAATTTTTACGGATAGATGGATTAATTTTTCCATAAGTTATTGACGAGAATGAAGCATCTTGAGTACAATGAAAGGGAATTCATGTCATTTAGGAAAGGATCGGTACAAAAAGCGATGTGGTTTTAATCTTATTTTTTAGGAGTGAACTCATGATGTATAAAATGAGAAACCTAGAGAATAGGATTAGTCTGTCCTTTTTTGCCAATCCAAGTTAATCGCGGAAATATTCACAAACCTCATGTAAAGTTTTGCAGTGCTGAGGTGTGTTTTATTTGCGCACTTGTATTAGCATAACTGTATGTATAGACACCCTGCCCTCTAGGTTTCCTAGGGGGTTTTTCTATTGATTCATTCCATCCATTAGTGTAAAAAAATCATAAAAGAGGTGGATATGTATGAACGTGATGAGCGTACAGGGTTTAAGTAAAAGCTTTGGCGAAAGAGAAATTTTAAAGAATATCCAGTTTGATATTCAAAAGGGTGAGAAAATTGGCCTGGTGGGCTGGAACGGAGCAGGAAAGTCTACCTTAATGAAAATGATGATTGGAGAGCTTGAACCGGATAAAGGAGTCATTACGTTTTGGCCAAATGATATAAGAATCGGGTATCTGCCGCAATCCTTGAAAACGGTTCCGATTTTTGAACAGGAATGGAGAGAATCGGGAAATCCGCTTTTGCAGATTTCAAGTGAGCTTGGTTTACGGATTGGAAGTGATTTTGAAGGAGAGAAGCTCGAGCATTTAAGCGGCGGGGAGCAGCTAAAGCTCGCTTTAACAAGAATCTGGGCAAAACAGCCGGAGTTTCTGGTACTGGATGAACCAACCAATCATTTGGATATGCAGGGGCTCGGCTGGCTGATTAGTGAAATCTCAGCCTACCCGGGATCAGCGATAATTATTTCCCATGATCGATATTTCCTTGATCAAACAGTGACCAGTATTTTTGAAATTGAGGACGGCGAGCTGACGGTTTACAAGGGGAATTACAGTGATTACCGTGCAGAAAAGGATAGACGCCGAAACCAGCAGGCAAGAAGCTATGAAAAGCAGCAGCAAAAAATAAAAATGATAGAACAGCAGGTGGCCACGTTAAAGCAATGGTCCCAAAAGGCGCATCGGGAAGCAGGAAAAGGCGGATCTCTTTCAGAAAACCGGCAGATGGGACTGAGGGAATTCGAGCGGGCAAAGGCAAAGAAAAAAGATAAACAGCTGAAATCCAAGCTGAAACGGCTGGAGCTGGAACTTTCAAAAAATCAGGTTGAAAAGCCGAAAGAGGAGTTCGCGGTTGATTTTCAATTTGAGGCTTCTGAAAAACGGGGAAAACGGATTCTCGAGGCGAAGGGGGTCTCCAAACAGTTTGGTGAACAATGTTTATTTGAAAAAAGCCATTTCTATCTGAAGAATGGTGAAAAAGCAGGGTTAATGGGGCCGAATGGAGCGGGAAAAACCACGTTTATTAAAATGCTTTTAGGGGAAGAGCCTGTCACCAAAGGGTCTCTCTGGAAAAGCGATTCCCTCGATATTGCCTATCTAAGCCAGGATATGGGGGATTTGCCCTTGGATAAGAATGTACTGGATTATTTTGATTTGGAGAACTGGGAGCAGTTCACCAAAGTGCGAACGATTTGTGCAAACATGGGTTTGAGTGATGAAATCCTTACACATCCTATCGGCGAGTTAAGCAATGGGGAACTGACACGAATGAAGCTCGTCAAGATGATGGTAGAGGACCATGATATGCTGATTCTGGATGAGCCGACTAACCACTTGGACCTCCCAAGCCGGGAGCAGCTGGAAGAAACGCTTAAGGAGTATAGCGGGACGATTCTTTTGGTGACGCATGACCGTTATATGCTGGAGAAATTATGTGACAAGCTGCTGGTTATTGAAAATAAGAAAATCTGCCGGGTCGAAATGGGGTTAAGGGAGCTGGAGGAAAGACAAAGTGCAAGGAAACAGCAGGATAAAAAGGTGCAGGAAGAGGAAATAGCGATTCGGGATCTCAAAATTTCGCAGCTTCTGGGGGAAATCAGCATGCAAAAGCCGGGTACTGAAGAATATCAGCGCCTCGACAGGGAGCTGCAAAGCTTAATGAAAAAGAGGGCGCTTTAGCATATTAACGTACAGAAGGGGTCAGACCCCTTCTATGCTTTAAAGCACAATAGGGGTCTGACCCCTTTCGTGCACTAAAGCAATGCAGTCAATTGGTGGTTGCATTTTTTGGAAATCCGATTATAATAAAAATAAAATTTGAATATTGCTAAAGGCATGGATGAGAAAAAGTAAAATGATGTGTTTTTTTGAAAGAGAGCTTCGGCAGCTGAAAAGAAGCAAAAAATGCTCATTTGAAAAATGGCCTCGGAGCCTTGCACTGAACAGAGCTTTCAAGAAGAAGCGTATAAGTAGGCTGCAACAAGAGCTGGTACTTGTTATCAAAACCACAGTATAAAAGCCATTTTTTTTGAAGGCTCCGTACTTGCAGAGGCTGGACTATGCAAATAGGCAGCGAATTAAGGTGGTACCGCGGAATTAAACCCCGCCCTTATCTTTTCATGGATAAGGGCGGGGTTTTTTATTTTCATAAGCTTATGTGGATGAGATGCGAGAGGGCCCTAATGGAAAAGCGGGTTAATGAAACCCAGCAGGTTAAATTCCCTGCAAGGAAGCATCTAAACGCCTGCCCGGAAAAAGCAATTTTTTAAAGGAGGAAGAAAGATGGCAGTATTTATTGGAGGGGCCTGGCCCTATGCAAACGGATCGTTACATTTGGGGCATATTGCGAGTTTGCTTCCGGGCGATATCCTGGCCCGCTATTATCGGCTAAAAGGAGAAAAAGTATTATATGTCTCAGGCAGTGACGTCAATGGAACGCCAATTTCGATACGGGCAAGCCAGGAAGGCACGACACCCGAAAGGATTGCCGACCGGTATCATCAAGAGTTTCAGCAATGTTTTCAGTCACTTGGATTTTCGTATGACTGCTATACCCGAACGGATACAGAGCACCATCACAAAATCGTGCAGGACATTTTTTTAAAACTGCTGGAAAAGGGATATATCTATAAAAAAGAGGTGCAGCAAACCTATTGTGAGTCCTGCCGTCAATTCCTTCCTGACCGCTATGTGGAAGGCCTCTGTCCTAATTGCGGAAGCCCAGCTCGCGGCGATCAGTGCGATGCTTGCTCGGCTATTTTAGATCCGCTTGATTTGCTGGATAAAACCTGTAAGCTTTGCGGCGGTACTCCGACAGTAAGATCTACGGAGCATTTTTACCTTGCCCTAAGCCGATTCCAGGATGCGATTGTGGAATATGCATCATGGGCAAAAACAAACCAATCCTGGCGTGACAATGCTGTTGGACTGACAGAACGATATTTACGCGAAGGTCTTCTAGATCGTGCAGCTACCAGAGATTTGCCTAATGGAGTAAGTGTTCCGCTGGCAGGCTTTGAAGAGAAGAAAATCTATGTTTGGATTGAAGCCGTTTCGGGCTATTATTCTGCAAGCAGGCTATGGGAGAAGGAGCAGGGGGAAGCGGTTGATGAGTTTTGGTCCAAGGAAGCCAAAACCTATTATGTACATGGGAAAGACAATATTCCCTTTCATACGATCATTTGGCCGGCCATTTTAATGGCACTTGAAATACCAGCACTCCCTGCCCATATTGTTTCCAGTGAATATCTTACGTTGGAAAAAAGAAAACTCTCGACCAGCAGAAATTGGGCCGTATGGATACCGGACCTTCTAGGCCGCTATCATCCTGATTCCCTCCGCTATTTTTTAACGGTGAATGCCCCTGAAAGCAGGGATACGGATTTTTCTTGGAGAGAGTTTATTTACAGCCATAATAGTGAGCTGCTAGGCGCTTATGGAAATTTGGTGAATCGTACATTTAAATTCATTGAAAAATACTATAATGGCAGCCTGCCAAACCGTGAGATTGATCCTTGTGTACAAGCGGAAATGGCCTCGCTGTATGAGAGTGTGGGAAATTTTATTGAAAAAGCCCATATTAAAGATGCATTGGAAAAGATTTTTGCGGCTGTTCGCAGGATGAACAAATACTTTGATCATGAACAGCCATGGAAGCAGGTGCTGGAGGATCAGCAGGCATGCGAAAAAACCATAGGCACCTGTGCATTTGCCATTTTAAACCTGGCGCAATTATTAGAACCCTTTTTGCCTTTCTCAAGCGGGGAAGTGAAGGGGATGCTGGGCAGAAAGGAAGCAGCCTGGAAAGTGGCCTGGAACCAGGAAAGCGGAAAATTGCATAATGTCCAACCGTTGTTTGAGAGGCTTGATGTGAAAGTCATAGAGGAAGAGTTGGAGAAGCTGCAGAGTAATGTCATAGAGTGAGTGAGATTGCTTTAGGAAAATAGCACCGAATTGGTTTATTCGACAAACAACTTTTTTGCATTTCCCGGGAAACACTATGGCAGCCAGCGTCTAGTTGCCTTTCGTACCGTGGAAATTGTCGAATGAGGAAACGCTGTTATGCAGTAAAGCACAAAAGGGGTCAGACCCCTTTTGTGCTTTATTGTGTTAAAGTAATTATGAATCCAAAATTTCCACTCCGACCAGGTCCCACGAGGTGAGAAAGCCTTTGGGTTTGTCTTTGGATGTGCCGCTTTCTGTTAGTACAATGCCTTGAAGCTTCTTATTGTTTTGGTGGTATTCTTCATAAATATCCTCAATGTCAAAGATACTGGCATCCTCCCGGGCAAACGCGATTTGATGGGTGAATCGTTCATTATATAACTCTTTCACCTTTACCTTTTTAATGTCCACTGTCATCTCAGATAATTGATCTGCCAGCCATTTTACAATGTGGGTGGAGGTTAACAGCCATACATACTCACCGTCGTGATTGTAAATCGGGAATTGGGAATAGGAGAATTTTTTGATGATGGTCAAAACGTCCTCCAGCTTTCCATCTTCATAAAAGAAAAAAACGGGCTTGGTTGCAATGGCCATGGCTTGTTTAGGTTTTTCAAAATCCTCGGCAATTCTTTCGATTTCTTCAACAATATCCAGATGCGGCTCTGCAATGTAGTAGTCCAAATCCACTTTCTCGTGGACAATCGCATTGCGAAGCTTGGCAAATTGATAAAGGTCATCCTGGTAAGCCCGCACGAGGGAATGGCTTTTTCCTTTATCAATCAGTTCCTTAAACTTATCGGTATGTGCATTTTTAACGGACTGCTTTAAGGATTTATGAATTCGGTTAAAAGCAGATTCAAATCGTTCACATTGATTTTTTAGGTCTATTTTTTCTGCTTCGGTCATCGTAGTATCTCTCCTAGTTCCTTAGAATTGTTCTTATTCAGTTATGTACCCTTCTTTTTGAAAAAAAGGCATTGGGGGAAAAATTATTTCCATATTTCTATCGGGGATCAAGGAGAAATGGAATTTGAAAACAAAGCAGTGTTCCAGAAGGAAGGTATCCGAAAACTGCTGCTAAAGCGTTCAGCTGATGTGCAGTCAGCCGAAAGAAAAGCACCTCCAAATTTTAGAGTGTATCTAAAATTGGAGGCGCCGTTCACATTGCTGCCGTTCCTTTATAGATGTAAAAGAATCTGGAGGCACTATTTGCCGGGGACTTTGGCTGCCGCTTTTTCCAGCGCTTTTAGTGCCGCTGTAGCGAGGATTTTAATGCCTGAAATCATCGCATCGTGATCAAATGTCATGTGCGGATGGTGAAGGCCGGGAGATAAGCCGCAGCCCAGGCCGAGCATGGTTGCTTTTACATGAGGCCTTTTCAATGAATAAAAATGGAAATCCTCGCCCCCGCTTGTATCGAGAGGCTCATCCAGTTTATCCTCGCCCAGCACTTCTTCAATCGCGTCTGCCATAATATTGACGGCAGCTCTGTTCAATCTAGCTGCAGCAAGGCTTTCCGGGATGACCAGCTTAATTTTTACCTTATAAAATTCCGAGATGGCGTGCACAGCAGATTGTACCTGCTCGACCAGCTGTTTCATTACCTCATTGGTCTGCGCCCGCAAATCAAGGGTGAAGGATGCCTGTCCCGGAATGATATTGGAACTGGAGCCGCCTGCATGCAAAGTGGTCATTTTGACAGAATGGGGTATCATGGGATCAACATGAATGTGGGCAAGCTCGTGAACCAGAGATGCTGCTACCTCAATGGCATTCGTCCCAAGGTGGGGCCTTGCTCCATGCGCATCCTCTCCGATAATGCTGCCGCTGATGGACTGGCTTGCACCATGAAGAATGGCAGGAGCTGCATGGCCGTTTTCCGTTTCCTGTATCGGACGGACGTGGACACCAAACAAATAATCCACATCATCAATGACTCCTTTTTCAATCATCCTTTTTGCACCTTGGCCAATTTCTTCAGCCGGCTGAAAAATAAAACGCAGGGTGCCTTTCGGAAGAGTGCGCTCTGATAACAGCTTGATGGCACCGAGCACCATCGTCATGTGAGAGTCATGGCCGCAGGAGTGATTAGCCTGGAACCTTCCGTCCACTTCCTGCCAGAGGGCATCCATATCCGCTCTGATGCCAATTACTGGTGTTCCTTCTCCAATTTCCCCGATTACTCCTGGGCAATCATCAAATATAGTCGTCCGGCAGCTCATTTGCTCAAGCTTTTTCAGAATATATTTGGTTGTCTCAAATTCCTTCATGCTAATTTCTGCATGCGTATGTAAATAGTTGAATGTATCCATGACTTCTTTTTTGGATACCTGTAGCTGTTCAGACAGCAATAGTTTCATCTGAATTCACTTCCTCACTCTGATGTGAAAATCCTTAGCAGGCATTTTGCTTTTTCACTTCTTTTTAATTGTATCGGATGAAATGGATTCATTTATACAGCAAATCAATTTGAAATGGAAAAAGAATTCTTTATAATTTATCACATATATCTGAAATTTCCAATCTTTAAAATATACTAATATAAAAAAATATCATCCTGAAAAGTTGAGGGAAGATGGATAAAAGGAGTCTTTCTCATAATGCTGGGAGCCAGTCTGCATAGGGGTTAAGACACTTTAAAGCACTAAAGGGGTCTGACCCCTTTAATGCTTTAAAGCGATAACAAAGAAGGAATTCTCAAGAGGGTTTGAAAACACAAACGAACATTCGTTTGTATTTTTGTAGCTTATTGAAAGGGATTTATGGTAAAATGACACCAAACAACTACATGTCAGGGTGAGGATTGGCCGCTTCCCAGCGAAGGGGGGTGGAATATTTGACGATCTTCGAATCCATTACTGTGGCAATTCAATCAAATCTTGTCCTCATAGGAGTCGTAACCTTAGTCATTTCGATCGTCAACAGCAATAAAAAAAAGTAATCATCCTTTTCCCGTCCAAAGGCAGGAATGATTACTTTTTCAAAAGTGGTGCAGCCGGTTTTCTATCCGGCTTGTAGTTGGCTTGGCCAGGGAATATCACCCTGGCCATTCTTATTATAAGCATTATATCTCAAAGTCCTAAGCAGGTTCAAACAATTTGGTACATATCATTTAGGAAAAAAGAACCATCCGCTTGTTTTAAGTTTTTAACCCTTTTCCGGCAGTCTCCAGCGGAGAAAAACTATAACATCATGCCTCCCTGCCATCAGCATCCAAGAGGCTTATTTTTTCCTTTGCTTTTTTAAACCAGTTACATAGCCTCCATAGAAGACAAGCAAGTAGCTTAGGATTCCCAGGAGAATGTAGGGATTTTTTTTTGCAGCATTGATACCGCTGTCTGTCCATTTCAGCAGTTTTGCCACTAGTCGGCCCTGGGTCTGGAGACGATAAAGATAGACGATAAACACTGCAACAAATAGCAAAAAGGCTATCCATACTATCCTTCTGATCGAAAATTCATTTTTTTGCTTTGACTTTGCCACAGTTTTCACTCCTTGAAGTATTTCTCTATCAATCTAGTATAAAGAATAATTCCGGCTTTGTCCTTAGGATGAAAAAGCGAAGACCTGTTTATGGGTGAAGGTTACAAATGACGAAGAGGATTTATCGTAAAGGGGATTCCATTTTAAAAACGGAAAGAAGTAAATCATTATAGATGAAAGCCGCAAACATCACCGGAGCACCTCTGGTGATGTTTGCGGCTTTTTTCATTAATGGTGGTGATGAGTGTGTTTTTCTTTTGATGGGTTTGTAATAACAAATTCTTCTTTCGGTACGTAGAAGTATTGAATCCAGACTCCGTCCAGAAACTCTTCTCTGGTGTCAAGGATAATATCAATCCCCTTGTCTGTGTGGACCACTTCATCATGTTCAGTCGGTGTATCAAGCTGTAAATCATAATGTGCATGATTTACATGATTCTCAGTGACTATTACACGGAACATCTTTCCTTTAGCTACGTCCCGTTCGAGCTCTTTCTTTAAAACCTTTGCGGCAATGCGGTTTATTTTTACTTGCAATGTACTCAACTCCTATTCAGATTCAAGGCTGTTTTCGTGTAGATTGTTGTTTTGCATAAATGGCAAAAACCATATAAGCATCATTCCATTTCGGTTATTCATTTCATAATGCAGATCTTTTGGTTTCTTGCGCATTGTGTGCAAATAACAGCAAAACTTACGAAAAAAAGCCAAACTCCCATATACAATGATTATCCCACGATTCCATTGAAAAATAAAAAAATCTGCCCAGGCAGCGCTAAGGACAGAACAGTGGTTGCTAATTTAATGCACTGCAGTACTAAAGGGGTCTGACCCCTTCTGTACGTTAAACCGTTAAAGGGGTCAGACCCCTTTAACGGTTTAAAGTGATAAAGCAGCAAGCCACTGGTTAGTTAGAGGTTGTTTTGGAGCCATGCATCATACATGCCGCTGCCTTCACAGCTGGTGCATTGGTAGGGTGCAGAGTAGGGTGTGTAGAGCGGCATAAAGCCTCTGCCTTTGCAGTCCGGGCATTTGCCTTGTTCCTGCATGGTCAATTTAAGTTTTTCATAACGCTGTTCCTGCCAGTTAGATATCGTGCTGAATAATCCCACTGCCATCACCTCTTGTTTTTCATAGTTTGTGTTACTTGAAAAGGATTATTCAGCTGTTTTTTTAAAAGGTTGATTTCGTCTTGATAAGAGTGAAATTGTATAAATACAAAATAGCCGATAAATAGATCTCTTAATGCACGAAAAAGCTGAAAGAGGTGCACCATGGATGTCCTGTTATTTACAGATTCAGGGGTAGATGATACTTTTGCTCTTATTTATGCTTTAAGCCATCCTGAAATTAACCTGATTGGCATCGTTGTGAGCTTTGGCAATGTTTCAAGAGAATTTGCTCTTCGCAATATTCAATTTGTCCTCTCGCTTGCGGGGGGCGATACGATTGCGGTCATTGTTGGCGCGGACCGACCTATGCTCGGAGAAGAGCCTGCGGTCTTTCCGAGTATTCATGGCGAAGAAGGGCTGGGAGCGTTTACCCCGCCGCAATCGATAATAGAACCGGAAAATTTTTATCTTATTTTTGAGTTGATAAAACGATCAAGTGAGCAGGTCACAATCCTGAACCTGGGCCGGCTTACTTCCTTGGCCATTTCCTTTATTCTCCATGGGGAGCTGCTAGGGTTGGTCCAGAACATTCATATTATGGGCGGGGCATTTTTGGTGCCAGGAAACATAACGCCCTATGCAGAAGCCAATATCTACGGTGATTCTACCTCTGCAGCGGTGGTTCTTAATCACTCCAATATTCTTTCGAACTATTTTTACCTTCTTAATGTGACAGAAAAAGCTGTCTTTACACCACAATCCATCCGAGCCCTTTTAAATGACTCGGAAAAACAGGAAAACAGTCTGCTAATTGGAATGTTTGATTATTATTATTCTTATTATCAAAAAATCCGGCCAGCCCTGGGCGGTGCGCCTCTGCATGATTTAGTGGCTGTCTGTGCTTTGGTGAATCCGAACCTATACCGCTATATTCAAAGAAATATTGAAATTATTGAAAGCGGCCCAGGGAAAGGAATTACGATAATGGATGTAAGAGAAAAGCCAATCGTCAATCCAAGCCATAATAATTTTTCTTATATAGCAATGGGCCTAAACATTCCGGAGTTCATGAGAGAGGTTTACACCACTTTTCATCAATAAACGCTTGGCGGAATGAATCCGTTTTTGAAAAGGCCCCCTTAAACATGAACGGACAAGACCTTGCTGAAATCGATTTTCAGAAAATAAAAACCCCAGCCAAAGCAGCTGGAGTTGATGGTTGTATTGAATTACGCAGTTTCTTAGCCCTCGACAAGTGTTTCCTTTGGATCCTCGCCGATTATGCGGACTTCACGTTCAAGCGCGACATCAAAATTTTCTTTTACTGTTTTTTGTACGTGGCGGATTAAGGCAATATACTCAGTCGCAGTGGCATTATCAATATTGACGATAAAGCCTGCGTGTTTTTTCGATACCTCCGCACCGCCAATACGCGTGCCTTGAAGGCCGCTGTCTTGAATAAGCTTTCCGGCAAAGTAGCCTGGAGGACGCTTAAAAACACTCCCGCAAGAAGGGTACTCAAGCGGCTGCTTGGATTCCCGGCGTTCCGTCAGATCATCCATGACGGCTTTGATCTCTTCATAGTTCCCTGGCGTTAATGAAAAGACAGCTTCTAACACGATATCGCCGTTTTCTGAAATATTGCTGTGTCGATAATCAAGCGCAAGGTCTGCCGCCATGCGTTTTACAAGATTCCCCTCTTTATCCACTACCAGCGCATAATCAAGGACATCTTTAATTTCCCCGCCGTAGGCTCCTGCATTCATAAAGAGGGCTCCTCCTACAGTTCCCGGGATCCCGCAGGCAAACTCCAATCCTGAAAGGCGGGCTTCCAGTGCTTTCCGGGATGCAGAAATAATGGCTGCACCGCTTTGTGCTTTTAATTGGTTTCCTTCCACTGTAATCTGGTGAAAGTTTTTGAGCAGGATGACAATGCCTCTTAAGCCCCCATCCTTCACAATTAGATTTGAACCATTTCCTAGTAAAGTGAACGGAACAGCTTCTTTATTTGAAAATTGTACAAGGCTTTGTACTTCTTCATAGGTGGCTGGAGTGACAAGCAAATCTGCTTTGCCTCCCAGCTTTGTATACGTATGGTTACGCAAATATTCATCTGTTTTAATATTATTTTTATCAATGATCTTTGACAATTTATCGTAAATCTTTTGGATATCCATTTTAGAATCATTCCCTTGCAACATAATCAATCGATGTCGTTTCCCCTGCCGGTTACCAACAGTATATGCCCAAATGCTTTGCAGAGTTAAAATCCTTTTGTCTTCTCTTAGTTGTCATACAACTCATTTTACTATCATACCCGAAATGGGCCCTTATTTAAAGGGGGCTCCCGATTCAAATAAAGACCATCGCCCAACAAATTTTAAAAGGGTGGTTTCCCTGGTCCATATATGAATCAATCGGAAATATATAATTGAAAAATATCGTGAGACCAGCTTGAAAGAAGACGTGAAGCGATTCGAATGATGAGTATATCCATTTTAGGGGCACACCCTGAAAGGGGATGTTTCCTGCACATGGCGGGGACATCGGAAAAAATAGCTAGTGAACTGAGTGCATACTTCAACTTTGCCGGTTGAATGATGGATACATAAAATGGCAAATAGTAAAAAAGCCCACCTTCAAAAGAAGTGAGCTCGGAAATGATAAGAAAATAATAGCCTAAAGAATTTTAATGGTCATTTTTTATAAAATTCCTTAACAATATTTTTTTGTGAATAAAGTCACGGTCTATCTCGATAAATGTATGATGATCAGTTTGGAAGAGTGCTGACTCTATTGCAGGTTGGATAATGATATTGTCTAATTTTACCATTATATTTTGGCTGCCGCGAAGTGATACAGATACAGTGTTGCTGCCTTTATTAAGTGTGGCTAATTTACCAACTTTAATCTGTGTCAAATAGTCAGTATCCTTTGAATCAGATACATTGGAACTTCCTACTAACTTGTTATTTACGTATATATCCAAGAAAAGTGAACCTTGAGGAAGGTATTTCTTTTCAACTACTGCATACAGAAGAACATCTTCTTTTTTGTTGCTTTGTATGGTTGTTTTAAGACCGTCCCCAGGAAGCAAGCCAACAATGTTCCCGCTATAGCTCGCATCTCCAGTCCATTGGTTTTGAGGCGTTATTATTTGGGGATTCCCTTGTGATGTTAAGAAATTCTCTGCTTCTAAAACACTTTGAGTATGGCGTTCGATTGTCTTAGCATACAAATATTTTTGCGCATCTGGGTTGTTACGAATAGCTTGTAAAGCCATAAGAGCTTCAATCGTTGATTCTGCGCCGGAATTCATGTTCACTTTTTTCGTAACTCCGTTTAAACCATCATAGCCTCTCCCGGTTTTTGGATCATACATTGTAAACTGTGCATCATTGTTTCCGGTAAACCAGGATGCTGCTAAACCTGCATAATTCGCATATGTTTTGTCATGAGTTACTTTTGAAAGTTCTGAAAATCCTTGTACAAGCATATCAACTCCATATGCAATTTGCTGGTCTTTTGCCATCGTAGGCGCCATCTCATTAATCATGCCGTTAACAAGAATATGAGTAAAAAGATAATCCGCCTCTTTCTTGGCAGATTGGATCCATTGCTCTTTATGTAGAACTTGACCAGCTTTAGCTAGTGCGAAAGTTTGTGAACTTCCATAGGCATGCCATAAAGTGGGGGATCCGCTCCAATCAAGATGCGCACCATATGGATAATCATCAAAACTACCAAACTGAAATTTTTCCAATCCTTCTCCTAGTTTTATCATTGAATCTTTTACAATAGGGTTAGGGCTGGCAGAATAATATTCTGAAAGACCTAATAAGGCGTTTGACATCGCATCGAACCCATCAATCCATGCAGGAATTTGGTATCCGTGAATAGTCGAATATTTTCCGAAATTTGGGTTTATTTTCTTTTGCAGAGCGTTATTTGCAAGCAAAAAGCTATTGTTCAATTCTTTGGCATATTGTGGATCAACTTTGTTAAATACTTTATAGCCATAGCCTAATGCCCACATTCCTCTTGCAGCCCACCAATCAAATGATTTTATGCTAGTAGGGCCATCCTTATTAATTGACAGATCCTTGTTGATGAAGTTATAGAATTCACCATCAGAAGCCTGCATGTGCATGACGAAGTTTAAAGCCAATTTTGCTTTAGTAAGAGAATCCTGGTTTTTCGTCTGTTCATAGTCGTTCAAATAGACTACAGCTGCACGTGCAGTGTCATCTACACAAGCAATTCCCTCACCTGGAGCATCTACCCATTGATAGTTAGGGTATTCAGAATAAACATGTGTGATTAACATGTCTTTACCATCAATCTTAACTTTCTCATTTAAAAAGTTGAGATGGGATAAATTAATGTTTATTCCGGGATTTTTTAACTCTTTTGCGGACACCGGTACTGCAAAACAAAATAAAAGAATGAAAGAAAGTAAAATGTTAATTTTCTTCAAAACTATCTCTCCCACATGTCATTTTTTTAGTCATTTACTTTAAAAAGTATCCCTTATATTCAATAGAGGGTTTATGGTGTTACTCCTTTCTATAATTCTTGGAAGCGTTAACAAGAATTTCGTTATAATTACAACGTTAATTTGTAACGTTACCAATTGTTAACAACAAAATTATATATTGTGTGTAATTAGTAAGTCAATTTACTTTTTGAATTTTCGGACTTTGTAACTAGTTGTAGTACTTAGGTTATATCTGTATTAGTTTGTAACATTACAAGTGGGGTATTCGTTATGAGCATTTCAATTGTATGTTAATCTCCACCGAAGTTTAAATGATTTTTATAGTGAGGAAAATGGAATTTACTAGTAAAATACATGGAATTAATTTTGAGGGGAAAACGCCGGATTCATTATTGAACCTGCGGAATAAATTTTATATTTGGCAGAATTATCACAGGAGTTTTCGACATTTAGGAAATTACATATAATAAAAGCCTACTTTTTTGCAAAAGTAAGCTCGGCGTATCCCTTTTAATTTGATTTTTTACTTTCCGCGGTAGACGCTCTAATAATTAACTTGGTTGGTAACAGGATTTCATGAATCGGTTCATCTTTATGATCAATTCGCCAACAAAGCTGTTCTACTGCTTTTTTGCCAAAGTAATTTAAATCGATATCCATTGACGTAATCTTCGGTGTAGAAATTTGTGACAACTGTCCATTGTCAAAGCTGATTACAGATACTTCTTCAGGAATCTGTATGCCTTTTTGCTGCAATAAGGATGTAACAAGAAATCCATGACCATCGTTCACGCAAAACCATGCAGTGGGTTGTGTATGGAGATTTTCAAAAACCTTCGTCATTTCATCTGGGGATTCCTTGGCGTTTTTAAAGATAAAATCTTGATTTGGCTTAATTTCATATTTATTTAATGCCAATAAATAGCCTTCTAATCTTTCTTGATAGCTAGGTGAATAGTCAATTTCTCCAACAAAGGCAATCTCACGATGTCCTAATTGGATTAAATGTTCTACTGCCATATACGCACCAAAACGGTTATTCGTTAAAATCGAATCAGCCTGCAGATAGGGTGAATGATGATCAATTAGAACGGTTGGGATACCTGTCTCGATGACACTGGTAATATAATCTGTACTGATATGAGATAAAATTAAAATTCCATCAATTTCGTGATTGGTTAGCAAAGCAGGGAGAATTAAATTTTCCTTGGAATCATTATTAATCGATTCAATAAATAAATTCATTCCCCGATCTCTAAGTTCTTTTTCGATACTTAAGTAAATTTTCCCAAAAAAGCTTGTAAGAGAAAAAGCATATTCAGAAGCAATTAATGCTACATTTCTAGGTGAGTTTTTTTCAGACTGATTTTGTTTACGATTTGTTTGGTACTGATAACCTAATTCATCCGCAACTTTCTGGACTAGTCCCCTGGTCTCTTCGCTTACGCCTGGCTTTCCGGACAATGCTTGAGAAACAGAGTTTTTTGAGATATTGAGACGGTCTGCTATGTCTTGCATTGACACTTTCTTTTCCATATATAAACGTTCTCCCTTAATCCTTATAAATAAGTTGTAATTATTATTGTAATTTTATTGTAATGTTACAAGTATAATGTTTCAATAGCCTTTTATAAAATATTTAAGTTGATTGTATGGTTAATTTGTAAATTTTTCATTACAAATAAGGTTGACATTACGAATATATACTGTAATAATAACGTTGTAATGTTAATTGTAGCGTTACGTTGTGGAATGTAATGTTAAATATTTTGAGGGATGAGGGATTAATACACAAGAATATTTAGATTAATATTCACAATGATCATTTTACTTTTTTTTGAAGGATAATGATAGCGTTATCATCAATTTTGTTTGAATCATCACTAGATTTAAGTTTTTTCTATAATAATAGTTTTTAAGTAAACTTTGTTTACTAAACTAAATATTTACCTTTAAAGTGTGGAAATGCTATTAAATGGAGGGAATAGGATGAAAATCAAAAA
Source organism: Heyndrickxia acidicola (assembly GCF_001636425.1). Taxonomy (NCBI): domain Bacteria; kingdom Bacillati; phylum Bacillota; class Bacilli; order Caryophanales; family Bacillaceae; genus Heyndrickxia; species Heyndrickxia acidicola. The sequence goes on from NZ_KV440953.1 coordinate 4,075,959, forward strand.
AGTGGCATCAGTATTTTTTGCTGCATCGCTTACCCTAGGTGGACTTGCAGCTTGCTCTACTGGTAATAGTGGTACAACAACAACTGGTACTTCAAAAAACGGGGTTACAACCATTGAATTCTGGGCAGCTCCAAACCCGCCGCAGCAAGTATATTGGAAAGAAATGGCCGCTGAATTTACAAAAGAGAATCCGAAGATCAAAGTAAATGTAAGCCCAATGAAGGAAAGCCCGACATCAGAAGCAAGTATTCAATCGGCGATTGCTGGCGGAAGTGCACCAACTATGTCTGAAAACATTAATCGTGGATTTGCTGCTCAATTAGCTGATAGTAAAGCACTTGTTCCATTAGATCAGGTAGATGGATTTGATAAAGTAATACAAAGCAGAAATATGGAAAACACGATGAAGGGCTGGAAGTTTGCTGACGGCCATCAATATGTATTGCCAATCTACTCCAATGCAATGTTGTTTGGATGGAGAATTGATATTTTAAAACAGCTTGGCTATAACGAGCCGCCAAAAACATATAGTCAAATGCTAGATGTGGCGAAGAAATTAAAAGCAAAGTTCCCTAACAAATATGTGTGGGCAAATGCCGATCTTGCTGATCCAACAGGCTGGAAAAGATGGTTTGATTTCTTCATGTTATATAATGCAGCATCCAATGGTAACAAATTTGTTGAAGGTAGTAAATTTACAGGTGATGAAAAAGCCGGACAACAAGTACTTGGATTGATGAATGACCTGAATAAGGATAACGCATTATTAACAAGGCAAGCCCAAAATCCGTTTGAAAGTGGATTAGGGATCTTCTCGGCTGTTGGTCCTTGGACAATTCCTTACTGGGCAAACCAATTCCCGAACATGAAATATAATAAAACGTATGCATTGACACCGCCTCCAGTTCCAGATGGAACGGATACTTCGAAGGTTAATACGTTTGCTGATACAAAAGGTTTAGTTATATACGCTTCTGCAACAAAAGAGCAACAAAAAGCAGCAATGAAATTTATTCAATGGGTCTATTCAAATCCTAAAAATGATTTGACATGGCTTGAAAAAACAGACTTACCACCTGCTCGTGATGATTTATCAACAAACGCTGCATTTAAGTCTTTCTTTGATAAAAACCCAGCATTACAGCCGTATGCAGCTGCTATCCCATATGCAATTCCATCGATGGATAATGCAAAATATAATGATGTTCAAACAGCGATTGGTCAACAGGCATTCAATCCAGTTGTTAAGGGTGAAAAAGATCCGAAAGCTGCATGGACTGATATGCAGAATGCCATTGAGGGGGCTCTCAAATAATGGGAACAAAACAAGGGAGGTTGGGCTGGCTTTTTGCCAGTCCTTATCTTATATACGGGCTCGTATTCTTTCTAATACCGCTTATTTGGTCACTTTTCTTATCGTTTACTGATTGGAATTTAATTTCTCCAACTTTTAATTTCAAAGGTTTTGCCAATTATGTTACGGCTTTACAGAGCCCAGGTGTACAAGCGGCATTTTTCGTTACCTTTAAATTTATGGCTGTTTTTGTGCCTTTGGTTCTTGCATCGTCTATTATTGTTGCTTTAATCGTTCATGGATTACCGAAATTTAAAGGACTATTTTTAATTGGATTTTTCCTTCCTTATTTAGCGTCAGGAGTTGTTTCGTCGTTAATCGTAAAAGGGCTCCTATCTTACAATAGCCCATTGAATGAATTTTTACGAAATTCACTAGGCCTTGATATCAACTGGCTTGGAACACCATTTTCTGCGCTGTTTGTTGTTGCTTTTATCATCGCCTGGAAATTTACCGGGTATTACGCTCTGATTTTAACCTCCGGCTTCGAGAGCATTAGCAATGAGGTTTATGAAGCGGCGATGATCGATGGGGTAACCCCTTGGCAGCGTTTTTGGAAAATTACGTTCCCGCTTCTTTATCCTGCATTATATACCGTTTTAATTTTAGCAATCGGTGTAACCTTTGGGATTTTTACAGAGGTTTATCAATTAACCGGCGGTGGTCCAAACTTCGCAACCAATACATGGCAAATGGAGATTTTTACTCGAGCATTTACCAATCTTCAAGCGGGTTATGCATCGGCAGTGGCCATTATTGCTTCCATCGTGACGTTTGTTTCTATCTTTATTATTCGAAAGTTCTTAGAAATGTGGGGGAAACGAAATGGTTGGGTCTAACAAAAACAAAAAGGGATTATTGTTTCGGTACCTCATTGCGATTGTTCTCTTACTGATTATGATTTTCCCCTATATTTACATGGTTCTAAGTTCGTTTGCTGATTGGGATCAAGTAGATAAGACGCTTTTACCGACACATTTTACTTTGAAATCGTATCAGTGGCTATTAGGCGGAGGACAAGATGTGATCCCGAGGCCTTGGCTTCATGCCTTTTTAAACAGCTTTATCGTTTCAGCAGGTTCAACGCTGTTAATGATGGTTACTGGGGTCATGGTGGCTTACGCACTAGCAAAAATTCCGTTTAAGGGAAGAAATACCGTTAATAACTTTATATTATTTCAAATGTTTTTTCCGGCTATCATTTTGTTAATTCCAACCTTTCTCGTTGTTCAAAAGATGGGAATGTACGACAGTTATTGGGGAATGATTTTGCCGAAAGCACTTAGTTTATGGGCAGTCTTTATGTACACGAACTTCTTCAAGGCAATACCGGATACATTCATTGAAGCGGCAAAATTAGATGGTGCCAGTGATTTGCAAATTATGTTCAAAATCGTGCTGCCAATGTCCAAATCTATTACCACCGTTATTTTCTTGTTTTTATTTATGGAAAGATGGACAGAACTCTTGTGGGATATGTTAGTTACAAAGAGCGATGGAATGTTAACGCTGAACGTCCTTTTATCGCAAATGTTCGGTCCATATGGCGGATATCCAGGTCCGATGTATGCGGCGTCTGTTTTATTAACACTTCCGATCATTATTATTTTCTTGATCTTCTCGAAAAAATTCCAAGAAGGAATGCAATTTACCCTTAAATAATACTAGGAGATCTGTCGAAATGGAAAAATGGTGGAAGCAATCAACTTTTTACGAAATCTATATGCCAAGCTTTAAAGACGGAAATGGAGATGGAATCGGCGATTTTGCCGGAATTACTTCAAAGCTTGATTATTTAAATGACCTGGGGATTGAGGGATTATGGCTAACGCCCTTTTATCCCTCCCCTAAGGTTGATAACGGCTATGACATTGCTGATTACTATGATATCGATTCCGATTATGGAACGATGGATGATTTTGAAGTTTTTATCAAAGAAGCGCATCAGCGGGGGATCAAGGTAATCGCTGATTTGGTGCTGAATCACACCTCTTCGGAGCATCCATGGTTCCAAGAGTCAAAGTCTTCAAAAGATCACCCAAAACGTGATTGGTATATCTGGAGAGATAAACCAAATAACTGGGAATCTTTCTTTGGCGGCACTGCATGGGATTATGATACGGCAACGAACCAATATTATTACCATGCCTTTGCAAAAGAACAAGTAGATTTAAATTGGGCAAATCCTGATGTGAAAGCTGCGATGTTTGATGTCATGAAGTTTTGGCTTGAAAAGGAAATCGATGGCTTCCGCCTCGATGTCATCAACTTTTTAAAGGTGAACGATTCGTTTCAAGACAATCCTTATGATGCTGATAAAGAACAAAACCATATGTACGATAAAGACCAAGAAGGAATTTTAACCATTGTTGAGGAAATTGCCGCATTTGTGCATCAATACCCTAATAAATTCCTTGTTGGCGAAGTTGGCTCCGAGGACCTTGAGATTCTGAAACGGTATTCCGGGCTGAATAAACTGGATGTTGTCTTTAATTTTAATATTGGAAGTATTAAAGAGTTTGATGTTAATCGACTCTTTGAAGGAATAGTAGAAACGGAGCAAGTCTATTCAGAGGTACAATTCCCAACTTTATTCTTTTCCAGCCATGATATGTCCCGCTATATATCACGTTTTGGCGGCTCCGAGGACCGGGCGAAGCTAGTTGCGACCTTAATGCTGACGGCGAAGGGTGTTCCGTTCCTTTATTATGGCGATGAAATTGGCATGAGAGATTGGCTGACGGACGACATTACTTTAATGAAGGATGTTCAAGGTTTGATGGCGTATAAGCTGGCATTACAATCGGATCAAACTTATGCTGAAGCATTAGCGATTGCAAATGAAAAAAGCCGGGATAAGTCACGTACCCCGATGCAATGGAATTCTTGTTCCGATGTCGGCTTTTCAGAGCATCTTCCATGGATCACGATTCCGAGTGATGCTTACAAAATCAATGTGGAAGACCAGCAAAATGATCCGAATTCGATGCTTTCTTTTTATAAAAGCTTGTTGAAGCTGCGTAAGGAACATTCTGCATTACGACTAGGAGAGTATGAATTTTTACGGAATGAAGATGGGTTGGTCTCCTTTGTCCGAACGGATGATTTGGAAAAAGTATTAGTTGTTTTGAACTTTAGTGGTGAATCAAGAACGTTTGATATGGGAGCTCAATTGGGGGCAGATGTGAAATTGCTGCTCTCGACAAAGAGAAAGTTCCTTGCAAGCGGAAAAGTCCTAACGCTTTTAGCAAATGAAGTGATGATTCTAAAGGAGGAAACAGAAATATGACCGTTTTAACGAAAGGGAATGTTAAAACATGTGAAGAGCTTTTAAAGGAGTTCGCTTCCAAAGCAAAACCAGCCAATCAAGAGAAAATTGTATTTTCGGGCATTGGTGAAAAGGATGTCTATAATATTACCGCACCGTTTGCCGATAATGGCGAGCTTGTCATTGCTGGGCGGGTGGAGTCGCGCGACAGCGAACACTCCAATGTTTACTTCTTTGTTGAGCGAAATGGCGAGTGGGTTCCTCGGGAGGGTACTCCTGTATTTGAATTGCAGGATCCTTTTTTTACAAGAATAGCCGGTGAACTAGTATTGGGAGGAGTCCAAATATTCCCTCATCCAACAATTGAAGGAGCACTTGGTTGGCGAACTGTATTTTACAAAGGTAAAACCATATCTAGCTTACAAGAATTTGCAAAAGGTCCAGACGGAATGAAAGACCTTCGCCTTATTGAGCTAAAAGATGGAAGTATCGGGGTGCTAACAAGACCACAAGGTGAAAAAGGCGGGAGAGGTAAAATTGGCTGGACTCGTATCTCTTCTTTAGAGGAACTTACGATTGATTTGATCAACGAGGCTCCCTTGCTTCAAGGACAGTTTATTGAAGAACAGTGGGGGGGAGCGAACGAGCCTCATCTATTATCCAACGGCCTCATTGGAGTATTAGGGCATATTGCTTCTTTTGATAAGGAAGAGAATCGGCATTATTATCCAATGGTCTTTGCGCTAAATCCTGAAACAGGTGAATTTTCTGATATGGAGTTAATCGCTACAAGAAGTGATTTCCTTCCGGGCGCAGCGAAGCGCCCAGACTTGTTAGATGTGGTGTTTAGTGGCGGATTGGTTCGAAAACCGGATGGGATGGCCGATTTTTATGCAGGAATTAGTGATGCCGAAGCGCAAAAAATGACAATTAAAGATCCGTTTTTACAATACGAGCAGTAATTCCGATTTTATTCCAATAAAAAGGAGTCTATAAAATGAAAGCATACAGATATGAAGAGAACCCTTTGGTCACACCAGCGGATGTAACACCGCATCGTTCTGATTTTGAAGTAATTGGAGCATTTAATGCAGGGGTAACAACCTATAACGACGAAATTATCATGCTTCTTCGTGTTGCTGAACGCCCGATCAGTGAAGATCCTAATGTAGTCAAAGCACCAATTTATAATCCACAAACAAATGAACTGGAGATTTTGGATTTTCATTTAAATGATCCTAGTTACGACTTTTCAGATCCTCGCGTGATTCGAAAAAATGGGGATACACAAGGTTTTGAGTATTTAACCTCTTTAGCATACCTTCGAATTGCACGCAGCAAGGATGGCGGCCATCATTTTTCTATTGATGAAAAACCGTTTGTTTACCCATCCAATGAATTAGAAACCTTTGGAATTGAAGACCCGCGGATTACAAAAATAGAAGATACGTATTATATCTATTTTAGTGCTGTTTCACCGGCTGGGGTTGGCGAATCTATGGTTTCAACGAAAGATTTTGTGACAACCGAACATCATGGGATGATTTTTGCTCCTGAAAATAAAGATGTGTTAATTTTTCCTGAAAAAATAAATGGAAAATATTATGCTATCCATCGTCCTGTTCCAAAAGCTATAGGGGAGCCAGAAATGTGGATTGCTGAATCTACCAATCTTTTACACTGGGGCAACCACAGACATTTGCTAGGTTTGCGTCCAGGTATGTGGGACAGTGCGCGTATGGGCGGAGGTGCTGTTCCATTTAAAACGGAAAAAGGCTGGTTAGAGCTTTACCATGGTGCGACTGAGGATCACCGCTATTGTATGGGAGCCGTGCTACTAGATTTGGAAAATCCAACGAAAGTCATTGCTCGTAGTGACAAACCAATTCTTGAGCCTGAAGCCGCTTATGAAGTGGAAGGGTTCTTTGGAAATGTCGTCTTTTCTTGCGGCGCTGTTGTTGAAGGTGATGTTGTTAAGATGTTCTACGGTGTTGCCGATACATCGATGGCTTGTGCAGAGCTAAGTTTACAAGAAATCCTTGATTCATTGACTTATATAGATTAATTGTTACATTGAAGTGCCAAGATCGGACTACTCGATTTTGGCCTTTGCTTTTATTTCCCTTGAAATAAGAGATTTTTTTATTGAATAGATACTCTTTATCTTTAAAAAAAATGATAGAACGAATAAATAAGGCAGGTGCCGTTTCAATGAAACTGAATAATAACTGGAAAATACGACAATTTGATGTGGGGACCTCTCGTGATCTTGAAGTGGCTTCTCCTGAATACATTGATTATTTTTGGATGACTGCATCAGTACCGGGGGATGTACATTCCACCTTGATAGAACGAAAACTAATTGAAGATCCATTTTACGGACATAATGATTTGAAATGCCAGTGGGTAGAGGAAAAGGTATGGTGGTATCGGAACACATTTGAATTTCATGATGACATAAAAAAAGAAGATCGATATGAGTTGATTTTTGAGGGACTTGATACGTTTGCAACGGTTTACCTAAACGGTGTCGAGATTGGTTCAACTGAGAATATGTTTATTGCTCATACCTTTGAAGTGACACGGGAGCTAAAAAAAGGGAAAAATACATTAGCTGTTAAATTTGATCCGATACATGTTCATGTGAAAGAAAAGGTCCAATATTACTGGTCTGGTTTTAGCAAGAAACGGATCTGGACGCGAAAAGCTCAAAGCCATTATGGATGGGATTGGGGTCCGCGCTTAGTTGCAGCGGGGATTTGGAAGGATGTTTGTTTAAAGAAAAGAACCTTTGCCAAAATTGATCATGTGTTTGCGAAAACGATATCTATTTCTCCTGAAAAAGCAATAGTCGAAGTGGATATTGAAATTGGTAAGCATGTAAAAGAAAAAGAATATGAGGCAATGATCAGTCTGGCAAATGAGGAAGATTGTTTTTCCACTAAAGTAAAAGTAAATGGAAAAAAAGCAACAGCTAAAGTAGAAGTGACCAATCCAAAGCTATGGTGGACACACGATATTGGGGAGCCGAATCTGTATCAACTAAACATCGAACTGTTTGCTGATGGTGTTAGGATTGATGAAAGATGTGAAAGCTTTGGAATTCGGACCATTGAAGTACAGAGACGAGATGAAGAGGGAAATCATTGTTTTACCTTTGTTTTAAATGGTGAAAAGGTATTTGCTAAAGGTGCTAATTGGATTCCGATTGATAGTTTTATAGGATCAGTACCCGATTCTCGTTACAAGCATTTAATTAAGATGTCGAAAGATGCCAATATGAATATGCTTCGCGTATGGGGCGGCGGTATCTATGAAAAAGACGTTTTTTATGAAGAGTGCAATCGCCTCGGGATATTGGTTTGGCAGGACTTTATGTTTTCATGCGCCTTATATCCCGATTACAACAAAAATTTTATGGCGAATGTTCGTGAAGAAGTAGCACATGTGGTAAAACGGCTACGGAATCATCCATGCCTGGCTATCTGGTGCGGTAACAATGAAAATGATTGGCTCTATGAAGCCTTGTTTTCCTCGGGTGAAATTACTCATCCTTTTTATGGGGAAAAAATTTATCATGAATTAATGCCGGAATTGCTGGAGGAACTCGACCCAACCAGACTATTTTGGCCGAGCTCCCCGTTTGGAGGGAATGACCACAACTCGAGAGAACAGGGCGACACGCATAATTGGCAGGTATGGCACGGAAATATTGAGCCTAGAACGTTTGGTGAGCCGCAGACTGTGGATTATACCATTGAAGGACTTTCATTTAAAAACTTTAAAAAGGATACGACTGCCTTTGCGAGTGAGTTTGGCATGCATGCCTCATCTAACCGTTTTACATTAGAGCGAAATATCCCTAAGGATCAATTCTTCTGGGGAAGCGAAGAATTGGCGTACCGCAATAAGGATATCCATCATCCAAAAGGAATTTTGTTAATGGAAGGATACACAGGGGTTCCGGGGGATTTGGATGAGTACATTTCTTTTTCAATGTTAACGCAAGCTGAAGGTTTAAAGTTTGGAATTGAACATTATCGCCGTAATAAGCCTCATACAAGCGGGGCATTATTTTGGCAGTTAAATGACTGCTGGCCGGGTACTAGCTGGTCTGTTATTGATTATTATTTACTGCCAAAGGCTTCTTATCATTATGCAAGAAAATTCTTCAGCCCAATTCTGCTTTCGCTTGATCATGTGCCTGGAAAGGATATCAGCATTTGGGTGGTGAATGACAAACTAGAGAACTATGAGGACGAAATTGAGCTTGCTGTTTACGATTTTAACGGTGAAAAAGTATTTTCAACGCAGTGGTCGGTTTCTATTGAGGCAAATGTGGCTAAAAAAGTGGATGTCATCATGGAACAAGAAGCTCTACGCGGACTTCCGCCAGAATCGGCTGTTATGATCATCCGTTCAAAAAATAATAAAACCTATGAAAATATTTATTATTTCCGTGATCAAAAGGATATGGGATTGGGAGAATCGGAATTAAGCGTAGAAATTAATCGGGAGAAGAATGAGCTGTCCGTTTCGACTAACGTGCTAGCCCGCATGGTAACGATTGAAATGGATATCGAGCAGCTGGTGATCGAGGATAATTTCTTTGATTTGCTGCCGGGTGAGACAAAAACGATGAAGGTTGAGCAGGCGCAGGGGAAAGAAATTCCTTGGGAATCATTACGAGTAAAAGCAATCAATAGTGTAAAAACCATAGTAGCGGAGGGATGATTAGGATGAAGGCAGCGGTTTTCCAAGGAAAAAAGCAAATGGAAGTGATGGATTGGCAATATCCAGCGCCATCTCCTCAGGAAGTCATCGTAAAGGTAAAAAGCTGTGGGATTTGTGGAACCGATCAGCATATTTATCATGGACATCCTGGATCAGCTGAGGTTCAGCCACCGATCGTTCTTGGACATGAATTAGCTGGAGAAGTAGTTGAAGTAGGAACTGAGGTATCTAACTTACAAAAAGGCGACCGAGTTTCGATTGATCCTAATATCTTTTGTGGAGCATGCGAGTTTTGTCGCAGCAACCGGGCTCATCTATGCAGCCATCTTCAGGCGGTAGGGGTAACAAGAGATGGCGGCATGGGAGAGTATTGCAAGGTACCAGCGGCAAATTGTTACAAGATCCCAGATCAAATGTCATTTGAAGAGGCGGCTCTTGTTGAGCCGTTAGGGTGTGTCTTGCATGGTTTTAAGAAAATTCACTTGTCGTCCTTAAGTAAGGTGCTCATCATTGGGGGCGGATTTATCGGACAATTATTTTTACAGTTGGTAAAACAACAGAATGTCCATTCCGTTATTGTTAGTGAACCTGCTGAAAATAAAAAAGAGCTTCTTTATCATCTGGGGGCGGATAAAGTGATTCATCCGATGAATGCTACAAGCCTTGTGGCAGACGTTGTCATTGAATGTGTGGGGAGACCGGAAAGTATGGAACTTGCAGTAAAATCAGCTGCAAAAGGTGGCCAGGTATTACTCTTTGGGGTGGGGAGGCCGGAAACAACCATCTCAGTTTCACCATTTGAAATTTTTTCAAAGGAACTTACCATCAAAGGCTCTTTCATTAACCCATTTACTCAGGAAGAAGCCATTTCACTGATTGCAAAAAAAGTAGTGGATGTTCATTCACTCATTTCTCATCGATTTACAATCGAAGAGATTCCTTCGGCCATGGCTGATTACCCTAACCTAAAGATTTCAAAGGGTATCATTGTCTATTAGCCTGAGGAGGTCGTCAGAGTAAAACCTGCTTTTTAAAAAAGGGAGAAAAAATTGGATGTTTGCTATTTTTAAATCTTTTTCCACGGAATTGAAGTTTTATTTACTCATGAATACCTTTTTTTCCTTTGGAGGGGCTTTGTCAGGTGTGTTTCAAAGTGTATTCCTGTGGAAACTAGATAAGACCTATTCGCTGCTTGCCTATTATAGCTTGTATTGGTCCGTTGCTATCATCTTTAGTTTTGGGCTATGTGCATGGCTGGCTAGGAAGACAAGTCCGATGATTACGATGCGTTTAGGGTTTATATTCTATCTTATTACGTATTTAATCATGCTTGTTTTCCATAATACATTAAGCCATCATATCTTTTTACTAGGAATCTCGAATGGATTTGCCATGAGCCTATATTATGTAGGTGTGCATATGGCTGTTTTGGATCTTACAACGAATGATAAGCGGGATCAGTTTTTATACATACAAGGAATTCTATTCACTGTCGGGGGAGTAATCGCACCTCTTCTAGCCGGGATTATAATCTCGCAATTTAAGGGGATGACCGGGTATTATATCATTTTTATTGCAACCAGTGTTTTCTTTATCCTTTCATTTTTTATTTCTTTAAAAGTGAAAGGAAACTCGGTTGCTACTAAAAGCTATTTTTGGGAAGTTATCAGAAATCCTTCTCAAGAGTGGAAGAAGATGTATAAGGTAATGTTTGCCGATGGAATTGTATCTGGAGTGTATACTACTTTTTTAATTACCATGTTTATGTTTAAAGTGGCAGGTGGAGAAATGAGCTTGGGTGTATTTAATACAGCCGCCGAAATTGTTTCCATTATAGCTTTTGCTGTGCTCGCTAAATTCTCTAACTCAGACTTTCGTATTACTATTTTCGCAATCGGTTCGATTAGTTTATTATTCAGTTCTGTTTTACTTTCAGCCCTGCCTGTCTTCATTTTTTTGATTGTTTTTTCCATTATTCAGCCAGTAGCAATGAATATGATTACTACCTCAATGAACACCATGATTTATGAATCGATTGAAAAGGATCCACAATACAAAGACAAGCGTTTGGATTATATTATTATTCGCGAAATACCACTTGGCATAGGAAGAATTATCGGTGTATTCTTGTTTCTAGCTTTAAGAAAATACTTTAATATCGAGCAGCTTTTACCTGTTTCCTTTAGTCTTTTTCCGATTGTGTACGTGTTCATGATTCCTGCTTTGTATTTTATATGGAAGAAGCCGCTTCGTGAAGCGCCTATTACTTCTCGAAAATAATATTGTGAGTCCTGGCTTAGGTGATGATGCTTTAGAGTACCGGAGCACTTCTGCTTGCACATCAAGCACTTCAAGAAAAATAAAATTCTTTACTGGAGGTAAACACATGCAGCCATTATTTTTAAAACCGGTATTTAAAGAACGGATTTGGGGCGGAACCGCATTACAAAAGGAATTCGGATACGAGATTCCAACGGATAAGACCGGGGAATGCTGGGCTATTTCTGCGCATCTAAATGGACCTTCCATTATTGCGAACGGACCGTTTGAAGGAATGACATTGGACGAGCTATGGAAAGAGCGCCCCGAGCTTTTTGGATATCCGAAGGAAGAGGTTTTCCCTCTATTAACAAAGATATTAGATGCAAATATGGACTTATCGGTTCAAGTTCACCCTGATGACTCCTATGCGATGGTCAACGAAAATGGAGAGTTAGGAAAGACGGAATGCTGGTATATCATTGACTGCAAAGAAGACGCCGATATGATTTTTGGTCACAATGCTAAATCAAAAGAAGAATTAATCCAGCAAATCAACGAAGGGAAATGGAATGAATTATTACGAAGAGTGAAGATCAAGCCTGGCGACTTTTTCTATGTTCCAAGCGGTACGATTCACGCATTATGTGAAGGTACCTTAGTGTTGGAAACGCAGCAAAGCTCCGATACAACTTATCGCGTGTACGATTATGACCGCAGAGATTCGGAAGGGAATTTGAGAGATCTTCACTTGGAAAAAGCGATTGATGTGACCGTTGTCCCACATCAAAATCATGTTAGTAATCCTACAGTACAAATAAAAGAAAACGCGAGGATTACTACTCTCATAGAATCGAAGTTTTTCACAGTATATAAATGGAACATCCATGGGAAATCTTGTTTTTTATTTAATGATCAATATTTGCTTCTCAGCGTCATAAAGGGTAATGGAACTGTTCGTGTAAGTGGGAATAAATATGGTTTAGAAAAGGGTATGCATCTTATAATTCCTGTTGGTTTGGGAGAATTAGAAATGGATGGAGAATGCGAATTAATTGTTTCCCATACGTAAAAAATGAATTTACTTGTTTTGGATACGTGGGTCTGGCTCCCTTTTGTACTTTAGATTGGTAATGCAAAGAAGGGGCCAGACCCCTTCTTTGCATTAGTGCTGTACCTCGATGGAGTAATAATGGCACAGGCCTATCTTCCTGATTGTTAGTTGACGATGCGTATGACTTGAAGTATTATGAAAACGCATTAGGAAGCGAACTGACTAAATTGTGTACAGATAGAAGGGGAAGATATGGATCCTACCATTAAGGATGTAGCGAAGAAGGCCAATGTTTCCATCGCTACCGTATCCAGAATATTAAACGATAAGCCGGGCTTTTCGGTAAAAACGAAAACAAAGGTGTTAAGAGTAATTGAAGAACTTGGATACCAGCCCAATGCGATTGCCAGGGGGCTTGTAAGTAAAAGGACACATACCATCGGTGTATTAATGCCGACACTTTTAGATATGTTTGCCGCGAGAATTCTGAATGGAATTGACGACTATGCACATGAGCTTGGCTCAAGTGTTATCGTCTGCAACACAGATAACAATGGGCAGAGAACGCTTAAGTACTTGCGGGTTTTGGCTGAAAAACGGGTAGACGGCATCATTTTTGTAAGTGAATATTTAAAGGATGAATATTATAAAGTCATGTCAGATATGAAGGTGCCGATCGTCCTGGTCTCTACCATGTCACCGGACTATCCCGTCCCTTTTGTAAAAGTAGACGATGAACTTGCATCCTTTGCTGCCACGGAGTATCTGCTTAAACAGGGACACAGAAGAATTGCTATGATAGCGGGCAGTCCGGAAGATCCGATCGCAGGCGTCCCGAGGATTAAAGGCTACCGAGCTGCACTAAATGCAGAAGGCGATGAAGAAGCGAAGGAGCTCATTGTTTCCACTCAGGACTTCAGTTATGAGAGCGGCATGATGGCGATGGAAAAAATAGTCGATCACCCGCTGAAGGTGACGGCCGTTTTTGCGAGCAGTGATGAACTGGCTGTCGGCGCCATGTCGTATGCCAATAAGCGGGGGATAAGGATTCCGGAGGACCTATCCATCATCGGCTATGACAATACCAGACTAGCTCAGATGTCTACTCCTCCTCTTACTGCCGTTGGCCAGCCATTATACGAAATGGGCAACAAATCGGCTGAGATGCTTTTTTCTATGATGAATACAGGAGAAACTGCTGAAAGCTGTCTGATGCCGTATACAATCGAAGAAAGAGAAACCGTTACTCGTATATAAAAAAAATTCTAGGGGAAAAGCCTGCCCTTCAGGTGACGGGAAAGTGCTCATCGCGGGATGGGCCACCATAGAGGCAGGTCCCTACTTTTGTACAGAGCTCAAATTTGGTAACGTATTCATAAAAGAATAAGCGGGCTGCACTAAGCCTGCAGGAATGGCAGTAAAAAGCCTTGTGTTAAAGATTAATGTTTAATTTTGGAGCGCAAGGCCGAAAAAATCTTATGGAGACGTCTCCCTAGCAGTGTGCACGTATTGGCTCCAATCACCCGGGGAAGCGAGTGTCTTGGAGTGGAAATTAATCAGCAGGATGACGAGGACTGAAGCCAATAACTCAGTTAAACCAAATAGGAAAATGAAACAAAGTTGATTGAAGCGGAGGGCGCGAGACTCCTGCGGGAAAAGCTAGTTAGGGGAGACCCCGCAGGAGTGTGCGACGAGGAGGCTCCCCAACTGCCCGCGGAAAGCGAGTGCCTGAAGTGTAAATCAACCAGCATGACAATCAGGGCACTGCCAATGACTCAGTTAAAAGGGTGACAAGGTTCAGAAGCAGCCTTTACATGAATAAAGTTTTTACATCAACTAGCCGGACAAGCTGTTTAGAGGAAGGAAATTAAGGATGGGATGGACTGCAAGAGCCTGAATTGCTAAGTAAGGGGATTGCGATAGTACTATAGGCAAACCAACGACAAAGGGGAGGACAGAAATGAAGAAAACATGGTGGAAAGAATCAGTGGTGTACCAGGTGTATTGGCGAAGCTTTTACGATACGGACGGGGACGGCTATGGAGATTTAGAAGGCGTAATCCAGAAACTGGATTATATCAAGGGTCTTGGTGTTGACATTATTTGGCTCAATCCCTGCTATGGATCTCCGGATGTGGACAATGGATATGATATTTCTGATTATCGCTCCATTATGCCAAAGGCGGGAACAATGGATACCTTCGAGCAGCTTTTAAAAGAAGTGCATGATCGCGGCATGAAGCTGATTATGGATTTGGTCGTCAATCATACCTCCAATCAGCATCCATGGTTCATAGAATCAAAGTCTTCAAAGGACAATCCAAAGAGAGATTACTATATTTGGAGAAGGACGAAGAATAATTGGCGTTCGTATTTTACCCCGTCTACCTGGGAATTTGATCCGAAAACCGAGGAGTACTACTTCCATTCATTCGCAGTGGAACAGCCTGATTTAAACTGGGCAAATCCCAAAGTAAGAGAAGAAATCTACCGCATGATGAAATTCTGGCTCGATAAAGGCATAGACGGCTTTCGCATGGACGTTATTAATCTGCTGGCAAAACAGGATGGATTCCCTGATTCCGAAACGCCAGAGGATATTTCATATTTGGGGAACAATCCCGGTATCCATGAATACCTCCATGAAATGCATGAAAAAGTGTTAAAGCATTATGATGTGTTTACGGTTGGGGAAATACCGTTTGTAAATCCGGAAGATGGTGTATTGTATGTTGGAGAAGACCGCGGCGAACTGGATACTCTTTTTCATTTCGAGGTTTGCGATTACATGGCCCACTGGGATATGAAGCGTTTTAAAGAAATACAAAAGCGCTGGTATGAAGGAATGTGGGGAAAAGGCTGGAATTCACAGTTTTTGAACAATCACGACCATACGCGTCTTGTCACCCGCTTTGGAAATGACACTGTCTTTCGTGTGGAGTCGGCAAAGCTGTTTGCTACGCTTCTGCATACACTGCCAGGCATGCCGTATATTTATCAGGGGGAGGAGCTTGGCATGACGGGCGTCCGTTTTCCTTCCATTGAGGATTACAATGATATTGCCATGAAAAATAAGTTCAAAGAAGAAATAGAAAAGGGCAGAGACCCGCAGGAGGTTTTTGAAAGTCTGCTGCATTTAAGCAGGGACAATTCCAGAACCCCGATGCAATGGGATGATTCGGAGAATGCCGGATTTACAAGCGGCAGTCCGTGGATTAAGGTCAACCCGAATTATACGGAAATTAATGCTGCAAAGGTGTTAGAGGATTCTGGTTCTGTCTATTATTATTACAAAAAGCTGATTGAGCTTCGCAAAGAACATGAAGTGATGGTGTACGGAGACTATGAAACCTTTCTGGAGGAACATAAACAAATTTACGCTTATACTCGACAGCTGGGAGATAAAAAATGGCTGGTGCTGCTAAACGTTTCTGAGGAGAAAGCAGAAGCGGCACTGCCGGACGAACTTGCATATGCATTCAAAGAAGTGATCCTCACCAATTATCCACATGTACAGGCGGAAAATGCTAAAGGCTTAGCACTGGAACCCTACCATGCTCTTATCTATCAAATCGAATAATAAAAAGGGGTACAGGCTGCTATCTTTAATGCACTAAAGCGAAGAAGGGGTCTGACCCCTTCTTCGCTTTAAAGTGCGAAAGCATCCTCGGTTTTTACTTAGTTTACCGAATAAATTTACTTATTTTTTACTAAAATAGTATTTTTTAAAATGAATTCTTCGTCCTTCCCATGAATATCCTTTTCAAACGCCTTCTTCGAATATCATTTCAAACCCCTTTATTATACAAGCAATAATAATAGAGTACTTCTATAAAAATTCTTGATACTTAATTAAATATTTTAGTAAAAATTTAGTTGACTTTAAATTGCGGGAGAATTATGATTACAAGTGTAAACGCTTTCTATTAAAACAAAGTGGAGGGTAATAAATATGAAAAAGTTTTGGGGAATTGCTAGTTTACTATTTGCTTTAGTAATTGCATTGTCCGCATGCAGCGGCTCCTCTGGAAACGGCTCCGGCAACAAGAAAGAATTAACGGCCTGGGCATGGAATGTTAACGTTCCGGTTCTTAAAGAGGCTGCAAAGGAATTTGCGAAGAATAATCCTGGCTTCAAGCTTAACATTACAGAGATGGGCAACAACGATGTCTATCAAAAGCTGACAACAGGACTGCAGGCTGGCGGCCAAGGTCTGCCGGATATCGTTTTAGTTGAAGATGATCATATTCAGGGGTATCTGAATGCTTTTCCAAAAGCGTTTGTCAATGTTTCTGACAAAGGATTTGACAGCGAAAAGTCAAAATTCCCAAGCTATAAAACAGATTTATTAACGAAAGACGGAAAAATGTATGGATTCCCATTTGATGGCGGCCCGACTGGCGTATTCTACCGTACGGATTACTTTAAAAAGGCCGGTATTGATCCAAACTCTATCAAAACATGGGATGACTTTATCAATGCAGGTAAAACCATCAAACAAAAACTTGGCGTTGATCTAGTAGGATTGGATTTAAATGGGGATGACGGACTTTACCGTATCATGCTCAACCAGCAGGGCGATTTCTATTTTGACAAATCCGGAAATATTGACTTTACTTCCGATGCCTCTAAAAAAGCAATGGAAGTTCAAAAGAAACTGAAGGATGCAGGGCTTGTGAAAAATACCTCCGGCTGGGATGCCTGGATTGGGGCCATTTCTCAAGGAAAAGTGGCAGCGGTTCCAACAGGAGCTTGGCTTGCCGGATCACTTGAACAACAGGCTGCAAACTTAAAAGGAAAATGGGGAGTCTTCCCAATGCCTGCCTTCACTGCAGACGGTAATCATGCAGCAAACAGCGGCGGCAGTGATTATACGATTCTATCAAACAGTAAAAATGTTGATCTTGCTTATAAGTTCCTGAAATTCTTCTCTACATCAAATGATGTACAGCTGACAGCAATGAAAGGCGGATTGCTGCCATCCTTAAATACCGTGTATGGCGACAAGATGTTTACATCACCAGACCCGTATTTTGCCAGCCAGCCAATCTGGAAGCTGTTCTCGGATGAAATGAAGAACATTCCAAGTGTCAACTATACAACCAATTATGCGGTTGCAAAGGATGAAGCAGTGAAAGCCCAATCGCAAATCGCAAACGGAACAGATATAACGAAAGCACTGGAAGATGCTAAAAGCCGTCTTGAAAATCGAATTTCCAAATAATCTAGGATACGGCGGGTTGAACAGCTTTCGTTCAACCCGTTTATTAAAAAGGTGGAGAACCCAATGAATAGAAATAAATCTTTTCCATATATACTGCTGGCCCCCGCCATACTTTTGTTTGCTGTCTTTACGGTTTATCCAATCGTATCTTCATTTATACTGAGCTTTCAAAAATCCGTATCCGGCACCTATGTGTTTGCCGGCCTGGACAATTACAAGCGCCTCATTCATGATGAAATTTTCTGGAAAGCACTTGAAAATACATTCATCATCTTTATCATTCAAGTTCCCGTTATGATCATTCTTGCACTCATTCTGGCAAATGTTCTCAATAACCAATTATTGAAGCTGAAAGCGTTCTTTCGGGTGTCATTTTTCTTGCCGGCCGTTACCTCACTTGTAGCCTATTCCATCCTTTTTCTCATCATGCTTCAGGATGACGGTATTATAAACAATCTGCTGGGGATGTTCGGCATACACCAGATTTCCTGGCTGTCGACACCGATTGGGGCGAAAGCCTCTATTATCATTGCTATGACGTGGAGATGGACGGGATACAATATGGTCATTTTTCTCGCAGCCCTTCAAAATCTTTCTGATGAGCTATATGAAGCGGCAGCCCTTGATGGAGCTGGAAAGGTAAAGCAATTCTGGTATATTACCGTACCTCAGCTAAAGCCAGTTATTTTGTTTTCGACTATTCTATCGACCATCGGGACGCTGCAGCTGTTCGATGAACCGTTCAACTTAACAAAAGGCGGTCCGGCTGATGCCACAAAATCACTCGGACTCTATATCTATGAAAATGGATTTAAATTTTTTGATTTTGGATATGCCTCTGCCATTGCCTATGTAGTCGTTATACTCGTGGCAATCCTGACATTCATACAATTTAAAGTTACGGGGGAAGAGTAGGATGAACCCAGTTCAAACCGTTGAAGTAAATAAAACCAATAAGCCCATTCAAACTGTTCATGTAAAAAAACGCAAAAAGTTCAGCCTGAAAAGTGCAGGAATGTATTTACTGCTTGCTGTATTCACCATTATTTCCATCTTTCCATTCTATTGGATGGTGGTCGGCTCTACGAACAAATCGGGTAAGATGTTCACCAGTCCGCCAACCCTTTTGCCGGGCAACCAGCTGATGACCAATCTAACCCATTTAAATGAATCCATCGGCATCTGGCGGGTCCTGTTTAATTCCCTTGTCGTATCCGGTGTTTATCTGGTCTTGTCGTTAATTATTTGTACCTTTGCTGCATATGCTTTTGCGAAGTTCCAATTTAAAGGGCGGAATCTTTTGTTCACAATTATCCTTTTATCCATGATGATTCCAAACCAGGCAACCATCATTCCGCTTTTTAGGCTGATGGCAAACTTCAATCTATTAAATACCTATTTTGCTTTGATTGTTCCGCAGCTTTGCTTTCCATTCGCCATCTTCCTGCTGCGCCAAAACTTCCTGGCATTCCCGACCGAATTGTTGGAATCTGCCAGACTTGATGGAGCTGGAGAATTTCGTATCTTCTTTTCCATTGTCATGCCAGCAATGAAGCCGGCATTGGCAGCAACATCGATCTTCCTGTTCATGTCACAATGGAACAACTTCATGTGGCCGCTTGTTGCAACCACATCCAATGACATGTACACCTTCCCGGTTGCGCTTTCCAGCCTGATGGGATTATCAGTGATCGATTATGGCCAGGTAATGACAGGGGTAACCATTGCCACAATCCCAATCATTATCCTGTTCTTAGCGTTACAAAAGCACTTCATTTCCGGCATGCTCGGCAGTGCCCTTAAATAGGAGGAAACATCATGCTAACAGTGCAAGGAAATCAATTCGTAGTAAACGGCAGGCCTTTTCAAATTCTTTCCGGAGCGATTCATTATTTCCGTGTCGTTCCGGAATACTGGGAGGACCGCCTTCTTAAGCTGAAGCATTGCGGCTTAAATACAGTCGAAACCTATATACCATGGAATCTTCATGAGCCTAAAAAAGGACAATTCCATTTCACTGGGATAGCGGATCTGGAAGCCTTTGTCCGCCTTGCTGAAAGCCTGGGCCTTTATGTTATTTTGAGGCCATCTCCTTATATTTGTGCAGAATGGGAGTTCGGCGGTCTTCCTGCCTGGCTTCTCAAGGAAAAGGACATCGAGCTCCGCTGTTCCCATCCTGCCTTTTTACAGCATATCGAAGAGTATTATGATGAATTGATTCCGCGAATAAAGCCGCTTCTGTCCACAAACGGCGGTCCGGTTCTTGCCGTCCAAATTGAAAATGAGTACGGCGGGTATGGAAATGATAAGACGTATCTTGCCTTTTTAAGGGATGCCTTACAAAAAAGGGGTGTCGATGTTCTCCTTTTCACCTCGGACGGCCCGGATATGCTTGCGGACGGTTCTCTTCCAGATGTTCTGGCAACTGTGAATTTCGGCTCGCGTCCTGATGAGGCTTTTCAAAAGCTGAAAGCCTTTCAGCCTGGGCGCCCGCTGATGTGCATGGAGTTTTGGGACGGCTGGTTTGACCACTGGACGGGGGAGCATCATGTCCGTGACGGAAAGGATGTTGCCGATACACTGGAGCAGATGCTTGAAATGGGGGCATCCGTAAATTTTTATATGTTCCATGGCGGCACCAATTTTGCCTTCTATAACGGAGCCAACCATTATGAAACCTATACGCCGACCATTACCAGCTATGACTATGATTCGCTTTTATCGGAATCAGGGGACATTACCCCTAAATATGAAATGGTAAAAAAGGTATTGGCAAAGTATGCGAAGAGGCAGGAAACGAAAATGCCTGCCACGTCCCCTAAAAAAGCATATGGAACAGTTGAATTAACGGAATCCATCAGCTTATTCGACACGCTTCCTGCTATAGGAAAAACGGTCAGGTCTCCTTATCCACTGACGATGGAGCAGCTCGATCAAAGCTATGGCTTTACCCTTTACAAAACAACGATTGATGGAAAAGGACGCTTTGAAATGGACATCACACCGGTACGTGACCGCGCGTTTATCTATGTTAACAGGCACTATCAAAAAACGGTCAGCCGCAGAGATGAGAACAAGTTTGTCATGCTTGACTTCCCGCAAGAAATCAATTCGCTTGAAATCCTTGTTGAAAATATGGGAAGAGTGAATTACGGAAAAAACCTGAAGGATTCAAAGGGAATGGCCGGAAACCTATGGATTAATAATAAGTATGTTTTCGATTGGGAAATGACGGCCATAGAGCTTGATAGGCTCCCTGTATTGTTTAAGAATCAAAAGGAGAACCGCTATCCCAAATTTTTCAGAGGAATTCTTGAAATACAGGAAGATGCAGCACCAGACACGTTCGTGCAGCTGGATGGATGGACAAAGGGCAATGTGTTTATCAATGGATTCAACTTAGGGAGATATTGGTCTGTCGGTCCTCAGGCGACCCTTTACCTTCCGGGACCTTTATTGAAAAAAGGGAAAAATGAACTGGTGGTTCTTGAGCTTGAAGGAAACCGGACGACTACTATTTCATTGGCTGCAGAGCCCAATCTAGGCTAGGGAGGAGTATGATGGATATGCTTATTTATATAAATGAAGAGAAGCAGCAATTTCATTTAACGAATGGTCAAGTGAGCTATATTTTTCATGTGATGAAAAACGGCCAGCTCGGCCATCTTTATTATGGAAAGGCGTTAAGGCACCGGGAGGATTTTTCTCATTTACAGATCTACGATGTGCCGGCTGCGAACAGCTGCCATATATACGAGGAGGATCCTGCCTTTTCACTCGAAACCATCAGGCAGGAATATCCTGCATACGGGACCTCGGACTTTCGGGAGCCGGCCATCAGTATCCGCGGAAAAAATGGCAGCCGCATTTCCAGCTTCACCTTTGATTCCTACAGAGTTTTAAAGGGAAAACCAAAGCTTGACGGACTTCCTGCCACCTATACGGAAGCGGAGGAAGAGGCAGAAACCCTGCAAATAATCTTAAAGGATGCACACTTGAACGCAGAGCTTTGCTTAAGCTATACAATTTTCAGGGATATCCCGGCCATTACAAGAAATGCTGCCATTACCAATCATGGGACTAAAGCCATCGCTGTCGAAAGATTAATGGCTGCATCCCTTGATTTTCCGGATAAGAACTTTGATTTTTTACATCTGGCGGGCGCTTGGTCGCGGGAAAGATATATAAAGGAAAGGAAACTGGAAGCAGGGATTCAATCGGTTTCCAGTTTAAGAGGCGCAAGCTCCCATCACCACAACCCTTTCATGGCATTAAAAAGGCCGGATGCAACAGAGCATGAAGGGGAAGTGTTTGGATTTAATTTTGTTTATAGCTCAAACTTTCTGGCTCAGGTTGAGGTGGACCATTATGACACCTCCCGGGTGATGATGGGAATCCATCCATTCGGCTTTGAATGGAAGCTTGGGCAGAATGAGCGTTTTCAATCGCCTGAGGCCGTAATGGTTTATTCAGATAAAGGTTTAAACGGCATGAGCCATGCGTTTCACAATTTGTACCGTGACCATTTGATCAGAGGGAAGTGGAAAAAGCAGAACCGCCCCATTTTGATCAACAACTGGGAAGCCACCTATTTTGATTTTAATGAAGAAAAGCTTGTCGAAATCGCCAAGCAGGCGAAAGATCTGGGCATTGAACTGTTTGTCCTTGACGATGGCTGGTTTGGAAAACGAAACGATGATACCACATCACTTGGAGATTGGACAGTGGATTTACATAAGCTGCCGAATGGAATTGAAAGTGTGGCAGAGAAAATAAAGTCGATCGGGTTAAAATTTGGGCTTTGGTTTGAGCCGGAAATGATTTCCCCTATGAGTGAGCTTTTTAAAGAGCATCCGGACTGGGCTGTAGGTGTGCCGGATAGGCATGCTACACTTGGAAGAAATCAGCTCGTCTTGGATTTTTCAAGATCGGAAATTGTCGAGTATATTTATGGGAAAATGGAAGACATTATCAAAAAAACAGGACTGTCGTATATAAAATGGGATATGAACCGGAACATTACGGAGGCCTTTTCGTCACATCTGGCTGCAGATCAGCAGGGGGAATTTTTCCACCGATACATCCTGGGTGTGTATGCTTTGTATGAGCGCTTAACAACCGAGTTTCCTGAGGTGCTGTTTGAATCCTGCGCGGGCGGGGGCGGACGCTTCGATCCGGGATTGCTTTACTATGCCCCTCAGGCATGGACAAGCGATGATACCGATGCGGTTGAGCGTTTAAAAATCCAATACGGAACGTCGCTCGTTTACCCTCTTTACAGCATGGGCTCGCATGTTTCCGCTGTGCCCAATCACCAAACCTTAAGGGTGACCCCGCTCAGGACGAGAGCGAATACAGCTTACTTTGGCACATTTGGCTATGAGCTGAATCCTCTGGAGCTATCGGATGAAGAAAAATCATCGATTAAGGAGCAGGTAGCCTATTATAAAGAACATAGAAAGCTGATCCGCACGGGCGATTTTTACCGCCTGTCCAGTCCGTTCGAAAAAAATGAAACGGCGTGGATGGTGGTCAGCAAGGATCATAAAGAAGCACTGGCAGGCTGGTACAAAGTGCTGGCAGAACCAAGTGTAAAAAAACACCAAACAATGCCTTTAAAGGGGCTTAACCCTTCTGTAGAGTATGAAATTGAAGGAATGGAACGCCGGTTTTACGGAGATGAGCTAATGGCAGTCGGCATCCAGCTTCCTGTTGAATTCAATGGTGTAAACAGGCAGCAGGCGGCCCGCGGCGGAGATTTCCAATCCGAAGTGTTTTATCTTAAGGCTGTTACCGAATAGAATGCTTTTGATCCCGGCCCGCGGAAAGCAAATGCAGCAGGAGAAATCAAAGCGCAGCCAATGGTTCCTGCTAAAGCCCTAATTCGGGATGAAGCGAACCAGCAGGATGATCAGGGCATTATCCATTTTTTTGGATAAAGCCTTAAGGAGAACTGAAACTATAGTTGATTGAAGCGAAAGGCACGAGACTCCAGCGGGATCAGCGAGTTTGTGGAGACCCCGCAGGAGCGCAGAGACGAGGAGGCTCCACAATCGCCCCGCGGAAAGGGAGTGCCTGTAGCACAAATCAACCAGCAGGACGACCAGGGCACTATCAATAACTAAGTTAAAGCTTGAAGTAGAATGAAAACCAAAGTTGATTGAAGCGAAAGGTAAGAGACTCCTACGGGAACACGAGTTTGTGGAGAGTATGCAAGAGCGTGCACGAGGCAGCTCAACAACCGTCTACAGAAAGCAAGTCTGAAGTGGAGATCAACCAGCAGGGTGACCGGAGCACTTCCCCATAACTCATTAGAGCCTGAAGTAAGGACTGAAACCAAAGTTGATTGAAGCAGAAAACACTGCCTTCCCCCTGCCAAAGCAGCATGAACAACCATAAAATAAAAAGATCAGGTGATAAATATGTACTTAGGTGTAGATTACTATCCCGAACACTGGGATCTAGAAATAATGGATCATGATTTAAAAAGAATGAAGGAAATGGGTGTCAACATGGTGCGCATAGGGGAATTTGCCTGGCACCTGATGGAGAAGCAGGAGGGCGAATTTGATTTCTCCTTCTTTGATGCAGCAATCAGAAAAATAAAAGAATACGGCATCCATATCATGTTCGGAACCCCGACCGCTACCTTTCCAGCCTGGCTTGCCAAAAAGTACCCTTCCATTTTCATAGAGGATGAAAATGGACAAAGGCTCAGCTTCGGCGGCAGAAGACAATACTGCTATAATTCGGTTGTGTATAATGAGCTGTCCTTACGAATCGTCGAAAAGCTTGTTGAGCATTACCGTGACGAGGAAGCTATTGTTTCCTGGCAGATTGACAATGAGCTCGGGCACGAAGGCAGCGATTTGTGCCATTGCCCTGATTGCCATAAGGGCTTCCAAGAGTTTCTCGAGGAAAAATACCAATCGATTGACGCACTGAACGAAACTTGGGGAACCATCTTTTGGGGACAAACCTATAATAGCTTTGAGGAAATCCCTGTTCCAAAAACAACCATTACCGTGCATAATCCAGTCTTATTGCTGGACTGGGCTCGTTTCCGTTCCTTGTCCTTAAGCCGATATGCGCTTAAACAGATAGAGCTTGTCAGGAAGTTAAAAGGCTCGCATCAAACGGTGACAACGAATCTGCCAGGCGGCTTTTTTGGAAAATGGTTTGATCACAATGAATTTTCAAGGGATCTCGATTTTGTATCCTATGACAACTACCCTGTTTGGGGCGGCTTAAAGGAACCGGTATCCCCTGCACAACTATCCTTGACACTGGATTTTGTCCGCGGGCTGAAAAGGGAAAACTTCTGGATTGTGGAAGAGCTGATGGGAGCGCAGGGTCATGACATTATCGGGTATCTGCCCCGCCCAAATCAGGCCAAGAACTGGGCTTACCATGCCTTTGCCCATGGCTGCAGCAATATGCTGTTCTTCCGCTGGAGAGGCATGAATAGAGGGGCTGAACAATATTGCCTGGGCATATTGGATGCGAATGACCGGATTACAAGAAAATACAAAGAAGTACAGGAATTTTTCCATCATATTCAAAACTATGAGGAGCTGTTCAATTCTCCGCTAAAGGCGGATGTGGCTCTTTTATATGATTTCGATAATATTTGGTCTTGGAGAATCCAGCGGGAAAATCCGCTGATCCATTTTTCCGAGGAAGCGGTACGGCTGTACGAGCCTTTTTACCGGTTGAATGTCAATATTGATGTGATTCGCCATGATTGGGATTTTTCCGGCTATAAGGTCATCGTTGTGCCAATCTTAAAAGTGACAGACCCAGAGCTTGCCAAAAGGCTGGAAGAGTTTACGGAGCAGGGCGGTGTGGTGATCTTTTCCTATCGTGCAGGAGTGAAAGATAAAAACAATAATCTGCTGCTCGGTGAAATGATTCCGGGTCCGCTTTCCGGCCTGCTTGGTCTGGAGGTGGAGGAAGCGGAATCCCTGCATGAAGGCCAATCTGCCCCGATTATTTCAAAAGAAGGCCATATGGGGAATGCTTCCATTTGGCGGGATTTAATCCGTCCAACCACAGCGGAAGCTCTGTATCGTTATGATGATTCTTTCTACAAAGAGTTTGCAGCCATTACTGTCAATTCCTTTGGAAAAGGCAAAGCCTATTATATTGGAGCAGGTGTTGAACAGGAGATTCTGCACAGGATGGCAGAAGACATTGCCATGTTAGTCCAGTTGGATACCATGAAAACAAGCCCTGGTGTGGAAGCGGTAAAAAGACAGACAAAGAATCAGCAGTATCTTGTGGCAGTAAACCATAATGGATACCCTGAATCCTTTGAAGGACATGAGCTTAAACCGTATGAATCCATTTTCTTTGAGATTGGCAGCGGTCATGTGCTGAAAAAAATATAAATATGCTAGAAGAGGAAGGGAAGAAAGCGATCCTTTCCTCTCCCTTTTTAAAGCTTTCATTTCTTTCATTACAATGAATGGGTATTTGGACGTGAAAACAGCGTTCCGAAAGACCTGTACATTCCCCTTTAGAATACCTCGCTTTTTCTTGAACTAAAAATTAGTAAAATTATTAGTAAAATCATTGACCTTTTTTACTTCCAATAATACAATAATGTTGTAAACGCTTTATTTAACGATTTTTTTCTAAGTCAGTCTTCGTATAGCTTGTCACTATCCATACAATCAATCATATTAAATCTTTGTGGCACTCTGTACGATATGTACATGTTTTTATACAGGCTGTTTTCGCATTGATTGTTGCTTTTCGCAAACGTGTTAAATCCGTAATAAGTGAGGCATCGTGGCATCTTTTCGTCTAATCATTTGTTTTTCAAGACTGATACCTGTGTAACCTAGATTCATTTATACAATTAGCAACAAAGTTTATGAAAAGAGCCTTATACAAAATTAGCAGAAAAGTAATGAAAAACCTTTAACAGAACCTGCGGTAAAAGCGGGTAATGGAACGAATCAGAGACTAAAACAATGATTTTAAAAGAATGTTAAGACTTTTAGGGCATGGTATATACATACCCAACGTCCTGGCAGCCTTTAAACGAATGTAAAGTATTGTTCAGTATAATTGGAGGTATCGCGATGAATATAGAAAAGCTTTCAGCTGCTTTTAAACAGCAATTCAGAGAATCTCCTGACCGAGTCTTTTTCTCGCCGGGACGCATTAATTTGATCGGAGAGCACACGGACTATAACGGCGGGCACGTTTTTCCTTGTGCCATTACCTATGGCACCTATGCGTATGTCCGTCAGCGCGAGGATCAGCTGGTTCGGCTTTACTCACTCAATTTCGAGGATAAAGGAATCATCCAATTTTCTTTAGATGAACTGGAATATGACCGCGCACATGATTGGGCGAATTATCCAAAAGGGATGATTAAGTTTGTTAAAGAGGCGGGATATTCAGTTTCTGGCGGTTTTGACTGCCTGATTTACGGCAACATTCCGAATGGAGCCGGATTATCCTCTTCCGCCTCTATTGAGCTTTTAACAGGAGTGGTGTTAGAAGGCTTATTTGGATTAGAGGTTCCGCGCGTGGAGCTGGTGAAAATCGGCCAGCGGGTTGAAAATGAATTTATTGGCGTAAATAGCGGAATCATGGACCAATTTGCAATCGGAATGGGAAAAAAGGATTTCGGAATTCTTCTGGATTGCAGTACACTTGAATATGAATATGCGCCAATTCACTTGGAAAATCACCATATTCTTATCATGAACACGAATAAACGCCGTGAGCTTGCGGATTCAAAGTATAATGAAAGAAGAGCGGAATGCGAGGAAGCACTTAAGCAGCTGCAAACCAAGCTTTCTATTCAATCCTTAGGCGATTTATCAGAAAAAGAGCTGGAGGAAAATCGGGCGCTCCTTTCAAATAAAACCATTTATAAGCGTGCAAAGCATGCGGTTTCCGAAAATGCCAGGACCATTAAGGCACTGAAAGCATTAAAAGCCGGCGATATTGACGTATTTGGCAAGCTCATGAACCAGTCCCATCAATCCTTGAAGGAAGACTATGAAGTCACAGGGAAGGAATTGGATACACTTGTTGAGGCTGCCTGGAATCAGGCGGGTGTGCTGGGTGCACGCATGACCGGTGCAGGCTTTGGAGGATGCGCCATTGCGATTGTAGAAAATGAAAAAGTTGAGGCTTTTATTGCCAATGTAGGAAAAGCCTATAAAGATGCAGTTGGCTATGAGGCTGATTTTTATGTAGCCAGTATCGGCAATGGAGCACATGAAGTGAAATTGGAGGCGGTATTATGAGTATTTTAGTATTAGGAGGAGCAGGATACATCGGCTCCCATGCAGTATATCAACTGATTGACCAGCAGTATAAAGTGGTTGTGATCGATAATTTACAAACAGGCCACCGGGAAGCCATTCATCCTGATGCAGCGTTTTATCAGGGGGATATTAAAGACAGAGACTTTATGCGAAGCGTTTTCCAAAAAGAAAACATTGAAGCCATCATTCACTTTGCGGCTAATTCCTTAGTAGGCGAGTCGATGATCGAGCCTTTGAAATATTTTGATAACAATGTGTTTGGAACACAGGTTGTATTAGAAATGATGAAGGAATTCGGCGTGAAGCATATTGTCTTCTCTTCTACCGCTGCAACCTACGGAGAGCCTGAGGTGGTGCCAATCACAGAAGAAATGCCGACGATGCCGACGAATACGTACGGCGAAACTAAGCTTGCGATGGAAAAAATGATGAAGTGGTGTGAAAAAGCCTACGGTATTCAATTCGTTTCCCTTCGTTATTTTAATGTAGCGGGAGCAAGAAGCACAGGTGAAATTGGGGAGGACCATGACCCTGAAACGCATTTAATTCCAGTGGTATTGGAAACAGCACTAGGAAAGCGCGAAGCCATAACAATCTTTGGTGAAGACTATGATACAAAAGACGGTACATGTATCCGTGATTACATTCATGTCGAGGATTTAATTGCCGCCCATATTCTTGCTCTTAAGTATCTGCAAGCCGGCGGTTCGAGCAATGTCTTCAATCTTGGCAGCAGCCAGGGATTTTCCGTGAAAGAGATCGTAGAGACAGCAAGAGCGGTAACGGGGAAAGACATTACGGTAAAAATGGGAGAAAGGCGTGCAGGCGACCCGAGCACACTCATTGCTTCTTCTGAAAAAGCAAAATCTGTATTGGGATGGAACCCGGAAAAAACATCCATTCACCGCATTATTGAGGATGCGTGGAACTGGCATCAGAACCATCCAAATGGCTATAACGATAGAGGGTGAAGGATTTTGAGCGTAAACGAAGCCATCCAAGAATTGATCAACCATGCATTGTCAGCTGGATTAATCGAAAAAGAAGACCAGATTTATGCAAGAAATCAAATTTTGGCGCTTTTAGAGCTGGAGGAATTTCCGGAAGCAATTGAAGCGGATTTACAGAATGAGGTTCACGAGCTGCTCGATTTTCTGACTTCCTATGCAGCAGGCAAGGGCCTCATTGAGGATCTTTTTGATGAAAAAGAAATTCTTTCAAGTAAAATCATGAGCTGCTTTGTGGCGCGTCCTTCCGTTATCAATCAAGCTTTTTACCAGAAGTATCAGGACAGTCCGGAAACGGCTACCCGTTACTTTTACCAATTGAGCCAGAACAGCCAGTATATTCAAATGCACAGGATACGCAAAAATATAGAATATAAGGCACCAACAGAATATGGGGATTTAGATATTACTATTAATCTGTCGAAACCGGAAAAGGATCCGAAGGCCATTGCCCGTGAAAAGGCAGCTCCAAAAAAGTCCGGATATCCAAAGTGTTTATTATGCATTGAAAACGAAGGCTATGAGGGAAGGATCGGGCACCCGGCCCGTTCAAGCCACCGGATGATCCGCGTTTATTTACAAGGGCAAAATTGGTATCTTCAATATTCTCCGTATATTTATTACAATGAGCATTGTATTGTACTGTGCGAACAGCATACGGATATGAAAATCAGCCCTGACACTTTTTCGAGGCTGCTCTCTTTTGTCAAACAGTTTCCACACTATTTTCTTGGGTCGAATGCGGATCTTCCGATAGTAGGAGGCTCCATTTTATCGCATGACCATTACCAGGGCGGACACTACGAATTTGCGATGGCGAAAGCAGAGGATGACTGGACTTTTACGATGAAGAACTATCCGGATATCCACTGTTCTGTTGTGAAATGGCCGATGTCTGTGATTCGGCTGCGAAGTAAAAATCCTGATGAGCTGACAGAAGCTTCCGCAGATATTCTGGCAGAGTGGAGAGGCTATTCGGATCCTACGGCAGGGATATTGGCTGAATCTGAAGGAAATCCCCACAATACGATCACACCGATTGCCAGATTTTCAAACGGACATTTTGAAATGGACCTGGTTCTCCGGAACAACCGGACCAGCGAGGAGCATCCGCTTGGTATTTTTCACCCTCATGCGGATGTCCATCATATTAAAAAAGAGAACATCGGGCTGATTGAAGTGATGGGACTGGCGGTCTTGCCTGCACGGCTTAGGGAAGAGCTTGAGGAAGTCCGAAAATTTGTGCTCGATGAAGAAAACGACATCAAGGCCTATCATCAGCCATGGGCTGAATCAATAAAGAAAATCTATGAAAACCAGCTGTCTTCTGAAACCGCTGAAGGCATTATCCGCACGGAAGTAGGAAGAAAGTTTTTAAGAGTCCTTGAGGATGCCGGTGTGTATAAGCGGAATGAAGAAGGGAAGCTTGCGTTTAAACGATTTATCCAGCAGTTTGCATAAGGACTTTAGAATCCGGAATAGGAGAATGCTTATTCCGGATTTTTTAAAGGGTGAGTAAAAAAGCTGTTTTCGCATGGGATTGGAGCTCGTACAAAGGGTTCCACCGTATTTTTGCGGCATTTTTCGTAAACGTTTTACTTCTAACGTCGTGAATGAATGTTTTCGAAAAGTAGCCTTTAACCAATACAGCCTCTGGGCAAATCCAGGTTTCAGCTGCCGGATTTTCATTATGGTTTTATAGCCTGGAATGCTGCTGTATTTCTTTTACATAACAACTATTTAAGGAGAAGGGAGTTAACGAGCCATGAAAGTGGAACAAAGAGAATTTGGGAAAGTCGAAAATAACAGCATAACCGCCTATACCATTACAAACGAGAAGGGCCTGTCCGTTACATGCCTGGATTACGGCTGTATCATTACGGAAATTCTTGCACCAGACCGTTCCGGGAAGGCAGAAAATGTGGTTCTCGGATTTGACAGCATGGAGGATTATCTCGAGTGGTCTCCTTATTTCGGTGCGGTGGTAGGCCGTGTAGCAGGGAGGATTAAAGGGGGAAGCTTTGAGCTGGACGGGAAGGAATATACACTTGATCAAAATGAAAATGGCAACCATTTGCATGGCGGAGAAAAAGGGTTCAGCCATGTTCTGTGGAAAGCGGAGCCTTTTACAAAGGAACAGTCGGCAGGGGTCCGTTTCTCCTTCTTAAGCCCGGATGGAGACGAGGGCTACCCAGGAAATCTTGCAGTCCAAGTCATCTATGAGCTAACCGCTGAAAATGAATTGATTATTTCCTATGAAGGAGAGTCTGATCAGAAAACGATCCTTAACTTGACGAATCACTCCTATTTTAACCTGAGCGGTGAGATAAGGAGAGATTGTAAAAATCATGTGCTGACATTAAATAGCGATCGTTTCCTTGAGCTTGACGGCCAGCTGCTTCCGACAGGCAGGAGCCTGGAAGTGGAAGGCACCCCGTTTGATTTTCGAAAAGGAAGGGAAATAATAGATGGAGTGGGGTCTGAACATCCGCAGAATCTTCTTGCTGGGCATGGGTATGATCATCCATTCCTGTTTGAACAGGGTGAGAGTGGAAATGCTGCCCTTCTTGATCGTGAGAGCGGCCGCGTTCTTGTTGTGGAAACCGACCAGCCGTGTGTTGTGGTGTATACCAGCAACCAGCTTTCCGGTCCGTTTACGATTCGGGGAGCGGAGACCCGTCCGTATTTAGGTGTTTGCCTGGAAACACAGGGCCTGCCGGATGCTATCCATCATCCTGAATTCCCTTCTATCATTCTTGAAAAAAATTCTAAATATCGTACAATTACGAAATATACCTTTGGGGTACAATAGTTGGGAGCAGCAGAAGATGGCCACAATTAAAGATATAGCGGAAAAAGCAGGTGTTTCCATCGCAACCGTTTCACGCGTATTGAATTATGATGCAACGCTGTCTGTGAGCGATGAAACCAAAAAGAAAATCTTTGAAGCAGCAGAGGCGCTTTCGTATAAAAAAAAGGCGGCACGCAAATCCGAAACTGCGCGAATTGCGTTAATTCACTGGTATACAGAGAAGGAGGAGCTGGATGACCTCTACTACATGTCTATCCGGCTGGGAGTGGAAAACCGCTGCAAGCATCATGATATTCAGGTAACAAAGTATTTCCAAAATAACATTGAGGAAATGAAGCAGGAGGATATCCAAGGAATTGTAGCAGTGGGGAAATTCAGCTCAAAACAGGTGGAGGAGCTGCTGGCTATTACCCAAAACATTGTGTTTGTGGATTCTTCTCCGGAGGAAGACCACTTCGACTCGGTGGTGATTGATTTTGAAAAAGCGACGACTAAGGTGCTGAACCGATTCCTGGAAAAGGGGCATACAAGCATTGGCTACATTGGCGGTCGCGAGGTGTTTAAGGATCAAACGGCTGAGATTGAAGACAAACGCGAGCTGACCTTCAAGCAATACATGGCTCAGCACAATTTATTAAATGAAGATTTTATGTATGTCGGAGAATTCTCCGTTCAAAGCGGGCATGATTTAATGGTACGGGCCATCAAGGAGCATGGAAGTCAGCTGCCGACGGCTTTCTTTGCCGCGAATGATTCGATTGCGGTCGGCTGCCTTCGCGCCCTTCTTGAAGCAGGCATTGCAGTGCCGGACCGTGTCAATATCATTGGTGTAAATGATATCAGCATTTCCAAATATGTCTATCCAGCTTTAAGTACGATAAGAGTATACACAGAACTCATGGGTGAAACAGCCGTGGATACGCTGCTTGAAAGGATCGGCGGACGAATCATTGCCAAAAAAGTCTACATCTCCACCAAACTCGTCAACCGAAAAAGCAGCTTCTAAAACGGCATGGGTCAGACCCCTTTAGTCCCCTAAAGGGGTCTGACCCTCAGTGCATTACAGTGGTAATGTGCTAAAGCGTTTTAAATAAGTGTTGATTATTAAGTCGAAATTTTTCATAATAAGTTTAGTATTTCATGATAAAATAGGTGACCAACCAACAAGAGGGGGAGTCTCAAATGAACTGGAAGACTGAATATCAGAAATGGACAAGCTTCACTGAACTAGAAGGATCCTTGAAAACGGAACTCAGCCAGCATGAAGGCAATGAAAAGGAGCTCGAGGACAGATTTTATAAGAGCCTTGAATTCGGGACAGGCGGCATGCGCGGGGAGCTCGGCGTTGGTACTAACCGAATGAATATATATATGGTGCGCAAAGCATCAAAAGGTTTAGCAGACTACATAGTAGAACAGGGAACAGAAGCCATAACCAGAGGTGTAGCCATCGCTTATGATTCCAGGCACCAATCACCGGAATTTGCGCTTGAGGTAGCAAAAACCGTAGGCCAGCATGGCATTCAAGCATATCTGTTTGATACATTGCATCCAACACCGCTTCTATCGTTTGCAGTACGCTACTTGCATGCATTTGCAGGGGTTGTAATCACGGCAAGCCATAACCCTAAGGAATATAATGGCTTTAAAGTGTATGGACCGGACGGAGGCCAGCTTCCTCCGAAAATGGCAGATGAACTAATTGAATATGTGAATGCAGTAGAAAATGAATTAACAATTGAAGCAGCAGATGAAAAGGAGCTTCTTGATAAAGACCTTCTTGTGTACATTGGCGACAAGGTTGATCAAGCATATCAGAAGTCTTTATTGGAGCTTCGCCAAAATGCTGAAATCATCGAATCTGTGGCAGATGACCTGAAAATTGTCTATACACCGCTTCATGGAACTGGAAACATTCCTGTCCGTCAGGGACTTGAAAACTTTGGCTTCCGCAACGTGACCATCGTAAAAGAGCAGGAGCTTCCGGATGCCGATTTCTCTACCGTTCCTTCTCCTAACCCGGAAGAACACGAGGCTTTCTCTCTTGCCATTGGATACGGCGACAAGATCGGTGCGGATATTTTACTGGCAACAGATCCGGATACAGACCGTCTTGGCGTGGCTGTAAAGGATCCGGAAGGAAATTATCAGGTGCTGACAGGAAACCAGACAGGTGCCCTGATGCTTCATTATTTATTGAAGCAAAAAAAGGAGCAGAACAAGCTTCCTGAA
The DNA here is from genome assembly GCF_001636425.1 of Heyndrickxia acidicola. Classification (NCBI taxonomy): domain Bacteria; kingdom Bacillati; phylum Bacillota; class Bacilli; order Caryophanales; family Bacillaceae; genus Heyndrickxia; species Heyndrickxia acidicola. The sequence goes on from NZ_KV440953.1 coordinate 4,110,195, forward strand.
AATGGCATTGTTATTAAAACCATCGTTACCTCTGAGCTTGGACGTGAAATTGCCAAGTCCTTTGACTTGCCGACCCTTGATACATTAACCGGATTTAAATTTATCGGTGAAAAAATCAAGGAATATGAAACAAGCGGCGAGCACACGTTCCTTTTCGGATATGAAGAAAGCTACGGCTACCTGATCGGAGACTTTGTCCGTGACAAGGATGCGGTTCAGTCTGCTGTTTTTGCAGCAGAAGTAGCAGCTTACTATAAATCAAAAGGCAAAACCCTGTATGAAGGCTTGCTTGAAATCTTTGACCAATACGGCTACTTTAAAGAATCTCTTCGTTCTTTAACGCTAAAAGGCAAAGAGGGAGCGGAAAAAATCGCGTCGATTTTGACTCAATTCCGCCAAAACCCGCTTCAGCAGGTAGCTGGATTAAAGGTTGCTTTTGTAGAGGATTATAAAACAAGTATCAGAACCAATGCCCAAACAGGCGAAACGACTCCTATCGATCTGCCTGCCTCCAACGTCCTGAAGTATTTCCTTGAGGATGGTTCATGGTTCTGCGTACGTCCATCTGGCACGGAGCCAAAAGCGAAATTCTATTTTGGTGTAAATGCCGATTCCCTAGAAGCCAGCAAGGAGCTGGTTGCGAAGCTGGAAGAGGATGTCATGAATGCAGTAGAATCTATGCTGTAAGAGGTAAATTTTTAAAAAGGAAGCCCCCAATTCGATGTGAAGTGGGGGTTTTTTCGTGTGTTTGTGAATGGGCAAGGGGAGGCGGCCGCGGAAATGGCGGGATGCAGAAGTTCTACAAGGCGTATTGTTGCAAAGAATGGGAGGAATGCTGCAATGAATGGAAAGAATGTTGCGATAAACCGGAAAAATGTTGCAAAGAATGAGGAGAATGTTGCAGAAAACAAAGCAAATGTTGCAAACTACGGATGTGCCCAGCATCCTGCCACGTGAGCGAATGGCTGGAAACACTACTGCGGGAAAGCATCCACTTTTACCAGAAATGCATGAATTATCGAAAGAAATACCACAACTTTATAAAAAAATGCCGGTAACATCTCCATAAATACTATGAATGTACGGATAAATGCCAAACGGGTTAAAACTGCTCATATAAAAACACTGCTCATATAAAAACACATAAAAAAATGCCTGCAACAGCTCACAGGCATTCGTCCACGGGCGTTCAGCCCATCCCAAGCAAATCTCACCAGGTACGTCAGCTCACATAAAGAAACTCTTCTACAAACCTGCACACCTCTTCCTGCTGGAAGGCTTTCTTCTTCCATGCCAGCTCGGCTGTTTCAAGGTAAGGCAGCAGGCTGTCATCAGTACGGGCTTCCTTCAAGGTTAAATCTCCGCAAACCATTTTAATCGCCGCATTCTTGATGTTCTCGTCTTCAGATTGAAACAATAGGTACGCAAGACAACTGATTCTATCCATAGGACTTCTCCTTTCAAGATACGAGCATTTTCTTAACATGTTCGCTGTCCAATCCAAAATTCCTTTAAATAAATCAAATTTTTCGAAAATATTGTCTGAAGAGGGCACTCGGGAATGGGGCATTATCCCCCAATGAACATTTACAAATAAATTTACCCTGAGCTTACAGCAAGAAACATTGACCAAGCCTCATTGTTAAAAATTAATGAAGAACCTAAAGATTCCATAAAGAAATGTAAAGGTTCTGTATATTCTCTTAAACTTCCATTTTTCCATTGGTATAATAAGGCAACAGTTTTTCGTAAACTTTGTTGCTGTTAGTATAAATGAATCTAGGCAGCGCAGGGTTCAGGATTGAAAATAAAATGACTGAAGACGGAAAGATACCGTAAAAATGGACAAAGTTTGCATTCATCCAATGTACAAAATGCAACAATCTGGGCAAACATACCCTTTACCTAAAATATCAGCGAAAAATACTCTAGCTTATGCATGGGCATGAGCTTTCATATCTGCCTTACTGGAGGTGCATTGCCACTTGATTGAAATGCTAAAGCAGCAAAAGCCAGAGCGAGATTATGAGGAATTATCGAGGGAGCATCTTCACTTTAAAAATGAAACCTACATGATGCTGCGGGAATTCGAGCGGCTTTTTCTTGAAATAGAGGATAACGAAGCAAAAATAGAAGAATTGGAGAATCGAATCTTTCTGCTTGAGGAGCAGGCAGAGGCTCTGAGGAAAAAAGAGGCGGACCTCGCCAGACAGCTGAACAACCTTAAAAATTCGAAGCTGGGAAGGCTGGCCAAGAAATATTGGGCCTTTAGAAAGAAATGGTTTAGGAGGATGCATAAAAGATGAATGACCTACTAAGAAGCATTAAATATAAACTCGTAAACTTTCAAAAGCAGATCTTTCATGATCTGAAGCCTTTCCTTGTCCAAAATTCGGATTTTATCGATAAGGACTATTGGTTTGCTCCATCAGAGAATGTCTATATCTATGAAAGGGATGGCGGCCTTTATTTTAATGTGGATTATCCGGGGGATTATTTCGTCTCCTATATGGATACAAGCTATCACGCCGATACAATCCCATCCAATCAATTCAGCATTCTCCCGGATGAAACCTTTGAAGTGAACGTTAAGGGTGTGCTGATTGGAGATGTCGAGGCTCAGCTTGTCATTACCGAATTCTCCCAAACTAAGAGAATGAAGACGAGTTTATTCGATGTGAATCAGCAAGTGCTTTTTACACCGGAGGAGGAAACACGCAAGATCCGAATTGCCTTAAGGCTTTCAAATGTCGGTGTGTTTCACCTGGAGGAAATGACTTTTGCCATTAAGGAAAAAAATACCCCGTTTCTTTACCTTCCTAATGCAGCAAAACAGAAGGATTCCATCACCAGGCTGGACCAAATGAAGGTGGCCTGCATTTTTGATGAATTCAGTATGACGTGCTTTGGAAAACAGGTACAGCTGATTACGTTTACGCCTGAGAATTGGGGAGAGATCCTTTCGAAAAACAAGCCGGATGTGCTGATGGTGGAATCTGCCTGGAGGGGAAACTTCGGAGCATGGGAATACAAAATCGCCCATTACAATAACCAAGACAAGACGCCTTTGTTTGAACTGCTGAAATGGTGCAAACGTAATGGTGTCCCCACGATTTTTTGGAATAAGGAAGACCCGATTCACTTTGAAAAGTTTATTGATACAGCCAAACGCTTTGATTTTATCTATACAACGGATGAAAATATGATTCCGAGATACAAGGAAACAGCGGGGCATACCCATGTATATGCCATGCCGTTTTCCGCAGAACCCTCCCTGCATAATCCGATCAAGCTAAAGGATGAGAGGATCCCGAAAATCTGTTTCGCAGGCTCTTATTACGGCAACCGCCATGCAGAGCGCAGACAGGACATGGAGGATATGCTGGACATTGCAGCAGAATTCGGCCTGGATATTTTTGACCGGAATTATGAAAAAAATAAACTTCAAAAAACCCCCTTCAGCTTTCCGGACCGCTTCCAGGACTGCATCAGGGGAAGCCTTCGGTACGATCAAATTGAAGAGGCCTATAAAGGCTATAAGGTGATGCTGAATGTGAACAGCGTAAAAGAGTCGCCTACCATGTTTTCTAGAAGGGTGTTTGAAGGACTGGCATGCGGAACCCCGATATTAAGCAGCTACTCATATGGGGTGAAGAAATTTTTCCCGGGGATCGTCCTCATCTCAGAGGATAATCAAACCCTTCGAAAGAACCTGAAGCGCCTAATGGAAGAGGAGGACTTTTACCGTTCCACGGCCTTGGAAGGAATCAGGGAGGTCTTCCTTCATCACACATACAGGCACCGGTTAATGAAGCTGTTTTCGAACGCAGGCTTCCACAGCCTTCAGGAAAAGAATCAGGACATCGCGGTGGTTTCAGTGATCCGTTCCCGTGCAGAGTTTCACGAGGTTTTGGAATCCTTTGAAAAACAAGCCTGGAGCCACAAACAGCTGTATCTCTTTTTAGATTTATTTGACGGATATATCGAGATCTTAAATCAATATAACAATGAGACGGTTCATTCTTACGTTTTAAGCTATATGGATCACTATCAGCGGCTGGAAGAAGTGGTTTCAAGCCCTTACGTGACCTATATGGATCCTGGCCATTTCTACGGGGAGCATTATCTCACGGATCTTGGCATTGCTATTGAATACAGCGGTGCAGACATCATTGGGAAAGCCAATCACTTTGAAGCGGATGAGGACGGCACCCTCGTGGAGCGGAACACAGGGAAAGAGTATGAGTTTGTCGATCAGGTTGCTCCCGAAACAGCAGTCATCCGCCAAGAGCTTTTAAAGGGAGAAAATATGGCTGCCTTATTGCAGAAGCTGGAGGCAGGACTGGCGTTAGATGGTTTGTTTAAAAAAGGAGCCAGGCTGTTTAGCAGTGATAAGTATAATTTTGTGCGAACTGGAAAAAAAGGATCCATCGATCTGAACGAACAAGTCAATCTATAGGGTGAGAACAGATGAGAAAACTTCGGATACTGGTATATGGAGACATAGATTTAAATATTATGGACGGTTCAGCTGTTTGGCTGACATCCCTAGCGAACGTATTAAATCAGGATGAAAACATACGGGCGGATGTCCTGTTAAAGGCACCGATTCGGAAAAACCATCTCATAAAGGATATAGAGGGACTTGAACAAATCAATGTCATCGACACGTTCAGTTATTTTAAAAGGGAAAGGTTCCAGGACTGGAATCGGATGACCGTTCAGGAAGCAGCAGGAATTATGGAGAAGCTGGATGAAGAAAATCACTATCATTGCATTCTTGTCAGGGGATTAAACCTTGTCAAGCAGCTCTTAAACAGCACACTGGCATCGCGGACCATTCCGTATATTACGGATTTCACGCATGACAAACAGAACATCAAGCAGGATGAGAGAGAGATTTTAAAGGAGATTTACGAGGCATTCCCCCATATGTTTGTGCAGACAAAAGAAATGGGAGAAACCCTTGGGGAGATTATTGGTGTTTCCGGTGAAAAGTTTCAGCTGCTTTCACCGATGATTCCGGATTATGAGGAAATGCCGAGCTTTAAGAATCAAGGCTTTGCTCTTTGCTACACAGGCAAATTTGCAAAAGCTTGGTATACAGAAGAAATGCTCGATGCTTTTGAAAAAGTCAACACAAGTGACCCCTCCATCCTTCTTCATCTGGCAGGCGATAAATTTCAGGGAGAGTTATCAAAAAGGAAGAAAGAATGTATTGCACTCTTCAGTGAATCTCCTCAAATCCAATGGGCAGGAGCGGTTTCCAGGAAGGAATCCAACCAGCTGATCAAAGAATCGGATGTTGGTATTGCCTGGAGAAGTGAGCAAATTGATAATGATTCGAGCGTCGAGCTTTCCACTAAGCTTCTTGAATATGGCAGGGAAGGGAAGCCCATTCTTTTGAGAAGGACGAAGATCCATGAGCAGCTTTTGGGAAAGAATTATCCTTTATTTGTAGAGAATGAGCAGGAGTTTGTAGAGAAAACTCTTGAGATTTTTTCAGACCGAAAGCTCTACCGTTCCGTTGCCAAAACGGTGCATGAAGCCTGCAGGCCATTTACGTTTAAGGAAGTCTATAAAGCGATTAAGCCGCTTCTTTGGAGCTTTCATCAGGAAAAAATAAAAATTGTATTCGCAGGGCATGATTTGAAGTTCATTCATATGGCACTGGAATATTTTCAGAAGCATCCCAAGTATGAAGTCCGGATCGACAAATGGCAGGGCCACGATAAGCATGATGAAGCCTTCAGCAAGGAATGCTCCGAATGGGCAGATGTGGTGTTTTGTGAATGGGGACTGGGAAATGCCGTCTTTTATTCCCGCCATAAGAAAAAAGGACAAAGAGTCATTGTCCGGATGCATTTGCAGGAGAGGGAGACGGTTTTCCCTGCGCAGTACCAGTTAAAGAATATCGACCGCATCATTGCGATTTCCCCTTATATTTATGAGGAATTTCACAGAACCTGCAGCATTCCGCGGGAAAAGATGGTCATGATTTACAATATGATTGATACACAGAAATTTAATCAGCCGAAGCTGGATGAGGAACAAGTAAAATTCAATCTGGGGATCTGCGGCATTCTTCCTTCCAGAAAGCGGCTGGACAGGGCATTGAATATTTTGGAGGCCCTCTGGCAAAAGGATCCGCGGTATACGCTGTATATTAAAAGCCGTATGCCCCAGGAGCTGCCATGGCTCAGAAGGCGAAAAGAAGAAAATGATTACTATGAAGCGGTGTTTGAAAGGATTAATCAGGCCCCATGGAAAAACAATGTGGTTTTTGACGAGCACGGCAGCGACATGGAGGAGTGGTTCAGGAAAATAGGCTATTGTTTATCCACCAGTGATTTTGAAAGCTTTCACCTGGCGCCTATGGAAGGCATGTCCTCCGGCAGTTTCCCGGTCGTGCTGCATTGGAAGGGTTCGGAAACCATTTATCCAAAAGAGTTTCTTTTTAACGAGGAAGAACAGGCAGCCATATTCATTGAAAAACAGACAGACATGTCTTTACAGAAGGATGACCTGATGGGGTATCCGCGGGCAAGCTTTGACCGCCACCTGATTACAGAAAAGCTGGAGGAATGCATTTTATCCTTGTTGTAAGGCGGATGCAGATGTTCAGTATGAATTCACGAGGAGGAGGTCTTCCTGATGGAAAAGACGATTCCAAAACGGTTAAAGCCCATGATTGAACTGCTGCCGGGCAGCCGCAGTAAGGACCCAATTCATGCAGCGGACAACATGATTTACAGCCATACCATTAAACTGCCGCCTCATCGAGCGGTAAAATATGAGAGCGGAATAGCCTGGAACGGAGGGGAATCGCGGAGCTTTCAGCGCTTGCTCCATGGCCATACCTTTCTGGGCTGCTTGACGGAAGCATACAGGCAGACGGGGAATCCTGTTTATGTCACGAAAGGCATGGATTTTATCAGGGATTGGATTGATCAGCATCCATTTGGAGAAAGCCGGCATTTAATGGCTTATCATGATGAAACAACGGCCCTTAGGCTGATGTACTGGATCCAGTTTCATCTTTTTTCATATCAGGAGCTTTCCAAGGAGGATAAAGACTGCCTGGAAGATGCGATGCAAATGACGGCAAGCCTTCTGAGCGAGGATGATTTTCACTCTAGCGGCACGAATCACGGCATGTTTCAGGACATCGCCCTGCTCGCTTACGCCGTTTCATTTCTCGAATCCCATCCACAGTGCAGGGGTTGGATTCCGCTCGCCATAAGAAGGCTTACCCGGTATTTTGGGTCTATTTTTACCACAGAGGGTGTCCATAAGGAGCACTCTCCTTCTTATCATTATGAAGTGGCCATGAATGTGAAAAAGCTGGCTGTTTGGCTGCTGGAGCTGGATCCTCCATCCGCAAAAATATTTCAGTCCATTTATGAAAAAACGGAACGGTATGGGACAGCCATTCTTCTTCCTGACGGCTCGCTGCCTTCAATTGGTGATACAGCGCCCCAAAAAATCATCGGGAGCCTCTATGAGGGGGTATATGAAACCCCTATGCACCGGTATGCCATAACGGCAGGCAGGGAGGGTGAGCTGCCAACAGAAACCGATATGGTGTTTCCTGAATCAGGCTACGCGGTTTTCCGGGACAGCTGGTCAAAGAAGGAAGCAGGCACCTATGTGCTGTTTTCAGCCGCATACCATACCAGCTATCATAAGCACAGTGATGACCTTAGCATCTATGTTTATTCGGACGGCGACATTCTGACAGAGGCCGGACCGAACGGCTATAACTACAAGGATGAGTACACTCAGTATGCTTATTCTTCCGCTGCTCATAATACCCTCTTGGTGGACGGGAAGGGGCTGCCGCGGGTAGATGGAAAGCATAGCAGCGTGTATATGGACAGCTGCCAGATCAGCCAGGAAGCATCAGAGGCGGCCGGTGTAAATGAGCGCTATGACGGAGTGCGTCATGAACGGAAGGTGGTTTATAACAAACAGGAGAATTGTCTTTCGATCCGGGACAAGATGGTGTCAGATGAAGAGCATCAATATAAGCTTCTTTGGCATCTTGCTCCTGATTTAAAGGTATATGCCCATGACCGGATCATTGAATGCTTTCGCCATAACAGGAAAGTAGCGGAAATCGAATTTTCCTCTGATATTTCTTTTATCACGAGAACTATAAATGGAAAAGAACGGCCGGAGATTCAGGGGTGGATGTTCCCGGAAATGGAATCGAAAAGAAAAGCGGAAGTCGTAGAGTTGGAGGTAAGCGGCAGAACGGCCGAGTGCTTGACGGAGATTCGGTTAACATCGTTCCGCATTAATCGGGATAAGGAGCCTCTCCTGAAAGAGGAGTCACATTTTAAAAGTACGCGCGATCTAAACTATACCTTTGTTCCGGCAGAAGATGCTTCGCTCCGTGAACAGCTGATTGTTGTTTTTTCGGCTATTAACCATCCTTACCGGTTTACCTATAATTATATGAAAACCCTTGATGGTATCGGAGCCAATAAGCTTTTCATTCTTGATGATTTTGGAAGCCAGGGAGCCTATTATATTGGAAAAAACAAAGACTATTCCATTGAAACGTCTGTTGCTGCACTGATTCATTACATCATGGCAAAGCATGGCATCCTTCATAAAAATGTCATCATGGCGGGATCCTCCAAGGGCGGATTTGCTGCACTTTATTTCGGCATTAAATACAGTGCGGGCGCTGTGATTGCCGGAGGACCGCAAAGCCGGCTGGGTACCTATTTAGTGGATGAGTCAAAGCAGACCGATATCGCTGAATATATAGCGGGAGGAAGCGGAAATTCCGATGGCTTGTTTTTAAATCGGCTGATGGAAGCGGTTCTGGAGCAGCCTGCTGATGTATCGTCTGCCATTCATCTTTATGTGGGATCAAAGGATGACCATTTCAGAAATCATGTGCTTCCGCTGTACGAGGTGTTGAAGAACAAAGGCTTTCAGGCGAGCTTAAAGGTAGAGGAAGAAATCAACCATGCAGATTTAAAGGTTTATTTTCCATTCTATCTCAAACAAACGATCAGCAGGATCCTGGAGATTCCTTTTGAAGGAAAAATGCCGCCACTTATTCAAAGCGTTGTGCTGAAACAGGAGGGTGATCAGCTAATTGTTGCATGCGAGGCAAAAGGAGAGGGCCTTCAGTATGCCTTTTATGTGTATAAGGACGATGATCCTGCAGAAAAGTTTTTTTACCAGGAGGAGCCTGAATTTCATTATCAAGCAAAGCAAGCAGGAGCTTATATGATTCGTGTGCACGTAAAAAATGCGGAGGGACAGCAGCTGTCCAGAAGCTCAAACCGGGTGATAATCGATAGGGTGGAAGAGGGAGAAGCGGCGAAGACATAAGAGGAATTTCTTTGATAGAGCTGTATGCGCACTGAAAAAAGCCAGCTGAGTGAAGCTGGCTTTTTTTAAGATTGTTTTAGCATAAATGGTGGCTGTTCATAGATGGACAAATCCATACCAGGCATCTTTTTGAACATTATTTAAACGGCTGCCTATTGAACTTGGTGGTTTATCGAAGGAACACAGTTTACGAGTTTAACATTCGTGCAGGGTTTTATGCTGCGAGTGTTTCACCGGCGGTTTGCCTGGCTCGCGCTGTGGTTCAATGTCTTCATTTCTATTTTGTTTTTTCTTCTGTTCTATTGAATCATTTTTGAGTCTATCATTGACATCCATGGTGGCACCTCCTCTGTGGTGAATACTTTTGGAAGTATTTTTAAAATACCCGTTACCCATTACAGCCAAACATAAAGAAAAAAGTTGTCATTGAATTTTCAATATCCAAGTATCGAACTTGAAAATTGGAATAATAGTGGTTTTTGTTCTGTTGATTGGAATAAGCAAGAATTCTGCGGGACAAGCAGGCAAACGTAGACCTCGAAAGCGTAATGAACGCCGAGGAAGCTCGCTGTCTTCCCTGCGAAAAGCGGGTGTCTGGAGCAAAAATCAATAGCCAATCCTACGTTCAATCTATAGCAGGGCAGAACAGTAGATTTTCTCATCCTATTATGAAGATGGAGCGGCTGAAATGAAAAGCCTTGTCTGCTAACAGTTAATTCCTTAAATTACCACCGTAAATAGAGGGAATTTATCGAATTTTTGTGTTTTAGTCCAAGGCCATCGGGTAAATAGAAAGTGTAAGGCCAATACCAGTAGGAAGGGACCTGATAAAACGTGAATGTTTTAAGATCATCTCCAACCAAAGTATTCGGCACTGCGCTAGAAGGAGGATTTGTCTCTATGACAAAAGGGACCCTTTCGCGGAACCGATATATTCATAGAGAAGGAATGAATCCGCGCAAATCTTTCTCCAAGAATCCGACATAGCCGGATTGAAAAAAAGCGTAACCCAAGGGGGCTGCGCTTTTTTTCTATGTAATCAAAGATAACAGGCAGCGAAATCAGCCCCGGGATGCGGCAGGTTCTACAAACACAATCATCTGAATAAACAGACTTAAATTTTTCGAAGGTGCCTATCACTTTTCCTTCTATGATCAGCTGCAGAAAGTGTGTCAGAAAAGAGAAGAGATAAGAGGATTGTTAGAATACAATGACGTCATCTAAAGATTCTAAAAAGTTAGATTACATCTATCCTAATGATCCTCTTTTGATGTAACATATAGGTAATAGGTAGGGGTTACCTGTATTCTTATAAAAAGGGGTACTTGATTATGGAAGGCAACCACGCAGGTAATAAGTTGGCAGGAACTAGAACTGGAAAAAGGATCATTCATGCAGCTGAATGCCGCTCTCCCATTGGTGTAGAGCAGGCTGATAGAGCTTGCTATTTGCTTGACCGGAATTGGCGGTTTACCTTTGTCAATCAAATAGCCGAAGACTTGCTAAGAAGAAAGCAACAGGATTTAATAGGTGAAATGATATGGGATGAGTTTCCAAATGCATTTCGGTCCACCTTCTATTTTGAATACCATAAAGTGATGGGACAAAAAATAAAGGTACAATTTCAAGAATATTATTTTCCACTGGACAAATGGTTTGAGGTAAATGCCAGCCCTTACAAAGAGGGTATAAAAGTGGAATTTTGGGATATTAGCAATGATAAAAACAAGCTGCCACTTGGCTTTTTTAAAAATCAAAATCTATTTGAGCAGCATCCGGATGCTTTGTATCTTATTGATAAAAATGGACGATATTTATCGGTAAACAATGGGTTTGAAAAACATACCGGCTACTCGAAGAATGAAGCCCAAGAGATGTCCATTTCATCGCTGGCCGCACAGGAGGATTGGCCAAAAGTAAGGTACCATTTTTCTGAAGCCTTAAAGGGAAACGCCCAATCCTATGAGGTTCCTATTCTAACGAAGCAGAAGGAAAAACGCTATATGAGTATAACCAATGCACCCATTATAGAAAATGATGAGGTTGTGTGGATCTTTGGCATTGCCAAGGATATTACCGAAAGGATTTGCAAGCAGAAGAAAATACGGGAGCAAAAGGAATTATATCAGCTTTTAATGCGAAACTCTCAGGATATCATTTCAAGCTGTACGCCAGAAGGAATCTGCACCTATATTTCGCCTGCTGTAGAAAGGCTGTTAGGGTATAAGCCTGCAGAAATTATCGATACGCTGATTTTTAATTATTATCATCCCGAAGACATTGTTTATTTGCATTGGGGCAAGAGGGATGTTGACGTGGCAAAGGTAAGGATCCGTAATAAAAGAGGCGTTTATATATGGATTGAATTGAGCATAAAGGCCATTCGCAATCAGGATGGGAGAATAGAAAAAGTGATGGGAATCGGCCGCGATATCAGTGCAAGACTTCAATCAGAAGCAATGATTCTTAAGTCTGAAAAGCTTGCAATGGCGGGACAGCTTGCAGCGGGGGTTGCACACGAAATACGGAACCCCCTTACTGCGGTAAAAGGCTTTTTACAGATTATGCAGGCTGGAAATCCCTTGAAGCGGGAATATTTAGATGTCATGTACTCGGAAATTGAGAGGATTGAAGGCATCATCAGCGAGCTTTTACTGCTAGCCAAGCCTAATTGCACCACATTCAGCCATAAAAATATTCATGGCATTCTCAGCCAGGTGACCAGGCTGATGGAAACGGAGGCTCTGAAGGAGAAAGTGCTGATTACAAAGCTTTTCAGTGAGGAAGATTTCATCATTCATTGTGAAGAAAATCAAATTAAACAGGTGTTTATCAATCTGATCAAAAACTCGATTGAAGCGATGCCTTCAGGCGGTGTGATAAAAATAGAAACAAAGCGGAAAGGGTCGGAAGCGGTCATTGTTCTTTCTGATACAGGCCAGGGAATCCCGCAGGAGCTCCTTCCTCAGATCGGCCAGCTTTTCTTTACAAGCAAAGAGAAAGGAACCGGCCTGGGACTTGCGGTATCCTATAATATCATTGAGAACCATCAGGGGGAAATTGAAATAGAAAGCATACTGAATAAGGGGACAACCTTCACCATCACTCTTCCGTTGATAGAATAATAAAATAGGCAGTGCTGCCCCGAAACTCAGCCGCAGAAGCTGAAGACCTTGGGCGGTGCTGCCTTTTTAAAGATAATCACTTTAACCAATTAAAGCACAAAAGGGGTCTGACCCCTTTTATGCTTTAAAGTAAAAAAGTCATGATTGGCTTTCATGCACCGATATCCCAAATGGCGGAAAAATGGCTCGGCACTATGGCTTTTTGTTTATACAGATGTGCTTTTATGTCATAATGGGAATAGATTAATAGGATGAAAGAAAGGGTTTAATCGGGTGATCGGAGGCGTTACTTGTCCATGTATATCGTAGATTCAATAGTAGAGGTACCAGAAGAAAAGGCTGATGAGCTGATTTCCATTTATCAAAAGCGCTCGAGGCTAGTGGATGAATATAAAGGATTTGTTTCCTTTCAGCTGCTTCAAAATGAAGTGAGGCCGGGACAATTAACCGTGCATATGTGCTGGGAGACGAAAGATGATTATCTTCAATGGGTTCGAAGCCAGGATTTTAAAAGGGTCCATGAGCTGGAAAAAAATTACCCTGACCAGGAGCTTGCGAGTATCCGCCCGACAGTTAAGCGTTATAAGGTGGTGGCACAATGACGCCAGAGCAAACCAGCGCCATGATAAAAAAAGTGGTGGAAGGCATTTTTAATGATTTCCCTGAGGTTCTTGAACGCTATGGCGAAACAGGAAAGAAGCGGACATGGGAAGACAATGAACACCACTTTAAGCACTTGGAAACGGCTTTATATATGAATGATCAAAAGTTTTTTACCGATTATGCCTTATGGCTGAATAATATTTTAACCAAAAGGGGAATGAAAACCTCTCTCCTTATTGATAACTTTGAAAGAATTGAGCAGGAAATCAAGGAGGAGAACATTCAGAAAAAGGATGAGTACCTCCAGCTGCTTGAACTGGCTATACATTCTTTACAGGAACAGGCTGAATTACAGTGAGGTGACAACAATGGAGCAAATGGATTCATTTGTAAGATCCCTTCTCTCCGGTGACCAGGAGCTGGCATGGAACATTGTACTGGACGAAAGCAATAATGGAAAGACCAGCCTAGAAATTTATGAAGACTTAGTTACCATTGGTATGCGGAAAATTGGCGAGATGTGGGAAAATAATGTGATATCCGTTGCAGATGAACACCTTGCAACAAGTACATGTGAATATGTCCTTTCCCGCTACCGCTATCATAAGGAAAATAGCTTCAAACCAAAGGATGGCCGCCGGAAAGCCCTCTTTCTTTGTGTGGAAAATGAACAGCACTCGATTGGCTTGAAGCTGGTATCATTGCTGTTTGAGGAGCATGGATGGGAAAGCAGGATGCTTGGCGCAAACCTTCCGAAAGAATATGCCATAAAAATGGCAGGGGAATGGCAGCCGGATGTCATTGGGCTTTCCATCACGATTGCTTACCATACTTCCACACTTAACAGCTACATCGAAACGCTGGAAAACATGCCTGCAAAGCCAACTGTCATGCTGGGTGGGAGATTGACGCCAACGATGAATTTTTCTGCATTGTGTTCACCGAAAACACAAATCCTCCCTACTCTCGATACAGTGGATGAATGGCTTGTCAGGCTTCAGAGCGAGGAGAATGTGAATGCCATCAGGTAAGGTATTTCCCTATCCTTATTTTGAAATTACTCCTTCATTCGACGTAGTAGGATGTTCAATTGCTGCAGATTTGCTTTTTGGACAGCTATCAAATTTTCGGGACATTGTAAATGAAGGAAGTATGAAAAAAGCAGAATCTCTCTTAAAGGATGTTCATCACAGCAAGGAAGTGGAGCTGGTCTTAAAAACGGTTCAGGCACCTTTTGCACTGTTCAATTGTTCCGTTACGTGGGAAAAAGAAACGGGCCACCTGGTTTGTATTCAGCAGGACCAGCGGATCAAAAATCTGGAAGGGCTTGTTCAAAAGCACCACGAACGGCTGGCAACCACCAACTTTGAACTCTTGGAAAAGAAGGAAGAGGTTGAAAAGGCATATAGCAAGATCAAAGAATTATCGATCCCTTATATTACATTAACAGACCGGAGTGCTCTTATCCCCATCTACGGAGAATTGGACCACTCTCTTTTAAAAGAAAGATCGGAAGAACTGATGAGCAGAGTGTATGAGTCTGAATGTGATAAAATCTTTTTCGATTTTAATGCTGTTTCAACCGTCACAGAAAGAGGAATCAGTTCCTTCACAAAATTAGTCCAGATGCTGACACTTATGGGCAATCAAATTTTCATCATCAGCATTAAACCTGAGCATGCAGTTTATATAAATAATTATGAGCTTGAAGACAAAATCATCTATGAATCTAATTTAAGAGAGGTCTTGAAAAAGCGCCTCTAATATGCGCCATTCTATTCAATCTGGTGGAAAGCAGACTGGCATGCTTAGATTATAAATTTCATTTGGAAAAGTACGGCTGAAAATTGGCCGTGCTTTTTTTAGGTTTTGTTACACTTGTTTATTGATGCGGGCGCTCGCTTTCAGCAGGATTCTCGAATTAATGCTCTGTTCATCCTGCTGGTTGATTTCCGCGGAAGGCACTCGCTTTCCGCGGGGCGGAAGGGAAGCCTCCTCGTCGCTGCGCTCCTGCGGGGTCTCCCTGTACACGCTGATCCCGCAGGAGTCTCGCGCCTTCCGCTTCAATCAGCATGGATATCATTCAACTTTAGGCTTTTACTCAAATTTGCATAACGCCCTGATCATCCTGCCGGTTGATTTCCGCTGAAGGCACTCGCTTTCCGCGGGGCGGAAGGGAAGCCTCCTCGTCGCTACGCTCCTGCGGGGTCTCCCTGTACACGCTGATCCCGCAGGAGTCTCGCGCCTTCCGCTGCGATCAACTTGGATATCGTTCAACTTTAGGCTTTTACTCAAATTTGCATAACGCTCTGTTCGTCCTGCCGGTTGATTTCTGCTGAAGGCACTCGCTTTCCGCGGGGCGGAAGGGAAGCCTCCTCGTCGCTACGCTCCTGCGGGGTCTCCCTGTACACGCTGATCCCGCAGGAGTCTCGCGCCTTCCGCTGCGATCAACTTGGATATCGTTCAACTTTAGGCTTTTACTCAAATTTGCATAATGCCTTGATCATCCTGCAGGTCTCCTCCCTATGATAGTCAACATCCATCCGTAAATCTACGAAGTTTGTCTGCTGCTGATTCCTTCTTTTTTCCGACAATTTTTTAAAAAAAGTTAACAGAAACTTAAACATTCAGCAGTAAGATGGTAGCAAGCCTATTTAGAACCCATTTCTAAAAGGATAAGTCTCCACATAATGAATTATACATATGTTAAGAATATGTAAAGGAAACTTGTTTAGACATGTCGAATAATGGGAATAGACCTGAGATATGTTGGAATATGCCAAGGAGGAGAAAGAAATGAGCCAAGGAAATCACAATCACTCAGAACTATTTAAACAGGCACTGTCTGCTGCCTATCAAAAAGGAAACGAAATGGTTGAAATTTCGCCGATGGAGCTGATGATGGAGCTGTCGGAGCTGTTAAAGCCTTTGGTTCAGACGGCTGCTGCAGAAGGGACCGACATGTAACGAAACGAGGGAGGCAGCGGCCCGGTTTATTTTGCATGGGGAAAATTTGTGTGCATTCTAAAAGTTGTCTGCAGTCTTTTGATAAATCGAAGAAGATGACGTGAACGACATCATATAGATTTATGCATTGTACGATTTGAAAACAGTCTTTATAAAAAAACTCTTCCAAAATGATAAGTGGAAGAGCTTGTCTGCTATATTCTTTTTAAAGAGATGGCCTCTCTTATTTTCTGTAGAGAAGTATGGCCGGCTTCGCTTCTTTTTGCCATTACATTTACGTAAAGAGCATCTATTAAACTTAACTGGGCAATTCTTGAAGAAAGAGCCTCAGAGCGGTAATCGGTTTCTTGTGCGACGGTAAAGAGAGCAATGTCAACCTTTTGGCTTAAAGGTGATTTGGCAAGATTGGTAATCCCAAGCGATTTTGCCCCATTGCGCTGGGCTACCTTTAACACATCAAGGGTATCTTTATTGGAACCTGAATGAGATATTACGACCGCAACGTCCTCTTCTGTAAGCTGAGAAGCCGACATCACCTGAAAATGGGAATCTGTATACGCCCCTGAAAGGATCCCGGTCCGAAGAAATTTGTGATGCGCATCCATTGCGATCATTCCGGATCCCCCGTTCCCGTAAAATTCCACCTTACGAGCACTCATCAGCAGGTCTACTGCTTCTTCAAATCTATTTTCATTAAACGCAAAAAGTGTATCCTCCAAGGTTCTCATATTGGCTTTAAAGACCTTTTCAGCGATCTCTCTTTCAGTATCGCCCGTCTGAATCGTTTCATGGATATCTTTAATAGGAGCAACCACTTCGGATGCCAGGGCAATTTTCATCGCTTGAAAACCGTTATAACCTAAGCGCTTACAAAAACGAAAAACAGTTGCATCCGCAACACGCAAATCGTCCGCGACCTGATTGATGGTACTGTGTATAATATTTTCAGGTTTTTCCAATATATAATTTGCAATCTTTTTTTCCTTCACACTCATCGTTGTATACAAGGAACGAATACGCGGAAGACAAGGGAATGATTGAAGGGATTTTCCCATAATTATCACCTTCTCTTTTACTTGTTCTCCCTATTGTAATACATCCCGGCAGATAAAAAAATATTTTTTGTAAACGTTTACGATAATAAAAAATATTTTATTTATTTGTAAACGCTTAATGGGTAATGGAAACAGAGTTTAAAGGGATTACATTAAAAGCAAAAGTGAGCATACTACAAACATATTCCTTGAAATAAAAAAAATTTATTTTAAAATAGTTTCTGGATGAAAAAATATTTCATAAGATACAATTGTAAGCGGTAAAACTTTTTTGGAATCAAGAAAATGCTGCAGTCCGGTATTCTGACATGCATATATTGGAATTCTACTAAAGAGAAATAGCCTGCTTTTTTGAGAGACAAGCCGTTTAATGGGCTGGGTCTGTTAAATTTCACTTTTCTGACCTTTTTAAGAGAAAACAGCGATGGACACATCATTAAAAGAAAGGGTTTCTGGCGGCCAGTCTTGTGCTGAAAACTCCAATGGCAGACAGAAATGAAAGCCCTTTTGTTCAATTTTATGAATAGTGCTATAGTATAAAAGGAAATCAATTCGAGGTGATAATAAATGGCACAGTCGCGTTATATGATGGGCGTTGATATAGGAACGACAAGTACGAAAGCCGTGCTTTTTTCAAAAAAAGGAGAAGTTATTACGACTTCTTCAAAAGGGTATCCTCTTCACAGTCCAACCCCTTCTATTGCAGAACAGGATCCGGATGAAATTTATAAGGCGGTCATACTGGCAGTTGGGGAAGTCATGTTAACAAGCGGGATTAAAAAAGACGAGCTTGGTCTTGTATCTTTCAGTTCAGCTATGCACAGTGTGATTGCAGTCGATGCTGATGGAAATCCATTGACAAAGAGTATTACATGGGCAGACAATCGGAGCGTGAAATATGCGGAAGAGCTCAAGGCTACGAAAAAAGGACAGGAGCTGTACAGAAGAACGGGGACTCCGATCCATCCAATGTCTCCTATTTCTAAATTAATTTGGCTTCAAAATGAGCATAAGGATATTGTAGAAAAAACGCATAAATTTATCGGCATTAAGGAATATGTCTTCTTTAAATTGTTCGGGGAATACATCATGGATTACTCTCTTGCATCGGCTACGGGCATGCTCGAGCTTGAAACATTGAAGTGGGACAAAGAAGCCCTTGAAATTGCCAATATAAGTGAAGATAAGCTTCCTGAGCTTGTACCGACAACACATGTCATGAAAAACCTTAACGAAGAGCATGCATCTGCAATGAACATTTCTCCTGGGACACCGTTTATTATTGGTGCGAGTGACGGGGTTCTTTCCAATCTTGGGTTAAATGCGATCCAGCCGGGTGTTCTTGCTGTGACAATTGGGACAAGCGGTGCGATCCGTACAGTCAGTGACCGTCCAATAACGGATCCGAAGGGCAGAACTTTCTGTTATGCCTTAACGGAGAAGCATTGGGTCATCGGCGGACCTGTGAACAATGGGGGAATTACCTTCCAATGGGCCCGTGATCAATTTGGACAGGTGGAAACCTACAAAGCTAAAACAGAAGACAAAGACGCATACGAGCTGTTGACGGAACTCGCTGAAAAAATTGCACCAGGCTCCGATGGTTTGATTTTCCATCCATATATGGCTGGCGAGCGTGCACCATTATGGAATGCTGATGCTAGAGGTTCTTTCTTCGGGCTGGCTCTTCATCATACTCGCGCCCATATGGTGCGAGCAGTACTCGAAGGCGTTATGTATAACCTCTACAGTGTCTTGTTAGCACTGCAGGAGCTAATTGGTCAGCCTAAAAAAATTCAGGCAAGCGGCGGATTTGTCCGTTCTAAGCTATGGAGGCAGATTATGGCCGATGTCTTTAACTCACAGGTCCATATTCCAGAAAGCTACGAGAGCTCCAGCCTTGGGGCAGCGGTGCTTGGATTATTGGCACTTGGCGAGATTGACAGCATCGATGCAGTAGCGGATATGGTCGGCTCTACAAACGAGCTTAAGCCGATTCCTGAAAATGTGGAGGTCTACGAAGAGCTAATGTCTATCTTCCTATCCATTGCACGTAAAATGGAGGAGGATTACCACAGGATTTCAGAATATCAGCGCAAGCACTTAGAAGCGTAGACAGGGACCCCCTGCTGCGCTTTTTTCTGTTCGGCATACTTTTTTTATTGGACGCCAATGATAAGGAAAAGGTCCTTGGGTTTTTTGATCATAAGGGGTTTCTTTTTAAGAAGCAAAGTGAAAATAAGAGAAGAAGGATTATTACGACTTAATAAGGTGAAGAGGTTGATGAAATGACGCGTATCTACATAGTCCGTCATGGACAGACGGAATGGAATGCAAACGGGAACAAATACTGCGGTATATCCGATATTGAATTATCTGAAACGGGAAAAAGGCAAGCGCTGAAGGTGGCATCGGTTCTAAAGGACGTTGAATTTTCCGCAGCTTATTCTTCCTCACTTGGCAGGGCTCATGAAACGGCATCGATCATCGCAAAAGAGCATGGTCTCACGGTTACCCCGGACCCGAGAATTGCCGAAATGAACTATGGTACCTGGGAAGGGAAGCGCAGGGAAGAATTTATACATGAGTGGGCCGACTGGCTTGAAGATCCCGGCAGCAGAAAAGCAGGGGGGACAGGAGAAACCTCCCAGCAGGTGTTTGACCGCTACAACGACTTTATTCAGGAAGTGGCAGAGAAGCACAGGGATGAAACGATTCTCGTGGTAGCTCACAGTATGGCAAACCGTGTGTTTATTGCGGGAACCCTTGAAATGCCTTATCGCAACTACGGAAGGCTGCAGCAGGACAATACTGGTATTACCGTCTATCAAAAGGACGAAAACACAAACAGATTCATTACCATAAACCTCAACACGCATGTTCAGTAAAGCGGGAAAGGGGTCAGACCCCTTTCGTGCTTTAAACCGTAAAAGGGGTCTGACCCTTTTTGTGCACTACCACGTTAAGTTGGTAAAGGTTTTGTGCGTTGGATGGATTTTACAATAATTTAACAATGTCTTAACTTTTGGCCAATATTTTATCGATAAGATGAAAATAATAGCAGCGGGCATGTTCCCCTTTCCAATATTTACAATGTGGCATGCCTGCTGCTCTTTTTATATTTAGAGTCCATACAAACAATAGACACTTCAATCCACTTCAATCCAAATAAAAAAGCTGCATTCCAGTTGTTTTTAGGTTAAAATCAACCGCTGGAATGCAGCTTTTATTTTATATCTTCAACGGATCCCCTGTTGTACATGGATAAGAAAGTATAAAAAAGCTAATTTGCTGCCTTTAGGGTTAACAGCACCGCTTCTGTGAGGATTTGAATACCCGAGAACATCGCGTTCCGGTCAAACGTCATGTTAGGGTGATGAAGCCCTGGCTCCAGCCCGCATCCCAGCCCCAGCATGGTGGTTTTTAAATGAGGACGTTTTAAAGGATAAAAATGAAAATCCTCCCCGCCGGTTGTCCTGAGCGGTTCGTCCAGTTTATCTTTACCGAGCACCTTCGTAATCGCTTCTGCCATAATATTTCTCGCTTCACTATTTAAAGTAGCCGCAGCAAGGCTTTCCGGAATATTCAATTCGATTTTCACTTTATAAAACTCCGCTACTGACTCAACCGCCAGCTTGACTTTATCAATGAGGGTCTTCATCACATCATTCGTTTGAGCCCGCAAATCGAGGCTGAAGGTAGCCTGGCCCGGAATAATATTGGAATTTTCTCCTCCTGCATGAAGCGAAGTCATTTTTACAGAATGAGGAATCATCGGATCAATATGAATATAAGCCAGCTCATGGATCAGTGTACTAGCTACTTCGATTGAATTGGTGCCAAGATGGGGCCGGGCGCCATGGGCATCTTCCCCAATGATTTTCCCGCTGATTGATTGGCTGGCACCGTGGAGGATTGCAGGTGCAGCTCGTCCGTTCGCTGTCTCCTGAATCGGGCGGACATGCACACCGTAAAGGAAATCAATATCATCAGCGACTCCTCGCTTAATCATTTCAAGCGCGCCTTTTCCTATTTCTTCAGCAGGCTGAAAAATGAACCGGAGAGTGCCCTTTGGCAGTTCAGCCTTTTTACTGAGCAGCATAGCGGTTCCTAATGCCATGGACATATGAGCATCATGGCCGCAGGAGTGGTTAGCCCGAAAATCGCCATCTACTCTTTGCCACAAGGCATCCATATCTGCACGTAATCCAACCACAGGCTTACCTTCTCCAATCTCAGCAATAACGCCAGGACAATCATCAAAAGTTTGAACACGGCATCCCAGGGATGTTAATTGTTCCTTGAGATATTGAGTGGTGCCAAATTCTTTCATGCTTACTTCAGCGTGGGTATGAAGATACTCAAAAATATTCATAATTTCTTCTTTAAATTCTGGTGATAACATCTCCATATAAAAATCCTTTCTGTAACCATCAATGGGAGCAATAGGCTCCATGGTGAAATTCATTTTTCGATAAGGCTGTTTTCGCATAGATTGTTGCTTTTCTCAAAAGTATTACATTCGTGTAAAGTGAGTCTTCGTGGCATCTTTTCGTAAGCAATTCACAGGTTTACTACAGAGCCTGTGAATTTCATTATTTTTTTGTGTTTAAATTGCAACAAAGTTTACGAAAATCGCCTTTGATAAAGCAAGCTTTTTGTGCAGTATTTTTGTCATAGGCCGTTCTTTTAATCCGTTTTCCAGGCGTTCTTTTTTAAAATTTCCGACATTAAGGAATAACCATGAATGAATAGTTTATATGCTTTTTATCCGGGGAAGAAGTTGAATAAAAAGAATTTTCATGGATAGAAGCCTTATTGGAACGGAGGTACTCATAAGTATGATCATAATGTATTATCCGGACAAATGGAAGTAATTGCCGAATTAAGTTAGGAAACGGTATCCTTCTTCATGAAACGATATGTGTTTTTGGCTTATTAATATGTGTATGTAAGGAATAAGAAAAAATCTACACCATTTCCAATGTATTTCAAAACATAGAAAAATAATTTCACGGCCGTTTTACAAGGTATCCGTTGTTAAAAGAGGACAAGGAATGGCTGATGCTGATCCTTTGTCGAGGCTTGTTATTTCCTGGGGAATCTTTAAAAAGGGTACGCTATGGCCAGCAAGCAGTACGTTCTCCTCTATAATCCCAAAAATTTAATGCACTAAAGCACAAAAGGGGTCAGACCCCTTTTGTGCTTTAAAGTACTGAAGATTCCGTAAAGAGCTTGCACATTTCTTCACAAAATGCAGATAAAAGAATAATATTTTCATGAAGTTTTTATTTTGTTGTAGTAGGATATAAGGTGAAGTGAAACCTTTCACTGCTCCAAACGTCTATAAGATTGGCATTCTATCTTATTGACAAACTTTAAAATGATAAGGGAGAAGAGAAGATGGTAAAGCGGATTTTCGCAATAGGGCTAGCCCTAGTTTTAACAGTAGGTTTTTCGTTAAATAGTGTTGTAAAAGCATCAAGCAATGATTCAAGCGGGAGCATTAACGAGCAATTCGGCGATCCGATTGCTGTATTTGGAGATAGCCTGACACCTGACCAAAAGGAAGAGACCAAAACGCTTCTTGGGATTACGGACAGCACACAGACAAAAGAGGTAACCGTAACCGGTGCGGACATTGTGAAATATATTAATGGAGATCCTAATTCACATCTGTATTCATCTGCAATCATTACGAGAAAAGATGCTGGATCAGGGCTTAACATCAAAATTGTTACACCTGATAACATTACAGAGGTTACCGAACAAATGTATGCAAATGCTCTTTTAACAGCTGGTATTAAAGATGCTGATGTCGAAGTGGCCTCCCCGATAAAGGTAAGCGGACATTCCGCTTTAACCGGGATTTACAAGGCCTACGACACATCCGGAGGATCGCTGAATACAGCCCGTACGGATGTGGCCAACCAGGAATTAAACCTGGCTACAAATCTTTCAAAACAGGATGGTATAAGCCAGGACAAGGTCAATCAGCTATTGACGCAAATTAAACAGGAAATGGCTAATCAAAAGCCGGCAACGAAGCAGGATGTAGCCAATATTGTAGATGACAAGCTTAATTCGCTTCAAATTCAATTAAGTCCAAAAGACAGACAGCTTTTGATTGATCTCTTTAATCAAATGAGAAAGCTTAACATCAATTTTGGAGATGTGGAAAAGCAGCTGAGTGATCTTACGCACGGGTTTGGACAAAAGCTGAAAAACACGGTGGAGGACAAAGGATTCTGGCAAAAGGTAGCAAACTTTTTTAGCCAGCTGTTCGATTCCATCGGCAACTTTTTCGCAAGTTTATCTAAGTAAATGAAAAGACCAGGGGTTTATCACTCCTGGTCTTTTTACATGATTTTTTTTGCACCTTAAGATTCAATCCGTTTTGGTTTCAAATCAGCATCGGGCTCTCAGAGAGACATTGATTAGCGTTCTGGTCATCCTGCTGGTTTATTTTCGCTCAGGGTGCTCCAATCACCAGTAGGTCAAAATGAAAATAAGCTTTAAAACAGAGTATTAAAAGCAACAAGGTTTACGAAGTGATTCTTTCCTATCTTGGATGTACGTTTCACGCTGTACCATGCAATATGGTAAAATAAAAGCTCAATCTGCCTGCAATCTTTCGATGAGGATAACGAGGTGAGGGAAATATGTGCGGCCGTTTTACATTGCATGCGAGCCCTGAAGAGCTGCTGGAATATTTTAATATCCTAAGCATGGACGACCTGGAGCTTTCATACCGGTATAATATTGCACCCGGCCAGGATATCCTTTCCATTGTACAAGGGAAGGAAGGGAACAGGGTGGGACTTTTAAAATGGGGACTGGTTCCTTCATGGGCTAAGGATTCGAAAATAGGCTATAACATGATAAATGCCAGAGCGGAAAGCATACATGAGAAACCAAGCTTTAAACGCCTGATAAAAAGGCGCAGGTGCATCATTGCTGCAGATGGTTTTTATGAATGGAAAAAAGAAGGAAACCAAAAACAGCCTTATTATATAAGAATGAAAAATCAGCGTCTATTTGGCTTCGCTGGTCTTTGGGATCGATGGGAGCATGAAGGCAAAGTCCTCACCACCTGTACGATTATTACAACCACTCCCAATAAGCTTATGGAAAGCATTCATGATCGGATGCCGGTCATTCTGACAAAGGAAGCGCAGTCCATTTGGCTAAACCGTGCTGTCGAAGAAGAGGCAACTCTGCAGCCGCTGCTGACTCCCTATGACTCAGAAGAGATGGAGGCAGTTCCAGTCTCTACCCGCGTAAATTATGCAAAAATCGATTCAGCTGACCTTATTCAGCCTATTGCCCCATAAAAGAAACTGTTTCACGTGAAAAAAAGATAAAATAAAGTCAAAGAAGGTTACAAAATGAAAAAATCACTTTTCTGGGGGAGTATGGCAGTCTTATTGTGCATCATCATTTTTCTGTTCACTGCATCTCCATCCTCTACGGGCACCCATACACAAAACGTGATCGAGAAAATAACGGGTGTAAAGGCAGCAGAGGCACATACACTGAATTTCCTCATCCGAAAGCTGACCCACTTAAGTATTTTGGGATTACTAGCAGTATGTTTAACACTGTCCTTTACCAAAAATCCCTATTATAATGCATGGATTTTAACAACCATCTATGCAGCAACCGATGAGTACCACCAATCCTTTATGCCGGGAAGAACTTCTTCCTATTATGATGTACTGCTGGATTCCTGCGGTGCCATTGTGGCCATTTTAATAGTCCGCCTGGTGAGAGCGAAAAGAAGGAAAAGATAAAACAGGAGAACGGAAGTCGCTTTCTATTACAAAGAGGAATAACCATGGAGTCTCTCGCGTGTTGCAGAAATCAACAGGCAAGATGAATCTTAAAAATGAGCTCAGTTTATACTGAACCTATAGCCTTAACGAATCCTGAAGTTCAACAATCCCCTAATTAGGAGACATCCAGAACTTTTCTTTTGTTTTACCATTCCTTTACTCATCCAAATGTTTAACTTATTGGTATAGTTTGTTATTTAGAAGGACTTTATTTTTTACATGAACTGCCCATAAGCAAGAAAAAGCTGCCGAAAACATCAGCCAGACCTTGTTTTTCCTCCTTTACTTGAGAGTAATAATGCCTTCGGTAAATTCACTATGTTATTTATGAATTTATAGCCAATGAATGAAGCGGATGGTTAGCTGAACATGATAAAATGAATGTGAAAGCCCTTTTTTAAATGAAGGGTTTGCCAATTTAAGGAGGGAATGGGATGTTTGTATCAGTAAATGATTTCTTAAACGAATGGAAACAAGAAGCAGATGCTACCCAAAAAGTGCTGGATGTGCTGACGGATGAGTCTTTGAATCAGGAGGTTTCTCCGGGATTATACAGCATTGGAAGTCTGGCATGGCACATTGCCGGGGCAGCTTATTACTTTCCTTCGCAGGTTGGAGTAACATTTGAAGTTCCCGATCTTCAAAAAGAGTCACCGAAATCAGCTGCTGAAATCAGCGAAACTTACAAAACAGTAAGTCAACGGCTAGCACAAGCATTTTCTGAACAGGTTTCAGATGAAAAAATGAACGAAATGGTGAATCTATTTGGAATGAATATGCCAGTTCAAGCTGTTTTCCGCCTGTTAATTCAACATCAGGCTCATCATCGCGGGCAATTGACTGTCCTTATGAGACAAGCTAACTTAAAAGTTCCTGGGATCTATGGACCCAGCAAAGAAGAAAGGGAAGCAATGAATGCTCAAAAGAGCTAATAACATGATGATACCAAAAAGCCGGCTCCTGCCGGTTTTTTTATCACCTCAATTTTTGTACGTTAATCTGCTGTAAGCTTTCTCTTTTCTGGAGAGATCGTGTTACAACGGATGCCTGCTGAAATCAGCAGCTCCTAAGGGAGGATGAGGGAGTCCACAATAAGGAAATCAACATTAAGTCTCATATTTATAGTCGTGAGCAGATGAAATTGGGACTTAAAAAATCTTGCTAATTAAACAATATTAAAATCTAACAATCCTCTATTAGACCAACGGCAAATGAGTTCAAATAGAGAGGGCTGTCTGAGCGTATTGTTATAAATTGATGGTGAAGTATACATAAAAGGTAAAACGCCGAACTTGGAAAAAAAGAGAGAAATAGCTTAAAGTCATACATAGTTGTTATATGACTGAAAGGTGAAGAATTTTTTAAAGAAGAGGGGACATTTGAAAATGACTAATTCCGAAAAAAATTTAAGGATTTGTAACAAAGGACACAAATATTATAAAAGTACGGATTGTCCAACCTGTCCAATTTGTGAGCAAGAGCGTAAACCTGAACATGGATTTCTTTCACTACTCTCTGCACCTGCAAGACGGGCTTTAGAAAACAATGGAATAACTTCTTTACAAAAGCTATCAACATTTAGTGAAAAAGAGATTTTGCAATTTCATGGTATGGGACCCGCTTCTTTACCTAAGCTTAGGTCTGCTTTAAAGGAAATGGGATTAGCCTTCAGAAACTAAATACAAGAAAAAGTACTATTGTCCTCCAGGAATATTTTTGACTACTGGAAAAATAGTGTATCTCACAGAATTAGAGCTATGTTTACTGGATAATGAGCTATTTTACAATTTTTATATAAGAAACTTCCCGGTTATTCATTTACTAATAGAACATTTCATTCTTAAGAAAAACACTGGAGCGGTTTTTTCTTCGTTATTTGATGTTCGTTTTGCTTACTTTTTCGAGTTTTGTCTATTCTACTAAACCAGCGTTAACAAACTTTTTTATTCTTACGGTTATAGGGTGTTTTGGTTTCAATATCATGCAGTATTTATTCTCTCCCATAGTAAAAATCTATCATCGCCTCGCCCATTTAAAATGACAAGAAATGATATAATCCATGATCCATTTAACCTTCGCTTCCCCGAATGTAACTGCCCTAATTGGGTAAACTAAATACGAATAATGTTTAATTCGGGAGGTAAGTTCATGGAGCAAGATAAGCATGTTTGGAATGATGTCTTAAAAACGGTTAAAAAACTTGACCCCAAAGACCTGGAAGTGATTAAAGCGACTCTTCCAGTGGTACAGCAGCACGGTGAAGAAATTACCAAACGTTTCTATCATCGTCTGTTCGAAACGCATCCCGAGCTAAAGAATATTTTTAATATGACACACCAAATTACGGGCCATCAGCCAAGAGCATTGGCAAACGCCATCTATGCTGCTGCTGCGAATATTGAAGACATGAGCGCGATTATGCCAGCCTTGGAACGGATCGGACAAAAACATAGAAGCCTCCAAATACTTCCGGAACATTACCCGATTGTGGGTGAGAATTTACTAGCAGCTATTAAAGATATATTAGGAGACGCAGCTACGGATGAAATTCTTTCTGCATGGGCAAATGCTTATGAAGTAATTTCCGATGTTTTTATTCGGATGGAAGACACTTTATATAAGACTGCTATTAATCAACCAGGCGGGTGGGCTGGCTTCAAAGACTTTATTATTGATAAGAAAGTGAAAGAAAGCGATGTTATTACTTCGTTTTATCTTAAACCAAAGGATGGAAAAGAGCTTCCTTCTTTTTACCCTGGTCAATATTTAACGGTTAAAATTGATATTAAAGAGGAGCAGTATAATCATCTTCGCCAGTATAGTCTTTCTGACCGTCCACGAAAGAATTATTACAGGATTAGTGTTAAAAGGGAAGACTCTCCGACACCTGCGTTGCCAGCAGGGGTGGTATCAACAGATTTACATAAACTGTATAACGAAGGAGATACGCTACCTGTTTCCGTTCCATCAGGCGATTTCTTTTTGGACCTGAAAAGCACTGCGCCTGTGGTTTTAATAAGTGGTGGAGTGGGTTTAACTCCTATGATGAGCATGTTAAATACTCTAATTGATGAATATCCAGAACGAGAAGTAACGTTCATTCATGCTGCGAGAAATAGCAGTGTACAAGCATTTAGAGAATATATCAGAGATGCAGACAACAAGAATGAAAATGTAAAGTCCTATTTCATCTATGAACAGCCTTCAGAAGAAGATAAAAATCAAAAGCTCTTTGATAAAGCAGGCTATATTGATAAGGAATGGTTACAGCAGATCCTGCCTGCCACAGAAGCTCAATTTTATTTTTGCGGACCTACTACCTTTATGAAAGTAGTCAATAAAGCTTTAAAAGAATTAGGCATTTCGGAAGAAAGGATTCACTATGAGTTTTTTGGCTCCTTTGGAAATTTGGACGACGAGCTTTAATCATTGTTATGGTAAATAGTAGAGAGAGCCGAAAAGCGCATCTCTCTTCCTTCATTCTCGAATAAAAAAATATAGCTCTTGTGCGTACCCATTAAGCGACAATTTTATCATCTTGAAAAAGCTTTATTTTAACATGGAAATCTACTATACGATTTGTTTATCAAAATGTGAGGCAGAACAGCAGTGTCCCCTTAAAAATTGGTACACATTTTCTTATTTCCACAAAACCCTTTATACCAATAAAAAAATGAGTGCCAAATTGTATATGAATTTGACACTCATTTTAATTTTTAATGGGTTCGAAAAAATATGGATGACTCTTTGTCTTGGCTGTTCTAAGGAAGCAGGCTATTTAAAAATCCGAACAACCCTCCAGATGAACTCTGACTGGAGCTGGAAGATCCGCTTTGGTTCGAGGAAGAACCGCCTGCCGGATTAGAAGAGGAGGAACCGCTGCTTGCTCCTGCACTTGTTCCCGTGTCAGCTGTCCCTGGCGGATTTGCTTTGGCATTCGTTCCACTCGATGGAGAGGAGTCGGAGCCATTGGATGTTCCGCTGGAATTGACGTTCTTTTGGTTATCGCCTGGAGAATGGTCTTTATCCGTATTATTTTTTTGGCCTTGCTGGCAGGATTGACTGCTGGTTAAGACGTGATTGCTTTTACTGTCAGTTGAATTTTTGCCGTGCTGTTTTTTGGTCTTATCCTTTTCAGTTGGTTGGCTTGGTTGATTGGTTTTACATTGCTGGTCTATTTGCTTGTTGTTGGATGAATCTTCTTGAGAATATTTAGTATTAGAATTTACCTTGGCAGTTTTTGACTTATTTTCATCAACAGAAGAGGCTGTTGCATTCGTATTGGCTTGAGGCTTTGGCTGCGTGCCGTTCGTATTTGTTTTACTGCCAGTTGAGGTATTCTTTTGCTGGACTGCCCCCTTTAAAAGCTTATCGATTAGCTGCTGGCTGTCAGCACCTGGCGTTAAGCCATTTCCCGACACGAGCTGTGTCAGTTTGTCTGCAAGAGATTTTAAAGCGTCATCACTGTCGGCTGTTGTATCTGCCGACGCATTGCTGACAAACGATACATTCAGACCATTAAGATCGGCTGTATCCGCCGTTTGTTTGTGGGCGACAAGCCGGACATTTTTCATCCCAATTTCACCGACTTTAGGGACATAAATCCCCCCGAATTCCAGTTTCGTTGCATCGACGCTCATCTGATTAAGCTCTACTGGCTGACTCGCTTTCATTTGAATGGTTACAGGTCCGGAAGGGGTGTTTAAAACCTTTGTGAGCTTAAGGCCGATAATACGTGCGTGTGTATAATGTATGCGCAGCATCAGCTGGTTTGAGCTGGAAGAGGTTTCACCGCTAACCAGCTCAGGAATTCCCATAACGCCCTCTACTGCATCCGCCTCTATGATGAATCCGTCTGTTGATGCGGGGGCTGTATCCGCGGCGCTATATTTGGGGAAATAAGTAAAAGACAAAGCCAATACCAATAAAGTGGCTATTATAAAATGTTTTTTCAGCATCCCATCACCGCTTCTTGTAATAGATAGATTGTTGTTTTTCGCAAAAGTGTTGTCCTCGTGGCACTTTTCGTCTTACGTCATTTAGGCTGCATGCTTGAACCTTATGTAGTACGAAAAGAGCCTATATGAAAAAGGCGCTTTCCTTCATGAGGATGCGCGCACTAGTGTTGACTTGCTTCGTCCAAAGCGACAGCTCCAGCTGCAACTTCTTTTAAAGAAGAGTCTGATCCGTCCGTCCCTGAATTGGATGCAGGAAGATAGATAATTTCCCTTTTCCATGCAATGGAAAGGGATCCTCCAATAATGCCTAAAAGGGTACCAATAAAAAAGCCGCCAAGTGCTCCCATAATGGAAAGGATAGAAAGAAAAATAGTGACGATCCCAAATACTATATGAAAATTTGGGAAAATGAATCCTAATACGCCAATTAAAACAATGAGCCCGCCAAAGATAAGCCCGATAACAGCAAGGTTGCCAGGTGCAAAGGCGATTTGCAGAAGCTGCAAAGGAATATACAGAATGATCAGACCAGCAAGGAGCGACAAGGTCGCCCCCCAAAATGGCCGGCTCATTCTCCAATTCTTGAAACGTTGTCTAAATGTCCGATTATGATCCATCACATCTCAACTCCCAGAGAAAGGCCTTTGTAGTTTGTTTTTGGCTGTTTTTTTTCGAAAAGCTTTAAAGCCGTACAGGGAACATCTCAACTATTTTCAAAAAGAACGGTTTACGAAGAGAGTCTTACCTTTTAACAAATTCCACCTTCATGCCAGGCAATGAAACAGCCTGCTGGAATAAGTAACTGGTATCAAGGCTGCCGTTTTTGATGGTAATCGTGTCAGACCCTTGAGTAAATTCCTTGCTGGCATTAGCGGGATTACTTAAATCCACGTTGTGCTCACTGATGTCCATATTTGTAAACTGGGCATCCCCTTGAATCAGTGCGGCTTTTTGCGTCAAGCCTGTGATATGGACTGGAGTATTGCCGCTGCCTGCTGTAATTTTTACCGTATAATTCCCCAATGGGCCAAAGCTGACATCCTTTGAAATGACGAGACCTGAAATGGTCACATCATCAATCTGGTTGACGAAGACAGGCTTGGCTGCATTATTATCGGAGTACAAGGAACCGTAAAGATGGAAGCCCTTACCGGTCATTTGATCAAAAGAAACGTTGAATTGGCCGATTCCGCTCATCGGTACATCCGCCATTACTCCATTTGCCCCAAAGCCTAATAATAGCCCTCCTAAAGCAAGCAAGCCGACAAGAAAAGAGATAAAAAAACTTTTTTTAGAGGTTTTCCCTCTGACAACCGCAATCCCCTCGTTCATCCTTTTTCCTCCCTCACCAGAAAAGAATTATGACCATAAAGCCTGTATCTTTTATTCTTCCCCCCCTTTACAGGTAAACGCTTACAAATTTATTTTATTCTCAACTATCAGAAAATTATAGTCCTGAAAATGTAGGATTTGTCCGGCAGTTACCCCCTATAAATGTCGTGTTTGTTTCGAAAGTATGGTAGGGAAGGTTAAAGGTTTTCATACATGAGTGCGTTTTGTCCCTTTTAGGGATTCACTTTTTAGAGAATAGAGAGCGGCCAATAAGACTCAGCATAGCCTTAAAAGGTGGGCTTATGGTACGATAGTAATGGTATCATCTGAAAGTGCTTACAGAATCGAACAACAATCATCCATTAGTTCGTTTATTTAAAATATATATAAATAAGGGGAGAGAATGGTGTCCTTGTCGCTGAATAGCCATATGAAGATGGTGTTGAAAAAAGGAGTGGACCTGCTGTTTGAGCATAAAGAACAAATTATCCTTGAATGCTCAGATATTTTATCCTATTTAAAAGAAACAAATAAAAAATCCGCTGAGGCCTTTGAGTTTGCCTGCCGGTTTTTTGCCGGATTTCTTGAATCGGACCAGAGTGAGGCAGATATACTGATTGAAAAGATCAAGTCTGAATACATCCAGCAATTTCAGCGGGCTCCGGAGCCTAATCTAATCATTTTTATTTTAACATTGATTGAAAATGCCGTTCACAAGGTAATTAAGTCCAATACAACAAGATCCTATCATTTGCATCCTTCTGTCCAATATTTATTTTCAAAGATTTGTGAGGGGATGCTCACCATATCTAAGCAGGAGCATTTTAATGTCGATTCGTTCTGCTCCCAGATTGTTCATTCCAAGCAATTAAAGATTGAATGGATTGCCCGCATTGAACACGTAGAAGAGGGATATCAGCTCCGCTCTGTTATTGGACTTCCTGAGGAGATTATGGATGAGGAAAGAATACGTTCAGCTAAGCCTTCCTGGTTTTTGATTACAGAAGCTCTCCTTGATTTAACTAGGACAGGGGAGGAAGAGGAGGAAACGCGAGATGTCTTTCCCGTCCCCTGGAAAAAAGAAACCCTGTTATTCTGCAGCTTTGATAAGGATGTACATTCTACTGCACCCTTTTTAACCTATGCCCTTCATCTATTACAAATGGAAGATGCGAAAGCAGCACAGGATTCAGGCGATCAATGGAAGGATGCTGTCATCCTATTCAGTGAGTGGATTATGAGATCGCAGAATTTACACGATGCCATTGAGCATATTGCATACGGTTATGCACAATACCTTCCCTTTGAACGCTGTGCTCTTTTTCAATATTCCTATACAGACGAAATGGGACACGGGCTGACCGGCTACCATTTTAATGACCATGACATCCGCTCCATCCGCGAAAATGTGGACAATATTCCATTTATTTATAAAAGCCTGAGCAAAATTCATCCGCAGAATGCCCGCATAAAAAATTTCCAGCCCATTTATATTTCAAATGCTGCCGAGGAGTTTCCGGATCAGTATGTTCGTCAATTCCAGCTTGAATCGGTCATCGTAACCCCAATTTATGTCCCTTCTGAAGGAAAGCTGATCGGTGCGGCAATTTTAGACCAGGGTCCAGGCAAGCACTTTGAAGTCGACAGCAGTACGATTACCGCTTTGCTCAAATTTGGACAAAGTGCAGGTGAGCTTTTGACAAAATTTACCCCGCGTATGGATTTGCCGCTGATGCATTTAGAAGACAGGGAGATGATCCAGCTAACGGCCCGGGAGATTGATGTTTTGGAGCTTTTGGCAGAAGGGGCTTCAACAACGGAAGCAGCAGAGCAGCTCCACCTCAGTGAATATACGGTAAGAGACTATATCTCGACAATCATGAAAAGACTCAAAGCAAGAAATCGGACAGAGGCCGCTGTCAAAGCCATTCGCATGGGATTGATCAAATAAAACAGGGCTGTTTTCGCATAACGGGCTCTGTTTTAAAGTTCAGGACTTGAAAATGTAAGCAAAAAAGTACATTAAATAACAATTAAAACACCGCCTTTGACACTCGCGGTGTTTTAATTCTGAATTGCACGAACGCACACGTTAGTTTAAAAACATCTACTTATTTTTTCTTTTGTCGATATATTTTCTAATTTTAAAGCTAATTTTGAAGAAACGATTAAACAATAATAACCACATCACGATACTAGTAGTGCTACCAACATCTCTTTGGTAGTTAAACAAGAAACCAAAAGAGTAATAAATAAAGTAAAAAATTAAAACTATTAATAAAAAATCAAGTATTGCTAATTTCATATCTTTAGATGTTGCAACATATATAATGGCTATAATTATTAAAAAAACAAAATCAATCAAATCCAAGCTTTCTCCCCTTAAAATTTCCCGCTTATTCTTTTCCTTCTTAGCATGATATAAAAACAGACTCGAAACAGCCCAGTTGGTGTGAAAGCATCCTTTAGTTAAATAAGAATTTGGATTATAATAACTGTTTTTCAATAATATAACGTGCTTTCTACACCAAATTAGAAAGAAGATTACCCAAAGGAAAAAATTTAATATACACTCTCATTCTTTACTCTAAAGTATTCTACTTTTACTAACCCTGTTCGTGAAAAAGGAATAACTACAAAGTAAGCAATAAAAATAAAAAGCCCTTATTTGGGGCTTAAATAGTTAATTTATATCTTTGGGCTTAGAAAAGAATTTTCCCAATCCAAATCCAATCAAGGCACAACCCAATATTAAGATGAAAGTTGATACATTATTAGATAGATGAACTAAATATGATAGTGCTATTAATATTATGCCGAGTGTACAAAGAATAGCAACTATTTGATTTTTGCTTATCATTCCACACCTCCTTATGGAAATATTAACATATTGGATAAACAACACAATTAATTATACAATTTTTTTCTTGTGACACTAGCCCTGATTCTTATAATGTGCGTAAGTCAACCTCCAATAACTTCATTTGAAGATATAAAAACTAGAACCCTGCTTATGTTTCGGAGTGGATGCTCCTACCGAGCTAGACTTGAACAATGGTTTGATGAATCAAAATAAATTCCCAATAAAATTATGGAGTTTGGAACACTTGAATCCATTGTTGGCTGCATCTCAGCCGGCCTCGGAATTAGTATGCTTCCTTATTCGGTTGTGAAAAAATAGATAGAGACTGAATCCATTAAACATCACTCCATTCCGCCACAATATAGAAATATAGATCCGATTTTTTTACTCGGAAAGGTACATTTTTGCCGACATCTCTAATGCAATTTATAGATATATTTAATAATAAATTAGATACTAATTGAGTTTTAGGAACTTACGACAGCCAATAATAATTTCATCATTTTTTTGTGTCAACTAGAAACAAAGTTTACGAAAAGAGAATAAAACAAAGATTACTAAAAAATAACACCCGGACAGGTGTCTTTTTTTTGCCTCCAGCTCTATATAAGGAGTGAGAGGAGGTGAGGGACATGGCAGAAGCATTATTGAAAAGTACCAAGGTGAGACTGGTATTTAATTATGGAAAGGATGAAAAGGGCAAAGACATTCTAAAAAGCAAATTGTTCAGCAATATTCGCATGGATGCCACGGCAGATGAAATCCAGGCATTCGCGAAGGCAATTGCTTCTCTGTCAACTAAGCCGCTAATGACAGTTGAGCGTGATGACAGTAAGGATATTCTTTCTTAATCGTGATGGCAGATCGATAGAGCAGGAAGGAGGTGCAGAAGATGAAAACATTGGAATTGCAATTTGTGACAGAGGATAACAAAACCGTTCGAATAGCAGTGGATGAACCCATTGAACCGGTTGACACCGTGAAGCTGAAGGATGCCATGAATAAAATTTTGGCATCAAACGTACAGACGAGTGCGAGTGGACTTCCATTTACAGCTGTAAAAGGAGCCCGTCTTATTGAGCAGAATGTCTCAGATTATACGCTTTAATCGTTTTAAAGGAGCCTTGATCCTGTGGGAGCAGGGCTTTCCCTGCTTTCACTTTGAATAGCTAATAATGAAGGAAAGGGGTGAAAGAGGTGGATCAAATGATCAAATTCATCGGCGATGTTGGCTTTCCAATCGTCGTATCACTGTTTTTATTGTACCGGATCGAATCCAAGCTTGATGCAGTGGTCGAGTCTATTCAAGGCCTTCCCGAACGATTGAAAAAAGTCTAGAGATCCATGGATGCCCAAACGGAGGCGTTCTTCATCTTGAAAGAAACCATAGAAGGCGTGGTTTCTTTTTTACATAGTTTCTTAAACGGGCAGATTCAGCAGAGCCCTTACATATGCCCTTGAAGGGAACATAAAGGAGGATATCACTATGAATTACATAAAAGAGATGAATGCTTTTTATGTGTGGCTTGAAACGAATGCCATTCCCCCATCCGCCATCAATTTATGGCATGCCTTAATGAATATCAATAACAAGGCGGGCTGGGTGGATGAATTTGAAGTGGCGAAATCGGTCATTGAAATGAAGACAGGATTAAAAAAGGATGCCTATTATGGTGCGAGAAAAATACTAAAGGAAAAGGGAAGAATTGATTACCGGGAAAGGGGAGTGAAAGCAGCAGCTTTTAAAATTCTCCCATTTGGTTCTTATGAAGACTCAGGATACAGCGAAATGTCATCTGACAGGCCGACAAGCAGCCAGACCAGCACAAACCAGCCATCCGGCATCGGGATAAGTGTAAACTCTAATGCAAATGAGTTGTCTAATATACCGATAAGTACCCCGACAGATACCCAGAACATTATTAAACAAGTGAAAACGAAACCACAAAAAAACAATTCTTCAGCAGCTGATGGTTTACACTTTCAGGAAGTGTACCGGTCTTGTTTCAATCGGAAGCCAAGTACGGTCCAAATGCAAGAGCTGAAGGATTTTATCAACAAAGAGGGAATAGAAGAGGAGGCCGTCTGCATGGCAATCCAAAAAGCTGCAGCTGCTGGTGCATCTTACGCTTATGCGAGGACCATTTTAAATAACTGGGTTTCTAAAGGAATTAAAACCGCGAAAGCTGCCATGGAAGAAACCAAAGTCTTTCAACAAAGAAAAGGCTTTGCAGAAAGGGGCCCTGCAAGAAAAGAATGGATTCCGGATTGGTATCAAGAACCGTTGCAGCAAGAGCCCGTAGTTACATTGCCTGAGGCCGATCCGCAGGAAACCGTAGTCGATAAGCGTGCGAGACTTGAAGAATTGCAAAAGAAGTTTTATAAACCGGGGAGCGGCAGTGCAAGGACCTGCAGGCCTTCAGGCTAAAAACGACAGTCAGCATACACAGAGGAGACTAAGTTAAAAAGCAGCAGAATCTAAACATTGCAGTCTCTATAGAAAAGCAATAGAGTAGATTTATCTAATTCTTAGTTAGATACAGCTTTTCAAAATAATCCACTGGAAAGCTTTTTTCTAATAGCAGCAATGTGGAAAAAAAGGAGTGAACGGAATCAATGGCAGATGCATGGAGTCCTGAAGAGATCATGACAGAGCAGCAGGCCGTTTTGCTTATTGAAGAACAGTTCCCAAAGCTTATCCCTGCCAGAGTTGAGCTTCTTGGGGAAGGCTTTGACAATACGGTTTTTACAGTGAATGACGACTATGTTTTTCGGTTTCCGCGTCGCAGTATGGCGGTAGAGCTGCTGCGGGCAGAAAGGCGATTGCTTCCACGAATTGCCCCGCTGCTGCCTATTGCGATTCCTGAGCCCTTATTTGCCGGAAGTCCAAGCGGAGGCTTTCCATGGCTTTTTTTAGGCTATAAAAAAGTAAACGGACAAACCCCTTCCAATCTGACCAGGGAAGAACGGCTGCAGTCAGTGGAGCCGCTTGCCCGTTTCCTGAGGGAACTGCATCAATTTCCGGTGGAACAAGCGGGGCTTTTGGGTGTGCCCAAGGATGAACTGGGACGATTGAATCTGGTGAAAAGAAAGCCCAAACTCCTGGCCAATCTTGAAAAGCTTCATAAACTTGGGCTTTATAGTAAACTGGCGAATATTGTGCAATTTGCAGAGGGACTGCCGGAGGACGGATCAGATTCAACAGAAGCAGCACTGGTACACGGGGATCTTCATATCCGAAATATTCTAGTAGATTCAAAAGGCGCCATTTCGGGTGTCATTGATTGGGGAGATGTCCATATCGGCCACCCTGCACTTGATTTATCATTGGTTTACAGCTTTTTTCCTTCTGAGGGGCGTGAACGCTTTTTTGAGTTATATGGTGAGGTAAGTGAACGCTGGAAACAGCTCGCTCAATTCAAGGCTATCTATACATTGGTACTTTTACTGTTGTATGGACATGATCTGCAGGATGAGAATATAATACGCGATTGCCAGGCCTCCTTGTCCGGGATTTTAGAGGAATCGTAAACAATTGACAGATTCTTTTGGCGAATGCTAGGATAATGAAGTCCTTGCAATCTAGTATTTCAATCTCAGTCGAGACTATGAAATCTGTACGCTGATGAACAAAGCACTTATGATGCGAAAGTAATCTTTACAAAACGATATCACGTAAAAGGAGTACAGCTAGATGGCCATTAAAAAGTTTGAACATGTAGGAATTCAAGTAAAGGATTTAGTAACAAGCATTGACTTTTACACTAATGTTGTGGGGCTGGAGCTTTTAAAAAAGGAAGGCCATGTTGATCCCGCCATTACCCTGGCATTTCTGGGAATAGAAGGTGAGGGCGAGCCTCTTGTAGAAATTATTGAAGGCTATAACCCTAATCTTCCTGCTGAAGGAAAGGTTCATCACCTGGCATTTACCGTGGAGGATATCGAGGCTGAAATCGAACGTGTAAAAGAACACGGTGTCACCTTTGTGGAGGAAGCTGTTACAACTCTTCCAAACGGTGCAAAATATATCTTCTTCTATGGGCCTGATGGCGAATGGATTGAGTTCTTCCAGCCGCATATTTAATAAAGGTTCTTTTCGTAAACTTTGTTTCCATTTGTATAAATGAACTAGGATGCAATGGGGTTCAAGGCTGCAAACTAAATATGGTTCAAAACAGTAAACTATGCGAAAACAGCCTTAATAAACGCTGGAATGTCTGCATCGAACAGCAGGGGTAAAAATGTTTGAAAATTAGATGAATATCTTGATTGCAATCGTCTTATACTGGAAGTGCAGGCTGGTGTAGCACAGCTGGCAGTGCACTTCACTCGTAA
Organism: Heyndrickxia acidicola; assembly: GCF_001636425.1. Taxonomy (NCBI): domain Bacteria; kingdom Bacillati; phylum Bacillota; class Bacilli; order Caryophanales; family Bacillaceae; genus Heyndrickxia; species Heyndrickxia acidicola. Next base: position 4,148,622 of record NZ_KV440953.1, read on the forward strand.
TGAAGGGGTCGGAGGTTCGAGTCCTCTCACCAGCATTCATTTTTATTATTGATTTGACGCGGTTTCTCTAGTTTGAGGGACTGCGTTTTTTTTTGGAAATTAAAGTTCTGTTCTCAGATATCCTGATAGGCATCTTTAATATGTGCTTGGTTGACATTAGTGAAGCACAACAACCGATCCCACACCGAACTCCAATTTATCCACGTAATGCTATTCCAATGCGGAATCTGCGCCACAACCCTCATGGTCAGTTTTATTTCCAGCACATAATAAACATCCAATTTATACGAAAATACGTTCTGTTTTTATGTTTACTAAGAAAAGACGTTTGGGTATAATAAGAACAAACATTCGTATTTTGGGGAGGTTCTATCGATGAAAGGCTTATTATTAAACGCTCTTGAAGCAGGGGAAAGGCTTGAACTTATTTATATGTCCGATAAAAATGATCTTTCCCAGCGTGTCATTAAAGTTTTAGCGGTCTTGAAAGATGAGGTACAGGCATATTGCTACACGCGAAACCAATTTCGTACTTTTAAGATGAGCAATATTTTATCGATAGGCCGCCTTAGAAATCATAAGATGGGAGCTTAAGAAAAGTTCAAGCCCTTGTTGAACTAAAGCAATCGTATTAACGCAGCACAGAACGAGATGCCCACATAGTTTGTTGCAGTTCGTACAATGGATCAACTCGTATCCCCTCAGCCTAAGAAGTATCTTTTTCCTTACTGTTCCAAAGTTTATGCGTATAAAACATTTTGTTTCACATACTATTGTATTGTAATATATTAACAAGGTAAAATATCCATTTAGCTTTAATCTATTTGTTATGAAGGCAAACTAAGGGGCAACGAAATCCGTATGCCCAAGAGCAAGGCGCTTGTAGTTTTTACTAACTGAAACTAATTCATAAGATACCCGTATATAGACTAAGAGGGAATCTAAATGAGTAAAGTTGAAAAAACTGGAACGAATAGAGAATGTATTTTTTCACTGTTAAGATGAATGTGTTGCGATACCGAAAAATGTAAATAATTGTAACACCTCTGATGAAAAAGAATGAAACCCTCATATGGCTGAGACAATATGGTTAAAAAAGGGTATAATGATGTACAGATGCAGGGAGTTAATTTGCTAGCCCTTTACATGCTTATGGTTGATTTTGTTTCAGTTGATGATTAGAAATTGAAATAAGATGAACGAGCATGAAATGAAAATAAATGTTGGTGATTCGATGCTAATTTTTCTTTGTGTTTATATAGTCGCGCTGATAGCAGTATGGGTTTATTTCTTTTACAGGTTAAAGAGAGATAAGACCATTTTGCGTGATTTTTATTATTATATGGTCTCGATGGGGTTCCCTCTTGTTTTCTTTCCTCAATTTTACTTAGGAGAGGACTGGTCATTGGCTTTGGAAATAACGGGGATGGTCATCGTCATTGCCGGGATTATTGTGACCCGTGTAATGAAGAAGAAGTTCGAAATGGAAAAAACGGCTGAATAATATAAATCAAACCTCTGACGACGAAGGCAGAGGTTTTTTATATCTTCATTATTCTGTTGAAGTGTTGTGAAAAAATAATTGATGGTAATCCCAGTAGTGGCCTGACAAAAAAGAAGCACCTTAAGATGCTTCTAAGCCTTTGTTTACAATGATATGTTTAAACTTTAATGTCAGCCTGTCAATTTCCTGGCTGTATTTTAGTGTCTCAGGATCGTTGAAGCCCTTCTGTTGGGCAGTTGTCATCATATCTTTTCTCAATTGAGTTATTTCATTTTTTAATTTAATAGATTCTAATAAAATTGTCATTTGACATTCTCCTAATTACAAAATTGTTATTAGGTCTTCATTATGACACATCTTCGTGCAATAAAAAGACGATTTGGGCCTTGTTCAATAAGTTGTCAAAACAACGTGAACAAATTGTGAAGATATTCACATATACGAGCATTTAAGTTGAATGCTTCTTAATAGCGTATGGTCCTTTATCCACCTGATGAAGGACTTTTCTTGCTTTATTTGTGCTCGAATGGTCCTTCATCCACCCGATGAAGGACTATACTTGCTTGAATTGTGCTCGAATGGTCCATCATCCCCTCGATGAAGGACTATTCTTGCTTGGATTGTGCTCGAATGGTCCTTCATCCCCTTGATGAAGGACTACTCTTGCTTGGATTGTGCTCGAATGGTCCATCATCCCCTTGATGAAGGACTATTCTTGCTATGCTCGAGCTCCTTTGGTCCTTCATCCCCTTGATGAAGGACTATTCTTGCTTTATTTGTGCTCGAATGGTCCATCATCCCCTCGATGAAGGACTATTCTTGCTTGGATTGTGCTCGAATGGTCCATCATCCCCTCGATGAAGGACTATTCTTGGTTTGATTGTGCTCGAATGGTCCATCATCCCCTTGATGAAGGACTATTCTTGCTATGCTCGAGCTCCTTTGGTCCTTCATCCCCCCGATGAAGGACTTTTCTTTAATTAAAATCATCAGCAAGTTTAAATAGATCCTTTTTTAATGAAAAAAACCGTTTAGAACAAAAGGACAAGGGTATTTGATATATGTACGCAGTAAAATTCTAAGAAGGAGTGGATGAAACATGGCTAACGATAACAATTCTAAAAAAATGAGCGTAGAAGAAGCAGGACGTAAAGGCGGAGAAGCTACTGCAAAAAATCATGACAAAGAATTCTATCAGGAAATCGGCAAAAAAGGCGGAGAAGCCACCTCAAAAAACCACGACCATGAATTTTACGAAGAGATTGGCGAAAAAGGCGGCAAGGCAAGACGGGACAACCAAGAGTAGAATTTAAACAAAAAAGCAGGACTGGCTTAGGCTGGTTCTGCTTTTTTAATGCTTTAGCTCTGTTAAGAACAATGTTGGCAGGAGGGGAGGTGCAAGATTCCTGCTTATATAAGCAACAAGCATGTCAAAGGAGGCCCTGCAGGAGCTGCGATGAGGTTTTTCTGCTGGCCGCGAAAAGCGAATGCCCACAGAGGGAAATCAACAGGGAAACAGAGCCTGTGTTTTAAAGAGTCATGCTGATTTTTACATAAGGCTCTTTTCGTAAACTTTGTTCCTATATATACGAAGAGATTCCATTAAGACCAGAATGATTGTTCATAAGTAAAGCAGCAATCTGTGGGGGGGAATTCGAAAAATGGATGAAACTCTTGTACAGTGTTTGTGGAATAAAGAAAAATGTTAAACTTTAAAATATCATTACAAATTTGGAAGGAACAAATATATGGGAAAAGATAAAGAGAAATATCAAACGGTTGACGAATACATAATGCAGTTTCCTGCCGAGGTTCAAGATACACTTCAAGAATTAAGAGTCATTATAAAAGAGTCAGCATCTGAAGCCGAAGAAACAATAAGCTACCAAATGCCGGCTTTTGCATTAAATGGAACGTTAGTATATTTTGCTGCTTGGAAGAAGCATATAGGATTTTATCCAACTTCCAGTGGAATGAATGCCTTTAAAGAAGAAGTGGCAGAGTATAAAGGTACAAAAGATTCAATCCATTTTCCTTTCACTAAGCCGCTGCCTAAAGAACTTATTAGGAAGATAGTGGAGTTTAGAGCTGCAGAGAATAAGAACAAGGGCAAGGAAAAAATAAAATAATTTCGAAACGAGATGCCTTACTTCAGCTTAATTGGCTGAGGGCATTTTTATTTTTCAAAAAAAAGCACCGCAGAAAGCGGTGCGAGTGGGAAAGCATGTATAAAGCGAAAAACCATGATTAATGTTCTAAAGGTGTTCTTCTTTCACGGTTCACAAATGGGATAAAGACCAAGGAATATAACGCACAAAGTCCTACAATTACGTATACAATTCTTGCGATCGCTCCGCTTTGTCCCCCGAAAATCGCTGCAACAAGGTCAAATTGAAATAATCCTACTAATAGCCAGTTAATTCCGCCAATAATCAAAAGAATCAATGCGATAACATTAAACGCTTTCAACTTGGTCCCCTCCTTTATTTGGTTACAACACTTATATACCCTGGAAAAAACATCCCAAACGCTATTTTTATACAAAAGTTATACAAAGGTTATACAAATAATTGTACGGAGATAAATCGATTGATAATAGTACTTATTTTTCTTTTTTGAAGCCAAGTTCCTTTAGCGCTTGCTTCATGCTTGCCAGTGTTCGGATGTCTCCAAAGCTAACGCCAAGGCTCACAATGGTTTGGGCAATTTCCGGACGGACCCCTGTAATAATGACTGAGATGCCTGTCAGCCGAATGGCTTTTATAATTTGGAGAAGCTGGTCAGCCACCATGGTATCAATAATGGGAACACCTGAGACATCCAGGATGATATCAGTGAGCTTAAGCCGAGCTCCTTCCTCCAAGGCTACCTCCATAATAAGCTTTGCACGATGTGTATCAATGGCCCCTACTAAAGGGATAACGGCAACATAGTCAAAAATAGGCACGACAGGAACAGACAGCTCTTCCAGTGCTGTGTATGCAAGCTTCATCAGATGTTGATTATGTTCGTCATAGAGCTTTCCATAAATACGGCTTATCTGATCGAGCAAAGGGTCAATAATCCTTGAAACGTCGAGCATGGTTATAGCCGAGAACTGGTTTTTTTCAAGCTCTTCAGAAAAAACATCCCAAATAACCGTTCGATAGCATGTAATGGCTTGAAGCGCATCATTTAAGGGTAAATGGTTGAATATTGCAGCATGTCCTGCATTGTTGGCCCATTTTTCAACCTCTCTTACTATATCTTTGTTTTCCCTATACAGAGCTTGCCCAAATAGCTGTATAAGACTAGCCCGATATTCTATTCGTTCCTCGAGCGGGAGAGGAGCAGCATCCAGCTTTTTCTCAAATGCATCGCCTTGCTTTCTCCCAACATGCTCAGCCAGCAGCTGGCTGTTTTGAATAATTTTATTTCCGATATACATTAATTCGTGTTTCATATTCATCCTCTCCCTAAACTCACAGCTTAACTGACATTCAAGCTTTTTACCTTATACCCCATTTTCAATATTTATTCACATCGTTACGATAAGGAAAAAGAGCCGCTTTAGTTTAATATATGGAAAATTAGTCTTTACAATTGAAGGGAGTTATGTACAAGGCACTATGCAAATTCTATATCTAATGGTGATCGAAGATGAAAACGAGTACCTTGAGAAGACAACTGCAGGAAGACCAGAACGCTGCCAATGGCTATGTTATACCAATGATGATTTTAATCCACAGTTGATTGAAGCAAAGAGACTCCTCTAAGAGAAAAACGCTTCAAGGAGCTGGCGCATTGGCGCTGTAGAAAAGGATTCAAAAAAAAATCCGGCAGCAAAGGCCGGATCAAAACAAATATAAGGGGGTTAAAAGTAAAAAAGGGTTAATGCTTGTCCTGATTACAAGTATAGAAAAGAAATCTTAAAATTCCCTTAAATTATTGTTTACTTTATTCAGAAATTTTTTCACCTACTCCATATGTATAGTTCAACTGGAATAGGCCTCTTAACCTAAAAAAATGCAGAATATTGTAGACTTTTGACGAAAAAGAGCATTATAATGGAAATAAATGTACTATTCATTCGATAAAGGCAAACTTATTGAAAAATAAGGACGCAAAGCCGCGAGCCTAAGGCAGTACAAAGAAATGCTAGGGCAGTCGGGCCGCCGAATAAGCAGTGGACTTAAATAGGGAAGCTTCCGTTCATATTTCGGTTGCTGCTTTCCTGTTTTTTCGTATTGGCACGCTATTATCATGGCCTGCAAATGCCCCTCTTAGCTTGGCGATCATAATCATTGTAGAAAAGGGGAGAGCGGGAGATGACAATTCATGAGGTCATTGAGAAAGGAAACTTCACACATCATTATCAGCCCATTTATAACATTCAAAGTAACTCAGTGATTGGTTATGAAGGGCTGCTTCGTTCGGAAAAATATCCTAATCCGGAGCAGGCATTTTTAGAGGCAAAAGAGAAGAACAGTCTTTTTGAGCTGGATTCTCGTTCACTTCAAAAGGCCATTTTCACATATCAATCCGCCGGATATTCAATTGATAACGGGCTATTATTCCTGAATATTATTCCATCCACATTAGAAAACAAAGATTTTTTAAATTTTGTGAATAAAATAATGAAGGAGAACCAAGGCCAACAACTCGTACTGGAAATTAGTGAAACTGAGGAAATGACGGTAAGCAGTGAAATGATAAGAAAGCTGGAAAAACTAAGAGGCCTTGGCATCAGGATTGCAGTTGATGATTTTGGAAAAAGCTATTCTCATTTCAAAACCATTATTGAAGTGGTTCCTGAATTTATTAAATTAGATCGGTATTTGACTGCGGATCTATCTTCTTCCTTAAAAAAGCAAGCGATCATCCAATATTGCCTGGATTTTTGCAGCCAATTTAACAGCAAGCTTATTTTAGAAGGGATTGAAACAGAACTGGAGCTGGAGATGGCAAAGCAGCTTGGTGTGATATATGCTCAAGGGTTTTTTCTTGGAAGACCGGCAATACTTCCCAAAGCATACCAGCAGGTGGTTGTTTAAGATATACTAAGTGCAGAATAGAATGTATGCTTACTGGCGTTATATGCTTGGCCGAGGCTGATGTTGGAGGTTGCTTGTTATTTAACAGACAGCTGCCGTACGCTGAGATAATCTATATAGGCTAAAGGGGGGGATGGAATGAATTCACTAGTTTTGGAGAAATTGAGCGTTGCAGTAATGGCCATCGATAACCATTTTACCATTACAGTTGCAAATCAAATGTGCAAGACCATATTAGGAATTGAGCCTAAAGAGGCGATTGGCAGAAACATTGATAAATTTTTTAATTATCCTCCAGAGTTCACAAGGACTCTTCAGCATACTCTTGAAAGAGGCGAAAACTATTATTATGAGGTCTTCCCTTATAACTGGGGCCCCTATGAGAAAACACTGAGCCAGCGCTCTGTGCTGCTAAAGGATGAAAATGGTGAAATTGCGGGTGCCATGATTGAATTTGAAGATATTACAGAGCGCTACCTTGAACAGGAAGAATACAAAGCCTTTATGGAGGAAATCGCTATTAGCATTATTCCAGTGGCAGAGAGAATTGGCATGGTTGTCCTTCAAAATCTTCCTTTTGATCTCGGGCTCGATGGTTTTAACAATCTGTGTGCAAGGGCAATGGAAAAAACAAAGAATCTGAAGCTCCGTTCTTTGGTTCTCGATGCTTCTTCCCTTCCTGCTGTCAGGATCCTGTCCTCTATCCAATCCTTTAAAAACATTTTGGCAGCTTTTAGGCTGATCGGGATTGAAATTGTTATTGCAGGAATTACCCCTGAAGTAGCCATTCAGGTAGTGAATGAAGGCATTGATTTTACGGACATGGAAACATTTGCCGATATGCTTCAGGCGTTGGAATTTCTAAAAGGGAAATTAAAGTGATGGACATGGCTGCTTTTTAATGGAAGCGGCTTTTTTTTATGCTTGTATGTCAGGATATGTTTTTTAAGCGGCTGAAATGTGAACTGGGAATTTAGAAGGATTATCGATTTCAGGGAGCGAATAGTTATAAAGCATACGCTTCACTGAAGAAAGAGGGATACAGTATGGAACCAATTCTTTTAGATTTTCCTAACGAGTTTGAAACAGAGCGGTTAATCATTCGAATGCCAAAGCCTGGCGATGGAAAAGCGGTCTGGGAAGCGATTCAAGCATCAATTGAAGAGCTGAAGCCATGGATGCCGTGGGCTAAAATAGATCAAACGATTGAAGAAACCGAAGCAAATACCAGAGAGTCATATGTGGCTTTTTTAAAGCGTGAAGACTTAAGGCTGCTGGTATTTTTAAAAGATAGCGGACAATTTATTGCTTCTTCAGGCCTGCATCGAATCAATTGGTCCATCCCAAAGTTTGAAATCGGCTATTGGATTGATACAAGATTTAGCGGTAAAGGGTATATGACAGAAGCAGCACAGGGAATTGAGGAATTCGCAAGACGTGAGCTGAAAGCGCGACGGATTGAAATTCGCTGCGATTCCACAAACGTCAAAAGCAGAGCCATCCCTGAACGCTTAGGATTTACATTGGAAGGCATCCTGAAAAATGAAAGCCGCGCCATTTTGGGAGATGGGTTAAGGGATATGTGTGTGTTTGCTAAGGTGTTTGATTGAGGGATCTTAGTGTCTTTGGGAAGGTTTAGAACTGAATTTGTAGATATCGAGAAAAAACTCCTAATGCCAAGCTCAGCATTAGGAGTTTCTTTATTATTCATGGTCGATAATCGTTAATAGTTCATCAAGCGGTTTACGCGTTTTAGCAGGAGGAATTTTTGCTGGATAACCAAGGTGGACTAACCCAACAATTTTCTCGCCGGGTTCAACGCCGATTGCTTCACGAAAATCCGATTGAAGAATGTAAGCAGGTGTTTTCCAGGCCATGCCAAGTTCTTTTTCCAGTGCAAGGAGGTGAAGATTTTGAATAACGCAGCTGGCTGTAGCGTAATCTTCTTCACGTATTCCGAGATTAGGGTCTTCTTTCATCACGACCGTTAAGAGGACAGGAGAGCCCATAAGCTTTTGGTAGCCTGCTTCTCCGGCTTTTTCTCTTAAATCTGGATCCTTTTCTTTCTTTTTCGCAACATTTCTGCTTACTTCAGCTAGGCGTTTTCTGCCGTCGCCTACCGTCAGGATAAAGCGGAAAGGCTGGGTCATTCTGTGATTTGGAGCCCACATGGCAGTGTCCAGCAATTCTTTCACTAACTCTACAGAAACCGGACGATCCTCATATGCGTTAACGGTACGTCTTTCTTTAATAAGCTGAGCTAATTCCATAGCAAAACCTCCGATACTAACTATACTAATTTGCCTGTCCATGGAGACTGCCGTCTCACTGGACTGGTGACATCTTCCAAAGGGAAGCCTTTCCACAAGCATACCACAAATGCCTATGAGAAGGGTAGGGGTCAGACCCCTTCTGTGCTTTAACGTATAAAAGGGGTCAGACCCCTTCTGTGCTTTAATGTGTTAAAGCCTGTTTTTTTCTCTGTTGTCTTCTTTGGAGAACCAATCTTGAAGGAACAGCCAGAATGGCATAATACTTTGTGCGGTTTTCTTAGGATCGGGAGGTACTCCTTTTAGCTCGTACCAATTTACAGAGCAAGCGATTTTTGGTATACTTTTAGAGTGCTATTTTATCCGGAGGAGTACCCAAGAGGCTGAAGGGGGCGCACTCGAAATGCGTTAGGGCGGGCAACCGTCGCGTGGGTTCAAATCCCACCTTCTCCGCCATATTACATAACAACAACGAATGAGGCTTCCTTTTGTACATGTGCAGAAGAAAGCCTTTTTTGTTGATTTTCCCTTGTGAGCTAAGTGAGACTTGTGCATCTAACCGTTTATTCAGATCAACTTACTAGTAAATGATTCGCATACCCATTACAATGAGTGTATGTATGACAGGAGGAGAACACAGTGAATCTTTTATCCATTCAGACACTTGATGAACGGTTAGGTGCAATCCGAAAGCTTTCCCTTCCTTTTCAGGAACGTGCAGCCGACAATGATAAAACTGGCCGGTTTCCTTTTGAAAATATAGAGGAACTGAAAAATAGTAAATATACCGCCTTAACAGTCCCAAAGGAATTTGGAGGCGGCGGAATTTCCTTATATGAGCTTGTACGTCTGCAGGAAGCTATTGCGGTAGGTGACGGCGCTACCTCGCTTTCCATTGGATGGCATATGGGGATGATGATGAATCTTTCTGAAGAAAGGCCATGGGAGCCTTCTTTATTAAAAGAAGTGTTTGATTATGCCGTAAATGGTGCTGTTTTTAACACATACGCAACAGAAGCTCAAACCGGGAGCCCTACACGCGGAGGAAAGCCGACAACACTTGCGAAGAGGGCAGGAGACGGGTGGAGCATTACAGGGAGTAAAACGTTTTCCACGATGGCACCTATGGTCGATTTTTTTGTCGTGACAGCAACGATAGAGGAGACAAATGAAATTGGAAGCTTTTTGGTTCCGCGCCATGCTGAAGGGGTTAAGATGGAGGAAACCTGGGACAGCATTGCCATGAGATCGACGGGAAGCCATGATATCATTCTTGAACAAGTAAAAGTTCCCGCTCATCACCTGGCCCAAACATCAGGGAACCGCAAAAGCTCAGCCCCTGGCTATCTGTTGCATATTCCTGCCTGCTATTTGGGGATTGCAGAGGCCGCGAAACGGGAAGCCATTTCCTTTGCAAAGAATTACACGCCGAACAGTCTTTCTCATCCGATTGCAGAGCTGCCCGCTATCCAGCAAAAAATCGGTGAGATGGAATTGAAGCTGATGCAGGCACGCTTATTTCTTTACTCTGTAGCAAAGCAGTGGGATGAAGCACAGGGAGAGGAACGAAATCAGCTTGTGCCAGAGCTGAGTGCTGCCAAAATGACGGTCACGAATTTGGGCATTGAAGCGGTAGATTTGGCAATGAGAATCGTCGGTGCCAGAAGTCTTTCTGAGAAAAGCCCGCTTCAGCGCCTGTACAGGGACATTCGTGCTGGCCTGCATAATCCGCCGATGGACGACATCACGCTGCTCCAGCTGGCAAAGCGTGAAATAAACAAGCTGTAGCAAATGAGGGTCAGACCCCTTCAACACGTTAGTGTGTTGAAGGGGTCTGACCCTTTTTGTGCGTTAAAGTGTAAAAGTGCCGCCAGTTCAATAAGGGGAAACTGCTTTTGTTTTGAAATTGAGAGGTGGTATTGTCGGTTATCCGATTAAAAAAGCTGCCTGGAAATAAGGGGATTTATCGCATTAAAGCGCGAAAGGGGTCAGACCCCTTTCGTGCACTAAAGCGATAAATCAATAGTTTTTTTGCTTATTTTTTTGAAAAATGGTCAAGAGCCCATTCGGAATTGCTAAATGAACATAGTCTATAAGCAGATAGCACAATGGGAGGTGTTCTAAATGGATGGTGCAGGATATGGTAGCGGTTTTGCGTTGCTTGTTGTGCTGTTTATTTTGCTCATAATTGTTGGAGCAGCATATGTATATTAATCCTTAACTTAAACAATAAAACGTTAAAAGGAGTTGGCATATATGTACGGATTCGGCGGATATGGCTATGGCGGAGGCTGCGGCGGCGGATATGGCTACGGCGGGGGCTACGGATTAGGCGCGGGCTTTGCTTTAATTGTAGTTTTATTTATTTTGTTAATTATTGTTGGGTCTGCTTGGTTATAATAAAAAAGAAGAGTCCATTCTTCACAAGAGTGGACTCTTTCCATGTATGCTGTTTCTCTTTCCAGGTGAGCGCCATTTCCAGGCAGGGCCCCGCCTGAAAAAGAAATGAAATGTAGTAAACAGATGGTAAAAAGAAACATGTTATACCAATATTGCTCATATAATAGTATATCTTTATGTTTTTAATTAAGCTATACTTAAAGGAGTAATCAGAAGGGAGTCTTTAGACATGGCGTATTTTAAAGGCCAGAAAGAACCTGTTCCTGAAGTAGAAACGTCCGTTTGGTCCTGTACAAGCGACAGCTGCCAAGGCTGGATGAGAGAAGAATTTTCATTCGGAGAAAATCCAGAATGTCCATTATGTCATTCTGAAATGGAGAAAGAAGTAAGGGTTTTGCCAGTTATTACTAAATAAAAAAGTTACATAGAGCTAGACCTCAGCTTCCGGACCGGGAGCTTTTTTATTTTGGAAAGGCTCTTTTCGTAAACTTTGTTGCTATTTAAAATGGGAGTAAAACCCAGGTACAGTATTAAAACTTTTAATAGCCTACGAATAGATGCCACGAAGACAGACTACATACGGAATAATCCTCTATACGTAAAGCAACCATTTGCGCGAAAACAGCCTTAGGAAATTCTAAAAAGCTAATCCTGTGGATATTATTCTTGACTAGCTGCTGATGGAAGGATACAGGGAAATCCTTCCTCCGCCATCGGCACTGGGTAATAAGCTCAGCGCTGTAGAAGGTTAAATAGATAACCTTCGAGCAACTGTCTTATGCTTTTCGCCGTTAAGCAGGCGCCTTGCTTTTTTCTTGTGCCTATATTTGTTCTAATGAAAAAACCAGCATGAATGCTGGCTTTTCCCACTTTATTTAAACGTTTATTTTTTCTTTTTATTCGATACAGATCCTACATCCTCCGCAAACTCCTCCAAGGAAGTGACCTTGCCGTGTGGATTTTGCGATTGTTTTCGGACTTTCCACTGCCGTTCTTGTTCATGTTTGGATTTTGTCATTGCCCTTCCCCCTCTACTTACCGTCAACGAAGCGCGAGAATCTTTCCATTTCAGGATCCTTTCGCAAGGACGTCACATGAAATGGATGGGAGAATTTACTCCCAACATACATCCCTAAGTTATTAATACCCGTCGGACTTGAGATGACTCCTTCATATTCCCCATCAAAATGAGGATCTGCTTTTCCCGCGTGTACTTGGTTTTCCTCGCTCATCCTCATCCCTCTTTCATGAAAAAATAATGGTATTTCTTCATTACCAATATTGTTTTCACATACCTGTCTCTTTATTCTCCATTTTAGGTTATGATAAAAGTAAAACTTGGCACTCAATCAATGTTATAATAATTTTTTATATGGAAACGATGAAAACGATTATAAAGGAAAGAAGGATATACATATGGATAATTTGCAAGCAGGGACAGTTGTAACCCTCGATGTGGATCGTGACGTAGAGTTTGGCTACTTCCTGACAAATGGTGAAGAAGACGTACTGCTCCATCATAATGAAATGACAGAAGGGTTCGATCCTGATCAGCCGGTCACGGTGTTTCTTTTTCAAGATCACCAGGGAAGGCTTGCGGCAACTATGACCATTCCTTTTATTGTAATGGGCAAATATGAGTGGGCTGAGGTCGTTGAGGTAAGGGATGACCTAGGTGTGTTCGTAAACATCGGAATCAGTAAAGATATCCTTGTGTCAAAAGATGATCTTCCTGCAATCTACTCTTTATGGCCTGAAGTGGGCGACCGTTTATTCGTTACGTTGAAAACGGACAGGCGCGGACGTTTGTTTGGAAAGCTGGCGGTAGAGGATATTATCCGCGGAGTAGCAGCAAAAGCAACACGCAAGGACTTTAATAAAAATGTAACCGGATGGGCCTACCGGCTTTTAAAAGTAGGGACCTTTATTTTAACCATTGAAAATTACATTGGCTTCATCCACGAGTCCCAGCGCAAAGAGGAACCAAGGCTTGGCCAAAAGGTTGAAGGGCGCATTGTGGATGTGAAAGAGGACGGGTCGGTCAATGTTTCTTTGCTTGGACGCAAACAAGAAACGATGGGGGAGGATGCTGATGAAATCCTTGCCTACATGGACAGCCGCGGCGGAAAAATGCCTTTTTGGGATAAAAGTACCCCTGAGGACATTCTGGATCGCTTTGATATGAGCAAAGCTTCTTTTAAAAGGGCTCTTGGCAAGCTGATGAAGGAAGGCGTCGTATACCAGGAAGAGGGCTGGACATACCGAAAAGAATAGCACAGGGTAAAGCGCAGACACGGACAGCGGGCCATATCTGCGCTTTTTTCAAGGTTGGTTAAAAGCTGATCATAGCTCCGCGCTCATCAAAAACGGAATCAGGATTCCAGGCGAGCTCCCAGCAGTTATTTTCAGGGTCGGTAAAATAAGACGTTCTCCCGCCCCAGAAGGCATCGCTTGGTTCACGAAGGATGGTACCTCCAGCCTCCCGTACAAGCTCAATGGCATGGTCTACATCTTCTTTTTTGTCGACATTAATGGCGAGGGTAATACCGCTAAAGCCGGATTTTGCCGCTTCCTCCACTGGAATCCCTGCATCCTTCGCCAGCTCTTCAATCGGAAATAAGCTAAGCAGTACTCCGGCAGTTTTGAATACTGCATATTGGTCTGAACTGATTTCCGTTTCCTCCCAGACCAGCCGCTGATAAAAAGACCGGAGTGCCGGCAAATTTTTTGCCCCGATGGTAATTAAGCTTATTCTTTGTGGAATCATAGCTTTCTCCTTTCGATCGTGTGAGTTCCTAGTGCAATTAAACCATGCTTGTCCTTTTTTTAAAATGATTATTTCAGAAAATTTCATTTTTTACAGTGGGACAAAAAATTTTTAGTAGGCTCTGTCTAGCTGGAGCGCCTAATAGCGAAATTCTGCGTCTCCTCCCTAAGATAAAGTTGTGTTTTAAACGAAAACTGCAAAATCCTTACGCTTTTCTTAATAGGGGGATAATGTCCAAAAATCTGGACTTTTTTAGAATGGAAAGCTACAATAAAAGGTGCATATAAAAGGATGATACGGTGAAAAATTATGCAAAATAAGATAAAAGAAATGCGAAAAAAAATGGGTATTACCCAGGAAAGACTGGCTGCCCAGTGCGGGGTTGTCAGGCAGACGATTAACTGCATTGAAAATGATAAGTATGACCCTACGCTGGCCCTTGCTTTTAAAATGGCGGATATCCTAAATGTAAAGGTGGATGAATTGTTTATTTATGAGTAAGTTTACTGCAGATTATATTTTAAAAATGAATGATATTGTAAGAGAAGGCGACCCGATTTTGAGAACTGTCACAAAAGAGGTTGAGCTGCCTTTATCGAAGGAAGACAAAGAAACGCTTTTGTGCATGCTGCAATTTTTGAAAAACAGCCAGGATCCAGTTTTATCAAAGAAATACCACTTGCGCGGCGGAGTGGGGCTTTCTGCGAACCAAATTGGGCTTGATAAGCGTATGTTTGCGGTTTATGTAAAGGATGAGGAAGGCAATGCGCATGAATATATGCTGGTAAACCCTAAAATTATCAGCCATTCTGTTACAAAAAGCTATCTGGCTGACGGGGAAGGCTGCCTTTCAGTGGACCGTCCTGTGCCCGGATTTGTACCACGCTCAGAACGCATCAAGGTACGGGCCTACGATTTGGACGGAAAAGAAGTGGTTCTTCGCCTGAAGGGTCTCATGTCCATCGTCTTCCAGCACGAAATTGATCACTTAAATGGAATCATGTTCTACGATCACATCAACAAAGAAAATCCTTTTAAATTGCCGGAGGATGCTTCCATAAAAAGCCTCTAAAAGCGACTGGCCCTAATCCGTTGTCAAGCGGATCAGGGCCTTTTGTGCTTTAAAGGGTTAAAATTCTATGGTAGGATGATAATTGGAAATCATCAATAACAGTGTAAATGTTTAGAGCTCAAATTCATATTTAAGGGGGATTTCAGATGTTTAAAAGCCTTCATCATATTGCGATTATTTGTTCGGATTACCAAAGGTCAAAGCATTTTTACGTTGACCTGCTTGGCTTCAAGGTCATAAGGGAAGTGTATCGGGAGGAACGGGATTCCTTTAAGCTTGACCTTTCTTTGAATGGCCAATATATGATTGAGCTTTTTTCATTCCCATCTCCGCCAAAGCGGGTAGGCTATCCGGAAGCTGCTGGTCTGCGCCATCTCGCATTTGAAGTGGAATCCATCGAAGAAACCATCCAAGAACTGAATAAAAAGGGGATTGAGACAGAAGAGGTGCGAATGGATCCTTTTACACAAAAGGCCTTCACCTTTTTTAAAGATCCCGATGGACTGCCGCTTGAGCTGTATCAATCGTAGGGGATAGGCATGGAAGGGAATGCTTTAATGCGGTGAATCAAAGAAGGGGTCTGACCCCTTCTTTGCTTTAAAGTACTAAATCAAATCTTCTATTTTATCCTTCCCTGACTTAAGGGGTTCATGTAAAATGAGAGTGAATATAACTGAAGACTTGATTAAGGCGGTGTACATATGTTATTTGGTTCCATAGAAGCAGGCGGCACAAAGTTTGTTTGTTCAGTTGGTGACCGGGAGGGAAATATTGAAGCAAGAGCAAGCTTTCCCACCACAGTCCCTGAAGAAACAATGCCACAAGTGATCGAATTTTTTAAGCCTTACACGTTAAAAGGAATTGGAATTGGCTCGTTTGGACCCATTGATATAAACCCGAACAGTCCAACGTATGGTTTTATTACTTCAACACCAAAGCCCGGGTGGAGGAATTACCCTTTTGTCCAGGCCATTAAGGAGCAGTTAAATGTACCCGTTGGCTTTAACACGGATGTGAATGCAGCCGCTCTTGGGGAATTGAGAAAAGGAGCTGCACAAGGACTGGACAGCTGCTTATACATTACGGTTGGGACAGGAATTGGAGCAGGTGCTGTTGTTCAAGGTAAGCTTGTCCAAGGTCTTTCACATCCGGAAATGGGACATATTCTTGTTCGCAGGCATCCAGAGGATCACTACGCTGGAAAATGTCCTTATCATAAGGATTGTTTGGAAGGGCTCGCAGCGGGTCCTGCTATTGAGGAACGTTGGGGTAAGAAAGGAATGGATCTTGCAGAGAAACCAGAAGTGTGGGAAATGGAAGCGCATTATATTGCCCAGGCACTGGCCCAATACATTTTAATCCTCTCACCTGAAAAGATTATTTTAGGCGGCGGTGTCATGAAACAAACACAGCTTTACCCGCTCATTCAGCAAAAGGTGGCAGATATACTGAATCAATACGTTGAGCTGCCAGATCTAGCTTCCTATATTGTACCACCTGGCCTGGGGGATAACGCCGGGATAACGGGAGCACTGCTGTTGGGTGTTGAAGCGGCAGGCTGATCACCTCTGCAAAGAATTGTATGTGCTTTAATCAGTTAAAGCGCAAAAGGGGTCTGACCCCTTCTTTGCGGTAAAGTTTCACTACACTAAATTAAGACAGGCCCTGCCAAGGATACGTTTTAGGGCCGGCTTTGCATTCAGGAGGCATGTAAGATGAATCAACCATTGTTTTTAGAACCTATTTTTCAGGAGCGCATATGGGGAGGGACCACTTTAAGGGATCAGTTCGGATATGAAATTCCGTCTAATCATACTGGAGAATGCTGGGCCATTTCCGCCCATCCAAATGGACCTTCCATTGTAAAAAGTGGCGAGTATAAAGGCTACACCCTTATTGAGCTGTGGAACCAGCACCCTGAATTATTCGGAAATCCATCCTCAAAAGTGTTTCCGCTTCTAATAAAAATTTTAGATGCGAATGATGATTTATCTGTCCAAGTCCATCCAAACGATGAGTATGCATATGTTCATGAAAATGGAGAGCTTGGAAAAACAGAGTGCTGGTATATTATTGATTGCAAGGAAGATGCTGAGCTGATTTTCGGGCATAATGCTCAAACAAAAGAGGAGTTTATCAGCAAAATTGAAAAAGGCGAATGGGACGAGCTTCTGCGCCGCATACCTGTTAAGCCTGGTGACTTCTTCTATGTCCCAAGCGGCACCATTCATGCTCTTTGTGAAGGAACGCTTGTTTTGGAAACACAGCAAAGCTCTGATACGACTTATCGTGTATATGATTACGACCGTACAGACCAAAGCGGGGAAAAGCGCGAGCTGCATTTGGAAAAAGCGATAGAGGTCACGACCGTTCCTAATCAGAACGCCGAGCTTCATGTGGAAAAAACAGAAATACCGGGTGCAGACATCACAACATATGTGCAGGCAGATTATTTTACTGTATATAAATGGGATATTAAAGGAAACGCGAGCTTCAAACAAAATCAGCCATACCAGCTGGCCAGTGTCATTGAAGGACAAGGGACTTTAACTGTAAATGGAGAGAACTATCCTTTAAATAAAGGAGATCATTTCATTCTTCCTGCTGGGGTAGACGAACTGACTATTGAAGGCCAGCTCAGACTAATCGTTTCTCATACGTAAAAAGCCCTATTGCTTACATGCTCAAAAACACAAGGGAAGCCGCCCTTGTGTTTTTTTAACGCACTAAAGCGTAAAAGGGGTCAGACCCCTTTCGCACTTTAAAGCACAGAAGGGGTCAGACCCCTTTTGGGCTTTAAAGTACTACCGCTTTCCCCGCCAAAAGGGCCTTCCATCTATATGAAAACGCTTCCATTTTAAAGGGTTTTATCATATGATAGAAGAAGAGTGAGAGCAGAAAAGGGAGGAAGCTGCAATGACAAGGGAGAAACGATTTGAAACAGAAGTAATTCATAACGGGTACGATTCATTGAACTACCATGGAAGCCTGGTTCCGCCGCTTTTCCAGACCTCCACTTTTACTTTTCCTACAGCCGAAGAAGGGGAAAAGCGATTCGCCGGGGAGACAGAAGGCTATATTTATTCCCGCCTGGGCAACCCGACCGTGAAGGTGCTGGAAGATAAAGTGGCCGCACTTGAAAAGGCGGAAGCAGCCCTCGCATTTGGATCCGGAATGGCTGCCGTGTCAGCTGTACTTTTTTATTTGACGAAATCAGGTGACCATATCCTTTGTTCAGAAGGAATATACGGCTGTACGTTTGGTTTACTCCAATTAATGGAAAAAAAGCACAATATCGGCCATAGTCTCATATCCTTTGATAAGGAAGAAAGTGTGAGAGCCGCCATACGCGACAATACAGCCTGTATCTATATTGAAACGCCTATTAATCCTACGATGAAGCTCGTAGATCTGGAAATGACCGTGAGGATTGCAAAAGAATACGGGATACCGGTAGTGGTCGACAACACGTTCTGTTCCCCCTATTTACAGCGGCCCCTTGAGCTGGGCTGCGACTATGTCTTACACAGTGCCACAAAATATATAGGCGGACATGGAGACGTAGTGGCCGGCCTGCTAGCAGGCAGGAAAGAACCTTTAGCCGAGATAGCCATGACGACATTAAAGGACATAGGGGGCATTATCAGTCCATTTGATGCCTGGCTGTTACTGAGAGGCTTGAAAACACTCCCAGTCAGGCTGGACCGTCATTGTGACAATGCTGAAAGAGTTGCCCGCTTGCTTAAAGAGCATTCTCAGGTGAAAAAAGTGTACTTTCCCGGGGACCCTGATTTTTCACAATACCAGCTCGCTAAAAAGCAAATGAAGCGTCCGGGCGGAATGATCAGCTTTGAAGTAAAAGGAACGAAGGCGGATGCACAGAAGTTTTTAAACCATTGCCATTTGATCAAAATTGCGGTCAGCCTTGGTGATGCAGAGACACTTATTCAGCATCCGGCGACAATGACGCACTCCGTTGTACCAGAGGCAGAGCGAGTAAAAATGGGAATTACAGATACATTGATCCGGCTTTCAGTAGGATTAGAGGCATGGGAAGACATATGGGGAGACTTAAAGCAGGCACTTGATACGTATCAGCCAACCAGTCTCCATCAGGCATAGAAACCGAAAATAACAATCAGGAAAGGTGGCTCCAAACTCAAAAAGAATGCGGGGGAACGTAAATGAAAGACAATGAGAGGAGAATTAAGAAAATTGGGGATGGACTGGGGATTGCCATTCCTAACGAATTACTAGACGCATTGGGATTACAAAGAGGAGATACTCTTACATTTCAGCAGGTAGACGACACGATTGTGATGAAAAAATCAAGGGTACCATCTGAAATGGCAATAGACTTTTCTGAAGCCTTGCACTATTTTATTGATGCCTACAGCGAAACCAACAGAGACTAAAAAGAGAATATTAAGTACAAAAAGGGGAATTTGAGAAGGGAAGCACTCCCTTCTTTGTCTTTTTTAAAAAGGTCCAGATTTGTGTCTGATGCTTTTGTGCTGATCGCGCCAGCACAAAATTTTCCGAAAGGAGCTGTTTTCAGATTTGCGCCCAGCTGTATACATAACCAGAAAACTTCCGGATTCAATCCTTCAGCATTTATCCGGGCATGTCCATATTAAAATGTGGGACAAAGAAAACGAACCTGTACCACAAGAGATATTACAGGAAGAGATACGAGAAGCAGACGGCCTCCTCTGCCTTCTTACCGATCAAGTGGATGAAAAACTGCTAAGCGGTGCACCGCATTTGAAAATTGCAGCCAATATGGCAGTTGGATACAATAACATCGACGTTGCAGCGGCTGCCAAAAGAAGAATCATCGTAACGAATGCACCGGGAGTGCTAACGGAAACGACTGCGGATTTAACCTTTGCCCTGCTGATGGCAGCGGCTCAAAGACTGGTGGAGTCCTCAGATTTCCTCCGGGCGGGTAATTGGTCAGCCTGGACGCCCATGGAGCTGACGGGGCAGGATATTTATGGAGCTACACTCGGAATTATTGGAATGGGACGCATCGGGCAGGCACTGGCGAGACGGGCAAAAGGTTTCAATATGAGGATCGTTTACCATAACCGGTCAAGAAAGCCTGAAGTGGAAAAAGAGTTAGGATTGGACTTTTACACAGATCTTTATGACATGCTGCCTGTCTGCGATTATGTGTGCATCCTGGTACCGTATACCTCGGAGCTTCATCACTTTATCGGGGAAAAGGAAATGAACGCCATGAAGCAAACGGCTGTACTCATCAATACGGCGCGTGGGGGGCTGGTTGACGAAGAAGCGTTGTTTACAGCATTAAGCACCGGGAAGCTTTTTGCAGCGGGGCTTGATGTGTTTGAAAAAGAACCTGTGAATCCAGACTCACCCCTTTTAAGCCTGTCGAACCTGGTCACGCTACCCCATATCGGAAGTGCAAGCAGGGCAACAAGATTGAAAATGGCAAAGCTCGCTGCAGATAATATTATAGCCGTGCTTTCAGGAAAGCCTCCGCTGACTCCTGTGTAAGCAATAAGAAAAATGGCCCCGCTCATGAGGGGCCATTAATCAGGCTGCAATTTTATAACCTTTTTTCAAAAGCGACTCTTTTGCTCTTATCTTCCAAATAAATATCTCCGCAATAAGTAAAATCATTTTTTTGAAGAAGCCGCTGCATCGGAATGTTCTTTTCGTGCGTATCCACTTTAATGCTTCTAACGCCTTTATCTAAACACATTTTTTCTATCAGCGTAATAATTTCGGATGAAATGCCGGAGCCTTTGAAGCGGCTGTCTACTGCAAGCCGATGAATTACAGCGTATTCACCATGGGTTAGCCAATCACCGTTGTAGATCTTGTTATAGGTTTTTTCGCCGTCAAAGGAAATCATTGCAGTACCCAAAATCTGCCCTGCTTCCTCCAACACATAGCTGTATCCATGTTGGATATCCTTCTGGAAGATTTCCGGATTAGGGTAGTTATTCAGCCATTGTTCAATATGATTTGTTCTAAAAAACTCCTGAGCCTGTCTAACGATGTTCATAATGGAATCAATATCTTGTTCGGTTGTTTTTCTAAACTTCATGGCAATCTCCTTTCTTCATAACTATCATTATAAAACAGGAAGGGGATTGTATGGAGTTATTTTTATGGATGGGGAAGGGAACTTACAGACTTTTATAGAAAGAAAAACTGTGAGGTGAATGTTATTGAGAACCGAAAAAGAGATGTTTGATTTGATCATAGGCACAGCTCAGAACGATGAGCGGATCAGAGCTGTTTATATGAATGGTTCAAGAACGAACCCTGCAGTTCCAAAGGATATTTTTCAAGACTACGATATTGTATATGTGGTGACAGAAACGGACTCTTTTATAAAGGATAGAGCCTGGACGGCTATTTTTGGAGATTTACGAATAATCCAGGAGCCAGATAAAACTCCTAGGCCGGAGCAAGCTGTTTATGAATCGTATGGATATTTAATGCTCTTTATGGATGGGAACCGCATCGACCTTCATATCGAAACGATTGATAGAATGCAGGAAGAATACGGAAAGGATAAGCTAACCGTTCCCTTATTGGATAAGGATCATATTCTCTCGGCGATACCGGCTCCTTCAGATGTTGATTACCGGGCAAAAAAACCAACAGAGACGCGTTATTCGAGCTGCTGCAACGACTTCTGGTGGTGTCTTCAAAATGTTGCAAAAGGGATTTGGCGGGATGAATTGCCCTATGCAAAACAAATGTTTGAAGGCGTGGTCAGAGAGAGATTAGATGAAATGATTTCGTGGAGGTTTGGAATAGAGCACGACTTCGCGGTGTCAGCAGGGAAGATGGGGAAGTATTTTAAAAAATATCTTCCCGAGCCGTATTGGGAATTGTACGAACACACCTATTCAGATCATCATTATGACCACTTTTGGGACGCCATATTTGCTGCGTGCGATCTGTTTCGCGCTGCTGGCAAAGATGTTGCTGAGCACCTGCAGTATGCCTATCCCGCGGAGGATGATTCTAACATGACAGCTTATTTAAAACACGTAAAGAAGCTGCCTGCAGATGCGCGGGATATTTTTTAATGTGGAATAAACAAGCCCCCCTCTCACCTCTGATGGCAGATTTGCTAATTTGAGCTAATTTCCCCAAGGCTGATTTCGCATAATGGATAAATTCCAGTTTACGATAAAAGTCCAATCATTTTAAAAGACAATGATTGTTGTCGCTATTAAATTAGCGTTCAGGTTAAAGAAGCAAAAGGGGGAAAACAAAGATTGAATACCACCATATATATGATAAGACACGCAGAATCACCATTTATTTTTGGCCAAGAACGCACAAGAAAACTATCCCTACAAGGGGAAACGGACTCAAAAAGAGTAACCGATTTAATACGTGATGAAAATGTCGATCTCATCGTTTCAAGCCCTTATTCAAGAGCGATACAAACAATTGAGGGAGTTGCCAATGCCAAAAATATCGAAATAAAAGTGTTTGAAGAATTAAGGGAAAGGCAGTTGAAAGGTGCGTATACACTACCAGATGAAGAAATACAACGAGCCATTAAAAAATCCTTTGCAGATCGTGATTTTAAATTACCAGGAGGAGAATCATTAAGAGATGTGCAAAATCGGGCTATACCCGTAATCAAAGGCTTTTTAAACAATTATAAAGGAAAGACCATTCTTATCGGCACTCACGGGGGGGTTATGACCATTATGATGAATTATTTTTGTGACGAGTACGGATATGAATTTTGGAAAAACACTTCTAAACCTGACATTTATAAATTGGTATTTTCAGGGGAAGGCCTCCAATTCGTAGAAAGATTATGGGCTTAACGAATTCAACTACAACTAACAACAAGATTTTACCTGTACAAAAAAATCCATAGAACAGAAAAAGGCGTGTCAAAACTGTTGTCAGTTTACACGCCTTTTTCTACTGCCATTTTTATGAAATACAGCCCCAAACGGAATAGAGCTTTTATTGCCCGTTTGCTTTAAGCGGCTGATCTTCCCTAGGAAATAAAAAGCTTACCGCAAAGCCGAGCAGCGAAACAACAGCAATGATGATAAATAAATGGTGGAGACCAGACTCCAATACGCTTCTTAAAGCAGTTCTTATCACAGCTGGAAGCCTTGCTGCGCTCGTATGGTTAATGAGCTGATTCAAGCTATTGGGTCCCATCGCTTGGCCATGCGGCTGGTTCTGAAGCTTAGAGGCGATACTTGCGTTGAAGTAGGTTCCAAGCACTGCAGCACCAACAGATTGCCCAAGGTTACGGGAAAAAATATTAGAGGCTGTGGCAGCACCTCTCATCGACCAGTCTACACTGGACTGTGCACTAATGATGGTAATCGTAACCACAATCCCAAAGCCTATGCCCATTAACGCTGAAAGCAGATAAAACATGATGGAAGGCGTATGCAGTGTAAACAGGGCAAGCCAGAACATGGACACTGTGATGACAATCATGCCAAGTGCAACAGAAAAACGGCTGCCGCGGCTCAAATGAATTTTTCCTCCCCAAAAGGAGCCAATCATCCAGGTAATGGACATGGGTGCAAGCATGAGGCCGGAAATGGTGGCATTGTAGCCAAGCCCGCCCTGTACCCACATCGGAATGTAAACATTAAGCCCGATTAAGACAACACTGACCAGCAAAGCAACGACATTCGAAACAGAAATAGATTGAATGCGAAACAGCATCAGGGGAATCATTGGTTCCTTTACCTTTGTTTCGATGAAGATAAAGCCTGCCAGAAAAATCACAGCACAGGCAAACAGCCCGATAACGGAAGGCGATCCCCAATCGTGTGTATCGCCGGCTTTTTGCAGGCCGTACAATAATGCAAGCATGCCGCTGGAAAAGGTGATGGCACCCCAGACATCGATGCTCTTTTTTGTTTTTTCAATGGATTCATGAAGGCTGCTCATCACCATAAGGATCGAAGCAAGGCCAAACGGAATGTTAATGTAGAATACCCAGTGCCAGGAGAGCTGATCAACGAAAAATCCTCCCACAAGCGGCCCGATGACTCCGGCAATACCCCAGGCCAGACTGGTTAAGCCGAGCATCTTGGCTCTTTTTTCATGCGGATAGATGTCAGCAATAATCGTGTTGGTAACCGGCATGACGGCTCCTGCCCCAATTCCCTGAATGGCCCGGAAAAGAATTAATTGCTCCATTGTATGGGCAAGGCCGCATAAGGCAGAGCCAATCAGGAAGACGATGGTCCCAATTAAGAATACATGTTTGCGGCCGAACAAATCAGCCAGTTTGCCGAAAACAGGAACGGTTACGGCAGAGGTTAATAAGTAGATGGAAAATACCCAGTTCATCAATTCAATGCCCCTCAAATCGCTGATAATGGTGGGCATGGCCGTACTCACTATTGTCCCCTCAATAGCGGTTAAAAAAGTAGCAACAAAAAGGGCGATGGTCACCATCTTTGTATTCGTTTTCTTCATAAAACTCCTCCCTCCCTCTCTGTCTCTCTTCTTTATCAAAAATCACCACTTACCAGTATATAATGACAAGCCCAAAAGGAAAACCAAAGAAGTGCTTTAGTGCAGTGAAGGGGTCAGACCCCATCATCGCACTAACGTATTAAAGGGGCCTGACCCCTAATTTGCTTTAAAGCGATAAAGCACCACTTCACCCCTGCATTATTTTCTTTTTGCCGAGTCGTTTTGCTTTCTTTTTTACTAGTTTGAATTTTATAATTGTTTTGCAGTTAAACAAAGCTCTATTAGGAGGATGCCAAATGAAGCATCGAAATTTGGGAAGAACAGGTCTAAAGGTCAGCGAAATCAGCCTCGGAAGTTGGCTTACATACGGGAATTCCGTTGAAAAAGAAACCGCTGCAAAAACGATAGACACTGCCTATGAACTAGGGATTAACTCCTTCGACACGGCAAATGTGTATGCCATTGGAGAAGCTGAAAAAATCGTTGGGGAGGCCCTTAGCAAATATCCTCGTGAATCCTATGTTCTCGCTACAAAGGTATTCTGGCCGATGGGAGATGGGCCAAACGACCGCGGACTTTCAAGAAAGCATGTGTTTGAACAGCTCCATGCAAGCCTAAAGCGCCTAAATCAAGAGTATGTCGACATTTACTACTGCCACCGCTATGATAAAAATACTCCAGTAGACGAAACGCTTCGTACTATTGATGACATGGTGCGCCAGGGAAAAGTCCTTTATGTTGGTGTCAGCGAGTGGACAGCACAGCAAATTCAGGAAGGGCTTGGAACAGCCGATAAGTATCTGCTGGACCGCATCGTCGTCAACCAGCCTGTCTACAACATGTTAAACCGCTACATCGAAAAGGATGTCATCCCTGTCAGTGAAGCGAACGGCATTGGGCAAATTGTGTTTTCGCCGCTTGCTCAAGGTATTTTAACAGGAAAGTATACCGATACAAAAAATCTTCCGGAAGGCTCAAGAGCAGCTGATCCAAAATCAAACCAATCCATGAAATCCACGCTGACAGAAGAGAATCTGGCAAAAGTAAAACAGCTGGAGGGTGTAGCAAAAGAATTGGATGTTAAGCTTTCACAGCTTGCATTAGCTTGGATTCTGCGCCAGCCGAACGTGGCAAGCGCATTAATTGGCGCAAGCAAATCAGTTCAGGTTCACGAAAATGTAAAAGCGCTCGACATCGTCCTTTCAGAAGATGTTCTCCAAAAAATTGAAAGCATTTTACACTAAACCAGCAGCATAAATGACATATATCAATGCCATAGAATAAGGCCTAAAGCCCCGGAATTAAACTGGGGCTTTTTTGATGCGCCTAAATATTAAAAATAGATTGATAATTAACAGATGAGGATATATAATCAAATTAAATTAAACGTTCAAATAAATTTGTACGTTTAATAAAATTAGAAAGGATTTGTGCAGCAATGAAACAGCTTGACGTTTTGGATATCACCTCATTTGAACAAGCAAAAGTACTTTCCCATGAATTAAGAAGGAGAATTCTGTCTCAATATACGGATAATCAAGTTCCACGCACTGCCAAGCAGCTGGCAGACCAGATGAATCTCCCTGCCTCCAAGGTTCATTACCACGTCCGTGAACTGGTGAAAGCAGGCCTCCTAGGTCTAACCGGCACAAATGAGGTCAATGGAATTGTTGAGAAATACTATCTGCCTGTTGCAAAGGATTTTCGTATCGTCTTAAAAGATATGGACACTCAACTGGAGGGCAAGCAAAAAATCATTAACCAAACTCTTACGGAATTTAGAAAAGGTTTTTTGCAGGCAATGGCAGAGGAAGCTGAAAACAGTATGCTCGATGTATATCATCTGCATTTAACGGCTTCCGAAAAAGAGGAACTGACAAAGGAAATAAAGTCTCTCGGAGAAAAATGGCATCAAAAAGTAAAAGAAAGAGAGACAGATGAGATGAAGTCGCAATATGAAATTGTATTGTCTGTTTATAAAAAGGAATCTGATTAGAGAAAGGAAGAACAGGAAATGAAATCGTTTATCGCAATCTGGGCAGGACAGTTCGGCTCTTTGATTGGTTCGAGTTTGACCTCCTTTGCCCTTGGGGTGTACGTCCTGCAGAAAACAGGATCTGTTTCGCAGTTTTCCTTCATTCTTTTATGTATGACGGTGCCTGGACTGGTGCTGGCACCCTTAGCTGGTGTTCTGGTCGATAAGTGGAGCCGGAAGCGCATGATGATTGCCAGCGATCTTCTTGCTGGTTTTTCCACATTGGGGATTGCAGCCATTTTGTTTTTCTCCCATCTGGAGCTTTGGCAAATTTATCTCTCAGTAGCCTTGTCCTCGATTGCAGGGATTATTCAGTTTCCTGCCTATCAGGCCATTGTTTCACAGCTCGTTGAAAAAAAGCATCTGGGCCGGGCGAATGGTTTAATCCAATTGTCGGATGCATCCGGCTCCATTATCGCACCGCCGCTTGCAGGCATTTTATTGCCGCTGATCCACCTGAAGGGGATCTTCATCATAGACTTCTTTTCCTTCTTCCTTGCGATCTTTTCAATCCTCTTCATTCCAATTCCTCATACTAGAATGCAAACGGAAACCTCCAAAAAACAATCAATCTTGCAGGAAATGAAAGAAGGGCTCGACTATCTTTTACAGCATAAAGGACTGCTGTGGCTCCTAACCTATTTTGCTTTTACCAATTTCCTGTTTGGCTTCGTCAATGTCTATACACAGCCGCTTATCCTCTCACTAGGAACAACCAGGGACTTAGGGTTTGTCCTATCTTGTTTAGGCACAGCCATGGTTGCCGGAGGGGCGGTCATGAGCGCATGGGGAGGTCCGAAAAGAAAAGCGCTTGGCGTTCTGTTCTTTGGTGTCATCAGTGCCTTCTTTTTTACCCTGATTGGAGTCAATAAATCCATCTTTTCCATCAGTGTGTTCTTGTTTCTCAGCTTCTTCTTTCTTCCTTTTGGCAACAGCTGCTCACAGGTCATTTGGCAAAGCAAGGTAGAGACAAATATCCAAGGACGGGTGTTTGCCCTAAGAAGAATGATTGCAATGTCCCTGATGCCGGTTTCTTACTTGCTTTCAGGGCCATTGGAGGAAAAAATTCTTGCACCACTTATGGAAAAAGGACAGATGGGGCAGCAGCTTTTAGGAGGGTGGCTTGGTTCAGGGGAAGCTGGAGGAATCCGTCTTTTCTACATTGCCATCGGCATTAGCTGGATTCTTCTGTCGCTTCTCTTGTGGTTGAAGCCGGAAATTAAAGGACTGGATGAAGGCTATCAAAAAGAAAAGAAGCTTCAAGCGGCTGCAGCGCTGGAAAAATAAAATACTTCTCTGCTTTAAAATAGAAAGGCTAAAGGCAAAAGAGGTCAGTGCCAACTTACGCCTTTAGCCTTTTAATGAATTTCCGCACAGATGAGCCCGAAGTAGGTGGGCACTTCATATGAAAGAAGATCAGTATGTCGGATGTCTGCAGGAATGGTGCCTGCCAGAATCATGGTTTGCCAGATGCCGTCCGGCTTTGCTGCATCTACATATTCCGGGTCAAATTCGCTCATCTTCTCGAGTTGTCCGGACTTGATCAGTGTCACAACATCTTCATCCAATAGCTTCGCTGCAGGGTTGTATCCATACGGTCCGCTTTCATGATGAGCGTGTGACCAGTCGCAGCTTGCAATCAAGCCTACTCTCAGCTTTGTCCGTTTTACAGCCTGGGCGAGAACCTCTCCAAAACGATAATGGACATCGAGCGGCACCTCGCGTGAAGGGGTAATGACGACAATGGGTACATCCGGCATAAAGGAAAGCGGCACGATGGCTCCCCAATCCAGCTGGAGGCAGGAGATGGGACCGGCGCTTGTACCATAATTGATCGTAGCGGCAGGGAGCGCATTTTCCTTGGCAGCCTCTGTGATGCTTAAGGCAAGGTTCCGTTCCACCAGGCGTTCCATGCGATAGACACTGCCGTTTTCTTCCACAATGCCTTCCATGCGCTCACTGTTGCTGATGGAAAAAAAGCCTTCTACTCTTGTTCCATGAGGTGTCAAAACGATAATGGCATCCGGTTTTGCCGCCTGCATTCTTTCTCCAAGCTCCTGCATGCTGTCTCGTGTTTTTTGCATACGTGAGGGATGGCTTCCTTTCAGCTCCGGAATGATTTCCCCGCCGTGGGGAGCAATACACGCAAAAACAAATGGGTTCATCTTTTACAACTCCTCTGCTCCTAAAGCTCGTCCTAGTATAGATACGACATTTTTTGTTATTTTCCTTTTATGAAGGAGCGATTCATCCTGCTGTTTCCAATTCGATATTGGTAATGCGATTATCATCCTGCTGGGTCTCCGCAAACACGCTGATCCCGCAGGAGTCTCGCTTCTTCCGCGCCAATCAACCTTTGAATTAAATCCAAATTGGGAATGTACATAGGCATAGGCAGCGTTCTGATCATCCTGCTGGGTTGATTTGCGCTGGAGGCACTCGCTTTCCGCGGGGCGGTTGCGGAGCCTCCTCGTCGCTGCGCTCCTGCGGGGTCTCCCCAAACACGCTGATCCCGCAGGAGTCTCGCTTCTTCCGCGCCAATCAACCTTTGAATTAAATCCAAATTGGGAATGTACATAGGCATAGGCAGCGTTCTGATCATCCTGCTGGGTTGATTTGCGCTGGAGGCACTCGCTTTCCGCGGGGCGGTTGCGGAGCCTCCTCGTCGCTGCGCTCCTGCGGGGTCTCCCCAAACACGCTGATCCCGCAGGAGTCTCGCTTCTTCCGCGCCAATCAACCTTTGAATTAAATCCAAATTGGGAATGCACATAGACATAGGCAGCGTTCTGATCATCCTGCTGGGTTGATTTGCGCTGCAGGCACTCGCTTTCCGCGGGGCGGTTGCGGAGCCTCCTCGTCGCAAGCTCCTGCTGGGTCTCCGCAAACACGCTGATCCCGCAGGAGTCTCGTGCCTTCCGCTCCAATCCACATAGAATTCAGATCACTACGGGGGTTTTACTAAGAGAATGGATTCAGCCCTCAACATGCAGCGGAAAGCAACCTGCAGGAAGAATAGAGCATTTGCCACAATCATTTTGGCAGAGAAGCCTGTTTTGAATTCTTCACTTTTTTCACTAGGATGACTGTTATACAAAGAAGCGGCACATAAATATAATTCAGCAGGAATCCGAATTCTGAAAGCGTCTGAAGCAGGGAATCAATTTGCAGACGTGTTTTTAAAAAAGGCAGGCAGAATAGGCAAACCATGCAAATGAGGACAACGCCAATTCGCTGGTTGAGCTTCACTGTCCTTTTTAAAATCCGCGACGCACACCAGATATAGGTACAGACATTCGGCAAAATAATGAGGCACCAGTTTGCTATTCCGATATATTCAAAGCGCTCTACAACTGGAAGGTCAATTATTTTAAAAACGGATAAAGTAGGCCATATTTCCTTAATCAATTGCTCCTGTGTAAAAAATGCAAAGGAAACAAAGGTGACATATGTGTATAAAAGGGTAGTAAATCCTATTCCTAAATGAATCCACTTCTTCGATCTTTCAGGATTTTTTATAAAAGGATAAAAGAATAGTACGGATTCATAGCCTAAATAGGTTAAAGACATATCCTGAGAAGCCAGTAAAATTTCTTTTCCCGAATGGTCAAAAAGAGGCAGGAAGTGACGGAAATCATGAAATTGCAATGCCAGGCCAAAAATAAAGATAATATAAAAAGGAAGAACAAATGCAAAGAAGGATACACCAGCAATGGTTCGAAAGCCTCCAAATATGATATAGATACATAGCAGCAAAAAAGCAGTGCCAAACCAAAAGGTACTGAAATCGGGAAACATCCAAACTTCCACTACTTCAATATAAGAGCGTAAAAGAGTAATGCTTATGGACATAAAGTAGGCAAACCATATGAAACTAAAGAAACCGCCTATCCATTTACCCATTAGGCTGAAATGAGTATCATTGAGGTCTCCGCTGCTTTTTTCCATCAGCCTGTACATAAACCATACCACCAGATTTGTACTGAGACCGGCGAGGATGACGGAAATCCAGCCATCATATCCTGCAATACGTGCAATAATGCGCTGAAATCCCATCGCCCCTATTCCAACCTGGTTGCCCATAAGGAAAAAGACGAGGAAAGGGGATATTTTACGGCTATCGGGAATTGGCTTCATACTTCATCCTCCAACATGATTGAAACTCTTCTAGCTAGTATGGGCATTTTAAGAGCATATTATGAAAACAGCCTGAAAAACGGATAACCCTATATGCAAATGAAGAAATGATGATCGCAACACCAAATAATTTACTGTCTGATTGGGAACGGTAAATAAGGAGTCATCTTGACAAAACGCAATAAAAGTAAAATAATTGGTATAGACAACTATATAACATTACGTTAGTAACGATAATGAGGTGGATGAAAATGGACACACGCGTCATGATAAATGCAGACATTTATACAGGCGAAAAGCGAATCAAGAATGGATTTATCCGTTTCAAGGACACCATTATCCAGGTGGGATCCATGGATGAATATAAACTCGAACAGGCTGAAAAGGTTCTTGATGCCAAAGGCCAAACGATCATTCCAGGAATGATTGATATCCATATACATGGCGGATTCGGAATTGACACGATGGATGCAAACCCTGAAGCACTAGAGGTTCTAAGCAATAAACTGCTTGGCGAAGGAGTGACTTCTTTTTTCGCGACAACCATTACTCAGGATTATGAAGCGATTGAGAAGGCTCTTCTTTCGGTGAAAGCAGCTAAGGAAACAGGCAGAACGACGATTGAAGGAATACACCTTGAGGGTCCTTTTATTTCGGAAAAAAGAGCAGGTGCACAGCCTGTTGAATATATTTCGGAACCGGATATCGAGCTGTTTTTAAAATGGCACGAAGCATCAGGAGAACAAATTAAGCTTGTGACCTATGCGCCGGAACGGAATGGGGCGCAGGAATTTGAATGTGTCATGCTGGAAAAAGGCATCGTTCCTTCCATGGGGCACTCGGATGCAGTGAGAGAAGAACTGATGAATAGCAAGACGACACACGCGACCCATCTCTACAATGGCATGCGCGGACTCCATCACAGGGAAGCGGGCGTAGCAGGGCATGCACTGTTGGAGGATTCAATCCAGGCAGAAATCATTGCGGATGGAATCCACATCCATCCTGATATGGTGAACCTTGCTTATCGGATGAAAGGAGCAAAAGGCATTTCATTAATCTCCGATGCCATGCGTGCTAAGGGTTTGCCAGACGGGGAATCAGAGCTTGGCGGTCAAAAAGTCATGGTGAAAAATGGAGAGGCAAGGCTTGAAAACGGATCACTAGCGGGAAGTATATTAACGATGGACCAGGCTTTCCGAAACATCATTCAGTTTACAGGCTGTTCCATTGAAGAAGCGGTCCAAATGACGTCTGTCAATCAATCAGAGGAATTTGGGCTAAATTCAAAAGGGAAGCTT
Organism: Heyndrickxia acidicola; assembly: GCF_001636425.1. NCBI lineage: Bacteria > Bacillati > Bacillota > Bacilli > Caryophanales > Bacillaceae > Heyndrickxia > Heyndrickxia acidicola. Next base: position 4,180,606 of record NZ_KV440953.1, read on the forward strand.
TTGCCAGGAAGAGATGCTGACTTTGTTTTATTGAACGATAAGCTTCAGGTAAAAGAAACGTATCATCTGGGAAAACGTCATCAAAGGGAGGAATAAACATGGAAATTCGTGTTTTTGAAACAAAAGAGCAGGCAGCAAAACAAGCATTTGAAACCATCCGGGAGGGGATTGAGGCAGGGAGCGTCCGGACGCTTGGACTTGCTACCGGAAGCACTCCTTTGATGCTGTATAAAGAAATGCGAGAAGCAAAATTAGATGTGTCCAATATTACGACTGTGAACCTGGATGAATATGCCGGAATGCCGGCTGATGATCCGCACAGCTATCATTATTACATGGAGGACGAATTATTTTCTCACCTCTCCTTTAAGCAATCATTTTTGCCAAATGGCACAGCCTTGGATCTAGAAGAGGAGTGCCAGCGCTACGAAAATATTCTTCGTGAACATCCTGTTGATATTCAGGTACTGGGAATCGGAGCAAACGGACATATCGGTTTTAACGAACCAGGGACTTCATTTGATTCCGAAACGCATGTTGTCGACCTGACGGAATCCACTAGGGAAGCGAACAAGCGCTTTTTTGAAAGGGAAACGGATGTACCGGTTCAGGCATTGTCTATGGGAATTAAATCGATCCTTTCTGCTAAAAAAATCATCCTCCTCGCGTTCGGGAGCCAAAAGGCGGAAGCGGTCCAGCAGATGGTGGAAGGAAGTGTGGATATTAATCATCCAGCATCTGTCCTTCAAACGCATCCGAATGTCTTGGTATTTGCGGATGAAGAAGCGGCCTCTCTTTTAAAACGGGGCCTGTACCATGATTGATAAAAATTCGCCAATCCCGATCTATTTTCAAATTCAAGAGTATGTTCGAGAAAAGATAAAAAAGCAGGAGTGGGAGCGAGGTTCTGTTATTCCCTCCGAAAGAATATTGACAGAGGCTTTTGAGGTCAGCCGCATGACCATTCGCCAGGCGATTCAGGGCCTGGTGGATGAAGGAATCCTGGTAAGAAAACGGGGCAGCGGCACGTATGTGAATGATCAAAAAGTTGAACAGCCGCTGCAAAGTATGATGAGTTTCACCCGGCTCATGGAATCGACAGGGATGAAGGCAGCTGCCAGAGTTCTTTCTTTTACAGAACGGAAGGCGACCGAAACGGAAGCGAATGTTCTGGAGATAGAGACAGGGTCAAGGGTCATCCACCTAGAAAGAATTCGGCTTGGCAATGAGATTCCGATTGCCATTGAGACCTCGGTCATCCCGAAAAGTCTTGCAAAGGGGCTGACAAAGGCGGCGGCTGAGCATTCCCTGTATCAATTCCTTCAGGAGAAAGCGGGCCTCCAGTTCGGAGAAGCCAGGCAGTCCATCGAGGCGGTCAGTGCAGATGAGCGTACGGCTGAGCTCCTTGACATTGCTCCTGGATCGCCGATTTTGCTCATTGAGCGGGTGGCGTCTCTTAAAAACGGCTTGCCATTTGAATATGTTCATTCCTTCTATGCGGGGAACCGTTTCAAGTTTTATTTATAAGGTTTTTTTGAAAAAAAAACACAATTATAAGCAAGCAGCGATCTCCATTTGGGACGCTGCTTTTTAAAAATGGGGCGGACTCCTTTTCATTAGCTTTTCAATCACACAGTGAAAAAGCTTAACCGAAATAAGGATTAGCCACATCATTATTTTGAATAACGAGATCTGCGTACTGCTTGGGAGCATGTTCCTTTATATAAAGCTCGCAGGCGGCATGGTAGCGGCTGCGAAACATGTCTTCGGCATTCTTCATACTGCCAAAAGCTTCTGCTTCACGTTCAGCACCTCTTTTTCTGGCAGCCTCAAAATCAGCATCCACAAATAGCTTATAATCAAAATATGGGCGTAGCTCCTTTTTAAAAAGAAAGGTTCCATCCATAATAAAAATCATGTCCTTTGATGCAGTCTGGGCTTTTGCATCCACATATTGATCCTTTTCCAGGTCAAGGGAAATGGTTTGATATTGAAGATTACCGCCCGGCCCCAGAGGAAGGAGAAGCTTTTCTATAAACGCTTTGTAGTCATGTGCATCCTCGTAATATCCGATCGCAGAGTTTTTTCCCCGCCGATAGCGAATATGGGATGATGAAATTGATCAATACTGGTTCTGATCACCTTTCTCCCTCTTGCCTGAAGTTCACGGGCAATCTCGTTGGCAAGAGTCGTCTTTCCTGATGCAGTAATGCCGCTGACGCCTACCCGTAACGGATGATCTATGCGAATATTCATAATTTTTTCTGCGCACTCTGAGATAACATTCTGTCTGCTCATCTTTTTCCTCCTATCTTTTCTTTCTAAGGCCTGCCGATTCTTCTTGCCTGTATTGTAACAAAATCCGCTTGTGAAAGGATGATGTATAGAAAAAAAGACAGACTGCAAAAGCAAGTCTGTCCTATCGAATTTCTATTGCAAATCATAAAAGCGTTTAAAGCTGTCAAAATGGGATTTCCAATATGAATTATCAAGGGAAGAAATTTCAACACCGTTGTCACCGGCGTGAATGAACTGCTGGTTCCCTAAATAAATTCCCAAATGGGAAATACCACTTTGATAGGTACCCTCAAAGAAGACAAGATCGCCTGGCTGAGGCTTTGTTACATATGAAGAACGGCTGTAGTAGCTGTCGCTGGACATGCGAGAGACCTGGTAGCCTGCCTTATTGTAGGCATAATAGATGAAACCGCTGCAATCAAAGCCTGACTGTGTAGAACCTCCCCAAACATAAGGAGTTCCGATTACGCCTTTGGCTGCACTGATCAGTTTATCAACGGAGAAGCTGGCAGTACTTGCACTTGTTTGGCCGGAGCCTGTTGGAGGAGGAGACGATATTGTACCTTTGCCCGAGCTCGGAGGCGTTTGGGCAATCGTCGTACTGTTGGATACAATGAGCTTTTGGCCAGCGTAAATATTGTCACTCGTCAAAGTGTTCAGCTTTTTTAGATCGGCTACACTCATGCCTGCATTTTTTGCAATAACAGAAAGACTGTCTCCTGATTTAACAACGTAGATGCCCGTTTGTCCAGTGGCGGGCGGTGCAGCAGGCTTTGATGAGCCTCCAGTTGTTGTTACAGGAGAAGCAGGTACAGCTGCCGGGCTCGCCACGTTCAGCACTTGTCCGATTTTAATAACGTCTGTTTTTAATTGGTTCCAGGAATTCAATTGTGCGACAGTAACCTTAAACTTTGATGCAATCTTGCTGAGAGAATCACCGGATGTGACTTTATACGTTTTTGCAGAAGATGCAGGAGCGGTTTTTGTACTGGCAATGGATGCTGTGCTGGAAGATGCAGCGGCAGAACCGGATATCTTTAAGGTATCGCCAATATGTATAAGATCCGAGCTGAGCTTATTCCAGGATTTTAGCTGTGCGACCGTAACAGAATATTTCAGCGCAATGGCACTCAGTGTGTCCCCAGATTTTACTTTATACGTTTTTACGCTTGCAGCAGGCTTTGAGACGGAGGATGAGGTTTGTTGGACCGTTAAAATTTGCATAGGATAAAGGACATCACTGTTTAAATGGTTCCAATTCCTCAGTTCCTGGATGGTTGTTCCATACTTTTTTGAAATCGTGTAAAGTGAATCACCGGATTGAACCTTGTAGGTTGCAGCAAAGGCCTGTCCCGTAAAGCCTGATGCCATAAGTGTCGTCGCGGCAACCGACAAAATGGTCTTTTTCACAATGGTTTCCCTCCCAAAAAATTCATTTATTCTATTATTCTACCAAATTTACCGTTAAAAGATAGCCCCGTTTTTGTCGAAAAGGACAAAAGTCCCGTCGTGTTTTTTTGAATAATGTGGAATTTTAGCATTATAATAGGAAGGGGTATAACAAATGGAGGTGTTTTTTTTGGGGAAACGCATTGTCGGGCTTGCCGTCATATTGCTTGCCGTTATGGCTCTTTCCGCATGTACGCAGGTCCCAACGCCAAATGAAAGGCTTTCACAATATGTGAAGCTTTGGAAAAACAATGATTTCAAAGACATGTATCAGGGCTATCTATCTTCCAGTGCAACAAAAGATACCAAGCCTGCTGATTTTGTCGACCGCTATCCGAAAATTTACAAAGGCTTGGATGTGAAAAACCTAAAGGTTACATACAAGCCCGTAAAGGAAGCGGACTATAAGAAAAATAATAAGGTAACCATCCCAGTCACTATTTCTTTTGATACCATGGCAGGGCCGATCCATTATACAGAGAACATGGTGATGGAGAAAAAGGAAGTGGACAAGCAGACCAACTGGTTTGTTGATTGGACGCCTTCCTTTATTCTGCCGGGTCTTGCTAAGGGTGATACGATCCAGCCTGTAACGGAAAATCCGGTACGCGGGGAAATAATGGATCGAAACGGAAGCAAGCTGGCAGCAAACGGAACCGTGAATGAAATTGGAATTGTCCCAGAACAAATGAAGGGGCACGAAAAGCAAGTGGAGACAAAGCTTTCGCAGCTGCTTGGATTACCTGCAGCAGAAATAGACCAGCAGTTAAAGGCTTCATGGGTGCAGCCGCAATCCTTTGTTCCCATTAAAAAGCTCTCTCCTGACCAGAACAAGCTTATTCCACAGCTCTTTAAGCTGCCGGGCGTGGACAAGCAGGCAGCTGAAGCAAGGGTTTATCCTTTGGGCAAAGCAGCCTCCCATTTAGTCGGCTATGTAGGCCCTATCACGGCAGAGGAGCTTGCCGCTCATAAGAATGAAGGCTATACAGCGAGCAGCCTGATTGGAAAACGGGGCCTCGAACAGCTGTATGACCTCAAGCTCCGCGGAAAGCCGGGTGAGAAAATAGAAATTGTCGCAAGCGATGGAAAAGTAAAGAATGTCGTGGCAGAGCAAAAGGTTCAAAACGGTGAGAACATAAAGGTAACGATTGATGGCAACCTTCAGAAGAAAATCTATGGGCAAATGCAAAATAATGCAGGAACCTCAGCAGCCATCAATCCAAAAACAGGGGAAGTCCTTGCACTCGTGAGCACACCAGCGTTCGATCCAAATGCGTTCGAATTGGGCATGTCGTCACAAGATTACAGCAAGCTGCAAAACGATCCGCTTCAGCCTTTAATTAACCGTTTCGCCCTTTCCTATGCACCGGGCTCTTCGATGAAGCCAATTACGGGAGCCATTGCACTGGATACCGGAACCATCAAGCCAAGTGATACCAAAACCATCATTGGAAGATCATGGACCAAAAAGGGCTGGGGCAGCTACAGTGTCACCCGGGTCGATGTCAACAATGCACCGGAAAACATGGAAACAGCTATGATGTATTCCGATAATATTTTCTTTGCACAGACCGCTCTTGACATGGGGGCAGATAAGTTCATCAATGGATTGAAGAAATTCGGTTTCGGCCAAACGATCCCATTTGATTATCCGCTTAAGGATTCGCAGATCTCTTCCACGGGAACCTTCAACAGCGAAGGCCAATTGGCAGACAGCGGCTTTGGCCAGGGACAGGTTCAGCTGAACATCCTGCATCTTGCCGTTGCCTATACGCCGTTTATTGATAATGGAAGCATGATAAAGCCGCATTTGCTCTTAAATAATGAGAAAACATCTTATTGGAAAGAAAACATCATTAAACCTGCCACGGCTTCAGAAATTGCTCACATGATGAGAACCGTTGTCATTGACCCGCGCGGTACCGGACATCTTGCCAACCTCCCAGGCATGCAGATTGCCGGAAAAACGGGTACAGCTGAACTGAAAAAAGACAAGCAGGAGAAAAACGGCAAAGAAAACGGAGTCTTTGTCGCCTACGACCAAAAAAACCCAACCCTTTTAATCGCCATGCTCGTAGAAGGCGTCCAGGATCTGGGCGGCAGCCATGCAGTCGTACAAAAGGTTGCTAATGTATTCCAAAAATAAAGGCTTTGCTTCTATCCAGCTAAACAATCAAGAGGGGAAAGCCGATATAAGAAAAACACGGGATAAGATGCTGTCCCGTGTTTTTTCTTGGATGTTTTCTTAAAGATTATTGCTTTTTCGCCATAGGCAAGTTCCATAAAAACGGCTTGTTTCGGGACATCTTTTTTTAAAAAAAGTTCTTTCTCCTAAGTATAACTGTGAATAATCGCTGTACTTCGCGGGTAAAAGCAAAAAAGTTTAAGAAAAGAGACTTTTTCTTTTTTAGACAAAATTGAAATGCTATTGGAATATAATTTTGCTGTGTGAAATTTGTAAAAAAACATCAAAAAATATACTGATTAATGTAGGGTTAATATTATTTACATATATATTTTACATATGTTACGTTATATTTTGACAAAATATTTCGTCATTAATACGTGATAAAAAGGGGAGGCGGATTTTTACGAGTTTTACTTATTGGACTAATATTATTTGGGGGGGGAACATGTGTTAAAAAGAAGTGCAGCCTTACTTTTTATCCTGCTTTTTGCCTTTTCAAGCACCGCTCTTGGAGCGGGTGCAGCAGCCAAAGTACTGCCGGAAGCCGGTAAAAGGGCAGGCATACTGAAACCAGTGTTAAAGCCGACCATGGATCCGAATAAAAAGGTAAGGATTATCGTCGAGCTAACATCCGCGCCATCCATTACATATGCCACGAAAAAAGGGGTTAAATTCAGTGAGCTGAGTCTTTCCACCAAGAAATCACTTGAGCAAAATGCTCTTGAAAAGCAGGATGATGTCAAGAATCAAATAAGAAAAAAAGCGGTCGCGGCAAGCTATATCAACAGCTTTACAACGGTTCTCAACGGCTTCAGCGCGGAAGTAAAGTACAAAGATATTGACCAGATTAAACAAATACCAGACGTACAAAAAGTATATATAGCAAATGAATATAAGCGTCCTGCAGAAATGCCTGAGATGAAATACAGCAAAGAGCTTGTCCAGGCACAGGAAGCATGGAAATCCTCCGGCTACAAAGGGGAAGGAATGGTGGTCGGCATCATTGATACGGGCATCGATTCCACGCACCGCGACATGGTCCTTTCAAAGGATACCCAGCCAAAGCTTACACCGGATAAAGTCAGCCAAATTATCAGTGCGAATAAGCTTCCGGGAAAATATTATACAAGCAAGGTACCGTATGGCTATAACTACATGGACCAAAACAGTGAAATCCGCGACCTGGGCCCAGGTGCAACCATGCATGGCATGCATGTATCCGGAATTGTGGCAGCCAACGGCGACGAAGATAACGGGGGAATTAAAGGGATTGCCCCCGAAGCCCAGCTCCTGGCATTAAAGGTATTTAGCAATAACCCTGAAAATACCTCCACTTATGGAGATATTTATATAAAGGCACTGGATGATGCCATTAAGCTCGGGGCAGATGTCATCAATATGAGTCTCGGATCCTCGGCTGGATTTACTTCTCCGGATGATCCAGAACAGCAAGCGGTTACCCGCGCAGTGGATAATGGCGTACTGATGTCCATCTCTGCAGGAAACGATGCCTTTTTTGGGGACAACCAATCGGTTTTGGGCCAGAATCCTGACTATGGTGTCAGCGCATCTCCCGGTTTATCCACTGATTCTATTGAAGTAGCATCCTATGAAAATAGCTTTGTGGATATGGATGATCTTCAATATGATGCGGGAGGAGACAAAGGAACCGCGGTCTACACGTCTGCAGGAAGTGCCAATCCGAATGACTTTGTCCAAAAGTCCTTTAAGGTGGTGCCTGCAGGAGTTGGAAATCCTGCTGATTTTAAAGGCGAGGACTTTACAGGGAAATTTGCCCTTGTCCAGCGCGGACAGATTGGCTTTGTCGATAAAGCCCTAAATGCGCAGAATGCCGGAGCAGAAGGAGTCATTATTTATAATAATGTAGATGGTCTCACGATCATGGCGACGGATCCAAAAATCACGATTCCACAATTATTCATGCAGAAAAATGATGGGGATAAACTGAGGGCTGCACTGGATAGCGGAAAAGATGTTACCATTACTTTTAATGGAGAAAAACAAAAAACGGCGAATCCAGAGGCCGGGAAAATGAGCGACTTTTCATCGTGGGGACTCACACCAGAGCTTGATTTTAAACCGGACATTACCGCACCGGGCGGTGAAATTTTATCGACATTAAATGACAACTCCTACGGAATCATGAGCGGTACTTCCATGGCGGCACCGCAAGTATCAGGCGGAGCTGCAATTGTTCTTGAACGAGTGGATAAGGAATTCAAATTAAAGAATCGGGATCGTGTTCAAAGAGCGAAGAATCTTTTAATGAACACAGCGAAGCCGATCCTTTTTGGCGGTACCTATGTATCGCCGAGGCGCCAGGGGGCAGGCTTAATGCAAATTAACAATGCCCTTACGACACCCACCATTGTAACCAATACAACCACGAATGAAGCAAAAGTCGCGTTAAAACAAATAAACGGAAACACTGCAACCTTTCAGTTAAAAGCACAAAATTTTTCGGACAAGGCTGTGCAATATGAGGTTCAGGCGAATGCCCAAACGGATAATCTGGAAGATAACAACGGCATCACAGTCGTTGAACCGAATGCAGTAGCTGCGAAAGACCTTGGCGCTATCGCCACCGTGAATGGCTCCGATAAAACCACCATAGAAATTCCGGCCAATGGAAGCGTGGCTTTTACCGTGACGGTTGATTTAACAAGTGTTGATCAGGAACTTGCGAGTAAATTCGTCAATGGCTACTGGGTCGAAGGATTTGTGACACTCAAGGATCCTACCGATACCAATCCGGATTTACACGTTCCGTATTCTGGCTTTAAAGGGGAATGGGATAAAGCACCGATTCTGGACAAGCCAAATTGGGATGCAGATTCCTTCTATGGCATGACAGGGCTTGGGACGTCCGCAGGCTCTGATTTTGACTTTCTTGGCCAGGATTATCAGGCTGAAAGCAAGACACCAGGAAAGCTGTACCTTGATCCAAACCGAGATGCCTTTTCTCCAAATGGAGACGGCAGCCAGGATAATGTCATTCCGATTCTCTCCTTCTTGCGGAATGCCAAACAAGTAAAATTCAATGTGCTAGATAAAGATAAACATGTCATCAGGACGCTTAGAACGGAAAATTTCGTATCAAAAAACTATGACAGTGCCAATCCTTATACCTTCGACCCAGACTGGGGATGGGACGGAACGGTAAATGGCAAGCCTGTTGCCGAGGGACAATACTATTATCAGGTTCAATCCGTGATTGACTACCCTGGCGCTAAGTGGCAGACCGTTGATTTCCCTGTAAAAGTGGATGATACCCCTCCGACTGTTGATGCGAGCTTCAATCGGGCAACACAAACGGTTACAGCGCATGCTGCTGACAATAAAAATGGAAGCGGGATTGCCTACTGGGATGTATTGATTGACGGGAACTCAGTTGGTGCTTATCTGTCCGATAAAGATACAAGCTACCAGTTAAAGAAAAAGCTTTCTTCTGATCAGGAGCTGACGGTTGTGGCAGTCGATAATGCTGGCAATGCAACTTTTGCAGAAGTAAGCGGTGCTGTGGATAAAACGAAACCTGAAGTGCATATGCTGACGCCCAAATACCTGGGAGTATCCGACAGCAAGGATGTGAAAGTGACGGGGTATGTCACCGACAAATCCGGCGTGAGATCCTTTGAGGTAAATGGCAAATCAGTCAAGCTTACGTATGACAGCAGCCAGGACCAATATTTGTTCAATACAACGATTCATTATACAAAAGACGGTGTCTACGATATTCAGGCAGCGGCAGTAGACAGAGCCGGAAACAAAGGGGAAATCAGCCAGAGGTTTTTGCTGGATTCCACTGCTCCGAAGGTCTTTTTAAGCGATGCTCATTATGTTAAATCCTATGTAAATTCTATTCATCTTTCAATCGGGGTTTCCGATGCATTTGATGGAGTAAGAGTTTATCTTGACGATGATGAAATCTATCATCATAATCTATCATCACCCTACAGAGTCACCAACTTTAAGAAAACCATTTCTGCAGATCTGAAGCTTTCTTCGGGACACAATATCCATACGGTAAAAGTTGTGGATACTGCAGGCCATACGACAACAACTACCTTTGATGTCTATAAAACCAGCAGATCTCCCAAGCATTATAAGGATGTCAGCCGCTCACACTGGGCATTCGAGGAAATCAATACGCTTTCTGTCATGGGCATTTTAACCGGCGGCACATCGACCATGTTTGAACCGGCAAAGGATGTGACTCGTTTAGAGGCAGCAAAGATGATGGTACGCGCATTGGGGTTAAGCACCAGCAATCTCCCTGCTCCCAAGTACTCAGACATCAGCAAGCTGAAAAAGTCAGATCCGGAAGGCTACAAAGCGATTGCGGCTCTAACGGATGAAGGGCTTATGTCGGGAAGCAAGGGCAAGTTCAACCCCCAGGGCTCCCTCACACGGGGGGAACTGGCAAAGCTGCTCGTACAGGCATTTGAGCTGGAGGGTTCAGCGTCCCAAACCTTTAAAGACGTCAAGAAAGGAAACCCGTTTGCTCCATACGTTAGTATCGCAGTCAGCAATCACGTGATGAATCCCTACAAGGACGGTTCCTTCAACGTCAGCAAAAAAGTAACAAGGGCAGACTTCGCCCTTTACCTTGCAAGGGTGTTCGATGACCGGTTCAAGTGAGGGAAGGCAGAAGGTATGGCTGTATTCATAGCAAGTAGAAAAGAATAGATAAGAAAAGGCTGTCTCAATTGATTAATGGATCAATTATGAGGCAGCCTTTTTCTATATTATTTTTGGAATTACTAAATTTTTAGCCTTTAGAAGACAAAAAGAACTTGGCAAAGAAGGTACTGAGGGTAATATTGGGAAAGAAGCAGCAATTTACTACATTAAAGCAAAGAAGGGGTCAGACCCCTTCTTTGCTTTAAAGCGTTAAACAATCGCTTCCCTGCCCTTACTCCTCTAGGTTTTTGAGTGAATCAAGCGGATCGCCAAGGAATTCCTTCGTAAATCTCAGCCATTCTCTTGCCGCAAAGGAGAGGTAGCGGTCACGCCTCCAGATAATCGCAAGATGCCAGGGAATCACCGGTTCATGGAGCGGGATAATCCGCACCTTATCCGAGTCAACGGCCCGCGTCACGGTTTCCGGCAGAAGAGCAATGCCAAGATCAGCGGCTACCATTTCACTGATGAAGTCCCATTGCGAGCTTTCATAAATAATGTTCGGATTAAATCCGACACGCACGCATTCCTCTATAATCCGGTCATGCAGGGTAAAGTCCTTGCTGAACAGAATAAATGTTTCTTCCTCCAGCTCCGATAACGTAACAATGTCTTTCTGAGCCAGGTGATGATCAGGATGGACCAACAGCATTAAATTCTCATTTACAAACGAATAGGCATGGAAATGATTCTCTTTGGTCGGAAGCACCACGACCCCCAAATCCAAGGTGCCATTGCTGATATCCAGTTCCACTGATTTCGCCCCGACCTCCACGACCTGCAGGGAAATATTCGGGTACTGCTTATGAAACTTCTGTATGATTTTTGGAAAAAACCGAGAACCAATCATCGGGGGAAGGCCGATAGCAATAGAGCCTGTTTTCAGGCTCATTAAGTCATCCAGCTCATCCGATAAATTCTCAAAGGATTTAATGATATTTTGTGCCTGTGTAAAAATGACATTTCCGGCGTCTGTGAGTTTGATTTGCTTGCCGGAGCGGTCGAACAGGGTAACTCCAAGCTCTTCTTCAATGTTTTTAATCATCTTACTGATCGTGGGCTGTGTTACATAAAGCTTTTGTGCCGCTTTTGTAAAACTGCCATGTATGGCGACAGCCACGAAATATTGCAAATGCTGAATATCCACTTAATAAAACCTCCGCAGTCATAGATGAAAGGAATGATGAACATTCTATATATTCATTTTACCTATACCGATGTGTGTTGTACACTTTTAGTAACAACTTTTCTACAGGCTCTTTTGCCTGAATTGCTGCTTTTACTCATTACCATTTCAGCTTTACCCCATCTATACAAGTACTAAGGAGAAACAGCATACGGCAAAAACCAGAACGGAACATAAGAAGGTGATTTATATGTTGAAAATACTAAAAGGATGCCTGCAGGTGCTGGCATTATTTTTATTCGCAGATGCATTAAATGCATTGACAACAGCTCTTAATATCAAGATTCCAGGAAGCATCATTGGTCTGATTCTGCTATTTATCCTGCTGCAGACCAAGGTCGTCAAGCTAAGCTGGATTGAAACCGGCGGGAGCTTTTTATTAGCTGAGCTTCTGTTATTTTTCATTCCATCCGCAGTGGGGATGATGCAGTACCAGCATTTGCTGATGGATAACGGACTGAAAATACTAGTGATTATTATTTCCAGTTCTTTAATCGTTATGATTGGATCTGGTTTATTGGCAGAGCAAATAGGAAAACTGGTAAAACGAAAGGAAGAAAAACAAGTATGATTTCAGGATTCATCGCTATTATAGCTACCATTGCTGTGTATGCAGGCTCTAAATGGTGCTACAAGCGGACAGGAAAAGCGTTCTTAACACCGCTTTTGATCGCTCCGCTTATTTTAATTGTCATTTTGGCATGCACTCATATTTCTTACAGCACCTACAATGGAGGAGCAAAAGTCCTTACAAGCCTTCTACAGCCTGCAACGGTCGCTTTTGCCATTCCTTTATATAAATTCTTTCCGGTACTAAAAAAGCACGTTAGAGAAATCTTATCCGGAGTGGTTGTTGGTTCATTCATGTCCATTTTTTCAGCAGCCTGCCTTGCTGTCTTGTTTGGCTTTAACGGCTCGCTGCTCCACAGTATCATGCCGTATTCAGTGACAACCCCGATTGCGATGGGGGTATCGCAAAAAATCGGCGGAATCCCAACGGTTACAGCTGTATTTGTCATCATCACCGGGATACTTGGAACCATTATTGGGCCATTGATTATTCGGATATTCCGTATCAACAGTGAAATTGCCCGCGGTGTTCTACTAGGCACAAGCTCGCATGGTGCCGGTACCTCCAAAGCACTCGAAATGAGCAGCATCTCCGGTGCCATCTCCAGTGTCTGCATGGTGCTCGCAGCCATCATCTCATTCTGTGCCTCTCCGATCATTGCAACCCTCTTCTAACTGAGTGCACTTTAGTGCTTCACCGCAAATTAGGGGTCTGACCCCTTCTATGCTTTAGAGAATGAAAGAGCAAGCAAATCCGCCGCAGCGGATTCGCTTGCTCTTTTTACTTTTTAGAGCTAAAAAACAAGACCTCAAAACCATTCCAGCCCCTCATAGGACATCCTGTCGAATCCTCCCCCATTAGCGGTAAATCGCCCCTGTTAAAAACCTCCTAATTATTTTCCTAATATTTCACAAATATGAAGAAAATTAGTTTAAAATGAAGAAAAAAGCACCGATAGGGGAGAGCGGCTTGAGAAAAAAATGGTCCATTGTGTTTATTGTTGCGGGAATTTTGTCCCTCGTGTTTGGGTGTCTAAGCCTGACAGCAGAAAAACAGGAAAAAGGACGAACAGTGGCGAATGCCAGTCCTAAAAAAGAAGAGTCAGATCAGAAGGTGACCCTAAAGCTCCAAACAGTCAATCCGGAAAAAACTCCAACCAAACCGGAACAGCAGGAAGCAAAAACAAGCAAGGACGGCAACAGCCAAACCAACAGCCAAACCAACAGCCAAAACAAAAACATCCTTTCCTCAGCCAAAGTCGCTTCATCAAATGAATCCAAAAAAAGAGTAGCATACCTGACATTCGATGACGGACCGAATACCAACACCATGCGCCTTCTTGGCATTCTGGACCAGTACCATGTTAAAGCGACCTTTTTTATGCTGAATTATAATATGCTTGGCCAACAAAAGGCAGTTAAAAAAATGGCCAATGAAGGCTTTGGAATTGGCTGCCATGGCGTAACGCACCAAGTGAGCAAGTTTTACCATTCACCAGCCTCTGCGTATGGTGAAATGAAAACCTGTTTAGCAACCATGAAGGACATTACCCATAAAACATCCATTATGATCCGCACACCATATGGAAGTGTTCCTTATATGACACCCCCTTTTATGAAAATCATGGATCAGCATGGGTACCATCTGTGGGATTGGAATGTTGACAGCCTGGACTGGAAATTCTTAAACGGTCCGAAAACAGCCCAGTACACGATCAGCCAGATTGCTGCCCTGAAGAATAGAGGCATTACTCCGGTTATTCTCATGCATGATAAATCGACAACAAGCGACGCAGTCCCTGCCATTATTCGCTATCTAAAGGCAAACGGCTATGACATCAAAGCCCTTACAAATACGCTCACACCGTTGAATTTCAGGAATCATCATCAGTTATAGGTTTAAATACTGGTAATCTATCTATTTTCTAGGTCCATTTCATTATTTTTAAAAAAATAGAAAAAAAGTCCTGATTATATGATAAACTTTGACATGATAAGACATTTGAAAGGATGGATTTAGAAAATTGTTGAAACATCACAAGTTCATATTGCTCCTTGCTTTGGCCTTATTTGTACTATCATCAACAGCATTTAATGCTTTTTCGCTTCAAGCAGCGGCTTCGACTAAATCGGCCGGCACCTATTCGGTGAACGCCACTTCGTTGAATGTACGTCAGGCTGCCAACGCAAGCTCCCGCGGTCTTGGAACATTGAAGCATGGAACCAAAGTCTCTGTTTCCAAATGGAGCGGCAATTGGGCGTACATGGCGTCCGGTAAGCTGAAAGGCTATGTCAGCGGCACCTACCTGACAAAGGTATCTTCTTCAAGTACTGCCCAAGCATCGTCGACATCCAGTACAACCACACTGGGCCAAAAAGAGGTAAATGCTGCTTCTTTGTACATGAGAAAAGGTCCAGGAACCAACTACAGTACGATCGGCGTCCTAACAAAGGGTACGAAAGTCACTGTTTACAGCATTAAAAACAACTGGGCATATATCCTGTCCGGAAAAACAAAAGGCTACGTTTCGGCGAAGTACTTATCTGTTATCCAATCAAGTTCCTCGTCAAACAATGGCGGAAGTGCAAGCGTGCCTCCAACGGCTCCAAAGCCTGCACCGACACCATCCAAGCCTTCATCTGGTGTAAGAATTGTCACAGCAGCCTATCTGAATGTCCGCTCTGGCCCTGATGCCGGCACAAAAGCGGTGGGAGTGCTGAAAGCAGGAAATGCCGTCACGGTTCAAAGCACAACCGGCAGCTGGGCATACATTGTATTCGGCTCCCTCAAAGGGTATGTCAGCGTGAACTACTTATCAGCTTCAGGCCAACGAATCATTTGTATTGATCCAGGTCATGGCGGCAAGGATGACGGTGCTTCCGGGAACGGTTTATTGGAAAAGGACATCAATTTATCCATTGGACTCAAGGTGCGCACACTCCTTGAAAATGCGGGGATTAAAGTCGTAATGACGCGTACAGATGATACCTTTATTCCGCTTCAAACCCGTGTAGACATTGGCGAACAAGCCCATGCAGATGCTTATGTCAGTATCCATACGAATTCAGGCGATGGTGACACAAGTGCAAATGGAATTGAAACCTTCTATAACACAACCGGCTCTGTTCAAAGAGGTAATGACAGCATCAAAATGGCAGGCTTTATCCAGCAGCGCATGGTACAGGAAATGGGATCTGAGGACCGTGGAACGAAATTCGGCGATCTTCATGTCTTAAGAGAAAATTCACTTCCTGCTATTTTGGTAGAAGTTGGATTTATTACCAACAAAAAAGAAGCGACTCAAAAGCTTGCAAGCGATAAATATCGCAATCTAGCGGCTCAAGCCATTTACTTAGGCATACTAGATTACTATAATTATAAGGGACAATGATAACGGACAATTACGTCCGTTTTCTTTTTACATAAGACTTTTTCACAGCATAGGAAAAAGCCGGACTCTACATGTGGAAAGCTCTGTCATTTCATTTCTAAAACTATCGTTAGAAAGGAATTTTCTATGAAAAAAATCCCTTTGTTACTGACTTTCTTAGCTGTCTGCCTTGCAGGACCGGCCATTGCTCATGGTTCGGAAAAACCTCCAAAAGAGGGAGTTATGATTGGTTTTAACGGTAAAACGAATGAACAGGAATTAGAGAAATATGGTATGAAGATCGATCATGTTTTTAACAGTATCAGAGCGGTTTCCGGAACCATCTCACCAGCAGCGAAGCAAGCCGTCGAGAAGCTTCCTAATATTAAATGGGTTGAGTCAAACCAAACAGTCAGAATGCAGGGCCAGGTTCCGACATCCGGCCTTTCGACGGTAAAATCAACTCAGGCTGAGAGCCTTGGTTTAACCGGCAAGGGTGTAAAGGTCGCGGTGATTGATACGGGGATTGATCTCCATCACCCTGATTTGCACGTGGCAGGAGGCGTTTCAGAGGTAGGCTACACAAGATCCTATAATGACGATAACGGCCATGGCACTCACGTAGCAGGCATTATTGGCGCCTTGAATAACTCGATCGGTGTTGTCGGTGTGGCTCCAGACGTATCCCTTTATGCTGTAAAAGCACTTGACCAGGACGGTAAAGGGGACCTTGGAGACATCATTGCAGGAATCGACTGGGCGATCCGAAACCATATGAATATCATCAATTTAAGCCTGACCATCGACCAGGGCTCGCAGGCGCTGCAGGCAGAGGTCAACAAAGCCTACAGCAAAGGCGTAATTGTTGTAGCAGCAGCAGGAAACATAGAGGACCCAGATACAAGGGTGACGGATGTTCTTTATCCCGCACGCTATTCAACGGTGATTTCAGTAGGCTCCATCGACAGAACCTACCATCGCTCAAGCTTTTCCTATTATGGCAAGGATTTAGACTTTATGGCGCCGGGTGAAAACATCCTCAGCACCTTTATCAATCCGCGTTCAAAAAGCAATCTAGGATACTATCAAAAAGACACGGGTACCTCCATGGCAACCCCGTATGTCTCGGGAGTCTTTGCATTATACAAGCAGGCGTATCCATCTCTTGGCATATCTGCGATTGAATGGCTTGCTGAAAAAAATGCCAAAGACCTGGGAGCGAAAGGAAAGGATAAGTATTACGGCTATGGCCTGATCCAAGCGCCTAAAGTGCCGTATACAGACATCTCTCCAACCAGCAGCTATGCGGCATATATAGATGATCTATACAGCCGCCACATCCTTAAACCGACACAGGACGGCACATTCCAGCCAACAGGTACCATTACCAGAGCCGATGCGGTATCCATGATCGGCATGGCGAAAAACTGGAATGGAACACCGCGCAATACAGCTTTCTCAGACGTACCGGCATCCAATCCTGCTTCAGGCTATATTTCGTCTGCTGATGCGGCAAAAGCCATTGAACACAAATATCAAAATAACCTTTTTAATCCGGAGTGGCGCCTGTTAAGAGGCGATGCGGCCTTTATGCTGGCAACATCCTTTAACAACCCTATGATTGACACCCAGGCTTTCAAGGACGTCAATTCCAGCATGTCCTTCTACGAGCAGGCAAATGCTCTGGTAAAAGCGAATATCATCCGTGCCTATGCGGATGGAACCTTTAAGCCTGAAACCACCATTACAAAGCAAGACTTTGTCGAGTATCTGGCGAAG
Organism: Heyndrickxia acidicola; assembly: GCF_001636425.1. Lineage (NCBI taxonomy): Bacteria > Bacillati > Bacillota > Bacilli > Caryophanales > Bacillaceae > Heyndrickxia > Heyndrickxia acidicola. The sequence continues at coordinate 4,198,151 of NZ_KV440953.1, forward strand.
GAATTGCATTAAATAAAAAAACGAGATCTCAATAGAGGTCTCGTTTTTTTATAATAAATTATCAGTTAATTATAGAATTAGACTAAAAATAACATAGTAATGACAGATAGTAGCATTTATATTACACAATATTACAAAGGGAGTAAGGGGTCTTTTTCTGTTTTTTGGTAAAGAAAAGAAAAAAATGTGAAATTTATAGTTTAAAAGTGTTAAACATTCATCAAAACCTGTCGATACATAGAAGTGAGTTGGGAAAAAACTCACATTTTACTAAATTGGGAAAAAATACTTGGTGTAAAAGTCTTGTTATTTTTGTCATTTAAGGTAAAATAATTGTAGTAAGAAAAACTATCCAATTGAGGATAGTTGTAGAAATGCATGAAGAAAATGGTTGACCAAGTAAATAGTCTTGGGTATAATGAACTTCGTGTGTTACTATATTACTTATTTTGTAAGTTACTAGCATCTTTGGCTGGACGAAAAGGCATACATATTTTAAAAAATAAGAAGCCAGTTCTATCCGGGATCTAGCTAATTAAGATTAAAAGGATAATAAGGGAGGAAATACCTACAATGGCTCAATCTAAGTCTCGCAAACTTGTAACTGGAACCATTTCTGCAGCAGTTATCGCTAGTGCATTGGCACCATGTAAACTTACCTTATAGCTTTAAAGATGGTTCAACAGTAGCTTCATTCACTTATGGTGGACACTACTATAAATCAGTAAAACTAAGCACTCCATATGCACCAGGCGTAAAAACAGTAACAGTAACTGGTCCTAAACAAATCATGGTTGTATTTACAGACGGCGTAACAAAAACTGTAAACCTGCCTTACAGATTTAAAGCTGGATCTACTGTAACTTCATTCTCATATTTCGGTCACAACTACAGCTCAGTAAAACTTAGCACTGCATATGCACCAAAAGTAACTTCTGCTGTAGCATTAAACGAAAAATCAATCAAAGTAGTATTTGAAAATGGTGAAACAGAAACTGTAAGCTTACCATACCGTTTCAAAGATGGTTCTACTGAAGCTTCTTTCACTTTTGCTGGAATCAGCTATAAATCAGTAAAACTAGACACTCCATATGTTGCTACTGTTAACAGCATTGGCACTCTTGACGATATTACAATCAACCAAGGTGACGACGCTTCTAAGGTTCTTCCTGCAACAGTTAAAGAAATGCTATCTAATGGCACTTCTAAAGACGTAAACGTAACATGGGATACTACTAAACTAGATGTTAACACTCCTGCAACTTACGCTTTAACTGGTAAAGTTGACGGAACTGACAAAACTGCTTCTGTAAACGTAATCGTTAAATCAGTAGCTCCACAAGTTACTGGTGTAAGTGCGATTAACGGTACTCAATTGCTTGTTAAATTCAATAAACCAGTAAACGCTGACACTACTACTACAGATGATGCATATACTTCATCAGCAGCTAATTTAGCAAATTATTCTCTAAGTGGTTCAAATAAAATAGATTCAGCTGTAGTTCAAGCTGATGGTAAATCTGTGGTTTTAACTCTTGATGCCCCAGTTGCAAACACTACATCAGCAACTTATACATTGACTGTTAGTGGAGTAACTTTAGCTGATGCTACAACTGTGGTTCCAACCTATGCAGGAGTGGTAAACGTTAGTGATACAACAGCACCAACTGTAACAGCTGCTACTGCTTCCACAAATGGAGCAACTACAAATTCAGCTACATTAACTTTCTCTAAACCTGTTACTAGTTTAACTGCTATTAAAATTGATGGAACTGTAGTAAGTAGTTCTGATTATAAGGTAACTACTGGAACTACAACATTACAAATTAATGGGCTAAGCTTAGATTCAAGCCAAACTCATTCAATTGAAGTAGTTGGTTTAACTGATGCGTCTGGCAACGTTAATTCAGACCAAACATCTACATTAACAATTACTAAAGACGTAAATGCACCAATGATTTCTTCTGTTACTGCAAATGGTGACAAATCATTAGAAATTACTTTTAACAAGCAAATGGGAACAGTACCAAGTAGTAGCTTCACTTTAAAAGATGAAGCATACAATGACTTAGGAACTGTAACTGTAAATGCAGACCCTGCTGATACAACTGGAACAAAATATATAGCAACATTTAATGAGGGTTCAAGTTTCTTTACAAACTCTAACACTAGAAACTTAACACTAGTTGTTTCTGGTACAGGAGTTACCGATTACGTTGGTAACGTATTAGCTGCTACAACAAAAACTGTATCATTAACTAAAGATACTACTCTTCCAGCTGTTACTGGTGTAACTGTACAAAAAAATTCAACTACTGGCGCAGTAACATCATTTACAGTTAACTTTAATAAAGCATTAAACGCTGGAACTATTAGCTCATCTAATGTAACATTAGTAGATTCAAATGGAATTTTATTGGATACTACTACTGCTGGTACAAAAGTTATCTCTGATGCAACAGTTAAAGCTGGAGATACTAAGGCTGTATTTAATGTAGCAAATGGTGCAATGTTCTCTGGTCAATATTCATTTGATTTAGCAGCTAAATCTGTTACTGACCAATCTTACACTGGTAACCAAAACGCTGAGTATTCAACAACTGTAGATACTGGTACTTCTTCTGTTGGAACATTTACTGATACAGCTAGTGCTACTTCGACTCCTATTTCTGGGGTAGTTTCAAACGTAATCAAAGTAACTTATTCAACTCCAGTTAAAGGTGGTCTTGGAGCAGGTTCTGCAACACAACCTTCAAACTACACAATCAATGGAACAGCTCTACCTGCTGGCACAGTTATCACATTAGATTCTACTCAAAAAGTAGCAACTATTACGTTACCTGCTGGCTCATTTACAACTACTGATACTGCAGCAGTCTTCAAAGTAAATGGTGTTGTTTCAACAACGGGCGCAACATTGTCACCAAGTACTCAATTATTGACAGTTACAGATAACGTTGCACCAGTATTGAAAAATGCTACTGTAAATGCTGATAACTCTTTAAGCTTAGGATTTGACTCTACAGTTGCAAGTGCAGCTTCTGCAGATTTAAAAGACTTGGTTGTAACTGTTAACGGTAATGTTCTTCCAACAAGTGATTTAGTAATTAAAGACGGCAGTGGTGCGGATACTGGTAAATATGTAATCACTGATTCTAATGTTGACTTTACTAAAGCAAATTCAATCGTAGTTGGAACTGCTGCAACAACTGCTAATATTACTGACGTTGCTGGTAACGTTGTTACTGCAGGAACTACTATTACAGTAAAATAACTCTTTGAAATTAGGACATTATATCGCTTAAGATAGATTTCAAAAGAGTGACTGAAAGCTCAGTAGAGAGAAATTTCTACTGAGTTTTTCTTTTTTAGATGACCGTATCAAATAGAAAAATAAGCATATATTATAAATTGGATAATAAACAAGAAAGCCCTAATTCCATTAAAGGAGTTAGGGCTTTTTCTCATGACTATAAAAGGGAGTGAATAAAATACAAGGAAAGGAAATTATGTTAATGGAGGTTGGTTTACCATGTTTGAAGAAGTAAATTTGGGGCTTATTAATTTATTTAGTCAAAGAATGAAAAAAACATTTAATACATCAGTGGTATCTTCAGAGGTGTCCTACAAATCTTTAAATGTAGTTAACCATAATTCTATTTATAAAAAACTGATTACTCTGACTACTTTACATACGCTTAATTATTCAGATAATAAACGTAATCAGTGGAATGCAGGATTTGTAGTGGAAGAGGTGACTAGGAGATTATTTATGGATTAAAAATGGGGAACCGATTGCATATGAACTGTATGAATAATATCAAAGATATGGGAAGGAGCTATGATAATGCAATATGTTGATTGGTTTGTTGCAACTATTAAAGACAAGTTTGATATGGTTGTAGATAGTGAAGAAGTAAGCTTTGAAGCATACGAGTTTTACCATGAAGAGCTGGATGAGTTACTCATTCCAGAAGAGCATCTAAAAAACTTTCTGACCCTTTATTATTCGAAACACTGTTGTATGTGGATGATGAAGGTTATGAATGGATAGCGGGTGTAGTGGAGGACAAGAAGACTGGAAAATTGCTATACGAAGTCTGGATAAGAAACGGTGAGCAGCTTGCTAATAGTCTGTATGTATAATTTGAAGGGATGAAGAAGAATTGAGATATAACAAAATTGTGCTAGAAAGTGAAGTACTGTACAGGGGGTATGATGAGTCCACTGGATACTATCAAAGAGGGATGCTGACTGAGAAGGAACTCTGTCAAAAACTTCGGGAAGAGGCTATTGATAACGTTATTAATATAAATACTGAATTAGTCGAACAAGCTATAGGTAAGATTCCAGATGAACACCACAGAGAAATGGTTCATAGTTATCTGGATTACCTTGAGCATTTAGTCGAATCTTTTGAGTAAGTCACGACATTTCTTATGATAAACTTACGACAAAACTAATTGAAGGATAATGACCTTGGAGGATTCTTTATTAAAACATTTATAATTTTGGAGAGTGCAGAAATGAAAAGAATATTAACTATATTTCTTTTAGGAGCAGCAATAACTTTATCAGCATGTGGTCATTCTGCACAAACACAAACACAAACACAAACACAAAAAAGCAAAAAAGAAGTTAAACCAGCTAATGTAACAAAATTAAATACTTCAACTAATAAAGTTGATAAAAAGTTAACAACATCTATTAAGGATGAAAAAGGTGTCATCTCTGGACAAACCTATGTTCAAGGTAAGCTGGCTATTGGGACACTATTGCTTGATAAAAAAGTAACGGATTCACAGGCAAAGGCATTAGCGAATAAATACTTACAAGAATTAAAGAAACAGTACAAAGACAAAAAAATAAATGTGCAAGCCGTTCGCAACGGGAAAAATATTGTGAATTTAAAAGGATGATTGGAGAGTCGAGGATAAATCCTTGGCTTTTCTTTTTTCCCTTTGCTCTATCTCTTAGAACATGTAGTTGATACTGATGGAAATGCACTAAACTTCTCTTCTACGGTTAAGTAATTAGATCTAGGGTAGGTTGTGTGCATCCTTATATTAATCGAAAAGCTCTGTCGAGAAAAATCTCCGCAGGGCTTTTCTTTTTGATAGTGAGTAGGTTACAAAACTTTATTAGAAATGGATATTAAGAATCCATTTTCAAATGTCGATATTATTAATATTAGACATGACTGATCTCATACTAGGAAAAGAAGGGTTTTGAATGATATCTAAATTATTTGCAAAACTCAGTAAAAAAGAAATAGAAAAACCCCCAACTGTTGTAGAGAAACCTAAGAAAAAGGAATCAAGAATATCTCCGTCGAGAATTGGAGAGCTAGGAGAATACAAAATCAATATCCAACTAGACCAACTTCCTAGAGAGTGTAGATACATAAGTGATGTGTTGCTTGCTAACCCTAAATCCAAATCAGGATACTCCCAGATTGACCACGTTATTCTTACTCCTTATGGTGTCTTTGTTATTGAGGCGAAGAACTATACAGGAACAATTTACGGAGCTAGAGATAGAGCCAAATGGTCAGTAAATGGTAAGTTTCCAATGAATAACCCATTCCATCAGAATTTCGGTCATATCCAAGCTATCCGGACATTACTGGATATTCAAAGCTCTAATATGATATCAATGATCTCTTTTACAAGAAGATGTACGTTTAAGGTTGATCGTGAACTAAGAAATATACAATCAAATGATTTAATCCTGTACGATACGGAGCTAACGGAGTTCATTACTAGGAAATTAAATGTCCTGCGATTACAGTTAAAGACTCCGATATTCACTGATGGTAAAGTACAAGATATGTATAAGGTATTGAAGGAACAAAATATAACCGACAAGAAAGTAAGGGAACTCCATATAGAAAAGATTAATGGAAAAGTAAATATATCCAATTAAGGTTGGATATAGAAACATAGGAGTAAAATGGTTTACTCAGGAAGATGTTTTAGGCATAATGGTCTTAGTGTGTTACCATTTTACTTGTTTTGTAAGTTGTTAGCATCTTTGGTTGGAATACAAAGGCATACATATGAAAAAGATGAAAAATCTTATCAAGCCTGTTTATACAGTAACTAACCAATGAAAGAATAGAAGGATAATAAGGGAGGAAATATCTACAATGGCTCAATCTAAGTCTCGCAAACTTGTAACCGGAACCATTTCTGCAGCGGTTATCGCTAGTGCATTAGCACCGGTTGCTGTAAGTGCATCAGTAAAAGCACCAAACGTAAAAACAGCAACTCCATTAAACGAAAAGCAAATCAAGGTAGTATTTGATAACGGTAAAACGGCAACGATTACTTTACCTTACCCCTTTAAAGATGGTTCTACTGTAACGTCATTCACTTATGGTGGCCACTACTATAACTCAGTAAAACTAAGCACTTCATATGCACCCGGCGTAAAAACAGCAACAGCAACAGGTCCAAAGCAAATCAATGTTGTGTTTACTGACGGCGTAACAAAAACGATTGACCTGCCTTATAATTTTAAAGCTGGATCTACTGTAGCGTCATTCACTTGCTTTGGCCACAGCTATAACTCAGTAGAACTAAGCACTCCATTTGTTGCAACTGTGAAATCAGCAACAGCAATAAATGAAAACTCAGGAAATTTGATTCATATCCCTCGTGGGAAAATCAGGGTATTATTCGATAACGGTCAATCAGCTACAATAGCTTTACCTTATTACTTTAAAGATGGTTCTACAGTGACGTCATTCACTTATGCAGATCACTATTATCACGCAGTAAAACTAAGCACTCCATATGTTGCTACTATTAACGGCATTTATCCCTCTTTTATCGTAATTAACCAAGGTGACGACGCTACTAAGGCTCTTCCTACATACGTTTCTGAAGTCCTATCTAATAATGATTATAAAGGTGTAAACGTAACGTGGGATACTACTAAATTAGATGTTAACACTCCTGCAACTTACACTTTAACTGGTAAAGTTGATGGAATTGATAAAATTGCTTCTGTAATCGTAGTTGTTAAACCATTTACTCCACAAGCAACTAGTGTAAATGCGATTAACTCTAATAACCAAGCAGTAACATTAGATGGTTCAACAGACGTAACTGCAAATTCAGCGATTACCATTAAATTTAATAAGCCTGTTGATGCATCAACTGTGAACGGAACGAACTTTAGAATTTATCAAGGTTCAACTCCTGTTGCAACAAAGGCTCCAACTATATCAGCTGACGGTTTAACCGTTACAGTTCAAGCATCAAATCCTTTTACAGCTGGAGATTCTTACATTCTTTCAGTTTCTGGTGTTAAAACACAAGATGGAAAGACGTTTACTTCTGCTAACGCAGCATTTACAGTTAATAAGGCTTCCTATGTAACGAAAGTAGATGCAGAGGAAAACGATAACACTTTACTAAGCAATCCACTTGGATTAAGCGACGGAGATAATCTTGGAAGTGATTATGTAAATAAATTCAAAGTAACTTACAGTAACAATGTTGATTTCACGTCTGTTTCATCTAGAAACGTAATTTTATATGATTTTGATGCATCGGCAGATCGCCCGGTTCCGGTGCCTACAGCTTCTGTTACTTCTTTAGGTTCAGTTATTACACTAACTGTTGATCCGTTTTATAATGGTGGAACAGGAACTCTTATCCCAAACCACCGATATAAACTACAAGCAGTTGGTGTAAATATAGTTGATGGTACTAAAGCTGCTGACTTCAGCCGTGCTTTCACAATTTCTAAACCTTTTGGATTAACTGCAAATCTTCTGGATGGAACTGATTTAGCAAAAAACCCAACTAATGTAAATGGAACGATTGCGCCTGTAGTTGACCCAAGCGGCTACACTAAACCAGGTTTTAAAGTGGTTCTAAATTCAAATACACCACTTGATGCAAGTACTGTTAATAACACAAATATTCAATTAGTTCAACAGGATACACAAATTGCAGTTCCAGCTAATATAACGTATGACAGTGCAAATCAGCGTATCGCTGTAGTCCCGAAATCCGACTTAACTGCTGGTAAAACGTATAGTTTCTCTATTGGATCAGGGGTTAAAGATGTGTATGGTAATGCTGCAAAAGCTGTAGCGTATTCATTTACTACACAAAATTAATCAGCACCAACGATTGTTAGTACAACATTCAAAGTGGTGCATCAAATGTTGATGTAACATCTGGTAGGAAGTTAAATGTCCTTCGGCTACAGCTTAAGACGCAGATATTTACTTCGGGCAAAGTATATGAAATGTGCAAGTTATTGAAGAAACTAAACATAACAGATAGCAAAGTAAGGGAAATATATGTAAGGAAGATTGGTGGAAGGGATAATGGAGAAGAGCCCGATAATCGGTGAGTAGGGGGAAGAACTTATATTTCACTAGTTAAGTTTATAATTGCATAGAATACCAACTTATGGTCTAATGGTAATGTAAATGAAGAAAAATATACCATTAAAATAGGAATTTATTCAATTTTTTCTAGTGAAAAGGGATTAAAAGATCTCCTCTATTTAGTAAAATTAATAGGAATAGTATTTAGTAAGTACAATAATTTATCTGAAGAAGGTGATGTGTATGATCTCCTCTATTTCTTCCAATCTAAACTGGTATCCTTCTCTTTTCCAAAATACAAACCAAGCACAAAATAACGCCAATCAATCAAATTTATTTGGTATAACGAATGTAGATAGTTACGCTCAACAAAGTGTAAGTCAACAAAATTTAAATCAAAAAGATCAGCAATCTAGTAATCCTATTAATATGTACGATTTATTAAATAATATAAGCAATAATTCTTCTTTATATGGGATTACGAATATTGATGATTTTACAAAGTTTAATTATCAATTGCAATCTAACCCGTCTTTAAGTCCATTAAACCAAGCAATGCAATCGTACCAAACCAATCAAGACTATACGAACAATATTTTTAATTCAAGTAGTTTATATAATCAAACAACCTAATTAAAGTACAATGAAATAGGGAATATGTTTTGATAAGGCGGGAAGGGTAGGTTCCCCTCAAGCCAATCAAAAGAAATGGCTAAAAAGTTTATATTGTGACACGAGGACCGAATGCGGTCTTTTTTTGTATTCTACAAAAAATCAAATTGTTCAGGTGGATAAGTACGGGAACGTTAAGGGTGGAAAGACGACGGGCCATGCAGATATACTGGTAACCGTTACAACCAAGGATCATTTTGTATTGTATTTAACGGAACCAATTGAAGGAAAAGTAAACCTAAGTAAAGGGAGATAATAAGTAGCTTTTATTCAAATTAGAAAAAACAATTAGCACTAAGCATAACTTCTAGGTTGAGCGATTGCCTTCGGGCATTATGCTCAACCTTTTTTATAGGCATTCATGTAATTCAGAATCTACTTTAAAATTAATGAGAGGATATAATATCTATCTACTATTTAATAAAAATGATTTACATATTTAGTAGTTTTATAGGTATATTTTACTTAGTTAGTATTTACTAATTGTTTGTTTATCTGTAAAATTATTCTAATAAGTATTTTGCAAGAAATATTATTCTTAAATAATCTGATACGTAATAAAAGATGAAAAATAAAAGTGGAGATGGAAGCGAGAGATGGGACAATGCAACAGAAAAAATCTTTTTTACACATAAGCTCTATAATGTTATACATTTTGACTATTTATTTTTCCTATAAGAGTCCAACTTTCTTGTTAGCAGGTTTTATCATTTTTTTCTTGATTACCTCTTTAAAGATGCTATGGAAAATGGCCATTTTCATGGTGATTATTGGCGGACTTGTCGCTATTATCCCAATCCTTTCTCCATTGGTATTTCTATTGATGATTTTCTTGTTTATCAAAAGGATTGACTTTGTGAAAAGAAATTGGCTTCCCATTAAGGCTGGAATGCTTATATATGGGAGTTCACTTCCTTTATATCTAAGATGGAAGTTAGAAACGCAGCTTGGTGCAACCATGATTGAGCAGATCATAGTAGCAGCAATTGGAGGAATCATTTTACATAACCAACTTGTAAAAATGTATAATCATGGCTACTCTACCCAAACAGCCTTGGGAATTATGGGGAGTGTACCTCTCGTCCTAATTTCATTTATTATGCCATTTCTAAAGTTACACTTATTTAATGATGGGGGAATAGATGTATCGCATTTCGATGCTTCTCATTCTGTGGATGGTCATATGCAGCAGTTTGATGTAATCCATACAGATAATACTTCTATATCTAGCAATGCCACGTCTTCAACATATGATTCAGAACCTATTCTAAATACTGATCTCGGCGATCATTCAAACGCACCTGTATGGAAGGACTCTTATTCTTTACAGCATCTTCACCTTCAGAATAAAGTAGATCAATATATAAAATATGCCCATAATCAAGTAGACCCACATGCTTTCCAAACTCAAGGTCCAATAGATATTGGGGGGGGGATAATTTAGATTCTCCATTAACCTTTCATCCTTCTATTCCATTGTATAACACATCTGCCGGAGATACGTTAACGGTGCACGATAATATTTTTAATGGACAGGATTTTTATAACTCTAATAATCAAATAGTCTTTTCTACAAAAGCTAATATTTTTGGAGGGCAAGATTTATACTCGCATAGCGGAATAAAAATTGCATACAGCCAGCCAAATATATTTGGCGGACATGATATATTTAATGATTATGGCCAGAAATTGTTATCGACCCATCCTAACCAACTTGGTGGAGAAGATTATTATAATGGTGGAGAAATACATGTGGGTCATTCTCAGTCCAATGTTACGGGTGAATATACAATTTATAATAATCAAGGAATACAAATAGGGAATGTGCGATCTGTTATCCATGGACAACTAGGAATTATACATAACAATCATATTATGCTGGAAACAAGTGAAATAAAACATTACGGAAATTACTATATAGACGCTGATGGCAATGCAGTGTATGACTATGAATATAAATGGGATACCGTTTAATCATTTTGACTGATATGATTGATAATGGTGGTGACTCATATAGCCTGACATTTAACAGGCTAGTGAGCCACCTTTTTTGGATTTTGAAAAAAATCGTATAGGTTGATGTAATATTTTGTGCATGAATGGAATGTTTCTAAGCATAATCCATTTCGACTATATAACTCTATTTATTTAAATCCACCCTAGTCCTTCCCGATTCTACTTTTATCCTTTACCATCTGCGCCACCCCCTGCCCAAACGACCAATTTTCCAAAGGTGTCTCGTTTAAGGTAATAAAAACATCCGCCGCTGAAATGTTTAATCGCTTCGAAACCGATGTTGCTAAGGCTTGATACAAACTTTTTTTCTGCTCGATGGTTCTGCCAGGTCCGCATGTGATGGCAATGTGAAGCATGTTTTCTGTTCGTTCTTCCCCATTTTCTAATAGATAGGAAGGATCCACAAACATATTATGTGAAGGGTAGGGGATAAATAATTGAAAGTAATCCTTTTCTGGGACGTTAAAATGTTCCATTAATGCATAATGGATATCGAGGCTGATCTTTTTTAGTTTTTCTTGTTTGATGGAAAGGTCTTCTGAATAATAAACATGAACAAATGGCATTTTTCTTCAGCTCCTTTTGAAATCGGGGTTAGTGTGAAATATGAAGAATTTCATACATAGGATGTCCGGTTATGGCGACTGCAGGTTTTTCCTCATAAAAATAAAACTCACTGAATCTCCATTTATCTGGATTATAAAGACATAAACGGCCGAGGCTTTCTTCCGCATTCTCAAGCAATTTTATAGGGGCACCCACGAGTGATGGACTTTCAGGGATATCACCTGAGTTTTCGAGTACATATCGGCTTTTCTTAAAATCTTTTGCCAAGTGAATGGATAAAGGAATGCCAATCTGGATATGCTGCCAGCCGAATGAGTCTAAAATATTGTCATAAAAGCCTTCAAATATAAATTGATTCATGCCTTGTGTGTCATTCCAAACATACAAAGGTGCATAGGAATTATAGGCATTTCCGTTCTTATTTGCTTCGGTTATTAAATAGGCCTTGAAAAGAAGTCCGGGAAAGCCGTCGGTCTTGTGGCCGTTGTCCTGCACCCTTTTTCTAATGATATCCATATCATAATTTCTTGGTAAAATAATCTTATATTGCATTTCAATCATGAAAAATTCATCCTTTCTCATCCTGATATATATGATCGTATCCTGAGGTGTAAGCCATGTAAAATAGGTATGTATGATGGGAGGTATCATTTAGAATGATGCCAGGTAAGGAGTGGAACGGAATGGAACTAAATGATTTGGTCATCTTTAAAACGGTAATCCCGGAAGGATCTATAAGCAAAGCGGCAAAGGAGTTAGGATATCTCCAGCCAAATGTTACCGAGCGAATGAAAAAAGTTAAACAGGAGCTGGAAACAAAGCTATTCTTAGAGAAAGTAAAGGGGTATCCAGCCGATGAAATTCTTACAAGAAAGATCGGTCGAAATAGGCAATTCAATAAATAATAAAGGTATCAGTCACCACATGAATGTTTCACATGATGACTGATACCCATTTGCCTTTATATTCAAATGTTTTGGTTAATATTAGGAAAGGAAAAACCTCACCCGTTATTCATAAAATTCTGCTTCTCTATGTATTTCAGCACTGTCTGTGAAAACTCGTGATGAGATTCTTGCGTATACTTGGCAATGGTATAGATTTGAGCAAGGTTCTTTAATCCCATTCGCTCTGTCATTTCCTTCAGTCTAGGGACGTCCATGTAGCGTTTCCATCCTTTTTCATCTCGTTCTTTGTAGATTTCGAGAATTTCTTCATTTGAATAATCATGATACTGATCATAGTGAACAAGCCCGTGACTTGGCAGCCGATCACGTGTGGAAGGGTTTTCAGCGGGGTACCCTAATGAGTAACCCACAACAGGTACGACATTTGGCGGTAAATTTAATAGTTCACCAATTTGATCACAATTTGCAAGCGTTGAGCCCATATAGCAAATGCCTAATCCAGCATTTTCTGCTGCTAAAGCACAGTTTTGTGCTGCCAAAGTCGCATCAATGGCACCTATCATAAAGCTCATAAAATTATCAAAATGTATAGGTGCATCATTGAGCGAAATCCATTTCCTCATTCTATTAAAATCAGCACAAAAGGTTAATAGGATAGGTGCATCCACTACCATCGATTGGTCCATATGGGCAGTGTATAATTTTTTCTTAAGCTCCTTGTCTTTTGTTACGATAATGGAATAGGATTGCATATTGCCGCTCGAAGAGGCACGTATGCCCGCATCCAAGATTTGATCCAGCAGTTCCTGACTTACTTCCCTATCTTCGTATTCTCGTATAGATCTGTGATTATGTATAACATCGTTTAATTCCAAAACAACCACTCCTTTTTGTATATCCTAGCAGCATCTTTTGATAAATGACTTAAGGAATAGTTCCCAGGTCACCTAAACGCACCAGAGTTTTATTTTGACAAACGGCATAGTTAACCTGTCACTTAAACTATGGATTTTTTCTGCAATCCGTTTTTTTCTACACTTTTCCATTGCAAATGAGAGAGTTTTTCACCATTCTGAACAGCTCGTTTTTTTACAACAATAGACATGATTCTACACCCTCATTATGGTTCATCCTCATGTCTATCGTCAATATTCGAAAACAAAAAAAATTAAGAATTTAATGGATGTTATGCGATAAGCTAGTAAAAAACGATTTTATGATATTGGCCGTGAAGAGAAGGTTGGAAAGCTGATCATCTTGTGTCCGTTGCTCTGCACCTTTTTCTGATAATATCCATAGTATAATCTTTTGGTAAAATTATCTTATACTGCATCACGATTTCTTCCTGATATCGTATCCTGAGGTGTAATCCATGTATGTATGATGGGAGATATCATTTAGGCAGGTAAGGAGTTGAACGGAATGGAACTAAATGATTTGGTCATCTTTAAAACGGTAGTCCAGGAAGGCTCCATAAGTAAAGCGGCAAAGGAATTGGGGTATGTCCAGCCAAATGTAACGGAGCGGATGAAAAAGCTAGAACAGGAGCTGGAAACTAAGCTGCTTCTTAGAGAGAGTAGAGGGGTATCCGTACTGCCAGCCGGGGTAATTCTGTTGGAGTATACGGAGAAAATTCTTCAGCTGCTGGATAATGCAAAAAAGGACATTCAAAAAAGCTGTGAACCGTATCGGATCGCCACAACCCAAACGATTTTATCCAATTATGTAAGTGACCGGATCAGTGAAAACGTTAAAGATTACCAGATTTATATGGAAAACAGTTCTCGTCTGGAACATCTGCTCAAGAAGCAGCAGGTCGATATGATTGGGACTTATACGGATTATACCGAGCCTTCTTTTCAAAAAGTATTCACTGCCTCACTCCCTATAGGGCTGCATAAAATCAAAGGAAAAGCGGCTGTTGAATACGCGAAGGAATCTTTTTTCGTCAGCCATGATGTGCTTTGTCCTTTTAGAACATACACCATCGATTTCCTGCAACGGCATCATCTCTCTAACACTCAGCTTTGTCAGGTAGATTCCTATTCTCTGATGAAGGAATTTGTGGCTCTGGGAAAGGGAATAGCTATATTTCCAATCAGCAGATCTGAAACAGAAAATATAGAGGCTGAGCAAATAGACAACATCCCTGTTTATTTTTTTACAAAACGAAACGCAGAAAGAACGATCCCAAAAGAATTATTTTGCTGAGTATAAATTTGCATGCCTTAAAAAGCCCTGACTCCATCAAAAAGGAGGCAGGGCTTTTCTCATGATTCGAAAGAGGAGTGAATAGAATAGAAGGAATGGAGAATAGGACGATGGGAGCGGATGATGATGGGGAATAGGGAAGAGTGGCTGGTTCGTTTATTTTGCCGGAGAATGAAAAAAATCTTTTGTCAAAATATAGTGGAAACGGATGTTTGCTGCACGTCTTCGGAAGTCTCAACAGTAATAGATTATACGATTTATACTCTTTCTTATTCGAACGATAAAGGGGAGCATTGGAGCGCTGGCTTTATCGTAAAAAAGGACACATGGAATATCGTTCTTGAGCTATGGAGTAAAAATGGAGAAGCCATTGCCTATGAGCTTTACGAGTCATAATGGGGAAGTGCTGGCAGAGTGAACGGATGAAATTGTTTCCGGGGAAATGACTTATACAAGGAACGTTACTAAATTTGCCAAAAAAATCATGACGGCAAGACCAGCAAGGAATGATATAATCACAATGAATAAAAAAATAAGAGTTCTGGTTTAAATATACACTTTATTCGCTTGAAGTAGCGGCTACCGGTGTACCTATCATCTTTCCTATGGTATCTTTAATAGGGGAGAAAGGAAAGGGACTCTCCTTATTAAAATCATGTGCTCTATTCGTCCTTGCTGTTTTTTTGCAAAAGGCAGGAAGCATTTGTGAATAGGTTGAGCTCCGAGTTGATTCTCCATTGGTGATGCCGCTTTTGAACCTTCTGGCTGTTCATCATTATTACTTGATACTTCCATATATAGATCTATAAGTCACGTAAACCCTGACTGCTATTTGGTAATAACGAATTTTTTGCAAGATTCAAAGCGGTATTTATATAAACTCTTTCTCCAAACGTAAAGGTAGATTTTGTCTCATGCTTATTGTAAGATGAACTTTTCCATTCTATTTTTTCATTTTCATATGGAAAATGAGATTTATCTTCCCTTTCACATGAAAAACAAACTTATGCAAGGATATAATTGAACCTTTAACGTTGATGCAGCGTCATTTATTATGTAACACATATTTATTTGGGAAATCCAACATTTACCCTTGATATAAAAATAACCAGCTTTGTACGATCGGTATAAGCGTACATTCATTCATCAATCAATATAGGAGATAGACGATGGAAAATACTTTTCTGAAAAAATTAGACCCTACCATTTTGTTTTTAATAGGGCTGTTAGGGCTTATTAGTATTGTTGCTTTGACAAGTACACAGGCACAGGGGTTATATGGTAGTTCAAATTTAGCTTTGAAGCAGGGGATCAACTTTATGGTTGGAGTGGTTCTCCTTTTGATTTTTTCCTACCTTGACATCGACCAGATTGAAGGGCTGGCATGGCCGCTTTATATCTTTGGTTTTGTGACAGTAGCAGTGATTCCTTTTATGCCGGCTTCAATTGTTCCTCCTGTTTTAGGTGCGAAGAGATGGTTTAACATTCCTTTCCTGGGCTCTATTCAGCCCTCTGAGTTTATGAAGGTTTTTCTGCTTATCTTGAATGCCCGGCTGGCACAAAATCATAATGCGGAGAATCCTGTACGTACCGTTCAAACGGATTTAAAGCTTGTAGGAAAAATTATGCTGGCTACAATGCCTGTTTTCCTGTTTGTCTACATTGAGCCGGATACAGGGATGCCGTTCTTATATTTAGCTGGCAGTCTGACGATTATTTTCTTATCAGGAATACAAAAGAAGGTTATTCTTCCTTTGGTTTTAATTCCTGCTTCATTAGTTGGGCTTATTGTCGTGATTTACTTCCAATCACCTACATTATTTAATTCGTTTTTGCATATGCTGAGCCCGCATCAGCAGGCCCGTATTACTGGATGGATTTCTCCTTCCGCCAATAGTGCATCGGCTTATCAAACACAGAAATCCCTGCTTGCAGTGGGAACGGGAGAAACAATCGGAAAAGGATTGGGAGATGCGAAGTCAGCTGTGTACATACCGGAAAAAACGTCGGATTTCATTTTTTCCTCCATTGCTGAACAGGGCGGGTTCCTGGCTGCGTCAGTCGTGATCTCTCTTTACTTCATGCTGATGTACCGGGTGACCGTGATTGGCCTGAATTCGAATTCATCCTTTGGTTCGTATTTATGTGGTGCGACCATTGTGATTTTCTCGCTTCAAATCTTCCAAAACATTGGTATGACTATTGGTTTAATGCCGGTAAAAGGGATCTCTCTTCCGTTTCTGTCTTACGGAGGAAGCTCGATCTTCTCCAACATGATTTTAATGGGGATTTTCTTATCGATGAACAAAACCTATAGGAAATATATGTTTGGACAGGGGTAATAAGAAAAGTGGAAGCGCCTTGCCCATCGCCGTACGGATTCCGTAGTCTCCGACTGAGATAAAGGAAACTAGATGTAGACTTATCGCAGGGAGGAGACGTAGAAATTCGCTAGGGGATAGACGCTGGAGCTAGACAGTGACCATATCAAAAAGGGACAACGGCAGCAGCTCGCCATTGTCCCTTTTTCTGTATACAATTTTCAGCTCAACGTAACGTATTTTTCATTTTGCAGCTTTTCAACATCACTTTCCGTTAGCTGAAAAAACTCAGCGATTTCTTTGGTGGTTACAGGCTCTGGGGGCTTTCTTCTTGATAAGCCCCCGTATTTTTTCTTATTATAATGGCTCCAGTACAGCAAAGTCCCTGTACCGATGATAAGAGTGAGCAGGGTGAACAGGACAATGGCAGTGGTATTGGAAATGGTTAATGTGTAAAAAGCAAAGCTGAGCCTGCGCTGAAAGTGAGTAGCTAAATTAAAAAGGAAAACAACAAGAAATCCCCAGCCCGCTAATGTAAAAATCACTTCAATACTTTTTCTCAGCTTGCCTGCCTTTTGTTGAATGATCAATCAAACTTCCTCCTTTTCTGTTATAACGGCAAGCCCCTGTCAGGACTATCCCAGGTCGCATATTCATTTTTGGATTTTTTAAGGATTTTCAGCGCCTTCGGCAGGGAGAACACAACCAAAAGAGCTCCGATGTGCCAGTAAATAAGCGGATACCAAATGGTCCAGATCAAGTATTTCAATATGTTTTTCTCATAATGCCGTTCGATAAAAAGAGCCACAAAGAATTGAAAAATCGAGATGATCGAAAGGTAATAGCCAATCCATAGGAACGGGGTGGAAACGGTATGGTGCTGGATGACATTCCATATCGTCAAAATTGAAATGATAAACCAAACGAGTGCCCACAGAATACTGAGTACCTGTTCGATATAAACGGGATATAATCTCCGCTGCCGCCAGTCCAGGAAAATACCCCAATGGCGAAGGACGACTTCAATCCCGCCCTGTGCCCAGCGAGCCCGCTGCTTCCAAAGGCCTTTGAAGGTTTCAGGTACAAGCATCCAGCAAAAGGCCTTGGGTTCGTAGCGAATGTCCCAAAATCGTCTTTGTAATTTCCAGGTGATGCCGATGTCGTCTGTGATAAGGTCTGTGTCCCACAACCCAACGTCAAGCAACGCTTTTTTTCGAAAGACGACGAATACGCCTGACACGGTCATCACTTTTCCTACTATTCGCTGGGTTCTCTTGATGAGGCCTATGATACTGGCATATTCGGCTAATTGTATTTTTGATAATAAGGTGGAGCGGTTTCTGATTCTTGGGTTTCCGGTGACCGCACCGACTCTTTCGCTATTTTGGGGAGTAACAAAGTGAGGAATCATATAGCGTAATGCATCGGGTTCAAGAATGGCATCGCTATCAATTGCTGCAATAAATTCCCCTTTTGAAACAAGAACACCCTGTTTTAATGCATTGGCTTTTCCTTTATTCTGTTTAATATCAACAATGCGAAGCTTCGGATAGAGATCCCTGATAGATTCCATAGCGTTAAGCGTGTTGTCCTTGCTTCCATCATTGATCACGATGATCTCATAATGAGGATAGTTAAGATTGGAAGCATAACGAACCGTTTCTGCAATGGTCTCTTCTTCGTTATACGCAGGGATTAAGATGGAGACAAACGGCAGATCTTGGGCGGGTGCTTCAGGAAGCGAATGCTTCTGTTCTTTTCTTTTAAAATAAATAAAGCTGCCAGCCACCCAGAGGATTCCCATGACGAGAGGATAATAAAACAGAAACAGTACAAAAATATTTTCCATTCATTCACATCCTATGTAATCTATTCCTGAAATTATATCATGTGCATTCTACTAAACTAAAAAACTGAAAACAATAATTTTATTTTGGTAATATTGTAATAAATTTCAAATGGTAAATTCGTAGGATAACAAGACTGTGATAGATTTAGTAACAACTGGAGAATAAGGAAGAATTTTGGATTAAAAAAAGAAATGAGGGGTGCTTGTAAAGTAGTAATATCTGAATTTTCTTAGTCAAATACATTAGAGGTGTGACTCTCTCTCTGTAAAAAACACAAATTTTTTCCTATATTTATTAAGAAATGGCATTAAAAAAATATAAAATAAGCCGATAGTAGTATAGTAGGGGGTTTTTTTGCCTATTCCGTCCTCCCTGGGAGGGACCTACCATTATCCTTTAGTAAAAAGGAGCAAATAAATGCTCCTTTTTACTTAGAAGAAATCATAATCAGTTTCTACATTTTTTTACTTTAATAGAAAAGAATTTTTTCAGAAATAAATCATTGTTTTCTTCTACATTCCTCTTGACCTTTTACGACCGGCTTCTGTTTTTTTTCCTCCACATATCTGCGCTCTCCGGTCCTCGAATGAACATAGACTCGTTTCAACACTTTTGAAACAGGATCAATAGATACTTCCTGCGTAGGAATGAAGTCCTCTGAAAGAGTGGCGTCATTTGTTTTATAGCGCTTGTCTTTGCGTTTGGAATAGAGCCATAAAACAGTTGATAAGCAAAGCTGGAATAAAAGATAATACAAAAGCCATTTCATGCTTATTCGACCTTTTCGACAACAACGGCTGTACCATATGCCAATATTTCGCTCATGTTTTGGCCAATTTCCCCTGAATCAAATCGGAACATGACCACTGCATTAGCACCCATTGCATGGGCATTTTGTGTTAGTCGGTCCAATGCCTGTTTTCTTGCATCCTCGAGCATTTCGGTATATTCATGTATTTCTCCGCCTCCAAGAGATCTGAATGCGGCAGTGATCTGTCCTGCAAAGCCGCGGCTTCTCACCACAAGTCCAAAACAAGCGCCTTTCACTTCCTTTATTTCATATCCTTCAATTTGTTCTTTCGTTACCACTAACATAAAATTCTCCCCTTTATATACATATTGGAAAATGCTGCTTGCTCTTTGTGCAGAGATTTTGGTAAGGGTTTTTATAAATTAGAATGCGAAGTCATCGCTGCATCTTTTCGTCAACTATTCCAAGGGTACCTAGGCTGAAATTTTTGTTTTACTTGCTTGTTTAGGACCAAAAAGCAACACGATTTGCGAAAAGAGTCTTGCATAAAGATGAACCAAGAAGATGTCAGCCAACTTACGTTCAAAAACAATCATCTGTATCTTTGTCCGCTCCTAAATGTAATGGATTATCCAAAAAAAACTATTTTAATAGCACTTTAGTCTTGGTATACTTAAATTGGGCAATTCAGGAAATGTTATAAAATTATTTATTGCCAATAACTCAATGAATAGTGGTGAGATTTTGGAGATATTTGTCGGCCGTCAGCCTATATTCAGCAGACAGAAAAAAGTAATAGGATACGAGCTTCTATATCGAAATAGCGATATAAATGTGTATAATGCCATGGATGGGGATACAGCTTCTTTCGAGGTGATGAGACACAGTCTCTTAACATTTGGGCTGGGAAAGCTCACCTTTCATAAAAAAGCCTTCATTAACTTTACATATAACCTTTTGATGTCAAATTTAGCTGACTATTTGCCGAAGGAAGACATTGTCATTGAAATCCTGGAGAGTGTCACCTGGAGTCAGGAGGTTATTAACAGATGCAAAGAATTGAAGAAAAAAGGTTTTACCATTGCGGTGGATGATGTGACTGAGGACACCTTGCCGGAAGAGCTTTTGCCTTTCATTGATATAATAAAAATTGATTTTCTTTATGCCAATGAGGAAAATAAACGCTTGCTTGCGAGGAAATATAAACCATATTCCTTACTCCTTCTAGCAGAAAAAATAGAGGATCAGCAGGAATTTGAAAAGGCTTTTTTATGGGGATTTGACTTGTTTCAAGGCTACTATTTCAGTAAACCCAGTATCATTTCTGATATTGATGTACCTACATTAGAGGGACAATATTTACATATACTGAACGAACTGAATAAAGAGGACAGCAATATCGATCATATTGCGAGTCTCATTGAAAAGGATGTTTCCATTTCTTATAAGCTGTTACGCCTTGTCAATACTGTTGGTTTTTCAAAGGGGATAAAAATCCAGTCGATTAAGCAGGCCATTTTATTAATGGGTCTGAAGGAACTAAGAAAATGGATTACTCTCTTAATGATGACCTCCACTGTAAAAGATGAAGTAACAAAGGAAATTTTTCTCTTGAGTTTAATCCGGGCAAAGGTAGCAGAGAGCATTGCAAAAAAGATAGGACAAAATGCATCTGAATATTATCTGTTTGGGTTGTTCTCTGTGATTGATGCTATTTTAAAAAAACCGATTCCGGTCATTTTACAGGAGCTGCCGCTGTCTTCTTTTATTAAAAAGGGGCTTCAGGGAGAAGAGGACGATTTGCGGCAATTGCTAAATCTCTTTCAGGATCTTGAAAGGGGAGAAAAGAACCTTGCTTACACAGGAGGCAGCTCTGCTGGTATAACAAATGATGATTTATTCTGCCTTTATGTAAAGGCCATTAAGTGGACAAATGAAGTCTCCGCCAATCTTTCATAATTATTCAGGAAAAATCCACTCCCATTTTAGCCTGTCTTCGCTCGCATGGCAGGTTGTTTTATGATGAATTTTCGAAATAAAATAATATTTTAGTAATGCTTCATAAATCTGAATTTTATCCGATAAAAGTGGTGAAATAAAGTCCTTGTTCAAGACTGTGTCAGAATGGAAAAGTAGTTTGCTAAAGCATTACATGTTTTAGTGAGTTTGAAAATTCCACTCTACTCATACTTTCTGAAAGGATAATATACATATATCAACAGAGACGAAAGGACCAAAAAAAGGATGAAATCAAAAAAAACAAAGCCTAAAAAGAAAACGAATACACGCAAAACAACCATAAAATGGAAAATATTAAGGGGTTTTATTGCGGTGTTGGTCCTTCTGGTCTTGGTCGGAGGAAGCAGCATATTTAACCTTCTGCAAACGCAAAAGAGTTACCAAAGCCTGTTGGATCAGCAGGTGCAAAAGCTTCTATTGGTGAAGGATTTAAAGAGTGCCATGCAGGACCAGAATATTGATATGAGAGAATATTTGGTGACGGGAAATGTAGGGGTAAAGGACCGTTACTATGTTGATCAGAAGACATATCTATTGCTTTTAAACCAGCTGGAAAAGTCTCAAAACTCAGCCAGCAGTACAGCGCTTTTGCAGCAAATTGAAACACTTGATCAGAGCTTTATGGATGCTGCCAACCAGGAGTTTCAACTGAAGGAAGGAAGCAATAATCAACAACAAATTGCTGAAGTGATGGACACGACCTTGAAGCAGATCAGCAGCAATTTTAAAAATACCACCCAAAAGCTTGTCGATAATGAACAAAAAACGATGAATCAAGGCGTAAAGAATACACAGCAGGCTGTTAATATCAACATCCTTGTCATTGAAATTCTAAGTGTGGCCGCACTTGCCATTGGACTGACGGTCTCCATTATTATAGGGCGCATGATTTCTACTCCAATTCAGAAAGTCACCGGCTTTATGGAAAAGGTCGCAAAAGGGAATTTAAATGTAGAGCCATTGCAAGTGAAAAGCAAGGATGAAATTGGCCAATTGGCAGCTTCCTTCAACCAAATGGTAGAGGATCTTCGCGTGGTAGTCAGCCAGGTAATTGATTCGAGCATGCAGGTAGCCTCAAGCTCCGAACAGCTTACGGCCAGTGCGCAGCAAAGTGCCAGCTCCTCAGAACAGGTGTCCCATATTGTTCTGGAGAGTGCACAGAGGACGGAGGACCAGCTTCAAACTTTTACGGCGATCTCAGCCTCAGTAAATGAAATGGCGACGAATACTTCCCGGATTGCCAGCTATTCCAAGGGCATGCTGGAGGATTCACAAAGTACTTCTGCTTTAACGCAAAAAGGGTCAGAGTCGGTCGCTCATGTTGTATCCCAGATGAATGAAATTCACCAGTCTGTTATCAGTGCCAGCGACAAAATTTATTCACTCGGCCAAAGATCGAATGAGATTCGAAATATGACAGCCTTGATAACCGGAATTGCAGAACAAACCAATTTGCTTGCCCTGAATGCAGCGATTGAAAGCGCAAGGGCAGGAGAGCACGGTAAAGGCTTTGCGGTTGTTGCCAATGAGGTTCGTAAGCTTGCAGAGGAATCACGTAATTCCGCTGACCAGATTAAGCAAATGGTGACCTTGATTCAGCAGGAAACCAACGAAACGGTTTCAGCCATGGAGCAGGGGAAAGAAAGAGTCGAACGCGGACTTTCTTATACAAACGACGTTAATCACGCATTCAAGGAGATTTCCGTCTCCATTGACAATGTCACGAAGAAGGTCACAGATGTTTCTACAGCTGTGGAAAAAATGCAAACCACTACATCAACCATTGCAGCGGAAATGGAGCAGGCAAAGGGCATCTCCCAGGAATTAGCTTCAGGAAGCCACGAAAATGCCAGTGCTACGCAGGAGCAGCTTGCCTCTATGGAGGAAATTTCTGCTTCAGCCGAAGCCTTATCCAGCCTTGCAGAAAATCTGCAGAGTGCTGTGACGAAGTTCCATCTTTCTTAAATCTAGTAATGTTTTTATGAAAGATTTAGAGAAAAAAATTTCAGTTGTAGTACAATAGAGTCAGAATAACCATCATTAGAAGACCAATTCGCATACGGATTGGTCTTTCTCTTTAAGGGAGAGATTTCTATAAAAACAGGATCCATTTTTTGATTATACCAGCCATTGTTCTTTGGATCATAGGAGGTCTTATTTATTTTCTATCCACCTGGTTTCTGGGGGTATACAACAATTATCGCGGTGTTGCATATATATTCCTTTTCATAGGCTTTATCTTGTATCTAAGTGAGCAATATTTATTGAATAAGATCTCAAGAAAGCGACTAATAGGATTTAGTGTAGCAGCTATTTTTTTAATCCTTCTAGAAATCTTTACATTGATATGGTTCAGATGAATGGCTTCTATACTTTTTTTTAGTGGTTATGGTGCCATATTATTTGAGCTTTTGTTAACGATAATGGAAAATTTTTGATTGGGGAGAATATTGAATTTGAACGTAATTAAATATTTTGTCTTTCAGCTTATCTTTTTTATGGCACTAATCCTAATAAGCTTTTATTCACACATTTATATAACAAATCGATTCAATTCCGCTGATATTAAAGGGATAATCATTGAAGCTCTATTGCTATTCTTAGTTTTTAGTCTTAATAGCAGGATGAAAGATCGTCTAAGCTCTATTCGTCTATTTTATAGGGTAATCCTTTCTTTATTGGCAATTCTTATTGCCGTTATAGTCACAGGGGTTCTTACTGGAGAAATGAAGTTTTAATCTTTTACAACTATGGAATAGGAGTATTAAAAATGAAGGAATGGATAAAGAATAGTAAACTTAAGAGAATTAAATGGTATGAATATCTCTTAATCGCTAATATTGTTTTATTTGATATTCCGTATACTATTTATTACTCCATAAATGGGAATCAAGTGGATAAATACGGCGGATATTTAATTCAACTGGTTATTTTTTTATTTCTTCTTTGGTTAAGTCTTAGGTCGAAAAAGTCATAGAATTATATTCCCGAAATAGCTAGGCGATCATGCAAAACTAGAACTGCTGACAGCTGCTTTTTTTTGTATATAAATAAGGAATAGGTGATAGAGCTAGGGATCCGATACGGCAACGAGGCATAAGGAATTGTTATATTGCCATGTAAAGAAAGGAATTTAGAATGCTAAATAGTAATGATTATTTAAGTGAATGTTTTCCTGGTGTTATTTTAGGTCCGAGTCTTATTAACCAATGGAAAATTCACTTGCACTTTGAGTTTGCAAAAGGACTTTCTGTTCATATGGATGGATCAGATGATTTGAATCCACGATACTTTGAAAAAGTGTTTTCTCAGGCTTTGTCAATCTTTAACAGCATTTTTTCAGATGATGACCAAGTCTTTCTCATCGTAAATCTTTACAAGGAAAATGATTTTAATTATAAATCGAAATTAGGATTATATCTTAAATATATCTCCAATAAGAATGTCAGGTTTCGTTTACAGCAAAGTACCCTGCCCTATCCGTTTCCTCCAGAGGATGAGGAAGAACCATTTAACTGCCATACCATTCAGTATTCTTTAAAATGCTTAAAACGTGACATTCAAACCCCTTTTATATTAAAAACGTTAACTAATAGAGATTTTCCTTCTTTAAAGCCAAGATTGTCAAACGAAGTTGGGATGCAATACCCTGATGTTTTTTTCGTTAATGTCTCTAAAAATATAATCTTCTTTATGCACGATGATTATGGCTGTGAGATTATATCAAAGTCTTTAGAGGCCCTGCGCCCCTTATATGATAAATATAGGGATTTGATTTGTAGCTACTGTAAGGATAGTATTGATGAACTTCTTAGTGATGCTTAATATGTTTGGCTATGTAACTGCACGTGAAAGAGGTTTCCCTCCTTTATTTTTATTTAGGAATAGGTTAGCTTAAGAGGAAGTTCATTCGGTACTATAGAAAATGACTAAGTAAAAATAGACCATAAAGGCGGGAACCATGACAAAACCAATCGTTGTGATAAGTGAGTATAATCCTGATTGGGAATGCCAATTCCAATACGAGAAAAAGAGAATACATGGTGTTTTGGGTGATAGAATCATTCAAATCGAACATATCGGGAGCACGTCTATTAAAGGACTGTCAGCTAAACCCATTATCGACATGATGGCAGGTGTACCGGACTTAGAAGCAGTACCTGATTTAATTTCCTCCTTAAATGAAATTGGATATGAATATGTTCCAAAGCCTGAGATTGTGGATAGAAGATTTTTTAGAAAAGGGCTTTGGGGACAAGGGACCTGCCATTTGCATATTTGTGAATATGGCGGCAGTGAATGGTTTGAAAAATTGTTGTTTCGTGATTATCTTAGGCTGAACCCTTTATTGGCTAAAGAATACGAGCTGTTAAAGCAAGAGCTGGCTGTTACCTATAAATTTGATAGACCCGCATATACAAAAAATAAAGAGCCATTCATTAGAAGGGTTGTAGCATTAGCAAGAGAGGAATTAGGTTAATCATTCAAAGAGGAGCTAGTGATGGATACAACATTTAGGGGCAGAATGGAGGAATTGATTGGGGAAAATTAAACAACCTCTTTGCAAATGGTGGAAACATCTCTCTGTACGCCCACTAATTAAATAACTAATTCGTACCTTTATGTTATTACAATATAATATAGAGGTGACTTCCATGTTTGTTAGTCCGATGCTTTTGGAAAGGGGAGCTGAACCCTTTGATTCAGAGGACTATATCACTGAATTGAAGCTAGATGGTATTCGTCTGCTGCTCTCTAAATTTGATAATAAGGTACGTTTATATACGCGCCATAATAATGAGGTCACATCCCTGTTTCCTGAGATTTATAAGGATCTCGAAATCCCGGATGGAACCATTCTAGATGGAGAGTTAATTGTTCCAGGTCCAAACGGAGGGCCTGATTTTGAAGCAGTGATGGAGCGGTTTAAATCTGCAAGATCCACACATTTTCTTCAATTCTGCGTGTTTGATATTATCTATTATAAAGGTGAAAAAGTGGCTAATTGGCCTCTTATTCAGCGTAAAGAACTGCTTTCAAAGCTTAACTTCCAAACCGAACATGTTGTTTTAGTTCAATGGGTTGAGGGCAATGCCATAGCATACTTCAATGCTGTTAAGGAGAACTCACTTGAGGGTATTGTTCAAAAGCGAAAAGACTCCCGTTATGAGATTGATAAACGTTCTGATAAGTGGATAAAGGTCATTAATTATCATTACCTTGATGTATATATTACTGGCATACTGAAAAGGGATAATTCTTATCTGCTGGCTTTAGATGAGCATGATCCTGCTATTGGCGTTATGGAGTCTTTACCAGTCACTGAAAGCAAGAAAATCTATGATGCACTTCAAGAAAATATTTTTGAAGAAAATGATAGAGTTATTCGTTTTAAAAAAGGATTTCCATGTAATATTAAGTTTCGTAACTGGACATCCAATGGCAAACTGAGAGTTCCTTCATTTCATAAATGGCACACATAAAAGAAAAAAGTTAAAAATGCTGAGTCACAGAATAAATAAAAAGAGCGGCCGCCTCAAAGGTGTCCGCTCTTTCCTCTTCTTAGTAAAAGTTACTTTCCTGTACTTCATCGATTGGTAATAAGTGCTTAATCTATTTTTCTTTGATAGTAGTGACATGCGTAAGTCGCAAGAGACTAAATAGTCACTATATGAGAGAGTTGAAATAGGGATAAATACCTATATTTTGCGTGATTTAAAAAATTTCTTCGAATTACAATTCAAATTTTCGCGTTCCCCGTCCGATAAAAAGAAAGGAAGAAATATCTTTAAGTGAATTGGGGAAATGGAAATGGCAAAGAAGAAAAAGAAATCGAGATCTTTATCAACAAAAGTAGTGAGAATTATTATGCTTTTGTTGATCCTCATTTTAGCAAACGTGGGCACATCGATGTTTATGTCGTATAAAATGAATCAAAATGTAAACACCATTAAAAATCAAGATCTTACCTACACACAGATGGCCCAAAAGGCAAATCTGGGCTTTTTATCAAATGTTGATAACACATTGTTTATAGCAGGAACACCCAAAACGACAGATCCTACGATTATAAAAGCAGCTGCAGGAGTGATCACTTCCAGCGGCCAAGACTTACTGAATGCCTTGAAAACAATCCAAACGGGACATCTGGGGCTGAATGCGGCTGCAAAGGCACATGTCGAAAAGGCTATAACGGATGCGCAAAGTTTCACTAATTTTACCAATAATGTTGGTAGTATGGCGCAAACCAACCGTGACGCTGCAAAGCATACCGTGTTTGAAACCTCGCAGGAGACGGATTTGTATATTCCGCTTAATGCATCGCTTACTTTAATTAAAAATGATTCAGAGAAGCAGCTTAGGCTTCACGCGGATCAAACAGGACAGTTTGGTATACAAGGGACTTCAGTAATAATGATAATTGGTCTTATTTCTCTCGTTATAGCCGTTGCAGGAGCCATTGCCATCAGTTTCTCAATCCGTCCGCTTCGATTTGTAGTGGATAAATTAAAAGAAGTGGCAAAAGGCGATTTTACAGGTGAAGACATCCAGGTGAAATCAAATGATGAAATCGGAGAAATTGCTTCTGTATCTAATCAATTGAAGAACCATTTACGAGAAGTTATTCAGCAGGTCAGCCTCCATTCCGAACAGGTGGCAGCTTCTTCTGAACAGTTAACAGCAAGTGCAGAACAAACCAGCCTTGCGACACAGCATATTGCTGAAACCATTCAAGAGCTGGCTGCCGGTACGGAGCAGCAGGCACAGAATACCCAGGAAAGCTTTGAATTTATTCAAACCATTTCAGGGCAAATGAAGGATATTGCAGAAAACGCCAATCAATCAACGGAGGCAACTGTAACAGCTACGGAAATTGCGCAAGAAGGAAGGGCTTCTGTAGAGGAAGCGGTCAGCCAGATGAAATCCATTGATACAACCGCAAAATCCCTAACTGGCATAGTCACAGAGCTTGGCAATCACTCTTCTGAAATTGGGCAAATTGTGACGGTTATCCAGTCCATTGCAGAGCAGACGAATCTTTTAGCGTTAAATGCAGCGATTGAAGCAGCAAGAGCAGGTGAGCACGGCAGAGGATTTGCAGTTGTGGCTGAGGAAGTGCGCAAACTGGCTGAGCAATCCAGCTCTTCTACTAAACAGGTGCTGGAGCTAATTACCTCTATTCAGCAAAAAACACAGGATGCTGTAAAAGCAGCCCAAGAAACGAACAGTGAGCTGGCAGCAGGCTTGAAATCTGTCAATCTGGCAGGCCGCGCTTTCGGGGATATCCACGGCTCTGTAGCTGCAGTGTCTGAGCGTATTGAAAAAGTAAGCAGCTCAATAAAAGAAATTGAAACAAAAACGGACCAAGTGGTTACGTCCATTAAGACCATTTCGGAAATCTCCGCTTCCGCTTCAGATGGCACTCAAAACATTTCTGCCTCTACGGAAGAACAGCTTGCGACCATGATCGAAATAGCAGAATCTTCTTCTTCCTTGTCCAAGCTGTCAGAGGAGCTGCTCGAATCGGTTTCTGTTTTTAATGTATAAGGCAGCTCAGAAACAGGGAAAGAGACAAAAAAGTCTAATTCTGTCAGTTTTGAGGTAGAAAACATCAAATAACAAACTAAAAGGGATACTCATTCTTATATGAAATGGTATCCCTTATTTTTGGTAATTAAACAACGATTTAGTTATTCTAACACTTTAGATTACACACTCATTCGCATATCGATTCACATATAGACTGCCGACTGGCAGACACCTCGGGATCGATATGTTAGAATGTATCGGGAATTTTTAGCAGAAACGGTTAGAAATACACCAACAACAGTCGGACATTTTAATCAGTAGTGTAATATTCAACTAAACCAGCTAATAGGAGCCAACATTTTTTGAAACATCTACTGATTGCCCATTTCACTTCTGAAATTGATTAAGAGGTCTCCTTAGAACGAAAGTTTTTAAATTTTTCACCAATAGCCCTTGTCAATCCAGCAGTAAATGTTAAAACTCTCCTTCCACAGGAGTAAATGAAATGTGTAATCTGTTTTCCACTGCACGAAGCCTCTGATTCACTCGTTGTAATTGGCGATGAAGTTGTTCAATTTCTCTTTCTTGAATATTGTTTTGCCTTTCAAGCAGATTGACTCTGCGTTCAAGTTGCTGCCATTGTGGCAGTTGAAGTAATTGTGATAATTGCCTGTTAGGGTCATATTGTTCCTGCTGTATAAATGGATAGTACTCGAACTGAGTTTGGGGAAATTGATAAGCGCCATACAGATACATTTGGACATCTTTCCTTTTGTCTAATTACCTATAAATTATGTAGGCACTTATAGCTTGAAACGGCGAATACCCATAGATTTCCTTTCAAAAAAATAAATAAATATTTTCAATCCTTCTATCCATTCTTTTTAGTAAAACATAGGCTATACTATCTAATTTTTATTTGCAGGGAGAGTACACAATTGCAAACTAATGAAAAAATAACAGTAAGTATACCAGTCCCATCGCAGTGGGGAATCCATGCTACAATTTCAGGCAGACCGTTCATTTCGGGTACCTTTATCATTAACTCTATTACTGATAATAAGGTTAGTGGTACGATAAATTTTCGCGGAATTCCTATTCCGATTAACGGAGATTGGGATGAAACCAGTAAACAAATACATTTTGATTCACCTTATGCAGCATTTATTGGTCTTTTAACTGTGTTTGATGATGCCTCAATTTCAATTCGGCATTTGGTTTTTAGAGGGCTTTTGAGGATGAATCCCCATTCTTTACATGCTGGTGAGTCTGGAAGTTGGATAGCTACAACCCAGACAAACCTTACAGGGCCTCCCATTAAAAGCGATTTACTCCCACCTGTTGGAGTTTTTTTAACATCTAATTTTCTACATGGCAACGGTTCTAGATTTTAGGGGGAAATTGGGGCAGTGAGAAATGAAAAATGCCTTTTTTTCCATGACCTTAGATAGGTGGGATAATTTTGATTTTAATCTTGTACTAATCTCCCCTTCAGCATCGAAATGAAACGGAATATCTAACTCTTGCACCTGGATATTACCATCATCCTTCAATATAAAGCGCATCTAAGAAAACCATTTAACTTTTTACTGAAGCATCAGTTTAGCTGCCTATTTATTTGTTTTTCCGGGATTTAGAAATTAAGCTACTAATTTTTCCTACTCCAAATCCAAAGATCACAATGATGATAAGGAGTAAGTATTGCTTATTTTTCCTTGAAGAAAACTAAACTCGTTTGTAAACCAACCGGCAGAACGGACGGTGCAAAACCCTGTCCTATTTTAATCCTAATCCAGAACTGAACCCAAAGTTGATTGAAGCGGAAGGCACGAGACTCCTGCGGGATCAGCGTATTTGGGGAGACCCCGCAGGAGCCTGCGACGAGGAGGCTCCCCAATCGCTCCGCGGAAAGCGAGAGCCTATAAGCGTAAATCAACCGGCAGGAAGACCAGGTCTCTGCTAAGGTATAAGATAATAGCAATCCCTTCTGTCGATAAATTTTGCAGAAATGCTTGAAAGAAACAAAATCGGGGTAATAGCAAATTAGCAAGCGCTATTAAGAGAAAGACAGCCTTTCCGTTGCACTGACTAGGTATTTTTTCGCAAAGTTTTCCGAAAAATGAACAAATTATGTCAAATTGAGCTGTAACTCTGTATAATATTGATTTAATAGAAAGTAAGCCAGCTAGTTAGCAAGACTCCAAATCAATGAGAATCACCGTTGATTTGGAAGAAAGTAATCACTACATAAAAGAAGTAGATGTGCATCATGTGAGGGGGAAGTTTATGCAGCAATCTGGAAAATTCAAAAAAACAATGTCTTTAGTCGATCTCATTCTGATTGGTCTAGGCGCTATTTTTGGGTCGGCATGGCTATTTGCCGTCAGCAGTGTGGCTTCCAAAGCGGGTCCGGGCGGATTTATTTCCTGGGTCATTGGCGGCTTGATTATCCTTTTAATCGGGCTGGTGTATGCTGAGCTTGGTGCGGCACTGCCAAGGACGGGCGGGATATTGCGCTACCCTGTTTATTCCCACGGGCCACTGGTTGGGTATTTAATTTCGTTTATTACGATCGTTGCCTATTCCAGTCTTATCTCCATTGAAGTAACGGCCGTACGCCAATATATTGCGTATTGGCTGCCGGGTTTGACCAAAGCGAATTCTCAGGCTCCTACAATAGTAGGCTGGCTTGTCCAATTTTTAATGCTGCTTGCCTTTTTTCTTTTAAACTATTGGAGTGTCAGCACTTTTGCAAAATCGAATAGGATCATTTCCATTTTCAAATACTTTGTACCTCTGACCATTATCGTTACGCTAAGCCTTCACTTCAAGGCGGGTAATTTCACCTTAAAGGGTTTTACTCCCTTTGGCTTTAAAGGTATACAGGGGGCGATTACATCAGGCGGTGTCATGTTCGCCTACCTGGGTCTTCACCCCATTGTGTCGGTTGCCGGCGAAGTAAAAAATCCAAAACGAAATATTCCGATTGCACTGATTATCTGTATCGTGCTCTCCACTCTTATCTATACGGCTTTACAGGTGCTGTTCATCGGGAGTATTCCCACTGGCAGTCTTCAGCAGGGCTGGGCGAATATCCAAGGCAAATTTCCATTGCCATTTAAAGATATCGCCGTGGCACTCGGCCTGGGGTGGCTGGCGGTTATTGTCGTCATGGATGCTGTCTTGTCTCCAGGTGGAAACGGAAATATCTTTATGAATACGACATCGCGGCTGGTGTATGCCTGGTCGAGGAATGGAACGTTTTTTCAGAAGTTTTCCAAAGTGGATCATAAAACAGGAATTCCACGTAGCGCTTTATGGTTAACGTTTGTTTTATCTGTATTTTGGACACTGCCTTTTCCGTCCTGGAATGCATTGGTCAATGTATGTTCTGTCGCATTGATTCTATCCTATGCTGTCGCACCGATTTCAACAGCGGCGTTTAATGTAAACGCTAAACATTTAGAGAAACCTTTTAAGCTAAAAGGAAGAAGTGTCATTGCCCCTATATCGTTTGTTTTTGTCACGTATATCGTGTATTGGGCAGGCTGGAATACTATTTCATGGCTTTTGGGCTTCCAAATTCTAATGTTTATCGTGTATCTGGCTTTTTCCAAGTTCCGAAAGAAAAGTGCAGTAAGCTTATCCCAGCAGCTGAAATCTGCGTGGTGGCTCTTGGCCTATTATGTGATGATGCTGGTAATATGCTATTACGGCTCCTTTGGGGGAGGGCGTGGAGTCCTGTCCGCACCGCTTGATTTGATCATTATTGCGATTGGTTCTCTGGCAATCTACTATTGGGCGATGTATTCAGGACTTCCTAAAGCCATGATTGAGGAAGAGGATGAGGCTTTTGATCATCAGGATGTAACCCTGCCGCTGCAGGAGGAAAGTTCTTCTACTACATTAAGCTAACATAGGAACAGGCCTGCATCCTCGTATGCAGGCCTGTTTTCATTATGATTGTGTTTCTTCTTCCTTCTTGGTGGAAAGAACTTCTTTCTTTAAAAACCAGCATAGTAAAAAGGATACGATGGCAACGCCAAAAGAATACAAATAAATATGCTGGAAGGCGTCAATAAACATGGTCTTGACGGTTGTTAAAAGAGCCGGCGGAAGATGATGGGGAATGCCGCCTGCTGCAAGGCTGTTGCTGTTTTTCATCATCCCCTCTGGAAGGAGGCGGCCCATTCCCTTCAGCTTATCCGTGAGAGCAGAGGAAAGCAGATTGCCAAAAATACTCACTCCGATAGTCGCTCCAATCGTTTGGAAAAGCGGAACGGTAGCCAAGGCAATTCCTTTATTTTCTTTTTCCACAGATTCCTGAACAATGAGATTGTCACCCCCGAACATGACACCAAGGCCCAGGCCGGTAATCACAAAGAAAATACAAATTTTAAAGACGGTAATATGAATGTCCATTTGGGAGAACAGATAAAATCCGATGATCGGCATGATGAAAGCAATCCCGAATAATTCTCTGTATCGGACTTTTGTGATTAGGAAGCCGCTGACCATGGAGGAGCCAATTGCCCCGACCATCAGCGGGAGCGTTAAGTATCCAGCTTCTGTTGGTGTCAGGCCGAGCACATTTTGTGCAAAATAAGGGAAGGAAGAGAAAGATCCCATAAGCCCAAATCCTACTGTAAAAACAATCAGGGAAAGCACTAATATGTTACGATTTTTAAAAAGGTGAAGAGGGACAATGGGTTCTTTCACTTTGGACTCAGTCCAAATGAACACACCAATCAATATCACTCCTAAACATAGCAGTGAAATGATGAGCGGGGAGCCCCACATATAGCCGTTGTTTTGTATGAGTACGGGTGTAATCAGCAGTGAGACGATCGCTGCCAC
This sequence comes from Heyndrickxia acidicola, assembly GCF_001636425.1. Lineage (NCBI taxonomy): Bacteria > Bacillati > Bacillota > Bacilli > Caryophanales > Bacillaceae > Heyndrickxia > Heyndrickxia acidicola. The sequence continues at coordinate 4,232,203 of NZ_KV440953.1, forward strand.
TAAAAGAAAAGAGCCTGCCCAGTCGATCACGACTTGCTTTTTAACGGATGCCTCCTGTAAACCAAATGCCAACAGGGCAGCCGCCGTGATACCAACAGGAATGTTCACAAAGAAAATCCAATGCCAGCTGGCTTTATCGACAAAATAACCGCCCATTAATGGACCTGCCAGCATCGGAATAAACATGATCGGGCCCATTAAGCTTTGAATTTTTGCCCGCTTTTCAACCGGAAAGAGGTCACTTGAAATCGCCATTGCTAACGGCATCAGCCCGCCGGCACCAAGACCCTGAATGCCCCGTCCGATCAGAAGCATCGTCATCGAGTGAGAAAGTCCGCAGACAATGGAGCCTAGGATAAAAAAGGCCATGGACATCATATAAATCTTTTTACGTCCATATAGATCTGCAAGCTTACCCAGAATCGGCATGAAGGCTGACAGGCTCAGCATATAAATACCACCGACCCAGCCGTACAAGGATAAACCGCCGAGACTGCGAATGATGGTCGGCATGGCCGTATTTACGACGGTTTCATCCAGTTCGGGAAAAATCAGTCCAATGATCAAACCAGCCATCACCAGGATTTTGTGGTTCTTTTTCATCAAAGACTGTTCTGCATACTGTAAATTTGTTTCCATACAATCGTTCCTTTCAATCGTGAGTAAAGCCAGTATATGTAAGAATTTTGAACTGAATATGAACTGAGGAAGATATCAAATGAAAGTTTTTGAGCATTCGTGTATGCTGAGATAAAGACAGATTTTTCTGAATGGGGGATACGATGGAAATTACACAGCAATGGAATGAGAAAGACAGCGATTATATTCGGCATAAGGTTATTGAACACAATGTCAGGGCGCTCCCAAAAGAGCTTCGCCATCCAGTAAAAAAGCTCAGCTTAATGCTGCGAAACGACGAAGGAACGATTATGGGCGGCATCACGGGGACGATCTTCTGGTATCACCTGCATATTGATTTTCTTTGGGTCGATGTATCGCTTAGAGGGCAGGGCCATGGCAAAGAGCTGCTCCAGCGTATGGAAGAGGCGGCCATCGAGCACTGCTGCCGGTTAATCCTTCTGGATACATTCAGCTTTCAAGCTCCGGATTTTTATCAAAAGCAGGGGTTTCAAATTACTGGGATTGTGGAGGACCATCCGAAGGGCCACCAGCTGTATTATTTGGAGAAAAGGCTGGGGTGAGAGGGGCTGGAGGAAGCGGGTTTATAGAATGAGGTAAGTAGTTATGCGTTAGGGGAAAAGGCCATAAGGCAAATGAAGACCTAAACGCTGAGAAAAATTCAAAGAACGGTCCTTCATAAGGCGGATGAAGGCCCAGACGAAGAGAAAAATTTAGAGAACGGTCCTTCATAAGGCGGATGAAGACCCAAACGAAGAGAAAAATTTAGAGAACGGTCCTTCATAAGGCGGATGAAGGCCCAAATGAAGAGAAAAAAACAAAGAAAGGTCCTTCATAATGCCGATGAAGGACCAAACGAAGAGAAGAATACAGAGAACGGTCCTTCAAAAGACAGATGAAGGCCCAAATGAAGAGAAAAATACAGAACAAGGTCCTTCATAATGCCGATGAAAGCTCTTGAAGGAGTATGCAGGATTTCCTATTTTTAAAGAGCAGACAGTTATCAGGTTGGGTTTAAGTATAATGAATCGGTGGTGAAAGATAATTGGAACCAAAATGGCTGGAATGGGCGAAGCAGCTTCAATCCATAGCACAGGCAGGATTAACGTATTCTAAGGATGTATATGATTTAGAACGGTTTGAAGAGATAAGAAAGATAAGCATTGAAATCATGTCTCAGCATACAAATGTGGACCACAAAACGATAAAGGATCTCTTTGCAAATGAAACAGGGTATGCAACGCCGAAAGTGGACATTCGTGCTGTGGTATTTAGGTACAAAAAAATATTGATGGTCAGGGAAAAGAATGATGGCGGGTGGTCGTTACCAGGCGGCTGGGGCGATATTGGGCTAACTCCTAGTGAGGTGGCGGTGAAAGAAGTGAAAGAGGAGTCAGGATTTGACGTAAAGGCACTGAAATTGATTGGAGTTCTCGATAAAAAATGTCATCCTCATCCGCCTTCTCCGTATCACGTTTATAAACTATTTATACAATGCGAAATCATTGGCGGGCAGCCAAAGACAGGGGTAGAAACGAACGCTGTTGAATTTTTCGCTGAAGATGAACTGCCGCCGCTATCCATCGAAAGAAATACAGAATCTCAAATGGAACTGGCTTTTAAATATTTACATAATCCTAATGAGACTGTCTATTTTGATTGATTAGAGCCTTATTCAAGAATAGTAAGTTTATGTTTTTATAAATACATTTAGAGGCAGGTCATAAGATGAAAACGGAAAAAGATAAAATGTTGGCTGGAGAGATGTACGATCCTGCTGACCCCTTATTATTAAAAGAACGCGAGGAAGCAAGACATAAGGTCAGGATGTATAATCAAACGTTAGAATCAGAAGGAGAAGTGCGGACGGCATTATTAAAGGAGTTACTGGGCTCTACCGGAGAAAATGTGTATATGGAGCCAAATATCCGCTTTGATTATGGCTATAACACACACGTAGGAGAAAACTTTTTTGCGAACTTTGACTGTACCATTTTAGATGTTTGTGAAGTGCGATTTGGCGATCATTGTATGCTCGGGCCAGGCGTACAAATCTATACAGCCACACATCCGCTTCACCCAACTGAACGGAATTCCGGTAAAGAGTATGCCAAGCCGATTACCTTTGGAAACAATGTTTGGATTGGGGGGAGTGCAGTCATTAATCCTGGTGTAACGATAGGAGACAATGCTGTAATTGCATCAGGTGCAGTCGTGACGAAAGATGTACCGACCAATACAATAGTGGGCGGAAATCCTGCGAGAGTGATTAAACAAATTGAGATGTAAATGTAGAAACAAAGCTGTTCTGTTATAAAAATTCATTTTTGTACGAACAGAAAAAGGCCCCATCATCTAGCAGGTTCTGTTTTGGAATACATCCAAAAGTATATTAAACAATAATGAAAAGCACAGCGTTTGAAATGCACCCCAATTGTAGACACCAATCTAACAATAGGAGGTGCTTTTCTTGTGAATTAACTCAATGCCCTTTTTGTACAAACGCCCTAGTATTTCACAAAATTCTTTTCATCACTAAGAATATCGCTATTTCGTAAATGCGAAGTCCAAGTTTTGCTATTCATGTAAGTTACCAGGAGTTTCCCCAATTCAATGGCTGTTAATTCGTAATGGGGGCTTAGTTTTATATGGGCTATCAAATGCAAGGTGGGGGTGGAATGGGCTCAAGCTTTGCTTTAATTGTTGTATTGTTCATTCTGTTAATTATCATTGGTGCATCATTTATGGGTGGTCCATACTAATTCTTTGTTACAGAACAGAAGTGTCTTTTTGATTCTATTCTTATTATAAAAAGCTATAGCGTGTTTTTTGATTGGAGAAACGTGAAGATGGTATTTATTAATTTTAATGCTTTTAAAGAACTCAATAACGTAGGCGTGTAAAAGGGATCCTAAATCGCATCCCATGTTTTTCAGGTGTAAGGTAATAGATTTACGTTCAACTTCTTTCCCTTCATATTCTTTAATAGTTAATTCAATTGCACAATTGGTCGTTCCTTTACAATGACCAACATAAATACCCGAGGGAATTTTTAATTTTTGTTTTATCCAATTCAGATAGTAACCTTCACTCAAATCATTATCTGTGCCAAATCAAACTTCGAAATATGATCTATATTCCTTCACTTCCGCGTTTATAATGTACAAAAGGATAGAAATCCCATAAATTAAATTAACATTATTAATTACAAAATTTCAGTGATTGATAGTGCCTATATCAAAAGGAGGGATATGTATGTTTGGATTTGGACCAGGATTTGGACCGGGGGTTAGACCGGGATTTGGACCGGGCTTTAGACCGGGATTTGGACCGCGAGGTTTTGTCAGGAGAGGATTTCCTGCAGGGCGAGCAGCATTTGCAGGTGGATTTGTAGGTGGCGTTACCGGAGCTGCTATAGCTGCGCCGTTATTCTGGTAATATATTAGAATCCAAATGTCCGCTCAGGATTGTAATAGGCGGACACGTTACATATTTTACTTTTAACGGTTAAATGGGAATGCTTTAGAAGTAACCTTTATGGCTTATTCAGCTTGCGAAACTGCATCAAAAATACGGGAACCTGTGATAACAATGACTACATTGGATAATTTAAAGTGATATTTATGGTCTATTAACAGACTAAAAAAGGGATATCTAAATCGAATTGCGATTTGATGCCCCTTTTCCTTTTCTTTTTATATACTTGTACTCGACAACAGAACCCGTTATGCATCAGTTCCCTTTTATATTTTAATATCCTGGAATTATGGAAAATACAACTAAATTGCAAAGGGCTTAGATTTGAAAGAGAAGCTAAAGATTTATAGACTTTCCTTACTGACAATCCCATTTCTGAATTTCATATTAGGAAAACTGCCTCCGGCTATTTCGTTTTCTCGAATCGCCTGCTCAATTCTCTTAACATCGTTTTCACTTAGATGTACATCCATCGATTTTAGAGATTCTTGAAGCTGCGAAACTCGTCTTGCCCCAATTAATGGAATAATATCCTCACCCTTCGCTAAAACCCATGCAACGGCAAGCTGAGGCAACGTGATTTGCTTTTCTGCAGCTATTTCACGTAAGGATGCAACTAAGGATAGATTTTTGTCTATATTTTCTTGGGAAAACAATGGGATATAATGTTTGCTGTGATCCTTTAAAGAATGTGCCGCTGAGCAACCCGTGAACTAATGTACCAAACGCAACAACCTGAATGCCTAATTCCCTGGCGTTGGCAAACTTTCTTTTTCAATCCCGCGATTAAAAAGAGAATATTGGTACTCACTGCACTCCGATTTTTTTAAAACTCAATGGACTCTAAAAATGACGTTAGCGTAATGTTTTGGGTAAAAAATTTTAGATACCTTCTTTTCCAGTAAACCAACCTTCGTAGTGATCAATGAGTGTACGTACTTCTGTGCGAAATTGTTCTAAATCATTTATTTTTTGATCCGTTTCAACAAGATGTTGACGCAGAGTGGTTAGAAATTTCTTTTTCGTTAATACACCACTGGGGTCAATCGAATAGAGCTGAGTGAATTCACGTATTTCATCCAGGCTCAAACCCACTTTCTTTAACTGTCCTATTTTTTTCAACAGCTCGAGCGTCTCGTTGGTGTAGTAATAATGCTGTCCCTCAGTTTCACGCTCACCCTGAGGAATAAGCCCTATGCTTTCATAGTATCTAACAGTACGGGGAGTGACTCCAGCGCGTTTTGCGAGATCACCTATTCGCATTCGGTTATCCATTATCCTGCCTCCTTTTTCAAAGATGACGTCAACGTTATGTTTAAAGAGTATCTCTTTATGATTTTAAAGTCAACAAGTTAAAGAAAGAAAACAATTCGCTCAAGCAGGTTCATTGGCGGAAAATATAAGAATTTATTTGTTTAATTAAGGAAGTAAACCCATTTAATGTTTATTTTAAGATACAATAAAAGAGTCCCTTGGATGGGGGGAGCTTGGGGGAATTTGACGGGAGGGGTTTTTGGTTTGTTTACTAACTGGCTCAAACGAATAAGTGCTGAGCAAAATAAGAGGGTGTATGATCTTATTTTTCCTTTTTTTATGATATGGATTATACCGCCGCTGATTATCCTTGCATTGGCAGGCAATTATATTGTGGATGGTCTGGTTATCTTTATTGTACTCAGGCTGAATAAGATTAAGATTAAAAAAGCTCATTGGGGATTGTTAACCAAAATGTGGGCAATGGGTTTACTTGTCGACGTGGTTGGAATGATTGCTCTTCTTTTAACAGTAGGAGATGGCCCTAATGCCTACACCATTTGGAATGATGCTGTTACGGCCATCGGCTTTGTATTGGTCGTATTGGTGTGCGGACTTATTATAGGTTGGGCAAACTACACCCACTCAAAGAAATACATTTCTGACCGGCGGGTAAATCGGGCCATTGGAATTTCGATGGGCATTTTGACAGCGCCTTGGACGTTCTTAATCCCTACAACATGGGTTTACTAGTAAGAATCTCACAATATAGTCTTGGCTGATTAGAGCACTCCCCCATATCTCAGTTAAAGCTTGAAATAGAAACAAATCTAAAGCTGATTGAAGCTGAAAGCGAGTGCCTGCAGCGGAAATTAACCAGCAGGATAAAAGTAACGCTAAAAAATAGGAGGCAGGTACATGAACGTATTTCCCTTAACACAAGATGACTATGCACTAATTGATGAAGCGAAAAACAAAATAATAGATTTATATGAGGAGGATAAACATCATGTTGGTGCAGCCCTGCGGACCAAGTCGGGAAACATCGTTTCGGCTGTTCATATTGAAGCTTACATTGGGCGGGTGACCGTTTGCGCAGAAGCCATTGCCATCGGAAGTGCGATCTCCAATGGAGAAAAAGAGTTTCATACTATTGTAGCCGTCAGGCATCCCTATTCAGATGAAAGCAACAGAGAACTGACTGTGGTGAGTCCATGTGGAATGTGCCGAGAGCTTATATCAGATTATTCACCTGATTGTTTCGTAATCCTCAAAGTTAATGGTGAATTGGTTAAGACGAAGATTATGGAATTAATTCCATTAAAATACTCAAGAGAAGCTTAAGTTTTATCAAATATCAATGAGAGCTTAATAAAAATTTCATATTTTCATCGTATACTCAATTTGTCAGTAAAGAAACAACCCCTTTGGAAAAACCGCCTTTGCAGTATTGCTAGGGCGGTTTTTCATTGTGCAGAATGGAAGCTATTTTCTTATGAGAACCCTGCTGTTTTGTGGCGGGGTTATTCACATTCAGTTCATAAAGCTATAATAGGATATATACATAAGCCGAGTAAGGAGAAGAATTTTTCTAAAAGGAGAGACCGTAAGATGGCCACTGTACTAATTGTGGATGATGATCCGAATATCCGTGAGCTGGTTCGTGTTTTTTTAGCGAGGGAAGGATTTTCAATAGTGGAAGCAGAGGATGGAAAAGAAGCGTTAAAAGTGTGTGAAAAAGAGCGAGTCGACCTGTTGATATTGGATATCATGATGCCCAATATGGACGGCTGGGAGGTGTGCCGGGAAATCCGCAGCTATTATTCGGATTCACTCCCTATTTTAATGCTGACTGCAAAGGGGACTACTGCTGAAAAGCTTAAAGGATTTGAGATCGGGACAGATGATTATATGGTAAAGCCCTTTGAGCCTGAAGAGCTGATTGCGCGTGTGAAGGCATTGCTCAAGCGGTATAACATTTCTCTTTCAAATAAGGTGTCGGTGGGAAATGTGGAGCTCGACCGCTCGACTCTTACGGTGTCTGATGGAAAAAAAGAGGTCACACTGCCTCTAAAGGAGTTTGAAATATTATTTAAGCTGGGCGCCCATCCGGGGATAATTTTTACGAGGGAGCAGCTGATTGAGGAATTTTGGGGCTATGATTATGAAGGCGATGAACGAACGGTGGATGTGCATATTAAACGAATTCGTGATCGTTTTTTTGATGAGGACTGCCCATTTAAGATTACGACCATTCGAGGGCTGGGATACCGTCTGGAGAGGACCCGATGAGAGCGGTGGAACTTTTCAAGCGTGCAGCCGAAACGCTTGTGATGGTGGTTCTCTTCTTGCTGTGCTGGACCGCAGCGTTTTATCTAACGGCATGGGTGGAGCGTTTGTTACATCTGAATGGTGTATCTCCGTTTGTCGGGCAGATGATCACATCGCTTGTGGGCCTTTTTATTTTTAGTCTGGTTATGCTGGGTTCTTCCCGGATTGAGAGTATAAGGGATAGGCGGTTTCGCTTTTTTAATCCGATTGTGGTAGCAATGGAGAAGATGGCACAGGGAGATTTTAATATTGACCTGTCAACCTATAAGGCGATGCTGGAGTCACCGCATCATCCTTTTTCCAAAATCGTGCAGAGTGTTGACCATATGGCTTCAGAGCTTGGTGAAATGGAACGGATGAGGCAGGAATTCATTTCAAATGTTTCCCATGAAATTCAATCGCCGTTAACCTCTATCAGCGGATTTGCACGGGCACTCGAGTCGGAAGACTTATCCGTTGAAGAACGGAAGCATTATCTTGACATTATTCAAACGGAAAGTAAGAGGCTGTCAAAGCTGAGTGAAAATCTGTTAAAGCTGACCACATTGGAATCGGATCATCCGCCGTTTGAGATGACCCGGTATTCGTTAGATCAACAGCTCCGGAACGTGATGATTTCCTGTGAGCCGCAGTGGTCTAGTAAAAATCTCCAGATGGATATTGATTTGAATAAAGTGACAATTGAGGCCGACAAAGATTTGCTAAGCCAGGTTTGGATTAATTTGCTCCATAACAGCATCAAATTCACCCCTGATAATGGCAGCATTCGGGTGCAGCTTACTGAAAATGATCGAGGTGTGGTTTATGTAAAGATCAAGGACTCAGGAGCCGGCATGAGCCAGGACGTGCAAATGCATATCTTTGAGCGTTTTTACAAGGCGGATCCATCGAGGAATCGTTCGTCTCAGGGGAGCGGAAGCGGATTGGGGCTTGCGATTGTGAAGAAAATTGTTGAGCTGCATCATGGCCGGATTCATGTGCTGAGCAGGCCGGGAGAGGGAACGGAAATGACGGTGGTGCTGCCGAAAACGGCGTCTTGGAATGAGAAGGAAGAGTAACAAAAATAAAAGATGACTTCTGTGGCGGCGTTGGAATGTGGAGGCTGAGTCATCTTTTAGGATTGGGTGATATTGTTTAGTGCAGTAAAGCGCTGAAGGGGTCTGACCCCTTTAGTTGAGTAAAGTGGATAATTTGTGGGTACAAATGCCTGTTTTACCCGAAAAATTGGAGTTTTCGCCCGATTAGTGAACATTTTTCCCCGATTAACTTCACTTTTTCCCCGATTAAACCTATTTTTTACCCGATTAACTCTGTTAATCGTTCACCGATGCTTGTTTGGAGTGCTTTCCATCTATTTTGCATGGTCTCGATAGGCTTTAAATGGCTGCATTTTCAGCTTCAATTAATAAAAAAGCCATTATAATCTAAGATATCACATGTTTCAATGCATCCTGAGATTTAATCACTGCTTTTACTCCATAGCGGCATCGAATGGCGGAGTAGCGCCTCGTTTGTCCAGCTCATTGAGCAGACGTCGGTATTGAATGATGCTTAAATTCCCTGCAATGTACTCTTTTTTCGTATAATCCAATAAAGCATTCACGTGGCTCGGTACTGCTTGCCTGCAAGTGATATAACGGAAAATCAAGTTTTCTAAAGTCATCATTGCCTCCTGATTGATTTCATCATTTTGGTAACCATCTGTAATATACCATGGATATTAAAAAAGCCATTCGTTTGGAAAATTTAGATTACCGACATTTTTTTACATTTTATCCTGTATCTGACCTCTATAATGTAAGTGCACATATCAAAAAAACGCTCTTCAACGAAAAGAGCGTTTTTCCTGTGCCTTACAGCGAAGCCTTCAAGATGGACCGTACACTTTCAGGCGTCATTTCTTTATACCTGCCGACACCCGGTTTGATAAACGTTTTTTCGACAATCGCGTCAAATTCGGAATCATCAATGTTGTAGTCGCGCAGGGTACTTGGGGCACCCAAAGAATTCCAAAAGGAACGAAGCGCTTTGGCACCTTCGCGGGCTACTTCTTTATCGGTTTTTCCTTCCGGGTCAATGCCGAACACGTTCACCGCCAGCATTTTCACACGGGATGGATCTTCCTCCAGCACATGCTCCAGCCAGTTAGGGAAAAGAATGGCTAAGCCGCCGCCGTGCGGGATGTCATAGACAGCTGAAATGGCATGCTCAATCCGGTGAGTAGCCCAGTCGCCTCCGTCAGAGCCGTTCATTAATGTCCCGTTATAGCCGGTGGTTCCGATATACATCATCGTTTCCCGGTGCTCATAGGAGTGAAGATCTTCCAATAGCTTCGGACCTGTTTCAATGGCTGTACGAAGTAAAGACTCAATAAAGCCGTCGATCATCGGTGTATTTTCTGTTCTATGGAAGTAGGATTCTAACGCATGTGACATGCTGTCCACAATTCCATATACCGTTTGGTCTCTTGGAACAGAGAAGGTATAAACCGGATCAAGGATAGAGAATACAGGGAACACAAGCTGGGATCCCCAGCCGAGCTTTTCTTTTGTTTCCCAATTGGTAATGACGGATACGTTGTTCATTTCTGAACTTGTCGCCGCTAATGTCAAAACAGTCCCTATCGGAAGAGCCGCTTCAATCGGAGCCTTGCCTCTGATTAAGTCCCAGGTATTGCTGGCGGATTTAGCACCAACGGCAATGGCTTTCGTACAATCAATTACGCTTCCGCCGCCAACAGCCAGCAGGAAATCAATGTTTTCGGTCTTGCAAATGTCTACGCCTCTTTCCACGGTTTCTAATCGGGGATTCGGCTCTACACCTGAAAGTTCAAACACCGTGGCATTCACTTTTTCAAGTTCTTTCATAACATCCTGGTACACGTTGTTTCGCTTGATGCTGCCGCCGCCATACACAAGCAGAACCTTTAGATTTTCATCCAGTAATTGGGATAGCTGCTCAATTTGGCCTTTTCCAAAATAAAGCTTAGTAGGATTATATTGAAGAAATGGAATCATGCTGTACACCTCGTTCATTAGAATAAGCACTTTATTTTACCACGGAACCGGCATTTCAATACTTGATAATTTTTGATAGAGACAATCAATTTTTTTGATGATGCGGCTCTGTTTAAGACTCCCCTATTATAGAGAGCAGCTGCTTAAGCGGGGGTGTTAACCATTTCTTTTTTTGATAGATGATTTGAATAGAGACGTTGATATACTCTTCGGCAAAGGGCAGCTGAATAAGCTTGCCTTCCTGCAGTTCCTTCCTGACGGCAATTTCAGGGAGTAGTGCGATCCCCAGATCATCTGCTGCACATTGTTTAATGGCTTCCAGGCTGCTGAAGGAAATCACAGATTTCGGCTGAATTTTGTTTTCTTTTAACCGTTTTTCCAGTAAAGTCCGATACGAACAGCCTTCTTCTGTTAAAATAAGAGTCTCTGAACAAAGCAGTTCAAGCTTCATTTCTTCGAGCTTGCTATAAGGATGCCCGGGGGCTGCAATCAGCACCATTTTTTCTTTCCGGACTGGGATTGTCATAAGCTCAGGCTGTTCGACTGCTTCGTCCAAAATGATCGCCATATCGTAGACGCCCTCTGCCGTACTTTCCTTTAACTTTCCGCAAAGGCCTGACTCAAGCATGATTTTCAGTTCAGGATGCTTTAGTTTAATCTGTTTTATATAAGGCGTTATGAAATAGGCGGCAAGGGATTCCGTTGTGCCGATTCGAATGGTTCCTCTTACATTTGTCTCGTTCGACACCTTTTCTTTCGCTTCTTCTGCTAAGGAAAGGATTTTTTCTACATAAAAATAGAGCTCTTCTCCTTGCTGGGTTAGGCGCATTCTGCCTTCAGCGCGTTCAAATAGTTTTACCTGGTAGTAGTCTTCCAGCTTCTTTATTTGAGTGGTGATACTGGATTGGGCATATCCCAGTTCTTCACCGGTCCGGGTGAAGTTTCCCCATTTTGCTACTTCTTTAAAGACATAAAGGTATTGTAGGTTCATATTGTATCTCCAGCTCTGGTTAAAATAGATATATGAATCATAACGAATTTACAGGAAAAAGGGAATAAATACACTTGTGATAGGAGCGTTTATCAAATAGGCTACAAGTAACGTCCGTTTCCCCTGCCTATCGATTATGTGATGCAGGGGAAACGATTTAGCGGTCAACCTGCTTTCGCTCCTATCATTGAATCAACATTACTATGGCCCTTAACAAGCCATTGAATAAAGGAGTCAATTATGAAACAGTTTGCGATTACTTCTTATGTTATGTACTTTTTGGGCGGGTGTGTACTGACAATAGTAGGTTCCGTGCTGCCTCAAATTCTAGCACACTATGAGCTTACCTATACCGTTGGAGGACAACTGGTTTTTCTTGGGTCATTAGGCTTTTTGCTTGGCGTGCCCATATCCACCTATATGCTGGGGCGTATAAGCGAGAAGAATCTTCTGGCCCTGGCAGCCGCCTTTATTGCTGTTGCTCAAATCGGGATGTATTTTCTGCCGCCTTTTCAATGGATTATCTTTTTTAACTTTTTAAATGGAATCGGGGTCGCTGCCTTGGAGATGGTGGTGGCGACACTGATGATGGAGCTTTTTGTTGGAAGGCGTGCAGTGGTGATGAGCTATCTGGAGGTTTCGTTTGGGGTAGGAGCTTTATTTATGCCGCTTGCAGCAAGTTTTTTCATCAACCAGCAGCATTGGAGAGCGTCCTTTCTTTTGACAAGTATCCTCGCGGTCGTCATGGTGGCGGTATCCAAAGCCATTCGGTTCAATAAGCATGATGCGCATGAAGAGGATGCTTCAGCCAAGCCTTCTGATGCCAGTTCAGCTGTACCGCCGGTTTTGCCGGCCCAGTCAAGATGGAAGGTATTGATTCTGTTTGTGCTTATGATCTTTATGTATGCAGGAGTGGAAAGCAGTCTGAATAACTTTCTGTCTTCTATTTTTATTACCTATTTAAAAGCCATTCCATCCTTTGCCTCCTTAAGTATCGGGACATTTTGGGTGGCGATGCTGGCAGGGAGGATTGCTACAGGCTGGATCATCCGTAAAGTGACCTATGAACGGTATCTGCTCTTCAGCATTATTGGAGCCATTTTCAGCCTGGTTCTTTTTATCCTTTTTAAAAACATGCTGGCAGGGTATCTGCTTCTCTTGGTTCTCGGATTAGCGATGTCAGGCATTTATTCGATTACGATGGTATATGCGAACCATACCCTTTCCGGATTATCAGCACGGATTGTCACAGGCTTTATTACCGGATTTTCCGGACTTGGCGGGGCTGTTTTCCCGGCTGTCATTGGTTTTGCTATGGACCGTGCAGGCATTGGTCCTGCCCTATGGGTAATAGCCGGGTTTGGAGTCATGTATTTAGCGGCTTTAACAGGAGTGCTTGTCTTTAGAGCGAGCGTTCACAGAGCTCATTCGCTTCATAGTCAGGGGTAACACGCTTCTTTAAAAAAAATCATCTGAAAAAGAGAAAAATGGTTACACTATGATTTGCATACAAGATTTACTGGCCATTCGGAGTTTTTGAAAATGGAGTATATGAACTGAAAAGCGGGAAAGTGAAATGATAGCTAGAATTCGGTGAAGGGCTCGGTTTTATGAGAGTCTGATAGAAAACGTAAACCGTTATGGGAGGGAACGAGATGGCAAGAGTATTGTTTTGCAACGGGCCGCAGGAAGGTCACGTGAATCCGACCATTGGCCTTGTACAGGAATTGATCAAACGAGGTGAAGAGGTTGTTTATTTTACAACAGAAGAACAGCGGGAGAAATTGGAGAAGGCAGGGGCTGTTGTGCATACATACCCTAACTTTTTCAAGGGAGGCATACCGAAAGGAAATCCACACTATTTACATTTAATCTCCTTGGTACTGCAATCGGCTTTGGAAATTCTGCCTCTCATTCTCGAAAAGCATGAGGAAACCCCCTTTGACTATGTCATTTATGATTCCATGTTTGGCGCCGGCAATTTGGCGGCTAAGCGCCTGAATCTTCCTTCTATTAATTCGCACCCAGGCTTTGTGATGCCGGAGGGGAAGTTTGAGGAAATGCTGAAAAAGAGAGGAGCTTTGGCGGCTGCCGAAGACGTAAAGCCGCTTGAAGACAAGTGTTCTAAGCTCTTTCAAAAGCTGAATAGCCGTTTTGAATTAGGGTTGAAATCGTATTTTGATTTGTTTTCCGATATCTCCCAATTTTCAATTATCTATACCAGCCGTTATTTTCAGCCGGGCGGCGATATGTTTTTAGAGGACCGCTATAAATTTATAGGCCCTTCTATTGTAAAAAGGGCTCAAACACATGACTTTCCAATGGAGAAGCTGAAAGGGAAGGAAGTTTTGTTTATTTCGCTGGGAACGGTCTTTAACAGGGCGAAGGATTTTTACCTGCAGTGTATTGAAGCGTTTCGGGATAAAAATCTGCTGGTCGTAATGTCTATCGGGCGGAACGTTTCTGTGGAGGAGCTGGGTGAGATTCCTGCCAATTTTATTGTAAAACAGTATGTTCCCCAGCTGGAAGTTCTCGAGCATACCCGCCTGTTTTTAACCCATGGCGGAATGAACAGCATTAATGAAGGAATCTATTACGGTGTACCGCTGCTTTTATATCCGCAAAATGCCGATCAGCCTGCCAATGCGTATCACGTTGAGGAGCTCGGAGCCGGAAAGAGGCTGAGGCAGGAAGCACTGTCTGCGGACTATCTGCGGCAGATTGCAGACTACATGCTGGATTCATATGATGCGTTTCATCAAAAGGTAGAAGCTATTCAGCATTCCTTTAAGCTCGCGGGCGGTTTACAAATGGCAGCGGATGAAATTGCTGCTTTTAAAAAGAAGAACGGCATTAACTAATTCTATAGAAGATTTAAAAGTAGTCTTGTAGAGGAAAGTATAGATATACAATTCTTTGAGGAACAAAATATGCAGAGGGAGCCTGAAGAGGTCTTCTGCAAAGTAAAGAGCGTTCTTTTATAACGAATGAATGAGGCATTCCTTTTTCTTCGTTATGGAAGGACGTTTTTTATTCGATAATAAAAGATAGCGGGATATAGGAATGAAAGTAAACAATGTACGATGAACAGCTAGAATAAAGGATCTCCCAAAATCTATTAACCGCTTTTAATCAACAAGCAGGACAACCAGCACTGCGCATGTATGATTAATACCCACTGTTTAGTTGAATACAACGTTGATTGCAGCGGAAGGCACGAGACTCCTGCGGGATCAGCGTGTTTGCGGAGACCCCACAGGAGCTTGCGACGAGGAGGCTCCGCAACCGCCCCGCGGAAAGCGAGTGCCTGCAGTGGAAATCAACCAGCAGATTGAATGTAGCAAGATTTAGTGCCGAATCCGTTTTTTGCATCAAATACCACCAAAGTTTACGCAAATAGCCGAAGGGTTATGCTAATATTATGACGAAATAGGGTTGTAAAATGGTGCTGTTTTGTGATATCGTTTTATAATGTAAATTTACATAGCAAAACGTTGAAGAGGAAAAGTAATTCTGCTGGAATCGATAGCGAGCCGGGGGCGGTGGAAGCCTGGTGATGAGGCATTAATGAAGAACACCTCTGAGTTCTAACCGAACAGATTCCTTAGTAGGCTTAGACGTTTCCAGCACGTTACGGACTGGATGAAGCAGAAAAGCTTTAAGTTGGCCATCTATGTGGCAATTTGGGTGGTACCGCGGAAGATAGCCTTTCGTCCCTTTTTCGCTGGGGATGGAAGGCTTTTTATATCATGAAGTATTATAGGAGGCTCGTTATGATCAAGACCGTAGTAAAAGATTTATTCAGAAATCAAGAACGTTTTAAAGACCAGACCGTTCAACTATCCGGCTGGATTCGTACTCTTCGCGATTCCAAAACAGTTGGATTTCTTGAATTGAACGATGGTACTTTCTTTAAAAGTGTACAGGTTGTTTTTGAGGATTCGCTTGAAAACTACAAAGAGATCACAAAACTGCCGATCAGCTCTTCGGTTTCAGTGGAGGGTGTATTTGTTCCAACACCAGAAATGAAACAGCCTTTTGAAATTAAAGCTCACAAAATTGTGGTAGAAGGCCTGTCCAATCCAGATTATCCTTTGCAAAAAAAGAGACACACTCTCGAGTACCTTAGAACGATTGCACATTTGCGCCCAAGAGCCAATACATTCTCAGCTGTATTCAGAGTGCGTTCATTAGCATCGTATGCAATCCATAAATTTTTCCAGGAAAAAGGCTTTGTCAATGTGCATACACCGATTATTACAGGGAGCGATACAGAGGGTGCAGGGGAAATGTTCCGTGTTACTTCATTAGATTTAAACAACGTTCCTGTAACGGAAGAAGGCAAAGTGGATGAAAAGAAAGATTTCTTTGGCAAGGAATCGAACCTGACTGTGAGCGGACAATTAAATGCAGAAACGTTTGCCTTGGCATTCCGCAATGTGTATACATTCGGTCCTACTTTCAGAGCAGAAAACTCCAATACCGCCCGCCACGCGGCAGAGTTCTGGATGGTCGAACCGGAAGTGGCATTTGCTGAATTGCCGGATATTATGGACCTTGCAGAGGAAATGGTGAAATTTATCATTGGATTCATTTTCGAACAGGCACCGGAAGAATTGGAGTTCTTTAACAGCTTCATTGATAAAACCCTTATTGAAAGATTAAAGAACGCGCAAGAGTCTGATTTCGGAAGAATTACCTATACGGAGGCTGTTGAACTGCTTCAAAAATCAGAACAGAAATTCGAATATCCTGTTGAATGGGGTACGGATCTACAAACCGAACACGAGCGTTACCTGAGCGAAGAGGTTTACAAACGTCCTGTCTTTGTAACTGACTATCCTAAAGAAATCAAGGCGTTCTATATGAGAGCCAATGATGACGGCAAAACAGTTGCTGCAACAGACTTATTAGTGCCGGGCATCGGTGAGTTAATTGGCGGAAGCCAGCGTGAGGAAAGGGAAGAAGTTCTCGCTGACAAGATCAAAGAACTGGGCATGTCAGAAGAAGATTACTGGTGGTACCTGGAGCTTAGAAAATACGGCGGCACGAAGCATTCCGGCTATGGAATTGGATTTGAGCGCCTGATCATGTATTTAACAGGAATGAAAAATATCCGTGACGTGATTCCATTCCCTCGTACACCGGGAAATGCTGATTTCTAAGATTTTCTTTTAAAAATAGCTATAGCAAAAAGCACTGCATCCATATGAGCTGCAGTGCTTTTTGTTTTTTATCGAAGAACAGAACGACTTCTGTTTACGGGTAAAAGTTATAGGCAGCTATTTTTTCTCAATGATAACGAATAAGACACCAACAAGTATTAGAATGGAGCCAATCCAAAATGTAATACCAATATTTTCTCCTAAAATAAGCCAGCCGAGTAATGCTCCAACAACGGGCTGAAAGAAGAAAAATAACCCCCCGCTTGAGGCATTAAGCATTTGTAATCCACGATTCCAAAGGAGAAATCCTCCTGCTGTGGATATTATGCCCAAATACAAGACTCCTCCCCAGATGGCAGGTTGACGTAACTGAAAGATATCAATTGTATATAAATGTGGCAATACAAAAGGGGTCAACACGATCAGGGCTACCAAAATCGAATAAGTCGTAACGACAATTTGCGAGTAGTCACTCGGCACACGTTTTACAAGTACTGACATAAGTGCCCATGTTAAAGCAGCAACAATCAGTGAAATCCCCCCTAGTTTGCTGGACAAACCTAAGTGACCTACTCCGACAATGAGAAAAACGCCGATGGTTGCTAAGCAAACGGAAAGCCCTTTTTTTAATGTCAATCGTTCTTTTAGGAGCAGCCGGGCGAATATAACCATAAATGCTGGGGTTGAAGAAGTTATAATAGCGCCCATTTCGGCGGAAGTTAGCATTGTGCCAGTTTCCTGTGTAACAATTGAAATAGCGTTACCAATGATTCCGATGGCTATGATAAGTAAGAAATGTCGTTTATGGATTCTCCAATTTTGTCGGGTTACGAATCCAATCATTATAAGTGTGACAATAGCGACTAAATAGCGCATCCACACAAGCTCCAGTGGAGGAATCACTGATACCACAATCTTAACAACAACATACATACCGCCCCAAATACTGGCGGCTAAGGCTAAATAGATAGAACCTAATAAGGTGCTTTTCATTTTTTTATACCCTCCGTCTTTTATTTAGGTCAAAAATGCCCCTAACGGAGAGAGGTAGTCACCTTCTCCTTAAGAGCAGAAGGGTGCTACTGGTACATCGTTTTCAAATAATAGTGTCCAATACATCTTTTCATTCACCTCAATTCCATGCAAACTACTAATTTATGTATCTTTTATTTGGTTTATTATATCAAAGAATGTTAAATCAGTGTTGTCAGTTAATAAGAGAAAACTATTACTATCTCACCTGCATTCTTGTTGAGTTTTTCTTTTGTTTGCTAAAAGGGGCGTGTTGGAAAAACACTTCAACAAACTGGTGAATGAGCAAAGCTTTACACTAACAGGAGAGTAATTGCTGCAGATCTGTTTCCTTTAACGACCATGAAAAGGATCAAAACTTTTGCGTAAAATCCGCAAGTAAAATTATCAGAGCCAATTGAAATGCCAGGATAGAAGAAAAGGCGCTTTAGACGATCCATTCAGCCGTCCTTGCGACAATTTTTATGAGTAGTCTAGGACTTTTTTATTAAAATAAAGAATTTGAAGAAGAAAAAGCAGGTTTTTTGGCTTAAAAACGGAATATATATAAACAAATACAAATTACTCAAAATGGGGTGTTCCCGATAAGGCTTTTTCGGCCATATGGATACGCTTACTTCCCTAGATGCACTTGCGTCAGCCGGGTCTGAAAACAGTCTTCCATGAAAACGTTTATTTTTAATCCAGGAAGCTTTTCCTACACGCACTAAGCGTCAGTTGATGTCGATTCCATTATAATAGGAAAGAAGGTATAGAGTATGAGTGAAAATTTTTTTGCTGACTATAAAAAGTTTGTTGTCATACCAAAGGATGAAATGCGAGTTGGTCAAGAAGAATTTGATCCAAAGGATTATGCCGCCTATTATATACTGACATTGTCTCTTTTCGATGCTCAAATACCTACCTGGAGAGATGCAGGCAAATATGAAATAGATGTTGAAAAAAGCATAAAATCAGCCTTGGGAGGCATCAATCAATTGAGGAGAGGGTCGTATCATTTTCAGCTTCTGGAACTCGATAAATTCAGTAACTATTTTGTACTGGCCGTTTCATCCAAGACAGCGATCGAATCAGGGAAGGAACATGAACGTATCGGGTATATTGTACAAAACATCCTGACAAACCCTTTTTATGTCGGCCAAAACTGGTTCAAGCTGACAGGTGATAAAGGCAAACGTGACCGAAAGCTCTTTTGCTTCTCCTTTAAGCAATATGAAACGGCAGCACAGGAGCTTTCCAAAGTGGAAAACAGCAAGCCTGTACCTAGAAAAGGGGAAATCAAGCTGATAAAAAGCCCTATGCAAAGAGAAATTCTTTCTTCTCTTTCCTGAATTGTAAGCAGGAGATGTCCAGGATTAATAGAACTGCAAAAGGTGCAGTTCTATTTTTATGGTTCCGTGCGGAAAAATCAGGGAAGCAAAAAAAAAGCGCCAGTGGGCTAACAGGTTCTGATTTAAAGTACAGAACGCGAAAAGGTAGTCAAAACAGTATACAAATTTGATCTAAAAAATACTGCTTTTTTGCAGTGTCTTCAAAGCCCCAGCTATCTTAATAACGGTTTTTCATTCTTTTAGTGATTAAAACAAAAGCTAAGAAACCAATTAGCCTATTATGAAGTGCAGTCATCACTAGCAATAGAAAAAATAATGTTATATGTTGTACTTATAAGCTCTTTTTATATAATATCTATGGGTCTTTTTTGACTAGTCTCTATTTTCTTCGTATTGTCATTAAGGAGTTTTTCTGCGAACTTCTTGATAATCTTACTCTTGCCTCGCCATTTTGCATAATCTAATTCATATTCTTTATTGAATAAATATCTAGATAAATCTCTTACTATAACAAATGAAGCATAGCTGTGGGCATTTTCTTTGCTTGATCCGTCAGCCTCATAAAAAAAATGTTTAAATTTCCTTATATCAGGAAAATAAATCAATTCTATTAATTTCGCCCTATACTCTAAATCTTTTGACAGCATATCGCCGTAATTTTTCTTATCCAAAGCGTGCTGTGCTTCGTGTTTTAAATAAGAAACCTTAAAACGAGGCTTGTCAAAGTATTTTGAATAAGATTTTCGTACACAATATAAATCACCGTTTTCACTTGCCCATCCGCCTGTACCGATCGTTCCTAAAGAAATGAAATCCAACCAGCTTCTCGATATAAACCCATCCATCATTTTTACTGTAAGATGATAGTCTGTATTTAATAAATTTACTTTGTAATGAGCTTCCTCTGTTTTTTCCCAAATATAAGGTCCAAAAAAGCCTGAAGTATAACCCCCCACAAAGAAATAGCCTTCATTTTCAATAATTCCTTTAAGATAGTTTTCCAATTCATCCATTTTCATATATGGATCAAAGCCATATTTTTTTGAAAATGTCTTAACTAAAAATTTTTCTCCTTCTTTAGGTGTTTTTCGTTCCCAAAAAATCATTTTATAGTAAGTGTAATAAATATTTAAAATGTCTTTAATAACACCATTATTAATTTTTCGTTTCGGCACGTTATTAAAAATGGATAAATACCTTTCAACAAGTTTGTGTTTACTGGGAAATTGATTTAAATAAGAAACAGCGTTGTGAAGTTCTCCTTTAACAAGGAATCCCCTTAAAATATTTTGATTAAATTTTTCCTCCACGATAGCAGCCCCCAGAATCCATCCTTATTAGTAATATATTGATAATACGTATTTTTATATGGTATAGCCGGATTATATAAAATGATAGAATATCTGTTTTATTGACAATATTTATTCGGCATCACTGTCCTGCTAGTTAAGGGAAGATTTTTTATTTTTTATATTTAAAAAAGGTAAGATATTAACATTATACCAGCAATAGTTATTGGGCCACCTATAATTAGATATGAAATGGTTAAGAGTTAGGCAAGACAAAATCATTGCAGGCTAATACTATATAGAAAATAAGCCAGAAATAAACAAGTTATGAATAAAAACTTGCATATTTTCGGCTTATTATAGTGATTCGATATCGAGTTAAAGTTTTACATTATGAAATTGCTTTTTCAACTTCTGGATTTTCTTTTTCTTTTTTATCTCCAGCTTTTTGATTTGACAATTTAATTTGTTTTAAGAAAAGAGTACTAAATGCTCCAACTAATATAAAAGCTAATGCTGTAAAAAACACACTGTGTAGTGATACCATTAAGGATGTTTTTATGATTGGCAGCATTGGATCTAATATTTGAGTTGGGATTTGTTTCAATGTTTTCTCATTAAAGAGCATTTGGAACACACCTTGAGGACTTACATCAATTGTTTTCTTAAACTGATTTGCTAAAGGTGCTGCTTGCTCAGGTAATTTATTTAAGAATGGTATTAATTTATCTGTTAAAAGAGTACCTGATTTACTATTCATCACTGCTCCAAGAACTGTAGCTCCAAAAGTCCCGCCAATTGACCGGAAAAATTGACTTGATGAAGTTACTACTCCAAGTTCCGTTTTATCAAACGTTTCTTGTAGAGCCAGTGTGATTGTTGGCATAACTAGTCCCAATCCAAGACCTACAACTCCCATATAAGTTGTGGCAATTAATTTACTTGAATCCATGTCCAGTGTAGTTAATAAATATAAACCAGCAGCCATAACAAACATACCTGACATTATTTGTGGCTTAATTCCAATTTTGTAAACAAGTTGACCACCAATAATACTTGTAATAATCATTGTTACCATCATTGGAGTCATAATCGTTCCAGATGCAGTAGCACTTACGCCAACTATCCCTTGCATGAAGAAAGGTACAAACATAATCGCACCAAACATACCAATTGTCATAAAGAATCCAACTAAATTTAACGTCACGAACGTTCTGTTTTTGAAAAAATGCATTGGAAGAATAGGCTCTTTTGCTTTATTTTCAACGATAACAAAGCTCACAATTCCGACTAATGCTAAAGCAAATAGACCGATAATCTGCCAAGAATTCCAATCATACTTAACTCCACCTAAACTTAATGCAAGAAGCAAACTGACAACCCCGATAATCATCGTTACCATACCAGCAATATCGAAATTAACGGGACCATTATTTTTACGTCCTTTAAGACCTAACGCAATAAAGATTGTCGCAATAATACCAACTGGAAGGTTAATATAGAATACCCATTTCCAGTTTAATGTGTCAACAATCCATCCACCAATTTGTGGACCAATAACGGATGCTAAACCATAAATCCCGCCAAAAACCCCTTGGAATTTTGCACGTTCTTTACCAGTAAACATATCGCCAATTACAATCATTGCCATCGGCATCATGACACCGCCGCCGATTCCTTGGATTCCACGGTAAATAATTAATTCCGTCATATTATTCGCAATCCCACAAAGTGCTGAAGCGGCCATAAAGATAACCAATCCGGCGATATATACACTTCTACGGCCTAAAAGGTCAGCTAATTTACCTGCAATTGGAACGACCGTAGTAGACGTTAATAAGTAAGCAGTTGTAAGCCAAGTCATTAGACTAAGGCCGCCAAGATCCCCAACAATTTTAGGCATCGCAGTTCCTACAATTGTACCGTCCAGTGCTGAGAAAAACATTGCTATGATAAGTCCAATTAGCAATAGTTTACGATTACCTTCTTTTTCAATCGTTTGATTTGTACTCAAAATGTATTTCCCCTTTTTTCTATTTATCTATTTAATTTTTATCATTACTGATTCAGTAATCTGCTTTTTTTAAATAAGATGATTATGGTGTTACTGATCCCGCAAGCTTTTCAGCTATCTTCGCAAATTGTAAAAGTTCTTCGTCTGTAAGAGTTAACAACGAACTTTCAAAAATCTCTTTTCTTTCTTGAATAACAAGATTAAGTTTTTTAATCCCTTCTTCACTTAGCTTAATATTAACAACTCTTCTATCTTTTTTATCATGCTCGCGATAAACAAAATGGTTATGTTCAAGTCGATCAATCATAAATGATACTGCACTCGGTTTCACACCCATAAAATCTGCGATTCCAGATATTTTACAGCTTTCATTATTGCGTAAATACATTAATACAAAAAACTGAGTGGCTGTTATTCCATGTTTATTCAAGCTTTCTGTCATTTTAGGCTGCATTTTTTGAATGGAAGTTTGAAGAGCAATCTGAATTCGCTCAATGTACTCACTCTTACCCAAATTGATTAACCTCCTTTAATATTTAATACACAATAATATTTAATGTGTATTAAATATTAATGCCTGTTAATCATAAACGGTTATTAAAGAATAGTCAATATAAATAACACTAGATATATTGAACAAAAAAAGAAATGAACTCTTTTTATGGAATTCATTTCGAAATTTGATTCATGCTATTAAAGCGGTGCTTTTATCGGTTCCATTATGAATTTTAAGTAAGTTTTTTATCGATTTCTAATCGAAATCGGCTTTTTGATTATCGTTTAATTAGAGTGAATTCTTATTGAGCGAACGGGGAGTTGAAGAAGGATATATTTTACATAGTAGAGAATTAGACTTAGATGCTTTAAAAGTATTCTATTAAAGAGGAGCATACAAATGACAACTAGTATAAATGTATTTTCGGAAAGTGTATCACAATATCTGAAATATACAGAAATGCCATGGGGAAAGCTATTTTATTCGACAGCTCTAGCCCAAATGGAAAATTACTTAAAAGTAGAGAATAATAGTAGTGTTTTAGATATAGGATGCGGATTTGGATTGACTGGTATATCGTTAGCAAAAAAAGGGTGCAACGTGCTAGGGATTGAACCTAATCAAGATTTATTAACCGTTGCTAAAGAAAAAGCCCTTAAGGAAAGAGTTAATGTAGAACTTAGGAATCTAAATATTACACAATTAAATTCAGTTGATTATAAAGCTGACTTTTTAATTTGTCACAATGTCCTTGAATATGTAGAAAATCCTGAAAAGGCGATTAGTGATTTTGCCGATAAGACGAAAGACAAGGGTTATATCTCTATTATTACGCATAACCCACATGCAAATGTTTTAAAGAAGGCAATAGTCGATAAATCACCAACCAAAGCCTTATCGTATATTGGAAACAAAACAGATTACAGTTCGGTAATAGGGGCTGACATATCGCTCTTTTCAAAAGAAGACATTGAAGAGTGGTTGAATAAAGCGGGATTTAAAGTAGTAAATCGTTTTGGTATTCATAATTTATATGGATATATAGATAATGAATTTAAGTTTGATGCTGAGTGGAACAAACAAGCAGCTGAACTGGAAATGCAGGTTTGTAACCTATCGCCTTACCGTGATATAGCGGTCTTCACTCATACCATTGCACAGTTAGCCTAACTGTATTTATTTTTGGTTAATCTTTGTATTAAAAGTGGGCAAGCTGCCGCGATCTTTCTACTTGTGTCACGAAAGGGGAAGGCTAGCTAAAGAAGGAATAAAGGGATTAGATAGGATGATTTTTAGTATAATAGAAATGTCGATTATACATATCGATAAGGAGATGTTTTGTATGGATACTCAAGTAACTACTAAAATGAAAATTCTAAAGCCAGCTAATGAAGTTTTTGAAGCCATCGTAGACCCTGAAAAAATCGGGAATTTTTGGTTCTCAAGGAGCTCTGAAAGATGGGAAGAAGGTAAAACGATTGCATTGAGATATGATGAATACAATGCTCAAGGGGATATAAAGGTATTAGAAGTAGAGGAAAATAAGAAAATGGTGTTCTCATGGGGCGGATATGGTCAAGAAACGGTTGTTACCATTACGCTAAAAGAGTTGGATCGCTCGACTACAATTATTGAAGTAAATGAATCAGGTTTGAAAGAAGATGACCCAGAAATAGTAAACAAAATGATGGGACAAAAAGAAGGCTGGGTGTATACGTTAACTTGTTTAAAGGGTTACTTGGAAAATGGCGTGAATACATTAAGAGCATCATTAATTCATTAATGAGCACGGAGGAATGAAAAGCTATGTTAAAGCGATTGCGAAAATCAGTTTTTGTCAAGTTTCCTGCCCCACGACCAAATTTTCACAACGAAATGACTGAAAAAGAAAAAGAGTTGATGCAAGGGCATGCTGCTCATTGGGCTGCTTTGTTAGAGGAAGGCAAGGCACTTGCCACTGGCCCCATTCTTGACCCAAGTGGTGCTTTTGGTTTCGGTGTTCTCCTAACCGAAAATGAGAATGAGGCAAGAGAATGGGTCAAGAACGATCCAGCACAGCAAATTAATACATTTGAATTTTGTTTAATGTTCGTTTCATATATAGAAAAATAAAAGTACGTTCGATAAACTTAGTTGAATGCTAAAGGATGAGGATTCGAGGAACGCAATGTATTGGGCTAACAATCTAATAAGTAATCAGAAGGAAAGGAAACCCTTAAAGATAGGGCTTCCTTTTTTATAGCAATCAACATTAAATTGAGATCGCCACCGAGTATCAACCAAGTGAATAAAGGGTATTAAAAAAGGAGCACTTGTTTATAACAAATATTGATGTTGGTCACTTTTTTCTAAGGGCTGAAGTTTGTGAACAAATGTCTTAAAGTAACGGGTGCAATAGCTAAGGTTCCGGCTGTCATTGTTGGCAGCTTTTTCTTATTGTGCTAAAGGGCAGTTGAAGAGTGGTGTTTAACTTGTTTTCAGCAATCTGTTCAGATTGTAAAGGTTAGTACTTAAACCGAAGTATGCAGGTTAGCTGGACAATAAGTATCATAAAATAAAGGAATTTTGATTTTAGTAAAGAAAGAGTAAATTAATATAAACTTTATGAAGAGTGGGTTTTAAAAACGAAACGGGTAACAGATTGGTTCACTTGGAATGCAGTTGAGGAAATTCACATATATTTTTAACTCATGAGGATAGGGGGAATATACCAATGAAAAAGCGAGCAATTGGTCATAACGGTCCTCTGGTTTCAGAGATTGGACTTGGATGTATGGGGATGTCCTGGTTATATGGCAATGCTGATCGAAACGAAAGCATTGCAACAATTCACGCTGCACTTGAAGAAGGCATTACACTCTTTGATACAGGGGATTTCTATGGCGATGGACATAATGAATTACTTCTACGTGAAGCTTTGCAAGGAATCCACCGTGATAATGCGTTCATTTCAGTGAAATTTGATGGTAAGCTGCACTCGCAGGGCAAGAATCATCGGAATGGAGATAACCAACCTCATGCCATAAAGAATTGCCTTGAGGATACTCTACTGCGTCTAGGTGTGGAATACATCGATCTTTATCAGCCAGCCCGTCTAGATCCAAACGAACCAATTGAAGAAACAGTTGGTGCGATTGCCGATATGGTTAAAGCGGGATATGTGCGGTATATTGGTCTTTCTGAAGTAGGAGTGGATACAATTCGTCGCGCACATTCTGTACATCCAATTAGTTGGTTGCAGATAGAATACTCACTATTTAATCGGGGCATTGAAACAAAAATCTTACCTACTTTACGGGAACTAGGCATTTCGCTTTCGGCTTACGGTGTTCTCTCTAGGGGGCTGTTGAGTGGTACATGGTCTAAAAATCGCGTGTTAGGTTCGGATGATAAGCGTGGTAATGCGCCTCGGTTTACCAGCGAAAATCTTGAAAAGAACTTAGCCCTTGTAGAGTCCTTGCGTGAAATTGCGAAAGAAAAGCAAGTAACCGTTGCACAGCTTGCTATCGCATGGGTTCTATCTCGGGGTGAAGATGTTATCCCATTAGTTGGGGCAAGAAAGCGAGTACAACTTCAGGATTCACTCCGTGCAGTTGATCTGACCTTAAGTCCAAATGACCTTTCACGAATCGAAGAAGCAGTACCTTCAGAACTTGTCGCCGGAGAATACTACTCTAAACCACGGGAGAAATGGTTTTTCAACTAAACGGGTGCATTGCTGGAACAACGGTAATGCTTTTTTCTTATTGATGTAACTAGGCAGAATAGTTGAATATCTGGAAAGTCACTACCTCTACCTACAATGGTAGGGGCTTTTGTTTTTATATACTCTCATTATGGAGTGAAATGAGGTATTACGTGACCCTTTTACCTAGCATCTATCAGTGACTATGAAAGTGAATTTTATTCTTCATATAGTTATTAATAATAAATTTTATAAAGATATTTATTGATTAGTGAAAAAAATACGATAATATATCCATTATACGAAATATAATTCGATAATGTTTATATCGGAGGTTTCAAAATGGCAATTGTTCTTGACGATTATGATAAGGCTATATTAAGGGAATTGCAGGAGGATGCTTCAATATCAAATTTAAATTTATCTTCATTGAACAGTGGAGGAAGGAGGATAAACATTACAGTGCTGTATTAGGGCTGGGACTTTCGACTGTGTGTCTAATTATTTTTGGAGGAAACCATTTCATCCTACCTGCTATGATAGCTATTTGGGGGGCACTTACTTTGCTTAGAAAGCCATTGGAGAAAGGGGAGGTCAGCAACATATGACAATGAATATAACTCAGCAGATTATTACGATTGCTATGGTTGTTTTAGGAACAATGCTAACAAGATTTCTTCCATTTATTGTTTTCCCATCAGGTAAACCCACACCGAAGTATGTACAGTATCTCGGCAAAGTGCTACCATCGGCGGTCATTGGACTTTTAGTTATTTATTGCTTCAAAGATGTGAGTATACTTGCTGGTAGTCACGGCATTCCTGAACTTATTGGGGTCGCAGTCGTGGCACTGCTACATGTTTGGCAGAAAAAAATGCTCCTCTCCATTGCTGGCGGAACCATTGCCTATATGATTATGGTCCAATTTGTTTTTTAGTCACATTTATAATGACTTATGCTCCATTTCCTATTACCACTTCTTATACCAATAGTAGTGGAATTAATATTCAATAATCTAAAGGGGGAGATAAGAATGAAAAAGAAAATTGATGAGCAAGAAATTTATGAAAAGCACTACAAACAAATTTATAAACAAGTAAAAAATGATCCATATGCTGAATCATTAGGTATCCAGCTAACAAAATTTGAGGCTGGTTTTGCGGAAGCTGTTCTAAAAGTGCAGGATCATATGGTAAATGCTTTTGGAACTGTTCATGGTGCAGTTATTTATGCTTTAGCAGACCACGCCTTTTCGGTAGCTTGTAATGCGTATGGAAAAACCTCAGTAGGACTATCCACAACAATCCAGTTTATAGAAGCCGCAAAACCTGGAGATAAGATCGTTGCCCGTGCAACTGAAGTAAGACGAAACTTTCGTAC
Organism: Heyndrickxia acidicola; assembly: GCF_001636425.1. NCBI lineage: Bacteria > Bacillati > Bacillota > Bacilli > Caryophanales > Bacillaceae > Heyndrickxia > Heyndrickxia acidicola. Next base: position 4,260,304 of record NZ_KV440953.1, read on the forward strand.
TGGATTTTATCGAATTGAGATTTTTCATGAGCAAAATCTAATAGCAACAATGGAAGCTGTTTCTTACCGTAAGGATCATTATTTTATTGAATTAGATGAACAAGATTAAGCGTTGTTTTTTGTCTGAAAGCTAGCTTTACGATTTCCAACTAACAGACAATATGAAAAAATGGTCATCTAATTCCTGATTGAATTATAAACTTAAACTAGAGGGTACTTGAGTTAAAGAAGGGATTGCTGCGGCGATCTTTTTTTAGTCAGTAAAGAAAGGATTATTCTATACATGTATAGAATAAAATAGTTATCTTTGTTTAGGTGGTGTTTTGATGCTTCAACATGAATATGGATGGGTTCGACAAACTAGAGGAACTCTGTTAGATTTTTGCGGGAAATTAGATTCTAATCATTTTACTCATACAAATGGATTCGGTTGGCAAAGTGTAAGAGACACATTGGTGCATATAGCAGATTGCTATGTTGCATGGCTTGGCTCATTTGTTTTATTAAAGACAAACAAACCACTTACTCCAAGGGAAGATTTACATAATTTCAGTTTAGAGCAAATAATAGCACGATTTGAACAAGTGGATTCAATCGTAAATGAACTATTAGAACTACATGGACATAATTTAAACGTGTTAATTGAGAGAGAGATCCCTTGGAGAGAAGCACCGGAACTTTTATCTATTACTCCTCTTAAATTGCTAATGCACACTATTACTCACGAGTTTCATCACAAGGGACAAATAGTAGCTATGCTCCGTCAGATGGGTTATGAGCCCCCAAATACAGACGTATTAGGAACAGAAAATTAATTTATTCAAGAAGTAATTTGGGCGATGTTAAGTGACATTGCCTTTTTCGTTGAGTAAGTTTGTGAAGCATCGTACTAGAAGTAACAGGTACTATGGCTTTTTTACATAATCTTATTTTATTAACTTATAGAGTGAGGTTTTTTAGTTGTTGAAACAAGAGCATCAAGCTGGTTTCTTAAAAGTTTACTATTTTTTTATTTTCTTCGCTCCTGGGTCATTATTCACTTTGTTAAGCGTATATTTACGAGATAAGATTCATTTAACAGGTATTCAAATTGGTACGGTAATGGCTGTAGGTCCTATTGTAAGTATATTAATGCAGCCTATTTGGGGAATGATTGCTGATTATAAACAAAAACCAACATTAATCCTTTCATCTACCCTTTTGGCTTCTTCATTTGCGGCAATGATATATTGCTTCTCTACTAGCTATATCACGGTACTCATATCCTCTATTTTGCTCTTTATACCATTTAGTGCAGTCAATCCATTAAGTGATAGTATAACGGTAAGTTATTCTAAAAGGATGAAACTTGAATATGGCAGTTTTCGACTTTGGGGAGCTTTAGGTTATGCACTAGCTGCTGTCATTATGGGACAAATGATGGAAAAAATAAGTTCCTCCATCATTTTTTATAGTTTTATTTTAATCTCTTTGATAGCTGCTTTTTTTTCGTATAAGCTGCCCTCAGAAAAGATCATTGATCATAAGGCTAGTTTTAAAAGTTTTAAAAACTTACTGACATATCCTCAATTTGCCCTATTTCTTTTAGCGACATTTTTTACTTTTGGTCCAATGGATGCCAATAATACATTTTTGGGAATGTACATTCAGGGGATTGGTGGAACCGCTGCTAATGTAGGGTTAGCTTGGTTTTTAGTAGCAGCATTTGAAGTACCCTTTATGAAGCTCTCAAGTTTCTTTATAGGAAAATTTGCTTCATTAAATGTAGTTCTTATTGCGACAGTGGCATCATCCCTGCGGTACATTCTTTATTATTTTTCAACGTCAATAATCATTGTCTATCTCAGCACAATGATACAAGGATTTGCATTTGCTTTATGTATCACAGCTAGCCTTCAATACGTTATGGATATATCCAATAAAGAAATGAAAAATACTGCGATATCTCTTTATTCTACTGTGGCTTATGGCATAGGAAATTGTTCATTTACGATAGTGGGTGGTTGGATTTATGATAAATTCGGCATTCATATTATGTACCTTGCTTTTGGCATCATTACAGTTATCGGTATAGCAATGTTTATATTATTACGAAGTATTGGAGTCAACCACTCAAGAAAAAAGCTGGAGTAATTTTTAACTCGATATTCTTAATAACTAAAAGATGCTTATGGGAAGGGATGTTACCGCAGTCTCTATTCTTATGTCACTATCGGGGCAGGTAAAAGAACAAAAAATAATGTTTAAAATAAACAAAATGATAAAGTTGGTGTTTTATGCAGGATTCAATACTGATTGATAAAATGCTTCGTGAAGATTGGGAGCAAGTACGCGAAATTTACATAGAAGGAATGGCTACCGGAAATGCAACATTTCAAAAGCAAGCTCCTACCTGGGCAGAATGGGATATGAGTCATAAACCTGAGTGTCGGATTGTTGCCCGTTTTGAAGGGGAGATTTTGGGTTGGGCTGCGTTGAGTCCTGTTTCAAGTCGCTGGGTTTATAACGGAGTTGCCGAAGTGAGTATTTATGTTAGCCAACTCTATAGAGGGAAAGGAATTGGTAATAGGCTTTTAAATTCACTAATTACAACAAGTGAAGAGAACGGATACTGGACCTTACAATCCGGAATATTCCCTGAAAATATTTCTAGCATTGCATTACACAAAAAATACGGGTTTAGACAAGTTGGGAGACGCGAACGTATTGGTAAAATGGATGGTATATGGCGTGATACTGTCTTATTAGAAAGAAGAAGTAAAACCGTTGGAATTAAGTAATATAAGTGAGACTGCCTGTGGGCAGGTTTTTATTATATTAAAGGTCAGTTTTGTTGAAGAAAAAATATACATAAATTCAATTTAATAATACTTATTTTTGAATGGCGGATTAAAGATAATCATATAAAACTCCGCATATTATCAATCTATATGTTATACTGTAGTCAACCTTTTAAGTTTTTAATCATTTTACAGTACTTGTATCAACTCCCTGCTTACTTGTTAAGTAGGGTTTTTTATTGAGTATCATCTAAAAACATATAAAAAAAACAGACTCTATTTATAGAGCCTGTTTGTATAATTTTATTTAGATTAAGCTTTTTGAACGTTAGCAGCTTGAGCTCCACGAGCGCCTTGCTCAACGTCAAATGTTACTTTTTGACCTTCATCTAAAGATTTGAAACCTTCACTTTGGATAGCAGAGAAGTGAACGAATACATCGTCTCCATTTTCACGTTCGATAAATCCAAAAACTTTTTCTGAATTAAACCATTTAACTGTACCTTGTTCCATTGTTGTTGCCTCCTAGTGTGTAACCACACAATGTATTACTATCCTTGCCCAAAGTGATCATCAAGATAAAAAGTCGATACTCATACTATCCTTTACACCGAACAAAAATAATTCTTTATTATCATAACAGAAACCGGAAAAGTTTGCAAATTACCGAATTTTAGCTGAAATGCTACTGTTGACCTGGTGCCTGTGTAAACCTGTGGAATTGAAGCGGTATTTCGTTTTGTCTTATTCAGCTAAAGGGGGCGGAAGAAGGGTTTCCGCTAATTTTAATTGAATTAGTAGTTTAGTGTTTGCGTAGCTACTTCTATTGTTAGGAGGGTCTTTTTATGGCTGAGTATGTAGTTAATCTTAATCCGGATTTTGATGACATTGAAGAATTTGAAGATGCGGAAACAACTTATGTCAAGTGATATTGTATGATAAGAAACCAGGGAATAAAATTTTAAATCTAAAGGACTATATGGTGCAAGGCTACAAAATAACTAATGAAATCGAATATTGAGGTTCATAACCCTAACAAGCGATTTGTGGCAGCTGTTAATCAAAAGTAAACTAAATGTTGCTCAGTAAGTAAATGTTGGGATTGAAAGTTATTAAACGGGTGCTTGAGTTTAGCAAAAAGTTATAACGGCAGCTCTTTATCCCGTACACTAAATCGTTTAACAATAAAATCTTCTTTATATACCTAATAGGAGGTCAATATTATGAAAATTAAAGGTTTCGGTGGGGTTTTTTGGAGAACAAAAGATGTTGTCTCATTAAAAAATTGGTATAAAGAAACTCTAGGTTTATCGATGGAAGAGTGGAATGGTACTGTCATCAAGCCAGATGCTGACAACGAAACAATCTTTTCTTTGTTTAAAGAAAGCAATGATTATTTTCCAGAAGAACAATCTGTGATGCTAAATTTCCAAGTAGAAAATATCGAAGCTTGGATGGAACATTTCAATAAAATTGGAATACCACTTTTAAAACAGCCTGAAAAAAGCGAGTTTGGAACATTTATTTGGATTTCTGATCCAGATGGAAGATGGATTGAAATATGGGAGAAATAATCTTGAATTTAAATCTTATTAACGGAGGTTTTAGTTAAACAAGGATCCAATACTTCTTTATAAAAAACATAAGGAAAAGGGCATCGGATTAAAAATGATCAAGATGCCCCTTTTGATACCAATGACGACATATGTTTGAAAAGATCGTTATTCAATCATATTCTTCGTAGCCTGGTACATATTTTCTGTGTATTCATCGATTTCATCTCTTGACATCCGTAAGCGATCTACAGAAGAACCGTATCCAATTTCTTTTTTTCCTTCTTCTAATCCTTTGAAAATACCATCTGCGAAGGCATCTAAAGGTTCTCCATGTGTATGAAGCCCTGTACCGCCTAAATCTGTATTCACTGCTGGAGGAGCCACTTCAATGACTTCTACAGATGACTCAGATAGTTGGTGTCTTAGACTCATTGTAAATGAATGGAGTGCCGCTTTTGTTGCTGAATAAATTGGTGCAATGGCAAATGGTGTGAAAGCTAACCCGGATGTCACGTTGATGATAGCCGCTTCTTCTTTTGCAGCAAAATACGGAGCGAATAGCATCGACAGATGAAAAGGGGCTTCAATATTGGTTGTCATTTCTTTATTAAAATAACTCCAATTGTTCTTTGCATCTGCTTTTAATAGATTAAAACGCTGTTGGATTCCTGCATTGTTCACTAAAACATTTACTTCTGGATAGTTCGTTGTTGCCCAATCAAACAAGGCAATGCGCTCGGCTTCATCATCCAAATGACTGACACGGGTAATAAGCTCGGGGTGTTTTTCTTTCGCTTCTTGAAGCACCTGTTCACGCCGCCCGCAGACAATGACTTTATTTCCCGCTTTTAAAAATCTTTCTGCAAAAGCTAAGCCAATTCCAGTACTTCCTCCGGTGATAAGGATTGTATTTCCTGAAAGCTTCATTTTGGTTCCTCTTTTCCTATTATTTATTAACCCTTACTTTCCTGAATGCGGTTCATATAACGTGTTATTTTTACATCTATGCCCTTTAAGGATTCTGTCATCAATAAGATTTCGTCTTCCACTGCTTGTTTATGATTCTTCATCATTTCAAGTCTGCGTTCAATCGTACTGTCTCCTTCTAAGATCCAATCAATATACTGCTTAATACCGCTGATTGGCATATGCGTATTTTTTAAACATATTACGGTTCCAAGGAGTGAAATTTGGTCTTCTGAAAATAACCGCCTGCCAGCTTCATCGCGCTCCATTAGTGGCAGCAATCCTTTTTTTTCATAATAACGCAGCGTTGATTCAGGAATACCAAATTGCCCTGCGGCTTCGCTAATGGAATAATACTTCATCGGGAGACCTCCACATTTTATCGTCGACATGATTATCTTACGACTTAAACCATGGTTTAAGTCAACAAAAAAACAATCATCATGATTTTGCCCAGAGGTCCGCTCTTTTAAGGTGTTTTTACAAATTTGATTCCCCGTAGATAACCACATAGTGTTTTTCTTTCTACAATTTTACTTCAAAGTCCTTTACCCATACTGCGTTTCCAGTAATCTCTATATCATAACCAGATTCAGACTTATGGACATCTACCAGCACTTGCCCGTCTTTCTCCATTTCTTGCCCTTGTTCTACTAAGAGCCTTAGGGATTCTTTAAAATTGGTATCTATGTATTTAGCATAATACGCTCCCATTACCCCTGAAGCTGTTCCCGTCACGGGATCCTCAATCATTCCAGAATAAGGAGAAGAGAAATGCCTTCCGTGCATATGAGCGTTAGGGCTGAATGTTTCTAGACAAAACGGATGAATCGATGCTTTTGGCATTTCTGTTAAGATAGCAGGAAATACCTTATTATTAGGTTTCATCTTTTTAAAAGGATCAAGGCTTTTTATGGGGATTAATAATGTCCAATTCCCAGTACTGCCATATACAATAGGTATATGATGATCAATATCCGCTTTTTCCAGTCCAATGGAATGAGCTAAATCCTCAATGGATCCATTAAAATCTTTAAATTCGGGCGGGGCCTGCCTCATAGTTATATAAACGCTATGATCATGAGAGCTGATTTTTATTGGGAGTATGCCTGCATTCGTTTCAATTGAAAAGTCCGTTTTATCCCCTATGAGCCCCTTTTCGTGTAAGGCAAATATGGTTGCAATCGTTGCATGCCCGCAAAGATCTACTTCCTGGCCTGGTGTGAAATAACGTATTCTTACATCAGCCCTATCAGATTGAACGGTAAAAGCCGTCTCGTTAAAACCAACTTTAAAAGCTGTTTCTTGCATTTCTTCTTCTGTTAGTTCATCTCCATTTAAAACAACACCTGCTGGATTTCCTTTATTAGGCTCACTGCTAAATGCATCATAATGGTGTACCTTAATGGATTTCATTTTTTATCACTCCTAGAATATGCTTATTAACTTAATTCCCTTCTAATTGTTTCTCTCCCCTTCTGAATACTAGTAATGGCATTTTTCTCACCGCCGCGGTATACATCTTCTATAGTCATGGACCAGCTCCTAGGTATACGTTTTCTTTTGTGGTTGGGCAGCGGATTGGTGATTTTTCCTCGTTTTAAAATGCCTTCCCTGTTTTTCCTAAGAATATAGTCAGTCTCCCAATTATGATCATATGCTCCAGTGAATAAGTGTAGTAAATGCTGATATCCATCCTTCGTGAAATTAGATGGGTGTTGAATCATATAACAAGAAACAAGCCAAAAATGCAACTGATATAATGCTGGGTCGTTATGCTCCCAAACCAGCAGAAATTGAAACATCTCGTAACAGGATAGTCCATCTACTTCACTTGCTCCACATTCCATACATTTACCTGCTTCTTTGATTGTATGATTGTCAGCCATTGTAGTAAATCCTCATCCTCCACAATTAGAAATTACTTTTCTTGTTTGTTTACTCTATTGCAAAAGTCCAAGCTTAACGTATCTTAGCCCCTCCTTTATAGGGATTTTCCATTTCTTTCGTTGCATGAAACAAATTTGTGCACATTAGGTTGTTTATCGCTTTATGTTTAATAATCCGAAAGATTGTATCGCTAAGTAAATCCAAACGAAAGTCATAATGAACATGAAAAAAGAGGACATCTTCTTATTCAGTAGAATATGTTCAATTCCCAGAAGGAACACACAGAGTGCCAGAATAATTTGGCACATTCCCAGATAGAAATAATTTGTTTCGCCCCCTTTTAACGCATAACTCGCTACAATGAAGAAAGCAATTAAAAGTATAAATTGTATGATTACAAAAGGCTTGATTCTATCTTTTACTATTCGGCGGATTAGTTTATTTAAAAATGGCCTCATTCTTTTCATCACGTCCTTATATCTTGAAAAGAAATACGCTTATCTGCTGCAGAAAACAGATAGCATCTTTTTTATTAATATTCATGTAAATTTATTAATAATCCTGCTTCCAGTCAATGCCCCTTTTAGGGACAAAATAAAAAAGCTGCCAAGCAGGAAGACCAAGGCGCTGCCAATATCACTTTATAATCACAATTGAGACTTTAATTCCATGTTGATTGAAGCGGAAGGCACGAGACTCCTGCGGGAAAAGCTGGCCAAAGGGAGACCCCGCAGGAGCTTGCGACGAGGCTCCCGGCCGGCCGCGGGAAGCGAGTGCCTGTGCAGCGGAAATCAACCAGCAGGATGATCAGGACACAACCAATGTCCCTGAAACTGCCCAATGTTGATTGATACGAGGCTCCAATGAAAAAAAGGGGCATTAAATCATTTCGATTTGATGTCCCTTTTCTTCTGCTTTTTATAGTGGAAACCAATACCCGTTACCAGCAAGTGCTCTTAAAGCTTATGCGGACTGAGCTTTACTTTTCTTTTTACAATAATGCCTAAGCGAATGGAAAGGATGATGGAAATCACGGCTAACACCACAATCATCCCGACAACGCCGATCCAGCCATAATAACTGTAGAACGTTCCGCTTGCCGTCCCGCCGATACTGGAGCCCGCATAATAGAAAAATAAATATAACGAAGCGGCCTGCGCCTTATCGTGAGTGGCTGCTTTTCCAACCCAGCTGCTCGCAATGGAATGTCCCGCAAAGAAGCCGTAGGTAAAGATGGCAATTCCTATTATCTTCAGCCAAATATTTGTATTCAGCGTGATGCAAACTCCCACCAAAAGGATGACTAAGGAGAGCTGCAGTATTTTTCTTTTCCCGTGTTGATCTGCAAGCATCCCCATCCAGGTTGAACTAAACGTTCCGACCAGGTAAACAATAAAGATAAAGCCTACTAGGGTTTGGCTGAGTGAATAGGGCGGTTTGATGAGCTGAAATCCAATATAGTTATAGAGTGAAACAAAGCCTCCCATTACAAGAAATCCAATAAGGAACAAATAGACAAGGCCGGGCTCTTTAAATTGGCTGAACAGTGAGACTGCCAGCTGCTTTATGTTTAATTTCTTAGGCTCGAAATGAGAGGATGGAGGCAAAATCAGCCAGAAAACCAGGCTGGCTAGCAGGCTGATGATGCCTATGCCAATTAAAGCGGCATGCCAGCTAAAGTAATCTGTCAATATCCCGCTTATAATACGGCCTGCCATCCCGCCGATAGAATTCCCGCTAATATACAAGCCCATGGCCATTCCAAGGCTTTTTGGCTCAATTTCTTCTCCTAAATAAGCCATTGCGACAGCAGGCAGCCCCGCAAGCGTAATGCCCTGCAAGATTCTGCATAGAATCAGCAGCTGAAAATTGGGCATAAAGGCTGTTAGGATGGAGAGGATGGAGGAGGCAGCCAAAGAAATGGTCATAATGGACTTTCTGCCAAATACCTCTGATAATGAACCGGCTATTAAAATACTAATGGCTAATGCAATGGTGGTAGAGGAAAGACTTAAACTGGAAACGGCAGGCGACACATGAAACTCCCTGGATAAATCGGGAAGAAGGGGCTGTGTTCCCCATAGTATGGCGAAAGTACTGAAGCCGCCAGCGAATAAAGCTAGAGCAGCCATTTTGAATTTGCGCGTTCCCCGTTGAATATAATTCATGATTGATGCTAGCTCCTTTAATTGGTTTGAAACATGTTGTTTACATACTGGATAAAGCCTTCCACAACAGGCGAGGTATAGCTTCCTTTCAGCCAGGCAATTCCGATCTCTCTTTTACATACCGGCTGCTTTACCCGGATAAGCTTTATCCTGCTTTTATCTAATACCTGAAGGTCCGGTACTAACGAAACTCCTAATTTTGCCCCGACCAGCCCGGAAACCGTTCCAATTTCTTCTCCTTCAAATACGACATCCGGCGTAAAGCCTGCCTCTTCGCATAAATGATTAATGATTGTCTGCATCTCATTCACTTTTTTAAAAGAGATGAAGGGTTCCGTTTTAACCATTTCCAAATCTACTTCGTCATAGTCTGCCAGCCAGTGATCAACTGAAACAATCAAAAACAGCTCCTCCGATAAAAGAGGACGGCATTCTATCTCGTGATCTTCATGAAGCATGGTAATCAGGGCCAAATCTATTTTCCTGGATTTTAAATGGTCCACGATTTGCCGATTTGAGGCTTGGTGTAATTGGAATTTCACATAGGGGTGCTTCTGATGATAAGAGCTGATTATTTCGGGTACTACACTGATGCCGAGTGAAGGGAGAAAGGATAAAGAAACCGTTCCGCTGTCCGGGTGGATTTCATCCCATATTTCTTGTTTCCCGATTTCAATCTGTTTAATCGACTGCTCGACACGGTGCAGGAACATGTTTCCGTATCGATTCAAATAAATGTTTCTGCCTTTCCGGTCAAAAAGCTGAACACCGAGTTCTTCTTCGAGTTTTGCGATTGAACGGCTGAGTGCGGGCTGGGATATGGATAATTGTTCGGCCGCTCGGGTGATGTGCTGAACCTTGGCGACGGTTTGGAAGTAGTTGATTTGATGCCATTCCATTTGGATACCTCATCGTTTTTAGTTTCCTTTTATTCTTATCATACGCTTCTTTTTCCATAACTTCTAATTGTTAATATGCATCAAATTCATGCATAGAAGTTATTGTTTTGTCTCTGAGTTTGTACTTCCTGCAGGTTGATTTCCGCTGAAGGCACTCGCTTTCCGCGGGGCGGTAGTGGAGCCTCCTCGTCGCTGCGCTCCTGCGGGGTCTCCCCTAACACGCTGATCCCGCAGGAGTCTCGTGCCTTCCGCTCCAATCAACTTTGGATTCAAATCAAGATAGGTGTTAAAGAGGATACAAAGGAAGTGCCCTGGTCATCCTGCAGATTACCCTCTATTGCAGTCACTGACTTTCCTTGGTGCTGCTGGGATTCTCATCGTTACAATGCTTCTGCAGAGTTAAGAGAGACAGAGATAGGGAAAGTGCCCAGAACTTCCTGCAGGTTGATTTCCGCTGAAGGCACTCGCTTTCCGCGGGGCGGTAGTGGAGCCTCCTCGTCGCTGCGCTCCTGCGGGGTCTCCCCTAACCCGCTGATCCCGCAGGAGTCTCGTGCCTTCTGCTCCAATCAACTTTGGATTCAGATCAACATAGGTGTTTACGAGATACAAAGGAAGTGCCCTGGTCATCCTGCAGATTACTCTCTATTGCAGTCACTGACTTTCCTTGAGACGGCTGGGAGTCTCCTCGTTGCAGTTCTCCTGCGGGGTGAAGAGAGACAAAGACATGGAAAGTGCCCAGAACTTCCTGCAGGTTGATTTCCGCTGAAGGCACTCGCTTTCCGCGGGGCGGTAGTGGAGTCCCCTCGTTGCAGTTCTCCTGCTGGGTCTCCGCAAGCACGCTGATCCCGCAGGAGTCTCGTGCCTTCTGCTCCAATCAACTTTGGATTCAGATCAACATAGGTGTTTACGAAATACAAAGGAAGTGCCCTGGTCATTCTGCAGGTTGATTTGTGCTTCAGGCACTCGCTTTTCACTTCAATCATCATCAGCCATTAAAGAAAACTTATTTAGTTAATTAATGCAATTATTTGAATAGTAAATGTATAATAGATTTGTAACATACCAACTGGTTAGTATTTTACGTGGAAGAAAAAGAGGATGGAAAGGATGAAGGATATGGAGCATGTAGTAGTGGAAAAGTTGGGGCCGGTGCTTTCTCTGACCTTAAATCGGCCTGAAAGCCTGAATGCCTTTAGTCCTGAGATGATTTTGGGTTTAAAGGATGCTATTCGGAATGCGGGGACAGATGAGGATGTTCAGGTGATTGTGCTGTCTGGTGCCGGCCGTGCTTTTAGTGCCGGGGGAGATGTAAAAGGCATGGGACAAGCGAGGGGTATTGAGGTTTATGAACATATCGGAAAGTTGAATGAGCTTATTTTATTGATTAAAGAAACAGAAAAGCCGATTATTGCAGCTGTGCATGGTTTTGCTGCTGGAGCAGGTGCCAATTTGGCTTTTGCGTGTGATCTCATAGTAGCAGCAGAGAATAGTAAATTTGCGCTTAGCTTTTCTCAGGTCGGATTAATATCTGATGGAGGAGGCTCTTATCTTCTTCCGCAATTAGTTGGCCCTCACCTGGCAAAGCAATTTTTCTTTACGGCTGAGCCCATTCCTGCTGAACGGCTCTATCAATTAGGTGCAATCAATTTCCTGTACCCGCTTGAATCACTGCAGGAAGAAACGATGAAATTTGCCCTTACACTGGCACACGGGCCGGGCAGGGCATTCGGGAAGCAAAAGAAGCTGGTGGACTTATCGTTTACATCCTCGCTGGAAGAAGTCTTGGAACAGGAGCGATTACTTCAAACCTTAATGGTTGAAACCGAAGATCATCAAGAAGGAATCTCAGCTTTTAAAGAGAAGCGGAAGCCGGCTTTTAAAGGAAAGTAGGAAAAAACAAAGAGGGATAGAAGTTCATTCTATCCTCTTTTTTATGCACGAAAGGAGATTATTTGGCAGGTCTGAGAATCATATTGAAAACCTGCGTGGGAATATTCCTTATTCCTTTGGATTTCCCGTTTTCATCTAATACTTCAAGTTTGTCGTGATCATTGTCAACCGCAATAAACTGGTGATTCACATAGCTTAAAGCTTCTACGGGATAGGTGGTATGAAAGGTTTTTATCACTTTGTTTTCTTTGACGTTCAAGATTGTAACTTTCTGACCTTTAAAGCTCAATCGGGTAAAGTTCGTTACAGCAATGTCCCCGTTGCCAATTGAAAGGATATCTCCCACCATGGACTCATAATAATGTAGGTTTTTAATTTTCTTGAGCGTTCCAGCATCATACATCACCAAGGTGGAATCGTCTTTCTTTGGAGCTTCTAAGCCTAAAATCAATTTATGCTCGAAAAGCAATAAATTGTTTAAGCCGCATTTCATTTTTGAAAGCTTTTCTGTCTGGACCTGGCCACTTAAGGAGACCTTCACAAGGAAAGGATAGAAATTATAGTTCCCTAAATCCCGGTAGCTGCTGAAATATAGATTTCTTCCATCAAACACAGCATTGCTTATTAAACCGCCGTTTGTAACCGTTATTATTTTTTTGACCTGTAAATGTTGATCAATTTGATAAATGGAGGGATTTTTTCCATCTTCGTCACAAACAACATAGGTCATCTTCCCTTTAAAGAAGATGTAATGGGGCGCATATCCAACTGTAACCTGATCTATTTTTCCATTATTATTTAAAATAAACACTCTATCATCCTGATGAGTCATATCCGGTTTGTTGACAATGGGAATCCAGATCCTCCGGCTGCTGTCCATATAAATTCTGTTCGTCCACCCGTTGGTCACTTTAATGGTTTTGATGGTTTTCAATGTGACGGGGTCTGCTACTGTAAGATTTTGTTCTGCATTCCTGCCGGATCCATAAATTACGCTTTCCTCGTTGATTTGATTTTCCCAATTACCTAGTGTACAACTGGTTAATAGGAGGCAAAGGAAAAGTAGGAAACATGCATACACGCTTTTTTTAGGCATGAGGATCTCCTTTGTAAATAAAAGTCTTAATGGATTTGAGCCATTTCATCATTACTTACATTCCACTTTTTCTGAATTTCCACTTTGCTAACGCCAGAATGGTATAGGGAAGATAAGTATTTCATTAAACCAGGCTTTGCATCGGGCAAGACAATTGTATTGCCTGTGCTTTGATCATCATTTTTCCCCGCAGCTTTTTCCTCGCTCAAGCGTGCGTCTATTATGTTTTTATCAGCTGCATTAAAATGAATGGCTGCTACTTCGACTCCTTTATAGCTTATTTCGGAAGCGTTCGTGCTGGAAACCGGTTCAGCATTAGAAGAGATTTCCGTCCTGCTGGCAGTCCAGACACTTCCTCCATCATATGCGCTGGACACTGATTGACTGCGCTGTCCTAGTGCACTGTCATACCATACAGCAGCAGGCGTGATGAGGGAGCCATTTACAATAAACCCCAGATTATACCCATTGTAATCATGGACTGCCCGGGAAACTAATTTTGAACAATACCATTTATCATTGCTGGTATAACTGGCTAACCAGCTGTACGGACCTGAATGGCTCAATGCATTTTTAACGACAGACGGCCCGCTAAATTTATACCCTTTTTTGTTAAAAAAGGTTAAGGATGCAGCATCATAAGCTTGAAAGTCTGATTGTTTTCCAGTCGTGATAACTGAGTTGGAGGAACCTCGGTCTGTAGATTCTACAATCGGCCCATCCCAACTTCCATTAGAATAAGAGGACCCTTGGGCCACGAGTGCAGTATGAGAAAACGCACCGTAATTGCATCCATTATCATATCCAAATAAAATATCCCCTTGGAGAGAAGGCGCTAAATCAAGGTGGTTGTAGTGTTTTGACCATGTCCCTGTCCAAAATGAATTACCATCCGTGCTGCTGTCTGCATGAGCAGATGGAGAGAAAGATAATGCAGCTATAAGCATCCAAAGTCCAAGAGTAATGCCCAACACTGTTTTTTTAAGTTTCATAATTCCCCTCTTTTTGTGAAAAATAGCAGTGGTGTTCTGCTATATCATATACCGCATCTGGAATTATGCGAATAATTAAAATAAATAATTTTACATTTTAAAAAATAATAAACGAAGGAAGAGCAATTCCCTCATTTTTGAAAGGAACAAGTCTAAATTTATAATTCCTGAGTATTATCATAGTAGAGAAGGAGGCGATGATATGGTGAAATCAATCGGAATTTTGGGCGTTGGCCAGGCGGGCGGGAATGTTGCTGAGATTGCCTCAACCATGGGCTTTCCAACCGCCCTTATCAATACGAATCAGCGTGATGGCTTAGTGAACACAAGAGTGGAGAAGAAGTATTTTGTGCCGGGATATAATGGAGCAGGGCAGGACCGCTCAATAGGGCTAAAAGCGATTCAGGATCACTATCTCGAGATCATTTCGTTTGTAAAGCAATCCTTTAAAGATATCAATCTGCTATTGGTGGCTTTTTCTACAGATGGGGGTACCGGGTCGGGTATGAGCCCGTTATTAATTGATTTATTAACAGACCAGCTGCCTGATATCAGTGTGGGTGCGATTGCGATTGTACCAGAGCGAAACGTGCTTGCGGGCAATCGAATCAATACAGCTGAATGTGTCCAGGAGCTTTCCAAAATAGAGGGGCTTGCTTCAGTATTTCTGGTAGACAATGATCAAGTGCGCAAGATGAATCCACAATCCAGCAAGCAGCAGATTTATGCTGCATCGAATCATCAGGTAATGGAGGCCATAAACAGCGTATTGCAGATTACACAGAAAAGCTCCTTTTACGGGAATCTGGATGAGACGGACCTTATTAATATTCTTAATACAAGAGGTGTTACGATCATCTCTTCAACCGTCGTTACAGACGCCAAATCCACTTCAGATGTGACCAGCAAAATCCATCGTTCCTGGGCCAATTCGATCTTTTGCCCTGTAGAATCAACAGGCGTTATTCGGGCCGGCCTTATTTTTGAAGGTCCTGAGCATTTCACCAAGCTGATTAATGTGCCGGCCATATTTGAAAGAGTAGGAGAACCGCTGCAATTATTTGAAGGAACCTATGTCACGGAAACGGACCCTACGATCACCACCGTTTTAGCCGGTCTGCCATTTCCTTCGCGCAGACTATTTGCTCTTGAGGAATCCCTCGAGAAAAACAAAGATCGTTTACAAACTCTTGTCAGCAATGAATACACCCAAAAGTACGAATCCCGCATCTCCTGGGCATCCAATTTAAAAATTAAAAAACCTGTAAAACAGGAAAGCTCCGTGTCTTCCAAGCTTTCAAAATACCAGAGATAGCCTTTGTGTTAATGAGGATTTGAGTATGACCGTGATAAGCTAACGGGTTCTGTTTCCTATCACAAAACTTGATTTTACAACTAAAAATGCATATCTATTCGCACCGTATATGCGGTGCGTTTTCCTTTAGAAAATCAAAATAGCCTAGTCCCCATTGAACTAAGCTAATTGTAGTGTTAATTGTGGAGCTTTTTCCACGAACGTACCCAGTTAGCATTCTTTGAAAAAAATAGGGCTCCTCAGTAAGATATGAGTATAGACACCACTCTAACTCACAACCTTAGGAGGAACCCTACTATGAAGTTTAAAATGCAAAACAAACAAAATCAACTGATAGAAAGAATTTCCGTTAAACATCTTGTTGTTGGCGTGGATATAGCCCAACAATTTCACGTGGCCAGAGCCGTAAATTTCCGTGGAATTGTAGTCGGTGATCCACTTACATTCAATAATAATGAAGAAGGATTTGCTAGTTTACTAAAATGGATTAAACATCTTCAAAGATTAAACATCTTCAAAGATTAAACAACCTAGATGAAGCTATTGTTGGGATGGAACCAACTGGACACTACTGGATCAATCTTTCAAAATGGCTTTCTAAACAAGATATTGAGGTTGTAACAGAAACCCTCATTTAGTAAAAAAGAATAAAGAAAACCGTGATAATACCCAGTCAAAAAGCGATAAAAAGGATGCTTTAGTTATAGCAGATATGGTGAAGAACGGTTACTACTCAGAGATTAGGTACACAACATAATCATTCGAAAAACTAAGGGTTCTTATGTCTAACCGTGATGTAGTAGTTAAACGCCTTGTTAGCTCTATCAATCAATTAAATCGGTGGGTAGATATTGTTTTTCCTGAGCTCCGACAGGTGTTTAAAGATATTAAGGCTAAGGGGGCAATCGCAACCCTCCGTTTATTTCCGTCCCCCATGGACTTAGAGACTATGCAGCCTCACGAGGTTATTGCAGGTTGGAAATCTATAATGAAAAGGCAGCCTGGATTAAAAAAAGCCCTATTACTCCTTCAATTAGCTAAGAAATCTGTCGGTACTAGACAAGCACTTGATGCATATAAATTTCATTTAGAACAGTTATTAGAGGAATATGATTTAGCTGTAACACAACTCGAAAGAGTTGAACAACAAGTTACCGAAGCGTTAAACAAAATTCCTTTCGCTAAGAAACTGCTTACCATCAAAGGAATTAGTGAAATATCTTTGGCTGGCATATTAGGTGAGGCAGGAGATTTAAGTGGTTTCTCCCACGGTAATTCTCTACTAAGGCATGCAGGATTGCATCTAGCTGAAGCAAGTTCAGGAAAGTGGAAAGGCCAAATTGTCATTTCTAAACGCGGAAGATCGAGATTGCGACGATTCCTTTACTTAGCAACAATGAGCCTTGTCATGAACAACCAAGAATTTAAAGCATTACATTCTCATAATGTTAAAGTAAAAAAATGAAGAAAATGAAATCCATTATGAAGCTAATTGGAAAGTTGGCAAGAATTTTTGTAGGTATTTCTCGACGTAATGAAATCTATTGTCCTGATAAACTTCAACCATTATCACCGTTGGCGGCCTAATAATTACAGAAGCGATGATTTTTCGTCCCCTTTAAGGATGGATATGTATAATATAAACTTGTTTTTACCGAATGTTGGCTTATTCGTAGGATTTCAAATATGTACGGAGTACCAGATTTCTTGCACGAAAGGGCACGGACCCATCAGTTTAGCATAACTGGCCTCCACCCCTTGGATAGGCATGACGAAGGAATGAGAGGGCGATTGACCCGTTGAGACATGGGAGGGAAAGCCTCCAGGGGCGGCGTGGAGCATGTACATTATATGGTAAATTGTGGAGTTACACTTTACTCCTCTATTTAACTATGCCTTCACGAAGCCTTAATGATCTGACCTCATTTCATTTAATTGTTATTCCTATATCAATGGTTATGAAATCCTGCGAAAAAGCGAGTATTCGGGAGAAAATCGTATTAAACTGAGGGAGTGGAAGAAGGATTTATTCAACACTTTATAGAAGATAGATTGGAAAACATTGTATTTTATAAGGTGTGTGAGACTGAATGGACGTAAATAGAAAAATATTTGAGGATAATATGGAGAAATACAAGGACCCAGCGATGTATGATTTGCAATATGAGAATTATTTAAAGGACCTTCCCCTGCTGCTTGAATGGGCGAGCAAGTTCCATTTGGGTACTGTACTCTTCACTCCCACTTCAAAAATCCAGCTGCGAGCTCAGATCGAGCTTCCGGCTCAGCGTCTGATAATTCACTGGCAAGTGAGCCTATTGGACATCCCCCTAGGCATTACCGGTCATTCTGAAGCTGTACGATTGCGTCACGCCAGGTTCGTAGCGCCTCCATGCTATCTAGATGGATCACCAAAGACTCTTGCATACTCATCACTTGTTCAGTCTGATAAATAATAACAGCATGAACTAGCTCTCGCTTTTCCTTGAAATAATGATATAACTGGGACGAGCTAACTTGAGCCTCTTTCTGAACGTCTTCCACGCGTGTACCAGCAACACCCTGTTCAAACATCAATTTGGCTTCGGCGGTAACAATTCGAGTACGAGTCTCTTCTCCCTTTTTCGTTAGCCTTCTTTTTAGTTTCTTAACTTCATTTTGTTTTTCCATACTTTTAGTATAACAAAAATGGAGTTGACAATCCAAAAAAATATCGTTAAGATTGATTTGCGAGAAAAATGGAGTAAACACTCCAAAAAAATTTTATTGTTTAATTAGCCAGAAATACTAAAATTAACTTAATCTCAAGGGAAGAGTTTTAATGCTGGGAGCAACAGAGGTACGAGTTGTGCTTAGCTTGATGGGTATTGGGTGGTACCCCTATCTGAAATTCCTTCTTTTTATATCATCCTACTTCTATGATGAAAATCACTCGTCTAGTTGACGAAAGAAGTAATCTGCAGGAGCTATATTCTCGACTGTGATCCTCAAAAAATAACCTTGACAGATATAAAGAAATTTCAAAAGAAGCCATTATATAAATACTGCAACTTCGCTGTTTAATTCCAAAGAATTATCTGGATGATTCTTTGACTCCACTAGGGATTTTTTGTGAAAATGTCCAGGAATTATGCCCATTTCCTTGTGGTTTTGATAATTAATATAATATTTATGAAGGGTAGGTGAAAAAGCATGTTTAACGTCGAAATGTATAAAGGAAGCCGCCTTGAAAATTATGAACTCTTAAAAAAACAATTAAAGGCTTTATTATATGATGAGAAAAATCGAATTGCGAATTTTAGCAATACATCCGCACTTTTAAACCAATTTTTAGATCGTATCAATTGGGTAGGATTTTATTTAATGGACAGTAATGATGAACTTGTTTTAGGCCCATTTCAAGGTCTTCCTGCTTGTGTTCGGATTCCTCTTGGTAAAGGAGTTTGTGGAGCTGCTGCAATGAAAGGGGAGACCATCCGGGTAGATGATGTCAATCAATTCCCTGGTCACATTGCCTGTGATTCTGCAACCCAATCTGAAATCGTGATACCGATACTAAAAGAAGGGCAGCTCCTTGGGGTTCTTGATATTGATTCCCCAGAAAAAAATCGCTTTGATGAACTAGACCAAGTAAAGTTAAAAGAGATTGTAGACATCTTAATGGAATCTCTTTAAATGATAAAGAGCACATGCCCGACCGCACCGTGTTAGAAGATATTTATAAAGTTACACTAACGTTTTTTATCTAATTTTTTTTCAAGACCGATTGTTAAAAAAATCCTGTTCTTCCCTTATCAAAGCATAAATTTTCATTGATGCTGTTACAGCAGATGAGACATTCAAAAATTCGATGGTGTACGTCCAAGGTGAATAAGCTCAAATGCTACTGAGAAAATTTTTTAACTATCGTTTTGTTGAGAAGAATTATCGTTTAATTAGTTTTAATCATTGCTGTAAAAAGCAACTAAAAATTTTTATAGGAGGTTTTTTACGTGGAAAACTTAGCCAAAAGATTATTAAACTTATCAGAGGAATCAAAGAATAACTTCCCTCCTGATGTATTGGCGTTATTTGACAAATCTATTAAAGAAATTGAAGAAAATGATTTTGCAAAAGGGCTAAACGAAGGCGATAAGGCACCTGATTTTGATTTACCAAACGCAACAGGTATGAACGTGAAACTTTCAGAGGAGCTAAAAAAAGGACCTGCCATTGTTACATTTTACAGAGGAGGGTGGTGCCCTTATTGCAATATGCAATTAAGAGCGTATCAGCAAGTCCTTGATCAAATTCATGAAGCTGGTGCTCAATTATTTGCCATTAGCCCACAATCACCTGACGCATCACTTGACACGCAAGATAAAAATGACCTGACTTTCCAAGTATTAAGCGACGTAGGAAGTAAGGTTGCCACAAATTATAACCTGGCATACCGGTTACCGAATTACTTAATCAATTTGTATAAAACTATGGGAGACCAACTAAATCTTCCACAAATTAACGCAGACGAATCCTGGACATTGCCTGTAACAGGAACATTTGTTATTGATATGAACGGTGTGATTCGTCTCGCTCATTTGGATCCTGATTTCAAAAAGCGTCTTGAACCGAAAGAAATACATGATGTATTAAAGCAACTCCAAAAATAAAATTAGGATGTCGTGTAATCTATCCTTCTAGATGTTTATAAAGGAAAAAAGAAGTTACCTCGGCGTAACGGGTTCTAATACTGTCATATTTCCCAAAATTGCGTTCAATAATGTTTATAGACCTATACAAGGAATGGGGCTGGGACATAACTAGCAAAAAAACAAAAATGGTTCCACTCATTGATCTTGAATGAGTGGAACCATTTTTTGTTGAAACGCCCTCCGATTGGCATCATAACGCCCGATGCTAGAGCTAGCGGTAGTAGAATTAAACCAGTATCTAAAGCAGCGTAACCTAAGATTCGGTTTAGAACCACTAGGTTAAATAGGAAAAACTTACTGTCCTATAATCGGTTTTGAACGCTACGGAGGTCACTTTTTCTTTGGTAAGCTAAACCAGCTAATAGTTTGTCAATATTTTTCAATAAAAATTTTAAAAACCAAGTGATATACTAAAAATAGGCATGCCAAATAACCCTCCGTTAATCTAGAGTTGGAAGGTTTTACGTTATTTAGTTGGAATTAGATTCTAGGCTATATCTTGGAAAGTTGTTTTGCTTTTAAGTATGGCATAAATCCAATGTAAGAGCTTGTTTACACAGGCAATAACAGCTACTTTAAAAGGTTTGCCTTCTGCACGTTTCTTATCATAGAACTCCCGTAACTTCTTGTTTCGTGGAATGATTTCGTCGCTTGTTTTACTCTTACGACAGTCACGTATCGCACATCGAACAGCCATATATAAGGCGTGACGAAGCCTGCTGGATCCTCTTTTCGTGATTCGATTTTTCGTGGCGGTAAACTTACCAGATTCGAATACACTAGGATCCACACCAGCGAAAGCGACCAACTTTTTGGGATCAGTAAATCGATCTATCTCCCCAATTTCTGAAATGATCGTTGCCGCGATCTTTTCTCCGATACCAGGGATAGATTTGATAATAGTATATTCTTCAACTTCTTTAGCGAGGGCATCTATCTCTGACTCTAACTTGGATAGGTGCCCTTTGTATTGAAGAATGATGTTTATATACATACCGAGACTTAAAATATGACTCTGATAAACTGTTTTTTCAAACGGATTTCGTTCTGCTGCAGCCTTTAGTTGAATAGCTTTTTCTTTAGCCCATCGAGAGGAACGACTTTTACATAATTCATTTATTTTGTCGGCAACAGTTTCTACACTTGCCTCCAATATATCTTGAGATGAGGTAAACGTTAAAAGAGTCAATAATGATACTATCGAATATAAGTCACCAAAAACACCTCTGTATTCAGGGAAGACCTGATCCAGAATGGCTTGAAATTGTAGTTTAGTTTGAATCAATACCCCAGTAATATTCTCATGCTGTCTAGTAAGGTTCCGAAGGTTTAAAAGTTGAACTCCTCGCTTTTTATACGGCTCAAGGTCCTCTTTATAAAATAGCTCGCAGAGATGGTATGCATCAATCGCATCTGTCTTTACTTTCCGAAGGCTTGAACTTTTAGCCTTATAAGAAATCAATGGATTAATGATTATCAATAAATATCCACGGTCCTCCAAGTATTGAACAACAGGGGAGTGATAGTGCCCGGTTGCTTCCAGTACGATGGGTGGCTTTTGGCCTGTTTCATTCTTCACCTCCTCCAGAAACTCTACAAGTAAACTAAGACCCTCCAAGTTATGAGAAACCTTAAAACTCTTACGAAATGGTTTGCCTTTCTCTAAAAAAGCCTGAACCTGACTTTCTCCTTTTGATACATCCAGACCGACGACTGGATTCATTTTCATTCCTCCTAAGCATTCATATTTACCAGTGCCCCTAAATCCTCCCTGCAGTGTCACAGCTTCGCTTGTTATGCGAGATCGATGTCCCAACCAGCCTCAATCATGTTTCTACAAGTAGGGGGTGAACGGTTTAGCTGACGGGGTCTAAGCCCCACGGGCAGTTACGTTCTACCCTGGCTACTGATATAATAAGACCAAAATAAATAAGGTCAACCAGAAATATTTAGCATTCTGGTTAACCTTATAATACGAACGGGCAGGTTAGTGGAAGAAGGAATGGTATTATAATTGTATCTAAAAGATGCAAAATGAGTCTTATTGAGAGGGGAAATTATGCTTGAATAAAACTCAAGTAAATGTTTATTTCAGCTTGTATGGAGATGACTTTCCAATAGATGACGTTACTAAAAAGTTAGAAGTAATGCCTACTGAAGCTTATAAAAAAGGTGATTTAATTCCCAATCGTTCCACTGTTCGTTACAGAAAAGAGACGAGTTGGGATTTAGGAACAGGCTACCAACTTTCACGTGATGTAAATGACCAACTCCAAGAAATTGTAGGTAAAATACAAAATAAGTCATCAACGATTAACGAAATTAAAGAGACATATTCTGTGGAGTGTAAATTCTTTATCGTTGTCAAAATAGAGCAGGGAAATACCCCTGCTTTTTATCTGGATAAAGACACCATCAAATTCGCTTCCACTATTGAAGCTGAATTTGATGTAGATTTGTACTCTAATCCTTATGAAAGTGATATTGCCAAATAAAAAAGAGAAAACTTTTTTCCACTAATGGTTGCTTGTGTTAAACAGTGGGGTTGCCCGCGGTAGCCTTTTTCTTATGTTACTAACGGGGCAGTTTTGTGCAACATTGTTGTGATCAAAAAAATTCAGATTTCCACTTGAATCTTACGTAACGTAATGACCTATAATGAACGTAACAGCATGATGAAACGCTGGCCAACGGCCAAAAAAATCGTACAAAATAAATTCGAAATCGGAGGAGAAACGAACATGAGAAAACTAGTATTGTTCATGCATGTGTCACGGACGGGTATGCGTCGGATTCGAACGGAAGACTCGATTGGATTCCGTACAACGAGGAATTTGAGAAATACGCTGAGGAGGTCGTAGCCGAAGTAGGAGTTCCCGTTTACGGACGGACGACGTATCGCATGATGGAGAGCTACTGGCCCACAGTGCTGGAAGATCCGAATGCAACGAGGCATGAAAAGGAGCATGCCAAATGGCTCCAGGATGTTAAGAAGATCGTCATTTCCGGCACGATGGACAAGGTGGAATGGAACAATACAATGCTGATCAAGGACAATATCGCAGAGGAAATCAAGGTACTCAAGGAGCAACCCGGCAAAAATCTCGTTATCTTCGGCAGCCCGGGAGCGGCGAAGACGCTGCTTAAGCTCGGCCTGATTGACGAATTCCTGCTTACAATTTGTCCGGTCGTCCTGGGTGGCGGAAAATCGGTTTTCGACGGCGGCGGTGAGAAAATCAGGCTCAAGCTGCTGTCCAGCCGAACGCTCAAGTCGGGCATTATCGCGGCTCGCTATGAGTTGGAGAAATAGCCGTACAAGGTATTCCGGTAACGGAAAACGATAGCTTAATAAACCGCCCTTAACGGGGCGGTTATAGTTTTGGCTGAAAATCAATATTGAGAATTAACATAGTCTTGTAATAAAATAATGGTTGTGCAACTAACGGGTGCGTTAGTTTAATAAGTAATATTCGGAACCGAAAAGACTGATTAAGCTTAATCGGTCTTTTCTCGTTTCTATTGCATATAAATTATGTCGTTTATCGTTATAAGTTTTTTTAGTGATATCGAGTCGCTAAGCAGACGTTATCGAATCCTTTCCTGCACACCCAATTCGCATACGTTTTAACATACCAATTCGCAGGAGTATGTTGTCTATCAGACTCTTGTGAATTGGTATGCGAATTATAGTGCGAAATGGTGAGTTAAATTATCAATTTTCCTTTTATATCAATAAAAATAAAAGGTCTAATTCATTTGCGAATTAAACCTCTATTTATAATGTTATTTCACTGTTTGTACTCCAAAACCGAACCCGTTAGTAGCAATTGCTCAGTTTTTTATTTGTCACTAACCTGCTTTGTTAACGCAAGCAGAAAACAGCTCCCAATACTGGCAGCCGTATAGTCCACTTAAAGGTACCTCGTATGCTGTATTTGTTCCACATTCATCTATATGTCGGATAAGTGACTTTAACTATTGCTCGTGGGGTCATTTTTAACAACCTTTGTACCTTTACTTATATAGGGTTTTGCACTCTTTTTTTTGTTTGCACTAGCTTGCCAACGATTCCAGCCCTTCTTGTCTGTTCCTCTCCCTGTACCGCCTTTTCCTTTAGCTTTACTCATAAAATCACTCCATTATTATTCTAAATTGATTTACCTATCGAGTTAGTTTTAGTCATTTTACCCGGTTATTAACCAAGCATCTTGCAATAAACAATATCCTTCCACACTCCCATACTAATGTGAAAAAAAGATTCCAATAATGGTTATTGTCACTGAAATTCTGAATCGGCATTTGCTGCTATAGAAAGAATGCGGGATGATTATAGACCTCTGCTATTCTTTTTCTATGACTAATTTAGGAATATCTCGAAATATATCTAAAGGGGCTTACCCCAATTACTATTTCCTTGGAAGCTCTAAAAAATTTTCCGGCTGCTCCATTGATATAAATTACTTTTAATTGTGAATGAACAATCAATGGCTCTTATGCAAACTCGATTATTCCCTTGTAATGAATATCTGAAATCCTTCAAACATTTTCACTCCCTAAAAAAGGGTAAACCATTTTCTCTATTACCACAAGCTTCTAGGAAGAGTATAACGATGGTTTCCAACCACAATTTTTTCGCTAACCTATCAAATTTCCCCTAAGTACAAGTATATAATGATTAAAAGAAATCAACGAAGCCGCAAGAGTTTGCAAGCTTTTTCATTTTCTGTTATGATAAAAAAGAATTATTTTTGTTCGGTGTAAAGGATAGGATAAGTATCGACTTTTCGTCTTGATGATCACTTTGGGCAAGGATAGTAACACATTGTGTGGTTACACACTAGGAGGCAACAAAAATGGAACAAGGTACAGTTAAATGGTTTAATTCAGAAAAAGGTTTTGGTTTTATCGAGCGTGCTAATGGAGGCGACGTATTCGTACACTTCTCAGCTATCCAAAGTGAAGGCTTCAAATCTTTAGACGAAGGTCAAAAAGTAACATTTGACGTTGAGCAAGGACCTCGTGGAGATCAAGCTGCTAACGTTCAAAAAGCTTAATCTAAATAAAATTATACAAACAGGCCCTATTTAATAGAGCCTGTTTTTTTATGTATTTCTAGATTATTCTTTCTTAAATAAAAAAACCTACTCAACGATCGAGTAGGAATCTAAAACAGGTACTGTAAAATGTTTCTAAGCTTTAAAGGTTCACTACAGTATAACATATTGATTAACAATATACTGAGCTTTCATCCGCCATTCAAAAATTAATTTGAAAGTATGTATATTCCTATTGAGCTAACCTGCCCGTTCCATAAGAAAAAGGCTGCTGCCGCAGCAACCTGTCCTATTTAACATATGCACCCTTTAGTTTAAGTGCAATTCTTCACAAACTCTTGTTTTTTGTTCATAACTAACTGAAGTAAACGGCAGCTAAAAAATAAAAACTGTCTGCTATACAGACAGTGAAAGTTTAAACTTATAACACTGGTGGTCAATCTTTAATATTTTATTTTATCTTGTTGAGGTGGTTGCTCTTTCCATTTATTTTCAACCATTAGAGATTCAGCTTTTTTTGCTAATTTTGCAGTATCAACTATCAAATCCAAGTAATGTCTTTTTAAATCATTCCTCTGACTAGTAGCTAATGACGTAGCATAATCAGAAAGTCCAGCTGCCGATAAAATAGTTATTTGATACATCATCAATTTATCGGAAAACGGAGGGTGTGAGGAGCTAAAAACTTGTGTTTCTGTTGGCATAGGGGCAGAAAGGTCACTACCTGTTAAAAATTGTGTATGTTCATTAATAATTTTATCAGATAAATCTGCTGATTTTTGCATGAATTCACGAACTTCTTTATAATCTGCTGTTTGACCGAAACCTTTGGCTAACGCTTTGCCTATTACATTTGCTTCAATGTTTCCATATAAATGAGATATTTCAACTGCGTTTAAATATCTTTGGTTTCCAAACAAATTTATACCATTTAGATAATCTTTATCTTCAACAAAGTCCGATTTCTTCGGCGGTTCAATGAATGGGGGTCTTGTATATAACCCTTTATCTAACAAAACATCACTAACATCATCAAAAACTGTAGTTGCTTTTGATAAGCTATTCTTAAAATGTTCTCTAATATCTTTACGAGTAGACAATGTATACATTAAACCACAAGATACTACCATTACTCTTGATAAATTCTTTATGTACTTTAAAAAAAAGGAATCTGAAAATAGTCTCGGAGCA